>CAWGVG010000013.1:0-135930 GCA_963825865.1 uncultured Nitrososphaeraceae archaeon | reverse complement strand
TGTGATTCATACAATAAATACACTCCCAACTGTACCTTAGCAGCAGCAACAGACCCGATTTGATAAAGTTTATGTACAATAATAGAGAGCATCACACAATGACTGATGTTGTTGAATCGCAGCTCCAACGTATACAAACACTTGATCAAGGTCGTCCTAGGAAAAACATAACTATACTTGGTGCCGGTACGGCAGGATTGGCAACGAGCATATGAGCTTGAAAAGCTAGGACACACATACGTATTTTTGAAGCTAGTCACCGACTAGGAGGAAGAGTATGGACACATCGATTTAATGATAGGACTTATGGAGAACTTGGAGCCATGCGTATTCCTTCAGAACATGACTATACACTCCATTATGTAAAAGAAATGGGTCTTGGTTTAAGAAAGTTTATTTCTGCTCATCAGAACCTAGAATGTTACTACGACATTCGGGATATACAAATACGGATGAAAGATGCTCCTGCTCACCTGTATTCTAAATTTCATCTCTCTTCAAGGCAGGAAGATGATGAAAAAGCACCAGATATGTTTGGTAGAACTATAACTGATGTCTTTGATAGCCTTACTGATGAAGAAAAGGCTAGTCTTCTCACAGGTAATTTAGTTACAGATTGATTACGAGACCTTGACCGTTTGTCCTTGGGAGAATTTCTCCGACTCCGTGCCGGATACGATGCTACAGAACTTATTGGTAACAGTTTATAGTCTAGAGTCTTTCTTTGACAGAGCCACCACAATGCTTCTAAGAGAGGCTATTGCTGACCCAGGAGAAACGCTATATGAGATCATAGGAGGCATGGACCTACTTCCAACTAAATTGGGACAAAAGATTAGGAGTCCAATAGAGCTAAATACACAAGTTACTGGTATTCACAAAAAAGGTGAGGATGATGGCAAGATCAATATAGCAATTTCAAAGAATAATATCTCATCATCAGTGGAAGTATGCGACTTTGTTCTTTGTACTTTGCCATTCACAATATTAAGACGGATAAATATTACTCCTGCTTTCAGTCCTGAGAAAATGCAGGCTATTCGCAACTTAGGTTATTCTTCTTCTACTAAAGTGCTCTTGCATTGCTCCCAACGTTTCTGGGAGACAAAATATAATATAGTAGGTGGGGCGTCACAAACTGACAAGCTGATTCGTGCTACTTATTATCCTTCAGATAATGCTTGCAGAAAAGGACATAATATACCCTTCACAAAAATATAGCACCTTATACAGTGGCCAACAAAGCAGTATATTTATACCAAAATCTGATGAGATTAGCAAAGGCCCTGGTGTCCTTTTAGGCAGTTACACATGGGGACAGGATGCTCGAGTTATGGGAGGACTGAGTGATGAGGAACGAAAGAATGTTGTTATTTCTATGATATCTCGATTTCATCCAGAGGTCGCGGATGAAGGGACAGTAGAATGATCATGCATCAATGTTTTGGGATTCATATCGATGGTCAGGCGGAAGTTTTTCGTTCTTGTTTCCTGGCCAACAAACAACACTTTATAAATACGCTATCCAACCCGAGGGAAATATTCATTTTGCAGGCGAGCATTGCTCTCTTTATAATGCTTGGATTCAAGGAGCGTTAGTATCTGCTTTGAGAGCTGTAGAAGAGATAGTTGCAAAGTAATTTTTATAGTCAACAAGCGACAAGAATAATCTGTCCTTCTATTTGATGCACATTCTTTATTTCCTTAGTTAGGAATGAATACATTTTTGCATATCAAACTAGTTTTTCCATAATATACTGTATTTGATACTGTACATAATTTTTATTAGAGATATAGTACTGATTGGCAGAAGATCATACTTCAACTATGAAATCTACTTCAACTGAGCTATCAAAAGCCAAGCTACTTGCTCCAACTGACACTCTAGCATGTTTTCCTTTTTCACCGAAAACCTGCACTAAAAAATCTGAAGCACCATTGATTACTTTGGCATGGTCAGTAAAAGATGGATCACAATTGATATAACCAGAAACTTTAACAAATTTTTTTATCTTATCAAGGCTCCTAGTGCTTGTTTTAATTCTGATAGCCCATTTATAGCACAGAGTTTTGCTGCCTGCTTGACCATCTTCTAATGAAACATCTCTACCCACTTTTCCTTTATATTTGATCTGTATTGGATTTGACCCTTGCTCTATTGGAATCTGACCAGAGACAAATGCAAGGTTGCCGGTTATAACGACTGGAATAAAAGAACCAACGGCAGAAGACTGTACTTCAGATAATTTTACTCCTAAGGAATTTAGCTTTTGTTCTATCATTATAACTAGCTCAACTTTATGACATATTACTGTTTTTTCTAAATACTAATGCGATTATTTCAAAACTATTCAATATAACTAAGTCCAGCGGTGGTAAATCCATATCTGATTTGGGACGAATACGACCATCTGTACCTATAACACAATAAATCAAATGGACCTTTCCATCAACCTTCTTAAAAGTGACATAACCGAAGTTGAACCACTTTCATTGTTAGGTAATTTGCGTGAAGTGTTGGATCAAGTGGATTTGTAGTATCTTTAACAAAGGTACTAAAGGACCGTTCGCCAATTCATAAAATATCAATCTGTTTCCATCATGATTTGGATCTTCGTCAACTTTTACATTAGCAGCAAAATGAACATCTGTGGCAAGAAAGATCACATTTTTTATATTGTAGTTATCAAGAAAATTGATAAATTCTAATCTCTCTCTTACAAAAGTCTTTTTTGATTGTGTTCATTTTGCTCATTTTGTGTGCTATTTTCTAAACCTAGAGATCAGCTCATTGGGTTGTACCTATGTACTGTTGCAATGTTGTACGTCCAAAGACATGTTTCATGCGTATCTGTCTTTTAGCAACGGCATAATCATCAAATTCTCTTTCACTTTTCATAATTCTTTTCATTTTAGAATAATGTCGTGAGCGAATAGCAAATAAACACAATTCAGCTTTACGTCTAACCTCATAAAAAACATCATTGTTTGCCATTTGTTCTAATTGATCTAATAGTTGATTAAGATCATGCTTATCGATCTCGTGCTCGTCAGGACTAAACGTAGTCTCAAAAACAGCACATGCATTAGTTCTTACTTGTTGGTACGAATCGTTCAGCGATTGCGTTAATGTAGTAAAAACATCTTTGTTGACAGTTTTCCTGTCCTTTGCAAGGAGAAATCCTCCTAAGGCTGATGTTGCAGCTCCTCTTATTCTATTGTAATTGTCATTACCTGCCTTTCTAATAAGAATGGTTAGGACTTGTCTCTTTAGCTCCTCATCATCAATCTCGCTAAATTTAGCTAGTGCATTAATTACTGCGATTGGAACAATATCGTTAAATGTATCAGGTTTATCAACTAACCCCTTTAGCCTCTCAAACACTCTATTATCCTTATAACCTGCTATTGTAGATATAGCTGCAGTTTCAACATAATAGCTATCATCACCATTTTGTATAATCTTCTCTAACTGATTATAGAAGTCTTTTTCTGGAATATAATTTCCTATGGCATTAACTAAATTTGTTTTAATTACTGTTACCCCTATTTTATTACTATGTCTAAATTCATTTAGACATTCAATGATAGTTTCAAAAGCTTTATCTTTCATTTCTTTATTTATACTATCCAGAGTTCCGATCTCTCCTAGTTTAGAGGCTGCTACTGCACAGACTCCATAATACTCATCATGCAAGACCACGTCCTTCAAAAGGCTGATAATTTCTTCACAATTTTGATTGGATATCATAATTTTAGTTATTGCCCTCAATCCTTGCCTTCTTTCTACAATGGTTCGACCATTCTTAATGAGATTAACAATCATTGACAGCTGTTGAATATTATAAAACAGTGATAATTCTTTTAATACCTTTAATTCAGGGTCAATTGAGAACCATTCAACATTTTTTTGTATTGCATTTGTATCTATTTTATTAATTTCGAAAGTATTCTCTCTTTGATTAAGGATATGAAATGGATAAGTCTTTACACTACCGTCAGATAATGCTATCTTTATTTCAATTTCAAAATCAAATAATGCATCATTTTGCTTTTGTACTATTTTTATTGATTTTGTGTCATTGTTAAAAACAATGTCAAGTTCTGGATGACCTTTTGTATAAACCCATTGATTGAAGAAAGCTTCCAATTTAAGACCCGAAACTTCTTCTAATACTTTTCTAAAATCTTCTGTGTTTGCATTCTTGTATTGATAGGTATCAAGATATTTCTTCAGTCCATCCCTAAAATTGCTCTCTTTAATGATATGTCGTATCATATGAAGAACCCAAGCTCCCTTCTGATATGAATGTCTATCAAATAATTCATCTGGGTACTTGTATACGTTAGTGATGATGGGTCTTTCATATTCCTTGCAGGCTTCTCCAAAATACACACTAGCCAATATTTCCATATATCGATAAAATTCTTCCTTTCTATCATTGTCAGTATGTTCTGTGTATAGAGCTTCACAATAGGTTGCAAAACCTTCATTCAGCCATATATCTGACCAATCATGCCATGTAACCAAATCGCCAAACCATTGGTGGGCAAGTTCATGTGCAATAATACTTCTGCTCGAGCCAATAGTAGATATGTAAATGTCATCTGTTGCTGCTTTTTTATCAAGAAGAATTTCTTCTTCAAGTGTAGTGCATGTAGTGTTTTCCATTCCACCATACTCAAATTCTTTAACCGTAGTTTGAGCATATCTTGAATAGGGATAAGGAAAACTAAAATATGATTCGAAGAATTTCATTGCATCCAAAGTCGAACCAAAAGTCCTTTTCACTCTGTCTTTCTTATCTTCTGGAACGTAATACAACAATTTAATTTCGTTTTTATTAATTTCATCTTGATAAGGTTCTTGAGATTCAAAGAATTTTCCTATTACGATTGATGTTAAATATGTAGGATTAGGATGATCTTCTTTCCATATGTGAATTCTTTTATTGTTATCAGTATCAACGACATCAGCAGGTTCTCCATTTGATACAACGACAAATTCTTTAGAAGCAGTTACTAAAACTTGTCTAGGATATTTGATTTTAGGATCATCAATGCAAGGAAACCAGAATTTTGATTCTATCATCTCTCCTTGTGTCCAAGCCTGTTTGCTTACAGTATTGTCAATAGAACCAGTTGAGCTAACAAAATGGACTCCTTTACGTGGTGTAGCTGAATACTCAATTTTAACAGATAAACTAGTTCCTTTTTTCAGAATGTCTGGTAATTGAATTATTAATTTTTCATTTGAACTTAAAAATCCTAGCTCATTAACTTCCTGCCTAGATTGTAACTGGAGGTTACTTAAAAATAGATTGTGAAAGTCATAGTATGTGACCTTAATTATATTTAAATCAGCACAATCTAATTCGATTTTTGGTTCCTCCAGATCGTTTACACATACTAATTCTAAATCTTCTACACAGTTAATTTTTGCATCATCAAGATTAGCTTCAACCGATAATTTCATATATTTTATAGAAATTGGGTACTGTTATCGACGAATGTTCAACGCTATCAATTAATTCAAACCTTTCTCGGGGGCAACTAATCGACATCTTATACCTAAAGCCGGTGAAAGATTTAAAGTAATCGCCAATATTGGCAACAGCACCTGAAGATAAGGTACTCAAATCGATATCTACGTCTGATAGTATCAAGACCCTTCGCTTTCTTATGTAAAGTAGACCTATTGCGTAATTACGAAGGAAAATCTCTACGATGGTCAGTCTTGATCTGTTTTTAGAGTGGCATCCCACCATTAGTTCGCATCATTATTCTGAAATTTACCAATCCTGAAACAATGTCAGAAGCATGATCATATCTTCCAAGCTTATTTCTAAATTTAGTACCCATTATTCCAAACTTTTTAATCCTGCTTACAGTATGCTCAACTATTACCCTTAGTTTGGAATGCTTTCTATTGTGTCTTTTTTCTCCATCTGACAGTTCACTTTTCCTTTTCTTTCTAAATGGCAGTACGGACTTTACAGTGGGAAAATCATTCTGAACTCCCATATATCCAAGGTCAAAAACATTTTCAACTTGTAATGGAGTTGTAGGGTGTTTATTTTTGAAAATATCATAATCATGTTTTCTTCCTTTCTTATGTTCTGTCTTATGGAGTATCAAACCCTCACTGTTTACCATATATTGTATCTTTACAGTATGTTTCTTCCTTTTTCCCGAGTAGTAGCTCTTCCTTCTCCTTTTGTTCTTTGGTCTTGGTATCTCTTGTTCGGAAGAGTCTATAAAAGCCTTGAAACCTGGAAAGTACTCTTCTACTTCATCTATAGTCCTAAGCCTTCTTGTACGTTTATACAATTTCTTTGGCAATGGGATACACAGTTTGACAAGTGGTTCTATTATGGATATATCCCTACAAACATTGCTCTGGTCAAGATTGAATAGAAATCCTGAAAGCGTGTATGTAATGTACAGTCTGTAATAGACTAAAAGCATCAAGAATCTTTCTCTGACTTTCAGTTTGAATGGTCTGCCAGCACCTACTTTCCTTTCCCTCTTCGTTCTAGAAAGCCTTTTTCTCTCGTGTTCATTGTACCTTGATTCTATTTCAGTATAGATTCTCATTAAATTCTGATATTTCAAGTCCAGTAAATGATCTAAATAACAAAGGCCTCTTCGATAGTCTAGTATAAGACATCAAGACAGCATCACCCAATGAATGCTGTACAACGTAAAATATAGCTGTAATCTTTCAATTACGCAACAGGTCTAGTGATTATCGTGTGGGATTTGAACGCTCAAGCATTGATTGGTGCTTCTTAGGATTATTGATAGTTGATTTGATTTGTCTATTATCGTTTATTATCCCGTCATTTTGGTTGAACTCAGCCTGAGCACTCTACTTCTAACTTTGTGTTTCATTTGTACATCTATTACTGTCTCTTTTGTGTATGTAATGCATGGATGTGAGGCATCCTATTCACAAACACAAACGATTGGTGTAAGAACCTACGATATTCCGCCCTCATCTTAGCAGGGGATAATTACTAGCTTCATAATTATATGTGCTGGTAATTTCAGTCTGTTGATTTTGTTGGCGATGACATTTACGAGTCTTGCTTCGTCTAATTTTTCATGGTATTGCACCAAGAATTGAGGGTCATGCTGAATTCTTTCATGAATAATTTCTGAGTTCGAATTGTTGAATATGCTATTCAGTCTGGAGGGGGAAAGGGCAAAAGATGTTACCAAAATATTTTACCTGATATCGTCCTGTTACCGTTTTGTACATGGTTTGGTTCCTTATAAGAAATCAAATGACAAAGAAATTAACAAAAACCACGTTTAAAAATAAATGTAGTACCTGATAGCAAATAAGCGTCTAACAATTACATATGAGCAAAAATCTGTCTAATAATGGCTATGGCAATAGCATGGCAGATGGAGCTCCTGATTCTGATGATGAGGGAGTAGACGGCAATCTGCTGAAGAAATATTGGCAGATCCTGTAAAACGAGAAGATGTTTTGATAAGTACAACAATGATATACTTTATTGATTTAATTTGGCATAGTAATAAGAAAAATAGTAAATAGTAAAACGTAGCACCATTTTTGTTAGTATTATTCTCAGCCCAAATTCTACCTCCATGGGCCTGTACAATACTCTTAGCATAGCGTCACCATCAGACTTTGAAGCAAACTTTGTAAATAGCGTGGTATTTAGGAAATCTCTTTACGATGGTAAATCTTAATCTGTCTGCTGTTAGATTAACATTCTTGAATGGCTCTCACTCACTCTTAGTTCGCCTAATCTGATCATCTTTCCTTGGGGTTACTGATTTTGGATTGGCTTTAGTTGCAGACTCAATCTTAGATATCTCCATACCTTCCTCTCAGATGTTGTTTCTATTATTTATGTTCTAAATTATAAGTATCCATCATTTGACTAATTACTTGTACGTATTGATTTGGATGATAATAAATGTCCATCACCATGTTCTTTAGATTTCCTTGGTCTATTGTTCCAACCAAAGAATTACCAGTACGAGAATGATCTTTGTTTTATGATCATCATGAAAATATTCTGCATGTATGGAATCAACTCGACTCAACATGGCTGTTGCACATTTTCTTATCTGAATTTAAATCATGATATATATATATATATATATATATATGTCGACATACATATGTCGACCAGTTTTCTAAGATCTATTCACAAATAATTATTATGTTGTTGTTTAGCTCTATTGTTTTCTTTCTATATGTCTCTTGATTGCTTCCTTCATTGTTTGAGTAACTATAGAAAGAATCCTAGGATCATTTACCTTTGGTATGATATAATCCTCTTTTAATTGTGTATCTTCAACTAGACTTGCAATTGCATCTGCTATGGCTACAAGCGTATCTTCTTCCAACCCCTTAACTTGGAGATCCAACAAAGCTCGAAGGATTGATGTAAACACCACTGCATTGTTAACTTGATTGGCAAAATCTGATCGACCTGTGGCTACGATCCTTGCCCCAGATTGCAATGCTTTAGGTGGCAGAATTTCAGGATCAGGATTACTAAGCGCAAATACGATTGGATCATGATTCATTGACTGTACCATATCATCATTCAATAACCTTCCCCTGCCTGACACACCAATAAATACATGGGCTCCTCTAATTATCTTCGCAAGGTTTCCGCTCAATTTCCTAGCATTAGTTTTTTCAGCTATTTGTTGTTTGTAAGGATTATCTATGCCTTCACTCCTCCCTGCATATATGGCTCCTTGGCTATCAATTACAACTATGTTCTTGCATCCTGCCTTATGTAGGATCTTAAATATACCATACCCAGCAGAACCTGCTCCCGATATCACCACATTTACTTCAGATAATTTTTTGTCCAGCAATCTGAGAGCATTAAAGAGTGCCGCAAGGGTAATTACAGCTGTCCCATGCTGATCGTCATGGAAGACAGGTATAGTCAGATCTTTTTGTAACCTTTCTACTATCTCCAATACCTTCGGCGATTCTATATCTTCTAACATAGGTTGGATTAGTTTAACAAACTGTATTATCTCCTCCTTATCTTGAGTGGATATACACAATGGAAATGCATTAATGCCCCCTAATACTTTAAATAAAATAGACTTCCCCTCCATAACGGGAATTGCTCGTTTCCGGTCCTATGTTACCTAAACCAAATACCCTTGACCCGTCACATACAATAGCGACATTATTCCATTTTGACGTATACTCATATGCCAAATTTTTATTATTACCTATCTCGGTAGCAACATAGGCTACACCTGGAGTGTAGATTAAGCCAAGCGTTCCTTTCTCTTGTTCAAAGACATTGTCCATAGGAACTCTTGAATTTCGATCTTGCCTTTTAGCATTCGATGTAGATTTATAGCGTCATCCTTTAATGTCAAATAACATGATGTCGCATACAACCTATGTATGGGTTATTGGTTAAAGTTTATGATAGAGCAGCAAATAGGGATCTTCATTTAGCGATCTCAGACAATATATCCGTTTGGCTGAGACTGTGCAATTTTTTAACATCATCGTTAACTTTGATGTGAGAATACATTATTTTGTTAAAGATGATTGAATAACATTCGATGCGGATGAAATCTAGACCTTTTTAATTACAAATGGCTATTAGGCATATTTTTTGGGTTTCCTTATGAAAATTCTTTTGCAACCCTCACAGCAAAAATGGTAAATAGTATCACGATGTTTATACATAACGGCAAATCTTTCATCCAATTCGATTCCACATACTGGATCGACAGGCATCGAATTCAAAGGAGTTATGATCTATTTAATATTTATTCCTTCATTAATGATAATCGGTAGAGTTTGATAAAAAAAGACATCATTTTAATTACAAATACTTTTTATTTCTCTTGCAAGATTCTTATAACTTCAGAATATAATTCAAGGAAGTGAATAATTAATAGGCGGTTACTGCGATAAAATTACTGCTGTTGTAATTTTCACATAATTAAAATAATGCTATTCAAATTGATAAGGATTATTGTTACCTGTTTCGTCAACCCCTATTGACATAACTTCTCTTATGCCGTTCCTTTAAAAGCTCCATTATTATATGTTATGTCCTTTCGTTGAAATTGTCTGTGGAAAATGTGGTTCTGTGATTGGAAAGATGATAAATTTAAAGTCAATCAGAGATATCATGCGTCCGACAAAAGACAGGTGCAAAGTATGTGGTATTGCTCTCAATTCAAATGAGTTTACAATTAAAATGGAAAAAAAGTGAGACTTAACCTTATTTTATAGTAATTTCGAGTTATTTCTTCACCACCTCACTATCATTATAATTTTTTATCCCCTTCCAAACTAGTTTTTAACATTTTCGGGTAGCTGTTCTGCGTATAACCAGTAATAGAAAATTTTTAATTCCATTTCTTTAAAAATAATGAATTTGACGATGTCTCCTTAAAAAAAGTATTCCATAATAAATACATACTATATATTTATTGTTTAAAATTTAGATTATTTTTTTCGCAATCATATGCATTGATCCATTTTCCGGGTAGCTTCTTTCAAACTCTATTTTGAAGTTGTATAATTTGATAAATTCGTCTATTTTTGGTCTATAATCATGCGGAGGACCATGAAGCTCGATAAGGAGTGCGATATCTTTGCTTTCAGATAGCACATTATGAGCTCCCTTTAAAACCTCAAACTCAGCACCCTCAACATCAATTTTAATCCAGTTAACTACTACTCCTATTCCATTTACTCTTATTCCATTTGATTGCAATAATTTATCTAACGTGTTAGCATTCACTTCTACAAATTTCTCATCTCTTTTTGCAAATTTCGGCATTATAGTATTATATTTAGTAAAACCGGATTCTCCGCTTGGCAGATATAGTTTTAACTTTTCTTTCGCAGAATAAGCTGCATAATTTAAGGCTATAACATTTGTCAATTTATTAACCTGAATATTGCGGCTTAATATCTCGAAATTTTCTGGATGAGCCTCGATTGCGACTACCTTTCCATTAAAACCGACACGCTTTGAACTTATTATTGTATATAGGCCAATATGTGCACCAATATCTACCACTATATCACCGTCTTTTGGGAGGAAACGTTCTATTATATCATCTTCATGGATTGTCATAACTTTAAAATCATCTTTATTATTTCTACAATAGAATTCGAAACCGTATTTTGGCATTTTAAATTTTAATAATTCTGCTTTATCACGTCTTAAATGCATGAAAAATTTATTCCAAAAATCTCCAAAATCAAGCCCTCGTTCTATATATAGTCTATCTCTTCTATTCTTGCCTAAAAATATGCGGAGTATAATCCTTAAGCTTAAATAAATAAACTTTACAAAGAATAATACTAATTTATCGAGCAGAGTTATTCCTTCTGACTCTTTTAGCAGCCAAGCAATCCAATCTAGCATTTGTCATATCTGCTATAACGACGCATAATATAGGATTTCCGTATGATAATCATAAATGAAAAAATGCTCTTATAATTATATTCAGACGCGCCAACATCTAAAATTATAATATTCAGCGCCAAAGGCGATTGGCTAAGGTTGATTGAGGAGCAGGTTTATTGTCAAAGATTTAACCTACGACAATTTCATAATGAAGGTACAATCCTGTAAATGTTTCCATTTCCATATGACAATATATACAAGAATCCATCGGGACCAGTATCAATATCTGTTATACCACCAAACCCCGTTCCGAAGGTTATTGTAGAAATTTCACTTTTATCATCAGCCACCAAGTCAGATAGCAGGCCTGATACGCTAGCTTGGTTATTATCAAATTTTAGACCGGTTCTAGTCTTGTTAACTTCAAAGTAATATAGATTGCCATTATTAATATCGCCGACAAAAATGTTATTTGTATATTCTTTGCCAAGCTTTGAAGATTTTAAAAATTCTATAGCGGTAACCCCAATCGGTGGAAACCAACTAAATACAGGATCAGTGCATTTCGAACCTGGAAACACAACCATATCTTTTTCACTTACATGGCTTCTGGAAATAGGCCCCATAACTTCTTGCCAGCCGCTGTTAAAACCAGGTTTAATTATATTAATTTCGTCATACGCATCAGGACCATTCTCTGTATCCCACAAAGAACCAGTAATAGGGTCAAATGTCATACCAAAACTATTCCTGATGCCATATGCATAATATCTAGCTAATACGTTATTATCACTATTAACGCCATTTCTTAAAAATGGATTGTTATTCGCAGGCGAACCGTCATTTGGGTTTACTCTTAGTATTACAGATGAGTCGTGTGGAGGCTTCCCATTCTTGAAATTTTGAAGCAGACTATCTCCTTCATTGAGATCGCCTATTACAGCATACAGGTTGTGGTCTGGACCTATTTTTAGCTTTCCTCCATCATGATTTGGCCCTGGCTCTGCAGGAAGATCTAATATCAAAGTCTGGTTAACAAGGTTCTTTCCATCCCATCTATATTTATAAATCCCATTCCTCAATTGCTTGCCTGGTTTGGATTCAGTAAAGTAAAGAAATACTTTCGGTGTTTTTGTTGCTCTGTTTATACTTCGTTCTGCTGTCTTAACATAACCATCACCATTGCCTCTGCTGCTGCTACCACCATCACCATTTACCGTAGCGATCCCTAATAATCCACGCTCGCTTGTTGTATTAACCTGAACTTTTAATGCGGGGTGTTTCTGTAACATACCATTAGAAATTAGACGAACTTCCCCATCCTTTTCCAAAACCAAAATATTGTTTTTATCTATAAAGGCCATGCTCGTAGGCAAGGATAAACCTTCGGTTACCAATTCTACTCTCAGGCCGCTATTTTGACCCTGTAATATCGGACTTTGCTTGTGCTGTTTATCAGCCATATTATTATCGAGATTAAAATAAATCATCAGGACAACAGCACTCACAACACCTAAAGCAATTAATAAAATAAGTGATTTCTTTTTATCCATAGCAGCCATTGTTTGTTTCATTCTGGACATTCTTTTTCTACCGGCACCTATTTTGAACTTATTATTTTATTTAGTCTTTTTAATAACTCCTCATTTTCTATTGGCTTTCGAATAAAGCATTGTGCATCTAAAGTATGAAATATATCTGTATATGCGCCATAGTACATTTCACCAGCTGTCAGAAAACATACTTTAACTCTATCGTCTATTTTTTTTATTTCCCTATATAATTCAAAGCCATGCATTTTTGGCATTTTAATATCTAAGATTAATAAATCATACAATCCTTTTCTAAAATTCTTTAATGCCAAAAGAGGGTCTTTAAATGCATCCACTTCGTAATCCTCTTGTTCCAAAGCTATCTTTACGGCTAAATTAACATCTGGTTCGTCATCTACGATTAAGACTCTTATTTTCATCGCTGCCTGGTTTTGCGCCTCCAAAAAGGTAATTCTAAACTCACAAATATTATTATTGTCTTTCCATAAGATTTGAGTGTCTATTATACTCAAATCTTAAAATGAACAAGAATTCTCATCTGGCCATCTTGATTTATTTGAATGGTCCAGCGATAATAATGATAAAAGTAAATAAGTTACAATAACTCTGAGCGCCAGCATTCACTAACGGGGTTAAATTAATAAAAACTATTGTACCTTTATCTAGTATTATTGTCATTTATAATCATTTATTGACGGAAGGCAGAAATATTCTGATAGTCGGTTCAGGTGGTAGAGAACATGCTCTTGGATGGAAACTTTCACAAAGCAAACTAGTAAAAAAAACCTATTTTGCTACTGGAAATGGTGGAACTTTTGAAAATATCAATATCCAGCCAACTGAAATTAGCAAGCTAGTAACATTTGCAAAACAAAATAAATGTTTTACCATTGTCGGACCTGAACTTCCACTAGCGAATGGTCTAGTTAATTCGTTCGTTAAAGAAGGACTCAGAGTTTTCGGACCAACAAAGGAAGCTGCGCTGCCTTGAATCAAGCAAGGAATTTGCAAAACAATTTATGAATAAGAACGGTATCCCGACTGCTAATTTCCGTGTATTTTCTGATGCAGAAAAAGCCAAAGATTATGTTGTCAAGCAAGGAGAAACTAAACTCGTCATCAAGGCTGATGGTTTAGCCGCTGGCAAAGGTGTGGTTGTCTGTAATAATTTAGATGAAGCTATAGATGCAGTTGATATGATAATGGTCAGAAACGAATTTGGCACAGCGGGTCAAAAGATCATAATTGAAGAACAACTATGTGGAGAAGAATTATCATTTATTGCGCTTTGTGATGGCAGAACTATTATTCCTCTCGCGTCATGTCAAGACCATAAACGGATATTTGATAATAATATGGGACCAAATACAGGAGGTATGGGTAGTTATTCACCAACACCTGTAATCGATAGCAAACTTCATGAAAAAATAATGAAACAGATAATGGTACCAGCTATAAGAGGGATGAATTTCCAAGGCAATCCATATAAAGGTTTCCTATATGCGGGTCTAATGATTGACGAACAACGGAAGGAACCCTTTGTTTTAGAGTTTAATGTTAGAATGGGAGATCCTGAATGCCAGCCTATAATGATGAGAATGGAATCTGATCTTTTTGAATATCTAGACTCTGCTGTTGATGAAAAATTATATTCCTTGCCACCCATACAATGGAAAAATCAATTTGCTGTTTGCGTAATTGTTGCTTCAAAGGGTTATCCTGGAGCATATGCAAAATGTAAGTTAATCAAAGGGCTTGAACATGACTTTGGTCATGACACCATGGTTTTTCACGCAGACACAGCACTCGATTCCCAAAAGAGAATTATAACAAATGGAGGCAGGGTACTGGGAGTTACTGCAACAGGTAATAGCATTAAGAGGGCCATAGATAATGCATATTTTGCAGTGCAAAAAATATCTTGGAATAAAAACGGTTGTTATTATAGAACAGATATTGCTAGAAAGCACTCGCATGTGAGAAAACCAGCGTCCTTTTTTCCGTAGTAACAGCGTCAATTTTCTGATCAAAATCACAACGTGGGAGATCATTATCTAATAATTGAAATTCAAATGCTAGTCCCATTGAGAAAAAAAGAGACTTCTTGTTTGCAATGAATCTGTCATAGTATCCTTTTCCATAACCAAGTCTATATCCATTTCTGTCAAAAGCAAGTCCAGGTACAATTAATAAATCCATAGTTTCAACAATATTGGATGACTGTGCAGGTTCTTTAATTCCAAATCTTCCACTGATTAATTTATCTTCCGCAATATCTACTTTTGAGACTTGACAAAAAACAATTTCATCTCGTTCTGTCCTGGGTAACGCTAAAACTTTATGATTTTTCAAAACAGCGTACATAATATACTGTGTTCTAACTTCTGAACCAGTTGGGAAATATGCTGCTATAACATTGGATAATTTAAACTCAGAAGAATTTACAATTCGGTTCTGAATTACACTGCTGTTATTAGAGATTTCGATATTTGATAATGAGTTTCGTTTTTCAAGTATTCGTTTGCGGATAGTGCTTTTAATCATGATTACCTTAATTTCAGATCTATTGATTCATCTCTTCTTCGATTATAGACAATGCTGCAGAAATGGTATTCTTTAGTAACATAGATACCGTCATAGGGCCGACACCACCCGGCACTGGTGTAATCCAAGATACTTTTTCTCTGACTGCGTGAAAATCAACATCACCCATTAACTTTCCGTTATCCCTTGTAATCCCGACGTCAATAACCACGGCATCATTCTTTACCATATCCTGTGTGAGTATAAAACGTTCCCTATCACCGACTGCAGTAACTATCAAATCAGCATTTTTTAACTTTTCATCAAGTCCTTTTGTTTTCGAATGACATATGGTCACTGTAGCATTTCGCTCCAATAAAAGTAATGCAAGAGGTTTTCCAACCAAATTACTGCGGTTAACTATTACAGCATCCATTCTATTGACATCAATTTTATAAAAATCTAATAGTTCTATTATTCCAGATGGAGTACAGGGTTTTAAATTTCCCTTTCCATTTAATAACATTCCAGCGTTGAATGGAGTCAATCCATCAACATCTTTGTTTGGATTTATGAGACTGACTAGCGTGAACTCATCGAAATGTGAAGGAAGTGGAAGTTGGACAAGAATACCATGTACATGAAAGTCTTGGTTTAATAGCTTGATAAGTTCCATCAATTCATTTTGCTTGTAAGAAGACGACAGCCTGTGATCGCGCGTGATAATTCCAACTGTCTCAGCTGCTTTTTGTTTATTTTTTACGTATGTAGATGAAGCAGGATCGTCTCCAACGAGTATCGTTGCAAGACATGGTATTACGTCACGTCTTTTTTTTAGCTCACCGACAGCTTGTTTGACTCTAGAGCTTACGTCTAATGCTACGGCTAGACCATCAATTATCTTTCCTGTCATACACATTATCAGAAAAATACTACTTACTACAATTATTTAGCGTTAACCTATAACGTTAACAAATAAAATTTTAACTTATAGCAAGGATACTAATTTTGTATGGATACTTTACGTCCATTCACTATGATTTTACCTTCAGCAAATAATCTGACACTTTCGGCATAGAGTTTATGTTCTTCTTTCAAAATCTTTGAAGAAAGCGTTTCTTCTGTATCCCCATCTAAAACAGGAACGGCTTTCTGAAGTAAAATGGGACCAGAATCGATTCCTTCATCTACAAAATGGACTGTGCATCCAGATACTTTGACACCATATTCTATTGCCTGTTTTTGCGCATGAAGTCCAGGAAATGACGGAAGAAGAGCAGGATGGATATTCATTATACGCATTTTGTATTGTCTTACAAACTCAGCACTAATGATGCGCATAAATCCTGCCAAACAAATCAAACCAGATTCAGGGGTTACTCCATATTGATGCATAACCGAAACAATCCTTTTGTCATAATCCCAACCTTTTGTGCCGTTGCTTGAGACTACAATGCTAGGAACTTTGAACTTTTCAATAGCGACTATGAGTCCTGCTGCATTTGGTCTATTAGAAATAACGACTGATGGTTCAACATTTTTTATTGTGCCTGATTCTATTGCGGATAAAATAGATTGCATATTGCTCCCCCTGCCAGAAATCAATATTCCAAGCTTTAACAAAGATAATTTAAATAAGCTAATGCCACTCTTATATACCCACAGCAATACGATATTTATTCATGTCTATTTTTGAGAACTTTGATTCTCTTAATGTTCAAATACAAGTTATAATCAAAAATACAACTGCCAAGGTGCCAGCCCATGTTACCTTTTCTGAATGTGGTATTATTGTCTCAAGCGGTGGTAAAAAAATATCGCTTGATCCCAGTAGAGAGATAAGTTGTGACTTGACTTTTGTTTCTCATGCACATACAGATCATTTATATAAAAAAAAAGCAGGAAAAGATAATTTCAAGGGCAAGACTCTTGTATCAAAGGCAACTTCGTTAATTGCTCAAGCTAGAGGATATACATTGCATGATGTGACTGATGAATGTGAAGGCTTTCAGCTTATTGACACGGGACATATAGTGGGTTCTAAAGGGTTGTTAATAGGCGATGAAGTTTATTATACAGCAGATATTTCGATCAGAGAGAGGGCTTTTATGAGACCAGCACTTATTCCTTCTGCAACGAATACGCTAGTAATAGAATCAACATTCGGCCGGCCAGAATATACGTTCCCCAAGATAACAGAAATTATTCATAAAACTAACAAAATTATTTCTGAAATGTATGATCTTGGTATTCCTGTTGTCTTGATGGGTTATCCTCTAGGAAAGGCTCAACTATTAACCGACCTCTTTAGTCATTGGGATCCTGTATATGTGCATGATTCGGTTTATAATATGAACTCCATTTACAAAGAACTAGGCATTCCCTTAAGGAATTTGGCCAAATATTCTATAGCCGAAAAAAAAGGATTACTTTCTAAGAATAAACCCTGGGTGATGATTACACCTTTAATCCATGCTAGAAGCAACTTTGTAAAATATATCAAAGAAAGGTACGGAGCAATAACCATAGGTTTTAGCGGATGGGCGGTTAACACTGGTTACAAATTTATGATGGGTCTAGATTATACATTGCCTCTCAGCGATCATTGTGATTTTAGTGAACTTGTCGATGTGGTAAAGAGATGTAATCCAGATAAGATCTATACATTTCACGGTTTCTCTGCGGATTTTGCATCATCACTTCGAAAAATGGGCTTTGATGCAGATTCTATCACAAACACTGGTTTGAAAAGGCAAAAAGGCAAAAAGAAGGTTCCGGCTCCTTCTCTTGATTTATACATTAAAACCTGATTATTACTTCTCCTGATCTCTGAAATAAGGTATGACTTTATTGCCGAACATTTCAATATTCTTAAAATACCCTTCGCCCCAGAACCTGATGATAAAATGATTTGTGGTAGCTTTAATGAATCTCTCCAGCATATGAATTACGTCATCTGGTTTTCCCACGCCAATTGCTGTTCTAGCAACACTATCTGGTATTTTCAATGCTGCCTTTCTTCATTTGATCCATTAGTTCTGGTTTGTTCATTGCATATTCTGTAAAGTATCTACGAAAATCAAACTCTGAGTCTTGGGGTATATTATGAACTTTCAACAGTTCCGGTTTAAATAGGCTAACTTTTACTGCATTCCTCATTTTATTCCAAGCCTCTTCTCCATCATCAGTGAAGTAAACGTCAACATCATTAGCAAACTGAAATCCTGAAATATCTCTTTCAGCTTTCTTGGCATGTTGTCTAATTATGTTTGCATGATGTTTGAATAATTCTGGTGTGTAACCAATAGGAATCCAGCCATCACCATATTTTGCGCATAATTCAAGGGTTTTTGGAGCACCTGCTGCTATGTAAATAGGGGGTCTAGGTTTACGAATACTATTAGCCTGTAGACTTGCATTGTTTAATTTGTAATATTGACCATCATAGTTGACATGGTTATCAGGTGTAGATTCAAAAAGTCTATGTATTACTTCTAATTGTTCTTTGAATTTTGTAACAGGCTTATCGAATTCTATACCGAAGTCAACAACATTCTGTGCCTCACCGGCTCCAATTCCTAATATAGCCCTACCTTTTGTGATTCTATCTAGAGTAATAGTAGAAAGCGCGATGGCAGACGGATGTCTCCTAATAGCGTCAGTAACACAAGTACCTAATTCAACATGATGTGTAACTGCTCCGATAGCCGCAAGCATAATCCATGCATCATTGACGACTGCATTCTTCCATTGCGGAACATTGGAATGATCCATGGCCCAAACAGAGTCATAATCCATCCTGTCGGCAATTTGACACGCTGTAGTCACCTGAGTTTCATCTAATCCTAACCTCGCAACGTTGAGACCTTGCGTGAAACCAAACTTTGTGCTCATGTTATGTACATCCTCCGTATGACTTCAATAAGAGAAAGTATAGAGAACAATTAGGCATGTTGATAGTAAAATCAAAGCCAGCGTTTATATTTAAATTTGTCTTGATACCTTAATAATATTTGATTTGCAACAGCCAACAGTTCGCCGAGACGACTATGCAATTGCTAAATTTTGTTGATCTGACAAGAAACAAATAACACCTTTTGAGAAACTACCTTTCTGTGAAAGAATCCTTTTATATAATAACCCATACAATTTATACTGGCAGCAATTAGAATGCTATTACCTTCCGAAATTGAGGCTAAATCGTTAATTCCAGCCATTAGAGCGATTCTAGCAAGAAAACTTATCAACGAATACGATCTCAAGGAAGAAGTTGTAGCCAAAGTACTTGGTATTACTCAAGCAGCTGTAAGCAACTACATAAGAGGCACCAGGGGTGACATCGAACTGATCTCAAAGCTTGGCTCGATATATGAAGTAATGCGCATGATTGATGACATTGCAACAGATCTTGCCTCAAACAAAGCATACACACCAAGCACCATGGCCAAGTTTTTCCAGTTGTGTAACTATATGCGCTATACATTCATTATCTGTGACGTTCATCGTAGTATAGAATCCCATATAGACGAAAAGGTATGTGAACAATGTGAAGTCATTTTAAAGGATGGGCGAGTATAAGTTTATGTCCATAAATTCTCATTTAGAAACTGTCTATAATAGTAAGAAAGGCTAAAAGGCTTCGGCTTCCTCTAGCACCCCACCTTTCAAGTCATATTAGAAATAGAACTTTAATGCAACGATCTGGAAACTTACATAAATACAAGAAAGGAAAACCCTGGTAAGCCTTTGATAATCATGAATAGTGAATTGGTGTCTCTGGAAAAACTGGCTAATTCTAGTCCTCATAGTCCGTTTATAAAATCGACAATTGTTACCGTGAAAAAATTACTTTTGTCTAAACACTTAATGGGTGCTTATAATTAATGGCCATCTTACTTACTTATCCCCAGAAGACAATATGTCAAATGGCGGCATAATACGATGTTATTCCTTCCACTGCCATATAATATGGGCAGTGGATATCCTGTAGATATCTTATCAATGAAAGGTAAGATTCCATTCCCTACCGTCTCTCAGTAAGTGGTTTATTTACTACTTTGTTATAGCGTCTATTGCAGTAGTTAATACATCCGCACCCAAAAGCATTCCCATACTGCCTTTTGAAGCATATCTTTCCGTGAATCTAGCACTTCCATCTCTTCTTGCTTTATTTCCCGAAAGTAAGAGGGGAACAGGATCATCACTATGTCCTTCCTTTATACAAGGTGTTGAATGATCTCCAGAAATAATTATTGTCGGTTCATTTACTTTCAACATTTTTATGAGTGTCCCAAAGAAAAGTTTGTCAATTTCTTCAATATTTTTCTTTTTGCCTTTTGCATCACCGTCATGGCCAAATTCGTCCGGCCCCTTGATGTGAACATATACGGCATCAAAATTTTCCAGGATTTTGGCCGCGACTATTGCCTTTTGTTCATAATTATTGATATTACCTGCCTTGAATGCTCTCATGCCTAAGACTTTCGAAATTCCAATTTCTACTGGCATATCTACAATGCATGCTATGTTGATTCCATATTTTTTTCTAATTGGTTCTACTTTTGGATATGTGTTACCTGCATCACGGGCAAGAATAGCATTGATGGGTTTGTGTCCTGAGTTGACACGGTGGTTATTAACAGGATGATCTTTTAGCAATTCTATGACCTGTCCAGAGAATTCATTGACCAATTTTGCAGAAGTCCTTGAAGACTCCGTATTTTCCAGTGCTTTTGACTTTTCTATAAACTTGTTAATTGCGGCTGCGGGCTTTGCTATTCCAATACCAGCAATCTTGTCATAGGCAGGATCTGTATTCGTAATCTTATCGGATAGTTTGAGTTTGTCATGTCTAAATCTAATAATTACCCGATGGGCAATTGTGGGTTCTATAGCAAATGACGCATTTTTATCACTCAATCTGATTTTCTCTCGCAAAGTTTTGCAAATCGAAAGGGCTTCTTCTTTGCGAATGTTTCTACCTGCTCTCCTATCAGTTATGTGTAGATTCCTGTCGACAGTTGCAAAATTGCCACGTAGTGCAAGATCTCCGTTACGGAAATCGATATTACATCCAATTGATTCTATTACTCCTCTACCGACATAGTTTCCTTCTTTGAAACTATACCCAAGCATATTAAATACAGCGATGTCAGATTGTGGCGCAATTCCTCTTCCCACGCTGATAACTTGACCCATACATCCATTTCTAGCCAAGGAATCCAAATTCGGAGTATAAGCTGCATCAAGAGGAGTCAAGTCATTTAATGAGGAATGTGGCAGATCCCCAACACCATCAAGCAAAACGTAGATAATTTTTATATTGCTAACGCTCATTAGAATCTGACATCATTACTGGTAAATTTATCTGTAATGGATATTTTTTATGTTGGTGGAGCAAGACAGCGATAGATAACCGTTTATTTTATAAGATAAAGACAGATTGATTTTTCTTGAAATAACGCAGAGGAGATGTATTATATTCCTGACTTAATTCCGGTTTGATTTACTCTATCTCAGGTACGCATTATACCAAACTCGAAATCTCGAAATTCAAAGTCGCATCAAAGTTTAATTGCAGTGTAACAATCTATATGGATGGATGGTTAATATGGCACTCTCAATTTTGCAAATGAATATTGGTGGAAGCGAATGGATAATCATAATACTGATGGCTCTGTTTTTATTATTTGGTTCTAAAAAGTTACCAGAATTCTCTAGAGCCATAGGAAGGGCATCGGGCGAATATGAAAAAGCTAAGCAATCATTTAGGAGAGAAATGGAAAATGCAGCAGAAGCAATAGAAGATCCAAAAAGATATGTTATGTTGCCAAAAATAACTGCACCGGTCAATTCTGAGCGTGAAAAACTCGAGGTCATTGCAAACTCGCTAGGTGTTAAACATACGGGTCAATCTGATGAACAACTACGTTTGTTGATTTTAGAAAGGATTAAAGTCGGAGCTGGCCAAACGACGGAAGAAACATAGCAATAATATGGAATAATATTCAACAATGGAATAAAAAACTGCTTCAATGCTTAAATACGCCAGGTTTTTTCAGAACATTGTAATGTCAGAATCGACCAATAGCAGTGTGACGAAAATAAATCCCTTCGAAGTTGCTCTTGAACAACTGGACGAGGCGGCTAAGTTGATAAAGCTTGACAATGGTATGCATAAAATTTTAGCGCATCCAAAACGAGTGCTGACCGTTTCAGTTCCTACCAGGATGGATAACGGGGAAATAGCGGTTTTTACTGGATTTAGATCTCAACATAACGATGCCCGTGGCCCTTACAAAGGTGGTATTCGGTATCATCCTCAAGTCACTATTGATGAGGTGAAAGCCCTTTCTATGTGGATGACTTGGAAATGTGCTATTGCGGAGATTCCCTATGGTGGAGGCAAGGGAGGAATTATCTGCAATCCAAAGGAAATGTCTGAAGGCGAACTTGAACGTATGACGAGGCGATATGCGTATGCTATCTCAGACATTATAGGCCCTCATACAGACATTCCTGCTCCGGACGTTTATACAGGCGGCAAGGAAATGGCTTGGATCATGGATACATATTCTGCGCTCAAGGGTAATTTTGTGCAACCGGAGCTCATAACAGGCAAGCCCCTTGCAATCGGGGGTTCACTAGGAAGAAACGAAGCAACGGGCAGGGGCTTATCGTTCACAGTAAGAGAAGCTGCAAAGAAACTGAAAATTAATATGAAAACTGCGACTGTGGCTGTCCAAGGGTTCGGCAACGCTGGTCAGTTTGCGGCTCAACTAATAGAAGAGCAAGGGGCCAAAATCGTAGCCGTATCAGATTCGCAAGGAGGAGTGCACAATAAGAATGGTCTTCAAGTTGGTACCCTACGAAAACACAAAGAAAAGAGCGGTTCAGTGATAGGATTCTCAGGAGCAAAATCAATCAGTAATGAAGATCTGCTTGAAACAGAATGCACTATATTAATACCAGCCGGCGCTTGAAAACCAAATTACCAAGAAAAATGCAGGAAAAATAGGTGCCAAGATTATGGCCGAAGCTGCAAATGGTCCTACAACACCAGAAGCTGATGCTACTTTATTCAAAAATAAAGTCTTGGTGATTCCAGACGTCCTAGCGAACGGAGGCGGAGTTACAGTTTCATATTTTGAGTGGCTACAAAACCTTAGGAGAGAATACTGGAGTGAGAATGACGTAAACGAAAGGCTTGATAGGAATATTACAAAAGCGTTTCTAGACGTTTACGACACACATGAAAAATATGGGGTCGACATGCGTAAGGCAAGTACTCTGCTAGCCGTAAATAGGGTAGTCGAAGCTTTAAAAATTAGAGGGATTTGGCCTTAAAGATGGTCTATCAAAGGGAGCCTTTTGGCCATTTAAAGTGAAGATTCCCAAAAAAATGCCTTTTTTATTCAGTGCTAAATGAGTGTCCACAAGAGCAGCTTTTGGTGACATTAGGGTTGTTGATTTTGAACCCAGAGCCCATTAGGCTGTCGATGTAGTCTATGTTCGCGCCTTTTAAGTACCTTTGACTATAATTATCAACAAGAACTCTTACTCCATTTTGCTCTATGACCTGGTCATCATCATCAGGGTTTTCTTCAAAACCCATACCATAAGATAAACCAGAGCAACCTCCTCCGGATACATACACTCTAAGAAGAAGGTTATCCTTGCCTTCTTGTTTCATAAATTCGGCAACTTTCTCGGCCGCCTTTGATGTTATCGTTATATTTTGGGTCTGTTGTGTGCTTTCCATTTCTATTAAACCTTAGTTAATAAAATATAATAACTTTTTCCTTTAAAAACCTATAACAAATAGATAGTATCATTAAAAAAATAACTGAGTTCCGGTGCTTGCTTCGAATAGATATCCTTTTTGTTGCTGATGTTGTTGTTGTTATTTTTGACTTCTTACTTTTGACCATTTCGCAAGGCTGGCAGCTGCAGTCACCCATGTAATTACGGAGAAGTAGACAGGTACATTTGCATCTTCAGTACGCTTGGAGACCTTCTCGGTAAACGGTCCTCCCATAGCGCCCACTAATATTGGCTTTTTCTTTTGCTTCTGGAAATTTGCAAGTACGTCTACAATGCTTTCTTCTAATGGGTCATCCTGAAATACAAACCATGGCATGATGATATCAACATTTGGGTCATCCATAAATGTCTGGATTGCAAATCTAAAGTCATCAGCATTTGCGGAGCCCGTAATGTCACAGGGATTGCCAGTTATATATGTCGGCGGGTAGTGCTTTTTGAATGCATCTTTTGTCTGCTCACTAATTTCTGCAATTTGCAGACCAAGAGTTTCAAAGTGATCTATGGCTGCAATAATTGGACCTGCTCCGTTTGTTACCATTGCAACCCTGTTTCCATTTGGAATAGGCTGCCAAGTTAGAGCCTTGAGAGACCCAGTAAGTTCTTCATAACTGTTGACAGAAATAATTCCTGTTTGGTCAAAAGCACCCTTGACGACCATATATGAACCACCGAGTGAACCAGTATGTGAAGCTGCTTGTTTGGCCCCTCTTGTAGTTCTGCCGTTCTTAAAGACGACAATTGGTTTCCCCCTTTCTGCGATTACTTTCCTAGCAGTATTCATAAATTTTCTCCCATCTCCGAGTCCTTCTACATATAGTCCGATTACCTTTGTCTGAGGATCCTCAGAAAGATACCATATCATGTCTGCTTCATCCACATCGGATCTATTGCCATACGAAACCATTTTGCTCATGCCAAATGCATCAGAAGTTTCCATAAAGGCAATTCCGACAGTTCCACTCTGGGAGAGGAAGCCAACATTGCCATTCTTGGGCCTTATCATTCTTTCATGACCTTGGAATGCACAGTCTAGACGATTTTCACCATTAAACATTCCAATACAGTTAGGTCCAATAATCCTGACTTTCAATTGGCTCGATAGTTCTTTTATTTGTTGTTCAATAAGTGCTCGTTCTCCACCAAGCTCTTTTCCTCCACCCGAGATAATTACCATATTATGGATACCCTTCCTGCCGGCGCTCTTTAGTATGTCAGGGACAAATTTTAGGTCAACTGTTACTACAACAACGTCAACAGTCTCCGCTATATCATCAAGACTTTTGAATGCTTTTATACCCATAATTTCCGCATATCCCTTTGCATTGACCGGATAGACTTTACCTTTGTAGTCGTGCTTTACAAGGCTGTTAAGAACAGAATTTCCCACCTTGCCGACTTCAGGAGATGCGCCTATCAGCGCTATTGACTTAGCGTTAAAAAATAAGTCCATATAGCTAGAATCTGGTTGTATTTTGGAAATCGCCTCTGGATTTGGCATTTCTCTCAAAATTATTTTAGCATCGACTACACAATAGTCGTTTGGATAAACAATTACTGGATTAAAATCAATACTCTCATAATAAGTTGCCATATCGGTTCCTAAATTTCCGATCATCACAATTGCGTTGCTCAGAACATCGATATTGACCGGCTCAGACCCTCTAAAACCCTTTAAAATTTGCTTACCTTTTAGGCTCTCAATCATTTCGATTGCATCTTGTTTAGTTATAGGAAGAACTCTGAATGCTATGTCTTTGAAAATTTCAGTAAATATCCCACCCAATCCAACCATGATAATTGGTCCAAACTGCGGATCCGTTTGTAGACCAACAATTAATTCAACAAGGCCAGGCGGAACCATCCTTTCAATAAGCATGCCCTTAACATCATATTGCTTTGATAGCCTGTTATACATATCGTTAAAAGTCTCTCTAACTTCCGATTCAGAATTTAGGCCAACTTTGACACCCTTTACATCAGTCTTGTGCAAAATCTGAGGGGAAACAATTTTTGCAACCAACGGAAAGCCAAGTTCCTTTGCTTTCTTTTCTGCCTCATCTGCATTTGTAACTAACGCATAGCTTGGAACCTTCACTCCGTAATTAGCTAAAATCTGTTTAGCAGATTCTTCAGTTATTACTTTGTCCTTGCTAGAAATAATGTTGTCGAATATATTCTGGACTCTATTCTTAGCAATATCACCATCATCCATTCTGTTAATCAAAGAAAAAAGCTGGCCTAGTTTCTATTTAAGTTTACGTGTTTTTGTTAGGGCTACTGCCGTCTTTACACATACGTGCCTAGCATATATATATATTCATATATCTTACTTTATATACTGTACTTCATGGACCTCATCTTCTCTCTTTTTGTCCTCGATTCCAGTAACAGGTTTTTTCTTTTTGCGTTTCTGTCTAACCTTCAAGCGAGGCAATATAGGAGCAGATTACGAGGTCGTTCATGCGCATGTATTATTATGTTCCATTAGCCATAAATTAAAAAGGGATTATAGTAGTCATGATGGCTTTCAATTTAACTCAAATCTATTTCTCAAATCCGTAGCCCTGCTTCGGACGGTAACTTCTGCATATGCCCATCAACTCAGCTACCAAATTTTGCTTTGTTAAATCCCAAATAGCCAAATTAAGTTACTAAAATCCACTTTAATGAAGTCTGCCGGGTATCATAAATTGCTTGTAATTTCTGATTAGAAGTATTCATTACTTTCTTGTTCTGCGTGGGCTTTTCCAGCAACATCTTCAAAGCAACCAAGATTACAGGTCAGATCTCTAAAAAAGAGAATATAGAGATTAAAAAAATCGAAAACAGCCTATGCTGTTGTCTTCTTCTTCTTCTTGTTACCCTGACAGATGTAATTTATCTGTAGAGATCGTTGTGCCTTTCGGATTATCGTCAGAACTATTTGTTATTCTTCCCAAGCGTCTACACAGCATTTTAAAAGAATCCAAGATGTCTATTTCAATTACTCCTGGCAGATGCTGGATATTAGGAAGATAATTGCTTATGGTATAAAGATTGTGTGCTCTTACTTCTATTTTGATTTCGCTACTTTTCAAATCATCAAAATCTGATCTATTTATAACCTGTACTGAATCTATGAAATGTTTTTGTTGATTCTCTAACTGATAATTTCCATCACGGATCGAATCTTCAATCATTTTACATAATTGAGAAATCTTCATCGCTGTTTATTGTTTGTATTTCGAACTTTAATGTTTTGCGATAACCCTGACTGCTGTTTGCGTTAAAAATAACCGGGAAATGTTGTAATCACTAATGAGTCTATTTTCGAAGCAAGAAGAAGGAGAGATGTAGCCAAAATAACCCATAAGGATAAAAGAGTCAGTCTTTACCCTATTTTAAGCTGAATTGAAACAAATCTTCAAAGACTTCTGTGACCAGATCCTCGCTTTCGATTCTTCGATTAGGTTTGTTGGAATTGCTGACGAACATGGATCCTTATTGTCAACATCAGAACGCAAAGGTCTTAAACCTTTTTTAGATTCTCAAGAAACAACACAATATGCAATTACTGCTTCGACACGACAGTATACCCGTCTCCGGTGGCAGTATATCTTAGGCAAAGTTGATTATGCTTGTTCTATTTATGAGAAGTAATTAGAGCAAATGTTCCTATTTCAGATAGTAACAGTCATCTTGCATATGTTATATTATTGACTTTTGACGTAGGAACAGACAATTTTCATCAAATTATGATGAAAAAAATAATTCCATTTATTGGCAAAAATAGAAGTCAGTTTCTTAAAGAAAACTAGGACAGTTACTATAAATAGCATAAAAATTCTTTTTTGTGCTTTTCTTTCTGTATAGCAGTAGTAATACTAGTCTTATCGGTAATTGTTTGGTTTATTCCAAACAGGGCTTATCTTATGTGGGAAAGATATTACCTTTATGATTTATAATTTAATGCAGATAAGACTGTTCTGACCTAGCATTCGAAGAAAGAAAGAATGAATTAGGACTGCTGTATAATTTATAATATATCTATAGAATTTATTTGTTATCCAGTTTGGCTACGGCTACTTCAGTAATCCATTCACATTTTACACCTGCTTTGTCATGATGATTTTCAACTGCAACTGAATCTGGTGCATCCAAAAGACAAAAGCACACATTGGCCCCTTTATTGTAGAACAAATTTACATGTCTAACACCAAATTCATCTATTGGTGACTCGGAGAGTTCCTTTAAATGATCTTCGCTGAACGGAAGCTTATGTACATCAAGAAATATTGGCAATTCATAGGCATTTAGGTCCTCCATACTTATATAATTTGTTGAAGACAACAACAGATTTCCTAATGTAATAGATGGACGCAAAACAGGAAATTATAGCGTTTGCTATCCATACTTCAGAATAGTAAAACCTTGGTAGTAAACAGTATTGTATTAGGCCGCCGCCTTTACACAAAGATTATTTTGTTTATGGTTCTGAAAGTGAGTTTCACAGAAATCGTTATTACAATCGTAACAATGCCATGCAGAGAGAGTATAACATACCATACACTTCCCTATTGGCTTGTTATAGTCGAAATTCTTCCTGGGTTTAGGTTTTTGTTGTTGCTCTTCCCTCATAGAACCTGTCCTCCATAAAAAAATCTAAGAAATAAATACAATTTAGCCCTCAGATAAAGATGTACCTCCATTGCTGGAAGTTATTATTCTCAAACCGTTCAACTTTTAATTATTAGAAATGTGATTATATAAGCATTAATGCTGTTGGTTTATGGTCTATATCTTTAATTGGTCAAGCATGGTAGATAGCATACAGATTGACATTCCAAATTGTTAAATAGTGACTTCAAAAAGATTATAAAAGTACACTGTATCTTATAAAAACACTCGATAATTTACATATATAGATTTTTTTATAGCAATCCCTAACAATTTCCAGAATGATTGACATCGATTCTACAACCGATAGGAAAAAGACTGTTATTGAAGTCACAGTAATCGGAAAGGATCGGAAAGGAGTTGTCGCCGATATCACCAATTTCATTTTCAGAAATGAAGGCAATATCGAACAAATTAAACAGAACGTAGTGCACGGGCTATTTGGGATGCAGCTGCAGGCTTCTTTTCAAAACAAGATCAATAGGATAGAGATTGATGACGGACTACAACATCTATCAAAAAAATTGCATATGGAAATAAGGATGCATTACCAGGAACCCAGTAGGCTTAAAAATGTTGCAATTCTAGTTAGCAGGGAGGATCACTGTCTAATAAAAATTTTAGAATCTAAGAGAAAAAATAAGATTAAAGCTAATATTGCCGTTATCATTGGAAGCGATAACATTCTAAAATCAATTGCAGATAGTGTTGGAATACCTTTTCATTCTGTTGTCGATAGCAATCAGATTGAAGCAGAAACCAATATCTTGCAACTAATTGAAAAATATAATATTGACCTAATAGTGCTTGCCAGATACATGCGCATCCTAACTCCAAACTTTGTGTGGCGCTATCCAAACAGGATTATCAATATTCATCCGTCGCTCTTGCCTGCATTTCCAGGGGCATATGCGTATATCCAGGCCTATGAAAGAGGAGCAAAGATTGTTGGTTGTACAGCTCATTTTGTAACTGAGGATCTTGATCAGGGTCCGATAATCTGTCAGGAATCATTTAAAGTTTCCCAGTCTGATACATTGGAAACGATAAAAAAGAAAGGACAGGAACTAGAAGCTTTGACGCTTCTTGAAGCTGTAAAATTATATCTAGAAAAAAGGTTAGAAGTTAATTGGGGAAGGGTATACATTCTCAATGTGGGAAAAAATACTATGGTTAAGTAATAAATTATATTATTATAATAATATCAGAGCTTATGATTGAATGCATTTGGCAATCCTTCCGCTGCCTCCTTTTCCTAATTTTATAAGGCTATTTTTTCTTTACTCGCTCTGGTCAACAGTTAGGCCTAACATTATCATTATCATTATACATCATTAAAAGCTTGTATATCACTACAAAGACCGCATTCGGAAAACTTGCTTCCACTCATATATCTGACCATGTACCATTTGGTTTATTTTTTATCGAGATATAGCCTGAGATTGTTCCTTTTAAATGAAAGTTAAGAAGATTGATAAATGCCTACGGCAGACATTTTTTGTCATGCCGATGGCTATTTATAATATAAGCGATCTTGATTTTCGTCATTTTGTTACAAAAACGCGGCGAGCAATAATTCCAATAGGATCTTTAGAACAGCATGGTGCACACCTTCCCCTTTCTACAGACTCTCTAATTATAGAATATATCGCAAAAGTGGTCGCAGAAAAAATTCCATCTTTTATTTTACCTGTTATTTCATATGGAGTATCTTATGAACATAAACCAAGATTTAATCTTTCTTTACGTAATTGTACTTTATCAAATGTGATCAATGATGTATGTATCTCACTTGTTGAAAATGGTATAAAAAATATCATATTACTAAATGGTAATCATGGAAACATGGGCGTATTACAATATACAGGACAGAACTTGTATGGGAAAGTTCCTGGTGATACCAAAATATATACTATAAATTATTGGCATTTAATGCAAAGCGAATTTGATCATGCAGGCAATGTTGAAACTTCACTTGTACTTGCTATTGCTCCAGAATCTGGTAAGAATGGAGAGGGCAAAACCGAATTCTAAAAAACTGTCAAAATCAAGAGTATCCTATTCAAGTATTACCAATAATCCAGGTTCTTTTCTAAAAATAACTGGCAATGGAGTCTGGGGGAATCCAAGGAATGCTACCCCGCAAAATGGTCTGAAACTTCTGGATGAAATTGTTGAAAATCTTGCGAAAACCATTCTCGAATTAGAAAAATACTAATTCGTCGATGACTAAATATATTTCTCTTGAATTGTAAAGCATAACCTCTTGCCCATAATGAAATTTTAATATATACCTCCATTATGCCTTACCTACTGTAGGTAGAATTAGCGTTGTCAGTGGATATGGCAGTAAAGGTTCTTGATGAGAGCCTTGGTAAAGTTGTGCTTATCAAATTGAAGGGAGGAAAAGTTATCAGAGGTAATCTTCATGGTTTCGATCAGCATATGAATTTGTTACTTCGAAGATTCCGTAGAACTATTCGGATGATGGTAAATCCAACGACTTGGGCACTATTGTCGTCAGGGGTGACAATGTGGTTATTATATCACCTCCTCCTGCGTGACGAGATAATAATAGCACATGGGTGAATCAGGATGACAAAAGGCACTACTTCGATGGGTAAGTTCACGAGAAAAAGAACCCATATTAGATGTAGAAGATGCGGCCATAATTCTTTTCACAAACGAGGCAAGCAATGTGCTAAATGTGGTTACCCAGATCCACGAATGAGAAAGTATAATTGGATTAAAAGCAGAGTGATTTAATTTAAGACTATCAGTAACGATATGACAGAGGACTACTACAAAAACGTATATTACATCATTTTACTCATTTTAAGAGCGAAAAAACGTTCTCACTCGTAAAGAAATGAGAAATATCAAACTTGTTTGAAGAAATATTTGTCCTATTAGTTTTTATATTTGCAGGAGCATTTTCGGGTGCTGCTCTGGTCTATATTTTATCTAAAGTCAAAATTTCCTCTCTAAAAAGGCGAGCGATACGTTGTCAAGCCACTTGACAATTGTAAGGCCGAGATCCAATCATTACAATTTGAAAAAAGCTTAGTAGGTGAAGCAATTACCAGAGTTTATGAAGCGGTACCAAGAAGAAAGGTTGACTCAGTAGAGCGCGATAGGCTTTTACTGAGATATAAACAGCAGACTTAATTCCTATAATGAGAAAATTGCAACACTACAATCAGGCGTAGATTTTGCAGATCTTTACGAGATGCGTAACGACATTGTTGGTCTATTAGAGAGAAGGATTACAGCAATTGATGAAAAACTATTTGAGTTATCCAAGAAAGCTGGAATGGAACCTCGTGAATCCATAAAAATACAGCAGCAGAGAGTTATAGAAAAGGAGAATGAAAAAACAGGTGGAGGAGGAGAAGTAAAGTCAGCGGCAGAGGTAGAAAGAATAGTAGGAGGAGACAAATCAGAAGAAAAAAATATGGAGGAACTGCAGAAAGAAATAATGGAGGCTCTATATCGTTTGGACCAAGCAGAGATAGATGACAATGAATCACCCAAGCCTCAAACTATTATTAGCCCATATACCAACTTCAATGATAAAAGCTGCCCTACGTCAGCTCAGATAAAGATTAATGGTTCCGTGTTTTCTAGTATTATCTAATGTCTTCATCCTCACTACTGCATGATGCCGTTAAAAATCTTGCCACAGATGTAGTTAAACGAGAACTTTCAAGAGATAATAATAATCAGGTCATTGGATTGGGCAGTGGGAGTACGGTGGCAGTTATTGTCAGAGAAATGGCAAAATTGCCAAATAAGAAAACGTTGGAATTTGTCGCTGCATCACTTCAGATAAAAAGAGAAGCAGAAAAGAGCGGACTAAAACTAGTCGATGAAAACCGAATTCCAGACATAGATATTGTTTTTGATGGCGCAGACCAAATTGATTCCAAATTTTGCATGATAAAGGGAGGTGGAGGAGCATTACTTAAGGAAAAAATATTAATTTCTGCAGCCAAGAAGGTAGTTATTTTGGCAGACTCAAACAAATTTGTCGAAGCATTCAGCCGATCAATTCCGATAGAAGTTCACCCATTTGCCAGATCTATAGTAGGCATTAAATTAGAAAATACAGGGGGCATACCTAAATTACGAACGATCGAGAAAGACTATCCTTTTATCACCGAGAATGGAAATATAGTTCTTGATACTACTTTCACTTCGCTTGCTGACGTCCAAAAGAAGGAGCTCGAACTAAAGGGTATTGCTGGCGTTTTAGAGGTCGGACTTTTCACAAGGCGTGCAGATGTTTACTACAAAGCAAAAAGCAACGGCTCTTTTGAAATTATCAAGTTTTAAACTTGGTAATGCCCAGAAGAGCTGCCAACATGTCCATCAGCACCAACATGAGGCCGAGTAATCAATTCCCCATGTCCGAGTGCATCACTGTTAACTTGGCCATCTTGCATAATAACTTCCCCTCTTACCATCGTCAAAACAGGCCATCCCTGCATGCTGCAATTATCATAAATTGTATAATCAGAATATGATTGCAGTAAATCAGGTGTAACTTTTTGCTCCAATTGTAGGTCCACTATTGTTAAATCTGCATCTGAGCCTTGTTGTATAGTTCCTTTCTTTGGATACATACCAAAGATTCTAGCGGTATTATAACTAGTGACTTCCGATAGTCTTTCCATACTCATCCGATCTTCATTTATTCCTTTACTAAGCAAAACAGGAAGCATGGTGGCAATACCCGGAAAACCTGCAAGTGCTGACCAGATATCTCCGTCGCCCATCTTCATTGATAATTTATTAGCGACGTGATCTGTACCGATTGTATCGATTCTTCCGTACCGTAATGCTGACCATATACCTTGAACGTCTTCTTGAGATCGAAGTGGGGGAACAACCTTTCCGGTAAGACTTTCAAAATCCGTGGTATGAGTTAGGTAGTGAGGACATGTCTCAATATACACATTGGAACATCCCTTTTCTTTTTCCGTCAATATTGCATCGAGCGCAGAATTTGATCCTATGTGTACAAGTACAGGTTTGTTGTTGAACCAAATCCCTGAGCTAAATTTGCTGCCTTGGCTATGCTTTCGGCTTCCGAAGAAGGCGGTCTGCAATCAGACCATGTTTTTAGTCTTGGTGCAGATAGTCCATGTTTGTCTTCTTCTTCTTTTCGTTTACGAATACGTTCTGAGCAAACTTTTGGATTTTCTGCATGGACAAGTATAGTAGAATGCACATTTGATGTCTCTTTTATTATTGAAGAAATGAATTCATCAGTCATGTTAACTTGTCCCTCGCAAACATCATGACCGCCGGGTTGAAGATCCATCAAAATATGATTAAGGTCTGCAGCTAGATTCATGTAGATTTTAATAGAGTTTATCCCGATACTTTTTAGATATGAAATATCTTTTAGCTGATCAGGATTTAGGAGAGAGGCATGTATGGAATAATCAATATAGTGATTACCTTTGCTTGCTCTAATGTGATTTCCGATATTTCGATAACTTTCATACATCCTTAGCATCCTAATCATCGTAGTAACTCCACCCACTGCAGCGGATCTCGATTCAGTTTGTGCTGCTTCATCTATAGGAGTATAAACTCCATAGTGAACATGTGGATCGATTACTCCTGGCAATACATATTTTCCGTTTGCATTAATTTTCTTTGAAGAGTGAACATTATCAACTGATTTTCTAAGAGCTTTAATTTTACCATTCTCAACCATAATATCTGTTTGAACCATTCCTATTTTCGGAATTACTACAGTGGCATTTGTTACCAAAACATCGCAGGCGTTAAGTTGCATTTATTTCGATAGTGTATTTATACAAAGACTCGTGTTTATTTCTCTTGTTATTAATACATATTTAACCTCACAAATTAATGCATAAGTGACAGAAAAACATGTGGTAAATTCAAAAGGATATAAAAATTATATATATCATTTAACCTATCATGTGTATATTCTCTTCTTGTGCGTATGCCCGTGTTGTAAACATTGCAAAAGATAAAATCTATTGCCACTTACCCCTAGACGGAGGATTTAGATATAAGATTATGATAAGGCTTTATTGTTAATTGAATGGCTTTAAAATGAAAATTCCATCTTAGGATTTCTAATTTTCTATCAAGAATATTAGTCGCTGGAGATTTCCTTGTAAATTTTATGCATGCCCCTCATGGAGCTTTGTCATTGATTTAGGGGAAATAGATATTTGTTACTATAACATCATAATTGTATTCTTCTACCAAGGAACTAAGAAAAAATTATAAGATATATCCGTAGAAATATTCATGACAATAGAGGTTGTGAAGATTGACTTTACTTAATTCAATAATAATGCAGATTCCAGGACTCGCCCCTCACTATACCACACATCCACTTTTCCACGATATGTTCCAAGGCATGATTGTGGCTGCACTAATTGCAGTTGGATTGAACTTTGCAATGGCAATGTTGCGCAAAAAGACTACTGATATTGAAAAGATGAATAAGGTAATGAAAGAGACCAATGAATGGCGAAAGCAGTATACTGACGCAATAAAAAAACATGATAAGGTACGTATAGAAGAACTAAAAAAGAAACAGGCATATGTAAACAAAATGACGATGGAAATGCAACAACAACAAATGCGTCCTATGCTAATTTATATGATGCCTTCATTTATGCTCTGGATATTTGTATTCCCTACAATCTTTGGTGCAATAGGCAGCTATTTCACCTATACACATTCCATATATAATGTGTGATACGAATGTCAAGAAAATTAATGATCCATGCGCCGTGCCGGGCGGACAAGTAGGTATAAATAAAGTATATCTTTTTGGATGGTTTCTTATCACGAGTTTTGCATTTAGTGGAATAATATCTAAAGTAACTAAAACAGGCATGCCGAGCATAACATAGAAAAGAAAAGGGAATACATCTAAACAATTTTTTTCTTCTTCATATTATTAACAATTTTAATATCGTCATTACGAGATTGGGCATACAAATTATCTCGTTTTCGACTCGTTTCTGGGCCTTTTCAAACCATAGAATCGAGTGTCATGGAGAGTTAGAGAGCGAGACACAAACTGCAAACACCAGCACTCTTCATTAGAAGGGGATTATATTTCAAATACTAAGAAATTATATTATTATATGATAATTTTCTCATCTTTTATAACAAAACACTTTTTCTATACTTCAATATGCCAGATTTTGTATCGAGCGTCTTTTGCACATCTTTTGAATCCGCAACACAAGTTTGTTTTGTATTATATATGGTTATATTAGCGAAAGGCCAAGAATAGTACGAGCAATCTGATGCATTCTAAAGGGGATGACAAATTTAAGCGATGCCTCATATGTGGTTGTACCTGAACACAAATTTATAGGATGTGCACTGCACTGGCGGATTCATAAAAAGAATAACGCAGGCAGATGCGAAATCAAGATTAAATAAAAATTGGAATGATTTTTTTTCCTTCGTTATCTAACCTCGTAGAGAGCAAGTGATAATTTGAATACAAGTTTTTCATCTGTCTTTTGTGCTATTGGAACGATATACTTCTGGGTTTCCTCTTTATATCTGAGTACTTTATCTTTATGATTTGAATTCTTCAGAGATCTGATATTGTCTAACTGATCAGCTATCTTTACGTATCTTATAGCTTCGGAACTCTTTGTAATGTTTTGGAAATAAACATCTAATAATCCCTCCCTTTCTCCCTCCCTTATCTTTGGTTTTGTGACTGCGTGAACTATACTGTACACAGAGTCACCAAATTCTTTTAATTGATCCTCAGATACAGTTTTGTCATTGTTGTTTTTACTACCGCTTTTTTCTATCGTATCGTGTAGGAGGGCAGCACATACAAGGTCTACGTCATATTTATGTAGCTCTTCTGTAAGAATAAGGGCAACCCTCAATGGATGATTGATGTATGGTTCACCTCTCGCTTCGTCTCTAAATTGCCCTTTATGGGTCTTCGTGGCCATACCAAATGCTCTGGTCGCTTTTATAACGTCATCAATTGAATTTTCGAATGGTTTCAATAATTTAACAAATCCTGACTTTGTATAATCATTAAGACTCCATTTCATTCTAATATACACACACCTAAATTAAATTCCGGTCATCATTTATTGAAATATGGGAAATTATAAAATTAATTATTGTTATGACACAACTGCTCATATTAGTAACTAGTGTCACATAGCCATGCCGTTTCTAGCGACATCGTTAACAGCATATTTAATAAATACATCACCTAAACAACCATCAATTTAATATTTATTTAATTCCTGTTACGTTGTTTCGGTCATAGTATTATTGTCATTCTCGACATCCTCATCTGCAATATCTGTTGAAGAAGAAGGCATATCTTCATCTACTGCATGGATCACTTCTGGCACTGATTCTTCCTGAATTTGAGGCGTGGTATCTTCTTCATCTAACGATGACGGCATATTCGCATCATCCAAAAGTTTGGTCTCTTGTGTTGATGTACCGCTAGTACTGCCTATTGGAGTAGTTGTTGTTTTTTTCGCCTTTCCAGGAACTCTCCTTGTACGTGCTACTGCTGAGCTTGTCTTCCTCTGACTGGTCCTTTTTATACCACTTTTTTTCTTAAGTGTAGACTTTGATTTTTTAGAGCCCTTTGTCTGCTTTCCTTTGTTTTTTGTCTTTGTTTTGGTTTTGCTTACCATATATATTAGCACAGCTAATACTTGCTCTTATATTCTTCGGAATATTGGAACATTAGTGTGGCGATATCCTATTCTGAGGTTTATTCTCATTCTATTTGAATTAAGTGGATTAAGAGTTGTAATATGATAGGTCTATGTCTTGTCGAAGTCTTTTATGTTATTCTGCTAATGCTATGACAGACAATAAAAGTAGCGTGCTTCTGTCAGAATTTTTCTTTTCTGACCGTTAGCACCTTCATATATATAATGTTTTAAGTAATAACAAGACAGTGTATTTATGGGTAAATTTGCTCACCAGTAAATCTATCCACTATTTTAATTGCCTTGGTAGGGCATGTCTGCGCCGCAGCTAGTATTGTTTCAAGGTTTGCACCGGTTTCCGACTCGACAATCGCCTTGGGATTTATTCTTTTATTCTTTTCAACTACAAAGACCTTAGGTGCAAGCGTTTCACAGCTGCCAAATGCCATACATAGAGAGGGTTCTACCATTATATGAAAACGCCCTTTTGGAGAATCTAAATCAGTGATTGTTGTTTGTATTTCAGGACCTATTTCGTCCTTACTCCTATCCTTATTTATCTCCTTTTTATCGTAATAATTATTATCATCAATATTGTTGAAATCAGAATAGAAATGTCTCCTGCTTTCATAACCATCACGCCTTTGAGCTGATCCGCAGTGCAATTATTATATTATTATTATTATTATCGACCTCCTCATCTTTTTTATAAAAAAAAGTATTGAAGCTTGTTTTATCGTACTCTCGTCTCTTCTCTCTATCTGAAAGAACTTCAAAAGAAGCATTAATTTTTTTAATCATATCCTCAGCAAAACACGAATTATTCCTATCAGGATGATATAGCCTAGCTAGACGCCGATATGCCCTCTTGATATCTTGATAGCTGGAGTGCTCAGAAACTTCAAGAATGGCATAATAACCCTTGCTATCCATCCATAGTATAAAAGATATAGCATTACTTATCTCTTTTATCAGCTTTTTGTTTGGAAAAATTTGAAATACCTGATCTGCAATTGTCAAAAAAATATAGCACTACCAATGGATAGTAACGAAAGATTATAACCTAATCAATCACCATAATATTGTAATACTTATTAATATATTTATTTTTCAGTTTTTATCACAATGTTAAACAGCAATACTAATCATGTTTGAAAATGAGAAAAAAGAGCTGTTGTGTATTTTAATAAACAATACATATTCAATAGTCTAGCCTTTGTTATAATCAGCTCATGCGCTCAATGATCACAATACTTCTTAATTCAAGGATAGCCAAAATAGCCTTTTCAATGATACGTTTTGTGATATATCCAAAATCCCATGCGTCTATGAACCTTTTATATTCTTGTTCTAGAATTTTTGCCATATCCTGGAATTCCACCATTTTCTCAGGCGTCATAGGAGCTTCATACCCTTTGGCTACCATAATAGGACATCTCTTATCTCCAGCTAGTGGAATATACCAGGCATTTTTTGCAAATTCATATCTATCAGTGGTGATAGTATTGTACATACGCATTAGCTCGTCATTTGATAGCTTTTGTAAGTCAATGAACCATAGTTCTTCAGCAAATTTTATTATGGATGCTGTGTCCTCGTCAATATCATCCGTTCTGTCTTTTTTGATGTTATTTTGAAATAACAAATGCATTATAATTATAGTCAAACAGATAAAAATACATTTTCTCTTTTAAATACCGCTAAAGATTCTGAACGGTACCTAGTAAAAATATACTATCTATATATATGAAGACATTTTTCTCATTCTCCAAACACAACTGCACACTTGTAGATTACTGACAATAACTTACGATGTTATTAAACATATAGAAACATACCTGAGTAAGTTTATACACAGGAGCTCGTTTGAGGGAAAAAGTTGACATTATCGGATCCTCCTGTTTTGAAATATGGCGAGTAATAAAGACCATGATTTTTTGTTGTGTTGTCAAGCATACCTATACCATAGGAATCTGAGAAATGGTTAATTTTATTAATATTATAGTTACCTGATACTTTAAAATTTTGATAAACATCCTCAGTTATTACAGCAGTGCTAAATATGCTTACAATTCCAAAAATTAATACGCATATGACCAAAGCAATTGTACCTACTGCCAGCTGTTTTGCATATGTATAATAATGTCGCTTATCATCATTCTTTCTCTTGTTTATGGAAGTCTCAACATTGCTCTCTGCTTTATGTGTTGATAATTCTTCTCTTTCAATTTGTAACTGAGGTAACGGATCTATAATCCTTAGTATTTCTTTTCTTTTCTCTTTGTTACTGGTTATATAATCATTCTCATTATATGGGTATAAAACATAACCCAACTTAAACAAATTACGTATTGCTTCTAAAACAAAATCCTCAGAATTATTAGGAAATCCTTCTATTATACAGGATATTGGGACTGGCTTCTGCTTTTTGATAATTATTCGCATAATGGCAATCTCAAAGCTGTTCACAAAACTATGTATACATAAGTGTTATTTAATTATTTATTGAATTTCATAATCAAGCCGTTATAGTTCCTGTATTACAGTCATTATGATAAGTTATTCAATAGAAAGGGACAAATATGACTACATATCAGTTATTATGTGTCTTCCGAGATTATCAACAACCAATTAAATTCTGATGGTGGCATCCTATCGGATATTTTTGCTTCGCGAGCTGCTGCCTCAGATACTGGACTTTTTCCTCGATCACAAGGAATTCGACTACTCTCCCGCAGAGATAGCACAGAAGACCGGATTACATTTTAGAACAGTTTTTAGAGAGATTCCAAACCTCGAGATCGATCATCTTATATATCATAGTAGAAAAATAGGCAAAACAAACATGTATAGACTGAATACTGATCTTCAGGCAGTGTTATTATTGGAAAAATTTGTTTTACAGATAGCACAAGTCCGGAACACTCAAAATGAAGCAAAACCAATTTCTATTCAAGAAAAAACTACTACCGTTTCTTAATAAATGGCATTTAAGGTTAATCTTTGTATCGATCGCAAAATATGCTGTGATTCATAAAAGAACAATATCCAGGCATCAAAGAAACGTTGCTATTAATCACCTTGTTTTTCGGATAATCAAGAGTATTACAAAAAGATCTGCTCTCCTTAACATTAGCTCAGGACAAAAGCAAATGTCTGTTGTGATAGTAATCCAAATCCAATATTATTTAGCATATTTCTCGTTTTTCCCTTATCCTTAAATCTTTGATGCTATCTCCGGCGTTAGTTGAGCCTTTGAATATCGATGAAAAACGACCTGATACTACGGCCTGATATGGATATAAATTCCTTTGAAGATCAACGATGCCAGTCCTTAAAGTAACCTACGTGGATGCAAGCTCGAAAGGAGATAGGTTGTATTACTCTGCTACGATATTAATGCGAACACATTTTTCTAAAGAAATAAGTAATAGTATAGCAGATTTGCTACACAGGCTGTTTTAATTAGTTATAATAACCCACCATAATGCTCATAAAAAAGCAAAACAAGGAGATAAAAACAAGCCAGAAGAAAGATTAAGATAAGAGAAAAGAAGGATCTAATGTATATGCAAAAATTTTATGTTTATCGAATTCTGCGATTGTATTATCATTATTCCCCGCTGGCCATAATATAATAGATAAGGGATGGAAAACTAAAAGGTGAAATCAATCAACAATGAAATGTCACGTCTGTAGTTTTGAAGAAACCATTCCATTTAAATGCAGTTATTGTGGAGAATATTTTTGTCATCTTCATAGAATTCCAATAAATCATTCGTGTCGGTTTATGGACAAGTATGCAGAAAAAAGAAGACTTATGATTCAAGGCAATCATAGTAGCTCTGTATCACCACCTATTAGTAATGACCTTTTGAGATCATTACTTAGAGCAATAAAGATAAAAAGTTCAAAAACAGAACTATTACATCTATCTATTGCTACACTTCTTGTTACTGCTGTAGGGCTCTCGTTCAACTCTTATAGACATGTTTCATGGCAGTTTCTTGCTATATTCATTAGCGCTTTCCTTATTCATGAATTCGCTCACAAGTTTTTAGCACAATACTATGGCAGTTGGGCGGAGTTTCGTGCCCAAATGTATGGGCTCATGGTTACTGCCATTTCTGCTGTTCCATTTATGCCATTCAAATTTATAGCACCCGGTGCAGTTATGGTTGGGTTATATGATAGAAACAAGTTTGGAAGAGTTGCTTTGATAGGACCATTAACTAATCTGGTAATGGGATTTGCATTTCTAACATCTACTTATCTATACCCATATCATTCGTATTTGTACTCAGGAGCATCATTTAATGCATGGATAGCGATGTTTAACCTGTTGCCATTTGGAACATTAGATGGACAAAAGATCTTCGAATGGAATAAGATAGCATGGGGATGTACTATGGCTGTTACTATGGTTCTATTTGTTGTTGCATATCTCTAACAATGTAACCAGAGTAACAGCACAATTATCCAAATTACTAGATACTTGTAAAAAAAGTTCACAATATAATTCAAACCCGTCCTTCATATTCCCTTGTTAGCTGTATTTTTAGTTTTAGAGATTGTACTTGCCTTTTCAATTTTAGACTCATTTTGCAGATACCATGGCAGCTAGAAATCGCATTTCTTTTTATAGGCAGCAGCATTTTCTTTGTCATCCAAAGGCTAAAATTATATATATATCATCAAAATGCAAGCCGTTTGAATTTCTCTTTCAGAACGTTATTCAAAATTAGGATTGTGTGGGACATGACTGAAATTAACTGCTATGATTATTTTTCATTATTAATGAACTTCTTATACCTAAGCCATTAGATTAGTAATTGGATTGGTCGGAAACAGACAGGCTATTGGGCTCTTAGGTATGTTTTTTGCGGTAGGAGGCGGTATTGCCTGGTTCTTTCAACAAACATTTTTTGCCGTAATGCTATGGGGATTTGCAGGAATAATACTACTGAAATTGAATAAGCGGAAAAATAGAGTTAGATCACATAGGTAATAAAACGAGTTCTATGCGTTTTTCTCATCATGATCCATAAGAAAAAAATGTTTCTTATCGTGCATATCTATTTGTTGCAAAATTTTCTCTACTGCAAATATAATATTTGAATACCAATGCGCATTGCTTGTGGTGAAATAGAAAGGAGGATTTTTTTAATATCAATATAATAATGGATTGTTAAAAATCAATGGTTCATTTCTACATTCTTTGCAAAAATTGCCTTGATTCTCTCTATACCATGGATATCCTCTACAACTTTGGCAGTCTCCTGGGTTACAAGCTTCTTCCAATCTCTATCATTTGCCATGCTATACCTAATTTTTGTACCAGATAATTCTTTTCTTTTATGTAACGGTGGCTCGACAACCTTTATGCCCCTTTCTTGAAAGAGAAGACAAGTGAAGAAATCGTTCGTAAACACCATTTTATATTTTGGGACCAAGATGTCCACAAAGTGTGTCCAAAGAGAATGCACATCCACATCTTGGACCGGTATCATAAGTACCCTTTTTGTATCGATTTCACTCTTTGTATTTAGAGAATCTTTGATCATTTGAATACGTTCTCCTGCAGTAAATGGGTTCCTTATTTCGTGACTTTTCTGTGCACTTCCTATTATAATCACGAGTTCTTCAACATTTTTGAGTGCAAACTTGACAGTGGCAAGATGTCCAAGATGGAAGGGTTGAAATCTTCCTATAAATAGTCCCCTATACAATAATGCGATGATGAAATATTTATGCACATCATAATTAAGGAATCTTGTTATCTATGAGATAAGAGAATGAGTTGTCTTTCTTGAAATCTATTAATTTTCTTGCCCAGAGAGAACTTTTTAACTCTAATAATAAAATTGGTATTCTTTTGGATATAGGGTGCTGAAACTCTATCACATTGGATGAATATCGCGAGAATCCTTAAATTATCTTTCTTTAACTTCTAATATGGCCTATATTATGCTTGCTTGATTCTTTTCCTTCTTGAGACATATGAAGTTTAATAGATTGTGCTCCTGCAGCTTGCTTTCTTAATATATATAAAACACAGATGCTATATCCACTAAAACATACTACCTTGACGATAGAGGAAAAAAAGAGTATTACTAGTAGTTATAAAGGAAAGAGCTTGAGATTGCTCACTCAATTGGGTATCTCTCTAGGGGATACGCTCAAGCTAAACATCTCTGGTAATCAATTTACGGGCATCTTAATGCCACGCTACGAATCAGCTGATCAAAATCACCTTGTTATTAAATTGAAGAGTGGATATAACATAGGAGTTGAATTAACTAAGATCGAATCTATAACCAAAATTATGCAAGAATCAAATCAAAATGTTTCTGCTATGCCATCATCTCTACCACCATCATCATCATCTATTCCTGAAGCCTCAATTAAAAGAGCAGAAGTAGGAGGACAAGGACAGCAGCAAGAAGAGGAAGAGGGTAAATTAGTTTCAAAAATTGCACTCATTAGTACCGGGGGCACCATTGCAAGTAAAGTGGACTATAGAACAGGAGGTGTTCACGCAGCTCTTTCTGCATCTGATCTATATGCTTCTATTCCCGAACTCGGAAACTATGCTTCAGTCGATACGGAGGTATTGTTAAACGAATATAGCGAAAATCTAAAGCCTGAACACTGGTCTTTGATTGCTAATAAGGTAGCCGAAAAGGTAAAGTCAGGTAGGTATCAGGGAATCATTATTTCACATGGAACTGACACTATGCATTACACTGCATCAGCTCTCAGTTTCGCTCTACAAAATCTTCCTATACCTGTTGTACTGGTAGGGGCACAGAGATCCTCTGATAGGCCTTCATCTGATGCGGCGTTGAACCTCATTGGCGGTATAGTATTTGCTATAAAGTCTAATTACTCTGGTGTGTTTGTTGCAATGCATGCCAGCTCTTCTGACGATGTCATTGCTTGCCATGTAGGCACTAGAGTAAGAAAAAATCATACTAGCAGACGTGATGCCTTTGAGTCAATAGATGTGGTGCCTGTTGCACTGATCAAAGACGATATTGTAGAAATGCAACAATGTGAAATAAAATTACAAAAACGAAGGAATGGTAGTGGCGATAATAATAATTTTGTGGTTAAACCAGATTATGACAGCAAAGTTATCTTGCTAAAAATATCATCCCGGATTTGATCCTGACTTGATAAAGTATGCGGCAGTAGATGCAGGCTACAAAGTAATTATCCTTGAAGGAACAGGTCTTGGACATATAAGCAAAGAATCTTTTCCGCAAATACAAAAAGCTATAGAATCTGGGTTAATGGTCTTTATGACATCTCAATGTGTATGGGGAAAAGTAAAGATGACAGTATATGATACAGGCAGAGATCTGCTTAACATTGGCGTAATACCGTTATCCGATATGCTAACAGAGACCGCTATTGTAAAAGCGATGTGGGTGCTTGCAAACAGCAAGGACACGGAATCTGCAAAGAAAATTATGCAAGAAAATATTGCTAATGAAATATCTTCGGTAATTCCTATTTCATGATGATATTTCTTAATCAAAGAAAGGAAGGCTTAAAAGATCTTTCACTCACTTTTGAATTATTGACAGTGACAATCGATCCAGAAGCCATTAAATTGAAAGTTGGTTTTGAAATTCACCAGCAACTATCTACTAAAAGTAAGCTGTTCTGTAATTGCAGATGCGAAGAGAGTAGAAATTATGAAACGATATTTATACGTAAGTTACGACCAACGCACAGCGAACTTGGTGCTTACGACCCTGCTGCCGCTCTTTGAATTTAAAAAAATGCGTACAATAAAATATCATGCGTCTGAAGGCTCAAGTTGCCTAGTAGAAGCAGATGAAAAGCCGCCTCAGGAGTTGAATAAAGAAGCTCTTGAAACTGCATTAATATTTTCACTTGCACTTCATTCTAAGGTCGAAGATGAAATACACACCATGCGCAAAATTGTAATCGATGGTTCAAATACGACTGGGTTTCAACGCACGATGTTAGTTGCACATGGTGGATATATTGACGTTAACGGTGAAAATATTAAAGTGCAGAGTATTTGTCTGGAAGAAGATGCCGCAAAACTGCTCTCAGATGATGGTATCATTCGAGAGTATGGGCTTGATAGATTAGGAGTACCGCTTCTCGAAATCGCTCTTGAGCCAATAACAGGGAGTCCTGAAGAACTGATGCAAGTTGCACTTAGTATGGGAAGGCTGCTACGGTCCAGTAAAAGAGTCACAAGAGGATTGGGCAGTATCAGACAGGATGTCAACATTTCAGTCAATGATGGTGGCATTGTTGAGGTAAAAGGTGTACAGCAGTTAGATCAACTAATAAGAGTGATTAAATATGAAATGCTCAGACAGCATGGTTTGATTCTAATTGCTCAAAAGCTCAAAAAGGAAAGGAGACTTAACGAAATTGAGGTTGGAGACAGAATTGAAGATGTAACTGATATCTTAAGAAATTCCTCCTCTAAAATAGTGAAACAGTCGCTTGCTTGTGCTGAAGAAGAAGAAGATGATAGTAATGGTGTTTTCAAGGCAATTAGAGTAAAAGGTTTTGCTGGCATGATCAGATTTGAGCCATATCCTGACGTTAGAATAGGCAAGCAACTCGCTGAATTAGTTAGATTCTACGGTCTTGGTGGGATATTTCATTCTGATGAGCTACCAAATTATGGCATCACAGAGGAAGAGGTTATTGCAATTAGTAAGAGATTAGAAATGGATCATGATGCCGATGCTTTCGTGATTATAGGCGGTGCAAGAGAAAAGGTGGAATTTGCAGTCGAGTCTATAATTCGAAGATTAAAAATGGCCTTGAATGGTGTTCCTTCTGAAACACGTTCTGCAACTCTAGATGGTAAGACTATTTTTAGCAGACCAAGACCTGGTGCAGCCAGGATGTACCCGGAGACGGACATTCTACCGATTCAAATCGATAATTCCATACTTGATTCACTAATTGGTAAAATACCAAAATCATGGGATGAGAACATAAATACACTTGCCAGAAAATACAGCTTGAATAGAAAGCATGCAGAGAAGATTTTTGATTCTAATTATCTTAGCATATTTGAAGAAATCGCAGGTTTGACAAAAGTACAACCTACTTTTATAGTATCGAAACTTACAGAAGATCTCGTTAACTTAGAGAGGCAAGGACTTGATACTACGGTGTTAACTGACGAAATAATTATAGATGTTTTTAGAAGGTTTGATGGCGGTACGATAGCAAAGGAATCTATCGTATTGATTTTCGAAAAAATAATAAGAAAAGAGTCTAGAACAATAGACCAAGCTATCGAAGGACTTGGAATAAAACCGATAAGTGATCAGGAGATGGAAAGGACAATTGACAAAGTTTTAGAAGAAAACATGCCAGTAATTAAAGCGAAGGGAATCGCCTCACTTGGCATGTTGATGGGTAGAAGTATGTCTCTTCTCAGAGGCAAAATAGATGGCCAGAAAATCAATTCAACCTTAAAGAAAAAGTTAGAAGAGCTGTTGATGTCAGCTAATTTCACAACAACAAATACGTATCAACAGATAGAAAAAAAAAGCGAATAAGAGGTTTAATAGTATTCCAAAATATCAAAATAAGTGATATCATTAAGGATAGATGTGTGCCGTTGCAGAAAGAAATTTATAAGAAAACATAGCTAGTTGATAATCATCGGATGTACAGAATGTATGATTCATGCGGAAAGAAGTTATCCATTTAGTTGAAGGAGTACGGTTAAAAAGTAGTTGAAAATGCTTTAAGATAGTTTTTATTATCTATATTGCCGCATAAATTTCTATAGTGCAAAACGAAAAATTGTTATTGTTTGGATTGATGACAACATTAGTATTGTTATTTGCAATCGGCTTTACTACTTTTTCTACACTACCATACAACGACAGACAGCCATTACCAACAACAACAACAACAACAACAGCAACAACTAGCTGTAGCCCAAATAGCAGATAATAAGAGTACAACAACAACGTTTCCATTTGAAAAATCCGAAAATGATTTTCATTTGAATGAAGCACAAATACCAGCCGACAGATATTTGCAGTCAAAGATCACAGTAAATAACTTTGAGCTGATTGCAGATTTGGCTATTACAAATGATCAACAGGTTAAAGGCCTTGACGTTAAGGACCAGTTGAAGGAAAACGAGGGAATGCTATTTGTTGAAAAGCAACCTGCAAAATATGATTTTTGGATGAGAGGTATGAAATTCCCAATCGACATTATTTGGTTGGATAGTAATCGAACAGTTATTCATATTGAACACAATCTGCAACCATGTGTGTCTGATCTTCACTGTCCCTTATTTACCCCTGATAAAGATGCGCTCTATATACTTGAAACAGTAGCAGGATTTTCCCAGAAGCATAATGTTGAGATAGGGACACATATGGATTTTCATCTAATAAAATAAAATAAAATAAAACTTTCTGCCCTATTTCTGAATTCTATCATGTATTTTTCTTTCTTTCTTCGAGCTCATAAACATTTTCGGCAGCGTTTACTTTTTCCAATTTACAAAATACAGTAAAAAATCAGAAGTGTTTCAAACGGCAACCCGTTGTCCATTCGTGTCATGTTTCCTTTTGTACAGCATATAGGTTAAAATTGACAGTAGCAAAGAGACTATAAGGCTACTTACTCCTACGGTTAAGAAGTTCTTTTCGTCAAAAATTGCTATACATGAAATTTCGCCAGACGCACAACCTAAAGTAAAAAAGATCCCATTCCATATTGAATGAGTGACTATTGCAAACCAGCCTTTTCCACTAATCCAGGTTCTAAGGCTGAAAAAAAGTGAAGGTATGACGAACAACCAGTTTGCATATGCTAGAGTGCTAATGTCAAGTCTATTTGTATTTAAAATGTGGGTCATCGCCCATGCAATCCCACCTGCCAAAACCAGGAAATGGTTTCCGAAAAGATAATATGGGATACCAAAAAAGACCGTTTCCTCGATTGGTCCAGCAGCTAATACTGAAATAAGGGATGAACGCGGGATTGATCGATCATTATAATTTACAATGACCTTTTCAGCTATGGATGTTCCGATGAGCATTAAAAGCAGACCGATTCCATGATAGAACAGAAGCATTTTCATGAGGTAAACAATTGAAGTTCTGCGGTATTTTGATAACCAAGACTTTGGATTTATATCTGCCTTGATATCACAAAATGTTGTGGACAATTGCTTCATTTTTTAAAACAATCGAGATATAAATTGGTGCCACCATCCAATAAAGGTTTCATAGAGATATATTCTATAATTTATCTAGGCAGGAAATTTATAATAAAGGCACATCCTTTATTCTAAATGACTGAATCGTCCACAGATCTCTCTGTTTCACTCGTTATATATATATCTGGGAATACTGAATTTTTATTATTCTGGAAAACATTTTATATGAGTTGAATTTTCGTGTTGAGATAGGTTGGCAGCATTCTCTTGGACTAATGACCTTTCTTTTAGTTACACTTTTTATGCTTTCATTATGCGTATTATTATTTGAGCTTACACTTACTAGAATTTTTTCAATCATCCTGTGGTATGATTATGCCTTTATGGCAATTTCTGTCGCTTTTTTTGGACTTGGAATCGGAGCCTTACTGATATACAATCTAAAGAATAAAATTAAAAAGAGAGAGGAGAATCTGCCATCAAAAATACTTCAATCTACTATTGTGTTTGCAGTTTCAGTGCCGATCTTCTTGTTTGTGGTAGGACACATCATACCGTCGAGCACATCTTTCATTTATCTATTCTATCTAGCCTCAGCAATTCCTTTCTTTTTTGCAGGAATGTCAATGGCTCTAATTTACCTTACAATGCCAAAAGAAATAACCAGGCTGTATTTTGCTGATTTAGTTGGTGCAGCCGCAGCCACGCTGATTCTTGATCCCCTAATGCGGAATTTGGGCGCAGAATCTGTGTTAATTTCAATAGGTCTATTAGTCATTGGCCCTCCTCTTCTTGCTGCTGCCTATAATTTCACGACAGAAAAAAAATCGGCCGGCGCCACAACCATCACCAGCACCACCACTAGTAGTTGGAAACAAAATAAAATTTTATGGAATAATTGTACTTTCTGCCTCTGCTATATTATTAGTAACCAATACAGCAGCGGGTTATAATCATATATTAGCAATACAACCTGGACAAAACAAGGGATTACATTATCAGCTAGCAAAGCCTTCAATGTTTGAGCATTTGTCAACTCAATGGAACTCTTTCTCTAGAATAGACGTCACAAGAGAAAGAGAGATTTTTCATAATAACACAGGTAATAATAACAATAATAATGATACTGGCAGATCTAGATCCTGTAGCTGCAATAGCGATCGATGCCGATGCCGATACTCCTGTCCTTCGATGGAATGGTTCTACTGCAGATATTCAATGGCTGAAAGAATACATGGATTATATGCCATATGAAATATCAATGACACCAAAAAAAAATAATAGACTCTTGTTATCGGTGGCGGAGGCGGAGAGGATATCTTAGTTGCTTTGGCTGGAGGTTCAAAGAGCATTACTGCAGTAGAAATAAATCCATTAATAATATCAGCTGCGAAACATTTTGGCGGTAATTCAGCAGGGAATCTGTACGATCGCAATGATGTCAAATTATTTATTGATGATGGCAGGCGGTTTATCAGTTCTGCTAATTCAAAATATGATACTATAGTGATAAAGTTGGTAGACTCATGGGCTGCTCAGCTCGCTGGTGGATACGCACTTTCAGAAAATTATCTTTACACTGTAGAAGCATTCAAGGAATACCTAAATCACTTGAATGGAGATAACGGGAGGCTTGTGATGTGTACGTTGGAATATTGAATTGCCAAGACTGATGCCTCTTGTCATTGAATCGTTACGGGAGGAGCAAGAAACAGCAGGAAAAAGTATTCAAGATCAAGACATTAGCAGACGGATTCTAGTAGTTGAAGATCGTCCTGGTTTATCCTTTGGATCAACGATCAGAGAACGGTATACCCTGTCATTGTAATGGTAAAAAATAGCCCGTTCAATTCATCTGAACTTAACTTGGTAAAAGAGAGAATTGCCAAAAGCGATGCCAAAGTCATTTCTATGCCTGGTGAATACACACAACCTCCTTATGACAAGTTGCTACCAAGGTCTACGAATAGTAGTATTACTAGTAATACAAATGATAATCAACAGCAAGATTCACAAGTAAGCTATGACCCTAACACAAGTATTTTAGAGTTGAAGCCACCTACAGATGATTCTCCTTTCTATTTTGCAAAAGAGCGGATCCCAAATCAGATGATAGTGCTCTTGGAAACGACGCTAGGAGTGTCCGCTGTACTTGCATTGCTTTTAATATACTATTCAAAGGTAAACAAAAGAACAATTCGACTAAATACTCCATCATCATCCTCATCATCATCAGTATACGGTTCCAAATCATCTTTGTAATACTCATAGGACTTGGGTTTATATTTTTGGAAATAACCTTTATTCAAAAATTTCTATTGTTGCTAGGAACTCCAATAATGGCCTTAACAATCATACTATTTTCAATCCTACTTTCTAGTGGGATAGGCGCTTATCTAAGTGGAAGGCTATTCAAAAAAAATCCCTACAAAGCAGTTGTAGTATCGATTCCACTTCTGGCGGTAACAGTGCTACTATACTATGGTTTCCTACCGAGGATTATAGATTCAGGTATAATTTTGGAGCTGCAACAAAGAGCTCGCGCTGACTTTTGGACTTTTGTTACCTGCAGGTATTCTTATGGGATTTCAATTTCCATCCATTACAAGAATGGCTTCCCTCTCCTCCTCCACTCTATCTTCTTCTTCTTCTTCCTCACATCTACCGCAGGAACTTAACGATGAGGGCAGTTTAGGTGGTGGTGGTGGTGTATGGCAGTAGCAGTAGCAGAGGAGGGGAGGATGTTACTCTGCTTTGGGGCATAAACGTGACTGCATCAGTAATAGGAACAGTATTGACTGCAATATCATCTATGGTGATAGGCTTTAGTGGCAACTTGATGATTGGATTTGGGTTATATTTGGGAGCATTAGCATCTGCAATAGCAGTCTGCAAAAATAATGAGGAAAGAGGCATAATCAAAAGCTGTTGGTCGTTGAACTGCTGCCCAAAAGAACTCACCAGATAGACCAAAATGCTAATCATAGACGTATAATGTTCAATGATCGTTATTCATGTTGAAACTTGATGGACGTTACGACTAGATATTGGATATGCTCCAAAATATCCCAATGGGGAGTAACAAAAATGCCCTATCCACAACAACCAGAGTAGTTCAGGTAACTTCCACGACCCACGACGATCAGCATGGAATAGATGTAATAGCCCTTGCGGCACTTTTTAATGCTCCCAGATTACTGGAAAAAAATTATCTAAGGTAGATGTGGTGATATAGGGAGCAAGTTCTGCCAGGTATAGTATATATGCTACATAAGTCACACTATAATGACAAGTTTTAATCGTTAGGCGAGGAGATATATATGCAGGCATGAAGGAAGGCATAAGTAACCTTGCAAACAACAAGTAGCTAAAAAGACTAATCCCAGGAAATTGATTGGAAACCTTGCAAAGTTAATTAGTGGTGTGTCGTCAGAATTGGAGCCTAAGATTGTTCAAACACTAATTAGGGTCAGGGGTTGCTGAGCCCAAAAAATTTGTTGTGGCTGATTAAGAATCCATTAGTTGGTAATCCGTTAAACACTAAAAATATGTGCACAGCCTTTTGAAGTAGAATAATTCAAAATCTATCTCTGTTTTTTGAAAATACATAAAATTAACATTCTCAAAGCAATGATATAATACAATAGACAATGTCTTGCTAGAATTCAATGTTCTTTAGTATTATTAATAGCAAATGTGACTGACTTGCAATAATCCCTATCTACCATTATGAATCTCATATATATGTGATTCGTAGAAATAAAAAGTAACTGTAGCGACTATAGTATAGATAGTGTAATCAATCGAAGCTCATTATACTGTAATCGTAATTCTAGTACACATACTCTAACCACGTGATGCATTGTTAACGTTGTTAATTTACATGGTTAACTCAAGTTTATTAGGCATGTGTGAAGAACTGAGATAATGTACTTACAAATAGTAGTGTCAGCAATAGCGTTATATCTTGCTTTGGCTTTTGTTATGGCTCCAATCTTGCCATTTTTCAAATATGAGTATGTTTTTGCTCAAACAGACCAGAACACGTTATCAGAACCACAAAGGCTAGGAACAAGCACTATTCTCTCATTTCCAGCAGTAAATATGACAGATATCAATGGTCAATCCATCGCTTCGCTTGATGAAGAATTTGTACTAATGCATAACAATTCAGGAAACAGTAATCAGACCAGCGTGGCAATAGTGAATCCAAATTATTCATTATCTATACCTATTCCAAAACTGATTGTGGGACAAAATTTTAAAATAAATTCAACTTCTGATCAAGATATTAGATATATCACAGCTAATGTAAAATTAGCGCCAATACTATTTACTCCCAGCAATGTGTCTCTATCAGATATTGATCCTGAGGATGATATGCAAATAGGCCAACCAGTCGAATCTTGGAAATTATAATAATGATACTAGTGGTAATTTTGTTATACCGCAAATTACACAGCCAGGGAATTATATTCTATATGTGTATCTACATTATCCTTACGGTGTCACAGGGGTATTCAGCAATGAAGTGACCGTAGCAAAGCAATAAAAATTTAGTAGTTAGAGCAAGGTGATGTTTGTGAGATAATATAACATACCCCATAATCTTTAATAAATCCATGGATAGACTGCTGCCAAATCTTTTTGATTATATCGTAAAGGTGGATACGAGGGATTTGTAATATTCAAGTAATTTAATATATCAAGAGCATTGTATGACAACAATCCTGTGGATTTTGTTCACGCACGTTGTTTTGTTGTTGTAATTGTAGTTGTTATCTGACAGATTAATCTGCAAATTATAATCCTCCTCTAAATGCCTTAAGACTGCAATTATAATGAACAATAAACTTAACAGCTACGGTAACAATAATGGGTTAACCTGATTCAAACTACCAGTATTTTTGGCAAGAGAGATTCCTTTTCAAGTATTTCGACTATTTTCTCTGCTGAATTCCCACTACCATAGGGACTTCCAACTTTTTTTTCTGGGAGTTCTCCTGCTTCAATTTTCCTAATTGACGTCCTAATCTTATAATAATCTACATCGCACATTACGGTATGGCCAGATAGAACGGACTCGGGCCTCTCTGTAGACTTGCGTAAGACCAAGGCATGCTTATTTATATATGGAGAAGTTACTTCTTCCTGAACTCCACCGGAGTCACTAATCACAAACCTGCAAGTTTTGAGAAGAGTTAAAAAATCAAAATAGCCCACTGGTTCAATTACTTTGATGGCCTTCGAAATGAGATCTTCAAGCCCAAATTCGTGAATTCTTTTGACAGTACGAGGATGCATAGGACAGATACAATAAAGACCTGAATCAGACAATGCACTAAATATTTGTTTTAAAGAATCGCGGTTATCTACATTCTCTTCTCTATGAAGAGTTAAAAGCACACAATTGGCAGGATCCATTTTTAATTTAATTTTGTTTAGGATACTTGCTCTATTACTATTATTATTATGATGACGATATTCAGGTACTATCCGATTGAAGGCATAACCCGACTGCATCTATGACATGTTTCCTACCATGAATATTCTTCCTTGAACCTGTTCATTTTTTAAATTTCTTACCGATTGGATGGTCGGAGCAAGTAGCACATTTGACACATGGTCCACCATTCTCCGATTATACTCCTCTGGTGTTCTCCAGTCATAGCTTCTTAATCCCGCTTCGAGGTGAATTAGTGGAATTTTAGACTTTATGGCGAGCTAATGCAGCAGCAACTTCACTGTTGGTGTCCCCTTGAACTATTACTGATGACGGTTGAACTTCCTTTAGAACGCGACCAACCTTCGGCATCATTTCAGAAAATTGTTCTATAGGCCCAGAACCTGGTGTTAAATCGATACTATAATCAGGTTTTCGAATATTAAAATCTTCGATAAACTTGAGGAACAGTTCATAGTCATGATGCTGACCTGTATGGATAAATTTATAATCGATTCCTTTTAGATCAAATAATCTCATAAGAGGATACATTTTTATTATTTCAGGCCTTGTGCCTGTTATCAATGCGAATGTCAATCTTTATCCTTTACCAATCTTTCCTATGAAATCAAATTTCCTGCTTTTTTGTACATTGAGGATTAACCACAAATGTTCTGCTGTGAGAATTGTTACAAATGCTGCTTAGACAAATATTGTCAATATTGTTGGTTCTTCTATCCATCCAGAATCATAAAATAAATTTTGTTTATTAAAGATTAATTAACATAGTTAAAGCTCCGATTAACCATGTTAACTAAGTTTTAATAACTCCCAACAACTCCTCTTGTTTCTATTACTCTTTCATGATTTTTGATATCTGCTGTAGTGTTACCAGTGTGTTGACATATACTGGCGGATATGATAAACATTCTTACGGAACAAAGCTACGTCTGTGACGGATTCGAAGATAAATCAAGATTGTTCCATGATTATAAAGTTATTAATTGAATGTATATCAAATTATAAAGTATCATTATCAGACGAAAAGTAATTAGATGGTACATTACATTGGTTGGCGTTCAAGGTTATGCATTGTTTTTGTACAATAGTAATTATAATGGTGTCAACGTACATTAAAGATTAGATGATTCGAAATAGACTAGAGGAAAAATCCAGAGAAGTTTTTAATGACAATATTAGATGGTTACTTTACTCGGGCATTAGAATAAAAGATGGCCCCAGAAGAGGAGCTGTTTACGGTTGGAAAAATCTGAATCCGCCCTCGTACCCTTTTATATATATTGAAATTACAGGCTATGCTTTAACATCATTGATATACATTTACTCAGAATTGTCCCAACCTGAAGCTCTGCACGCTGCCAAGGATTCTGCAAACTGGTTAATCCAAAATTTAAATGCGTCATCATCTTTCTTACTGCCAGCAGGGATTATAGAGGCTGACAAGTTCGATCAAAAAGGGGATTTATCAAAGCAGATTTATGCATTTGATAACGGAATGGTCATAATAGGGTTGTTGAACGTTTATAAAATTACAAAGGATCGAAATCTTTTGATAGCTGCCAGAGAGTATGGCAAAATCATTAATTGAAAGATTCTTTGAGGGCTCAAAATTAGTTCCCGTTTTAGATAATTTCTATAACGCTGTAACTAGGGATAGTACTGGAAGCGTCGGTGTCAAATGGTCAACCGTTTCTGGGGCATATCAATCTAAATTATCCTTGTGTTTATTAGAGTTATCACGTTTGACTAGTAACGACCATTATGCCAAAGTATCCGATTCGCTTTGTAGATTTGCTCTAAAATTCCAACAGGCTGATGGTCGATTTATAACAAATCCTGATCAGGAAAATATAACATACCTTCATCCCCATTTGTATGCCTGTGAAGGTCTCATATGTGGGGGAATCAGGCAGTCCAATGAAAGTTATATCTCAGCAGGCATAAAAGGTGTTATATGGGCAATGAAACAAGTAAATCCGTCGACTGGGGGATTGCCAAGGAATACCGCAGAAAAGTCAATAGAGCAATCCGATTGTATGGCTCAATTGCTGCGTCTCTTAATGTTATGTCGATCACGAATACAAGAATTAATTAAAAATTCTTCTGAGTCTATAGACGATCTTACTGATAAGATACATTCAAGACTTTTAGACTTTTATATCCCTGAAGGAGTGGATCGAGGAGCAATAAGGTATCATCTTTCTTTAGATACTGCTTGTAGCTGGTGCACTATGTTCACAATGCAAGCATTAAGGCTTTGGACAAAAAGAAAGGAATTTGAAGAGAAAAATAATAAATGGATAGAGTACATATGTATAATCAAACGACTTTACAGGAGTTTAACACTCCTTCAATCGGAAACAGCTTTAAATGAACTCCTAAGAGAAACGTAGGATGAGACATGACAATAAACATGCTTTTGAATTCTGAGTTATTATAGGATGCTTGAATTTCAACTATTCTATTGGCTTAATTTCTGTCTTCATAATGACGAATGTTCTTTGGGGCTTCCACTATATTTCTTAAAATAATTTTGGCTGTTCAAGGATAGAATTCATACGAGCTATTTAAAACAGGAGTTTTGGTTTGATTATGCGTATTATAATCAAGAGGTGAAAAAAATATGGTCTTGTTCATCCGCTGCTGTTTGTCACCTGCACAGCCGTATTGTATACTGCAGTCATATTGTATGTAGGATATTGAAGATATGTATAGAAGAGATAATATCCTGGACTTATTGTTGGTGGTATCACTAAACTGCCGTAATTACTCCCATATGTTCCGAAATTGATTGGATTAGAAAGTGCTAAGTCGGATTCAGGATCAACATCTTCGATACTCATGTTGGTTGGCGGAAAGGGTGAAGTTATTGGTACAAATACTACGAGCGCTGAACTGTACTTTATGTCTTGGTCGGTAGTCGAATTTATAGTAATATTCTCTCCAACCCTTAGCGCTGGAATGGGTACGGATAATCCATAATCAGGATTTGCGATGGCTACATTATGTTGGCCGGGAATGCTTGGGTTATCTCCCAAGAGTATGAACTCTAAATCTAGCGATGCATTATTACCATTACCATATACAAGGTTTACATCTGGAAAATTGAGAATATTGTTGGTACCTATTCTCTGTTGTTCCAACAAGCTGTTATTGTCAACCAGTGGGGATCCCAGCTGAGAATAAACAGGTGTGCTGTTGAAAAAAGACAAACCTATACCTGAAACGAGAAATAATGTAAAAGTGAATAGTATACTTGTTTTCGCCATAATCATCATTATTATCGCCCTAACAATCTAATACTCTCATTGTTCTTGGTATTGAATCTTGTGATAGAATATGTAAAGGATATGACACAGTTAGCAAATTTAATATCATGAATGGTAGTAGAATATTCTTGCCTAATTGTTTGTATCGCTGCCCCCAGTAATAAAAAATTCGTGATTGCTTATTTCACTGGATCTGGTTACATTGATTTTAATCATAAGATCTCTTGTTTCCTAGAAATTAATATGACATTACAGAGATTGAAGCTTGTATTTTAATGCCATAGTAGCTAAATGCCCATATTAAATAAAGTAAATCAAAATTGCATTATCAGTTTTATGGTAAAGCATCAAGAAGATGATGAAAAGAAATGGCAAGAAAAAAGTGTCAGGTATGTTAATACATCTTTTTGTCAACCACCTACCTGGAAGTACAACAACAGTTAATCATGATATGCCGACAGATAGACTTGATTTGCAATGCCTTGGCGATAGGCTTGAAGGTTTTGTGGAGTTACGTTGATCCTTCCGTCAGGAACTAAGTCCTCGGGGTGACCTGGGACAACACCCTCATTCCAAACCTGTAGTAATTTTATCCTCGAATATCTAGGGTCTGTAGCTAAGGCATGAAGTGTATTTGTTGTATCTGTTGCATCACCTATGCCCCATTCAAAGATGCTTAGCGGTTTTGTGGTTGAAATACTGGCAAATGAATCGTAGATATTTTGTAAGGTTCTAATACAGCCTTTCTTTGTTTCAGCGCCATAACAACTAGTTCCAATCCAATCTATGATATCATCACCAGGGTACCATTTGTAGCCATTATTGTTGTCTGTAGCGTCAACATGGAACGCCCATCTTACATTTGTAACACCCTGTTCTCTGAAAAGGTTTACAATATGTCTGTATGCTGCCTTGTAAGGCTCTGGTCCTTCCTGGCTCCAAGGGAACCAATTACCATTTACTTCTACCCCATATTCTATTATCAATGTCGTTCCAAAACTTTTGGCTGCTTGCGCATATGCTCTTAACTCAGTATCGAACATTCCTGCTATGATATTTTTGTGGGTATATGGCCCGGCATCAGAAAGTTTATTTCCTTCCCTAATCCAGTTTTGTATTCTGATAAAAGGAACAGCACCGGTAGTTCTAATGGAAATGCATTTATCAAAAGGAAAATGTATTCCATTAAACCAGTTATCGCTAAAAAATGCAACACCTATCTTTTTTCCAGCCAGATTGTTAAACGCATTTACCAAATTTGCATTACCGTCCTCATGACCAAATTCATCAGTCATAGCGCCTTGGATTATACCATTGGATGGTGGTGGTGCAGTTACATGATTTACTATAACATGGACTGTGTCACTACCAGTTAAACCACCTGTGTTTTTAACGGTCAATTGAAACGTAAGCGGTGCTATATTTGCCGATAGAGTTTGTGGAGCCGTAAATGTAGTTATGGTAGAAGTAGCATTACTTAACGTAACAAAAGGACCGGCAGTCTGTGTCCATAAATATGTCAGTGGATTTCCATCTGGATCATAACTTGCACTTCCATCGAGTGTAACAATAGAGCTTTCATTAACATTTTGATCTGGACCAGGATGTCCAACATCAGCTACTGGAGGATTATCAATTGCTAATTGTCGAGATGGCAAAGAGGTAAATACGTGTAGAGGAGCACTGGAAGCAATTTGACTACTAATGCTACTAGGATTACCCTTATTATTATTGAGTTGAATTCGAGCTTTCTGCTGTAGCTGACTTGAGGTTAGCGTTCCTTGTGGCAATATAGATGATAACTGAGAAGAAGGAAAAGAAGATGTACCTGCTTGTTGTGCTACTGCGAATGGCTGTCCCAAATCATCACCACCACTAGACACTTTTCCTGCAATTTGTTCTGCAGACCTTTGTGACAGCAGTTGTGTTACCAGCTGCTTGTTGCTTTGCAAGAGATAATAATGACTGCGATAAATGACCGTTAGGGTTTAAGTCAATAATTGAATTTATTTGATTAATTGCTTTGGTTGCTTTGGCTTGACCAGATGTCAGAGCTATTTGTGTTTGTATTTGTTGAAGTACTTGTTTTAAAGCATCCTTAGTATTTCCAAGACTTACTACATTATCAGAGATGTCACCGATTAATGATTTATTCTTAACTTTTTGATCATTGCTATTGTGATCTTTGTCAGCATGAATCACAAGTACAGTAGGATTCAGATTAAAGACTATAACTGACAACAAAAATATCGCTGTTGCATAAACAGCTATTCCTCTCTTTTTCTGACAATGATATCCTCTGCTTATGCTCAACTTCCATCAAATGGATGAATACTATCTATTTAGATATAATGATTATTTATACTGAGTATATTCTCCTGTATTTTAAACACAAGAATCCTTTTGCTATATGCGATGTGAAAATTTACTTGAACAAATGGTTGGTGAAATCAAGCTCTACCATTTGTTGATAGTATGTTAGTATACAAATCCCCCTCTTCCTTTGTATTATTTTAAAAATATACACACACATTATCTTATTATCCATTGGTGGAGGTCATTAGGGTCTAAGGATATACTAATATGGATTGATTTAACCAGATAATGAAATAAAAGCACATGGAAGGAAATATATATAATAGAGACTACAATTAAAAGAAGTTTTTAATGTCCGGAAGAGATAGGATGATGATTATTTTTACTGCTACTGCCGTATCGTTATTGTTATCGTCGGGAGGGATACTTGTTAGAACTATACGAGCAGGTAGTGTAACCATAGGGCACGAAAATAACACTAATCCTATGGGCACAAGTATGAAAAATGAGACTAGTATTTACCAAAACATGTCGGCTTTGTCTATAAAAGTTGGTCCACCAACTAGAGGCGTTTATCATAGCGCTCTTACAGATTTTGGAGGTGCTGAAGATGAAGTGACTTCACAAAAAATTATTGATTATGAAAAGATGGTAGGAAAAAAAATTGTATGGGCATATTTTTCTAATAATTGGGGATCAGGAATAAAATTTCCAGAGACAGCTGTCAGGTCCATTCACAGCGTAGGCGTTATACCTTTTGTTAGGATGATGCCTCGTACTACTTTCACAGACGGTGTAGCAGATCCAATATATACCCTACAGGGTTTTATTGATGGGAAATTTGACATTGATTTGAAAAGGTGGGCTCAAGATGCAAAAAGAGTTGGTATCCCGATAATGGTTGAATTTGGAACAGAAGTTAACGGCGGGTGGTTTCCATGGAGTGGAATACTTAATGGTGGAAGCAAAACAAATGGATATGGAGATCCTAATTATCCTGATGGCCCAGAAAGATTTAGAGATGCTTATAGACATATAATAGATTTATTCAGAAAAGAAGGTGTAAGAAATATAACATGGGCTTTTCATGTTTATCCACCGCAAGAAACAGGAGAAACAAAGGAGATACATCAATCTTGGAACAACTTGATTAATTATTATCCTGGCGATAATTATATTGATTGGATAGGAATCAGCGTTTATGGAGCCTTTGATCGAGGTACGAATTGGAATTCTTTTACAAATATACTTGATGGTGCATACCCTGAACTTTCATCGATTTCTCTTAAAAAGCCACTTGCTGTTTTCGAATTTGGTGTTCTAGAGGATCCTTCTCAAGGAAATAAGACTGCTTGGATCCAAGATGCATTACAATCGATCGAAAGTGGAAAATACACACGAATTAAAGCTATAAGTTATTGGAATGAAAAATGGAATGACTGTACCTATTGTATGTTTACCTGGATTAAATGGTGAGATCAACCTAAAATTAGATTCCTCGTCTAGAACCGTTGAAGAATATAGGAAAATAATCGCTTCCCCATTCTTTGTAACAGAACCAAACTACCTTTACGAAAAGGAAAAGTAGTTGTAAATAGTTAATTGATTATACGATAATTTTACACTTTACCTTTTAGTTAGATCATTGGGGAGAGAAGACCGATTAGGTATGCCTCAATCTACATCTGATGAGGCATTCAATTAACCATATACCAGATACGTGCTGGTTGTAAAACTGTGTACAAACGACTTCTAACTACCATGGGTAAACGGCGACAACAATCCATAACGACAACAGTCCATATCATCACAAGATTACTTTACTGAGCATTACACAGCTATGTTATTGAATGAGGCTGAAAAACTTTACAATAAACTAGTAAATGAAATAACAATGGGAATTACATATGAATCCACCTTTTAGCAGTAGTACACCATTCTTATCACCCTCATTTGATGGAACAACAACAAAATCCTCATCCGCTCCTGCAAAGTCAATAGCCATCTATTAACATAACAAGTGTTGAGAAAAACTAGTGGCATCAGGGGCATTATCTAAAATCATAACTTTTGTATGTTGGAGAGACATAGCCGGACATTGAAAAGCAGTTTATAAAAAGACACAGGCATTCATCCTCTATCATGTTTAGTTTCAGTAGTATCATAGTAATTAAAATATATTGAGTTTAATGCTATAGTTTTCAAAATAAGATTTGAAATTTGAAGAGTTTAAACGTTTGTTTGTAGCACAACATCAACAGCCAACCAGGAGAAGCAAAAGGAGCACCCGATCATCCTCACCGGGGATTTGAGACTGTAACGTACATGCTTGAAGGTAGATTTGACGATAAAGATTCTAGATGAAACTCAGGCAAGCTTGGACCAGGTGATGTACAATGGATGACTGCAGGAGCAGGTGTTGTTCATTCTGAAATGCCAGATAAAGAATTTGTTCGTGTGGGGAAGATTACATGGATTCCAGTTATGGGTTAACTTGCCGCAACGCTTATCATATTTTTGTATAATTTTATTCATATATGTTTATTATAAATAATAGCATAATATTAGTGATCTTTATATAAAAATTAGTTATATTTATCCTAGTGCCTTGGCAAGGATCTTTAATGGAATATTTAATGAGCAATAGTTTTTGGACATACTATTATGAAATGTATATTTTTTGGCATAGTAGTAGCGGCTACCTCTATTACAGTGGTATCATTTGAAGTATTACCATTAACAGCTATGCCCCTTGTTACAATAACAGAAGGACAGACTTTTGTTGCTATTGACAATATTATTTATGGAAAATTAGAAGATGAGCATATTGTGGGGGTTGTATCAACAACAGTAGTAGTATTTGGACGAGCAAGAAATAATATGGAAAATTTTCAATCATCTAAAAATAATAAAAATAATAAACTTGTTCATCAAGCTTTTAGAATAAAAGTTAGTAACGACAACATGACATTTGCAGTTATAACAGGTACGAGACCCGAATTAATAAAAATGTTTCCGGTTATTCGATTATTTGAATTAAATGGAATCGATTATAAATTCATCCATACTGGCCAGCATTATGACTATGAATTATTTCTTAAATTTCTCAAAGACTTTAAAATTCGAAAGCCAGATTATAGCATTAAATTAACAAGACCATCAGGATCTCCAGAACAATTTGCAGAAATGATGACCGGTGTTAGCAATATTCTCCAACAATTAAAGCCTCCCTTATCAGGTACTTGTCGTTGGCGATACTAACAGTGTGGCTGCAAGTGCATTAACAGCAACAAGGCTAAAACTTCCAATTATACATCTTGAAGCAGGCTTAAGAAGTAATGATTGGAGAATGCTTGAAGAATATAATAGAAGAATGGTCGATCATATATCAGATATCCTATTTTCTCCAACGATCATATCATCAAACAACTTGGCAAATGAACGAATTTGTGGGACTGTACATTTAGTGGGAAATACCGTAATAGATGCTGTTAAGCTATGTATGCCCCTAGTCGAAAGTAACACCTATCATGACGATAATACTAACAGGCAAGGTTTTTTTTCAGAATGCGTTAAATTAAAAAATAATCCATCCAGTTTCGTTCTCTTAACTCTTCACAGGGAAGAAAATGTAGACAACCGTGATTCTCTAAAATGTATATTGACTGCATTATCTACGTCGCGACTTGATTGTATATGTCCTATGCATCCACGTACTGTAAAGCGAATTAATGAATTCAATCTGGAGCATCTTATGCCAAACAAAGTCATTCCACCTGTCAACTACTTTGATTTTTTAAGGCTGCTTAAAATGTGCGAATTTGTAATTACTGATTCTGGAGGAAGTACAAGAAGAAATAACTTCTCCGTACATAAACAAGCATGCGTTGGTTTTACGTAGTTCTACAGAGAGACCAGAATCCATACTATCTGGACATGCAAAACTGTGCAAGCTAGATTATCATACTATTCTTGAAGGCATCAAAAGAATTAGAACATTAGAACACCCAAAAAATATTTGTCCCTATGGAGATGGATCTTCCGCAGATAAAATAGTTGATATATTGAAGCAACCTGTGATACCTCTAAAATCTAAAATCACCAAATGAAAATATTTCCTCCTTTAAAGTTAAAGTTGACTGGAAATAGGAAAAATAAGGCAAAATGCACGATGGAAGACAATAATCATAACAATATGGTGAAATGCCAAGATCAAGAGAATTACGTTTATAAGAAATTCTAATTTACTAAAAGAGAAAAGGCGACTCTTTAGGTTTATGACTATCATATAAGACAAATCCTGGTAAATTTTTTTCTGTTGTAATACATGAATAAAAGAACAAAGATGGTTCAAAGAGCGAATGTATAAATAATGTATATATGATGTCAGAAAATACAAGTAAATCAAGAGGAATTATGGCTTATAGCCTTTTAGCCAGACTATCACTTTCAAGATCAATCTTGTTTATAATTTTGATTTTCTCCTTCTATTTATCTATTGGATATTTCAATAAATACTCCAACGCTCAAGGAGTACCAATTTTCAGAGATCCTAATCTAATGGCAAAAGTAGTATTCACAGGACTACAATTTCCTACCACAATGGCATTTATAGGTCCTAATGACATGTTGATTTTAGAGAAAGATCAAGGCAGTAAACAGGATTGTAAATGGCACAATGTTACCACAGCCTCTGCTAAAGGTTCCCGTTGCAATCGACGCCGAAAGAGGTATGACAGGAATTGCTATTGCAAAACATAAAAACAGTCATACATATGTTTTCCTGTATTACACTGAATCTGGTGGAGGAAAAACTGGTGATGATATTATTTCGGGTATAGACCCAGCAGGTAATCGCCTTTATAGATATGAATTAGTAGATAACAAATTGATAAATCCTAAATTACTTTTAGATCTTCCAGCTGTTCCTATCCGCCTACCCGCTGACCATATAGGTGGTAAATTATTGATTGGTCCAGATCAAAATGTATACCTAGTTGTTGGTGAAATCGGTGGTCATCAAACTATAACTCAAAACTTTCCTGGCGTATTACCTCATATTGGAAGCGTTATCTACAGAATATCCCAAGATGGAAAGCCAGTAGGAAATATCTTGGATAATAATAATACCGAGCCTATAAACAAATTTTATGCTTATGGCATACGAAATAGTTTTGGATTGGATTTTGACCCTATAACTAAAAAGTTATGGGATACAGAAAATGGACCTGATTTTGGAGATGAAATTAACCTTGTTGAACCAGGATTCAATAGTGGGTGGGGACAAGTGCAGGGTATATGGAAACCACATGGTGAAGACATAGGTCCAATAGCAACAAATCCTGAGAGAGGATTGGTAGACTTTGGAGGAAGGGGAAAATATCGTGCTCCTGAATTTACATGGAAGGAGACAATTGGTCCAACTGCTTTAACATTCCTCAATTCAGATAAGCTGGGCAAACAATATGAAAATGATATGTTTGTGGGAGATGTAGATTATGGAAATATTTACCATTTTAAACTAAACCAAAATAGAACAGGATTATTACTTGAAGGACCACTGGCAGGTAAAGTTGCGTATAATCTAAGAGACGATAAGCCGACTATATTTGCTACAGGATTTGATCCTACTGTAGATATCCAAGTTGGACCTGATGGTTATCTATACGTTCTTTCACTAGCACATGGTGACTTTGAAAAACAAGAGGCTAAACTAACTAAGGGAGGGACAATCTACCGAATAGAGCCGATAAATGCATTGCATTGACATACATATGTGTTCTTTTAACCAATATCTCCCAGACGTGTTGGTGTTGTTAATATATATATCTACTAACATAAAGTCTCAGACTCTCATTATGCATTTTACGATATTCAAGTTGAATGCGAGATGTTTTTGTTCCATCCTATGAGGACTGCGATAACAATAGTAATGATGATGAAGTCTGCTGTCATAGATAATTCCATTTGTCAGATCTTTACTAGTTTATTGTAAAGCTTTTCAGCCTCATTTAGTAGCATAGCAGTGTAATGCCCACTAAAGTAATCTTGTGATGATGAGTATTGTTATTGTTCAGGATAATTTGTTGTTGAAGACAAAGACATATTATTATATCATTATAATGTCGTTTGAATAGATGGAATTGAAGATTCAAATGCCACCTGATCCTTTTCATTTTGAATCTTATGAAAACCATTAAAGTAGATAGTTTGGCTAATGCACAAACTTACAGCGAGCTTGTCAATTTACAATAATGGAACACAACGAGAATCATATTATTAGGCAACTGCTGTGTGTGTGTGTGTATTATCCACGATAGTAGTGTTATTTTGTTGTACGTGAGGGACAAATCATGGTCCTGTTCCTCCATTGCTGCTTGTCACCTGTACTGCTGTATTGTATACTGCAGTCATATCGTAAGTAGGATATTGAACATATGCATATAAAAGATAATACCCTGGACTTGATGTCTGTGGTATGACAAAAGTGCCGATATCATCCGTATAATTTCCGAGAATGATTGGTGTCGAAAAGTACTATGTCGCTTTCAGGATCAATATCTTCAATACTCGTATCGGCTGGTGGAAAAGGAGAAGTTATTGGAACTAATAGTAGAACCACCGAACTGTACCTATTCAGTCCGTTTGCGTCAGTAGTTGAATTTATATTGAAATTCTCTCCGACTCTAAGTGTTGGAATAGTTGTGGAAAATCCATAATCAGGACTTGATATGGCTACATTATGTCGGTTATATAATGTTCCTGGGTTATTTCCTAAGAGTATGAACTCTTGATTAAATGATGCATTTTGGTTATTACCATATAGAAGGCTTACATCGGCTGGAAGGTCGAGAATATTGCCAGTGCCTAGCCGCAGTTGCTCTGACACGCTGTTATCTTGAACGGGTTGACCATAAACCGTTTTGTTTTCGAAAAAAGGAAAGCCTATACTTGAGACAAGAAACGATATTAGAGATACTGCAATGAATACTGTACTTGCTTTCTTCATTACAATAATAATTTAATAGATTTATTTAAACAAAGACCTACAATTAAGCAATAACACATGATAAAAATGACCTCACATATAGCCTAACATCGGCTCACTCTATCCAATGGTGCAAAGATCTTTTGATAAACATTTCAGCTCTATCGGGTTCGATGACACACATGAAATGGCATCAGGAAATAGCTTCATTTCATCGGGAACATGGAAGGATATTTCTCAAAACACCGAAGGCTAAATGGGAAGGCAATTCCCAAGAGACGGGAAGTCAGATCTACATGTAGTTAATTCTCAATGGAGAATAGATCGAATCTTTAATTGGAAGGGCATTTTCCGATAAGCCTCATGTCGCCCGGTATTACACCAGCCACAAGCCTAGACATTCCATGTAGTGACTATGCGAACAGTTCAAGGTTAACTGCCAAATCTAATGACTGCCTACATCACCATCATCGAAATAACTAGCTTATTACAGTACTCAGCTGACGCTACTACTGTTAATAAGAGATGCATTAAACACACTTCCGGTAGTTGTAGAAATTATTTGAATTGCAATACCTATTATAAGCAATATTATGGTGATAGTCCATGCCCATCCTTTTCCTTTTAATAGTCTATGAGGGCGGTATGTTTACTTTAGCATCATTGAAATTTTGTATAAAAGGAGAGCGCTTATTACCAGTCATTTGCCCAGCAAACAATGTGCAGCATTGGGACAAGATAATATTTAATATAACCTCTCCCGACTTAGCAAAAAGGCTTAACCTTGCTCGCAGGTACCGAACTTGATATAAAACGAGATGGAAACCTATAGCTTTTTCCTTAACTTTACAGAGCCTAACGGTCATATAGTCACGTCATCTTTTGGATTGATGTAACAAGTTATATAATTCTGTATTTTTATATTGCAGGGTCTCTTCAAGCTTCAAAGGCGTTATACCTGTTTCTCTTGCTCTCTCGATTGCTTTGTGAATTATGCCATCAAGGTATTCTAAAGATGGTTCTAACTTTCTAACATCATTACACTTTAAAACCCATTGTTTTATCTTACTAAAAGAATCAGTATCAGAAAGCTTTTTTATATTTACAAAATACGGCGCCAGTATTAGAGATATTGAGATCTTCAGATAATCTTTCAGCGACATTTCGAGGAGTCGTTCCACATATGGAATTGTATTGGTTATAGGAATCGGGCTGAATCTAGAGTGCCTCTTACTTCTATTTTCTTGCTTAATTTCTGCTTTCAACTTTTGTCTCAATTATTCAGTGTTCTGATTTTATAAAATTGTCAGAGTAAGTAAATCGCTAAGCCAGCACAAAACGTCTTAAAATAAGGTCGCTATTTGTAAGTCAGATGTTCACTTCTCATACGATCAATTCTTGCAAGAAGATGCTTCATGATTATGGTGAGTTCAACAACTTTGTCGATCGTGTGCTGGCAATCATGGAAGAAGAAATCAATGATGAGTCTGACAAAGTTGAGCAGAAGGATAAAGAGGCCTACGAAAACATCAAGACAACAAGATCTGAACTTGAATCTGTACATAAGGAACTCAAGATAACCATCGCCGCTAGAGATAAAGAAAAAACCATGAAGAATCTTACTATCACATTAAACCTTCTGGAAAGACTCCAACAAGAATTTGAAAAAACGGTAGAGGAAGGACCCGGTGAGTTTTTCTTCAACCTTGGCATAAACTACCTTCATTCTACGATAGAAAGTATTGTTTCCAAGAGCAATCGCAAATCAAGAGACGAGAATGTACGTTGGTGAACTGCACAAAGTGTGTGAAATGCTTCCAGGGCTAATTATTCACAGCCCTCTGTATATTAAAAAATACGAAACGGCGTTCATAATGAATGCAGATAGATATAGATATCTTTCTTTTCACAGCTAGAAACTGCCTAAGAAAGACAAAGGACTGAAACACTGAGTGAGTACATACAATGATATCTAAAAAAAGGTACATTTGTAGAAACCGGCAAGATTAAACTGATGCTCCATATAAAGCATCGAAGATTCGTTGAAACAAACTAACATAGGAGCGAAATTGCGACTACAGAAATATGCTAACACGTACAGGTGAATTTGCAAAATCTAAGTAAGCTTTGATGTATCCTGACTAGCAATAGTTCCCACCTTTTCGGCTTTGGAACAACTCTATTAGCTATGTGGTGATATTTCTATACAAACTGAATATCCGGCTGATAGCTATGGTAAAATGATTCTGTAAGCATTTGCCAACTTCTTTTTTAAACTTGTATTTTCTAAATCTTTAACGTTCTCATTTTTGATAAGGACTATTTGAAAGCAAATAAATGGTAACAAGCATATCATTGTGGTAAGACAGTAACAGCTTTACAAAATGTCATGTTATTGTTAGATATATAGATATATCCACCTGCAAGTATCTATTCTGCTTGGTTTTTGTTACTCTTCTTGGTCAGTCAGTTAGAAGCAGAAGCAACAACAACAGCATCATCCTTGTCCTGTCTGCCTGGTTCTTCTTCTTCGTCCGTTTCATATAGGGTCTAATTTGCTCGTCTAACCGGTCATCGAACGCTTTACGTATCTGTAGTGTTTTTGCAATACCATCAGCAAGATCGTCTTTACTATAAGTTACACCCCTTGACTTTATGATCTATATCATAATATCTTGACGCTTCTTTGCCTCCTGCTCTAGTAGTTTCTGATATTCACTTGGACCCAAACAATCGTCATATTTTAACTTCCCTGGATTGTCAGGATCAGAAACCTAATGACTATAATCATACTTCAACCATCCTGGCTTATCTGGGTCTGGAATCTTGTTCCTACTTTTGTAAACATCTGAACCATTGTTATATCTCCCCACTGGTGAACAATAAATCACTTGCTGCAATTCTTTTATAGTTGGTTTGTATGGTATCAGATGATAATAAGACAGTAACAAAGACTTTCTAAAGACAGCAGCATGTTTGAGACTATTTGATAACGATTATGTAAAAATGGGAACATATAGAGGCTGTTGTAGTTCCAGAATACCATATCAAGTGATATTCGAAAGTTTTGTAAAAATCCACTTCAGCAATTCGCCATTCATTCCATTGTCTCCTTATATTGACTTCATGTGGTCTTGACCTTCAATTGCTTTTGACTTGATCTTTCATTTGGGGCTGAATTCTCTACCATACGTCTATACGCTACTAACCTTTCCTTGTGTAGAGACTTCTTTTGTACATCTGACTGTTCCGTTCTATCACTCTCACTTACAGACACAAACCATACGTATGTATATGGTTATATGTCTTCGTATACGTTCGTATATGTATACACATGAATAAAGTTAAGTCCTACATTGACTATGAAGAGTCTATAAAGCGAATTCATAAATTTCATACAGAAGCTCAGAACATTGACATGTAGGATGACCTTTCAATGAACTTTACTGCCGCAGATTCCATAAGTTTGATGGGACAGAATATAAGACTGGAAATAATCATCCATATTACGATATCTTCGTATTAGAAACAAACATACTAGCCCAAATTTTCTAAACAAAGTTGTTTTTTGGCTCACCAAACAATGTTACATTATACTTATTAACGAGACGGGAAAAAGTACTCTGCTAAATTAGAGAATAAGGGTCATGCAATTGTTATTATTTTCGTCCTCGGTATACTACAAGACTGACTATGAAATGATAAACGAAGTAGAATTAGTCGCAAAGAAGGGCGGTTATTCTATTTGAGTCCTGCCAGTATGGTTATATTAATTTATGCTGGTTTTGCTATGAGTATATTTGTGTTTACAGACTTGTTGTTAGTATATCTAACAATTAGAGTATTTGGAAAAAATACAAAGATATATGAAGTATTGGATATCGAAGCAGATCAGATACCGGATTTTGAATTACCTCTGATATCTGTACTGCTACCGGTCTATAGAGAAGAGTTAACTCTTCCAAGTTTAATAAAAAGTATAGCTAACTCACATTATCCCAAGGGTAAGCTAGACATCAGAATATTGGTTGAATCTGACGACTATCCTACTTTGAAAACTATAATGTCACTACCAGATAAATCCGGTATCGTAAACGGCATTGTATACAATATCTATGGCCTTCCTACATCTATTAGAGTTTGGGAAGAAATCGAAATACATATTGATTATATATACTTAAATCCACCTGGGGCACGAACCAAGGCCAATTCACTTAACCAAGGCTTAGCCAAGGCAAAAGGCGATATTGTCACCATTTATGATGCTGAAGACAGACCGGACCCGAAGCAGTTAAGAAAGATGGCTACATATATGTTAAAACACCCAGATGTAGCCTGTGTACAAGCTCGTTTAGCTTATTACAATCCTGATCAATCAATAATTACCAAACTCTTTAGTATTGAATATATCCAGCATTATCTTTTACTGTTGCCATCGCTTTATTTTATGAATAAAGTTATATTATTAGGTGGAACGAGCAACTTTTTTCGCATCGATGTATTGAAGAGTTTGAATGGCTGGAAGACGGACAATGTTACTGAGGATGCAGACATGGGCGTTCGTTTATCTAGAATGGGTTACAAGGTGGTTCCAATTAATACAGTAACTTGGGAAGAAGCACCACCAAAGATTTATCCCTGGATAAGACAGCGGACAAGATGGAATAAGGGCTATCTTTACACACTTGGTGTACATTTTAAGAATCCATTAAAACTTGTCAGAGACATTGGCTATAGCGCAACAATGTTTCTTTTCTATCTTCTCTTTTCACCTGTCACGTACTTTGTTTCTATACCCGGATGGCTCTTATTCGTATCATTTTGGCTAAACTATTTTGGAATAATATCGACTATGCCTTTGGCAGGTTGGATTCAGGAAGCCTACGAAAGTAATAGTGTAATCTTTTATTCATCGTTATTGACCTTTATTTTCGGTATATTATATACTCCAATTATGGCACAGGAAGCATTATTTAGACAAGGTGATAAATACGCCCTACAGAAGGTAAAGTTTGCCTACTTGATGCCATTCTATCTATCATTACAGAGTATTCCTTCTACAATTGCTATTTTTGAATTATTTTTTAGACCAAAAGTCTGGAGCAAGACATACCATGGATTCTCTATCGAAATGAAAAATCAAACCTAATAGAATGGCAACTATTAAGAAAATTCGCAATATGTTTTCAAATCATAGAGACTATTCAAAAGTACATTTAGAAATATTCATTATTTCTGCAGCAATATTAACCAGTGCATTATTTTCATATATGACATTACGACATAATCCAAATTCTCTAATAGATTACAGCGATGCCATATCTCATTTGGTAATAGCTAGGGAGATCTTTGATTCAATAACTCCTGGTCTTGGGCAGCTTGGATCAGTATGGCCACCAATAACTCACTTGTTGCTCTTACCATTTGTAACTAATGAATTTCTATTCCATAGCGGAATGGCAGGCACCATTGTAAGCACAATGTCAACAGCAGTAACGGCTGTCGTATTATTTAGAATTACAAAAATACAATTTGATTCTGCATTAGCGGGAATTCTATCTTCTTGTCTTTTTCTCATTAATCCATCTGTCATCTATATTGGCGTTGTTCCTATGATGGAATCGCCATTTATGATGTTTTTTATACTCTCTGTTTATTATATTCAGCAGTGGTATAATAATTATAATAGATACGATACTGATATTTGGAAACAATACAGAAGCATAATTAAATCTGCGTTTGCCATATCGGCAGCTACTCTGACAGGCTATGAGGGGTGGGTCCTACCTTTTGCACTCGTCTTCATATTATTAGTTATTCTAGTAACATCAAGTAGAAAGGCATTGAGGTACAGAATTCGGGCAATAATAGTTGCTGCTGTTCCATATAGCTTTGCAGGTATAATTATGTGGACAGTATGGAATTTTTTAGTGCAAAAAGATCCTTTGTACTTTGCAACTGGTCCGTATTCTGCAAAAGTACAAACATCCTTGGTGCCATTTAGCAACCACCTATATCTTAACCCTGTTGGCTCATTATCAATAATATTTGATGTATCCAAAGCAATGTATGGTATACCTGTGTTAATTCTTTCCGTTGTAGGGATCTCGTTGTATTTTTATATGTATAGAAAGATGCTACCATTTAGTTTATTATTGCTAGCTATGCTAATTGTTCCAACGCTAAGTGACTTTACAGCCATGCTGCCTGGGGTATCAAGAGATTCTTCCAGATAAAAGCGGAGGATGGTCTAATGGTCGGTACCTTGTATTTATGGCACCATTCTTTGCATTTACTTGTGTTTCAGTTGTAATTTTTATTGCAAAAAGAACAAGAAGAACGGTTTTAACTATACCCTTTATCGGGTTCGTGATTGCGTCATGGGTATTTATGGTTGGACCCCAGATTTTCGATATAGGAAAAATTGTTGCTTTACATGATGCTGACTCTACGACATCTTTCTTAAGGAGCGATCAAATAGCACTTGATACGGGCAGGGACCTGAAGAAATTGTATACCGAGGGCAATATCTTACTTTTCACTGGAACACAGCATGGTCAGGAAATAATGTTTGAAAGTGGTATACCGCTAAAGAACTTTATTGATATAGGAAGTGGAAAATACTGGAATACATCTCAAGCCAATCCTTGGGTATATGCAGACTATATTGTTTTAGATAGGTCATCAACACAAGAAGACAAAGAAGATCCAACGTATCTTATTTGGGGACAATGGCAATCCAAAATAGATGATTTACTTACTATGTGGCAGCCTGTTGGGAATGGTGTTTTAAGGCAGTCATATCATGTTATTTACGAAAATGAACATTACGATATCTTGAAAAGAGGTGACTTTGAGGCAAAGCCAGTAATAGTCAACGGGGTACTCAAGTTCCCTACGAGTATGGCATTTCTGAGTCCAAACGATCTTCTTGTATTGGAGAAAAATGAAGGCAATGTGAAAAGAATAGTAAATGGCACGATCTTGCAAGAGCCTCTTCTTCACGTTAACATTTCAAACGACGGCGAAAGAGGATTGCTAGGGATCGCTGTTGCAAATCACAAGGAAATCGGAAAAACATACGTCTTTCTTTATTATACTGAATATGTATCAAAAGGTAATACGACTAACCCTGTAGAAAATGCACAAAATTCATTGAATAATCGCCTTTACAGATACGAACTAATTAACAACAAACTTGTAAACCCTAAACTCTTACTAAACCTTCCTGCTTCTCCTGGCCCAACAAATAATGGTGGTAGAGTATTTATCGGACCTGATGGTAACGTGTATACTGTTATTGGAGATCTTGATGGTCATACAACTCAAGCTCAAAATGTAAAGGGCGGACTGGTTCCAGATGGTAGTAGTGGAATACTGAGATTAACACAAGATGGTCAAGCAGTAAACAGTATTGTTGGTGAAAACAAAGACCCTATGAATAAATATTATTATGCATATGGAATACGAAATAGTTTTGGTATGGACTTTGATCCTTTAACCAAAAAACTATGGGACACGGAAATTGGTCCTACATACGGGGATGAGGTAAACCTTGTTGAGCCTGGATTTAATAGCGGATGGAGTCAGATTCAGGGTATTTGGAAGACAGTAAATTTCTCAAGACCAGGAAACATCACATTACATCCTGATAATTTGGTAGATTTTGATGGAAGAGGAAAATACCGTGCTCCTGAATTTATATGGTATAAGCCAATTATGCCAACATCTCTGAAGTTCTTTAGCTCCGATAAATTGGGAAAACGATATGAAAATGACATGTTTATAGGAGATTTCAATAATGGAAATATTTATGATTTTAAGCTAAATCAAAATAGAACAGAGTTCTTGCTTAGCGGACCGCTTGCAGATAAAATTGCAGATGATATGCATGAGAACAAACAATTAGTCTTTGCTGCAGGGTTTGGTAATATTACTGACATCGATGTAGGGCCTGATGGTTATCTTTACGTTCTTTCACTCAAAGGTTATCATCAAAATAAAGAAATGGCAGCTGCCGTTTGAGGAAGAAGGAGTGATATATAAAATAGAGCCTACACTTGGATCGGACAGAACAACAATAACAAATAATCGACTGCGGTGAATAATAATAATATAACGTCGTGATTGCTTATTTCACTGGATCTGGACCATTTTCACAAGTTATGTAAATAAAGCAAACGATGAACCATACCGAAAACAAACGATAATGGCAATGATTGTTGGTCTACCTTTTTAAAACTAGGTTTTCTTGAAGAAGAGTTACGGTGTTTCAATTTTTTTTATCAAAAGAAAATGTTAAAATAATGTTAAAGTAGAATTACTGTACAGTAAAATAGTTAGTTTTCATCGGAATAGAAGATGAAAAATATGAAAGATTATTGGATAGAGCTTCAGCAGAGTTGGAACAACATAAGGAACTACTATGCCGGAGATAATTATATTGATTGGATAGGGATTAGTATTTATGGCGCAGACCAACCATATACCGAATGGAAGTCTTTCTCCCAAATACTTGATACCGTTTACCAGGAACTTGCTGAATTTCTAAGACAAAACCTCTGGCTGTATTTGAGTTTGGAACATTGGAAGACCCACAACAAGGAAATAAAACTCAATGGATAAAGGATGCATTGCATTCAATTGAAAGTGGAAGATACGCAAGAATTAAAGCTATAAGCTATTGGGATGAAAAATTCACAGATGATAAACTTGGTACAATAGATTTGAGATTGAATTCTTCACCACAAACAGCTGAGGTATATAGAGAAATAATTTCATCATCATTCTTTGTGTCTAAGCCAGCCTATGTTTTAAATGGCGAGCTAACATATTGATATAAATTAATAATCATATATCTTCTTTTCCGTCTTTCTGGCATCATCTATTTTTGTTCACGCATTAAGATGTTGTTGTTATTATGAGTGATTAATATTTTCAATGTTATAGCAATGATGATATAGTAAATCATCATATACGTCATGATCGGCTCACAGAGAGTGAGAATAGTCAAAGTATTCCTTTGCTCAAAACTATGAATAGAAAATCAGCAGGGACTTTGGTAGGGTGGAGATTTTATGTGCAAGTTATTTTATATTTATGCATGTATTATAAAAAAATATAAGTCGATGATTCATAATGTTTATTAAAAAAAGTTTATATTTTTATACTTTATGGTATTTTATATACGAGCGTTGATGCGGAATAATGACATTTGTTATAGTTACCGGTACAAGGCCGGAGATAGTAAAAACGTTTCCGATTGTTAGGTTGTTTGATTTAGAGGGTATTGACTACAAACTTGTTCATACTGGCCAACATCACGATTACGATCTTTTTTTAAAATTTCTTAAAGATTTTCAATTGCCTCAGCCCCATTATAATATCAGACTAACAGCTCCCTCAGGCACAGTTCATCAGTTTTCGGAAATTATAACAAAAATTGGGACTGTCTTTGAAGAAATAATGCCAACTGCTGTCATGGTAGAAGGAGATACCAATAGTGTTGCTTCCGCTGCAATAGGCAGCGGTGAAATGCAAAATTCCACTCATACATGTGGAGGCCGGTCTAAGAAGCAATGACTGGAGGATGCCTGAAGAGTATAATCGTAGATTGGTTGATCATATTTCAGATTTACTATTTACACCAACGACAGAATCTGCAAAAATATTAGCGATGAACGAGTGGCTGGTCGTATACATACCGTGGGAAATACAGTTATCGACGCAGTAAGATTATGTATAAAATCAGTATCAGAACAATATCCCACGGGAGAATCTGATAACATACTGAACTACAATAATATAAAATCTGTTGTTAATAATTTTGTTCTTTTAACTTTACATAGAGAAGAGAATGTAGATGACAAATCTGTCTTAAAGCATATAATGAGCGCTCTCTCTTTTACTAATATAGATTATGTATGCCCAATGCATCCGCGCACTGTGAAGCGAATACATGAATTTGGGCTTGAATATTTGTTAACAAAGAACATTAAGGTAATAGAACCAGTGGGCTACTTTGATTTCTTAAGGCTTCTTAAACTCTGCAAATTTGTAATTACAGATTCAGGAGGACTGCAAGAAGAGATAACGTCCCCATACATAAATAAACGGGCATTAGTTTTACGCGACTCGACAGAAAGACCAGAATCAGTTAGTTCAGGTCATGTTTTATTGTGCAAATTAAGCCGCAATCAAATTATTGATTCAATTCAAAAAATACAAAAGACAGATGTACCCTATGGTAATTGTCCATATGGTGATGGGTATTCAGCTGAAAAGATAATAAAAATACTCAGAGATGAACCTATAATTCCACTCGGTAGAAAGACATTAGCTCATGATAAAGGGGAATTACCAACATTAAAAGGTGCTATACCCAGAAGGGGATCTATACATTGATGTTGCACGTGATTAATTCATGAACCTCGTAAACTGCATTCCATATTTTATATAGGCTTAGGCTAAAAAAAACTTAATCCTTAGTTAGTCGTATAGATAATTATGATTACACCTCATTATTGATTGTTTTGCCTGGTGATTTTCCATGCAATATCTTCGGCATGGTTGCCGACTATTCTTTAACTGCTTTTTGTGTACTTCATGCATACTTATAGAACTAAATTCGATTTAAGGCTTTGAGCCTATGGTCGAGCTTTTTACTGACCATCAAACCGCCAACGCCGCCAAAGTAGACATAGGTCCAAAATCGGTGACCATTTTAGATACCCTGGTGTAGAATTCGAACTTATAAAACGAAAAAATCAGTCTTAGTTATTGTATCAGGTATGTCTATGCTTAATGGAAGGCTAAAGTAAAAAGTAGCTCCTTTGTTATTCTCCGCCCATATTCTTCCAACAAGAGCTTCTACAATGCTTTTTGAGATAAACAAACCTAAACCCCATTATATATCAATATATATATATAATGGTAAGATATTGGGCTCATACCGAATGCTTTTGAAAACTCTTGTAAAATAGTGTAAGCTGTGGACTTGCTAATTCCTACCTCCTTTGCAATATCAGTTACTTTTGAGTCGGGGTTATCAGTTAGTTCCTTGAGTAAAGCTACTTTTTTAACTACACTATCAGCCGGGTTTTGACTCATTGAGGTGTCCCTGGTTGAGCAGATGGCCGCATTTCATTGACCATCTTTTGTTGTTGTTCTAAGACGAAAAATGTTCTATTTTGTCCCGGAAAAACTGGTTTAGAGGGTTGGAATCAAGTCATTATGATGGAAAATTATCTCGGAAAGTCCTTGGAAAAGTTTTCCAATTAGTATTTACCTCATTGTACCATTAAGTCATTATTCCAGGACAGTTTTTCCAATTCCAATGGCTTTTCCAAGGCATTTTCCAGCCTTTTTGTTGGAAAAATTAAAAACAAATCGCCCCGTATTACTTTTACTCCAAAAGTAATACAAATGTTTACAAAATGTAAACATGTTTACTATTACCAACATGTGACCAATTTGTTAGTTTCTCTATCAGTTGCTTATGTCATCCATTACAGTATTAGATGGCAGCTGCTGCCGCACTGCTAGATTTATTTAAAACAATGGTAGCAAATATCGAGAAGGTAAATCCAGATATAGTCGACAACTACAATATAGATCATTATCATCGTTGTGAAATTAGAATTGCAGCGGGTATCGAAACCAGCCGATTGTGCAGCAGAACTTATTAGAGAAAAAACTTATATATCTCTAGTGATATTACTAGTGATATGTTGTCAGACTGGTTATCAAGAGTAGGAAGTGCGATACCAAGGGGCTTTTCTCGGCATTATATCTTGGGATTGCTCAAGGAACAGCCCATGACAGGCAAAGAGATTATTGATAAGGCCATTCTCCAGAGCGATGGTAAATGGAGGCCATCACCAGGGCTCATTTATCCCTTGCTAGGCAGGTTGCTTGAAGAAGGATTAATAACAGAAACAGATAATGGCAGGTACCATATTACGAGAAAAGGGCTCGATATTGCTGCAGACATAGATTCTGTTCATAATATCCTGCAAAAACAATTTGACGTAATGCTTAGGGTAGGCAATATAGGTAGATTCATGGCAAAGGATCTTATTGATAGAGTATCGACGATAGGCTCTACACTTAGCTCGAATCTTGACAGAATGACAGAAGACGAGCGAAACAAGTACAGACAATTCTTGCTGGATGAATCGAGAAAATTAGATGAGCAGAAGAAAAGCACAGAGAAAATAAAAATCGAATGACAATAACAAATAATAATAAAAATATTATAAAGGAGTATTCCCTTTGGATTTTGTGGAAAACGGTGATTACCTACAACGGATAAATAGATTAACTAATAAAATTAGCGCAATCGAACGGGAAATCGCATACGAAGTTGAGATAGTTAAGGAATACTATATCAAAGCTAGTTCATTTATGATAGAACCACAAATTTATTTCCTGAATGGTATCCAAGCAGGTCCGTCTGCAAAGTCGTATTTACTTACAAGCAAAGGAATTGAAGTACTCGGGGAAGAAACAATTCCAGTCGCTGAATTCATAGATAACGTGTTTAATTTTGCGAATAATCCGAAGACAAAGATTGAGGTCTTGATGAATTTTGCGACGCATTTACATAAAATAAACCAAATGATAACAGATACATATCCTCTTGATGAGAAAGAAAAAACAAGGCTCTCTACTGAAAAAATGAAAATGTAAGCCCTTTATATTTTTGAACAAAATGTATCGCTGGAAAAACGTAATTAATAATTTAATTCTGGTATACGGATAGCGAATCGAACGATACTGCATATATATATATATATATAATTTAACCGAGATTTCATAAATACGGTCACATTCTATTAGAGAGGACTATGGATAAATCTCTTAATCACTTTTTTTCTATCTTGAGAAGTTAAGGCAAGAAAATAAGGCATTACATGATATCATTGTTCGGAAACGGAACTAGATAGGATCATCATATTATTGAAGGACATTAACAAGAGTAACACAAGAGGAGATGGACATATGTCAAGTGGCATAAAAAAACAAGGAGTGCTTTTTTATCATCTATGGTTATGATTTCATCTTTTTCTTACTCTTTGAGTAGTGCTCTAAGACGTAAGAATCGTTTCTCTATTGAATTACATTTTTCTTATCATGTATAATTCCAAGAGCACTTCAACAGGTGGCCAATTCAGCTAGGACCTAATCCTCATTTTGTATATATTACATCTGAATTACAGGTAGAAAAGTCATCTATAGTGGCACATGTAGACTCAAAAAAAGCTAAATGGGGTAAATATGCCATCACAGCAAGTGCAAGATTCCAGATAGACAACAAGCCGTTTAAGCTATTATAGTTAGCATATTCAAAACATTGCTAACAATGATTGATAACACTAAGAATATCGAAATAGGAGCAACAGCTCTTAGGTATTTCTGAACTTGCTTATTTTTCTTAACCGCTTTGTTGTTCTTTCGTTACTATCAATATCAATATTCCTTTGATGTATCAATTCCCCTTATTCATAAAATACTTTTTTTTATTTGTCATCTTTATCAGATCAATATTGGTTCTTTTAAGATAAAAAATTACTAATACAATGATAGCGCCCTTACTCTTTTTATCAACTCTTTATTTTCAATTGGCTTGATAATAAAACAGATTTCAGTGGCATCAGTAAATGCTGCTTTCTTTCTAAACTCCTCCTGATCTACTCCACTTGCTGTCAAAAAACATATCTTAACTTTATCATCTAACATTATCATTTTTTGATATAACTCAAAGCCATTCATCTTTGGCATTAACATATCCAAAAGTAGTAAATCGTAAGAACCAGCTGTAAAATTCTGTAATGCTACAAGCGGATTGTTAAATGTATCAACTTTATATCCATTATCTTCTAAAACCATCTTGAATAGTAAATTAATATCGTCTTCATCATCTACTATCAATATTCTATTTTTCATTGTTTTTTATCTCTCTCCCTCACTCTCTATGTCTAGCCTCTATCTAGACCAATTACACTAGACTTTCAAGATATCATAATGTGTCAAAAGATGCTAAACTACTTTAGTAAAAATACTTTATGATTTTTTAAGAGTGCTATCTAATATATCTACTTCATTATGAGCACAACAAGATGATAATGATATATAATCTTGTTCTTCTCCTAATGTAGCTATGAATAGATGGTGGCTGCAAAAACACTGATACTTACAGAAAATAATAGTCATTTTAATAGGCTGTCATTTGTTAATTGTTACAAATTCAACTTGAGACGGAAAGGTTTCATTTTTCTTTTTTATTATACTCAACGAGACAACGCATCTACTGTTTTAATTCATAGGATCAAATACTACTACTCTAACTCCGCGGACAATCTTTTGACCAAATATTCTATTGAAACTGGTTTTTTGATAAAACATCCTAAATTTATTTTTGGATGTATTTCTCTTAACGCTTCAATATTTACTTCTCCTGCAGATATAAAGCAAACCCTAACGTTATCATCTAACTCTAATATCTTTTGGCATAAGTGAAAGCCATTCATATCAGGCATGTTAATGTCGGTTAGTAATAGATCGTAAAAGTTTGGCTTGAATTCTGATAATGCTACTAAAGGGTTATTGTATGCGTATACCTCAAATCTTGTCTTGTTGTAGGTGTTATTATCGTTATCATGGTAATACCCTTCTAAACCTGATTTGAAGGTAAAGGTAACATCAGGATCATCATCTACAATGAGAATTCTCTTGTAAAATGACTCATTTCTTGTCTCTATGCTGACAGTATTTGATTTTTGATCTTGTAGATGAGTGGGAGGATGATGATTAAGAGAAAATTCAGAAGATTCAGAACGATAATGCTCATGATTATTGTTAGGGGAATGATAAAAATTGTCATTGTTTAAAATAGGAGAATAATAATTATTATTATTATTTTATTATTTTTAGCTTGCGCGGTTGTACTCTACTATGCCTCTGTTTCCTCTTCTCTGTTCCATACGCATTTCTGTTATTATTGTTGTTGTTTTTAGGGAGTTGTATATATTAGTTAATAATTGTCCTCATCTTCATATCATTTTCTATATTTTTAATAGTACTCCCAGCTATTTATCAACTTATGTAAAATTATAGTGACAAATCATCAACAATAATTAAATTCTCTAAGATTCGAGAAAATAATAGAAAATTAGAAAATGAAGAAAGACGAAGGTCTTTAGCTGAATTATTGATTGACACAAAGAGAATTAGGTGTAGACCCAAGGTATTCATTGGAAATATCGCTAGCGACTGGCGCAAGTCTTGCTTATTAATCGTTTACAAATAATTGGTTGGTTGTTACCAACCGCTCATATTCCTGGTTCTTAAAAATCCGCTAGTCACGGTTTATATAAATCGTCATATTTACTACGCTTTCGTTTATAACCAAATTTTCTCCATAAATACAAAGAATATTTGTAAATATAGTTAAAATGTTTCAATAAATATCCAATGGAAATTGCTACTATCCCACCAATTATAAAACGCCAACCTATTATTCTAAAACCTTCTCCCTCTTCTTGTAGACCGATAATCTCCGCAATCCAAATACATATTCCACCGAATACGATGATTATTATACCCGCAGTTAAGAACGGTTTGAAAACTGTATTATTATTCTTTTTATCACTCAATGACATTGCTGTACCAACATGTCATATAATGAATTAATAGGCATAAATAAGTCAAACCACCATCCCCGATTTAATTTTCTCGTCTGTGATTCATATAATAATATTGATATTTTTAGTTCTATCAACTTATGATCAGCCGATAGCAAATTGAAAAAATGTTAACTGTCGTGGAACAAACACTTTATTTCTTAAATGATAGTAATTTGAATGGGTATTCTGTCCAAAGTATTAGTGATATTCTTAGCATCAACTACTTGTATTATCATGGATTATGGTTGATTTCCGGGGTTGGATAGGAATTGCCTCAATTGTTTCATTACCCATTGCAGCAGGAGTAATAACAGACCTCTGCGATGCAACTTTACTTTACTGGTGAATCATATAGAAACGTAAAGCAATTTTTGAAATTGCAGTGAGTAGCTGTAGATGTGCAATCGTTAACATATTTCTGTCATCACGATTTCACTCCTATCTTCATCGGTTTCTAACAAATGTATCTTTTTAGACATCCTTGCATATTCAATTATTTCAATCCTATCTATCCACCGGTAGAAGCAGAATACAGAGGAGATAGGGAATTTTAGACTAGCAACGCAGATCATAATAACAAGTTTATTGTAATAGTAATCATCATGAGTGAATTTGCCTTCTTCCGCTTTAAAAGTACTAATATGCTAACTAGGGATGAAGAACAGCAGAAAGATGAGATCATTAATCTAACAGAGGAGGTTCTTGAATCAAAAGGTATAGAATGTGACTCTAGAATAGCAAAGATATCCGAGGAACAATTAAGAGAAATACTTGAGGAAGTAAGAAAGTTACGAAGAAAACGAAAAAAGGTTTCACTAGATGATGGTAGTATAGTAAGAGAAGTCTCTACAGAAAATGAAGAACGAGAACAACAACAGGAAGAGAAAGAAGAAGTGCCATATATCAGATAGGTGTTGACTTGTATAAATGGATAGTCTTGCAAACCGTTGGCTCTCAGCTCTTGGTATAGCTACGTTATGTTTTGGAATATTCTTATTTGTTTTACGGATTCCAGTACCAACTATAAGCATATTCTTTGTAATAGGAATACCTTTAATTTTATTATGGTTATATGTTGATGAAAAATCAAAGCAGCCGCAGAAGAAGAAGAAAATTGATAATTCGATTAACATACAACAACAACAACAACTATGCAAATGTTCCATCTGTAAACATGAACAAGCAGGAATCTGTTTAAATCAAAAATGTGCATGCTGTCTCATGATGAAAGGTGATAGGATCGTTGGACATTCTATTAATCCAATGCAATAAACAAGGTATAGTCACCTCCTTATAACTCAGTACAGCAACGCTACAGCTTTTATCAATCATTCTAGGCATAGATGTTTACATATATCTGTCATGGAATTTCAACCCTTTTCCCGTATAAATCTATATAATAATTCGTATACCATTCATGGAGAGTTATCTTCATCCAAGATGAACCCAAATCAACCATAGCATTAAAGATTGTGATAAGTGCCTGATTATTATTAACGAGAAATTCGGTCGATGGGTCAAGTGGATGTGCTGAACTGTACTTTATCTATTGATTCCCTATCGGGCACACAGGAAATTTTTGTATATGTTGTATAAACCTATCTGATTTGTTTGGTTTGATGTACTATTGTATCAAATCTTGTAAGTGATCGTAATAGTATCTAATTTTATACCACCGATTGAATTCCTTTGAATTACAAAGCGTTTTACTTCTCAAGAGTAGACAATTAGGTTATATGACGTAATAAGCAAACTTTGATCGTTTATCCGACGAATTGATACAGTCTACAAAATAGCTTTACCCAACGCTAACGATACAGAAACATATTTTTGATTACATCGTCTAAGAGCAATGATTATCTCGAGTAGATAAATTAAATAATTTGTATGTTAATAATATAGGCATATAGCATTGAACGACACTAGTAAGGAAATAATATCTCTAAATCGATGGGAAATTCAAATCCTTAAATGCATAAAAACCAATTCAAAGACAGAAAAGAAAATTGCGAAAGAAGTTGCGCTTGATTTTTCAGTTGTTTCTCCCTTGATTACCAACCTAATGCTACAGGGTTTTGTCGAAAGGACTAGGAAACGAAGAATGCATTTTTCATCTAGAGAATACTTTTTTACTACGATAGAGGGAGTTACAGCCTTAGAAGAAGCCACTAGAGGCGCTAGTAACGTTTTCTGGAATCAAATAGCATCAATTTTGAAAGACCATGGAGAAAGAGTAGTAATTGAATGGTCTAACAAATCCTTGCCCTTCAAGGTAACGTTAGGAGCTGTAAAGGCGACGTACAGGTTAGTAAAATCATTTTAGTAAAATTCAAAATTTATAGTACTTTGTTCTCCTTTTTCGGCAAAATTCGTACGGCAAAAAGAATACGATGACATATGTTTTATAGATCGATCTCTAATATTATCTGTAATATGCTTTAGTAATTACATAATATGTGATTTGTCTAGCAACAAGGCAAAATTGGTATGTAACGACCAATGATGAACGTATCCGTACCAGTTTAAAGAAAAATAACAAATAAAGTGGCGAACCAAATATGTCTACCGCCTATTAGTAGTATTTATAACAAATTTAATGTAAATCTTTTTAAAATCGAGATTTGTATGACAGTAGGAAAAAGCAGCACTATAGTTTAATTTTATTTTCCAAATGTGCAAAAGTACTCATTTGATATCAATTGGCCTAAAAGCATACACATCAAAATCTCGATTACCGAAAAGAAAGACAAAAAGTTGGAGAGAGTAACAAAAAAATGGTGAAAGAGAAAGGGGAAAGGGCAGTGCTATACGGGAGGCCGTAGGTAACTCTGGAGCTGATATTGTGGTATTTATCGATGCTGACGGTACATATTCTTTTTCGGATTTAGAATTACTACTTAAACCATTACTAAATAATAAAGCAGATATAATTGTGGGTTCTAGAGTGCAAGGGAAAAGACAAAAAAGATCTATTTCAATACTCAACACATTTGGAAACAAACTGTTTAACAAAGCAATTAATTTTGCGATTCCATATCAGTTTTTCCAAACTAATATAGAACATTTTTCGTCATGCCCTGCAATGAGTGACTCTTCCAGATAGACTTCGATTTCATTGCTCATCTTCTGGTCGTCAAAACTACTGATAGTTCTACCAAGACAAATCCCTCTCCGGGCGCGTTCAGTAGATGAGTTTTATCAAGAATCGATGAATGCCTTGGGAACGCTTGAGATGCCTGTAACCATTTGGACCACGCCTATCGAGTAGCCTGCTTTTCCGAACGTACGGCGCCTTCGCACCCAGGCGCACCAAACTTGGCCAGTTTTGTGGCAGTCGAGGCCTATTCCCACGAAGTGAGTAGTTGCAGTTTCTGGCCTGGCAGCGGTCCCGTCGATGAACCTGCTTTCTACTCCTATACCTATCCCGAGCCTCAAGGTTTCAAGGACTACCCCATCCAACCACCGGAGGCATTCTACCATGCGGAGATGAGAGTTCCTGCAGCCCTACGATGTGGTACGTACCGCGAAGACACGTGATGAGGTCTTGCTGGGTTTCCTCCAAAGCACCCATGAAGCAGCGCCGACACGTGCCAAATGAGATCGCTGCGAATTGGAATGTCAGTAATATATCGATATCAACTCGCCTACAGCCTCAGTTTGAACGAGCAGACATGGCACGAATCTATCTTATAGAAGAGTGAGGCATTCTTGTATGCCTATCATTTTATACTATACTACATACTAAAAAGATCTCAGGTCGATATTGGTTCCTACACTATCATTCCATACCATTCATACATTAGTGCCATATCTTCATTCATCTGACTCATTCAATCCCTTGGAACTTCACTTAGCCTTATGCCCTGATACATCTGTTAGAATTTTGGCGGCTTGATCTCCTGTTGCCGTCCATCGTTACATTAGGAGTCAAACATTGATCAATTTCTAATTCTTTAATTTCGAACCACAAACCATCATTGAGATACTGAAGATAGTAGACAATTTTCTTAACTTGGATATGCATGGTGGCACCTCATAGTAGTTTTTGAAAAACTTTCAGGCCATATTATTTCTTAAAATGGCTTCGTAAATACGAGTTTATATATTGGCATATACGAGTTGTTATGGGGTAGTTGTTTTATGCAACGTACGTCTTATCCACATAACACCATTCCCAATCCTCTCCCGGTTCAAAAGATTTTACGATGGGATGATTAGTTGAATGGAAATGTTTGGTCCCGTGTTTGTTGATAGAAGAATCACAGCAGCCAACATGACCGCATGTAAGGCAAAGACGTAGGTGTACCCACGTAGAACCCAGCTTTAGACATTCTTCACAACCGTTTGGTGTTTTTGCATTTATATTTTGATTTACTTGCTGAAGATGAATACATGATGTATTGTCTGTTTGTTTCATACGATAGGATGATACGGAAGTCCTACCTTATAGAACATTTGGTTCACAAATTATAAAAATACTACTGGAGTAGTCAGTGTTATCCAAAATCTACTCATCAAAAAATATCTAGACGTAGACGCATTATCATACATCTGATGTCATTGTTATCAATTAACACGTCTTGCCTTATTTGATCTATTCTATTTTCTATTATCATCAACATGTATTACTAGAGCCCGATTTGTAAAGACAGGGATAGGCTATCGACTACCATACACATGTGTTAGATGTATTGTTGTTGCCCATAAAGATGAAGTGTAGGGCCGATCAAATGGTCAGAAAAGAATGCAGTAACTTGCATTAGAAGATCCAACAATATCAAACGAGGATAAAGAGAAAATCAAAGCCTTGTTATTGAAACCATTCAATCCTTACATAAGACGCCATTCAGTATTAACTGAAAAGTCTACAAAGCTAAAATCTAGCATATTAAACCAACATGCAGGATGGACGATGAACAGCAATATGGCACAAAAATACATTCATTATTTTGGCAATGAATCAAGTGAATCTCTATTAGAAGCATATGGCATAGTAACTAAAAACAATATTCCAATTGATATCTTGAATCCAAAGATATGCTCTAACTGCAATGAAGGTAACACCCAGGACTCTAAATTCTGTTCAAAGTGTAAAATGATAATGAGTTTTGAAGGATACCAAGAAGCACTACAGTCACAGAGCAAAAAGGAAGACGAGCTAAAGATAATGAAGGAACAGTTCAACAATATGCAATCTCAATTGCAAACTTTGATATCTACACTTGGAGGTATAACGAACCAAAATCAGCTAAACGAAACAGCACAAATGCTATACAAATCTGGAATACTAAATAATAATAAAGTCTAGTGCCAATATTATCCCATGTCGTTAGGCTTTAGATATGTTACAAGATAGATAAATTATGTATCTTACATACGACTAATAAATCAGAATAAAATGGGTAGTTTATCAGCATTAAATTTTATGTTGCTCATGTAGTTCCCTTAGAAACATTGGATATACTATATCCAGTAGTGCTGTCACCACATCTTTGTATTTATCATGTATTGCTGCATATTTGTTATCCATAATGATCTTATAATTTTCCTTTATTCCATTATCATATAAGCTTATCAAATCATCTGCATTTGCAAGTTCCTCTTTTTGGGTGCTTTTATCCAATTCTTCGAAATTCCTTTTTCTTGCTAAAAGCTGTGAGAAATTATGCTGGGTAAATCTGTACGTTCCAAATAATCGTTTATACCACTTCATATACAAGTGATAGACATATGATGACTTCTTTCCGTTACCGGTTCTCACTCGGTGCTTAGGCCATCGTTTATACACATATGTTTCATTCATTCTAAAAAGGACAAAACCTAGAATGGTCCAGCATGTTATAATGAACTCCTGTAATAAGGGATTCTGCAATAATGTACCGCGGTTCTCTCCATAACTCGGTTGAAAAATTATTATTATCATTGTATTGAGTATCCAATCCTTATCCAACGTTGCAGGACCTTCAATTTTTTTAAAGTCTGATAGTCCAACTCCTGGAATATGATAACCAGAATAACTTACATCCTTACCTGTCTTAACATCAGTCATGGACGAATTACCGTATTGGGATTTTAATGTAGGTCTGTAACGATAATCCCCATCTGCTGCTTTGGATACTAATATTGTGTATGCATTGTCACGTCTTGCTTTTTTATCCTTATGCTTTTCACTCCTTATATCAGAAGGCATGACCAAAGTTCCATTTTCGTATTTGGCCTTTGTTTTCTTAGTTATGTGATAGCATCCAAGCATATCTTTTTCCAAGATCCCAAATTCAACTAGACGTTTAAGTCGTGAAGTAGTGCCATCATTACTTAAGCCAGTCTTTCTTTGTAACTCTCGAAATCCAAGTCCGATAGGCTCATATTTGCAAACTATGTCTACGAATTTTTTATCCTGTCCTCATTATTATCTATGATAAAAACTTACAACGATGGAAGATACAAACAGATAATTAGTAGAATAAAACAATCCTTCCATCCATCCATAATGATAATTCTGATAATATGAATTTAGGAACTGCGTTAATATCCGAACCATACCATGAGGCATAGGCCTCGCCATGGCACAGCGATTCGTCGGCGAGAGTGCCTTTGTTTTTATCACGTTCGCTAACCATCTGCCACAACAAGTATTCCTTTTATAATATCTTGAGGTGGAATTGCAAATGGAATGGTTATTTGCAACGCATTCACAACTTGGTTGAAAACCAGGCTAGATACAAAAGAGACGATCTTTAGAAAAGAACGGATACCTTGACGTTGTTTTACTGACTGTTTATAAGCTGAATACCCTTCTATTACTTTGACTCCGACTTGCTTTAATAAAGAAATTGTTTTATCCTTGAATGCTATTATCTTTGATTTAAACTTCTCCGATACTGCTGACATTTCGAAAATGGCTTTGCCAGTCCTCCTAATTTCTCTACAAAGATTTTTTTAAAAAAAGATTCTTGCCCTACCTTCTCTGTATCTTCAACTAATTCTGTTGCTCTTCTTGGCGCAAACTCGTTGACGAATCGTCTGAAGAGATTAACAAATTCATCACTACGAGATAGACTTCTCGCATATTCAATCGCGTCTTGATCATTTTGAATGGACAGCCATGTTGCACATATTTCTACAATAGAAGGAGGAGGTGAAGAATTTCGATTTTCTATAATGTAAATGAGGTCATCATACAATGAAGTAGGAATCACGACCTCTAAAGTAGGTAATCTATTATCAGTTTTAATTATCTGTAAGATTCTCATCATCTCATCAAGATGATCATAAGATAGCAATACAGAAGGATCTGTACATATTGAGCGTATATTTTGTTCACTAGGCATTTGCTTTTTATACGAAATTAATCATGAGCCTTCATACTTATTTTTGTTAATTATTTTATCATTTGATTTTTTATAAGGAACTAAACTACTGCTACGCCTATTACAATCCACGTTCTTTATTCATATTATTGGCACCATAGACACAGCATCAGATTCTCCACACATAAGGATTGAGGATCGATCAGACCATCAATTGAATATCTTTTGAAAGTGTTTAAACATTACAACAAAATGAAATAGAAAATCAAAAATAATAAGAAGAACTTTTATTTTTAATTTTGCAGCTTTACCGCCACCAACTTTATGGCTTTTCCTCACTTTAGCTGTCACAGTCCAATAGATCCACATTGCATAAGCTCTTCATTTTGCTTCTGACGGATCTATATTATCATTTGATTTGGTTAAGAACTTACAACAACGATCGGCTTAGTCCAGTAACTCCATCTCTGTTCTGATTCTGTATCTTATGAGTAGCCTAATATTATAAATTACAACTCTTATTCCTGTTTCTATTTTCTGCATATTCCATTTTCTGCTAGCGAGGATATCACCAAACTTTCTTTTGAATGCGGAGTTGGTTGATTCAGCATTGCTGCGTTTGTGGTATCTATTTTTGAAAGCCACTGGATGCGAAAGCGCATACTAGTGAAAGGATTTCACTATATGGATGTCTAAATCTCTTCAGAAAACTCTATTTACTGTCATCTCGGTAGTCAGCTCTTCCTCTTCTAGCTGATCTTCATCTTCATCGTAATCGGGCTCGTTTAATTCTTTGCTATCTTCATTACTATTACTAAGTGATGATTTTACTTTCTCTTTAGATTTCTGAGATACAAACCTAATAGCATCATCAACTACCGTAGCATTAGTTAATAGTTCAAGCTTCATAGAATAACACTCTTTAGCCAAAGACAATGCCTTGTATCTTTTTTATCCCTATTTTGACTTATCAGATAGCTGGTTTTATTAAAATTACTCCCCAGAAGCGATTACCTAATAGTAATAATATTACTATACGATTACCTAATTGAATTGGCCGATAAATTGATAACATCTTTGTACCACTAACTGTTTCAAATGTTGATCCTGTATTTCCCTTTCTTATGCTACCAATATGCTTTTTAAGAATAACCATTATCGTCTATTATGTCAGGAGAGACAACAGAAAAAAGTATTTGGGAAAAATTTACGGATACTATGAAAAGGGAGCTTAACGATCTTTCATACATTGAAATAGTTACGGCTGCAGGAGATCCAAAGAGCGAGATTGACCCTAATAATGATGCCCGTGATATAGTGGCAGCATTGAGAAGCTTAGCTAATGTACATGCCTTGGCTAGAACTAGAATAGAGTTGGATGGTGACATAGGTATGTTACTGCCTACATCTGCGGACGGTAGTTTAACCATAAATAACGACATTTTGAATATACATAAGCAGAATGTAGATGTTGCAGTTGCAAATTGGAATAGTTTTGTTCAGAATATGCTAAAGGCACTTGATATATTGGTAAGTATTGCAAGGGGAACATCTCCGAATATCAGTCAGTTAACTAAGGATATTATTCCCATAAAAGGATCATAGATAGCACCTAAGTTTAAACTATTTCATGATAACAGCAAATTGATGGAATCGCTTGACAACTATAGATATTTCAGATGATTATACAAGTGTGTACATAAGCGTATATACTGCAGGAGATCTTAAAATGACCATCAATATGAAAGTAGACGTTAACAATACTTACCTTACACGCATAGACTTCTATTATAAAGGCGATAGGACTAATATAACTAAAATTGATGAAAAATGGGTTTTACTTTTGAAAAATGAGTATTGTAATTTAGTTAATAATCTAGGCAAGAGCACCGATTACAGACCTAAAAAAGATATCTCTAAACAAATAAATAGCATAATCAAAAGCATGACAAATATAAGGAAAATAGCTAGAAGTATTTTTCAGACTGCGCATGTATTAAATGTAGATACAGAAGATGGATATCGAGAGATTGTTTTTGCCAGAACTAGGATTGAGCTTGATGCAGATATTTTAACAATATTAAGACCTGATTTTTTAAAAATTGGTACAGTAAATCATCTTTTGGTCTTGCATAGCTTAAACGTAAATCTTGCTAATAATTTATTTAGATTCCGCCTCTACAGTCTTTTCTCTTCAATTATCAATTTAATAAATATAGCGAGGATATTTGTCATATCAATCTGGTACTCAAAGAGCTTGTACGCACTATCAGATACTTATATTAACGCAATTCACCATATTAATACTCATGGTATATACTAATTCTCCTTATCTTAGATCTTATAGGTGTACCTTATATTTTGATGAGATTTTTACCTAATTTGATCGGCAGAATTTTCCTACGTACTATACGAAAAGAGTTACACATATAGTCAACGGTCTTTTGCATTGTTAAAGTAAGTGCATAAATTATCTCTGTTAAATACCTACATACGCTTCTTAGGATTGTTATGGTTACTAATCAATGATAACACTATTCAGAATATGCTAACAGCAGTAGTGGCATAATAATGAGTTAACAACAAGCCATCATGTCCTTTTTTTAGACCGGATGGTTTATCCTGTATCTACGAATTGGTACGGTGCCGGTCGAATATGTCACTAGTTTACATCCAGATTTTTTACGCTGATGTATAGATATGTTTACAGAACAGATTACTTGAGTATACGGAATAGATTCAAGCCAGGAGTTTGGCTCAGTACCTGCCATAGTCTATATTAATATATAGTCATGTATTATAGTACGATCAGTAATGACCAAAACGTTCGTATAATGTAACGATTATAATATTACATCGATCAAGGCAAAGGGATGTGTATAAACATACAAAATTCATTTACCTTTATCAACATAAAGATATCTTTTCATCAGAGTAACAATGATTTTAGGCATAAGCTTAAAGAAAATATGTGTACGATATCTATGCAAAATAGCCGATAGAATTACAGGAGTAATAAATGGTTGTAAAAATACAATTAGAGCAGGCATTGCAAAGTGAATGCCAAAACTGGAGAGCAGAATTGAAAAGACAGATATTGTAGATGGTGGATGTAATTGATATAATATTAGGGCAACAGGCATTGATAATACTTTTACTAAATTACGTAAAGTCGTAAGATTATATTGTAGTGTTTTTATTTGATGATTAAACAATTGGTTTGCATAAGTGACATTATAACTATGTAGGAGAAGAACGATCCTTCCTAACTTATTGTCAAGTTTTGATCGTGATGGTATTATTGTCATCACATCTGCATCAAGTTCTATTTTGGTTATTGCAATAATTTCATCTTTGGAATTTAGAGGTACATACATTGATCGATTGCAAATCTTCAAGTATATCTAGTCTATCTATTATGAATCGTTTTATGTGTTTTATAGATACCTTTCTAATGATGGTGTCATTCCATTTGCTTCTACTAGTGTATCTATTTTTCTGACTGTCAACAACTAACCTTTCAATACATGTTCTATATTTCTCAACTAAAGAAGAGAGAACGTCATTATCACTATCATAATAAGGCATGTCTGAAATATCAGTATTAACATTGTCAATAAAAAAATTCATATGCGCCAAATAATCTCTTTTTCTATTTCTTTTCATAACTACCTTCATTAGCAATCCTGATCCACTATCTACATTGATAGTACTCAGGTCACTAGTTTCAATGAATTTTTCAGCTTGTAATGTTGTTGTTACTAATTTTGAGGACAAAAAAACTTTAGGAGATAAAGGCAATATCTAAAATATCACTCTTCTGGAGCAGCAGCAGTTTCTTTAAATACAAAACTATCAAAAGCCTTGCTTACATCCTTAAGGCCTGCTATGTCTGCAATAGTTTTTGCTGCCTCTAATGTGGTTTTCATAAAATTGTTCCAATTATCTATTGCAACCTTTACGTTTTCTCTATGAATATCCATGATCTCGTTGTTGATTTTAACTTCATTATTTTGTAATGGAAGAAGTACTGCTATATCCCCATCAAGTTCAATCTTTGTCCTTGCTAAAACAGAAATTTCACCTACCGATTTTATAGCATCATCGATTTCAGGAGTTTGAGGAGTTAACTTTAATTTAGAATTCTCACAACCCATAGTTAATACTTCAACATAGGTAAGGTCTTCCAATTGTTTTCCAATTTTTCCAAAGAAGCGTGTGTGTGAAGGAAATGCTTGATTATATTCTTGTTTACATATATAATTGGACCTGTTTGCTTGCAGTCTATTTCTAATCAACCTATTGAACATTGTTCGAAGTACTGGAGAATCGTGTGTTTTCCTACTGTCAAGTCGTGCACTGAGCATTTTGAGATGATCAAGTATAGCTGTGACATGCCATTTCAGATACTGTTTTACCCGTATCTTTTCGAGTTTCTTCCTACAACTGCTTCTTTTGATAAATCTTCTTCTTCTTAGCACTTGCTTATATTGGTGCTCTTTGAGCACAACTTTCACTCACATTAATAAATGTCCTACTAAGAGAGAGACATAATTGCTATTAGAATGACGGATATCATTAGATTTACAAATCCTGCTATCATAAGGTTTATTGAGAATTTCCTAGATCCCAATGCTGCCTATTATTGCAGAAATTGCAAATGGAAATACTATACTTGTAGTAATGATGTGTATTTGAGTTTTTTCGCTGGGGTCAAATCCTTCAGAAAAGGTAAGAAAAATTAAGACTCCTATAATTACCGTAGCATCAATTGTAATAATTTCTCCTTTTTCTACGGATTCTTTTTCTTCCGTTTTTTCTTCAGTTTCTTCACCTCTTGAAAGAACCTGAGCTTTTGAAATTCGTGTACTGGTCTTCCCTTTTCTATTTACTATTGGTTTTACAGAAGCTAATAATATAACTGTAAAAAGCCCTATAATACTAATGAAAGAACTTGCCTCCTGTATGATCAAAGGTAAAGACACAAAATTGGCTGTATATATACTAGATTGATTGACCCTAAAGGTCGAGTTGTTGGGATTCGATGAACCGAAAAACAGATTTCTAAATGCCGAGAGAATATCAATGTTTGAATTCGATGGTGAATTCTTTGACCAATAATTAAAATTAAATCCCTGATTAGCAATAGCTTGGCATTGACTGTAATTGTCAATCCTTAAAGAAGTATTTGTAGGCAGCTTCTTTTTATTACACTCAATTTGGCCTGAATCAGGGGGAAAAATGTTGAATGTCAATACAGAAGTTACATTATTTGTTTTGCCATTTATTACTGAAGTACTATTGGATCCAAAATTCGCTGAATATAACAAGTTTGTCTTGGGATTTATGGCTACATCATAAGGGACACTATCTAAAACAATATCTGGGAGTCTTTGTTCTGATAACTTTTGCTCATCCAGCTTTATTAATGAAATGGTATTATTGCCCGATGTAGCTACGTATATCATAGAATTGGTAGGATTATAGGCTAATGAGGACGGGAAGGGTCCAATTGTAACATTCCTAACTACACTGTTTGTATTTCCATCGATGACAGATATTTTCTTCTCCCCACTATTGGCTACATATATTCTGTTCGTAGTAGGATCCGTTACTACACCTGTTGGAAAAAGTCCGACTTCTATCGTTTTTACTAACTTTGCGTTCATAGTGTGATTGACACTTGTATAATAATCAATAACAGATACCGTCTTGGTCTGATCTGTAACGTATAACCTGTTAGAAACAGGATTTATACCGATTTCATAGGGCGTAGGAGTCGTGATATTTTCAACTGGTCTATTTGTAGCACCATCTATTACGGAAATCTTGTTACTGCCAGTATTAGCTACAAACACAATAGACGCAAAGCCACCAAATTCATCTGTATCAATAGCCATATTAGCGATCAACCGTCCTAATTGTACTTGGTCCACTACCTTATCAGTAAAACCATCTATAACATAGAGTACGTCATTCTCAGGACTCGTTACATATACTGTATTGGTAATAGAGTCTATAGATACAGCATTAGGATATCCTCCTAAGGTAATGTTATTTAGTATCTTGTCACTAGATCCATTTATCACATAGAGTTGACCTGCGCTAGGAACAGCAACATACAATTTGTTTGTGACTGGATTAATAGAAAGATCAACTGGAGGCCCAGCCATCGTCAGTCCTGATCGATTTTCTTTAATATTTATACTTTCTTTTTCCATGAAGTTGATTGATTTAGTCATGTTTTGGATAGTAGGCAAATAACTCAATTTATCTAGTTCTGTAGTAAAAGTAATGGTAAAAAAGTTCTTGCCGTTAGTCGTATAAAGGGCAATGATCTTAAATTTCTCATCAGAGGATGGAACTGGTCTATAAGTGGACGTTTCTTGATAAGCAGGATGACCTGCAATTGAAACTTTGGCTAGTTCAATGAGTTGATAATCTGTCAGGTTACCTTTAAGAGTATTAATAGTCGACCCAACGGTTGTTTCCATAGGATCATTACCAGCAGCAGAAGCACTGATTGTAACAAGAAAATCAGTAGAAGAGTTAGAAATCCCTAGTCTTCCACTGTTATTTGAGTAAATAGTGAACCCTACATTTCCGCTACTGTTTTTCCAACTCTGTGGATACTCCAGACTTACTCCAAGGGCGCTTGAAGGGCTGCGCTTATAACTATCATGTGGAATATAGTCGACTATCTTAATTGAATTAATTATTTCTTCTATTGTCGGTAAATAATCATTGTAACTATCGGAGGCAGCAGTAAAGTTGATTATATAGGCAGTATTATTGTTCGCTACTGCAGAAATCTGAAGTCCTTTTATGCCACTGTTAAGAGCATGATCAACGTAGCTAAATACCGTCCTCGTGGCATCGATAGAATTACCAAGGGTAGAATTAATTGAAGTTTTACTAGTATTATATCTGAAATCGGATTTATTTTGTCTAGAGACAGTATTTTTTAATTCTTGACCTAATGTTTCCAGATCTTTTTTATAGGGAATAACAGACAATGTTAACTGGCGGACATCAGCGCGAGAGGAAGGATTTTCTTCCATGAAGTTTACTCTTTTTTGTTGGAGGTTTCGTTCAGTTTCCAAGTATCTTCATCAGGATATTTTAATATCACTCCTGAATTCTTATCAAATACCTTTTCATATCTCACTATATCAAATATCTTCATTGTCTCAATTATCTTATTTATAGTAGCCAAATATTTTGAATAATCTATTTCTGGTGCAGAATATAGAATATGATATATTTTGCCATTTTGTAGTATTATACTTTCTGTATTGTTTATTATGCTATTCATATCGTAGGGATCACGATATGAATAGTTAAGCATAGAGGATGGATTATTATCTACAATCAGATGATCAGATCCAATAAAACGAAAATCAGGATATTTAGAGCTGTCTATTCTATAATCATTAATTGTTTGGTTAACTATTTCAGAAAGCAAAGTATTCTTATTCATTTTAGACTTAAATATCGAGAGCTTGATAAACTCTCTCTGTAGCGGAGAAAATGAATGAGATTCTTTTGTATCTTCCGTCTTGTTCCATGTAGAAGGATATTTGATCCTTATTCCTAAATCAAAATTTTCATATGGTACGGAATCTATGCTTTTAAAGGAATCAATCATTTTTTGTATAGCTTGCCAATATGTATAATAATTTGATGGATCTGCTTGGTAGGTAATGCGATAGATTGTATCGGGCGTTTTTGTCCAAAGATCTGTTACGTTAAAGGTATTTTTTCCATCTGAATAGGTATAATTTATTCTTGAAAATTCATTATCATCTTTATAATAATTTTTATAGCCTGTAATTGTAAAATTTAGGAGACGACTTGTATAATAAGTAAGATTCTCATTGATAACATCCTTTAATGGCCTATATGCCCTAAATTCTTTGAAGGTTTGTATATTAAGGTTTGCTTTCAAGGTAAATTTCAGAATTTGCAGCCTAGTTGTTTCTGATATTAGAATGCCCGGCTTGAACGGTTATGAATTTGCAATAAAAGTAAAAAAAATCAAACCAGAAGTTAAGATAATACTAATGAGTGCTTTTGAGATTAATGATATGGAGCTCTCAAAGGTTTTACCAGATATTAAGATAATAGATACATTTCTTCAAAAGCCATTTTCTATAAGAAAGTTAAAAAATCTAATAATGGAAAAATATCCTAATTAAATGCAAAAGAAGATTTGAATTGGCACACTACAATGCCAACTGGATCTAATAATGAGATTTTAGAGCATCTCAATAAAGCAGAATATGGCACTCATTACATTCTTGTCTATCCGAATATAGAAATGTTAAGACATACTTATTCAAGGTATGTCAAAACCCAATTAGAAGACAATAATGAAATTGTTCTTCTCCTTCCGTATTATGAGGCTTCCAATAAGGTTAGAAAGACTTTGTCTGAGGGGTTTTGACAATGTAGCAGTAAAGGATGCTGATGCTAATAACACCAGAAGCAACAACATTATTGATGTAGGAAAACACGAGAAGGAAGGTTCTCTCATAATTATGGATTCTGTAAAAGGATATTTTGGTTCAGATAATAATTATAATAATACTGATTTAACGGAATTTGTTAAACAATTAGTTAAAAAGGCTGAAAGTACCGGGTAAGAATGGAGTTTCTGTATTTGCTGATTTAGGTTCATTTTATCATTACCACCATAGTAAAACAGCAGACAAGCTTGTTGAATATGAATTATCCCTGCCATCAAAAATTGATGGTATGAAATTAAAAGCATTTTGCATTTATCATAAAGAAGACATTGATAAAAGATTTACAGAAGAGCAAAAACAAAAGTTACTGGACCATCATGCAAAAGCATTAATGATAGCCAACTGAAACAGTACCGGCTAAACAAATAGAAACGGTTCAAATAAACCCAATAATCTTTTAAACAGTAGAACAAGCCAGATAGGATGGAATGTCTTCTTTAGACGACTATCTTTCCCTTACTACTACTATTACCAATAGTAAGAAAGTCTTGGAAGAAGAAATGAAAGTAGATTACTATCTTTACATAAAACAACCAGCAGAATATGGAAAAAAAGTTGATACTATTTCAGATTTATTTCATTTGGCTACGGCAGTTAATTTATGGCAATTCTTTGATTTACATACCATAAACTTAGAATTGGTACCCTATCATTCAGAGGGTATTGTATTTCCAAATCCCTGCAATAAAGAACAGATAAATTATATACAGAATAGATTGCAGATCAATTTAGATCATATTAAGACAAAGTTAACCAGACCTAAACCAAAACTTGTTATTTTTAACGGAAAAATATTTCATATACTTTTGATTGATCAAAAGCTAATCAAAAAAGATGATTATGAGCAGGTCAAAATCACAAACAAATTTAGTGTATATTTCTTTAGAATTGATAATAACCAATGTGTTCTATTTGACAAATTCTTCCAAGCTCATTATTGGGGAATAACAGACTATGAGAGAAGAGGGTATCAAGGATAAAATATATGGCATAGAAGTTCTAACTAAAGAAGATATTTCTACATTAGTTGCCATGATAACTACACTTCATGGTAACTTACAAACAAAAGATTCTTCTGGATGGCTTTACGCTTCTTGTACTAAATGTAGTAATATTTATCCAAAGACAGACAAGGCCTCCGTATGAATTAATCAAGGACTCTTTAGAGCTATAGAATGCAGAAGTAAATAGATTCTAGAAAGATAGAATTTCATAAATATAAATTTCATTGAAAATATGTGCTAAATACAGCTTCACAACAAAGGGGAAGAAAAACGACAACCATGTATTCAAAATATAATAGAAATCTATCTTGTATGAGGTTTTGATGTGATACATGCTAGAATGAGTGGAAATTAAGCTTTATTTACTAGAGTTAGACTGCTGCCACCAACTACTGATTTTCAACTGTGCCCATTGCCAATCATATCCCGCATGGTATCCAAGACAATATGTAAATGAATGGCCTGCTGGACAGCTTGGATTGTGTGCGCCTCCAACTTTATATGTACTAGCGGTCGTCTATTGATACATAATGATGATGATTTCTTTAATCAGCCGGTTACTATTTTTTCGTATTAATTACTATCAGATCTTCTAGTGTATCTTGATCAGTCATGATTACAGCATGGTAAAAGTATGATATTTTCTCCTTGTTAGATTTACATATTTTTGTTGCTGTCTATACTTCGCTTAATTATGTTAATTCGCTTTTATAAGAAAGTAACCCTGTACAGACTCCTAATGAACATGAGAATGACCAAATTGGCAATTATCCTGTCAATATCGGCTTTCTTATGCTCTTCAATGTTGGATATCCAGAATGGAAGATCTCTGAATATTCTAAAACGTTCTGCTGATTACTTCTTCTTTCTCTTCATTATTGTAGTTGTTATCGTTGATGAATCGCTTAAGATCCTTCCATGTCAAGTTACACTATCATTACTTTTCAAAGCTAAAAGCTTGTCTTTTGGTGAAGCCATTAATAAACAACCTGCATATTCCATTTTGATATCTCTTTACTCAAGATATCTTAAGCTCCTCTCCTCTCACTCTCTTCCACGATAAGATTGGAAGAATCAGGAATCGGGCTGTATCAATAGCAGGCGTTTAGAAGCCGCACTGTACTTTTGTACTGCAATCTTGAGTATATAAGCATCTAGTTGTGCCTGTTCCATTATTGCAAGCCCACCACCAGCTTGTACATTGTTCATCACTACAATTGGCCTTGACACAACATTGATCTCCACACATAGGAGTTTGATTAGGACTTGAACATTGAACTTGACATTGACCGTTAGTACATATTTGGCCTGGGCTACATACAATACCACAAGCTCCACAGTTAGTGTTATCTTCATCACGAATATTTACGCACACATTACTACAAGCATCTGGTTTATCTGAAGAACACGGGGTACATTGACCATTTTGAAATACTTGACCGGAGGGACATTGACATGTACCGGATTGACATGTTTGGCCTCCAGTACAAGCATGATTCTCGCTTGCAGTACCTACATGCACCACAATTACTGGAATCAGTTTGTATATTTGTACATTGGTTATTGCACGTATTTGGTTTGTCGGAAGGACATACGCATGAGCCAGAACTACAACTAGCACCAGTAGCACATACATTACCGCAGCTACCACAGTTATTTAAATCTGTATTAGTATCTACACATTGATCATTACAACTTGTTTGACCAGCTGGACATTGACATGAGCCGGATTGACAGGATGAGCCAGATGGATTAGGGGCTTCGGAGCAATCATTGCCACAGCTACCACAATTGTTATTGTCAGTGTTTGTGTCTAGACAGGTAGCAGGATTACCACAAGCTGTTTGATTTGATGTACACTTGCAAGTACCTGTCTGCGGATTATTTACTTGACCACCTGTACAGTCTGGAAGACATGCTTGACCTGATGATGTAGTTCCGAGATGTGTTCCTGTAGGACATGTCTGACCACATTGGCCATTAGTACAAGTTGCAGTTCCATCAGATGGTGGCGGACATTGTTTTAAGTCATCGCATGATGTGCCACAAGTATCTGGACTAGATGGGTCGACACATTGACCATTGCATTCTATTCCATTAGCAGTTGTTGCAGTAGGGCTAACTGCTCCTCTAGGAGATGGCGGAGGAGTACATTCACAAGTGATGCTTGTATCGGTAATGAATGCACCTTGAGCCCGCCCATCTAATGTTGATTCATCATATGCCGTCTCAGCGTCAGTCAGTTTAGCATTTTGTTGATTTACTATCTCCAAAGCTCTAGTTGGAGTTTTTCCTTCTAGATTTACCTCAAAGTTATCGAAATAATCATGTATTATATTTACATGACCTGGCTCATGTATTTGACTCAATGCTTCTATAGCCATATTCCATGGATCTTGTACCTCTTTGCAAAGGTTTTCGACACCTGGCCAAACGGGAAGAGTTGTAACTATTTTAACGATTAAAATGCAAGTTGCCGGCGGTTTAAAATCAACGATAAAATTCCACTCAGTTTGACCTGTCCTCCCTGGAGCGTTTGGAAAGTGATGCGTGGCCTGATTCCAGGCATCAGCCAAACTTGAAGCAGAAATAGTGTAATATTGGACAGTAGGTTCGAATGTAGTAACACATCCACGAAGAACACAGCTTGGATCAGAAGGATGTTTTAGGCAGAACTTTTCATCTTTTGGTGGTTTAGTTGGTTTAGTTGGTTTTTCTTTTGCAGTCCTGCGGCTGCCGCAGATGTAGCAGATTGGTCGCTCTGGAGTGGTCTAGGAGATGGTGATGCTGATGGAGAACTAGATGTTGTTGTCGGTGAGACATCATTAGTTGGTAAGTGAGTGAGTGATGCTGAAGGTGATGTTGATGTTATCGTCGGTGAGGAAGAGGAAGACGATGACTGCGATTGACTGGATGGTTGTTGTGGTCTGCTAGTATGTTGCTGTTGTGCTACTACTTGTTTTATTTTTACTGGTGATAATAGTAAAGAGGATAATGGACCTGATGTGATAAGAAAGACAGAAAGAGACACAACAATTACAAGGGATAAAACAAGAGTGCGTTTGTTAATTGTAATCTTATCTTTTCCGTCTTTTGTAGTCAGATGTCAAGCACTTCCAGCTTGTACTTGCTTTATTAGCTGTTCAAAGCTTGATACTGGCTGTGCCCCTACAATTTGCATGTAGCCAGCTTTTTGATTTCCTACATAGAAGGTAGGAGTGCCACTAACACCATACTGGGAACCTTCGCTACTTTGCTTTTGGATTTTATCTGAATATTTGCTGGAGTCCAAACAGGAGTTGAAAGAAGGAGCATTTAATCCCAAAGATGCAGCATACTGCTTGAATGTATTTTTCACAGTGTTAGAGTCCTGGTTGTCCCATGTGGTTTGAGTTGCATATAGCTTGTCATGGTATGGCCAGAACTTGGCCTGTTCGTTGGCACATTCAGACTGCCATTGCTGCTGGCTGTGAGTTTGAATGAAATGGTAACGGGAACTCTTTGTATACGAACTTTATCTTGCCAGTATCTACATAAGTCTTTACTAACTGTTGTAGCGTATCGGATGCAAACCTGCTACAGAAAGGACACTGAAAGTCAGCAAACTCTACCATTGTGACAGGTGCATCAGCTTTTCCTTTTGTTGGAGCTCCGTCTGTATTTACTGATGCTACCTTGGTTATTGGTGGTACTTGTTGTTGTTGCATCCCTCCTTGTCCTGCTAATGTAGGCTGCCTGCTGCTGCTGCTGCTGCTGACCAACACTTCCAGCTTGTACTACAGGAGAAATAGTATTAGGATAAAATGTACTACGCCATGTATATCCACCAAAGAATGAGGCAACCATCAATGCAGCAACACCGACTGCAAGTATTTTCGTAAAAGTAGACCGTTTGATTGTTATTATATTGTTATTACTATTACTATCATTCCTATCTACAATATTGTTATTATCATCTCCACTAGAGGACATTTTAAGAACATTTGTTGATAAGGTGAACTATATAAGATTTTTAGTAAAAGATTCAATTCTCCACCAGATTGATCTTAAATAATGAAAAATATGAACTAGGAAGAGCTAATTATACAAAAATTATAGCATATATCCGTACTTTTATGTTATAACATTGTATCATTAACTGGAGAGCGCTTTATAGATATATACTGCTAGTATTGTTATTAGTACGGGTTTCTGTATCGCTGCCTCGATATCTCTGGTTTGGAAAACATTTCCGATAAGCCCCAGATATTTTAAATTATACTCTCTTTCAAATGATTGCGAGGGTTTTACTCTCTCTACTTGAGTGTATATTTTAAAGTCCATAAGTATAATCCAAAAGTAATCTTTTGTATATGCAGGTTTCTTCATCTTCTTTTTCCATATGTTCAAATAAACCGTCAAGAGCATTTGGAGTTGAGACCATCACAATGTAAGGGTCTGATTTTGCAATGTAACGTTCTGAAACATGCCTGACATCTTCCACTTCAGGTCCTTGAATGTCATTACTATGTTTCTTGTCTACAGTAACAGCATCATCAACTTTATGTTTTTCTAATTCGGGTTTGATAGATGATGACTTGTCTGATACAAACTTTCTGGCATCATCTACCACAGTAACATTTGTGAATAAATGTAACTTCATCAGGCTAATGAAATTTCTGATGGGATCGTCTTTCTCGCTAGTCCGGGCGAGTCTCACATCATCGCCACGGTGCTCAACGTAGCTAACGTGAGCGGAAGTATCCGCTAATTTCTTACAAACTTAAAGCCTACCATCAAGAGTAAAAAATCATGAAAAAGCTTGAAGGAAAAATCGCAGTCATCATAGGCCACGGCACAGCGGTTCGTCGCAGAGGAGGGCGCATATGTTTTCATCACCGGTCGCCGCCAAAACGAACTCGACGCGGCAGTCAAGCAGATCGGCAAAAACAACAACGTCACCGGTGTTCAGGGTGACGTCTCAAATCTCGCAGATCTTGATCGGTTGTATGCCACGGTGAAGGAGCAGAAGGGCCGCATCGATATTCTGTTCGCCAACGCCGGCATCTGGGAATTCATCCCATGCAGTATCTTGAAATATCATCCTTTAATCATAGTTTCAATAATGGGTCTTTAGTTCTTATATTGTCTATCATATCTTTCATGTTTTGAAGGCTTTCTTCTAAATACGAAATTATTGGTTTGTTCATAGGTGCTTTTCTTTCATCTCTAGAATTAACTAAAAAATAAACTTCTGGTTTGCTACTACTGCTAGTATTTGTATTGACGTCGTCAAATAATTGGACCGAGACTTGCTTATTTAACATTGATCTGTGTATAAAATGGTTTCGTAGCTCATTAGATCTCTTGCGTAATTAGCAGCTATAGTCTAACACCCTACTTGTTTTAGCCGTCTTCTTAGATTGAAATGCTGTCAGACTGTATAACTCTGAAGTTCAGGAGACCGGATATTATATCAGATACGTTATTGTACTTCCTTAATCTGTTTCTAAATTTAGTACCCATTATTCCAAACTTTTTGATCTTACATATGGTATGTTCTACTATGATCCTTAGCCTAGAATGATTCTTGTTGTAAGTTCTTTCATCACATGAAAGCAATGTACCCTTTTTCTTTTTGATACGAAGTACAGACTTTACAGTGGGAAAGTCCTTTTCAATGCCAAGATAACCAAGATCAACTATGTTTTCAACTTGTGATGGAGTTATAGAATGATTGTGTTTGTAAATGTCATAATCATGTTTTCTTCCACTTCTGTGACCTGTCTTATGCAGTATCAATCCTTCACTGTTTACCATCAATTGTGTCTTGACAGTATGTTTCTTCTTTCTACCTGAATAGTAACTCTTCCTTCTTCTTTTGTTCTTAGGTCTTGGAATTTCTTGTTCTGTAGAGTCTATGAAAGCCTTGAATCCAGGAAAGTACTCTTCTACTTCATCTATAGTTCTTAATCTCCTAGTACGTTTGTATATCTTCTTTGGCAATGGAATACACTCCTTGATAAGTGGTTCCATCATTGATATATCTCTACAAACATTGCTTTGATCAAGGTCAAACAGAAATCCTGATAATGTATATGTAATGTATAATCTGTAGTATACTAGAAGCATAACGAATCTTTCTTTAACTTTAAGCTTAAATGGTCTACCAGCACCTATATCCCGTATTCTCGTCCTTGATAGAAGACGTCTTCTTTCGTGCTCTTCGTAGTTATGTTCAATTTCGTTACAAATGGATTCAAATTCAGATACAGTTACTCCGGTAAATGACCTGAATATCAAAGGTTTCTTACATAATTTGCTATAGGACATCAAAGAGCTTGTCAGATAGATATCCTATGTGAAGAGGAATATAGCTCTAAGCTTCTAATTACACAAGAGATCTATTTAATAACCAAAACCATCTTTCCTTTTGTGTCGCCATTCTTTTCAAATCAGCTAGCAAATCTCCTTTGTTCTTACTCTTTAATTCATGATAAACAATGTCTAGATCGATTTTATTAAACGGAATGTTAATTCAAACTTTTCATTTATTTTAAAAAGTAAAGAATCCTTTGCTCCAATTATCTGTGCAAAGAAGCAATCAATTTCCATTTCAGCATAAATTTTTCCTTTTCCCACAATGCCTCCATATTCAGAATCAATAAGTTTAAGTTTATTCAAATGCTGTTCAGCCGCATATAACTTAAATGCTATCCTATCAGATAGTAAAACAGTAGTCCCAGACTTTGATTGCACTTTATTGTTTCTTGGTGAGGTTAAACTATTAAAAATATATTTTGTTAACGACGAAACTCTATATCTTATACCGTTAAATTTCAATCTAAAGTGTGTCGGTATTATAAATGCATCATCTCCAGCAAGAGAAAAGATGCTTATTTGAGGGATATACTGTTATTTTTGATATGCAAATCTTCAATGGGAGTTCGCTAATCCTTCAAGAGGCCGTAAATCAACTAAAATAGGAACTGGTCTTCTTGAAGCGTCGCATTTGTAATAAAAGAAAAATATTCTCCCTCCTCGTCTTCAGCAGACACCCTAATTTTGGCAGCAATAGGTTATAATAGGAGAAATATCCTTCCACCGTAGATAGTCCCAGGCACTTAACAGCATTGTAAATTAGTCAGTTGACAATTACAGTAAACTATTACTTGCCTTTTTGACAAATTCATCTTATCTATATAGCTTTAGCTGACTATCATTTAGTCAATTATGTGAGGTATACTCCTATCAGAAGGATATCGGAGGAGGAGAAGAGAGAACTGTACGACCTTCTAGATAATAATAATCCTGACATAAAGTACAGAGCTAAAATCGTTCTTCTTGCTGGAGAGGAGGGCTATACAGTACCTGAAATAAGAGAGATGACTAATATCTATGATAAAACTATACGAAAGTGGATACACAGATTCAACGGTTATGGTGTTAAAGGTATTTTTACCCAAATGGATTATTCTGGAATGATAAAGATAACTGATAAGGCTAGGAATGAAATCTTGCGTATATCTTCAACCAATCCAAGGGAGATAGGTTTGAAATTCTCAACCTGGTCTTTAAGGTCTATTGCAGGATATGTGAAGGAAAAGAAGATAGTAAAAGAAGAAGATGGAGGGATAAGCCATACTGCTGTAAGAGATATCCTAAGAGAATATGGTGTAGAATGGAGACGTTCAAAGAGTGTTCTTGGGGGTAAAAGCAAGGATCCTGAATATGATTTAAAAAAAGCGCATTGAAGAGCTGAAAAACAACACATATCCAGATTATGTCCTTCTGTTTCAAGATGAAAAAGGACCTATAGCAGCTAAAACATATGGTGGTTCTTCATGGTGTTCTATTCAGGCTAAAATAGAACATGATCAGAAGGTAAAGGGTTTGTTGAACGTTTTTGGCATTTACGATTATACAAACGATAGAATGTTAACACACTGCTACCAACAACGAAGAAAAGCAATCAGTTCATCGATTTCATTGAAAGAGTTGATTCATTCTATGATTTGAATATAAAAAGAATATTCTTGGTACTGGACAATGCATCCATATACACAAATCAAAGAAAACTAAAGAAGCATTGTCGAAACACCATCCGAGAATAACACTGGTATTCTTACCAACAAAATCTCCTAGACTCAATCTAATAGAAGTAAGATGGATGTGGCTACAGAGAAAAGCCATTGACAATAGTACGTTCAGAAATCAATCAGATATTGGACAAGCGGTCCAAGATTGGACTGAGAATTACAATGCTATTCATGGGAGAAGGATAAATGACATCTTACAGATAGGAGCAATGCAGATGCTTACATAACTCTTAACCTTATTCCTGAGGAAGCCATAGCTAATAAGATTGGTTTGATTCTTCTGTCGGGATATTGAGTTAATCTACTTATCTCATCAATTGTTGGAGCGCGATCATTGACATATCTTCTTCCTTTGGGCATTCCACGCATAACCTTCTTCCAAGGGATATCGATATCCATCTGTTCACAAAAGAGTTTAATGGGTTTGATGTAGTTTCTGAGCGTGGATACTGCTCACTATATTGGATACCTGTACTTTTATGTCATAACCTTGTAGCCTAGAATGTTGACATACAAAAAAAAGCAGTAATGTTGTTAAAGAAAATTCTAAAGGCGGTGGTAATGAGCTTGTACTGGGGAGAGAGAATGTAGCCTCTCCACAATACTAACTGGACATAAGTAATTGCCAGATGTCTTTGCAAATAAAAAAGATTGTAACAGGAGATAATAATCTATCATGATATTGAAAAGATACTTGCATACTGTCTATTCTTCTAAGTTAAGTATCTCATTTTATATCAACATACAATTATCTGAATGTTAATAATTTTAGATGAGAACAGCTTTAGCTTAGTACTTTACCATTCTACCTGTGAAAGCTGAACATCTAGTGTTATCCAAGGTTCAGAAAGAAGCACTATTTGATTTCATGAATAAAACAAAGGACAAGGAAGAGTACAGAAGGATATATGCGATAAAACAGAAGCTGGAAGGAATACCCTATAGAACCATAGCCAAGAATTTGGATGTTAATTACAGGAACGCATACAATTGGATAAAAAGATACAAAAAAATATGAATTGGATGGTATAAGAAGCAAAAGAAGTAATGCTGGTAGAAAGCCAAAGATATCATCTGTTAAGAACAAAGTGATGATTAAAGAAATAATATCAAAGTCTCCTACTACTTTTGGTTACCTGAAGAATACTTGGAGTATTAGACTATTAGCAGTATATCTTACTTCAATTCTTAAGATGAATGTTAGCCCAATGCAGACATGGAGAATTGTTCATGACATTGGCATAGTCTCCAAAAAACCAAAACTATCCTTAGAACATGAGTCAGATTATGAAGAAAAGAAGAAAACCATAGACAATTACAAGAGGGTATCTTCAGCACTTTTAAAAAAGGATTCTACTTGGATTCGAAGATGAGACATGGCTACATTTGCAGCCATATCTAACAAACAATTACATGATGAAAGGCTACCAGCAAAAGATACTTCATAAAGGCTTAAACTCAAAGATTAACGTATTCATAACACTACTCTATCCATCAAACAGAATTAAATTCAAAATAACCAAATCCAGAAATAGTAAGGATTTTGTAAATCATCTTAAAAGCATAAAATCCTATGTGATAAGAAACAAAGTAAAACGCTTCATCCTAGTAATAGATAATGCTTCATTTCATCTAAGCAAAAAGACAGAACGATTCATAAAAAAGCAATCAGAAGATTGGTTGACTGTAATATTTCTACCAAAACGTTCACCTAATCTAAACCCAGTTGAGACAAGAGTGAATAGAAATCTGAAGAAGCACCCCATAGTAGTCTTGTTTTAGATGCTACAAGGAAAGTATTTTCAAGTTGGATTTATATATGCATAGCTGCAGTCATATCTGCAATATTTTGGATTGTGTTTACTTCCATTGACCAGCTGCTATTCTTCTCACCGATACTGGCTTTTTATCTACCAAAAGATGCGATAGCAGATTTTATTATGTATCAGTTGCACTATTGTTATGGTCTTATTATTCTATAAGCAAGAGTTTAGTAGCTGGAAGTTCTTGTTGTCGTCGTATTGTAAATAAGGACCATGATAACAAAGGCAATAATTGACTTTTATTATTGTCATTATATACAGTCACATCGATCACTGCAATCTGTCAAAGAATCAAACGAGTAACAATACCCAAGACAGGTTGTTGTCCAAAATGATTTTGTGTATCTTTATCATTTAATCTAATAGCGATTGTATTGCCTTTAGAAATCAATATTGATACGTATGCATTATGCCACACAACTACACCATTTATTTTGATATCAACAGTTCCATTGACTAATAGAGTGTTATCAGGTTTTAGGTGAATTATTTGCTGGCTTGTACTAACTTTTTTGAAGTTTGTTATTTGATGAATATGTGGTTTTGTACCATCCACAGGTGAGGCAAGAAAGTTTAGCAAAGTTTGTTACGTTTCCTTTATGGACACTCAAATTCCACTCCCCGGCTAAAATAACCTTAAAGGCATTGGTAATGTTAAATCCAGCAGCAGATTCAGGAACTGTAATAACCAAAGAACTTATTGTTCCTATTGCAGAGAAAGTATCTTGTTTAGCTTTTGGTATTGATGATGATGCTGACGATGTATTTGTAAGTGCAAATGCTTTATTATAATCAGTATGGTTGCTGCTGCTCGCAATAGCCACCACAAAAAGCATTATTATTAGTATTGGCAGAGACAAATATGATACAGAAAAAGTTCTATTAGCCATTTTACTCAGTTTCAACACATATGTGCCAGTAAAATATGTTTTTATGCAATATGCGTTTATGCTGCTTGTTGTTGAATGTCGTACTGGTAGATTCAAGGATATACAATACCACTGATATAGTAGTTGGTGGTGGTGGTGGCTAAGAAAGATATAGACACATATTCCTATGTGCTGCACTTGGAAAAGTCACTCATCTTAAGGTTTATTGGAATTATGGCCAAAGATCATAGCCCTGGTGGGAAGTCGTACGCAGAAGGCATCCGACACTGTCGTTAATTATTTATTTATGTAAAAAATACAAAAAAGCAAGGGAGAGAGGGCCTAATACATCGCTGGGTAGATGTTATAACGAAGAAACCTTTACCAGAGCAGCAGGAGGACCAGGCTGCTGCTGATGGGGCTGAATGCCAGTTGTAAGAGAAGCATTATTTCCCGCATTCCCTTGAAGAACAGCTGTTACAGTCTTTCCTCCTCCTCCAAAGGTATATCCTCCTAAAAATGAAGCAGCCATTAAACCTACTACGGCTGTGATAATTATTTTGTTGAAAGTTGATCTTTTTATGTTTATGTAGTTTTTGTTCTTACCGCTGTTATTTTCTGCCATCTGAAATTATCATCTTAAGTTATCAACAATATAGTATTATGGATTTTTTAAAAAAATTACAATCGATGGTTCTCATCATTGATGTGATGTAAAACGACACACCAAAAGTAAGATACTTTTGTTGAATAGAAAACATAGCTTATTTAGATCGATAGCTGTCATAGCAATTTCTTGTGACTTATCCAAAAAATTTAGTATTATTTAATGAAAATCTATTGTAAATATACGACAAAATTATTACCAATACTTATCTCAACATCGCATCTACTGATTTGTTTTTTTATGATCATTTCCCAATCCTTTCAAAGTATCTTAAAGTATGCTATATTAGTACAGTAACAAAAAGATAACTGTATAATAATATACTAATGATATAAAAATAAAGTATAATCTTATGTGTTTTATTAGTATCAATAATTATACTAGATGAATCAGCATCACATTATACTAGTTAAATCGGTAATACGTTACATTAAATAAATCAGCAATAACAAACAAGTATTAACTTCCTCAAGTCAAATATATAGATGATATCATATATATGAAAGATGAAGAACAACACAAGAAACGTAGTAACAGTATCTGCCATCTTTGCAGCAGCTACACTTGCAATAGGAACATTCGCAGCAATAGGCAGCAACAATGCCATCAGTATATGCAGGAGCAAAGGACAAGAGCATAGTTACAAGTGATCCGGAACTGAAAGAAAAACGCATCAACATATGCAGTGGATTTGACCCGGTATGCAGCAATGATAATATAGATGAAGATTTGGTATCTTAATACCACTACAAAAGTGGCAATGGCAGGAATATCTACTTGCTAACGAAGTGTACCAACAGGAACAACACTTTGACACACAAAATTGTTGCTAAACGGCAATGAGTCTCATTTAAGCTAGCGGCGCTTAAAAGAAGACCACATTTTTATTTTTTAAGGTAAATTAGATTATTATGTATTGTAAGATATCGTCTTTTAAAGTCGATGACAACTGCATCATCAGCCTTAACATATAACAAACATTTCGTTTGCTTAGCATCATCAAAAAATTAAAATTATTTGTATCCACACAGACTCAAACTAAGTTTTGTTCATTTTCATCGGTCAGATATCTTAACCAACAATTACGGATAAAAGGAGGAGGAGTAATGACGGGCTTGTTTTCATCATCGTCACCACATAGTAGCATATCTTCTTGGTCAGCCACATACGGAGTATTTATGTCTTGACCTGCTAGAGTACAGTTTTGTCTTGCAAACCCACCGCCGCAGGTATCGCTAGTATCTGGAATATGACAGACTACAGTTCCTGAATCTGGATTTAATACATATATGTTGATGCTAATAACTATACCCAAAAGAATTGCAGATATGTTTGAAAGAATAAAATCTGCTATAGCATCTTTTGGTATATAAAAAGCCAGTACCTGGTGAGAAAGAATAGGCAGCTGGTCAATGGAAGTAAACACAATCTAAAATATTGCAGCTATTGTAGCTCTACTAGTTAGAAACTGGCTAACACAGACACACGATCACAAGATGCCTTGATTTAGGAGCTGCTACTTACAATAATGATTCATTTCTTGCTTACATCTTTTTTGATGACTACGAAGAGACATTCAAAATACCAGAGCTGTATAATGTTTGTGCCACTTGGCTCTGATCATTGATATTTCCCAGTGCAGATATCAAAGCTTTTAATTGATTGCTTTGTCCTTCAAGCTGCTTCTTTTCAATCAGGTTAATCTTCTCTTCTTGTATTTGTGCCTTTGTTCTTTAAGTAGTACTTCTTGGTAACCTGAAAATTACAAAATCATTCCACACTTCACACACCACTTGGAATTTTTAATATTGGCTTCGTTGCAGTTGCTGCGGTAGTAGACTGGCTTTAGTTTTTTCAACTTTAGAAAACTAGATAAATTCAAAGCACATGGGATTGATCCTTCTTTTATTCCTGTAACAACACTTAGCAAAAGTTGCATCGTTTGAAAAATCTATAGAATCAGATGAATTAGTGCTAGAAGAAATAGAAAATGCTTCTGAACAACACCATGGTGCTAACTACAGTAATTATCAAGATGACGAAACTGAAAAATTAGTATACTTTATGTCTGTATGTTGTTAATCAATGTACAGTTACAGTTAATTGGTAACGATTGTATTATGAATTAGTAATGTATTTAGCTTAGAACTTTCTATTTATGACTGCCTATTCCAAAGACCTCATTGAGGTTGGATAAAGAAGGCATCTTACGAATCTTCTGTGTTACGTATTGTCAAGTTATTCTTTGACAACACATACTACTACAGCCAACATTAACATATAACAATACACATACACATGGTTTACTCCATATCTATAATAGATTTGCAATGCATAGGTCAGGACTATATGTTGACCATTTTTAAGTATTTGAAGGATGTTTGGTAGCATCACCAGAGTTATTACCAAAACTGCAGCAATTTTGGTCAGTGGTAAATGTGCTATGGTCTACACAGGCTTTTTGACATGGGTAACAAGATTCCAACGGTTTCATTTCCTATGGACATGAAGTAGTAGCAGGACAGCAGAGTACCATCGTTAGAAACTTGTCTAACGAAGGATAACAAGTCAATACTTTACACTAGCTGTTATTTGCATTAAACGAATTCTTACTGAGAGTACATTGCTATTATCTAACATACAGTACCACTAGGACAGCAATGAGTTCCATCCCTTGATACTTGTGCGCAACATGAACCGTCTATGCAATCATTACTACCACCAACATGGCATTGTACACCACAGCCACCACAATTATTAGCATTTCTCAGGGTGTCTATGCAACTAAGGTGAGGGGTCCCGTCAGGATTTAAGCCTGTAGGACAGAGTTGTTGACCGGGTATAGGACATTGTTGTTGATCCTTGCATGCAAATCCACCTGGAGCTGAACTATCAGGAGCACAAACTTGTGTAGGTGCACAAACATCACTACAAGTTCCACAAGTATCTGGACTAGATGGGTCGACACATTGACCATTGCATTCTATTCCATTAGCAGTTGTTGCAGTAGGGCTAACTGCTCCTCTAGGAGATGGCGGAGGAGTACATTCACAAGTGATGCTTGTATCGGTAATGAATGCACCTTGAGCCCGCCCATCTAATGTTGATTCATCATATGCCGTCTCAGCGTCAGTCAGTTTAGCATTTTGTTGATTTACTATCTCCAAAGCTCTAGTTGGAGTTTTTCCTTCTAGATTTACCTCAAAGTTATCGAAATAATCATGTATTATATTTACATGACCTGGCTCATGTATTTGACTCAATGCTTCTATAGCCATATTCCATGGATCTTGTACCTCTTTGCAAAGGTTTTCGACACCTGGCCAAACGGGAAGAGTTGTAACTATTTTAACGATTAAAATGCAAGTTGCCGGCGGTTTAAAATCAACGATAAAATTCCACTCAGTTTGACCTGTCCTCCCTGGAGCGTTTGGAAAGTGATGCGTGGCCTGATTCCAGGCATCAGCCAAACTTGAAGCAGAAATAGTGTAATATTGGACAGTAGGTTCGAATGTAGTAACACATCCACGAAGAACACAGCTTGGATCAGAAGGATGTTTTAGGCAGAACTTTTCATCTTTTGGTGGTTTAGTTGGTTTAGTTGGTTTTTCTTTTGCCAGCTGCGGCAGCTGCCGCAGATGTAGCAGATTGGTCGCTCTGGAGTGGTCTAGGAGATGGTGATGCTGATGGAGAACTAGATGTTGTTGTCGGTGAGACATCATTAGTTGGTAAGTGAGTGAGTGATGCTGAAGGTGATGTTGATGTTATCGTCGGTGAGGAAGAGGAAGACGATGACTGCGATTGACTGGATGGTTGTTGTGGTCTGCTAGTATGTTGCTGTTGTGCTACTACTTGTTTTATTTTTACTGGTGATAATAGTAAAGAGGATAATGGACCTGATGTGATAAGAAAGACAGAAAGAGACACAACAATTACAAGGGATAAAACAAGAGTGCGTTTGTTAATTGTAATCTTATCTTTTCCGTCTTTTGTAGTCAGATGTCAAGCACTTCCAGCTTGTACTTGCTTTATTAGCTGTTCAAAGCTTGATACTGGCTGTGCCCCTACAATTTGCATGTAGCCAGCTTTTTGATTTCCTACATAGAAGGTAGGAGTGCCACTAACACCATACTGGGAACCTTCGCTACTTTGCTTTTGGATTTTATCTGAATATTTGCTGGAGTCCAAACAGGAGTTGAAAGAAGCAGCATTTAATCCCAAAGATGCAGCATACTGCTTGAATGTATTTTTCACAGTGTTAGAGTCCTGGTTGTCCCATGTGGTTTGAGTTGCATATAGCTTGTCATGGTATGGCCAGAACTTGGCCTGTTCGTTGGCACATTCAGCTGCCATTGCTGCTGGCTGCGAGTTTGAATGAAATGGTAACGGGAACTCTTTGTATACGAACTTTATCTTGCCAGTATCTACATAAGTCTTTACTAACTGTTGTAGCGTATCGGATGCAAACCTGCTACAGAAAGGACACTGAAAGTCAGCAAACTCTACCATTGTGACAGGTGCATCAGCTTTTCCTTTTGTTGGAGCTCCGTCTGTATTTACTGATGCTACCTTGGTTATTGGTGGTATTTGTTGTTGTTGCATCCCTCCTTGTCCTGCTAATGTAGGCTCTCCTCCTGCTGCTGCTGCTGACCAACACTTCCAGCTTGTACTACAGGAGAAATAGTATTAGGATAAAATGTACTACGCCATGTATATCCACCAAAGAATGAGGCAACCATCAATGCAGCAACACCGACTGCAAGTATTTTCGTAAAAGTAGACCGTTTGATTGTTATTATATTGTTATTACTATTACTATCATTCCTATCTACAATATTGTTATTATCATCTCCACTAGAGGACATTTTAAGAACATTTGTTGATAAGGTGAACTATATAAGATTTTTTGTAAAGGTCGTTCTCCGTCATATTTCAATGAGCTAGCGTCATTCTACAAAGAGAACAGTCGGAAGCCATTATTTGATTTGGATAGGACTCTTTTTGGACATAAGCATAATTCCTTAGAAAAAGTACTTGCAAATGCTAACAAGGCAATTGAGAAATCATCAAAGTTCATAAATAAAATAAAATCAAGACAGCTTGCTTGTGCTAATAGGTCTAAATCAATACCTGAAAACGCAACAATAAGAAAAGAGTACATTAAGTGCGGAAAGGAGGTCTGCGAACTAAAGCATGGACCTTACTACTATGCTTATTGGAAAGATCCTCAAAGTAAGAAGTTGAAGAAAAAATACATTGGCGACCATATGCCACTGGATAAGGAATCGAATGATGATTCTTCTACTAATAGACAGATATTGTAGGTGTATGTGAAATAAGGAGACAGGGAAAAGAAGGATAATAAAAAATGAAGCTCCCTAAGGAAATAGGAAACAAAAAGATGGGAGATTTAACTCCAGAAGAAATGAAGTTAGTTGAAAAATCATTAAATCCATATACTTTTGATTATGATCAGGATTTCGACAAACTGAGTAATCAAGAACGAATGAAAATAGCTATTACATGGGTCAGAGGTTATAGATATTATAATTGTGAGCCTACTATTAATAATACTAAAGATATAGCAAGCATGTGGGCTCAAAGCATGTTAATGAATGATATGCGAAAAAAGGGATTCTCAGATGAGGAAATAAAATATGCAATTGAGCGTGTTTATAATCGTAAGAGAGGTAAAAAATACAGAAACTAGTTTGACTAATTGCTTATTTATTCTTCTTCGGATGACAATAATTTTAAGATCCGTGACTTATGCTTATTGGAAAGACCCCGAAAGCAAGAAATTAAACAAAAAATACATTGCCGATCATACACCAAAGAATAAGGAATTGGGTAATGATTATGGTAATGACAATTATATCTTCTGAGCAAATATCGCCTGTATCGCCTGATCGCCTTAACTGTTCATTTTGAGCACGATTTTCACTAGAAGAAGATGTGCTGAACTCAAGTCAGATTTAGCCGTCAGCAAGAGTTCAGTGTTAAGCGCTTTCAATTAATACTACTTCAAATCTTCAGAACATTTCTATTTTGCTAATGCTTTTTATCTCATACTAGAGTCATTATACTACAAGTGCAAAATGAATAACGAGTTGCACCTTAGGTTCTTTGAATTTGCAGAGGACAATATCAGGACAGCAAAGGTTTTTCATAGACATGGATACTATGTCCAATCACTATATCAATTTTGTCAGGCTTTTGAAAAAACCATAAAATCATATTATATACTCGTTAAAACAAAGGTAGAAGGTAACAATCCTGACTCCGTATATCTAGATGTTACAAAAATCAGTCATGAAATTGAAGATGCCTGCTTAAATCTGCTCATAGATATAGCTAATGTTGAGAAGAAGAAATATTCTCAGAAGGCAAATATCCAGTATGCATCTGAAGCTCAGATACATTCAGAGATATGAACAACTTGTAACACAAGTAGAGAAATATATAAAAAAATTGGATAATTTCAGGAATATACAGTTGGATAAGAACTATGTAAAAAATATTGAAGATTTTGCAAACTTTACTGGCGAAAAATGGTACATTTATGGAAGGGGAACGCGAGCAGTTAGGCTTCTGTGTGAACAGAAACCTAATACGTTTAAAGAGTATGACCGCAATTTCCTTAAGTTCTTGAACGGTATAATGAATCTATATCCATGCTTGTATAAAATGAATGAGACAACAAGATACCCACTTGGGGTCTGTGGATATAGTAATTTACACTATCTGAATAATAAAAAAGCATGCGATAACATTATGTTAATGGTGAATCAGTTGACGGATGCATATCGATGGATAATACAAAATCCAATTGAGAATCCTCTAATACAATAATCTAAAAAATACATATCTTGTTTTCTAGCTGGGAATCGATAATGGTATATTCCCAAAAATATCGATCCGAGATTTTATAGACTGAGGAGATCCGCTCTCTTATGCTCAATGCAGTATATGTATCATAGGTTAAACTTTAAGATAAGCCTTTAAGGGCAACATAATGCTTTATTTCTTCCAGTAGGCTTTCTCCGATCAGTCCTTTTCTATTTTTGAAAGTCTGTTCAAACAGTGGTTTGATTCTCTTCATTACTGAATCTTCTTTTTTTGTATCCACACCAGCCTCTGCATAACTTCTAGCTAAGTTTTCCATCTTATCCTCCTATTACTTTCGGATCGTATATCTCGTAACACTACTAGTATATCATTAAATAAAGTTGCTTCCTTATCTAACGAACCTTGATTTTCTATTTCAGTTCTTAATGAGTGCAGTAAATAGGAAAATCTCAAGTTACAATCAAGTCTCGAATCTGCTTGCGTACTAATATGCGCTAGCTTCTCCTTTTTTGATGTGCATATTTGCTAAAGCTGGTGATGAATCCTTTAGTATTTTTGTACCTGGAAATATGCTAAAATTGGTTTCAATAACTACTATCTATAAGTTTGGATTCATATCTAATAGTATACCTTCTTCCATTACATACTTAAGAAATAGAGACCATTTCTCACTCATGTTGTGAAGAACAGTAATAACGTACAAGCCTCCATTGGATTCAAGTTCAACTCTTACAACAACATAACACAAAGGAACTAGCCACATAGCATATAGTAATAATATTTGCTATAACCTACTATTATATATCAAAAATATGTAGTGATGCTGATTCTGTTTACGATTATTCTAATTCTATCGAGAGAAATCCCTAATTCTACACAAGCTGATCGAGGCAGAAAAGATTATTACGAAGCGCTAGAAGATTATCGTAATGGCAAGATAGGAGAAATTAACTTCTAAAAGTGGGTACAATCCTCAGAAACGTGCACCAACACCGCCCAACGATAGATAGGCGTAACCAGAGAGAGAAACGCGATGTTACTGTTGCTTCGATATTTTTGAGACTAATCTCTTGGCTTCAATTTTGCTAAGATACTTTTCAGGAGTTATTCCTTGACTTTTTAATAACTCTAACTGCTCCTCTGTAGCCATATGTTGGCTAATCTTTTGTAGTAGCTTAGGATCACTTTCTAATATTTCTTGATATGCCTTGTTAGACAGTTTATCAGCCTCTTTGTTTTTATCCCGTGGTATCCATTCAATTTTGATATCTTTGAATTTTGATATAATGGACTTTACTTTCTGATATAGAGGAATTATCTTCACAGCCCTAACTTTGTATTTGCCTTTTATTTGATTTATGACAAGTTGTGAATCCCCTCTAATTATGATCTTTTGATCATTGTAATTGTATTCTAACAACCAGTCTAAAGCCTTGATAATACCTGTATATTCTGCCACGTTGTTACTAGCGTTATCTGCAAAAGGCTCTGCAGCAAGGCCATACTCACTATACTGCTGCCTGTTCTTGTCCTTTTTTTGCTAATATTAGAAAGGCATAGCAAGCTATTCCGCCCGGATTGTATGGCTGACATAAGCCATCGAAATAAACTTGTATTTCGTTACAGCCCGCTCCTATTATCATCATATCCTTGCAATTGTTTTGGCATAAGTTTAACTCAATTTATTCTTGACTATTTTATTACTGCTAATTCTGGCCAGCAGATGCTATCTATCAACACCTTTCGATTATCTTGTCTTCCTTTCTTGTACTTGTCCTGTATTTTTGCAGGTTGTTTTTCAATCACAGGATATGTCTCTTCAACATGCAAGGTAATGATTTTGGATAATGCGCCGATGTTGCTACTCTCTATCAGGATCGTTAGATTGAATGAATTGTTGATCCTAGATATGTGCTGTATTTTTTACTTCCATTCCCAGCCTACAGTCAAACCATTTCCCGCTTTGTCTACCTGATCTCTGAATACAACTACAAGGTTGTTAGCAATAGCAAGTTTGCCAGTGGAGTTTGTATGGAAAAATGCAGCACCGTTATCTTTTATTGTCCCATTGGCATAAGCATGTCCTATCGAGTACCAAAGTGTAAGATCCTTTTTCACTGCCATCAATGGTAGCTATAACAGCCTTTCCTAGAATATCTGAATATCCATCAGGCCTCAAAACTATCAACGCCGTTCCTGTATCTGTAAAGTTTACACCTTTATCATCCCACTACCTCTGTGAAAATTGGACTTCCTAATGTGATATTTGCATTGGTTGGTATTGTTGCATTAGTAGTAGTATTTTCTGCCTTTGCCTTCTGGATAATAGTAGAACTTGGGACCACCAAGCTAGGTAGTAGTAATAATAGTGACCATACAACAAACATAGTCATAACAACAGCGGCAGGCAAGATTATTTTGTGGTTGTTCATTAAATATATAGCTTAAAAATTGTATATGTATTTATTTCTATATACTGATGTACTCGATGTTAGTACGTATAAACTAACCTAAAAATTCTGAAAGTGTCTTCTGTTTTTCGGACAGCGGTAGGCCTAGCACACATTAACAATAGCAATTAGATAAGCAAGTCCCTACGAACAGGCTTCCATTACTTTACCTTCTTTGCGCATGTGTCACAGTATCTTTCTATAAGAGTGATACCCTCATCTACCTTAAACAAGGCTTCTTGAGTAGCTACATTACCGCAGTGAGCACAGAATTTTGTTTTGCCTTTGTGTTCAGCAAACGGTCTTAATGATGTTAACCTCTTTTCCACTTGATTTTCATCTCGCGAATCACAATAAGTCCAACTCTTGCAATATTATTCATTATTCTTTACTAATAAGAATTGTCTTATCTATAAAAACACAATAACACATTGTTACAGACAAATAAACTATGATCTGTTACATGACATTGAACACGGTTTTTAGTTCTTTGTATCATCTCCATAAGGATGTACAACAGTAGGATAATTGTTTGGATGTACTATATCAGTTGTATCAACAGGGTTTTGTTGTTGTAAGCCAGATAAAGCTCCAGGAGGGTCATTGTTAAGAGAAGGAGGATGTTCTTTGCATGGGAGGGCTCCAAGATTACCTTCCCCGCCATTAGGACGTTGGAATCCTGATGGAGAGATGGGGCCCGCTAAACCGACAGTTTTATGCGATGCATGATATTGCTGGGCATTGTCATAATATTCTGAAAGGGTGGGACAGGCTTAGGATGGCAAGACCAGAGCAGGTGTCCATCAGCGCTGCGGACATGCCCATATAGTCCTTCTCTTTGAAGGCTACCCACGCAGATAACGTGCCCTTTGTGATGATAGGCACTCCCTTCGCGATGCGGTCGGCGATGACACCCTTGCTTGCGTCCGTCAACGCGTTCTCCTTCAACTCTCGATATTCTTTCTTGAGCCTTTCGGCTCGTCAACCATCCCCGGGCGCTAGTAGTCTATTTTCGGGGCTGGAGTCCTAGTTGTTCAGTTCCGCATCTATTTCGCAATAAGCAAATGATTCGTCTCTTCACAGATGTTGAGTGACGAGTAATGATGTTTCCGCCGTTGAGCGTGGGACATTTGCTGAAACATTGCTATTACTCTGTAGATAATGAATATAATTACTTAAGACATCATTAAACATCTTTAACACCATCTTTGCACTTAATGTTGTATTTTTCCAATCTGAAATTTTCGAAATTCGTTAATCTGAAGTGATATTCATATGCTGTTGCTTTATTCATTGCAGGAATATTTCGGATGTATTTGTCCATTGCACTTTCAATATGGCAAACAGCAGTAAAATCATTATTCATGGTTTGTGTTATTTTTTATCGCCATGTATGTATATTTGTCTTTCTATGGATAAATCCAGCATTTTATATCCACTTTTCGCTATTGACTCAAGAGAGTGCCTCAAGTGTGTGTACAGCTGGAGAAATTCTGCTGTTATAATGTCCGTGATCGTTATTGCATAGTGACTTTAGGTTTAAAGAAGATCAATTGAATTATCATTTGATAGCCATTGATACGTACTTATCTATATGCTTCTTCCTCTAGTAATAGAAGCTTCTTGAATTTCCAATCATATGACCTGAAGCAAAAAATAATGCCGCTGCCAATAGCCATACCGCTGAAAGAGAATATATTTCAATTCATTAATGTTTTTATGGCCCAATAAGTAGATATACATTTTGAAGCTCTATTCAGATCATAACTGCCTCGGTTATTGCTTTAGTCTCCTGTTGAGAAAGGTCGCAAGCAAACATGCCTAAGTGTATTACAGATATCATTGATCTTGTTGATAATAAAATTGCGTGGTATGTTGGAACAAGTTATAAGGAAATAAAGACACCCTTATTCTAACTAAAGCCTTCAAAATGATCTTATAAAGTAAATTGTAACAAGCTCATGTCAGCGCACTTGCGAGATAAATTTTTTAATAAATAATAGTATTTTAAATAAAGTCTTAAGAGAGAAAAGAAAGGACTTTTATCCTACGGTAAGTTGACTCTGTTCATTAGTTATACTGCTATTGGCTGGTAATACTTTCTATAACCTATTATAACTTTATGTTATAACTTGGGTATCTTTATCATTCAAACTAATAGCGACCTATTTACTGTCTCGTTGGCTGAGCACATAGTCGCTATAAAAATACAATTTAAATTAAATATACATTTTGTTCTAGTTCCTTATGTGTTGTCTAGCGATTCCTCTGCATGCATTTTTTAAGTAGTTTATGTCGATACATAACAATATCAATCATTGAACGTAAACATATAATTTTAATAAGATTAAATGGCGCTCGCTGAGAACAATATCTTCCACATTGATTTGAACAGATATCAGTGCTTAAAACATTCTAATTTATGCAGGCCATAAAACAATTAAAAAGGTTTCTCTAATCATTATTTACTATATGCTTTCTACAGGTTTACTAAATATAATGTCATGATTTTCTATCTATGTCTACGTACATCTGTCTTTCTTTCCTTTTCTTGTTTTACATGATGTAGCCTATCTTCTTCATGTAAGAATTCCATTCCACAATTGCGGCATTTCGTAATAGGTTGACGATGCACCTTTTTTGCGTGTTGAACCAATTCTTCTTGCTTATCAAACCTTTCGTTACATAGTTTGCAATGGTTTTTCTCACGCTGTAAGAAACCCATCATATATATTCTATGGTCTTAGTTGGCTATAAGGTCTTCGTAGCATTTGCGGATAGGTCAGTCAGTAGCTGTATTGCACCAATTCTACATTCACGCATAAATGCATTAACTGTGGGTAGAATTAGCAAGAAAATATGACAAGATAGCGTAGATAACGTAGGAAATAGGATAACAGAGGATAAAAAGATAAAAGAACTCCTATTTTTTTTTACACACATTTTTCTGTTTCAATTCTTCTTGAGAATCTATTATAATGATGGATGATACTGCATGTTTTCACTGCTACCTCTGCAGATTTTAAATATCAATCTATAAGCCCTTTTTAATTAAGGTATTAGATCTTATATCATTTTCAAATATGCTATTTCAGACCTTAACAAATAGTATCAATAATACTAACGTTACAGTACCATCCTCAGGGATTTACCAATTAGAAAGATGTGTACAAGGCAACTCATCTTATGCCATGTTTAAATCATGTCTGGAATCATTGTCGACAAACAACCAAATAGACATAGGCCATTTGACTAATCAATCAGCATCATATTAAAAATTTGCTCTTACTCTAATATCTCATTAGCCAAGAGCTAATGGTCATTTGTATCAGACGCAGCTCAAGGGGCTTGTCAAACGTTGTTACAGATCAGCAGCGGTAGCAGAGGCACACGATTTTCATAATAATAATAAATGGTAGGGCTGTTTGTGATTGAGCGCAATTAGTCATTAGGTATGGTCAGCATGACAATTGTAAAGATTATGTAAGTAATAATAGCAATAGAGCCTGTCTCAGAAGATTAATATTATAAAATTACCCTACGTGATAAGTTTAAAATATGATTGTTATGTTGATAGTCCAAATGGGAAATTACAATATAATAGTTGAAAACACCCAAAAAGCATCTGGCACAAAGCACTCTCAATTAAAAATTACTCTAATTCAAGAAGCAAAGGCCTTTAACACACAGAAATGTTTTGATTAACCTAAACCCAGAAACTATAAATGGACTACGAACCATTGCCTTAAGAAAGAACCCAATGTATGCGATGCACCGCAAAGTAAGTCTAAACGCAGTAAGGCAACATTCACATATTGCCTTATGTGTCTCGACATCATTACAATCTCGAAAACGATAATTCTAATACAGGTGTTAATATGGCGCGCGCACAATTCAATGAATGTACCACGTTCAGAAATACAGCGTTTGTTTAAGTGCATTCGTATAATGTTGCAGTCAAGTAATATGATCTTTACTCCCTAGTTATACTTGCAACGCTATGTTGTCAGTCTCATTCCATCCTTTTTTCTGTTATCGTCACATTCTTGCCGTAACAGCACGGCTATTGCGGTAGAATTAGCAAGATAGGTATAATGGGTAGGAAGAATTGAATCATGCTTTTCATTTAGTTGATCTAACTTCTTTTCTAGCACGCTGTTAGGATTTGCAATCTTACTAAGTCTGATAACTCAGGCAGAGAGACAGTGGGTTTTAGTGACAGTTCTACCCTGTAGACAGCTTTACCTATGTAGTCATATTTATAATGTGAGATTTAATTAAGCCTTGATGTTAAAATATAATTTACTAATTATCCCATTGAGCGGGGGAGTTTGGTTTAAAAGAAAATTTAGTAAGGCGATCCAGACATCGAAGATAAAGCATAAGGCGTTTGTTTTGATAATCACACACTTTAGCAATTCTCTCTGTTAGCGTTATAGATTATCTTGCAGACAAGAGCAGAAGTGTCAAAATTGATAAGTCTTAAAATATGACTCTAAATGCAGGTAATCCAGTTGACAACGGAATTAGCATTTATTGTATATGGAACAATAACAGTCGCTTTATTTTTTGACTTTGTTAATGGTTTTCATGATTCAGCTAACTCCATTGCAACTATTGTAGGAACAAGGGTTTTAAGGCCACTCCCTGCTGTTGGTATTGCGGCGTTAGGAAATTTCGCTGGCCCGTTTATTTTTGGTACATCGGTAGCAGCAACCGTTGGCAAGGGTATAATTCAACCAGAATTCTCTACTGTCTACATTATTCTTGCAGGATTGATTGGAGCTATTGTGTGGGATTTGATTACTTGGTATTTTGGACTTCCTTCATCAAGTAGCCATGCTTTGATTGGCGGTCTGGTCGGATCTGCGCTTATAGCAGGTGGTATAAAAGCAATAGTGATGGCTGGTGTAGAAAAGGTTCTAATATTTATGGTTGCATCTCCTATACTAGGTTTTATTGCAGCTTCTGGATTTTCAGTCTTGTTGATATATTTTCTGCGAAATACCCGTGCATTGAGAGTAAATAGAGTCTTTGGCAGACTGCAGGTATTTTCATCCATATTTTATTCACTTACCCATGGTTCAAACGACGGTCAGAAGACTATGGGAGTGATTACTGCTCTACTGATAACAGGAGGTTTTTTGGACTCTAAATCTTTTGTCGTTCCTATTCCAGTTATACTCGTTGCCGCTACAGCTATTGCACTTGGCACTTTCTTTGGAGGATGGAGAATAGTAAAGACAATGGCATTTAAACTAACTAGCTTAAGACCTTATCAAGGTTTTTGTGCGGAGACTGGAGGTGGAGTAGTATTAACTGCTATGGCCTGGTTAGGTATACCTGTAAGCACTACCCATTCTATATCTGGTGCAATAATGGGTGCGGGGTCAACAAAGAGGTTATCTGCTGTTAGATGGGGGATTGGTAGGCGTATTATTTATGCATGGATAATAACAATTCCAGCATCTGCAGGTATAGCGAGCTTTATGTCTTGTTATTATAAGAATGATTGTAGGCACGTAGATGATATAGTAGTAACTAGTGAATGCCGAACATTAATCTAAAAAATCCTGTAATTTTTGGAATTGAGGTTATGGCATCTGCTTTTCTGATGTCTATAATCTGGATTGTTGTCTATACTAAGGGACTAAAAGGCTTTAGCGAAACTGCAATAGGTGGTCATTGTCAGTTTAGACATATTCTTCTTGTCATTTATCTCTGGTGCTTCAATGATCCTGCTAGATCTTTGGCTGTTGAATTCACAGGTAAAGGCAATGGAAGTCTTTTAGTAATGTATTGAATATCCAATCAAGAAATGATAACAGAGGAAATATAACTAGTACTACTAAGGGCTAAAAACCATTCTTGAGAATCTCATTAGTCTTTAATTCCCCTTCTTTAATTGAGTCTTTTACTGCTGTCAGTACGTTTGTACAGTTATATACTTGTGAACTCTTGTTATCGCTTATTATGCTTACTATTTTGTCTACTGTTGCTCCATGTTCGGATAATCTTCTATACTTTTGACTAATTAAGTTAAGATGTTCCCTCTACTTTAAGATGATCTGCATTCTTTTCAATTAAACCATAGAGCTCATCAATAAACGTATTTCTAATTGATATAATCTTGGATATTACGATAGATTGTCTTGTTTTACTCCAGTTTATGATGTCTCTAGTTCTATCTAGGACTTCTCGCGGACCTTCTGGAGGCTTGTTGATTTCTTGAGCAGAATGGACTTGATAAATCTCTATTTACTGTACCAATACTTACTTGCAATATAGATACCATCTCTGGCTGACTATGGCCCTGGCTGTCAAGTTCCGCTACTTTGTTTCTTCGCCCACTGCGAGTGGCGAAGGATCAATTGCGATCTCATTTATTCATAAAGTACTCCAGGAATAGGAAACAGATCGAACCAATCAAAACATACTTGTATGTAAGGTAATGTTGAAACTTCATTTGGTGTTTAGGCTTGCAAAAACTACAAACTAAGAGATGACAAACGGGGTATGATAAACCATCACTGCAAGGTCTAGTATATGATTAAGGTTGTAATTCCAGTAAAAATGCGCAAGTTATTTAGATGTTCTACTAGAGAATTCATGACTATATTAGCGATTCTATCTTTATCTTTAATTTTACTTCCATTTGGACAATTCGTTTATGCGAGGCCCACTTCAATATTGGCACTAAACATCAATAATATTGACAGGGCGATTCAAAATCACGATAGGCTTAGCAATATAGCAAAATTGCACAATATTCTTTCCGCTGAAGAACAGAATATTTTAACTGCACAACACAATGTATTGGTTTGCGTGGAAGAATTGATTGTTCCATATTCAATGGCTACGAATGGAACACTAAGCTTTACTTGGGATGGTCCCATTACAGATATGATAGTAAAGCATGAGCTCGGAAATAATCAGACCATGATAAATATAGCTCATGCATACCTAAAAGCAAGGGGAATACAGTGAAGTTGACCGACCGACTTATGCTAAATCATAATCATAAAAATGGGCTTTGTCTATAAAGCAATGTCTAGAATATAGTGTTGTTGGGACACTACACACTTTCCAATATACAGCACTATGGGACGAAATGATGCAAAAGGTATCATAATAACAAAAGAAGAAGGATGAACGGCGTAGGATCTTACTAGGTACATTCGTGTCACGCACATATTTGTATATTATAACGCTAATTAATTGCCATTTTTTCTTTGGTAGATCCAACAATATATCTTTGCTTTGGGTTTGGTGATGATATGCCGTTACAGAGCGCATCGACTTTGATAAGAAAAACTGAACTTATGAGAAGTGCATAATAGTAAATAACGTAAAATATACACAAAATAGACACTAAATAAACAAGCAAGTATGGGACTACTAATAAACAAGCTTGACCATTTAAGGACTTCATAATAGTTTCATGGATTATAGTAAATGCCAATGATGTGGATTTGAATGTTTAACTCTCGTAGTATATTATTATTTGATAGAAGAGAAATTCAATATTGATAATATGAATTCTGTGACTTGCGTTCCACTTGCTCAATATTTTGTTGGAATTCATATCTCCACCCTTCTGGCAAAGCACTTATTTTTATTGCGCGCCTCATAGTTTCAACGTTGTCTATTGCATGATCTCTAGTTGCGTAAAGGCGAACAATATCTTTCACAGTAACATTATTTTTATCTTTACTGATAATCTCTATCTTGTCACCAACTTGAACTTGTCCTTCTTTTAATACCTTAAAGTAAATTCCAGGTCGACCACTTGCCAGAAACCTTCTAATTACATCCATACGTCCAAACCTGATACCAAGTTTATAACATGGCATTCGAGGTTGTGTTGCCACGAGCTTTGCAGATCCAATTTGAAATTGATCACCAACGTTAACAGCATCTTCCATTAATCCTTCAGTCGAGAAATTCTCACCAAACATTCCCCATATAAGACCAATGTTAGGAAATTGTTTACGCCAGTAATCATAATGTTCGGCTGGATAAGAATACACTGCCTTATCCACTCCACCGTGTACCGTTAAATCAGCTTGTTTGTCACCATCAAGATTAAGCTTTCGTAACATGATAGGACCTTTGACTGGGTCCTTGAAAATTGCAGTAGTTACATTTTGCCCATTAAAGAGTACTTTCTTTGGAAGCCCAACGTTTACAGAAAGCACTTTCATTGCTAAACGATAGAGATAACTTGTTATTTATTAAGAATTGTATTATACACTCTCGCTAAATCCACCGTTTCATACATACACAATTAATCTAATCTAATTTTCCTTATTATTATCATTGTAGGTTGATGATGATGTCATTTTACCTATGGCTTGGCATAAAAAGGCGGCAGATGTATTTTCTTCATATATGTCTTCTACTCCAATACTATGAACATTTACAGCGTGTTCAGAAATATGCTTTAAGACCTCATCTACTGTTCTACCTTCTGCTATGTAATCGCATTCTAATCCTGACTCTTTGCAAGATAGTTTCACCATAATACCTTTTCTAAGAACTCTTGAATAACCGTGTATTAAAATATTCTTGGCAGGTTCTGCTAAGCTTGGAAGTTATAGTAACATAAGCCAGATCTTCATCCTTTGGTTTTATGCTTTTTACTTTACAAATCGCTGCTGCTATTAGCATTTTATATTTATTTTCCTAAAGCAAGCTTCTATAGTTGTTAATAGGAAGATAAAACCTGGTTGTGAAAAGGATTATGATGACTGGCAGAGACGCTATTTGATGTTAGGGAGGAAAGTGCCTGGGTACCTAGGAACAACAACAATTAGGGAAGTACCGATTCAGCAGCCATAAGACATATAATTCACAGATTTAGAGACAAGGCCTCTCTTGATGCATGGGAAAATTCAGAAGAATCGCACAAGCTAATAGAAGAAGTAAACAATTACTGTGCCCCATATTTACAGAAAGCTACTGGTATGGAGACATGGTTTACTCTACCAGACTCGAAAGCTATAATTGCTCCTCCTAAATGGAAAAATGGCAATAGTTGCATTCATTGGAGCGTACTGCATCAGCTCGCTGGCACAATATATTCTCAGTTTTTTCTTAGTACAAAATCCATTGCTTTTTAATTTGTTTATGAATATGATATTAGTGATCAGTCTTACCTATTTAGCAATGCCTCTGTTGAGTATATTGAGAGATGTTCCATTTCCTATGAGGGTCTTCAAAAGATGTTCCATTTTCATGTTTAAGATTATATTTATACCTAGTTTTTTAGAAGAATAACATTTGTCATCGATTTTGTGTAGACACAAAATAGGAAAATTTTTGCAACTGACAAATTCCTCACTATTTCTTTTTGACTCCTCAAAAATGTGGGAGATAAGAACTATGCTGTAATTCTGATACAGGAGAATATCAAATTGCAAACAGCCATGGATTAAGAACCGGTATGTACTACCAGTGGTATAGTTATAACATGGTCTTGCCTCAACCAAGAACAGGCAGTATCCATGAAGGAATACTTACTACATACAAAGTATTATTAACTCTTCTTCAAACATGCAGGTCCTCAACTAACTACCAAGACAGCTACATACTATCTATTGGCTTTACCAATCACAATTTTGTCTCCTGTTACTTTAATCAGCTTGAGTTATCCATACCGATATATTATTAGTTCTAACGAGCACCAAGTAAGGACAATATGGTCCAATTGGGAGAATACATCCAAGTAATTAGTCCAATCATCTACGGAGGTGCACTGATTGTATCCATACTTCAATTCTCGGCAATGAAAAAAAGTATGTCTAGTCAAAGTATACAACAGGCATATGCTACAACCACGCAGCTTCTTTTTAATAATATCAATAGCAAAGAATATCTACAAATGTCACAGGAAAGTCCAGTAGTTTCTAAATATTATTCCTTAGTTGATAGTCCTCAGCAATATTATATCATAATTCAGTCCTTTGACATGTTAGAGTTCATTTTCCGTCTTTACAAAACGAAAATGATTGATGCAGAACTTTGGTCACGATGGGAAGCCACAGCTAAATCAATGATGACAATTCCAAAATTCAAGAAAGTATGGGACAAAACAAAGGATAGTCGTTCACATGAATTCAGGGAACTTGTTGATTCACTTTCGAATAGTCCATGAAAGATGTAAAATCATCGAACTAAAATACTAGTACAATCTGTAATACTTTTTATTATTACACTACGCAGCACTAGGTGACACATCAGAAGTTGCAAAGAATAAGCTGAATGGATATCCAGGACTTTGTCGGTGGTGCAGGAGTAATAATATTGTTATTGTTCTTATTTACGGGTGCAACTGTATAGCTTGAAAACTATTTCTTCATTACTTTTCTAGTTACCTATGTGGGATACTACTACTTACTGATAATAATAATTCAAGGAAAAGATATTTGGAAAAGCAACAGGATTATGTATTTCTGAAGGTGCAATTTATTTACCACTTTTTGTTGTCCTGATTTTATCTTCTACAGATCTCACTCTAATCCTAATAGACCTAATACACGCCTGTATCTTTTTTCTCTCCTGTCTTCTGCCTGCTGAAGTATTCATTCCAGGCTTCTCATAGTTTACATACTTTCAATCGTGTATTTGTCAGGTTCTACTTGGCTCATAGTGAAGCTCAACTATTCCGCAGTCAAAGGGCGTCGACTTAACCATGGTGAATTTTTGGATCTCGTTTATGTCTTTGAATATTGTCATGCCACTTCTTCCAATTACAGCAGGATTGATAAACAAATGAAATTCGTCAATCAGCCCCGCTTTAAAATCAATGAAGAATCAAATGATGCGCCGCCATACACGATGATATCCCTGCCCTTTTTACTCTTTAGCTTTATGATTTCGTCCGTAAGGTCGCCTGTAGCAATAGCTGTATTCGTCCATTGCGATTTTTTTAGTGTTTTAGTAAAAACAACTTTTGGTGTTTCTATCATCTTTTTTGCAAACTCATAGAAAGGGTCATCAGGTTTAGTCATTATTTCTGATCAATATGAAACAAAGCCATCTGTCATCTTTCGACCTAGAATAATAGTATCTACGGGTTCAGTTAATTCAAATACATAATTTTTGAGTTTGTCATCCCAATTCCAAACCATCCAGTCCATCTCGCCGTTGGGCCCTGTAATGTAGCCGTCTATGGACATTTGCACTTGTAGTTTTAACTTTCTCAAGTCTTCTATTAACCCTCCGCGTATGCCTTCCTCAGGCCTTGTATGTCGATTTTCTTCATTTGAAGCATTGCCTTTATGACTCTTTCCGATTTCTCTACATCTTTATCCTGCACCATTTCAGCCAAGGCATTGGGAACAATCTGCCATGAAACACCAAACTTATCTTCTAACCATCCGCACTGCTCTATTTCTCCTCCTTCAGAGAGTTTTTCCCACAGGTTATCCACTTCTTCCTGTGTTTCGCAGCCTTACGAGAAATGATATAGCTGGTGAGAATTTGAAAACAGGACCTCCGTTTAAGGCCATGAATCGTTGTCCTTCAAGTTCAAAGCTCACAGTCATTACGGTTCCCTTTGGTCTTCCTGAGACCTCTGCAGCTGATTCTCCATAATGCGCAATATCAATGATTTTTGAGTTTTTGAAAATAGATGTATAAAATTTTGCTGCTTCTTCTGCATTGTCGTCAAACCACAAATGAGGAGCTATTTTTTGCATAACGAACTTGTTCATAGATGCCCTATAACAAATGATATAAAAGACATTACTCCCCAAGGGAGACTCAATTCCATTTAGCGAAGAGCTTCATAGAACAAGCAGTTTTTTTGTTTATGTTATTAGCTAAAAGACGCAGATCTGGTAGTCTTGCTCCAGTTGAACTAATAATTTGAATTACATCTGATTTATCTTGTTTTGAGAGTTTCACATTATTACACAAGAAATAGTCTAATACCTCCCATAAATAGACTATTTAGACTGATTTATTAGTCTACTACTATTTTCTTTAACATGCTGCTAAGAAAAATGCTGTTAATTGGAAAGATAGACGATACACCATCAAAGCCATTGATCCTGTTACATGCTTATAGAGAAGGCAATGTGTAAACACTTTTGACTCAGTCTTTGGTGTTTCGTTTGTCTACTATGTAGCCACCAGGCTCTCGGAAATATCCACCGGGTCCCTCCATTGCTTTTGTAAATTCTTTTTGTTTGTGCAGATCTTCAATATGCTGTTTATTGTGTTCCTTTTTGTGGCCGTTCGTTACGCTTTCATAATCCAAACCACACATACGGAAAATATTGTAGTTCATACCTTAAATGACTTTGTAGTAAATGTATGATTGACACACCGGGCTTGGCACAGAGTCAGGAATAGCTTGAGCAGTTCAAGACGGTGGTTCAGTACCAAACATGGTTGGCCAAATATTGGTACTACCTAAACCAGCAGTATGAACATGATAAGAACGGAAGCAGCAATAATAACTGGTACTTGTTATACACAGCTGATAGTAACACATAACAAATATCTTCCTCAATTTTTTGTTTGTAACAACAATCTCATTTACTATCATCATATTTCGTTATTATCTATAGTAGTAACATTCGTTCTTTTCCTTTTTGTCTTCTGTCTGCTGTGATGTACTACCTTACTTTTGGTTTATTAGCAATAGCCCTAAGGCGGAAATTCGAACGTAGATTTAGACATTAATTTAAATCATCACGTAAAAGAATTTCTTACTTTAGAAAACTTGATTTGTTGTGGTTCTAGCAGTTGTTATTTCGCCAGTTTGCTCTTCCTGTTTTACTTCTCCTTCTTTATCTGAGTTTTCATCATCATCGTAATCGAGATCGGTTGAGATATTGGATAGCATAAAAGATGAGTTAGGTGACGAAGCCTTTGAAACACTTTCTGAAAAAGTACAAAGAATTAAGTTGACGGCCTAGTAAAGCCGTTCCATTTTGTCCATGTCATAGAAATTGATAAGTTCTGTACAACACCTATTATCATCTTAAAGTATTACAAGATCATCTATTGGCTGAATCATGACAACTGCCTTATATACGCTAAGAGCTTTCTTCATTCTCTCCACAACCCCATCTATATCATCTGAGTTTACTACAGTAGCCACAATTTTTCTTGTAGTGTATGCAAACTTCAATGGTCCTGGCGGCTTGTTTGAAATGATAGAAAAAGAGCCAGAAGAGACATGCCTTTATGAAGGAAAACAAAGAATATATAACAATAAATGATGAGAAAGAATATCAGCTAATCACGGTCAAATTGCATGGTCAAGGCATCTTTTTCAGAAAGTCTATGTATGGTAAGAGAATAAAAACAAAGAAACAAAAAGTAGTCAAAGCAGGACAGTTTATAGTTGCTGAGCTAGATGCTAAATATGGGGCTTTCGGTGTTATTCCTAGGGAATTAGAAGGTGCAATAGTATCGTCTCATTATTGGTTATTTGATTTAGATGAAGAGAAAATCCTTCCAAAACAAGAACAGGAGAAAATAGTCAAAGAACTAAACAATCAACAGGAAATAAAGAATAACGCGCAACAAGCATTGATTCGTTAATAAACGAATCCATAATCAAACCTTAAGCTGACAGGTAAATCAGATTTATTGAGTTATATAGATTAGGAAATTTTTGCTATGACTCGCTAGTTAACAGAACCTGATGTAGATTACTTATTTGCCTGTCAGTAGTACCATTCAATTATAACTAAATTATAAATTAATCTATGTCTGATATATTAAAAAGACATTATCAATATACTCACAGAAAAATATAGGAAGTTTGTTTGTTTGTTTTTAGCTAACCGCTAAGGCCCGTGTCCGAAGCAAAGTCCTTTACTGGCATTGAATGCTTTGCTACTAGTTTAACACTCTTTCTGTATCAAGTAGTAGTACATTCCACGTTACCTGTGAATGTTGCATGTTCTCCGTCAGCAGTTGCAAATTGTATTGTTTCACCTGTTCCACATTGTCCAGTCATGGTAGCACTTGAAGGAAGTTGCGCGCTTCCACAATGCGCAATAGGGCCCTGTGAAAGTTCTGTTCCAGTAATGGTAAATGAGTTTCCAGTTATTTGTTACACTATCCAAGGTACCTGTTTTTGTAAAACCTGGGCCAACAAATACCTCGAACTGTCCTTGTACTGCAGCACTTCCACTTTGCTTAACAGAAAATGTTATAGATGTTATTAATGGTATTGGAATTGGGCTTCCTGGACAAAAGGTTTCCCCTTCTCCTTGTCCACTGACCTGTATTGATGTTGGAGTTTTAGTTGGTGTTGGTGTTGGTAGAGTAGATATAACTCCTTCTTGTGTAAAGTTGCATTTTCACCTGGATAGGTCCATATCAGGTTTTCACATTCTTGGTTTGTTTTTGTATCAAATCCACTTGCTGACCCTCTGTTTTTGCAGTCCTCGATGGTAACTGTGTTGTCGTTACCATTTCCACTTCCATTATCTCTTGTCTTTTTTTATCGTCTTGTCGTGGTAGTTTCTTAGCATAAGCATATGCGGACTGCGTTGATGTTGCCATCGTTGCTAATGTTCCTACTACTAATGTTGCTGCCATAAAGACAGCTACTAACGCTAGAGTTCTCGTTATTGTGTTGTTCATATCTATATTCGGAATATGATGCCATCTGTATATTTGACTTGAGTAAGTTACTGCTGATTTATATGATATAATTTACTACAGACTTATTAGTATAACTATCAAAAATATCAAATGAACTATTACTTATTTACCTATTATTGATAGCATTGAGTTATAACTAGATTCTAGTAATGAGTGGACCTGAAGGGAGTATAATAAACAGCAGTTATGTTTATGCTACCAAATCATCAGGTGGAGGAAGGATCGAAGTGATGGAGGAGGTAGCAGTGGCGGTAGTAGGCACAGTAGTAAAGGTGGAAGGCAGCGGAGGTGGAGGTGGCGGAAGTGACGGCGCCGGCGACAAAGGCGGTAGTAATGGCGGGGAGATTCAAGCAAAGGCTTTTTTGATAGTGGTGGTAGCGATAGTAAAAGTAGTGATTCAAAAGTAGTGATGGAGTAGGAACAACGTCCTCAGGAATACCCGAAGATGACGGTAACATTGTCGATCGAACACAGAGCGAGGAGGAGGAGCAACAGGAATAACTCCTAATCCTAACGAGAATGGCTTTATAAACAAAGATGGTCCACAGACTCCCTCGAATGATCATCCAGTATTTAACGGTCCTCCAATTGAAAACTGTGGTGGTGGCGCTTTCAAATAGTATTAATATTTAAATATAAAATATCAAATGATCGGATGATAATTCAGATTAATACGAACGTTCGATTCGCAAATTAAATAAATAGAAAACTTGAACAAATATATAACAAAAACAAGTGAACCCTTCTATGGGTCGGAGTCAAATCCTTCTCAGACCATCATTTCAGACATTATTTTGGTGAAACAAGCTTCAAATTTATTTATCTATACTTTTAACATAATTTCATCAAGTCAATGAACGCATCTGCTCTCTGGTTAAACACTTTTGTACTTATACAAAATTATGTTATGCAGTATAGATTGAGATTCCTTTTAACTGCGTGATCATCTCATTAATGTGGTGATCGATTGGTTTTGGAAAAGTAAGCATGTTGATCAGGTCCTACATAGATAAGACACATATTCGCATCATCCTTACACAGCTGGTACTTTGCCTGCCATGTACTATAATGAACCACAAGCTGTGTCAGTAGCGCAAAATTAGTTATGACAATGC
>CAWGVG010000012.1:0-74583 GCA_963825865.1 uncultured Nitrososphaeraceae archaeon | reverse complement strand
TTTTTCATCTATCATTTAGTGCTGCATTAACTACATAACATGTGTTTGATTGATTTTGGTCGTTGACTAGGTCTGGTTTTATAATTGTAGTAGACAAGGATCTGATACAGTAGTATAAACCAAGGTCCTCTCTCAGCAGCCTTCTCATAGCCTCTTACCGGTAATGGGTCTATTCTAAAAATAGATTTAATATGTTCTATTAGTGGTTCTATCGATTTACTTTCTCCAAGAGTAAATAGCCTGTCCTAACTCAGATTCATAGAATTGAATCAGACTAGTGTATTTCTTTAGGGTGTTTTTGTACCTTTGTACTGGACATACCAGTTCAAATCCTCTTTTAGTACCTATCAAATCATATAGTTTATTGTCGTCATACCCAGAATCACCTATCATGAAACATGTTTCTAGGAACAGAGATGATGATGATGATGGGTATATCATAGGATTGTACATTTGATTATCCTGTACATTAGCAGTTGTAAAATCTGCTCCTAAAGGTCCTATGGTAGAACCGGTTCTTGATATCAAATGTAGTTTGTAACCAAATATCCAACCTCTGGTATGACTGAATCCCCACCTGGCATCTGTATCTATACCTGAACGTGGTACTATTCCTTTATCCATAGATGATTTGTGCCAAACATGTCCTCTGGCTTTGAGCAATGTCCTATCTATTGCAACAATATAAGGGTCTATTATCTTCCCATTTACTAATAGACTAGTCATAGTAGCAATCCTTTCCTTGATGTCTATGGATATGGTCTTAAGACGTCTGTCAAATGTTCGTCTATCTGGTATTTGGGTAAGACCACATCTTTTCATTATCTTCTTATTGTAAGGGTAATCCATTCCTAGGAATTCATGTAATGCGTTGTTAGAATCCATTCTAAACCACAATCTGACTATGAAACATCGTAGTATGACAGTAGAAGAATAGACGTATGGTCTACCTCTTTTTTTCATCTTTTGTGATTCTGGCCATGGTATCAAGCCTATCAAATACAGAATACCAATAAGGATGGATTCTGAACTATCATGTGCTGTCCTTTGAGGATGTTTTATTATATGTCATCACAAATTCAGACATCCAAAGGATAGCTTTAGCCTAATTCATCAATATATATTTGCAAAAAATAGAGCTGGATTTATGTCCAATCGTAATCTATCTAATATCTGATATATTATCCGACATTAATATGAGTAAGCAAGGATCATCGTATATTGAGGTAAAAAATGAAGAAATTAGTAGAAACAATACTCATAGCGGTTGTGTTGGTGTCAAGCGTGATTGTAGTAGTGACACCAAATATAGCAGGAGCAAAGGAATTTGGCGGTAGCGGCGATCGTGTTAAAGGTGGTAGCTAAGTCACAAAGATGGCGGTAGCAGTTTCAAACATACAAGCGATGGTGACTTTGGCAAGGGTAATGATCTCAAAGGTTCAGACAATTTTAAATTCAAAAATAATGATGATAACAATAAACTAGTCATACATGATAATAACAACGATAATGACAATGATGTTGGAACAGTGGTAGTGCATGACAATAATAATAATGAGGAAACTATTGTGGTGAATGCAAATACAGCTGGAACGTGCTTTGTAACCCAATCAGAGATATTCGACATTCCTAACATAACAGAGCAGTTATTGAATCAATGCCTTTCTGTGACTATAATACAAGGATAGATCGAGCTGCTTCACAACTCATACTATTGGTATCAAAGTTGCATCAAAACAGACGTCTAATTTCACCATTCATGTAAATGGTAAAAATAATCGACCTAGTGCATTTCTAGGTAACGAGTCCAGCGAAATCATAGATCTAGGTCCTGGTCTATATGCTATTACTGAGGAAGGTGGACCAGCAAAGAAAGTATCTAATGAAGTTTCTGTGTTAAATCATTACAGCGTTAACTTCTATTCTGACTGTGATGGTTATATAAAATACAATGAGACTAAGTCCTGCACAATTATCAATACTCTTTATTCTAAATAACCACTTTAATTTTATAATTTTGGGTTTCGTACAGTCAAAGCACCATAATTTCTGTAATAAAACGGCTGTTTGGAGAGCACCTGATGTCTAGGTTGATTCGAACACAGAACAGAGAACTATCTCTCAGATGCATGGCCTACAAAATGCACAGATTAACCAACCTCATCATAATATTGAGGGTTTCTACAAAGCCTGATGTTTCACCAACAGCTTTATCAATTATTGTTTGGACGAGGATTATTTTTCCTCTTCATCTACCAAATGGTCTTCTACTTGCTTGTTCTTCTAATAATCCTGGTAGTCTAATATAATCAAATAGCATTTTCAACCTCTTTGGATATTGTCTTCTGGCTTCAGAAGACTTCAATGCATACATAAATGGGTATAGTGGGCTTTGCTGTGCTATTCCTTGTTTTCCTTTTTCTTCTTTTGTTATAGAGAGCAAAATCTAACTACTACCTATATGATAAAGCGGGTGGTAATAAAGGGACAACTTTGATGCGGGTTCGGTGGTTCTCTCACTAATAGCAGTTCTAAAAAGAGTAAGTAATAATACACTGGGCCTCGTAAGAGCGAAAGAATAATGGTATGCTAAGGGGTAAAATTTCTTTCAACGTAGTTTGTGGTAAATCAATTCTAGCATTAGTGACCACTGATACCACCATGATGCTGTTGATTCTTCTTTTTCTTCTTCCTCTTTAGTATTGAGGTTTTCTGTTCCTATGGCGGACATTTCAACACTATGCTCTAACTTATTGATAATTTGTAGATATAAAGCATTATCGGAAAGTCTTTTTTCTACATATGGATAAATTAGTGTGTATTCTGCCTATTTGCTTAACGGTAAACTGCCATATATTTTCGTGTCTATATGTTGTCATAACGCAATATATCTATTCTTGAAGTATTTTGCGCGTCGTGTTTAGATTGATTAATTCTTAATTGTATCTTTTCATATATTAATGATAATTAAGAATGGCTCGTCGCTTCAAATCCCAAGCGTTCTGTCAAGGAATATCGCTGCGGTATATGTGGCAGAATTTTTGATAGCGCTGAAACATTGGATTCCCATAAGAGGATGGATCACGGTCAGGAAGGTAGTCAGACACCTGCGGGAGTAGGTTAGCAGTTGCTCTACTCACTATTAACACGACTACTAATGTCTAGAGGTCAACAATTTTTCTTTGTTGTTATCTAATTTACAAAATGCATAAAGTGCATCATATACGTAGAATTGTTTTGCCATATTATCATAATCATCCTTTGAGATAATACTAAAACCACTAGCCAATGCGGCTAGACCTTCAGAGAAAGGAGTCAAACTCCTATTGGGTGTATCTGCTCCTCTTACTATCTTGGCTAATTTGAGAAGTGCAGGTTCTTTTTTATCCAATTCATATTTTTTTAAAATGGCATCAAAAGAACACTCTTCTTCATGATGACCTAACTCAACGTTTGGTATGTCAAAAGGTATGGCATTTTGTTCTTTGGATATTTGAATTACCTTATGTGCGGCTACAAAAAGAAATTCTGCATCCTTATCAATAAAATTTTTTATAAGCCAAGGACATGCAGTTCGATCTACTTTTGCATGTTCTCTTGTTATCCATTTCATGATATTTTTACATTATTTTTAAAATTATAAATGTTCGAAGGATGTTGTTTTTGCGCGCTTCACACCAAAAAAAACCACTTCCATTTTATCGCACTAATTACATATCCATGTAATATGCTCCTTGCACATATTGCAAACTGATATCGGAGTTAGATGCGTTCCACATGCTCTGCAAGATTCTTTATGATGACATGATTTTTTATATATTATCATATAAAAAATGCAAGTAAAAATAAGGTTAAAGTAACCAATCTTGATATTGACGACTATGGTTCAATAATTCCACTAAAGGACCTAGAGCTAAAGCTCCCTCAAGATGATAATTCCATTATTCAAATATTAGAAAATTCTTCTTATGCTGCTGTTTTTACTGAAGCCAATATTGACGATAATAATAGTACTATAGTTTTAGCTAATGCAATGACAATTGATGAACTTAATAAAGAGAAAAGTAAGACAATAGATGCAGCTGAAAGTAAGAAACAGGATAAACCAAGCTAACAATGCTAAAGTTTTACATCTATGATATCTAATATTTAGATAACCGTATTGTTTAATCTAGTTTATGCAGATTAAATGTGCAGATTGCGGATGTTTACCACAGGACTGTAAGCAAAGTAAATCTTCACAAGAGTGTCCGAATTGTAGTTGGGAACGATGCTGTTGTTGGAATAGTAGTCTCAATCTGTTATGGTATTACAGTGAGTCGGCGGGATTCAGAACAAATTCGACCCATTTTGTCATCCACGTTAATAATTACGATTTATATAAACTAAAAAGTTAGGATTTAGTTAATCTGTATTAAGAGCATCAGCATTATTTTCAGCCCATATTCTTCCACCATGAGCTTCAATAATACTTTTGGATATAAACAACCCTAAGCCGGTACCTGTAATGGATTTTGTAGCAAACTTTGTAAACAATCTTGGATATACTTCAGGATCTATTCGTATTGGACATTCGACTGTAGGAAATGATGTAACAGCAAGGACATGACAATCCATCCCAGTTCAGAAATACAGAGCAAACCTGACATCGGCGCTGCCCATTAGCATAACGACCCAAATGATAAGATGGTTTTTGTGCTTTGTATCGTGAACAGACACCTTTACATGACAAGTTCTATCTATTTCTCACACTTATACGATCGCAAAGAACAAACACTTTAAACTCTTGCGGACCTTTGTTATTCCAACCATTAATCTCCGGTCTCTCTATCCCCAAGAATAATACCTTAGCGCATTTTAAAAAATAATAACATTATGAAGTCATTATGATGTGTGCGGTATCTTAAAACTAAAATTGGGAAAATCTATGCAATAGTTATGGTAGCTTAGTTGAATATCAAATAAGATCATCCTAAATCTATGTTTATTCCTGATTCTTTGAGACTATTTTCGACCTCTTTGATAATGTTATCTGCAAGTCCATTTTCATCGCTACTAGCGCTCCTCCTACTACCACTACTAGCGCTGCTGCCTACTACCACTACCACTACTGTCACGAACCTTATGTACCTTTATCTTACTACCTGAATCATCATTACTGCTACTAGCGCTCCCACCCATATTTAACAGAAAGGATACTGAAACTAGTTTAAATGAAATCGGCTGGCTAGTAGATAGGCTAAGAGAAATTCACTATTATCAAATTTTTGAGCCAGCAATTAAGATAGGAGTTTTGTCAGGATACATTCTTGCAAGGAATGAAAAACCATGTTCATATTATCCGCATTCACAATACAGAAAAAAGCCCGCTCAATGGATGCTAGACCTGAATAATATCATGTATGATGGTAAATCAAAACTATTGCTGCAAGCATCGTTAACATCTATTTCAAATCTGAATAGTGGAGCTTTTTCAATTGTAATAAATCCTTTTGGCGAAGCCTATCCAGAATTAGGAAATGCAGAAGGCATTGGATTTAGAACAATAATGTCTTTTATTCGGGATGGTGGAATTTTTGTCAATTCAGGAGGTCAGCCCTTTGTTTATAGTTGGGATGTAAATACTGGAATTTGCCAACTTTTAGTTAGTTTTATTCCTGCATTAAGTAATATTGAAAGCGGCAACCTTGAAGGAACACCCATCTTGTCGATAAAGACAAGTTTAGGCATTCCCCATGAAGCTTTACTTCTAAAAAGATATTTCAATGTAGAAACTGAGTGGGACCATCCAGAGAAAGGTAGGGTAGGTCCAAAAGAAGTAGACATTCAATTTGATGATTTGTTAGGTGGTGATGATGATAAGCCAATAACCAAAGCCAAGGTTTACAGGCCTGCAAAGGAGTTGTCGTCGCACAACATTATACCTTTAGCTCATTGTTCTGATAACTCAATATGGGCTGATGTTTATCCTGTTGTTGCAGTCAAATTTGGAAGAGGATTTCTAATACACATAGGAATGAGCCTCGATGAAGAAAGAGAATATAAAATAGTGCTTGAAATTATAAGGAGACTTAGTCTTATCGGTTATGAAAGGCTTGCAAAGTCACATTAGACAGTTCTAAAAACCATTGGAAATCAAGTTATATACTACAATGGCTGTGGGATAAACATAAGCCACTTTCTAACAAGATATGCGGCTAATCTATACTATTTTTCAGATAGGTAGCAATAATAAGAAAAAAGTATGTGGCAGTTTTGGTCTTTGTAATCGTTTAGCTGAGGGCTCAGAGTCTTGCTTCAAAGACCAAGTTGAATGGTGTTTGTGTAGCCCGACGGAACCTTGAAAAACCTGCCGATTTTACTGTTTCTACTATTCTTTGTTCACCTGCTTGCGCTCCTAGTGCAGGTCCATTTTCGTTTAAAGACGCAGGAACGCATACGATGGAAGATACTGAGTAGAATAGCCTTCCAAGTGGATTTAAATTGTCCTCTACTTTATCGTTGGCAAAAGGTTCTACTAACATCATTGTGCCATCTTTTTTCTTCAACGTTTGCAGTGCATGCCTGGCTGCCCCAGCTGGATTGCCCATGTCGTGGAAGCAATCAAAGAAGGTAACCAAGTCATAATCGTCGCCCGGATAATCTGTCGACTTTGCAACTTCAAATGTTATGTTTCGCAAGCCTTCTTTTTCTGCCTGCTTCCTAGCCCATTCAATTGAAGGTTTGTGAGAATCAAACCCTATGATTTTTGAATTAGGGTATGCCTTTGCCATCAGAATTGTTGATACACCATGACCACATCCAACATCTGCTACTTTAGCTCCTTCATTCTTGAGCCTGTATTCAACGTCTTCCAGCGCTGGAATCCAGCTGGTTGTTAGGTTAGCAACATAGTTCGGTTTGAAGAATCTCTCTGTGCCTTCAAATAAGTAATGATGATGGTCTCCCCATCCAAGACCTTTTCCAGTCTTAAACGCCTCAATAATTTTTTCCTCATCTTTGAAAAGACTTACTATGGATTGGTAAAAACCTGCTATGTATGCTGGGCTATTCTCATCGGTGAGCGCAAAAGCCTGTTCTTCTGGAAGCGTGTATGTACCATTAACATGATTGTATGTAACAAAACCTCCAGCAGCTTGACCAGCAAGCCATTCTTTTATTATTCGTGGATGTGTCCCTGTCTTTTTTGCTAGTTCTTCTGGTGTCAACTCACCTGCTCCTGCCATCGCTTTGAACAATCCAAGCTTGTCACCAACAAAAGTAATTAATGCACCTTCTGCTCGCTCCCCATTCATTCACTGGCTTTTCCAATAAATTCGTGCAGCTTTGTCTCATCTATTACCATTGATATCCGAACCGCCTTTAGAATCCATAGCAAGCTGTTGTTGTATTTCTTGTTTCTCTTCTTGTTCTTGTTTTTGCATTTCAATCGCTTCTGACGATATTTTTTCTTGTATCATGGTATATGGTAAATGTTGCATGGATTATAAATCAATTATTGTTCTCAATCCCTTTGGTATACTCGTAATTTCTTGTCATTTTGATAGTAAATGATCCATCCATCGGTCTGAATTCTATATTTGCATTTTATAAAGTCAAGGATGTAGAAGTTATTCATGTCTCTTACCTTGACATCCTGCAAGTGTGTGTATCCATAAAAAATTTGTCACCTCTAACTTTACAATATTTACAGGCAAAGTTATCAGAATGTCCTATACCACAGATTCCTTTAGAGATATCCACAAGAATAAGAAAGACGTTAAAAGAAAGCAGACAGGGATGGACTACCAAACAAGCAAATGATCTAATAGTCAACGAATCAGGAATACACTATCACTATACACATGTCTACCGACTACTGTATAAATGGGGTTTTAAACAGAAAGTACCAAGAAAGGTACATGTAAACACTGCTTCAAAAGAAGAAAAAGAGGAAGTCAAAAAAGAGCAAAGGTGGTTCTAGATAATCTATCTAAGGGATTTACAGCAGTATCGCTGGATGAATCATTCTTCTTATATGATAGCCTTGTTAGAAAGGTATGGATATTCAGAAATAGAAGGCCGGTAGTCAGAATCACAGGTTCACATCAGCAGTCATGTCTATTTGGTGCCATCAGTCTTTCTATCTTTGGTATCATTTACATGCACTTGTTTCAATCCTATAGAGAAAAGAGGGATATAAAGATCAAAAATATTCAGAATAGAATCAAAAAAGAAATAGATAGCATCAAACGTAAATTAATAGAATTTGGAATCCGAGAAATAGATATAAATAAATTAGATCAAGCAGGTTCTAAGCAAGAGTTCCGGATATTGCTCTGTTGCATAATTCATTAGGATTTTAGGTTATGCAAACCGTTAGCTAGGTCATTCGATTGAACATGTTATACAGAGCTGCCTTTAGGAGGATTCTCTTTTACCATGTGAGGAAACTTTCTAGCTGTTACATGTTCACCAAATGTTCTTTTAATGGAAGAGAATGCTGTTTCTGCTATCCACCTGTACCCATAGCTCACGCTACGCTTCCATTTTTTGAGGTTTGTCTGTTGTTGTCTTACTACAGACATATTCCTAGCATGACAGTTAGTTGACTTGACCTTGGAATTACTTCTTGTCTTTATACCAGGCTTAATGTGGTTCTTTGATAGGTATCTAAAATTCTTATTGCTGTCGTACATACCATCTGCTAATATACCCTTCAGATTATTATTTTCAGAAGCATTGTCTACTAACTTCTTTAGCATCTTACCATCATGTACCTCTTCACTTGTTACCTCCAGAGATACAATTCTTTTCTTCTCGATATCAACTGCTATGTGTATCTTTAGATATCCTTTTCTGACATGCCATTTGTGGTGCATCCATTCCCCTCGATTAGCTACCTTAATGCCGGTGCTGTCTAAAGCAATGACAATATCATTTCCTAATTTTTCATCGATTTTAATCTCTAGCCTGTTTATACGTCTATTAATGGTACTATAATGTGGTGTGTTTGATACTTCTTTACTTGCATGAGCTATGACTACACCCTGTGTTTGTCTATATGGTAGATGGAAATATGCTCTCATGTAACCTAGAAGCTGAATAAATGAATTTGGGTAGCAGTAGGGCTCACCAACCTTACCAAGGTTCATTTGACATAATTCATGATCCCATCCATCAAGTACATCAAAATCCAAGAGTACTTGACCACGCCTAACTAGTGATTCATTATAGCAAGGCCAGTCAACCATACCAGAATAATTAATACTAGCAAGCTAAATGGTGAGTGGTCAAATAAGTATCACTTACAAGATAATTAATCATGCAACAAAGCACCGGATATGATAAAATGCCTTTGAGGATTATTTGAATACAGCTTTCCCTTATAGCAAGTATGCTCAAGTTGTAGTAGAAGATTTTGACCATGATGGAATGGAAAATACTAGTTGTACAACGCTTTATGAAGATGTTCTAGCAGATCAAAAACGTGAAGGTAGCGCAGTATGATCAGACGACACAAAGGCTTGTGGCAGCCTTTTTGTTATTATGTGAAAAGTTATGGGGTAATGATAGCTGAAAAATCTTTTGTATAAAATCGCGAACGTAAACATATTTTCTGTAGAATGACAATATAATAAAAGCATAAGAAGATGATTATCCAAGCCTGGTTACATAAGATTTAGTACCATGATTTTTTACAAACGCTTATGTAACTACAATTATAATTTTTCAATAGAAGTTGATGTAGACATATGGAGATCTGTTTCTCTAAATCTTAGTATACCTCCTATATCGTAACCTTCAATTGGAAGGATTTGAATGTCTTTTCCTGTTAGTCCTTTGTATTTTCCACCTACTCCTTCAACACCATCTCCTAATACAGCCTTAGATACATCACCCAGTTTTAGAGTTCGATAAGCATTCTTGAAAATTGTAGTCTGTACCATTGGTTTGCCAAATACAGAATGAAGGTCAATGTGTTTTCGACCCCTTATGTACGGGATACCTGCATTATTGAAGTCAATTGTAGAATCAACACCATTTGCTAGACATCTATTATGCAATACCGCAAGGTCAGAATTTATGAGTTGTGTAATTGTCGCTGTCTGATTTGAATTCATGAAAGGCTAAAAACGGACAAATACTGCAAAAAGTATACAAAAACATCCACTTCACTTGCAACAAGCCTAAATCAATGATTCGCAGCACAAGTTTACTGTGAGAGTATCTAAATGTCCGTACAAATCTTGATGAAAGACTTTTATCGTATAACTATTCAGAATATCAAACCAAGTATAATTAGTCATATAACTATCAATAGTCTGTTATAGTAATCTCACAGTAGTTACCACATCATGACATGAGGTCAGGTAAGCTTCTAAGCAATATAAGATATTACATCCAGTAAGAGAGGCAACGACATGAAGACAATGTTTCAAGGAAACACTAACTCTACTTTATCCATTGATTTGATTATCTCGATCCTTGTTATCAATTTCTGAATGGATAAACGTGTGTTCCTCTTCTCTATAAGTATAGGCTGCTAATCTTTGTGTATCTCCGTTTTGTGCACCAGATATTTCCTTTCGTGGCAATAAAGACAACGATGATAATTCACTATTACTTGCTGTATCATTAATGGTCTTATTTGTAAGATCTTCTACCATTTTGTCATAAAGCTCCTCAGATTCATCCAATAATATCTTCTCGCAAATCACTTCGTTGCTGTAGTCGATTATGGGCAAATATTGTTCATTCATGAATGGTACATAATCATGTTGTTGTTGGATGCCTGTTGTTTTTGGTGAAGATGATGACGATGGTGATTTTGCAGAGGAAGAGGAGGACATGTTATTGTATAGGGCATAAAACTTTCTAGGATCTTTTCGTAAGGATTCGAATATAGATAGAATAGCGAATTTCAATAGCTGTTTACGAGCTGTTAGAATGCTTTCTACTTCTCTTTTAATTGTCTGTTTGATTTGAAGGTATGTTTCATTATTGTTTTGAAAATCTCTTACAAGGGCCTCTGCTCCAATCCTTTGTATCTGCAGTTTGGTTATCTCGAGCCTTTTTTCTTTACAATCTGGCTACAACTATTAACGTATTAATGTCTAGAATATAACAATTTTTCTTTATTGTTATCTGATTTACAAAATGCATAAAGTGCATCATACACATAGAATTGTTTTGCCATATTATCGTAATCATCTTTTGATACGATACTAAAACCACTAGCCAATGCAGCTAAGCCTTCAGAATAAGGAGTTAAACTACGCGTATACTAATGCTTCCTCGTCTTTTGAAGGAGCGAAAGTCCTTTTAAATGACACTATTCAGGCGTTGAAAAGTAGATATACAAAAGGAGCACTGGTGCACTTGAACATACTTAGTCAACAGTTAACAGCGCTAGGAAATTCATCTTGGTAAAATGAAGAGACCGCTCAGCAAGCTTTAGTATTGGTCCAAATGTTCCTCCATTATCACTGCTAATCTTTAACACTGGTTCATCGCTTGTTTAATTTCTCTCCCACCATGTCACATACACATGTTGATTTAAATGCTGCATTATTGGTTGTAGTAGTATCAAGGAAAAATTTCGAATACAATGAGAAATACTCTATAACACATCAATTTGATGCTGGAGCTGCTTGGGAGAATATAGCTTTAGAAGCATCATCAAAAGGCCTCGTAGCACACGGAATGCAAGGATTTGATTATGAGAAAGCAAGAGTAGATTTGGAAATCCCAGATAACTTTGATGTTATGGCTATGATTGCAATAGGAAAGAAAGGACCTAAAGAGAATCTCCCATCGGAACTGCAAAACAAAGAATTACCTACTGATAGAAAGTCATTAAATGAAATAGTCATGGAAGGTATATTTAGAAAATAAATAAACTGATAATCTAAATCAGATGTGCAACATCTATGTCATTCCTAAAAAGAGTAGCATGATATGTTGTTGATACAATACAAACATGTAAAAATGTAGTTAGGAAAAATTCATGTCAGTGAAATTGGTACATATTTATGCTATATTCTGAGCTCAATTAAAATGTCATACTAATAGTTGGAAACAGATGATAACAGAGGTAATAAAGTGGTAGCAATGGTAACATAATTGGTAACAGTTGGAAACAGCTTTAAGCTACTGTTTGGATTAATAGACATAGCAAAAAAGAAAGATGTCAATAATTAGGCAAGATAGACAAAAACTTGTTTTAGATCTTTATTATAATCAGTGTAAAAACACACGCGAAATAGCAAAAGAGGCTAGGATGTCATTTAGAGATATAGGATCTATTTTGAACAAGGCAGATGAAAGGCGAGAGCAAAATAATAATATCGAGAACAAAAAGCAACAACAAGAACAAGAACAACTGCAGCAGTTATCTCTATCTACACAAGCTTACAAGCTATTTTCTGAAAGAAAAACTCCTATAGATGTAGCTGTTGCATTAAACGTAAGAGAGGCGGAGGTAACCAGATTCTACAAAGAGTATTTGAAATTAGATCAAATACACGATCTCAACATGGCATATGAAGAGCTTAAAGGCGATATCACACCTTTTCTCAAATTGTATAGGTCAGCTAGAGCTGCAGGTATGAGTGAAGAACATGTAGTGCACCTACTCAGAATTGCTAATGATGAATCTACCAGCAGTAGAACACAGATACGAAAGCCTAAAACAAGAGGTAAATTCACTGCAAGTTAGAAAACTAAATTCAAATAAGGATTTACAGGATTTAAGGAAGCAAATATTAACTTTAAGGAAAACCTTAGGTTTTTGTGATTTAACTTATAGACAACAAGCAGAAAAGATAGCAGGCCTACAAGCCAAGAGGATTGCACTAGAGGATCTTGTAAAACGATTTGAAAACAATAATGAGGAATATTTGAAAATCAATCAGACCGTAAAAGATAAGGTGAGTAGTATTTTATCAGATGGAAAAGTGCTCTTAAGGCTGGCTCTTTACTCTTTAATTGAATCAATACGAAACGAGCCATTCAAATATAGTTCTTTAATTTATAATACTGATAATATCTCTTTACCTGGGACAACTCATTATCCTGCACCCTATATGTATGAAGGACGACAACAACTGTACATATCCTCACGAGATTACTTTACTGAGCATTATACCACTATGCTATTACAGGAGGCTGAAAAACTTTACAATAAATTAGTAAATGAAATAACAAAGGGAATTACACATGCTTTTAGGAGCAGGTACATCGCCATCATCATCGCCATTGTTATCGTCCTCATCATCTGATGGAACAACAACAAAGTCCTCATCTGCTCCTGCAAAGTCAACGGGCCGATATTAGCATAACAAGTGTTGAGAAAAAACTAGTAACATCTGGGCATTATGCAAAATCATACTTTGCATGGGTGTGAAAAACTACTCAAATTTGATAAAGTAATAATGATGATGATGTTCACCTAATCCTTAATAGCAAAGTATAAAAATACTTGTCAAACTTGCTATTGGTTATTATATCATCTGAGTGATATGGTAATTGTCCGTAGGTACCTTAAAGAGCAAAGATATTTAATACATATTTACGTGCAAAAAAATATTTATGAACGATTTAGTGACGATATTGTAAATCTAGCACTTTCTTAATTAGCGTATAAACCTGTATATGTAAAAATAGCCAAATATAACAATCATGAAAATAAGATCAAAGCTTTTTTGTACTACTTGTGTCTCTCATACTAACATCTTTACTTGCTGCAAGTTTTGTTTCTATAAATGTGCTTTTTTCTACTATGATAAGAGAAATTAAAGCTCATTTAGAAGATGATTTGGCTAATTCAATGAATACAATCTCCATGGATACCTATAACAGAATTTCTAATATTGCATTTCTTGGAGATTCTGTGAGTGTATTTCCAAACCAATCTGGCACCGATCTATTAAAGAAATTAGAACTTCTAAAAAAATTCATAGGTACCCATAAAGACTATTCTTCCTTTTCAATTTACAATAAAACAGGAATAAAAATTGCAGATAACAAAGGTATTGGTATAGGTGAAAATGTGTCGAACGAATCCTTTTTCAAAAAGGCGATTCAAGGAGATATTTATAGAGACAGTACTTCGTCAAATTATCTAAAACCCTCACAAAAAGAAATCCTTTTGTCTGTACCTTTATATGATAAATCAGGTAAGATAAATGAGATTCTACTCTTAACCTATCCACTAAATATTAAAATAATTGAACATGCTAGTAGTGGCTCACAAAGCAATCTGAGAATTAACCTACTATCATCAGATGATGGTAAGGTCATATATTCTAACTATGGCAACAGCAGATCTCTATCAAATGCTGGCGCTGCAAGTAGCTTTGAATACCTGCCAATATATCATCTGATAAAAGATTCTAACAATACAGTTGAAAGTGCAATATTCAGAGATATTGGGTCCCCTTCTGGAAATGCAGTGTTTGTAGCAGCGAAGGAAAGCAGTAATAATAACCAGAATCCTGATTCTATTCAAAATAAATGGTTTTTGGTCACATCCTTGGATACACAAGAGGCGTTTAAGGAAGCATTGAGCTTAAGAAATTTGTTTATTTTTATAACTGTAATAGTTTTAGCGATTTCAATAATTGCCACTTATATTGTAGTAGATAGAACTATTTCTGAACCTGTAACAAGGCTCAATGATGCAGCAATAGCGATGGGCAAGGGTAACTTAGACATTGTAATTACGCCTCCCTCTACTATTGATGAAATTGGAGAATTATCTTCTCAATTTGGAAAAATGAGAGCAAGAATAAAGGCCCGTACAGAGGAAATCATAAGAAAAGACAAGGAGCTTGAAACAGCAAATGAACAACTGAAGGAAAAAGAGCGCATTTTGGAAAAAGCTAATGAAGAGTTAAAAAGCCTTGATCAATTGAAAGACGAATTCATAAACATAGCAGCTCATGAACTGCGAACTCCTATACAGCCAATACTTGGCCTAACTCAAATTATTCGCTCTAAAGTAGAAGACACCGAACAACGTGAATTATTAGATAGTGTTATCAGAAACGCAAAAAGGCTGCATCACCTTGCAGATAACTTACTAGATATTTCAAGGCTTGAAAGTCAGTCACTAAAACTAAACAAAGAGCAATTCAATCTAAATGATTTGATATCAAATGTTGTGCAAGACTATAGAAATCAGATTGAAAAAGATGATAATAATATTACCTTGCTATACGAATCTAAGAAGGACATTAATTTTTTTGTAGAAGCAGACAGGTATAGAATTACACAAGTTATTTCTAATCTACTAAGCAATGCTATTAAATTCATTAAAGAAGGAGGAGAAGAGGAACTGTATCCATTACATTAGAAAAGAAAGAAGATAATCCACAAAAAGTTCTTGTTAGTGTAAAGGATAGTGGTCCTGGCATACATAGCGATATTATACCAAGGCTATTTTCTAAATTTGCGACAAAATCTGAAATAGGAATAGGACTGGGTTTGTTTATCTCCAGAAGCATTATTGAAGCTCACGGTGGAAAAATATGGGGAGAAAACAATATTGATGGAAAGGGAGCTAAATTCAGTTTCACTCTTCCATTACTTGACCAGCATAAATAAACAAAATAAAATAGAACAGCTTAAAAGTTGCCACAATCCTTTAATTTAGTTTACTGATTGTTGATGAAAAAGTAATCATAAAGAGAAATGAACATTGAATAGAGCAATAGATTTGTAGGCGCTCATGCTAGCCACAAAAAGAAATTATCAACTCACTACAGGCAGCATGGGGTCCATATGCAGAGAGTATGTATGAAAGATTTTATGCGTATTGCATGTCTCCAAGAAGAATGACTGAAGCATACACAAGGATAGTTAGTAGCTTTGCAGATAATATGAATAGTGCAATCAGAGCAGCAAACAATATGGTATTTACAAACATGGATGCTTTTAAGACGTCTATTCAGCAAGCAAGAGACAATGCAAGAGAATTATCTAGAATAGGTGTTAACGCTGCAAGAACATTTGAACAGACATCAAGAGACACCAGTAGACAAGGTAGTGGTGGTGGCAGAACAAGAGTTTCTTTCGAAAGAGAGGAATGAGGAGAAAGGCAATTTTAGCATCTAGTAAGAAAGAAGTATCGTCTGCTATTACCTATATTTTATTTTTTTATTTTGATTATTTACTAACAGCATAGATGTATGATAGTTAAAAAATGGGCGGCAATAATAGTCGATTGATGAAAGCAAATAAATAATAGAATCAAAAATACAAATGTTCGAACTCGTCCCACAAATATATAATCCTAATTATGTCTTAAAGTCTTATGCACTAGTAAAAAGGATCTCAGGCAGTAATACGGTTGCTGTTTATTCAGAGCTTTGTTACTACTACTAGTCTAATTCTGCGGATAATCTTTTAATCAAATATCCTATTGAAACTGGTTTTTTGATAAAACATCCCATGCTTATATTTGGATATACTTCTCTTAGCGCATCAATATTTACTTCTCCTGCAGTTATAAAGCAAACCCTAACGTTGGCGTCTAACTCTAATATCTTTAGACATAATTGAAAGCCATTGATATCTGGCATGTTGATATCAATTAGCACTAGATCGTAAAAGTTTGATTTGAATTCTGATAATGCAGCTAAGGGATTATTGTATGTGAATACTTCAAATCTTATTTTGTTGCTATTGTGATCATCATCATAACCTTCATAATATCTTTCTAAACCTAACTTGTAAGTAAAAGTAATATCGGTATCATCGTCCACAATAAGGATTCTTTTATAGAATGATTCATTTCGTGTCTTTATATTAGTAGTATTTGATCCTTGATTTTGTAAAGGTGAAGATTCAGAATGATAATCATGATGATTATTGTTGTTGTTATTATTGGAATGATAAAAACTGTCATTATCTGAAATGATAGAATAATAATAATTCTCTTTAGCTTGTGGGGTTGTACTTCGTATACTTCTTCTTTTCACAGCCATTTCTGTAATTGTTGTTGTTGTTATGGATATGCACTTAGTTAATAATAATTGTCCTCATCCTCACACTATTTTCTATACTTTAACATTCTAGAATTAAAATAAAACCAAGGATTAAAATAAAAAAATCTTTTCTGACACATGTGACATATATCATACAAAAATGGCATTTTACAGCTGTCCTTTTCGCATCTATAGATCATACCACATTTTGTACATTGATGATAAGGAAATTGCTGTTGTTCCTTTTTGACTGACCTAGACATAAGATATACCATAATATTCTAATAGAGTCTTATTATTCTCAACGTCCACAGCCAACACACAATGTGGTACATAGTACTACTATGTACTACGTTCAATCAATCATGTGGACGTCCAGTATAAAAACTACAAATTGGTCAATCTATTCTAATGAAAAGAAAAATAATTTCAGAATTAAAGAAGAGACTTGTCTCCACAGTCTCTTCCATTCCATTCCCAAAAATAAAATCTCCTACATTGCAAATATGGGGAGAAGAAGATCTATTTTTAGCAGAAGGAACAGATGAATTTGTTGATGCACCACTCTCATTGAAGGCATCAGAGGAGGTCAATCAGATTATAGAAGAATTTCTTGATTACAAGCGCGGATCCCAAGTAAAAAATCTGTGTGCTTAAATCCTTCAGGACAGGCTCAGCTAGCTCATAACCCATGTAGCACTGTGCTGATATGTAAACAAAAAGGAGATGAAAAGCGCATTGAAAAAGCCAAATTAGGCCTATTTTCATTCTTACAAAACTATAACAAATTAGACTTGGGATTTAGCTGAATTTTCATTTGCATCCCCTTGGAGATTGCAAGGAAGATAGGAGATCAGCAAGGAATAGCAAGGATTTTGAATAACATAGCAGCTTTTCTGATTCATGCTGTTTCATCTATCTTTTCTTTCCAATACTTTGCTCCAAATCTTGCAACGGTCTGCTGTCGACCATTTACAACTGCATAACCCTTTAAAGCTGGATCATTTTCAACCTCTACCAATTTGCGGCAACTTTGGAACCTATCTCATCTAACATTCCGCTATATGCATGAAGTATATCATGACCTCCAGTTTCATGTCCTATAGAAGACCATAATGCAATGTTTTTAGAGTATGCAGAAGGCAACATCACAGTTGACATCTTCATGCAGATATCAATTCCTACATCTGATGGCCATGTATAAGGTGCATCTCTTGGAAAACCCCATAGAGCCAAAGGAGAAACTGTTTCAAAATCAGGGGGTTTTATCCTTTTACCCTCTTCCATAGATAGAAAGCCATCATAAAGGTCTGCTGGTGTCGATAGATTTGGCTGCTCCAGCTGTGAAAGGAATTACTGTGGCAGAGATGACAGGTAGCAACGTTGTAAGTGTAGCCGAGCAAGTGGTAACGCATATTTTAGCTCTTGTGCGTAACTATATTCCTGCGTACAAACAGGTTCTTGATGGTAGATGGGATATTGCAGAAATTGCTGCAAAGGCTCATGACTTTTAACAGGGGTTGTTGCGTAATTAGTTTTAATATACTGTAAATATGATTTCACGGTTTTCGATTTAGCTTAGAATCATTCCCATATTGCTACGTGACTTCTTTCTGCAAATGGTTCTAAAGCTCTATCTGTATTCCTGAAACTCAAACCTAGGAAATATAAGTACAAAGCATATACATCACTATCTCAGCAGATGTCCTCTCGCGTTAGACTGCCTAGATTCACAGAAGGAGATTGTCAATTCACTTCGAGCAGCATGCGCTCCCCATGTACAGAAAACATCTGACATACTTTATGCATGTTGTATGTCGCCAAGAAAAGTAACTGAAATGTATGCTAATATGGTCCGTAGCTTTGCAGACAATATAATTACTGCAACAAGATTAACAAATAATATGATGTTTGCAAATATGGAAGCAATCAAGACTTCAATGCAGCAAGCAAAATACAATGCAAAGGAATTGTCTAGAATAGGTGTAAATGCCGCAGAATCCTTTGAACAAACATCAAGAGATGCTTCTAGATTAAGCTAGAGATACTTCAACAAAGCATTGTGTTGAAAGAAAAGAACATCTACGACACGCCATTGATGAACATGTCTGATTTTGGCATAAAAGACTTGGAGTGTGGTTTTTAGTTGTGCAATAGCAAGGAATTGCGGTTGTCCATAGCTAGTTTAATCAGACGTCCTAGCCAGTTACGTAAAGCCTCTTCTCATTTACTAGCCCCTTGGGCTGATGGTAGCTTGTCGGCAGAACCTTGTTTACTTTTATTGTCAGAAATCTTCCCGATTAGAAGCTTATAGTGCTGCTCACTTATTTTTCCTTTTGCATAAGCATCTTCATCTTCTCTAAGCTTATTCAAACGTATCTCGTTACCTGTTAACGAATCAATTTTTTTCTTGTAAATCTCTTCATAAAGAACTGAAATCTCGCTTTTCAAATTTGAATAATGCTGCTCATTTATCTTACCTTTCGTATATCCGTATGTTATGTCTCTTTCTAATTTGTATAAATCTGTAATTTCATTTTCCTCTAGTCTACTATTACTGTTCAAGTAATTAATCCTCTTGTAATAATGATATGCCTTTCCCCCTTGCCTCTTTGCTCTTACCCATCCTACGATGCTTGGTATAGACCAGCCAACTATGGAACTGACAATAACTCCGTATAATGGAATCCAATATTCGGCTGGAACGGCAGGGGGAAGAGGTTTGAAATGAGCAGTATAGCTGCCATATGCGTTAACATCAAAGGTTACTGATGGATCATTTGGTTCCCTATCTATGAGTCTTAGAAAAGAGTTCCAAGGAGAATCAGAAATTTCTGTTGTATTCAATGTGATCGTTGAGTTATGAGGCAAGTTCTGAACCCAACTACTGAATTCAAAGTCTTTGTTGGCTTTAGCAAAACAATTCGTGCCCGATTCTACGTACAAATACGTGTTTGTTATTGTCCTTTACTTTTTTACCATTAAAAGAATCTATAATAGAGACACTATAACCATCAGAATTTGCCACATAGACTTTATGTGAAAATGGACCAAAAAGTAGACAGCTGTGGGAGTTTCTCCAACACGTATCTCATTAGTTATATTTCCTGAATTACTATCAATAACAGACACAGTATGAGAGGTGTGTCGTCGGTCACATAGACTTTATTTGAACCTGGATCAACCGCTACACCGCCTAACAGATCACGAAGGTTGATTTGGGGATTGTTTTTAAATGCGTTTCTTTCTTGTAGTATGCTCTCTAAGGTTTGTGCTGTAATATGGTGCGCTGGTGATATAAATACAGACGCCACGATGGTCATTACCAGTATTGTTGAAGGAATGCATATCCCTAGGATTTTGCTCAGAAACCCTACCATACTATGTATAACTTTAAGATTAAACTAACAATAAAAGCTATTCACAGTTTAGATGGTAACTGGCTCTTGGGAAGTCTAGCCTGTACGTCAAATCAGCATCAAGAATGCAATATCAAAGATTGTGACTGTGGTTGTCATGGCTAATAAGACCAGTTAGTCAGCTAAGTAAAAAAGTTAGTGAATATTCTTATAGTCATTTGCTATTGGGGATACCTTTGTTCATTTTGATAATTGCAGTTGTTGTATATATTTGGCCTCACACTGATAAATTTATTGCAGATTTGTACCGAGTCCAGATTCAAAGGTTTTAAGATATCCTTCTTGATTTCAATAAATTTTTTCAAGGTAATCTGATATTACTCTGGAAGAAAGCTTCTCCATTAATCACCCACTATAGCAATCCTGAGAAGAACTAAATCTATCCAATATCTCCAAAGTAGGAAATTACCTCCGCTACGTCTATGCCTCCGGATTTACAATATAATAACACATTATTGCATTACTTACTGGAGGTTCGGAGGCTGCGGAGCTACTTCCTATATAGTGGAGAGCAAATAATAAAATCAACTTTCAAATCAGCATTAACATAATTGTTAACAAAACGTTCTAAGAACAACAATGACACTAATTCGTTTTTGCACGTGTTGAAACCTATGAGAGTCAATCATTTGCCTTTCTGTCATCAATTTATTCTATTGTGCTTGAGTTCTCTTATTAGAGGATTCAAGTAATAAATCATATAGCAGGATCAGATCTATTCAGCGATAAAAGGCGCTCTGCAAACTGCAAAAAACTTCTTTGAAGGTTCACATGTGTATTGAGTTAAATCCTGACAGCATTCTAATGCTTTGCAACTAACTGGAATTATTATATGGTATCCATGACCTGACCAGAGCACCAAAGGCTTGCAATCATGTAACAAATATGCAATTCTATTTAGAATTTGTTTGAATGTATCTCTAAATTCTCTATCAGACGTGAATTTCTTAGCATCCAAATCAATAAAAAGAATGCTAGGTGCAAGCAAATTCAGGTTAATTCCATTTTTGTAATTTTGTTCTTCAGCCTTCGACAGAAATGCAGGATAAGTCTCAAAATAATACATAATTTCATTTTTGTTACTGTACTTCTAACTTGCCCGTTAGTACATTTTGTCATAATAGTTCTTGGAAACAATCTTTGTTCTACTGCTGCAAAAAGTGAAAGAATAATTTCGATCCCTTCTGATACTAATGATCTTGTCTCTTTCTTTTTGTTGGTAACTCTACTATCAATTTGAGATACAGGTGCAGCAGTAGCGGTATCAGGAATACTGATCGGATTTAATCGAATATTGTCAATTAATTGTGAGGCATCTGTGTGCAGCAAACGTTCCTCGACATCGTATCCCAAAATTTGTAGAACATCTTTAACACTATTTATGAGCATATTTTTGTATGCTGTATAGCTGATATCCGGTGGATTCTCCGAGTCATAAGCCATCTCGCCATTGTCACACTTATAGTACACAAGAGTATCACCTTTGTGTAGTCCAAGTTTAGAACCCAACCTGTTTTGCTTGCAGTTCTGTTCGTATTCTTCTGGATTTTTACGCATGGCTAGTGATATAGACAGCAGATCTGCAGAAACTCGTCTATTTTCTATCTGGTACAGAGCTTCCTTTAACTTCGGGATTGGACTGACACCATTTTTAATATCCTCTACCATCTATCTGAACGTTCTATGAATAAACTCAGGCCTATCTGATTTTATCCCCTCCATTCCCTTGATGATAAGCTTCTTGGTTATGTCAGACGGTATTCCAATGTAGTGCTTTTTGCCAACAAGGATCAGCTTAGTGAACACTTTATCTTGCATAACATCGATTCCTAGCTTTGACTTACATTCCGCAATGAACTTTTTGCTCTCATCAATACTTTTTACATCATTTACAAATAAAGAATCAGTATCACCATAAAGTGACAAAACTAAGTTCACTGGTTAGTGCCTGCATATTATTTAATGTATGTCGATGCGGTTACAAGTTCAGCAACTCTTGGATCGTGGTATTTGAAATAAGGATGACCCAAAACGCCGTAACCAGAATTTATAATAGCCTTGATTGCTTGACTTAAGTTCTAAACCAGCATTCTTGTGTTTTATCCGCTGCTCTGTTAGTTCCTGGAGTCTCTTTTTCTGGAATATGACCACAATCCCTCAAAATCTCTGAAGTAACAGTTTCTGTGCCTGTGAATCATTTTTGCAGCAGGAGTATACTTTATTATAGTTGGATACAGGCTGATCACATAAAACACGTAAACATCATGATGCAAACCTCTTACCGGATCTAACACTATTGCCCCTTTTGTACCTTCCTGTATGATTTGTCTGATGATGATTCTTTGTGATGCTGATATTTTAATTTAGTAGAATACCATCTATCTTCGTCTTCTTGGTTATCTCTTATGTCATAGCTATCGTCCTCTTCATCCTCTGATTCCCATTCATCCAAATCTTCCTCTGGATCTATATATATTGTGAATGTACCTCGTGATTGTTAGAATATAGTTTGCGTAGAGTAAACGGTAAATTATTATAACTTACTAATGCAACTCTTAGAAATAGCATCATTTAATATCCTAGTCCATATTCCTGTCATACCTTTATGGCATCTTCTTCTAGCTTTAGACCATGTGACTGAGAAGAGTATAGTCAATAAATTTTATAGTAACGATACCGTTTAATGTTATCGATATAGATGTTAAGGCATATTTAGAGGGAGCTTAATTCTAGGACTGTTTCTTTGCTGGGAAAAGTTAACCCCAGCTTTCGCTCAAACAACCCTTTCATTCTCTTGATTAACTTGATGGCAATGTCTATGTTAGGGCCAGTTACAATGCACATTTGTGAATTTCTATAATCGTTATTTTTTAAACAGAGCCATGCCATAAACCTGAGGAAAAATTCGGTAACCCCTAAACCAGTTGCCTTCTTTATCCAAAGGTGCTTATCCTTGAAATCATGATTCAGAGGATTGCAAAAGTCTGGCGAGAGCAAAGCCTCGTACAATAATTCCTGGTAGTCGAAAATTGGTTTTTCCAGTCCTTCTTTTGTTGGCAGGCCAATTTTGTGATTAAAGGCAGCAGTATCCATTGGTTTTAATATCTTCTAATCTGTGCTGTTGCTGATCCCAAATCCAGAATGGTTTATTCTGTAATTTGTCAAGAGATTGTGTTTGTTGTTGCTGTTGATTGCTACTATTTATTATCCTCTTCTTCAGATCTTTGAATGTCATTACTTTGTTTCTTATTTACAGTAACACTATCATCAACTTTATGCTTTTCTCCTTTTCCAAAGACACGTAATCATAACTGTGTTTTTATCTAGCAAATCTAGCAAGCTGTTTTGTTATCTCGATCATCTTCTTCATATCCTTGCCTATTGGAGAAAACTTATGACCAAATATTATATGCTCTACGCCCATCGCTTTGATTTGATCAATGTCAGTTCCAATTTGGTCAATGGTACCGGTCATGGGCAATCTCTGTTGATCTGAGGAGGAGGAAGTTGCAGAAGAAGGAGAGGAAGAAGAGTCTAGCACATTTGGATATGTCAACGCAAATGCACAAATCTTCGAAGGATCTCTGTTGGCTTTTCTTGCGCCTTCTCTCAGGCCGTTTATAGCCTGTTCAAGCTGTTCTAATGGTTCAAATCCAGCAATGTATAACCGTCCATCTGCATAGTTTACTATTCGTAAACCTGTAGGTAACCATCCACCAAGCAGTATTGGAGGATGAGGTTTCTGCACAGGCTTTGGCCCAATTTTTGAAGCTGGTAGGAGTAGAATTTACCTTTAAACTCTACTACATCATCAGTCCAAATTCGCTTTAGCAATTGTAAAAATTCGTTTGCCCTTTCCCCTCTGTGTTGGTAAGATACACCGAAAACACCATACTCATCTTTTGACCATCCAATTCCTAGACCTGCAATAGCCCGCCCATGTGATAGGATATCGAGTGTTGCAAACCGCCTTGCTAATACTACAGGATTATGAAACAAAATATCAATTACACAAGTTCCTAAAGAAATTTGCTCTGTATTACCTGCCAAGTAGGTAAGCGTCTCCAGCGGGTCAAGTACATTTTGGTATTCAACTGGAAGAGAACCATAAGGTGTAAAATAATAAGATGTCTGGGGCTTGAGTGGCCACAAAAGGCGTTCTAATACCCAAACAGAATCAAGGCCTTCCTTTTCAGTCTCCTTTGCTATATACAGAACGTTTTCTCTTATAACAGTCTCCAATTTGCGGCAAGAGCATTCCGGCTTTCATAACATATATACGAAAAAGTTGTAATCACTTATAACCGTTGATTGCTGCTAATTATTATCCTCTTCTTCTTCAGATCTTTGAATGTCATTACTATGTTTCTTATCTACAGTAACAATACCCTCAATCTTATATTTTATTAACTGTTCTCAGCCATAAACAATGATTCTATACAGAGTATCGTTCTGCTTTGCAATCTATATATAGTATGACCAGTGACCGCACACTCTCCCTATCAACCGCATTTTCTCCTCGCATATAGTAGACTTGATTTATGAAAATACCAGTATTTCTTTTGTCTTGATACCTTTGCTCTGGAGATACTTAACTGTCAAAAAGAAAAATAGGTCATACTCCTGTAAAAGATTATAAAAAATAAGAGAAGTTTTTTTATTTATTTATTATTATCCTCTTCTCCTTGCTGTTGTTTTCAATCAACACCTTCTTGAAGAGTATGTCAAAGTTTCCCGGCGTGTCGTCTTGCCATACAATATACACATTGCTTCCATGCAATCCATCTGTGGATTATTTGAATTTCCATCATTGTTGCTTATATTTTTTGTACTTCCAAATGTTATTGCATATGCTGGTCGTATTGCTGCCTGCCTGTTGTTGTTACCGCAACTGTTCCTCCTACTAAAAGTCTGCTTCATCAGAGAGTTTCGCTCTAGAAAAGCCTATTTTCCCAGGATATATAGCTCGAGAAAAGTCGGCTTTCAGAGAGAATGTAGCATCAGTAAAGTCTGCTACAAAAAGTATAAAGCTTTGATTTGGTAGGAACTCTTAGCATAAGTTTGCAACATTCCAAAAAACTGAGCGTGGCAGGGTGCAACTATTGAGCGTGAGGTGGGGGCTCCTCCAGCATTATCAGGCCGTCAACTTAAATCTTGACTTTGTACTTTCTCGAAAAGTCTTTCCAAAGCTTCGCTTCCTAACTTATCTTTTATGCCATCTAATATGTCAACTGGTCTTTGGAGTTCTGGAGACTTTAGTTTGTCTAGTATTTCATAAGCTTGTAATACTGCAGAAATGGCTTCCTCATACTCTCCTTTCCTGTCATGTATCATAGATGTATTGCTCAAAGTATGTGCTATCCCTTCCTGATCTCCTATCTGTTTCGCTATCTCCAAGCTTTGGTTGTATAGCTCCATAGCTTTTATCATACGCTCCTTTAATATAATGGATTGCAGCTATGTTATTCAATGTCGATTCAACCATATACTGATATCCTAGTCTCTTCTCCGATATCTCCAAGCTTTGGTTGTATAGCTCGATAGCTTTATCATACTCTCCTTTCCTGTAATGCACATTAGCCTTGTTATTCAAAGTAGATACAATCACATCCAGATCTCTAGACTGCTCTGATATCTCCAAGCTTTGGTTGTATAAGCTCCATAACTTTATCATGCTCTCCTTTCCTGTCATGTACCATACTATATCGTTCAAAATACCTGCAATCATTTCCTGATCTCTTCTCTGTTTACGCTATCTCCAAGCTTTGGTTGTATAGCTCCATCGCTTTATCATGCTCTCCTTTCCTGTAAAGTATCATACATTTATCGTTTAAGACACGTGCTAGCTTTCCAGTATCGTTGACCTTATCGTAATATTCTAATAATGATTGATAGTTAGACAGAGCTTCTTTATGTCTACCCCATACGGAATAGACAGTTGCTGTCATATCCAATAAACAATCCATCTCATCTTGGAGTCGCCCTAGATATTTTGCATCATCAATGGCTCTCTTATAACACCTTTCTGCAATGTCGAGATCTCCTATCCTGGAAGCATATTTAGCTGTTGTACTTACACAGATGGGTAACAATTTTGATTACCTACATAGGTTACACTTTCTTGCTTCCTTTTTGTATATGTCTTAGATTTAATTAACCTTTGTACAAACCTTTCAGAAGGAGTAAGACCATTTATTCCACCATGTTCCCTAGTTTCATTATATGCTTTGACAAACATATCATACCTTAGTTTTCCATCATCAATACTTGTTATTTCTTCAACTGTCAAGAACTCATTCTTTACAATCTTGTTATATGCTTCTATCTTTCCTTGTAACTGTGGATATGAATTTGGAATTGGTTTATCCTTTATGTTATTCTTATATAGAAAGTGTTTGAATAGTTTAGATGTAAACTGCTTACCGTTGTCATGCATAACTTTCCTGGGCTTTCCGTTATCCATAATCCACTCCTCTAGTACATTCAAAACATCAATGCTCCTCTTTCTTTCAGACCACTTGCTAGCAACTTTTCTTGAACAGTCATCTATACAGCTTATCATGTAATTTCTTGTGCTAGAACAGCGTACGTAAAATGGTCCAAGTATATCCATTTGAAGCATGTCATTTGGATGTTTCATTGCAAATCGCTTATACTTTCTATTATTCTTTACCTTACAGTTTAGAACGTTGAGAGTATGTTTTTTCAATGTCTTGTATATGGTTCTACTGCTCAATGATACTCCAAGTCTTTTTAATCTGAACCTGATTCTACTAGTACCAAAGGTCTTTAATCTTAAATCAAGTATTGTTTCTTCTATTTCTTTAGATACTTTGGTTTTGATGCTATGAGGCCTTCTAGATAGGTCTTTCAACCCGTCTATTCCGTGCTCTATGTATCTATTTTTCCACTTGTAATATGTCTTCCTAGATATTTCGTATTTATTGCAAATATCGCTAATACTATTACCAGTCCATTCATGTTCATGAATGAGATTGAATTTTGTTCTAATTTCTATAGAGATTTCCACTTCCTAGCAGAAGTGTTACCTATGTCTGTAAGCTATATTGTTACCTATGTTTGTAGATACAACATTTAGCTAACTCTTTATTACGAGCAAATGATTTTTCATAATCTCCTGCCATATGGAGATGATACGCACATGATTTCACTATGGCATAGTTTTCTTCTGCTTCTTTCACTTGTATGCTTGTCTTGTCAGTGTTCTTGCTCATTTAATTTCACTCTTTGTTTTATTTGCTTTTTTTCTTCTATCAAACTTTCAAAGAACTTTAGCAAATTTGATTATAACTTGTTCTCTCCTCATTATCAAGGTCATCTTCAAAACATCTATGAACTAATTCATGTCTGAACCACCTTAAGTGCTCATCAAATATTAGGTTTTCACTTAGTCTATCGATCAGCGATCTTACACGACGTATATTCTCTTCGCCCATTTCAAGATACGAAGCAAGACTTTTGTATGGTAGAGGCTGAAGTAGAATGGACATCTTGTATAACTTATCCTGATCTTGCTCATCTAATGCCTTTCTTAGTCTTATTGTTCTGGAGCATAGCTTGTCCCTCTTTATCTCTTCATAATCATTTAGATCTTCAGAAGTTCTTATCCATTCTTCTAATATGAATGGCAAGCCTGCAGGGCCAACCTAAATGCATCAAATATATCGTCATATGACGTTGCTTTTTTTTATCTAGTGTTCTATCATTATCCACAGCTGGGAACTTCCAAGTAGTAACCTTTACATTTAAAGATAAGGCATTAGTTTATTGCATCTAGCTATCTGTTCAAAACTCAATTGCCATTTTTCCAACCTCATGTTTTAATCCTCTTACTCTTTACGAGTAGCTATGAGAAAATAAATTGATTCCAAACTTTCTCAACTTAAGCTCATTTAAACTGAGCTCTTTTTATCGTTTATCAGACAAATTAATTACGAAATTATCTGTATCCTGACCACTATTTGAAATAAATTTGGACTCGATAGTATTCGCCTTAATATTAAACTGAGAAAATCCATATCCAAAGTCCGTGTCAAAAATCCTTTGTACATTTTCATCAACATAGTTATTTGGTATATGGTAAAAACTTCTTCCACCTAATCCATTGGTTAGATAAGTCACATTATCAACCTTATATCTTTGATAGTTGTGATTATGCCCTGACAGAACAAGACTCACGCCAGTATTCTGGAACAAAGGATTATAAAGTCCATAAACGCCAGGCAGCGGTTGATGTTGTGTATATTGTCCATAACACTTGCAGGCCATAAATGGTGCATGGCTAGTTACCATCTTAACTCTCGCGGCTGAATTTTCCAATGATTGTTTTACAAACTTATATTGAGGCGATTCTTGTAACAGGAGGCTCCTTTTCCTTTCCTTCTTCTATTCCGGTATAATTCATCACTACAATAAGTATATTACCGTTATCAAAACTAGCGCTATAATATCCAGAAGAAGGAACGTGATATTTTTCTATCAGTTGTCTTTTTGTTTTCTCATTTCCATCATGTGAATCAATGTCATGGTTTCCTATGGCTATTAATACATGATTTTCAACTTTGCTCTCTAGCTCATTAGTCATATTAAGAAAACACTGCGTATCACCACCTGAATAAGCTAGATCCCCTAAAAATAGAACCAAATCATTTGAGTGTTGTCCTATGGATGATATAGTCTCATTACCATGCAATTTAGTATCCTCGCTTACACAGGAAACGTCACCCACAGCGGCAATATTAAAAGTCTTTTCATCAACCTGTGCATAGACCCTGGGAGTCTTAATAAAACCTATTATAGCTATTAACAAAACTACTCCAATTAATGAAATAATAGTTTTAGTTAGCTTTACCGTTGTGTCACTAATAATCATGCACGTCTATAAGAACATTTTGCCACGGAGCTCTACAGAGATAGCATGTTACAGGGTGTATACCTAAAATGGTAACGCAAATCCTACTAACGAACACCTTTGGATAAGAAAGCTACAGTAGCCGTAGCTAGGTGAATTCGTGCTCAGGTTCATGAGCTGGCTTTGCTTGAAAGATAAAGCGTTAGCCCATGCCTGAAGTGCTTTGAAAGAATCTTATCACCACTCACAAGGGCTAAATATTTCCTTGGGAATGGTTTTCTGTGGATCAATTTCCGGTGAAGCTCCTAAAATGTAAACTTACCATTTTTTCCAATTTCATAAATCAGCTACACAGCTTCATCATTGATGTTGCGTTTACTTGAGTCCAAAATTACAGGAATAAATGCAATTTTTATCTTTATTAAGTTCAAGTATCATCGATGCCGTATACTCATTTTGGCATAAGGTGTTTTATGTATATTAATTCTTCGCAAGCAGAATGGTATCACGAGGGAAGCGCATCTCTGAGAGGTGATCTTTGAATACTCTTGTGAACTGAATTGCTGATATGTGGCCTATATAAGTCGACCACCCTAACTAAAGGTGTGTTAGAATTGGTTAACATTACTTTACACTTCATCTCATCTAATTGTCTATATACTTCAGCAAGCTTTTCTTGGTCTTTATTTGAAAATCCATACTTTGTGTAATTTGTAAAATATGCTGTTGAATTTACAGGATTATACGGTGGATCCAAATAGATAAAATCACCTTCTTTTGCATTTTCAAGAAGCTTTTCTTTGTAGTCAGTAGCTTTTATTGTTACGTTAATATAATGAAGAGCAACACTAACATTTCTTAAGTTACTGCTATCGCAAATGGGTGGACTGATGTATCTTCCCCATGGAACATTAAACTGACCTTTTCTATTTACTCTGTAGAGACCATTGAAACAGGTTCTATTGAGGGTAATGAACTGTGCTGCTCTTTCTATCTTGTCACAAGAAGATCTCAGACTATAGCAACTTCTTAACTTGTAGTAATATTCTTCAGGAGCTTGACTATACCCAATTTCATGCTGCATGAGTAATTTTATTAATTTTTCAACGTCATCCTTAACAGCTACATACGCATTGATTAACTCTGAATTTATGTCAGAAATAGTTTATAGCAACTCTTTACTTTCTATATAAGTTAAACCTAAATGTTTACATTCATTTAATGCGTGTTCTATTTCACTTGTCTTCTTTGAAAAGTAAGTTGAGTTAAACCTACTTTTATCTCCAGCCAGCGTCTTAAGTTGGCCCACTTGTTCTACCAAGGGATTGACACTATTACCTAATTTTATAAAAGCTTCATCTGAACTCATGTCCCTAGAAAACGGCCATTTATATAAATTTCAAAGTCATGACAGAAACTATTTAACAGCGCCGCCGCCGTAAACCGACTTCCTTATATCTCTAATACCTCATTGCAATTACGTAATTCCTCCTCTGCTAACCTTTTTGATTCATTGGTAAGTCTTGGTTTCTCAGGTCGGCTATCTCTAAAAAAATCCTCTGCTTTCTCCTGTTATAATAGCAGTAGTGATTCTAACAATATCAGGTGGTCATGCTTGAAGGTTAGCGTATATGTCTTTGTCATACCAACTCATCATCTAAGATAATCCCAACCTGTTTACCTTTAAGATTTCTCTTCAGAAAGAGGCCAGATGATAGAAGTCAAAAATGGATAGATAATCCGCATTTTTTTGATTCAACTAAGAAAACTACGTCTGGAGGAAGATTATTCATATATAACAAAAAACGACTTTTTGCATTCAGATATAAGGAAACCTCTTGTAATTTATATTGGTTTGATATTAATAACGAGTTATTTTATATCTGCTATCGTAGTTGATAATATTGCAATACCTTATACACCAGTATATTTGTTGATATTTGGAGTTACTATAGTTCCATCGCTGCTTGGATGACATAAGTTGTTCAAAATGTTATTTCCAAGGTATTCAATCAAATGAACTGGTCAAGGATAAAATACTCCTAGTTACCCTTTTTGTATATGTCAAGTCAAATATTTTGTAATCGCCATTCTTTATCATATCTTAAATTACCTGCGCCTCATCTACAGTGAACGAATTTGTTGCTGATACCAAGCATGATTATGTACTCTGCTCTTTACAACCGTGTCAAGTGGTTTGATTCTCTTATTCAAAATTAATATGTTATAATACACTTTAGTAGAGATTTGTGAAGTCACCAACAAGCCTTTTTCTCGGTTCAATAAAATTAAAACACTTCCCTCCTTATTGTTGTGCGTAAAATTACTGCTTTTTCAGATCTCTACCCTTAATGTATAAGATACACACATTGTGATGTTGTTGATGCGCCAAGAGCATCATGGCCATAATGTCTAGGTTTTGTCCTTAGTATACGGCCACAGCATGGACATTGCACACCTTTCCATACTATAAAGATCGCACACACCTGACAACATTTCTGGCCTGAGCTTCATGGTATAGATGGTTGTTAGTTGTTTGAAGTAAACTTTAGCATACTACTTTCATTATTTATACAATATTTTTGTCGTTTGAGTTATACAATTTTTCTTTTTTTGCCTAATTCTTGAATGATGATGACTTTATTTTCATCTGCAAATTTAAATTGGCTATCTATTTGTAAGGCTTTCTCAAAGCATTTTATTGATTTTTCATAGTCTCCTAACTCATAACTTGTTATGCCAAGGTTATTATATATATCAGCAAAATCCTGTTTGCTAATCATACCGTTGTTATCTTTTTCAGTATATTCTAAGGCTTTCTCAAAGCATTTTGCCGCATCCTCATAATCAAATCTTTTATTTTCTCCATAGCTATATTTACCCATATAGGCTAAACCCTTGTTATTCCATGCTTCAATGTAATCCGGTTTCAACTTTGTAGCTTCGTCATAGCACCTAATAGTTGGCGTAGCCAAATCCTTCAATAGTGGTTTTTTTGCGTCCTTGCTTATTGCTGACTGTTGTTATAGTCTGTTGACTTCTACTGACGAGGCTTTCTAAACAAGCACAAAGGGTACCTCTCTTATTCCATATCTCAGAATCTCCATCACGCAGATTAAGTAATTTGTCGAGTGCCGATAGATAATCATAATATGGTTTATTTATTATCTCTAAATAACCTTCAATATCCAGTCTATGAATTAGTCGAGAGAGGACTTCTTCATGTAAATAGCGTACACTAAGATAAGGTGACAACATTTCTGCAACAGTGAGCTTTGTAAGTTCGCTATTGCCGTGTTCGATAAAAAACTTTGTGGAATTTGGATATTTTCTGGGAAAATACATTGTATTATATTTTAAGTTGTCATTGTTCATGATACTTATCTTAACAGGATCCTGGACTGTGAATTGTTCGTCCTCAGCTATATGGTTTTCATCATCCTTTTTACTATGATAAGCAAACTGTCCTCTTTTTACTATCACCTGCTCCACTATTAGTCTAAATGTAAAACGATCCATACGATAAGTATTGATTAACATTTGAAAAATACGTAAATATTTCTTAATTTTACACGGCATCCATAAAATTTTAGAGTCTATTAGTTTGATTGTCGAGGGGATCCATTGATTTGGGATAACGTCATCCTTCTTAAGCTGCTTAAAAACAAATAAAAGAATTTCCACTTGAAGTGCAAAAAGAATGTTCCATTGAGCATTTAATTTTGATTTCTCTATTCCGGAAATTATGTTGTCTATATATCTAAAACATTTTCTAAAGTCATCAGACTGTTGATAATTTTGAATAAAGTCGACTATACTAATGATACTTGACGAAGAATTATTCTTTTCTTTATTCCGAACAATCATTAACTCACCAAGAGCACTTAAAGACCAACGGGGTATGACAAGCGAATTTATGATTTCTAAAGAAACGTCTTTTACATGTGGCAGAAGATAATGATAGTCAGATGTAACGTTGTTTAATAATTGAGTCAGATGATAATAATATTTTGCCCAAACATGCTTCATCTTATTTGGCCTATCTACCGTTTCAAGAGAAGTTTCATTCATAAGAATTTGGATTCCAACCAAAAAAACAACCAAAGTCATATAGTATGCTAAGTCGAAGATTCTTGAATATTTATTATGCTAGTATCATCTAGAATCTTTTTGATTGTATTTGAAAGTGTAAAAGCTGATTGATAAATTGGAGATTGGTATTTTTCGATTGCAATTCTTGTGGCCTTTTTTCTTTGCCACTCTGGAATAGTCTGCTCAAATACAAACTTGAAAACCTGAGTAACTATGCCACCTATTATACCCGAAATTACTATCCAGATAGCGGTATTCGGATTCCATGGTACTGTAAATACTGAACCTATATCACCGAATACTGTCATGTCTCTAATTCATGATGCTCTATTATTATACATTGAAGAAGGCCACGTTGGTTAAATGTGCCATTTGGATAGAATGAATCCATCACATCTTCAATTACATCTTCAGAAATAGATGTCACCTTGTTCTAGAACCTAGTTCTACGTTATTATTTCTACTGATAATTATGGTTTGAGAAATCTTATACTACTCGTTCTAACTAATCTTCTAATAGATAACAGCAAATAAGAGATTTTGTGATTCACAAAACCCATGGCTTGTCTATGACAACCAACCATTAAGAAAGAGCATAGAAGAATTTGCTAAATTCCCTATTGCAACTAGTTTTGAGAAAGGAGAACCAAGATTACTTGTAATTAGTGTTGATGCAGCAGAAGGGACAACAGTCACATTTGACAGTATGAGAAGGAGCAAGGAAGAAGAGAAACAGAATACGGTGATTCTTTATTAGGAAAACCTGTTATTATCAAATACAATGAAGGTATTGGTATCAAACATTTAATGGCAAGTTCAACCTTGCCTGAAGTCTGTGCTTATGAAGAGATAGAAGGGCGTAAGTTCTGGGATGGCGGATTACTAAGTAATATTCCAATTAGAGAACTGTTAGAAGGACACAAAAAGTTTTGGGAAAAGATGATAGGTTCTCAAAATCTTGAGAATTCCTTTAAAAAAATTGGAAGTAAGATAGATAATTCAAATGAGTACAAGAAATCACAAGAGCAGATGCAAAGGATTCCTGATTTAGAGTTGTACATAGTAAATATATTGAATCCCAAGGAAAATGATAGCAATACCGGAGGAGATATTGTACCTCAAGATTTTGATGGAGTTAGAGATAGACATATAGATATAAAACTTAGTGATGGATATGATGCAAAAACAGATGGACTTCTTACAGACTACGTAAATTTGATTGAAAGGTTGATTAGTCTTGGAGATAATGATGAGACAATAAAGGAGAAAATTAACAAAATATTAGATGAATATACACCGAGACAATTTAATACTCAACAGTACAAGAAATATATTGATATACTTAAGGATACATTCAAGATAGTTAAAGTAGTTCAAATACAACGTAGAGACGATAGTGATAGTATCTCAGGAAAACTTGCTGATTTTACCTCAGAAACAATAAGCAAATTAATTCAACAGGGATATGAAGACACCCTGAGTAAATAAATTATCTAACGACTAAATGTTTATGGAGAAAGTGGTTATTTGTTATCTATAGTGTTATTTGACTTGTTTGTAAATTACAGTTTTAGCAAGTGTAAGGGAAGAGTACAAAACAAATTAGAGAAAGGATACAGGTATAGGAATAGATCCTGAAATGTCTCCTTGTGGCACCAAGTCCATTCAACGTACAGAATTAAGATTATTTATATCATGGTGGGAGAATTAGGCTGGAAATAATTCAGATGATAAAAGAGCCACACTTCCAAATCCTGTTATGTATATCAATTTCCGCTGCTACAAAAGGAGAGGTGATAACTTGTTGAAGCAGAAAACTTTAAAGCTAGCCCTAATATTACTATATTAAAGTAAAATCCACTTTTAGCACCGATATCGTCACCAAGCCCTTCGAGCCCGCATTGATATCACTCCTTTATTAGGGTTCTCAAATAAATAAAAAGTGATAGAAAAAGATTGTATAGATACCAAGATTATGGATCAGAAGATCCTTATTCGATTTTCATCTTTGCGATGAACGCACCCCAAACTAGGGAAAAGTATACGACCAGACTTGATAGGTTTTTTCGATTCGTCAATATTCAGGGAAATACCATACAGGAACGCTGCAGAAGCTTTCTATGATATCGCAAAGAATGATAACATTTGGACACTAAACAATGTTCGAAAATTCCTGCAAGTCTATAAAGAAAGAGTAGAAAGAAAGGAGATTACAGGGGCCACCATTCGTAACTACGTTAAATCAATCAAACTATTCTGCGAAATGAACGACATATTGATTCCCTGGAAGAAAATTACAAGGGGTTTACCTAGAGGAAGGAAGTACGCTGAGGATCGTGCTCCTACCATAGAAGAAATTCGTAGGGTAATTGAATATCCTGATAGAAGAATTAAGGCCATTGTTTTTACTATGGTCTCATCTGGTATTCGTGTTGGTGCGTGGGATTATCTACGATGGAGTCATATAACTCCAATAGAAAGAAATGGACAGGTAGTTGCTGCAAAAATATCTGTTTATGCTGGTAGTGAGGAAGAATATTTCAGTTTCGTTACTCCAGAATCATATCATGAGTTAAACAAATGGATGATTTATCGCAAGGAATCAGGAGAGACGATTGACACTCAAAGTTGGGTTATGCGAAACATATGGGATACAAAGAGAGGTTATATGAAGGGTCTTGTGACTGCTCCTAAAAAACTGAAATCTAGTGGTGTTAAGAGGCTCATGGAAGATGCACTTTGGACACAGGGACTTAGGAAGAAGTTAGAAGAAGGTAAGAGACGCCACGAATTTCAAACAGATCATGGCTTACGAAAATGGTTCAAGACTCGTTGCGAACTTTCACGAATGCAGGCAATTAATATAACGAAATTAAGTACCGTAATGATATATTGGAAAGGGACAAGGATGAAGTAATTTTGCTACGTAAAGAATTGCAGCCTCTACTGGCACTAAAGAAGACATTGGAAGAACAAGGATTATTGAAAGTATCTTCTTAGTCTATTTTGCATAGGGAATACACACAAGATGCAAAGTTTGCTTCATTATAAAATCTGCATGCTTCTTCTTGGTAAGTCACTAAATCTTTTACTCAAGATCCAAATTACTCTGCGTTCATCTTGTTTTAGTATTTCCAATAAACTACATAGGTAAGTGAAGTCCTACATCATCAGGCCTTGGCATGACATTGGATAAGAGTAATGATTTCATTGGCTGCATGCATTATGCATTTATACTTCGTGTATTATTTATCTTCAAATAAATTTCGTTCATCTTCTCCATGCTAATTTTTGATAGATTGTAGCTTCTTTTATCCATTCTGTCAATTGGTACGAATATTATCATCGCTGTTGACTATCTGCATTAAAAAATCTGTAGGATAAAGTGAGTTGGGATTAGGCCTGATAAACCCAGTGGTAAGAGGATAATCCGAAGCTTTGTGATTATTGTCTCTAAGTAGCCCTATATAGAACAAAAAGTGAAATTCATCCGATAATGTGTTTTCTATAAGATGCAGATCATTTTCTAAGGTGAAAATTTTCTTGTTCCATATTTTTTGTATATAATTTATCTAGCGTATAGGAAGGTATATCTTTGAAAGTAAGTGATACAAGAGGTACGTTTTGTTTTGGTCTTCTTTTCTTGCTTGCCATATGTTTAGCAAAGGATTCAAGGTCGGTGTATCTAACTAATACTTCAATTTCCTTTAATTTGTCTTGCATAAACTGATAATACTTGCTCATTAGAAATTCTTTAGGACACTCATCAGATTCTATTGCTGAAATGCCTTCGTCGTAGATCACAAAGAATTTGTTAATTATACTTAAAGCAGATGATCTAACATTGTCATGAATTTCCTTATTTCCACCAAGTAAGACTGGCAATGACAAAATCTCAGATTTATTAAGAAATAAATAATCAAATATAGAAGGAAAAAAATGAAAGTCCAAGACGCCTTTCAACAATTGCCATTTTCCGAAAATAAGTGGGAGTTTTTCTTTGTAATTTGATGCTATTTTGTTATAACTGAAGTTGGCAGAAGATTGAATATTTAACTTGTAGCGTATGGTGAAGCTTCTTATTGCTAGCATTAACAGGACACCTATTAGTGAAAGTTCATACTTTTTGTAATCATTCTTTTCTTCTTCGCCTTCTCCTTTCTCTACTCTCTTCTTTTTTTCTTCTACAGGAGCAATAATGAGATGATAATAGCGGTATACTGAAACGTGCAGAATCCGATCCGATGTCCTTACAGAGACCAAGAAATAGAAATGCTAGATAAGCCAAATACACAAAAGATTAAAAATAATTTTAATTCTTCTTTTACTTTACGCATACTGGCAAAGATACATGCTGGATTTCGAGAGTCGAAGTTATATCATGATACCCACGATGACAATGACAAGTATCATCATCGTCATCGTCATAATACTTCTTTGATTATAGAACTAAAATACAAAAACAAGGTGCAACAAAAATATTGAGTGATCTTGATTCTGCATTGTGGAAACGAATAACTCAGATAGTGCATGAGGAAAATAGATCATTCTCCTATTGTGACTTTGTTCCTAAGTTTAAGGTAGATGGACAAAGCTACTCAATTGTACATGGGACTTTTCGTAATAAGATTTCAGGCATGCTTGATTGTGGAAAAATACAAGTTGTTTGTTATTCACCTCAGGCCTTCTATACTCTCAAAGAACAAGAGTCTACAGAAGAACCAATGACAGGATACCATACAGGGGTCATCTTATCTCCTCTTCATTACCAACAGAGATATCGACATCTCTCAAATGACCCAGTCTATAGGATTATTCAGAACCTTCCCCTTGGAGGAAGATCATTACATGATATTCGCTTAACTTTTAAAGCAGATGGAATTTGGTCGATTCTTGCTCCTCATCATAAACCTGACCCCGGCAATAACGGGATTCGATTACCACCATGGCCTTGTAAGATAAGAGATCTTGATATTATGGCGACTGTTCAGCCAACAGATACTGTTAGCATAGTAATAGGATGCTCTTTTTGTCCTGTTGCAGTAGATACCCATGGAGTTATCAGGCTATCAGAAGCTCTTGCAGTTATAGAAGAACGTCTTTCCAAGTTGAGAGAGGAATGTACTAATAATGATCATAAAGCAGGTGACATTTTGAATCCCGCTATACCAGATCACATGACTTGGAGTGTGACTATGTGGCATTTAGGTGCTGACGCTTTAATAACTTATGAAGGAGAAAAAATTTACACAAGTTGGGAAGTTGGGCAGCATGCATTAATCACCACATACTCTAAAGATTGGAAAGATGGTAAAAGAAGGATTAGAATAGAAAAGCAGGAATATCCCAAGAAATCCCTTGCTGATGCTTTAGAAGATAAATTGAATGCAAATAGCAGTCTAGTAGTGGAGGGGTTGCTAACGGCTTACTTACTTTTCGTTGGTTAGTGGTTTTTTGCTACTGTTGCTATAAAGGCCAGCGGCGACAAGGAGTAAATAAAGATCGTAGCAACATTATCATTTTCTCCTTCCTCTTACTGTCTCTATATGATTTTATCATCGTATTTCAGTTTTGACGAGTTACTTGACTTGTTAATAGTCATGCCAGGCTAACGGAAAACAACAGGAGAATACATGGGAAAGCGTCAATATTGTAATGGGCCGAGTCGTTTGCAAATAATAATCAACACAAAATATGTGCCCAAGACTTTAAGATGTTTTAAAAAATTCACGAAGGAATCTAATCTAATCAATGACTTGGGCGCATAGAGGCTAGACCAACCTTATTTACAATATCAAGATGTAAAGAACACCAAAAACAACAAGCTATTCCAAAAAGATTTGCTACGGCCTTTTAATAGTTAATCATAATAATGTCTAGGAAATTACCAATTTCGCTATTTATTCGCAGTGAATTTAGTTACGGCCCCTACTCGCATGTTTGTCCAGGTACAGTTCTTGTATTCTCCTGCACCGATGGTGACAAAACAATCCTCAGAAAAGTTAGGACTATAAATTCGCCTAGTGGGCTATTTGAATAGGCGATTTAAACTGGCAATTGTAGCTTTTAAATGGATAGGTGTGTAGAGCAAGTCTAGCTGACAGCAGCAGAGGTAACAACAACAACAACAACCGTTCTCTTCATCATGCCTTTTGGTCCTTTTTACTTACACATTAACCTGAAGAGTTGACCAACTCATATATTATTTAACAACGTCAGTTCTTAGATAAAAAAAGACCTTCTTCAGTTTCTTAATTCTTTAGATCTGTAGGTGTGGCGTTAATTCTAATTACTCAAAACATGACTTTACTCATTGATTATTATAATTGTAATGGTCTTTTGTTACTAAAAATGGTAACTAAAAACAGGCTATAACATATATATTATGGTAACTCCTCTCAGCAGATCATTTTTATTTTTTCATTTATAATTTTTTTCCCATCATGTATTATTTTGTTTTGCCTAACGATACGAGAGCAGAATTTTTATTATTCAATGCATAAACATCATTAGGATTTATTGCTAAAGCTTTATCAAAAAACAGAATAGATTCGTTGTACTTTCCTAGTTTAGCAAGAGCTACTCCTTTGTCATTGAATGCAGTAACACTGTTATCATATATGTAAATGAATACTTGCTCGTATTTATTATAACCGTTTCCTCCAAATATTGCTATCCTCTTTGTGCTATTAGAGCTATAAATCTTTTGTATTGGTTTAGCTGCCTTGATGATGTGATAATCTATCTATCATAGGTGGGTCTACTGTCAAAAGAGCTTTTTCGGTTTTGAGGGGTATTATATCATTATAATAATCGACATAGTAATCCTCATTTAAATGGAATACATCCAGAGGTACCCATGAATAAAATGGATTTGAGATTACAGTTATTTTGTTATTATTATCATCGTGTAGATATTGCACAACAAACGCGATTGCCTCAAAGTACGATGAATTATCACTTGTTGCTATCATAATAGTAGTACTTGACAAGCCAAAAATTGCAATTCCTGAAATTATAATAAATGGTAATACTTTCCGTATCTTTTTGTTTCTAATTCTGTTTAACAAATCTTCTATCAATCTAGCTGCTGCTATACAGGCTGCTGGTAAAATTGGAATGAAATGCCACTGTGAGACAAATCCAATAACATAGAGGAAGATCAAAAATGGAATAGTCCATAGCAAAAGAAAGAGATCTCTTTTTATTGCTACAAAAACCAAACTAGCAATACCAAGCAATAATAAAACTGGATCAATCTGAAAATCGTATTTTAAACTGTAAAATAATGTTTGAACTCCCCGATGTGTCTGCCATAATACTCCATTCAACCATAGATCGAAGTGACCACTATACGTGGCATATGCGGGCCAAATTAGCGGTATCAAAATAACAGGAATAAACCATAATCCCAATGTCTTCAAGTTTCTATTATTATTTTGATAGATTAGAAATCCAACTAATGTAATCAGTGTAAATGCTGGAATTTTTGTAAAGATAGCCAATCCCAAAAAAATACCTGAAAGTAAAATTGGTAGAATTCTTTTCCTATTTTTATTTCTATCATTTCTTGCAGAATCTTTTGTATAATAAACAGCAAATAATATTGAAGATAAAATAAAAGGCAGCTGAATAGGTTCTAACCATACCCTTCTTAAGAGCCAAGTTGTTATTGGCATGACTGCAAATAGAATAGATGCAATAAATGCCACGTTTCTGTTGTAACATATCTCCGCTATCTTGTATATAAGAAAAGTATCAAATACAGCAAGTATTCCCATCAATATTCTCGGGACAAGATAAAGCATCTCGATTGAATGTACATCGCCAACAGATGGCTTTAATGAATTAGGATAACCAATTATCTCAAATATACCTGCCAAAAAGAGTTGTCCAAAATATGGATGATCGTAAAGGAGTGATTCTTGAGGACCTTGACCAATCAATACATGCATAGCCCTACGTATGTATATCCCCTCATCATTAGATGGACCATACGGAAATCCTACAGGATTCCAGAGATGAGTAAATGCTGTTAGTATGCCAGGTATAACTAATAAGAATATGAAAATAGTTCTATAAGGAATATTCTGACTGATATGCACTTAGAACTCATGATTCCATACAATATTTAAACAATAATTCACTATATTTAAACAGACACTAAATAGTTCATGAGCGATAGTAATGAATTCAACTGTACTGTTAATTGCCCATGTGCACCACTCTTCCTCTTTGCCATCTCCAAAGATAAACCGTCTTATGTCAAGATAAGGTAATTGTATTGATATTTGATAATGCTCATTTATTTCATCAGCATTCGAAAGCTTTACCAAACGTCGTTACAGATCAGCGGCAGCATTACAATTTTAACAATAATGGTAGTTCCAATTATAGATATGGACCATTTATGATTGTACACAATTTATTCACTAGGTATGGTAGGATTAAGGGTGTATCGGTGTTCATTTCTACAAATAATTTTGTTGCTTTGTAATAATTACCAATTGTTAAATACGCTATTTCAACATTTTTCGGTCTCCTTTTGATAAGCTATAAGCTGCATCAAAGTATTTTGGGCCAATTCCACATTTTGTTTTGCTTTTGCTAAAAACTCAATTGCCTGCTGGTCAATCGGGCCTTCAAGTTTGAGGTAATCTAAGAATACCTTCAGCCTTTGGGGTATTGTCTCCTTGTTTCAGGTGCTTTTAAGGCATACAGGAACCCCACATAGGATCTTGTGACTTCTTCCTTCCTTATATTGCATACAATATACGTTCTTGCTATGGGCCGTAATTAAGCATCCTCTAACCAATGTAGCTACGGTTTCTGTACGATTGGAATCTAATAATAATAATCGGTCAATATTGTTATCTTCTTTAGCATTATTGTTTTTCATGAGTATTCTTCTTACCTATGCAAACTGTATGTTGGCGGCATAGTTAAGGTTATGTAATGACTCTTTCTCTCAGACTGCATATACAATTTTAAACAAAAGAGAAACTTCGTTAATCAGACCTTATTCTATTAAATTTATTGTTATTCCATCTTTACCTTGTCTTTGTCTTGCTGTTGTCGCTGCGGCATCCAATTTAACCAAGGCTTCCAAAATATGTCATACCAATCCTGAGTCATTTTTGGTGCATTTTTAAGGAACTCCCCATAAGCATTAAGCCAATACGTCACTGAAGTTTGCCAAACAGCTGTGCCTACGATAAATGGATTGTTGAAATTTTTATTATCTTGTTTCGTTGTCATATAAGGTGGCTCTGCTTTAACCGTCTCTTCCTTTGGTTTATCAACAATACGCTCTTTTTGATCTCCTGTTGTAGAAGTGGGCGTTGTAGAGCATTAGCCGGAGCACTATCTTGTGTTGTTGTTGCTGTTTTTGCTAGCATTTCCGCATTCCTGCAATCGCTATGAACTTTTTCTTCAGTAATATACTCACAAGAAGAGCATGCAAAAATTAAAGGCTCTTGGCAAAGGTGACAATATGAAGATACTTTGGTCTCTGAACCACATTTGATGCAAAGCGTTTGAGCCATGTCTATATATTACCGTAATGCAATATATCTATTCTTGAATCAGAAGGCCACCTACAAGCCTTTTTTTGTACTTGAAATATTTGCGCGCTGTGTTTAGGTAGATTAATTCTTAATTATACCTTGTATATACTAATAATTAAGAATAGCTACCAAGCGTTCTGTCAAGGAACATAGTTGTGATATATGTGGCAGAACTTTTGATAGCGCTGAAACACTAAATTCAGTAAGAAGATGGACGACGGTGCCCTCAGTTAAAGCACAAGACCATAATGCAACGACAGCAGCTACCATAGAAAAAACATCTTCATCAGTTCCGAAAAATAGGTAATAATAACGATACTATACTAGATTGAGAAAATATTGTGATCTCTTGTAATCCTCTCTGAATTTACTCAATATGCAGTTTCTACTATTATAGCCTAGTATATAAGCAACAAATTGTGGATGTAGCTGTTGGGTTATTATTGGATAGGTATCTAGAATGAAGTAGTCAATTATCTATCTCTGCTTTCACTCCTGATACTAAATCTTCTAATTTAATCGGTTTTCTAAAAACAGTAGGATTTTTTTCTTCATTTAAGGTTGGTATTCCTGCTTCTATGTCTTCCTTTTTGATATCAAATGCCGTCATAAAACAGACCTTAACTTTATCATCCAATTTTCTTATTTTACTATATAAATCAAAGCCGTTCATTTTTGGCATCTTAATATCAAGAAGTGCCAAAACATACAATCCCTGCTTTAAAGATGACAGCGCTAGGAGAGGATCATTAAAAGCATCAACTACAAACCCATTATCTTCCAACACTATGCTAAAAGGCAAAGTAATATCCGGTTCATCATCTACAAGCAATATTTTCTTATTATTGTTCATTTCTTGCCAAAAATAGTAGCTGCATGATTGTTGTGCTGAGTATAACTCTAATTATAGTTATTGTGGTCATTATTATTATTGTCATTAACGAATTCTAGTACTTGCTTTAGATCTTTTACTAAATCCTCTATTTTAATTGGTTTTCTGATAAGACGTCTAGCACCTAGCGTGGGGAGTAATTCTTTTGTAATCTTTTCATAATAATGTATTTCAGAAGCTGTAATAAAACAGACCTTAACTTTTTTATCTATTTCCTTCATTCGTTGATAAAATTCAATTCCATTCATTTTTGGCATCTTAATGTCAAGAAGTAACAGGTCGTATAAACCATCTTTAAAATTTGCTGACGCTAACTCAGGATCGTTAAAAGCATCAACTACAAACCCATTATCTTCTAAGCCAATCTTGAAAGCTAAAGCGATATCGGGCTCATCATCTACAAGTAAAATTCTATTATTATTCTTCTTATTCATCATTGATCTGTGCTATCTACCTTGTTATCTGATAAGATAAGTCTGTTGTTGTTGTTTGCTGAGTGGTAGGCTAAATGCAAAAGTAGCTCCTCCTTCGCCATTTTTGTTATTCTCAGCCCATATTTTGCCACCGTGTGCTTCTATTATACTCTTGCAAATAAATAATCCAAGCCCTGTACCTGCTTGAGACTTTGTAGCAAATTTGGTAAAAAGTCTAGGTAATATTTCAGGATCTATACCAATACCTGTATCTTTTATTGTAACAACAACTATTTCTTGATCAGCTTTTTCCTTTTCTTCAGCAGCGACATATACATCTCCCCTTGTTTGCTCAGTAAATTTAACAGCATTATTTAGAAGGTTGGAGATTACTTGAGTTATCCTTTCTCTATCGACTTCTACTATAAAAGAATCTTTATTGGGTTGATTATACAACAACCTTACATTGCCATTGCTCTTTTCAATACCATTCTTATAATCTTGTACAATATTTGATAACAAATCACTTAAATTGAATTTCTCTTTGTTTAGTGTTAATGTCTTGCTTTCGATCCTTGTGACGTCCAATATATCATTGGTGAGCCTTTGAAGTCTTTCAGCATTTCTACATATCGCTTGTATCATTTCATCTCTTCTTTCAGGGTGTCGTCGTAATAGCTCAGAATATGCTATAACACTTTGGGTGGGCGTTCTTAGTTCGTGACTTGCAACGTTAATAAACTCCTCTTGCATTTTGCCATGAGTTTTTAGTTGTTCATATAATTTTACTTGCTTTGACAAACTCTCAAAGATTGAAATATATGATAAAACAGTCGGTTTGCTTGTAGAATAAGTTGCTAATCCTATTGCGTCTATAAAATCCTCCTTTGAATCATCTACTTTTTCTATTGCTAAGGATTGTTTTTTATCAACTACAAGTATGGTGACTGTACCTACTACTGCAATTTCAGGTGATGTTGTTTCAATAGCTCGTATATCAAAAAGATTGTTTGCTTGATCTACCATTATATTTTGTATTATTTTCTGAATCATATTATTAATTGGAGTTAGAATCCTAACATTTACGCCACGCCCCACTGCCGCTTCTCTTAAGGATTGTATCATCCCTATGCGATCTTCACGAAGAAATGCATTAATTGTAGGAAGTAATAGTAGTACTTCTTCTTTAGCTGATTTTATTAAATCAATGAATAATTCTTTTGTCCTTGATGGAATTTGGATAACTTCCGTACTTCCCAAAATAAATCCTTCTTCTATCTCCTTGATTCTGCTTTCGGCCGGAATTGCCTTACTCCAAAAGCTCTCAAATACATACTTCTGTTGTTCTACAATATCCTTAACATTACTATGGATTACTTGTTGTATTGGTCTCATTGGCTGTTCTGATTCTTCTTCTACTAGAGTCGCAGAAGCCAAATATTCTGTTTCACTAACAGAAAAGTTTGCTTTAATTCCATCCAAGTGTCTAATCTCATATGTAAAGTCACTCATCAGCTCTTTGCAGTACTTGACATTATCTTTAGTAATATCTGTAATGTATCTTAATTTAATGCCTCTTTTTTTAAGGTCAAAAAGTAGTTTCCTATACTCTTCGACTTGAATGTTTGCTGAAGGAGCCTTATAGTCACCACAAGAGTTTATAGTGTTTGCTTTGGATAAGAATTGCATCATGGTATTCATTACACTTTCTGAACCGTATATTACCTCTGTTCTTTCAGCGATTTTATTAGAAGCGGAGAGTGTCAAAGGTTATATGGAATAAGATAGATGCAAGTATATAAGCAAGGTTTTTTTGTGACTCAATTGGATTTATTCTATTGCAGAACAAATTTGACCCATTTTGTCATCCACGTTAATTATTACGATTTATAAACCGAAAAAGTTAGGCTTTAGTTTAATCTGTATTAAATATCTACTTGATTAACGGTAGGCTAAAGTAAAATGTAGATCCTTTTCCATCAGCATTATTCTCAGCCCAAATCTTTCCCCCATGAGCTTCCACAATGGCTTTGGAAATAAACAAGCCTAAGCCGGTACCTGCAACTGATTTTGTAGCAAACTTTGTAAACAACCTAGGCAATATATCAGGATCTATTCCTGCCCCTGTATCTTTAATACTCACTAGTACCCCATTGTAATCCACCTTTTCTTCTTCTGCTGCTATAGTAATGGTAATCCGATTGCTGTACATATTGATAGTTTGTTAGCAGCATTGTTTTTGCGTTTTATTTCTCTGATTATCTCGTCTTGATTTTCTAAGAGCCTAGTTTTGATAGGTATTATTCCTTCTTCAATTTCTTTTATTCTCTGTTCAGCTGAAATTGCCTTGCTCCAAAGGGTGTCAAATACATACTCATGTTCTTTTACAAGTTCCTTTACATTGCTATAAATAATCCGAGCTGCGACTTTCCCTTTCTCAAATAAAACTGCAGGAGCAAGATACTCTGATTCACTTATCATAAAATTCCCTCTAATTCCATCTAGATGTCTTATCTCACTAACAGTGGACAGCAGCTGTTTACAAAAAGAAATATTTTCAATTGTAATTTCAGTAAGATACCTTAGCCTTACGCCTCTATGCTTAGCATGAACAAATGCATGCCTTATTGGATCAAGTGCAACTGCTAACTGAGGCCTTGTATAATTCATACAAGTATCAATTCTGTTATTTGCATTAGAGAAAAATTGTAATTCTGTATTTATTACATCTTCAATACCGTGAAATATTTTAATCTTTTCGTTTTGTGTATAGTTTCTAAAAAAAAGAATATCCACTAATATAAAATTAATATGATAAATGTATCAACTTTGGTAAAAAATATGTATGAAACATTCGCTACACTACAGCGATTTATTCTGACACATATGTCCTCAGCTTCAACCATTGGAGAGATTGTTGAGCTTGTTGGTAGTTCTGATAAAAGTTGGGAAGAAGCAGACCCAAACTGCAGTCAAAGAAGCAGTAAAGACAAATAATACAGTGCATTTTTCTAAACCACCATTTTATAATATTGTAAATGAAAATGTTTTAGCATCTCTAGGATCAGTATTGCTTTGCGCGCATCCCTTACCGCCATGAGATTCCAATATGCCTTTGGAAGCTTAGTTGATTGAGTAATCCATTGGATTTCAGTCAATTTTGACTATTATTTAATAAATTAGAAAGAGATAACTATGTGAGGGAAGCAATAGTAAGCTGCTGCTAATAATGGTTATAGAACAGCAATGTGAAAATTGTAGTAAGAATGGAAAAAATGTTTACTGTAATAATTGCATCAAGGTAGCTGAATATTTTGAGGTTTTCAAATATCGCATTGATAATAATAATAGTAACAGCCGATTTGGTAAAGGTGGTCAACCAACAGATAGGATAAAGGCCTATACTTGGCACGATGCTATAGAATATGTCAAGTGTAACTATTTTGAGAAAAAAAGCAAAGAAAATCTTAATATAAATTGTGAAAAGGATTTTGCATATTTAGAAGAAATAGATAATAATGAAAACCTGTTAGGATATTCAATATATTTGAATAAAGAAGTAGGAGTTAAATCTTCTTTGCTCAGAGATGAAGATTTTTGTGATTTGACTGCTGACACTATTACTTCTAGTGTCGATAACAGCAGTACTACTACTTCTAAGCTGTATCGCAAAGAGGCAGCAACAAACAGTAGCAACAAACAGTAGCAGCCGCTATAGAACCAAATCCCATTAATCAATTGACATCCACTAGTCCTACGATGGTAACTAGATCAATTAAAGAACCAACCGAAGAAGAAAAAGATTAGTGTCTTCTAGCAGTTATGGTGTGTGTTTGCTCTACATGCCATCTAACCTTATCTTTAAAGCTTGACCACCAATCCAAAAATGAATCACTGCTGTCTGCTTCAAATAATAGAAATCCATTGTATTCTGTTCCCCATGCATGATCGCGTGTATTCGCCTGCGCTTAATGATTGAAATTTATTCTTAAACAAATCAAAAAATTCGGTGGTTGTTATTTTTCACCACTATCCAACTTTTACAGCCTTTGAGCCACATTTAGGACACTCATATTCTCTATGTTCATATCCACAACTCATACAATAGAATTTAGTTTGAGTGTACCCAAATCTGCTATTGCTGTCGTTGCTCTTACCAAATGAAGTTAGAGATTTGTATAATCCTTTGATTCCGCCTATACCCTGTCTTCTCAAAGCAATATCTGCTCTAACTGCATTTACTAGTAAGAATACAAGCAATGAAGCAGCAAGAGATAAAGGAAATGGTAAGATAAATGAAATAACAAATCCAATACCCATGTATAGTGAACAGCCAAATCAAATAATTATTATGAATTTGATGGTTATTTTTATTATTATTACTCATATTTTTGCATCTACTTACCTCTTATACTGTTACACATAAGAAACTCATTAGTTCATTGTGTACATTTGTCTACATTGTAACACAACACAACCACAAGCTATATTTGGAATTACTTGCTTCATTATATACGCAGACAGCAAAAATAATGGTTCAAAGCGATTGTAATCCATCTAAAACCTAAAAAGTAATAGTACAATATACATAAACTTGAATGATGTCTTAAGTGGCTGTTAATGTATATCTAATTCGTAAAGCAATACTAAGAAGTTACTATGACATCGAAGTTCTATATTTAATCATTAGTAGTTGAGAAGTAACCAAAACCATCATGAGTTATGAACGTTTGTACTTCAATAGCTATTGAGGATGATATTTTAGACGCTTTGTTTACTAATGAAGTTGTTTTCATCTTTAATGATTTTGTCCTTCTTCTAGATTTACTACTGCTTTCAATACTTGCCATTATTACCAAGACCTCTCTTTCTTTCTATCTTCAATTCTCCCAATACTTGTTATTGTAGATAGCCTATTCTTCATTACTTCTCTTTATTTTAATATGCCAATTTGCTTGTAGAAGCAGGGCTTTATCGATTTGTCATGTATCTTGCAGGCTGTAAAGTGCCATGCTGTTTCCAATGCAAAGAAGACTGATGCAAAGCCAAGACCTACGTATGCTATATTTTCTAACATAATTGTTCTAATATTTTTGAAGAATATAAGGCTGTTGGAGAAAATACTGAATAAATGAACATTATTCCTTACTGGTAATTGATGTTTGTTAAGTTTAATTTCCAAAATGTCAGAATTATCATCCAATCGTAAAAGCAAGTTTTTACAGCATGCTGTTGGAAATAAAAGTAATAATTTATTCGATCGCATTCCTATCGAGAGAAGTTTATTTGTTTTCTAACAAATAAAAGTCATTCTAAGAGCTTTATTATTGAATATTAAGAAGACAGTATAAATCATTATATTTTTATTCTAAACCATTTATAGTGATTTTGTCATTCAATCAATATGACATTACATCAGAGGTTTTTTGAAGCTGATATTTTCAATGCCATAGTAGATAAATACCTAAATTAAATTAAGTAAAATTTGCATTATCAATACTTCATTGTAAATTAGCAAATTAAATCTGAGATACTATTTTTGTATTATCCAAGCGGGGTTGTTGCCTAATTCGTTTTAATTGACTGTAAATATGATTTCACGGTTTTCGATTTAGCTTAGAAAGGGTATGCACCCTCTTATTGACTTGCAAGCACAAGAGGAAAGATGGTTACTGGTTGTGTTACCATCTAGCACATACCCTAGAACGAGATATGCTTATCGAAAATATAGTTTCTCTGGTCAAAGAAAATCCTCCTCCTACTTCAAAGAAGAACAGTAATAGAGGAAGGAAACCAATTCATTCTTGGGAAAAACTTGTCTGTATTTGTATATTGATGGTTGTTTTCGGTTCAACGTACAGAGATATACAGAATATAGTACCCTCTCTTAATTTGCCATGGAATAACGAGCCATATCCAGATCATACGTGGATATCACGTACATTCAAGAAGATACCGCTGATATATCTTGAACGTGTAATAATATGGTCAGCTTATCTATGTTTGAAAGAATCAGGCTGGAAGAAGGGTATTCTCGCATCAGATAGCACCGGTGTAGAGACAAACAGGTACGGATACGAAGTACAGATTTATCAAAAATAGTAGTAAGAAATTCGAAAAGATAAGGGTAAAACAGTATCTGAAATGGCATATCACAGGGATACTTGATCATCTCATAATACTTAATACACGACTTACCAGTAAGAAAACACACGATTCTCCAGTACTCCGAACAATGCTAAACAGATTGAAGAAATATAGATTAGACTTTGCAGGTTCAACATTCAATGGTAACAGAGCTTATGATGGCAACAAGAACTTCCAGTCAGTGTTTAACATGAACATGCTTCCAAATATCAAGCAGAGAAAAAACTCCAAGAACAAGAATAGCAGTAGTAAGAAGAACAAATACAGAAAGAAGGCTGGAAAGATATTCAATGCATCAATATATCGTTATAGAGGATTGATAGAAGGAATATTTGGAGCTGAAGAAACTAAACATCATCAGTCATCAGCTATACTGCACATTCAGATTAAAGAACAATCAGAAAAGATTTGGATTAATTAAATCAATAGGCTGGAACCTAGAAGTCCTTAACAGACTACAATGTGCAAACAAACTGGGAATAAAGGTGACACCATATGCGATATCAAATTAGGCAACAACCCCTATCCAAGCTTTAGATAAATGCAGAGAAGTAATAGTAAATTGGATAATGTACAAGGCATGTCAAGTAGAGTAAGGTTAGATCATGTCATTTCCTTTAGTGATGCCATATTTGCTTTTTCAATAACCTTTATGGCTCTTTCGATAAGAATTCCTAATCTTTCAAGTGACCTCACACAGGCAGAGCTTATCAATAAGATTTTACATTTACGGCCACAATTTGAAATTTATGCAATTAGCTTCTTAATAATTGGAATTTATTGGATCTCATATCATCAGATTCTTAACCATATTCGGGCATCTCATTCAATCTTAATATGGGTAAATTTAGCCTTTTTATTTTTTATTACACTTATATCATTTGCTACATCTCTTGAGACAGTTTATCCCTTATACCATATTGTGTTTTTGTTATATGCAATTATCATAAGCATCACAGGCTCATTATTGGCTTTGATTTGGCTGCATGCATCAAAGGATCGACTTTTAATTGATAAGAATATGAGTCCTTTACACATAAGGGCCATATCACTTCAAGCAATTACCCCACCATTAATATTTGCAAGTTCAATAGCAATTTCATTTATAGATATTCAAATTGCTCAATATTTTTGGATACTCATTGTACCTGCAAAGGTAATAATACAAGGCAAATATCGATATTGATGGATATATTCTGAGTTTGTAGGATTACAAATAAATTGGATTTGATGAGAACAAGATACTGTAGGAGTAGCAAGTAAATCCGAAGTATCTCTCCTAATACTCCGAGAGCAGATGAATGAACGGTGTATATTGTAAAAAATAGATAGCACCTTTTATGTAGTTCTTGTCTATATGAATAAGTATTTTTATATATTTATTTATTGAACTTGCGGTATTGTGCTAATGTACTATTACACATATTGCATTTGTATCACTCTCCCTTTTCCAAGAGAATTACATCATCTCCTAACTCTCCGTTTGGATTTTCATAAGCTATTTTTGGAGAACCTTGGTATTCCTTTAGGCATTTGTTGCAATAATATCTGAGAAATCTATCCTCATTTAGTCTTCCTACTTGGCCAAGAAATATTTCAGATACACCTAAATTCGATCTCTTTTGTTCTTCATCTGTCAACTTGGCGAATGCATAGCCGCCTGAGCCAAGCATTTCTTTTCATTGTAGGTACCATCACTATTCATGCTATATGTCGTATACGATTATTTAGTGTGTTCTTTGTATCCTGTAATTGATTCTATCTAGCAAATCAGATAGCGTTAAAGCTGTTTTGTTGGCATTTATCTCAGCTGATTTCACATAATTCATCGCATCTGCCATTCTGTTGAGTTCATCAGGAAATTTATTTACTAACCAACCGCTTTCAATAAAGTTTGAAGCGTTGGTTAACAAATCCATTGTAAATCCTATTAAATAATTGCTCACATGTTCACTATAGGTTTGAGCTATGGATTCTATATTTCCGATTTTTTGCTCTCCCCCGTTATCTCTGAAATCCTCAATTTTTTTCAATAATATTAAATACTAATATAAGTAGAGACACTAATTAAAATAAGTGTCTCTATGTCCAGGGCTATAACACTTTGAGTGTGTGACTACTAAGTATAGTATACTAACCTATACTATATGATTTATCATAATAAATGTTGATTATTCTGGCATATTGAAACTTATTTGATGCAGTAGTGAGTACAGTTAATCTATTAAAATCTAACAATAATCATACATGGATATATCTGAATCGTTTGGTTGGATAATGTTAGGTTTTGTACCAACACTTTGTGCATCAGAAATAGCTTTGAAAGTAAGAGTGGTCAAAAAATACAAGGTAAAAGAAGTAGTAGTAGAAGAAGAAAAGGTGTCTATAAATGCACCAAAGTAATAGCACCACTACAGAACCATTAAAACAACTCTTACTACAAGTTCCAAAAAAGAATAATAACATCAATAATACAAGTAGGAAGAATAAAGATTATAATAATAATAGTAGTAGTCTATCTTCTTCTGTTTTATATCTTTCAATTAGTAATCTCTGCAAAGATATTATTCATATCGGTGCAAGTGCAGAAGAATATTATCACGTCGAATTGATCTGTAATGAAGATAATGGTATAGAATATGTAATACAAGCCTATGGAGAGCAAGCCAAGGAATTATACAAAGAGATTAATAGGTTTGATACTACTCCTTCCAGATATTTCTATAAAGAAGCAGAAGAATTAGTGGAAAAGGACAACAAACGTCAACAAGAAGAGGAGGAGCAGGAAAAATTTATGTTAGTTAAGAAAGCAATTGATTGTATAACAAATTACAACTTTAATAATGGTTGCTTATTGATATTTAAAAAGTTAAAAAATGTATGTATATCAAAGAGAAAGATTATGTTTGATTGACAAGAGTATACTCAAAATAAAAAGCTCCTTATTAAAAATGTCCTGGACCTTGATAGATAGTGACGGTAGTGTTTGAAATATTTGATGTAACTGTGTTGTTGCTCTTCGAGCAGCAGCAAGTTATAACTAGACCTCTTTATCAATATAAATATCAATTTGCTATTTGCGAATCATGTTTTTGGTGTCCAACTGTATTTCATAAACCAATAATAACTAGCTAGAAGGATATGAAAACCAATTTTCAAAGGAATGTTGGTCTGTTAGCATCATCCACAAACTTCCTTAAGTTCTCAACTAGATCCCAATACATTTTTTTATAGTCTTTTCTAATATCGTACATCGGCATATCTTACATAGATTAAACCTACGTAAATAAGTAAATCACTAAATATGAAAAGATTCAGAAAAAATAAGACTGTTAAGGTGATGGTGCTGATTGTTGACTCTACAACTCATATGCAAGTCATAAATCCTAATTCTAACATTAGAAGCTAGTTGAATGGGGATCCGAACATGGATATCATTTATAGTTGGTCTACTGAATTTGCTGGACTGGAATCGTTACCATCAGATATCTATGCTAACTACTCGAAATTAGTTGAGATCGTGGAAGCAGTTGAGAATTGTATCGGACATGAGTTTGCTGAAGATGAAAAATCTTTCGAACAAAAGTACGGACGTCCACCTAACCGAGATGAGTATGCATCCCCCTTTTTATACATATGAGCACATGCGAAAAAGTAGATTTGTGAATTGTGTCAAGCAAAATACTCGAAACCTTTTGCAACTTGATGACAGTGCCAGAGTCAACATTGCTTTCCGGCTTTGGCCGGGATGTTTAATGACCTCGAAGGAAATTTCGGCGGGAACACAGACCGGTCCAAATACTTCTGAATCCAGACGACAAAAATTTGAAAATATCATTAATCCTCATTCCCAGAAAGATGCCGTTTTTGAGGCTGTACAAAAGACTTCCATTCTTTAAGCATAAACGGGGACAAGGAAATGATGTCTTCTTTGAGGGAATTCCTATCGGATCAGCGATACTGGATATTAAGGATTTATTTCTAAATACCAAGAAAGGTATCGCTTAGATATAGTTATAGGAATATAGAATACCATCAATAATTTTGCAGAGGAAGGTAACAGGGTCAGTAAGTTATTACCAAAATTATATCAGGAAATCAGACCTTAGATGCAAACAAGGATATAGTATTGGACATTTTTTGAGACTACAAAGGGTCAATCAATAGGGAAAATAGCTCTGAAATTCAGGACTGTTGAACTTTCAAAAGGAAGGAATGAAGAAACTGCATTAAATATTAAGAGTGCTGCAATTCAAAATTTCGGCAAATCCTTTTTACTTCTCATAGACTTGATACTATGTTGGATATTTACAAATAAATACAGACAAAGAATTTTCAATAAATTAAGCAATACTGTAGTTGTTAAACTTGAACGATGATGGAAAAATAGCGGGCCAACACCTGAATGTACTGTGCCTTCTTTGTTGGTAATTTTTTTATAAGTATTTTATTCATAAAATAATCAAACAAAATTCTCTTTATTCTTCTCTATAAACGGCATAACTTTATCTTCAATAACATTTATGACAATAGCAGATTTTTTCAAATCAAATGAAATCAGCAGATAATAATATTTGCTTTGATGATCATCTTCAGACATACCAAAAAGCCTTATTGGAACAGTTGCACGAATAACCCTTTCATATTTACCTATTGAATATTCTAGTCTGCCAATTTTTGATTCAAAATCTTCACGTGTAGCAGCACGAAGAACAACTTGTATGGCATAATGTGAAGTTTCTTTATCATCCATTAGGGGAGTTAGGCCATTTCTGTATGCTGTTGCAATCAGGCTACCGAGGTTATTGGCTATACCTACAAATCTAATTGAATTATCTAATTGTTGTATTTGTTTGCATACGACACTTAGATTCTCTTCAGTTGACGATGTCACACCAATATACTATAAATTCTGTTTCTTATAATGATGATAAACAATTTTGTCCATTACAATTAGTAACTATAAAATGCTAATAGAATCAATTTATTATCTCATATAGAACTACAATCTAGTATTTTGCATTGAAGACTTTCACATAATTGTTAAAATACTTTAAAGATATTAGAAGGCATTGAGCTCTGCTAAAGGTATTAGTAATAGTAGCCTGCCAGAGCAAGAAGAAGAACAACAACAGCAATTTTCTTATCATCAATGTATAAAATGTGGCACGATCTATAGATGCGAAAAAAACAGCTGTAAAATGCCATTTTTGTATGATACATGTCACATGTGTCAGAAAGAGATCTTCTTATTTTAATCCTTGGTTATATTGATAGGAGTAATATTCAATTAGTGATTTCAGTTAGCATAATATCGAACCATTAAAGTTAGCTAAGTTACCCACGTTAATAATTTGAATTTATGTGAGCGTATTATTCACTATAGCATGCCTTATAATCATAAATGAACTTTTGCTTTACATCATCGGTCTAGATCTTCAAGCTCTTGACCTTTATTTGATTCTTCCTGCTTAATTCCAAGTGAATCTAATTCATTTATCCACCAATTGACTTGAGATTTCTCATTATCTTTCGCATTTGCGGTGCTGATGGTGTTTGCATTTTCTCTAATCAAAGTATCTACTGTTTCTGTACGATTGGAATCTAATAATCAGACCAACAAATTGGTCGTTGGAGTAGTAGAACATTTTGCAAGTAATTAATGAGATACATATGCGTCTATAAGTTAGATACATAGTCTCCTATAGCGTTTAGTGCATTCAGAACAAATTTGACCCATTTTCGTCATTCATGTTCGAATTTGAATTTCTAAAACAAAAAAGGAAGCTTTAGTCATTCTATATTAAATATCTATTAATTACGTTAACGCTGATTATGAAAATCTAATGCTCTGTATAATGCAACAATAGATGCTCCATTTAATACCTTCCCTTCAAAGAGTAGTTGCTTTATATCTTTTATATTCATTATTTTGACATCTATTTTTTCCATTATTCCTAAAGATTGCTCTTGTTCTTTGGCCAAACCATATGCAACAAAAAGGTTTCCTTTCTGTTCAAACATAGAGTAGTCAAGAGTATAATGGCATATTGATATAACATCTTTAGCAGCATAACCGGTTTCCTCTTTCAGTTCTCTTATTGCTGCCATCTTTTGGAGATTCCCCTTCGTTTATATATCCTGAAGGTACTTCAATCTGAGTAGAGTCTGCAAGGTGTCTATAGCTTTCAATTACAAGTATTTCATCTTTTGAGACAAAGGGAACTACTGTTGAGTAGTCCTTTCTAACTCCTCTTAAATATGTTTTTTCTTTACCATTTAAATCAAGCACATCTTCGTATAGTTCAAGAAGATAGTTAGAATATACTTTTTTTGTAGAATTTACTTTCCATCCTTTTGGCGCATTCTCTAACTGCATTTTTTGTTCTACATACCTACTACTATAATTATCATATGTTGGACTTTTTCGTTAATAATTTGGATTTATAAAACGAAAAATTAAGCTTTAGTTATTTTATATTAATATCTACTTGATTATTGGCAGACTAAAGTAAAACGTAGCTCCTAGAATTACAGATTATAGGCTTTTTTGATAACGAGAAATTAGATTTTCTAATTCTAAATCGTAAAAGCCTCTGATTTTCTAGCCATATACATGGAATAATTGGATTTGTTCTGTTTTTATAATCTATTGTACTATATATCTAAACCTTTTTGAATTTTTTCTTTCTCAATCTGTTATGGTATTACAAGTGAGTCGGCGGGATTCATAACAAATTTGACCCATTTTTGTCATCCACGTTAATAATTACGATTTATATAAACTAAAAAGTTAGGATTTAGTTAATCTGTATTAAATATCTATTTGATTAACGGTAGGCTAAAGTAAAACGTAGCTCCTCTGCCATCAGTATTGTTTTGCGCCCACATCCTTCCACCATGAGCTTCCACAATGCCTTTGGAAATAAACAGGCCTAATCCTGATCCTGTCTCAGATGTAGTAACAAATTTGGAAAACAATTTCCCCTGAACATTAGGGTCAATACCCGTTCCTCTATCTCTTACGCTAATAATAACCTCCTCCTCGACAGCACTATTACTACTATATTTGTTATCGGCTTGGTTGGACTTTATGTCTGTAAAGATTGTTATAGTGCTGATACCATCGCCACTATCACTATCACTTTTACGTGTAAATTTAGTGGCATTAGTCAACAGATTTGAAATAACTTCATAAATTCTGATTTTATCTGCTTCTACAACTATAGGATCCACTCTTGGATCAGCAAAAGCTATCTCTATTTCATCTGCTCTTGACTTTATATCCTCTACAACAGTTCTTATCCTTTCGTTAATGTTAAACTTCTCCTTGTTTAGCTTTAAAGTTTGGCTCTCGATTCTTGAAACATTTAATATATTATTTGCAAGGCCTTGAAGTCTAACAGCATTTCTCATGATTGGGATTACATATTGTCTGCTTCTTCTAGATTCCCCCTCTAATATCTCCGCATATCCTAAGATAGCCTGTATCGGTGTTCTAAGCTCATGAGCTGCTACATTGATAAACTCTCTTTGCATTTTGTCATGTTCTTTTAACTGTTCATTTGTTTCTTCAAGTTTTTCCTTTGATTCTTTTAAATCTTCGTATAATTCAATCTGATTCCAAAAGTTCTCAAATATAGATACATAAGACATTATTGTTGGCTCGCTTGTAGAATAGGTCGATAATCCTACTGCTTCTACAAAAGTTTCTTTGGAATCATCTACCTTTTCCATAACTAACGATGCTTTTCTATCGACTACCAATATTGTTACTGTAGTTACGTTATACTTTGGTAAGGATTCTAAATGTCTTATTTGAAGAATGGAATTATTTGCTTTGTTAGACAACTTCCCTTCTCCTCCTTCTGATAGCCTTGACGATGTTGTTGTTAAATTCAAATTATTAATTATTTTATCAATATCATCATTAGTGGGGGTTAAAATCCTAATATTCATCTCTGCTCTTCTCCCTCCTTGTTCTTGTAAATTCTCTTTAGATGGTGTTCCTCTTTGGGTAGCACTTGTGGATAGTTCTTCGAGTATCTGTATTGCGCCAATTCTATATTCCCTCATAAATGCATTAACTGTGGGTAGAACTAGCAGTACCTCAAATTTGGCCGATTTTATTAGATTAATAAATAATTCTTGGGTCTTTAAGGGATGGTCAATAATTTCTGTTATACCAAAACTAACACCACCTTCACTTTCAATTTCTTTTATTTTTCTTTCTGCAGAGGTAGATGTGTTCCAAATGGTATCAAACACATATTGCTGATGCTCTACTATTTCCTTAACTGTGCTATGAACCATCATATCTGCAGACTTTCCTTTTTCATGATATGTGGCAGGTGCTGCGTACCTCTTGTTCGCTTATGTAAAAACTCCCTTTGATACCGTTCAGGTGCCGGAATTCCTCAACTAGGGGCATTAGTTCCTTGCAATAGCGAAGGTTATCTTTTGTAATCTCAGTAAGGTATCTTATTTTTATACCTCTTTTTTTTGCATCAAAAAAAGCATCTCTCAACTGATTAATTTCTATAGCTAGATATGGCCGTGTGTAATCTACACAGACATCAATTTTATATTTCGTATTGGAGATAAACTGTGATACAGTATTTACTACATTATCAATACCATGTATTATATCTGTTCTAGCGGGTTCTGTGTAGGCTTCCGTAATATATGAATGTGATTTTCTTAAATATAAATACAATATGCCAATATATCAAGAAGAAGTAATGGCAAACATAAGAGGCCTTACAAGGGACTTAAATTACATCATTTATTGAACTTACAATATTGCGCTAATGTATTATTACATGTATTCTGCCCTTTCAATAAGAATAACGTCTTCTCCTAATTCTTCATTTAATGTACAGATTGCGCGTAACTATGCGTAATTAAGAAAAGGTAAAAGAAAAATATAATTGAAAAATAAAAAGTTACGTCTTCATCCTTTTGTTTGTTTGCTTATTACTTGTTCATTCTAATTACATCTACTTGACCACTGTGCCAGCCAATTCTTTAGTTCTTCGTGGCTTGGTTTGGCTTCATGTTTGCCTGATAGATGTAGGTGCAATAGAGCATAGTTGACTTGGTTTAGCAATGGTTTATTATGTTCATCGTCTCTACGATCTGAAAAATAATTAAATAATATAATATTGAAATCCACGTTACAATTTGAATTTATAAAACGAAAAAGTTAGACTTTAGTTAATCTGTGTTATGTCATCCCATGTAACGCGCTATGTCATGCAGGCAGTACTTCAAGAAGAAGCAGCAGTAGTGTTTGGGCCTGAAAAAGTAATGATATTGTTTTTTCTGAGTTTATTAGCCCCGTCTAACTATACTGAATTTATTCGCTAAGTGGTAGGCTGAACGCAAATGTTGCCCCTATACCATCAGTATTGTTTTGCGCCCAAATCTTGCCACCATGAGCTTCTACAATGCTTTTTGAGATAAACAAACCCAAGCCGGTTCCTGTAACTGATTTTGAAGAAAACTTTGTAAACAACCTAGGCAATATATCAGGATCTATTCCTGCCCCTGTATCTTTAATACTCACTAGTACCCCATTGTAATCCATCTTTCGTGCTGCTGCCACTGCAATAGTTATAGTACCTTCTTTTGTAAATTGGATGGCATTTTTAATCAAATTTGAAATAACCTCGTATATCCTTACTCTATCTGCTTCTACTATAAGATCCTGTTCGGGCTCAAATAATATTGAAACAGTTTTATTATTGTTATTGCGAAATCCTGCTTGATTATTAACATCGTTTATTACATTTCTTATATTTTCATTTAAGCTAAATTGCTCTTTCCTTAGTTGTAATGAGTGACTTTCAATTCTTGTAACATCTAATATGTTTTCTGTAATTCGCTGCAGCCTCTTTGCATTTCTAACAATGGCATCTAAAAATTCCTGTTCTTTGGTATTATTGCTTTTTTCAGACCGAAGGAGTTGAGAAAAGCTAAGTATTGGTTGTATAGGAGTTCTTAATTCATGAGCTGCTATGTTAATGAATTCTTTTTGCATTTTATCATGAGCTTTTAGTTGTTCATATAACTCTGATTGCTTCCAAAGTCCTTCAAGTATAGAAGCATATGATAGAACGATCGACTTGCTATTAGAATATGTTGTCAATCCCATTGCATCATATGAGTTGTCTGCATAGTCATCATTTGTTTCTATAATTATACAATCTTTTTTGTCGATTAATATAATTGTAATTCTAAAACGTAAACTCTCATCTGCGATTCGAAAGTCGACAATCTGTTGCGGATTTGTTTGACTTAATTCATTTAATGTATGTATCATTTGCTCATCAGAAGCGGCTGGTATCAACATTCTAATCTTTACTGCACCTTCTTTACACACTTCTTTGAACAAATTCATTATACCCATCTTTAACTGTCTGCGAAAGGAATTAGCAGTAGAAACCATTATCAACACTTCTCGGTTTGCAGACCTTATCAAATCCCAAGAACGACTTATACCCTCTTTTGGATTTGTAATGATCTCGATATCAGATGTTTCGACACCTTGTTCTATATCTTTTATTCTTTGTTGAGCATCAATTCCGTTCCTCCATAGTTCGTCAAATAAATTGTTAAAATGGTCTACGTATAGTGGCTCACTGCTTATTAAAAAGCGTCTGCTCATCTTACCACCTCCCATCTTTTCTACAGTAAGCGCCACTTCTTTATCTGATACACCAAAGTTCAATGGCGGCATACTTTTTGTGTGTCTTGCTTGCATTCCTGATTTAAGAAGTAGCTCAACTAAATTGGCAGATTCTTTGTCATCTATGTTTGTCAGCCATCGCAATCCCTCTTTACTCTCACCTGTCTTGTGTTTATCAACTATAGTCTTGTATGAATCAAAAAGGTAGTTATAGCTCATCTGCATTCCTCCGATTGCTGTACATATTGATAGTTTGTTAGCTCTATTGTTTTGGCGTTTAATTTCTCTGATGATCTCGTCTTGATTTTCTAAGAGCCTAGTTCTGATAGGCTCTATACCTTCTTCGATTTCTTTTATTCTCTGTTGAGCTGAAATTGACTTGCTCCAAAGGATGTCAAATACATACTCATGTTCTTTTACAAGCTCCTTAACATTACTATACATGATCCGAGCTGCCACCTTCCCTTTCTCAAGTAAAACTGCAGGAGCAAGATACTCCGACTCACTTATCATGAAATTCCCTTTTATACCATCTAGATGTCTTATCTCACTAACAGTGGACAAGAGCTGTTTACAAAAAGAAATATTTTCAGTTGTAATTTCAGTAAGATACCTTAGCCTTACACCTCTATTTTTAGCATGGACAAATGCATGCCTTATTGGGTCAAGTGCAATGGCTAACTGAGGCCTTGTATAATTCATACAGGTATCAATTCTATTATTTGCATTAGAGAAAAATTGTAATTCTGTATTTATTACATTTTCAATACCATGAAATATTTTGATCTTTTCGTCTTGCGTATAGTTTCTAAAAGAATAACGACTAATATATATATAAAAATAATATGATAAAATGATCAAAGAATCTAAGAAAATATGTATAAAATATACATACTACACTACACCGATTATTAGTAAGTTCAGGCTTATTCTGATAATTATCAGCAGCGTCTACCTGACCTCTGAAAAATAAATAAACAATAATTACTAGCTCAAACTGCAGTTAAAGACGGTTGGGAAGACGCAGCCCAAATTGCAGTTAAAGAAGCAGTAAAGACAATTAGAAATGTACATGCAATAGAAGTTCTAGATATGACTGCGAAAGTAGATCCAAATACAGGAAATATCAAAGAATATAGAGTGGGAATAAAGAGAGTAAGTGTTCAGAAACAACAAGATGAATATACCCTCTATAAAAGATATTTCATCATCATGTCCTTTTCACTATATGCTTTCTGCAATTTTACTAAAGATTCACCATAAGGTCAACTATTATCATAAGTCCTTGTCAGAATGGCATCCTTATAGAAACTATATTAATATAACAATCCTGTTCGTATATATTATCATATAAAAAATGCTGATACCTACCTACCTTTTTTAAAGATTCAATCTAGTTCTGATTTTATTTCTTTCACTAAAATATCTATTTCAATAGGTTTTTCTACAAAATGAGTTAATATCATTTCTCTTGATTTTGGTGGAACTTCTTTAAGCGGTTTATCATATCTTTCATATGCGGTAATAAACCATACTTTAACTTTATTGTCTATTTCGCTTATCTTTTCATATAGTTCAAATCCGTCAATCTTGGGCATTTTAATATCAATTAGCATTAGATCATAGCAATCCGGCTTGAATTTTGATAATGCTATTGCTGAATCAGTATATGCATCAACTTCAAATCCGGCAAGCTCCAATCCCACCTTGAAAGTAACAGTATGATCATAGTTATCATCAACTAAAAATATCCTCTTTATTTTTGGTTTATGAGAGCTATAATATCCGCTATAATCATCACGCTTTTTCTTAATTCTTTCATCAGTATCATTTATCATAACGGGGGCAGTATCGATAACTATACTTTCTTGGTGACGATCTTGTTGTTGCAATGCCAATAGCAAGTCTTGTTGTAGCATCTCTACTATAAGTATTGCTCTGCGCCCAAACTTTGCCATCATGACTCTTATTTAGTCATTAGTCGTTGAAAAGTAACCAAAACCATCACGAGCTATGATTCTTTGTACTTCAATAGTATTAAATGACGACGATATTTTAGTAATCTTGTCTTCTAATGAAGTTGTCTTCATCTTTAGTGATTTTGTCCTTCTTCTAGCTCTGCTTCTGCTTTCAATACTTGCCATTATTACCAAGACCTCTCTCTCTTTCTATCTATTTTAATATGCCGATTTGCTTGTAGAAACAAGGCTTTATCGATTTGTCATGTATCTTGCAGGCTGTAAAGTGCCATGCTGTTTCCAATGCAAAGAAGACTGATGCAAAGCCAAGACCTACATATGCTATATTTTCTAACATAATTGTTCTAAGAATATAAGGCTGTTGGAGAAAATACTAAATAAATGAACATTATTCCTTACTTGTAATTAATATTTGTTAAGTTTAATTTCCAAAATGTCAGAATTATCATCCAATCGTAAAAGCAAGATTTACAGCACGCTGTTGGAAAATAAAAGTAATAATTTATTCGATCGCATTCCTATCTAGAGAAGCAAACATCTAATACTAATGCCATATGTTTTGATAGTTAGTATTAGTGATCTAAGGTAGGATTTGTCGTTTACATTCATTAAATGCCTCTTCATATTCATTACTATAGATTTACAAATAGAATGGTATTTGGGAATATTACTTTACAATTGTTTAATATTGTTATCAAAAGGTTTAAGTCCATCAACTACTTTCTGATCATAGTCGATAGGGCGAATATGAAAATGACCAACATGTCAATAAAAAATGATGCTGCAGTTGTTGTTGTTGTTGTTGCTACTGCTAGACGATGGATGGTCAATAAGATCAAAGCGAAAATCACTACTGTTATTGATGCTGTTCCATTTAGTAGGTATGGAAGGAGTACCTCTTGAAGTGAATGATAACAACGATTTTAACATAACAGTAAAAGGAGAAAGATGCTCTTGTTGGTGTGTTCTGTTTATCGATGAAGGAGTGAAGATAGATGCAAAAATCATACACAAGGGAAGAGGCAAATTCAAAATCCTTGAAGACAGATACATGGGAAAATACATTAACAAAATAGTTGATGCATCAGACGTTATCCGCTGTATCTGAAATCTCATGAGGACAAAATAATAAGTCTCGTGTTTTTCATTATGGTAATATGAAGTGTCAGTTACTTTAGATTCTATAGTATCTGCGTTAAGCTAATTAACACGTCATTTTTATGACCTATGTGCCTATCTTAGGTTCTGTTACGATGCACATTTGGAAAAATGGCTTCATTTAAACAGCTCTATATATATCTATCTATCTATAGAAATCTAAAGTCCTCTTTTACTGTTACCAATACTATGTGACTATTGGTTCTATCAACAAATGGCAATGATAGATCTTTTTTTACAAAATCGCTAAGGTCTTTACGATTTCTGAATTTTGCCACTATTATCATATCCGTTAATCCGGTAATGTAATATACCACACATACGTTTGGAAATCTTGATATGTGTTTTTCTACTTCTGTTATCTTACTTTTTACGGTTGAAAGCTCAATTATTGCTGTTAGATCATAGCCTAACTTTTCATGATCTAATACCGCCGAATAGGATTTGATACTATGATTGTTCTCTAGCCTTTGCATTCTTGTAAGAACAGTAGGCGGCGAGATACCAATCTCTTCTGCTATTTTTCTATATGACAATCGAGCGTCTGATAATACTTGTTTAAGTATTTTAACATCTGTGTCATCCATATCAAATATATTAACGATTAACTAACTAACAAATAAAAGTCATTCTAAAAAAAGCTTTATTATTGAATATTAAGAATTACAGTATAAATCATTATATTTTTATTCTAAACCATTTATAGTGATTTTGTCATTCAATCAATATTACATTACATCAGAGGCTTTGATTTGGCTGCATGCATCAAAGGATCGACTTTTAATTGATAAGAATATGAGTCCTTTACACATAAGGGCCATATCACTTCAAGCAATTACCCCACCATTAATATTTGCAAGTTCAATAGCAATTTCATTTATAGATATTCAAATTGCTCGATATTTTTGGATACTAATTGTACCTGCAATGATAATAATACAACGCAGGTATCGATATTGATTGTAGGATTACAAATAAATTGGATTTGATGAGATATTCTCTTTATACTTATTTTGGAATAACGTGCTATAATAATTACCATCAGCGTTATTTTCAGCCCATATGCCATGAGATCCTAATATGCCTTCAGAAGATTAGTTGATTAGGATGACCATTAGATATCACATAATTTTGACTATTGATTAATAAATTATAGATAGATGTCTTAAAAAAATGTGGCTCGCCACATGGGACAAGATCATTGGAAGATGTTATGTTTATTGCAGATACTTTTCTAAAGAATAATCTATTCAGTACACAAGACTAGACACGAAACAAAAAAACTGTTAGCTTAATTACTTTGCGCATTTTAAATATGTAATTGTTGAACCCTAACACGATCAACAACAGCAGTTTCGTAGCTCCGCCTCCTACCAATTCTGAGCTAAAACTAAGGTCTATACTGCGCTCAAAGAAAATATTATTTAGAGATAGTCAGGTTATTTGGTATACAGGATGCGACGCTTACACTCCTGACCTCATCATTGGAAATAAGCTGATTGTAGAAGTAGATGGCAAAATCCATGATAAAGAATATAGAAAAACACCGGATAGGATACGCCACAGGGCCCTAGAAAATATGGGCTATAATGTATTACGGGTAAGGAATGAGGAAATTCAAAATACACCTGATGCTGTTGCGGAAAGAATAATTCAACGATACTTCGAAGTGGCTGATAACGATGACAGAAGACCAACCAAGATAACAAAGCTAAAGAAGCTAACGGATTATGAGCCTATATCAAAAGAGGTAAATAGCAATCTACAGAATTGGGCTTTATCATTTAATAAGGAATTAAATGATGAAACGTGGTCGTCTGTTGACTATTTTAAGGAATCTTTGACACGGCTTCATCCAAAACTCCTAACCAATCAATGTGCTATGGAAAAATTCATTTTGCTGTTACTTGGCCTTAACCTTCGTAAGAGAGAAGACGGAAGTTTAGATTTTGAGTATTCTCTAGATTTCTTAAAGAGAAGCATAGACATTTTAAGAGGTTTGTTTGGCGAAGAAGAGGGTAACATGGCAGCCATTCATCTAAAAAATATGTATAATATCTCTGCGCCGGGGTTTTTTAAGAATCTTATTTTTAATGGAGGGCCTAATATAAACCCGGGATTAGTTTCAATTAAGGATGAAGCTGTCTTGAATTGTCATATAAATAATTTCAACAGAAGTCTTTCTAATATTGGAATAACTGTGGAACAGCGAGAAATAAAATCTGAATGTGGTGCAACATTGAAGAAATTAGTTAAAGATAATGATGAGCTATCAAAATATAATTGGCTTATTGAGTGGATGGATAAACTGTAACGCAGTCATTATATACACATAACGACTATCTTGAGAAACTCACTTCATTATAGAATCATCTGCTATTGCTCGGTAGATTATCTCTGCAATCTAATTTCATTTTCTTTGCATGACATACCGGGCTTAATCAGATAAAAATATGAGCTAGAAAATGAAAACTATGCCAAAGCGGTCATCTCTAAAGGAGAATCCTTTGCAGTTGAGATGTTATTCATGGCTTTGATTTTGCAGCAGCAGAAAATCATTAAACAACTAGTTGCTATATTATCAAATCCAAATAAAATAAACACAGGATAATTAATTGATAATGACCGACCTGTTTCAAATCGTGAATTGCTATTATACAAATTTAAGTCAAATTGCTTGTATGATCTTTTAATTGTGATTCTTTGACTTCCTGCTGCCAATTATGGATTAAGGTAACTTCAACTGTTTTTACCTCGTCAGAAGACCTGTTATTTAGGATAAATGCGTACGCGTCACTTATAGTAGGTCTAAAGACATCATTAATTTTCACTCCGCTATTGTTGTAATACACTTTGATGTCTGAATTATTATTTTTCTTCCATGAAGGAACATCTTTTCTACTAATTATCAAAACTTCTATTCCTTCGCCATTCTTTGCGTCGATATCAAAAGACAACCTGTAGTCAAGCATCAGTATCAGGTTTACACCAAAATACATTATTTCATATGCGCGCGAATTCACCGCAGGAATATTAAACTCATTTGTATTTCTCATAACATGCGCAAGAAGTTTCATTTACCTATAGAATGTAGTGTATAATAATAACAATAATTCTTTTTGTCTATAATGATATTACCAAGCATAAAATATTTGCTTACTGCAAATATTTACTTACTGCCGACTAAGACGATAATTACATGAATTATTTTTCTTTATTTAATCTGTCAAGAGCTTCTCTTTTACCACGTAAAGCAGAAATATATTTTGGATCTATATCTAAAGCCTTATCAAAATATTCTATAGCTTCAGTAAATTTACTTAGGTTTATTAAAATCCATCCTTTATTACCTAAAGCAGAAATATAGTTTGGATCAATAGCTAAAGCCTTATCATAGTATTCCATAGACTTACCATATTTTCCTAACCTCTCGAGAGCTATTCCTTTGTTGTTCAAAGCAATAATATAATTTGGATCTATAGCTAAAGCCTTATCATAGTATTTTATTGCATCTTCATATTTTCCTACATCCAAAAGTGAACCTCCTTTGTTATTTACCGCAATAACATCATTTGGATCTATATCTAAAGCCTTATCATAGTATTCCCTAGCCTTACCATATTTTCCTAACCTCTCGAGAGCTATACCCTTAGAATCCAAAGCGTCAACATTGTTTGGTTCAATAACCAAAGCTTTATCAAAGTACTCTATTGCATCTTCATATTTTCCTAACCCTATAAGAGAAACACCTTTGTTAGTCAAAGCCCTAAGATAATTCCTGTCCTTTAGTACTATGTCATATTGTTTTATTGCATCGGCATAATCTTCTTTGACGAAGTTTTTATTGCCCTTATTTATGTAAGACGCCATATCTAAACTAGGCGATGGTTCGGTTATTCTATGTGCGTTCTCAATTTTTTCTAGTATTGTATGTATTGGTATTATATATCCATAATCATCATCTTTTCCTGTAAGCATTCCAACAACCTGATTAGTGATGCTATAACAAACAGGAGAGCCACTAAATCCTACTTCAAACTTATTCTTAATTTGAAAAGCGTATACTCTCACTTCAGGTTTTTTGTTCCATATGTTAACTCCTTTAACTGTTTTTTCTTCCCATAGTAATAGGAACCATATTCTAGAAAGATAACAACCTTCTACAGGTTTTCCCTCAGGATAATGATAGATATCCTTATCCGGGAATCCCCATACAAATACTTGAAGTCCTCCCAATGCTTCTTTAGAATTTTTCAATGGTTGGATAGGACAATCTTTAACTGCTAAAACTGCGATATCTTTTTTCATCTCAGAGTATTCTTCAATCCATTCTGCGACGTATTTCAAATTATTTTTTTCAACATAAATTTCATCAAGATTATATATACAGTGATGGCATGTAAGACAATATTTCTTCTGATCTATTTCAATAAAAAAACCCGTGCCAATAAAACCGCCTTTACTGTCTACTATTTTTATAACATTATCTCTTATATGTTCAATAGTTTGAGACATTTCTCAAAGATTCCAATTAAGAGTAACTTTCAAAGTAGCTTCTCCTGACGCCTCTACAATGAACAAATTGCCTTTTGCAGATACTTTCATTCCAAACTCCGCAGAAGCAGAATCAGGTTTAACACTCAATTCTTTAATATTTGTTATTATTGATTCACAAAAAGGTTTGATTTTTTGTAACATGTCTTCAAAGCTTATTTTTCCTCCGCCGGCCTGAACTAGTGTGCCGTCTTCTCCCTCTACTTCTACAACTTGTATAAGGATTGGTTCTTTGCCCTGTGCAGGCGCTATGTCTAATACTTTTTGCATAGTCGAACACAATGTATTGAAAAGTACCTTAAATTGTTTCAGTAATACACGATATTTCTATCCTTGAAATATAAAACCATCTTAGCATTTTGTGTGACATTTCTAGCCGATACCCTAGCTGTTTGAGATGCTCATTTTTTGATTTTATTTTAGCAGCAAATTTTTGTCAATAATCTGTGTATACAGTGCCGCATAAAGTTTTATCATTTAAATAACTTTTCATTAAATACTGTTAAATTCTGTTTTTTTACGACAATTTTATACGGCTTCATTTTATTCTAATATGTTACGTTGAATCTATTACTGCTGTTGTACTAAAGACATTATGCAATGTGTTATCTTAAATACAAAAGAATGTTAATTTTATTGACTAAAGAAGCTGAAAATGGCGGCCATAAAAACAAAGAGAAGAAAATACACTCTTCGGAACGCGTTTAACAGATCTGCGCGCGAATGGTTATACATGAAGACAAAAAACTTGGCAAAGACGTACACGAGGCGCGACAAGGTCTTGCTAAAGTCAGACTATTATGATACTCAGGGGTGGGGTTGTTTGCGCAAATGTTGGCTTGGATACAAGATTGCAAAATCAGACGGAGATGAAGAGAAGATGATCTATTATGCAAAAGGAATACAAAGGTTACAGAAAGATTTGCGTATTGTAATTTCTGATTTTTACAATTTAGGTTTGGTAACCTCAGACGGTGATTATAATTGCAGTTGTGAGGAATGACTGTACAAGACAGAACAATAATTCTCTATATATATAATCAGGAACAAAATATATTATGAACGGTAGTAATAATAATGAATTCAGGCGCGATGTTCATTGCCCACTCTGCAGATACCCTTCTACTTTGAAATCTACAAAGACGAACCGTCTTATGCTCAGATGCGATAACTGTAGGGTATTGATATTTGCTAATGGTCATCTATCTCAAACGCAGTTGAAGGCTTTACCAAATGTTGTTGAAGATCAGCGGCAGCGGTATTACAATATCAATAATAATAATTCGAACTATAGATATTGGTAGGATGTTTGTGGTGCGCGCAATTATTCATAGGTACGGTATGGATATAATATTTGAACTACCATTTCTATTCATAGGATAGGTATGGTAGCAGGAACTCAGTTCCAAAATCACAACAATTCGTAATGCAACGACGCTGAATTAATGTCTAAACTTCCGTTCAAATTTTCTCCTTAAAGCTATTGCTAATAGACCAAAGCTAAGCGCACCACTAATTATTTTAATGATATAATCTAGTATTCCTACTTTAAAATTGCTTCCTAAAGGAAGTAAAGGGAGAAAATCCGCGGTAGCTCTTTCGAAAGACTTTATCCACTGAGTTTCATTTCCAATTTGCATAAAACCTATAAATTTTGAATATGGAGATATGATAGTCGCATTGCTAATATGACTTAAGTTGGTGTTAAAGAAAGTAGATTCTAAATTTGGATTAGACTGTGTTAACCATGGCAGAGTTGATAAAAGTACAATAACTATGCCTGCAAGAGTAGGTCTGACTAAATCTTCTCCATATCTTGACAAGTGGTAGTACCAACCGGTTAACGAAATTTGCCTCCGTAGCCAACTATTCTTAACGACCTTAATACCATCATGAGTTTTGTACTTCCCCATAGTTCCTTTTTAGCTCCATTTCTCTTATAAAGAACTTGCCTGCTTCGTCGTACCTTAATCTATATTCATAATTCTCTCTCAAATTTCTGTAACTCGCGAATAGGCCGCGAAACTTATCCAAATTAACAGACTTCTCAAATTCTTCCTCGTCGAATAGTTTGAATCTATTCTTTAGTCCTCATGTGACAGATTCACCAAATCTGACACGAGTAACATCCGAATTAATGAAAGAGACTTTTGTCAGGTTGTCTACATTGAATAGGACTTTTTCTCCTTGTTGAAACAGTACATTTTCGAAACTTGTTTTCGCATCAAATATAACATCTGAAAAATTTGCACTTTCATTAAATATAGTTTGGGAGAAATTTGTTGTGTCCCAAAATTTTGACTTTGAAAAATCTACTTTATTGAATTCGGAGCGAGAGAAGTCTGTTATATTAGTAAAATTTGAACGAAAGAAAGCCATTTTATTAAATTTAGCATTTGTAAAGGCAATTTTCTGAAACGCGATACCGTGAAATGAAGACTTTCCATCAATTACAGCTTCATGGAAATCAGTATCCCAATTAAATATAGATAGATTAAACTCACAGTATTCACGAAATTTAGCATAAGAAAAAGATGCTTCCTGAAAGCTTGAATTAGTAAAATACGCAGTATTGAACTCCGTATGAATAAACAAGGCATTTTCAAACTTTGTATGTGTGAAGGAAGCATGTTCGAATTTAGACTCGGAAAAATCACCACAAATATAAAACTCAGCATCTGTAAAGTCAGCCATCATTTCAAACTTTACATTGGAAAAACATGCTAAGCCTTCTCTATTAGACCTCAAATGTGATATATTGTAACAATCCGTAAAACCTAGATTGAATGAATTTCGCGCCGTTATGAAATATAGAACGGAAAAATATTGCATTGTTATGGAACTTAACAGATGAGAAATAACTGAATTCTCTGAATTCTGCTTCTAGAAATTCTGCTTGTCCTTGAAAAATGGCCTCATCAAAATAGGCTGTATCAAATTTGCATTGCCAAAAGCGCGCTATTCTACTAAATGTGACTCCTCTGAAATTTGCTATACTATTAAATTTAGTCTTTACAAAATGCGCATCTTGAAATATTGCATCCAAAAAATCAATGCCATTAAATACAGCATCAATGAACTCAGCTGAACCATGGAAATTTGCTGAATTGCGGGCTCTAAACTCAATACTCTTCCCGGGAATATGATAGCCAATACAATACAGCTCTTCATTGTTTTTGCAGCCCTTTCCACTTTTTCCAATATCTTTTCTAACACTTCTGTTGCATTCGATATGTGGTATTTGTCATCATGGAATATGCATAATTGACTGCCTTCTAGAGGCTCTTCATGACATCTAAAAGAATCATTTCTTTTTTTTCTAAAATCAAAATAAACTCTAGTATCCTTACAGCATGACATAGGTTGTCATTACGTTAAGCGTCTAATTAGTGCTTTAATTATTAGTCAAAGTGTTATCATAATCGATAGTGTCATAAAAAAAATATGTCTCAAATCAATATGAAATAGCGGGGTTAGCCATTGGAGTTGTATTGAATTAAATAATGACAACCATCCTGACAAAACAGACTACGAGGGCTTTTTTTGTTAAGGTGCAGCCTCCAAAATTAATGCATAGTATTATTACCTTAAAAGTTAACTCTAATACTAACTTGCTTCTCAGATAAAATTGTAGTATGTCAAATGTTTTAAGCAATTGTATTATAAGCTTGATTGCTATTACGGTTGTATTTTATTGTGTCCCTAGTGTCCCTAGTAACTATCTATAATCATCCCCGTAATGGATAGGCAGTAATTATTAGTGTATATATAGAAAATAGTAAGGATAGTATATTATTAGATCTCTTGCGTAATTAGGAGCTATAGTCTAACACCCTACTTGTTTTAGCCGTCTTCTTAGATTGAAATGCTGTCAGACTGTATAACTCTGAAGTTCAGGAGACCGGATATTATATCAGATACGTTATTTACTTCCTTAATCTGTTTCTAAATTTAGTACCCATTATTCCAAACTTTTTGATTCTACATATGGTATGTTCTACTATGATCCTTAGCCTAGAATGATTCTTGTTGTAAGTTCTTTCATCACATGAAAGCAATGTACCCTTTTTCTTTTTGATACGAAGTACAGCTTTACATGGGAAAGTCCTTTTCAATGCCAAGATAACCAAGATCAACTATGTTTTCAACTTGTGATGGAGTTATAGAATGATTGTGTTTGTAAATGTCATAATCATGTTTTCTTCCACTTCTGTGACCTGTCTTATGCAGTATCAATCCTTCATGGTTTACCATCAATTGTGTCTTGACAGTATGTTTCTTCTTTCTACCTGAATAGTAACTCTTCCTTCTTCTTTTGTTCTTAGGTCTTGGAATTTCTTGTTCTGTAGAGTCTATGAAAGCCTTGAATCCAGGAAAGTACTCTTCTACTTCATCTATAGTTCTTAATCTCCTAGTAAGTTTGTATATCTTCTTTGGCAATGGAATACACTCCTTGATAAGTGGTTCCATCATTGATATATCTCTACAAACATTGCTTTGATCAAGGTCAAACAGAAATCCTGATAATGTATATGTAATGTATAATCTGTAGTATACTAGAAGCATAACGAATCTTTCTTTAACTTTAAGCTTAAATGGTCTACCAGCACCTATATCCCGTATTCTCGTCCTTGATAGAAGACGTCTTCTTTCGTGCTCTTCGTAGTTATGTTCAATTTCGTTACAAATGGATTCAAATTCAGATACAGTTACTCCGTAAATGACCTGAATATCAAAGGTTTCTTACATAATTTGCTATAGGACATCAAAGAGCTTGTCAGATAGATATCCTATGTGAAGAGGAATATAGCTCTAAGCTTCTAATTACACAAGAGATCTATTATATAAAATAGTTTGTGACAAGATGCAATACAATATTTCACATTGTTCTTTTATAAGCCATTCCCCACCTTGGATGTAAACACCCTTGTTGTTATCATAGTAGTATATCTCCTCAGTATCTTTAATTGTCTTGATTGGAATTTCCTGATTTCATTGGTTAGCATTAAAACATAATTGATTTTTTTTTTGGTCAGCCGAATCACTCCACTTGTTAACAATTATTTTGAAAATTTTATTAAATATGTCCTTTGCAGGACCGCTATCTCCCGTAATATGCTCTAAAGCTTCTAGGAGCCATTTGGTACCACTAACTTGTTCTCGTTGTTTATTGTATGTCTCTTCTAAGGTTTTTAGTCTAGACTTACTTTCTTCATCGTCCTTTGCTAGCGATTCTACTAATTTTGTAGCAGACTCTTTGGTTACATTATGCTTTAAACATATGCCGCCAAACCGAACACTATATCATGCCTAGAATGACAGCCTTTGTAGTAATAAGGGCTTAATAAATCGCAAATAGTTTGTATCTCTTCGTCGTTAAAAACTAATAGGTATAACGTTATACTTTGGTTTAAACTTGCTTCCATTCTTTGACCATTTTTCTTTGTCCTCTTTAATCTTCATACAATCCGCGAGAACATCCAATATCCCATCATAGAAACCATCCTTATGAGAAATAGTGTTCTTGCCTATACATTGATAATGAAAATCTGAATAGTCTCTGTGTATACTTGGTGGTAACGTTCCAAGTCCCAAACTATTGTCAGTTTTTATCTCAAATTCATATCCTAGTTTACAGCCTTTATTGGACCTAAATTGATGTATTCTGCTTATGACTAAGCCAATAGATATGACGGAACCACATCTTTTCTTGGTTTTTGTTACATAGGTGTTGCGGCACATCTCATCAATGAAAAAGTATTCTTTATCCTTGACACGTATATTCGCAAGTCTTGTAAATACTTTCATCACTATCTATATCCAATTTATTG
>CAWGVG010000011.1:0-35691 GCA_963825865.1 uncultured Nitrososphaeraceae archaeon | reverse complement strand
ATACAAATACTGCAGAACCATTATGGCTGCCGCTATTCTAATATACTCACTGCTGACTAACACAACAACTATCTTTCCAGACGTCACTCTGGTCTTTGGGCTTGAATGTAATTATGTAGCGCTTCTTTGCTTAGCTGAGTTAGGATTTATCTTTAGGTCTTTATTTGTCATCGTATTATATACTCTCTATACAATAATTAGGATAGGATTAGCTATAGCTCTTTCTAGTGAACTAAACTGTTTTCTTTATTTCTTTATTTATTTTTTACTAAACTTGGTATTCATCGTATGGAATTAAGCTACAGACTATAAAAAAGATGTAATAATAGGCTGTAGTCCACGTCCTGTATATTGTAACTTGTATCTATTCTAGATACTGATAGTTTATTACCATCTGTTGTTGTAAGTTTAGTATATATTTAATGCAACAAGGTGATTGCAAAACTTGATATACCTTCATGATAATTGCATCGAATCATAAATTTTATTTTTCTTGGTACTATACTAAACGTAAAGAAATTGCTAGATTAAAGTGCCTAAAGAGCAAGGATTGTTTGTTGATGTTAATAAAAACAAACAAGATTGATTTGCCAAAATATTACAATGATTGGACATGGCACTGGAAAAAAAATCTTGTTTTGGATAAATCAAAAAGTATCCCATCATCTTGTCTGCTATTATTATTGAAATTACTTATATACACTCGATACAGCATGACGGCTTTTTTAGAATACCATATCTATTAAAAATCAAGGACTACGTCAGAGACCTACTTGTCCTCTTTATGAACTGTTCTTTATCCATTCACCTACTTTGGGCCAGAGTTCTTTGTGGGCATTTTTTCCTATCATCAGACCAACGTGTCCTGACTTAAATTCAATCACGCTCTTGTCATGACTTCCTGTTAATGCATTATTAAGAGCCTTACTAGAGTCAGGTGCCACTAAATCATCCTTTTCAGCGAAGATTAATTATAAGATCATGGTTATGAATATGACAAAGAGAGAAAGTAAAACACATGAGTCATTTAAATTCGCCTCGAGGAATATATCAATTAGAAAAAATTTTAGAACGCCTTGACTCCATTGACGAAACGCTCAAAGAGATTCTTAAGGAATTGAAAAAGGAAAAACGTGAAAACAAGCCTAACCATTAGAACAGATTAAATTGTCTTTCCAATTCTCACTCTTCATTTTTAGTAGAATTTAGCGTAAGGTTATTGTTAGTCTAGTTATAGCCTTAACCAAAGCCTAAACTACATATGGTGCCAATATTACTGTTGGTTGTTGCTGTTGTCCATGTTGGTTTTGCGTACTTGCAGCTGCCATATAGTTGTATGTAGTAGGAGCCTCTGCATCTGTTCTTACTCATAGGTTTTTAATCGATGTTCGGGGATCATATATGCTCAAATGAGCAAATCTATCTGTATTTATTATTTCTGTAGTGTACTTTACGTATTTCACATCGCTAGAAGATAAATAGGAAAAGAAATGGCCATAAAAAGCTTGATTTGTAGATGTGCACGAGCCAGATATAAATATAAAAAGATTAGTAGCAATAATACTCAATGTCTCAGGCAAAGAGAAGATTTTCTAAAATTTTGGTTGCAATAGACGGCTCACAACCATCTATGCACGCAGCAGATTATGCGGTCGCAATTGCTAAGAAAGAAGAAGGCACTATCCAATTGATTGCTTTACATGTAATATTTTCACAAATAGGATATGCATATTCGTCATCAGGAGCATTTGGTGGTCGTCTGGTAACTCCAAGTTCAATTAAGAAAATTTTGGAAGGTGCCAAGATATAAAGTCATTTCTTGCAGATGGTCTTATGATAGTAATAAGAAATATCTGTATGACAAAAAGATTCTACCAGGATCCAAAATAAGAAAGAACTCCATCATCACTTCATCTAAGAATACCAACAATACAAGAAATAAAGAAGTTAGATCCCAAACAAGAGACTTCTTTCATGGTAGCCTATGATCTAGCGACGGCGAAAATAATAGAATAGTTTTTCATATATTATTCAAAATAACCTCTTTTTTCAGTGGTATGACCAAAAACTGTAATATTTGGAAATATTATTTGGTTTTAACAATAGTATCAACACATATCCTTGACATTTGGCATAGTGTCTATTAGGTTATTTGATTTTTTCATATCTTGCCATTGGTTTCGCATGACATTTTATACTCTTTACTTGCACCTACCTACTCTCAAAGTGACATAATATGTAGCATTTATAAAAATAACGAATTGAATACTAATAACAACAATTCCAGAAAATTGATCCCATCCCCATCACTCATACTAATATCTAGAGTGTTAGAAGATTTCCCCAATATTTCACTCAGTATTAATTCTAATACCCTCTTATGATATAAGGACCATTTCCAACTGACTGCCGTTATCTGCGACAATATGACGAATCCCCATGGAGTAGTTATTCATCTCAGTTTCTAACCATGATAAAAAGGAATTTAAGTCCAACAACTTTGTACTGCCACTATCAGTATCTTTCATAAATGCCGTTGCTGTGTTCTGAATTGCATTCTTACCAATGCGTCTTGCTAGGTTCGTTATCTCCTCTTTGCTTCTATTACCAGAGTTCCATCACTACTGGTTTGGTATAATATCGGATTTAGGTTCGAATCTATCCCATTCTAAAAATCTCCTGATCACGTTCTTTTAACATACCTTTTATTTCAAACCTCTAATTCTTCTTCTACGATACATCACATTGATCAAATAAATATTTTATCAGATGTTTATTTACAGAATTTTAATTATCAGTATCCATTTGTAGTTGATTATTAATGGTATAATAATGCCCTGTAAAGGTCAGGACAATTGAAATTACCCACTGAAATTCAGATTCGCCCTAGAACTCTTTTAGGCGAATAAGATGGATCATTCTTACAGTTCATTGTACTTATAAAGAGCGACTCTGCGTCACTCTTTTTCCTATAATTTTTAAGGTAGTTTCGCACAATGATAGTAAGAGGTAATAATGAACAAGCCTTCCTATGTGTGCGTCACCTGCGGGCAAGATTTTACAAGGAAATATAATGCGTATAGACATAATCAAAATACTCATGTTGGTACAGCTCAAATTGTTCCATTCTTTGAGTATCTAGTCCAAAGATCATCTGGAAAGTATCTACCAAGTAATCCTTTATCATATAGGCTCAAAAGGAGACAGAATTTGTTTGTCCATAATAATAAAGAGAAAAAATCTGGCAGTTCGATAATTCCACCCTATGGAAGTAGTAACGATAAGTTATACAGGTACAAATAGCTTTTTTAATAAATTAGCCTCCAATAATATGGAGAATACTAACAATCCGTATGCACAATTATTTAATTACATTTTCTGTCAACCAAAGCCGGATGAGAAGGACAAAGAATCATTAACACCTGAAGAAGCACACAGGCAAGCTAAAGCGAAACTGGCAGAGATTGAACAATTATTGATACCTTTTTATTCTCAAGAATTTGTCCGTAATATAATTACGGGATTGATTAAGAGATGCAATGCGACAGGGGATTACTCTATCCTTGATGAAGCTTTAAAAAATCATAGAAGGAATGTAGGCTATTGATTTAATCCAAATCTTTTCTGATTGTTTTCTAATACGAGTGTGCAATAAATACAATTATATTTTGCATTTTATAATGTTATTTCTAACTGCATAAATGCTAAGTTTGATAGATCCAGTGCTAGTGTTAGTCCTTTAAAACTCGGGAATCAGTAAGGTAACGCCTATTAATTAGGAGTAGTGACATACTTATTTATGGCAGAACGGTGGGTGAGATTTACTAACCTACCTTTTCTGGAGCAAACTCGTGCTAGAGTGTCATATTACGAATAAACCCAGAGAATGCTTCTGGCAACCCATTCTCAAATAATGACAATAATAATAATGGTAGTAGTAGTAATAAACTAAGCAGATACTATGCACACGATATAAGAAATAGCTTTGGAATTTCTTTTGATCCTATTAGCGAAAATTTGTGGGATACAGAAAATGGAGAAAATACATATGATGAAATGGATCTAGTCAAACCTGGATTTAATAGTGGCTGGCAGCAAGTTATGGGACCGATTTCTCGAAGCAATATAACCGAAAAGATCTGGTTAAATTTATAATAAAAGTACCTTTCTCTTCTTATATTGTAACTCCTAGGCCGTAATCGGATCCCATTATTACCTTGATCAGGCTTATAATGAGAAACAAAAATCGACTAAATTCCATCAATTTAAACTTAGGCTAATATTGTGTAATGAACTTCGTCCAAGCATTAGAGCTTTTAATTATTACCGCTTTTGGATAATGTTATTTTTGCGTAAATAGCCTAATTACTGTCATGGCATTAGGAAGTAAAGGTTCAACTCAGACAGGGCCTTCGGAGGGATTTGAACCCTCCTCAAGCGGTTTCTTTCGATAGCTCGTTTAGAGCAAATGCCCACAGCCGCCTATACTAACCAGGCTATACTACGAAGGCCACGTAATCATTCTGCGGAAATGACCGTATATAATTGTAGATACCACATGAGCCTGCATGGTAATAATGCACTACATATTCTTATGATATTATAATATGTTATGGACAATATTATTATATGTATCATCACTTCACATAGTTTTACAATGTTAGTAATTCCTTATGTAAGGATTTCTTAGTTACTAGGAAAACAAATGATGGATATTATAAGAAAGCAATTAGGACAAGATTGGGCTATGAATTTCCTTTTAATAACATATCCTGATTACTTATAAAACTTGCTTCCACTATGGAATAGCTTTAACTTTTGCCTATGCGTGTTAGAACAGTACATATCCTTCAAATTAAAGTTATAATTGCTAGTTACAATCGACGACCAAATCGAACCAACTAGCCATATCGTTTAGAGCCGACACCTATAGTTTGCTTGCTCGAAAGTTCTATTGCTCTATTGTAAACTTTAAATTCAATTCATAATAGTATAACTTAAATGAGTTGCTCTGCTGAATATATTTCCCATGCTACAGAAGATAATCTTATCCAGATAACCTCACAAATAAAGTCAAAACTACAAAAGGCAAAGTACGGAGTCTATAATCATTCTGCTGTTGAGCTTTGTCATTGGACAAAAAAGTCTTTTGCGGGTCAAGGTAATTGCTATAAGCACAAGTTCTACGGAATTTCAACCCATCGATGTATGGAAATGACTCCGACTGTTATGAATTGTGAAAATAGATGTGTTTACTGTTGGCGACCAACTGAATTTTATGATACATTAGAAATGCCTGCAGAATTGGTTGATGAACCTGATGTTATTGTTGAACATTTAATAGCGGAGCGCAAGAAATTGATTAATGGTTTCTATGGCAATGCAAAGAACGACAAGAAAAAGCTTGACGAGTCTCTGCTGCCTGCACATTATGCAATTTCATTATCTGGAGAACCAACTATGTATCCTAAACTACCACAATTAATTAATTATCTTAAAACCTTGAAAGCGACAAAATCTATATTCCTTGTAACAAATGGCCAAGAGCCGGAGATGCTCCAGCGATTGGCTGACGAAAATGCGTTACCTACTCAACTATATCTATCTACCAATGCATCCAATAGAAAGATGTTTTATCGTATTAACCGACCCCGGCACAAAGACGCATGGGAGAGGTGGTGGAAAAGTCTAAATTTTCTTTCGACTGTAAAAACACGAACTGTTCTGAGAATGACGATGATCAGAGGATATAACGAAAATACCGAGTTTATCAATGATTTCGCTGAAATCATGTCTCAAGGTAATTCACACTTCATTGAATTAAAATCTTATATGCACATAGGAATGTCAACAGCACGTCTTATGAAAGATAACATGGTTGAAATGAATGAAATTCGGACCTTTTCAAGAGACTTATGTAATAAAATGCCTAAATTTTCTATAATGGATGAAAGTGAAATATCAAGAATAGTAGTATTACAAAACCAAAAACGCTATACTGATAGATGGATCGAGAAACATTCCATTTAACAAATAGGTATAACAGACCTCTCTATATTCCTTAATTAAACTTGATAGTAAAGTTAGTATCTTTCAATAGATATAATATTGAGACTAATTTTATGATAAGGAATTGAAAAAAAAACTTCGTTGAATGCTACTAAATTTTGAATGTTTCCATCCCATCCAAATCCTGATTCTCACAGAACTAATTAGATTGATTAAAAAGAAGTCTCTGTTATCAATATCGTGAATTATCATAGGCATTTATTAGAATAGGTACTTCTTATGTATGATTAACACGTTGAAATCAAAAAGAATGACCTACGGCAGAACGGGCATAGATGTCAAAAAGATCCGTAAAGCCCAAAAATCGGTTGGTCGTATAATTTCTCTTACTCATTGCTTACCTTCCATAGGAAAAGTTATTTCAGGCTTTGGACATTATGCAGGATTGATTGATATCGGTTCCAAAGTCCTTGCGTTGCACTCTGATGGAGTTGGAACAAAGGTAATCATAGCCATAATGATGAACCGTTTTGATAATGTTGGAATTGACTGCATTGCAATGAACGTCAATGATGTTATCTGTGTTGGCGCCCAACCACTTGCATTTGTGGATTACATTGCATTAAAGTCTACAAATGAAATCCTTCTACAAGATGTGGCAAGGGGTCTTGTCAAAGGAGCAAGACAATGTAATATGGCAATAGTTGGAGGAGAAACTGCAATCTTACCTGATCTCATTACTGGTGATGATAAAAATGCATTTGACCTTGCAGGTATGGTTCTTGGGATTGTTGATAAGTCAAAGTTGGTATTGGGTGATAAAATCAAACCCGGTGACATAATTTTAGGAGTAGAAAGCAGCGGTTTGCATTCAAACGGTTATACGCTTGCTCGCAGAATTCTTCTCTCAAAATATTCTATTAATGATACACCTGATCATTTGATCCACCCACTAGGTGAAGAAATGCTTACTCCTACCAGAATATATGTCAAACCTGTCATGGAAATATTGAAACAAAAACATATTTCAGTTCATGGTTTTGCTCACATTACTGGCGGCTCCTTTACAAAACTACCACGTCTTAATAAGAATGTAAGATACAACCTTGACAACTTGCCTGTGGCACATGGCATATTCAAACAGATACAGATAGATGGACATATTGAAACGAAGGAAATGTACAAAACATTCAATATGGGAATAGGATTTTGTGTAATACTTCCAAAAGATTCAGTTGATAGAGCCATTAGTATATTTGAGAAATACAGGATGAGATGCAGTCAAATAGGAATAGTTGATGAAAAGAGAGGAAAGAAAGACGTTGTAGCCAAACTAGATGGGAAAAACGAAATATTATAAAAAAATGGTTAGCAGTAATGTTTTCTTGGCACTATAAATTGTTATAATAAATAATCCGCATATGGAGCAAGTACAACTTTATACTACGTATATAAACAACAACAACAACGATATATTACATTATTTTTTTAAACAAATTCTCGTTTCGATAACAAAAAATCAGGAATGAGGGTGTTCGTTTTTGATGCTTCGATTCTTCTTGATGGTCCACATTCCAAGAATAATAAAGGCTGCACCAATTGCTAGGATAAGAAAATCCGCCGGTCTTATTGTTGCCCAGACTGTATTAACCGTACCTGCATAGAGAAACAAAATAGCCATGAAAGCTAAAGCAATTCCTGTGATGATTTCGCCATTGAGTCTTTCCATTAATATAAAGCGATCATAATCTGGATTATAAATATTATTATAAACAGGTGAACTGAAGCAAGTATTTTAATACGATTTCTTCATTTGAATTACTGTGCTTCATGTGTACAGTGCTCAGTATTACAAATATGTCAAAAAGTAATAAATAAGCTTTATCATGAAATTGCTTATTTAGTCGACGTCGGCATAGATTTATCACTTAATTATTGGGACATAGCTAAAATTCTTAAACATTATTTTATAATCTTGCCTAGAGGGACAAAATGAATCTTTGATCCTTTTACACGCTATGTTTTGATAGAGAATTAGAGCTCCTTTATCCTTTTAGTTTTTTCTCTCGAACATTATAGTTTCCAAACAGTTATCGTTTTCCAAATGTAAATGGGTGGTTGTGTTAATTATATCGTTGTATTTGTGTTGTAGCTGAGTTGACATCTTACGCTTACAGATTTTTTCGTACATCTATCTTCCAGTCATGTTCCATCTATAAATGAATGAAAAGCTGTTTGAATGGCTTTAGACGGAACTGAAAAACATGCCTATTTCATAGTTTTACCGAAATCGGATAACAGTTTAAGCTGTTACAATCAGCTCGCCTAAAACGGAGGATAGAACACGCCTTCAGGATATCATGGGACTTCTAGAACATTCATTTGCATCGAGACGAAGCAAACCAAACATGCCTATTTTGTTGGCATAATTATGAATGTCAATTATAATGACTTTGGCTGTAATAACGGGATTTTTCTTAAATCTATAATGATAACATTGAGACTTTAGAAATTAACTTGATAATTCTTTAGAAACAAAAAGCTGATGTGTAATATCAAAGAAGAACGTTAACTAGTAACAAGGCAAATTTCATCCATTAGAAATAAAAGATATCAGAGGAAGTAAAAAAGTCGAGAAAAAGTCTGTCCTATAACTAATTTCAATGGGCCTTTAGCTGAAATTCGTTCCCGCTGATGACTTAATTGTTATTGTTAGTTTAAAACTTGTCAGGATGTCCTTGCACCTATTACGGATGGTAACTTCTGTGATACCCGCAAGGCTTGATACATCTATTTGCAGAAGATTAACTCCAAGCAATACCGCAGCCAAGTAAATATATGCTGCAGCTAGACCATTTGGAGCCTTGCCGTCTGCAAGAAGACGGTCATCAGTTTTATGCGCTATGTCAATTGCCAACCTCTCAACTTTCGTATCAATCTTTGCCGTGTTTGCTAGTTTAGCAATATATTGATCGATTGCGAGTCTTACTGGAATTGGTGTAGATTGTGTTAAAGGAGAGAAAGGCAACGATGAGGATGATGAAGTTGTTGTTGTTATAGAAACACCAGGTACTAATAGTAGAAGAGGGTGATGTTGTTCCTGCTGCTGGATGTTCTGTAAAGACGCCCATCTCCATAACCATTAGTCTATAGTATTTCGCTGCGAGTTTCAGACTAGATCTGTCTTGTTCAGTTATACCGGTTGCTTTAATGATTTCTTCTAAAGATCTTATTACTGAGCATCTTTTACATGCTAGGTAAATTGTTGCTGCTGCCATACATGCAATGGATTTTCCCTTTGCTTCATTTTTATTTTCAAAGTTTCGGTAAAGCATTGCTGCTGTTTCTACTAATATCTTTGGAAGTAACATTGCAGAACAAGTCTCGTTAATTTTAGATAAAACATTTGAGAGTCTTCTTTCTTTTGGAGATGCTACTCTTATTCTTGAATGCCATTTGCGCATATTATTCATTTGTTCTGCCATCTCGTATTCAATTGACTTACCACTATAATCTTTTGAGCCAAAACCAATTTCTGTTCTCAAACCATAATCATGTAGTGAGAAGCTAGTAAATCCGCTGGCGCGTACGTTCTTTGACTTTTCTTCGAGGTCAGTTGAATGTGATTCTGGACCATAATCATCAACCTGGTCCATTACTACACATCCACATTTCTGGCAAATGTATTCTCCCTTGCTGTAATCGTGAACAAGACCAGAATCACATTCAGGACATTGAGTATAATATTCTGTTGATATCATAGTTGATTAACCCCTGCCTTCCTATTTCGCCCAAAGCCTCCTTTTTTGTAATCACTGCGTTTAGAGGGTCGTCTTTTAGGTAAGAATCCGCCACTAAATACCTTAATACCTGTGATCTTGTTTGTTCTGTCTGTCTGTGGTATTACTGATGCATAAGGTGCAGCAGTAGATCCAATTACTTCTATTACTTTGCCTATGCGTTTTCCGTTTTCATCAACTAATAATTCACCACTCTTAGTTTCTTTGCCAGCAGTTCCAAGTTTCACAATGAGTCTTCCACTCTTTGCTAAATGCATGACTTCTCCGCTTTCCTCCATAACATATAACGACCATATACTTCACTTATTATCATTGTGTTCTGTCAATAAAAATTCATTTAATTGATAAACATCATCCCATATCAAGCGCAAGAAGACAGGTTGTTATTATTATCCTTTAATTGCTATCTTTGACTAGATTTCTGTTTATTTCTTTTTTGTATCATTTTTTCTGCAATGGTATCAATGATTGCAGATTTTTTTACACCTTCTGGTTTCGAGAGCATTATATATCCTGATTTTACAAAATATCTTCTAGGATATCTTGCCTGGTTATTAGTTTCTTCTGTCGTAGGATTGTAACCTGCTAATTTGGCAGCATCAACTAGCTCTGAGACTATCGGATCAAAAACTGCACGAGACCTTTTTACTTTACGACCTTTCTGTCTCGATAAATGCTTGTTAAAATAATCAAGCCATAAAATTATGTGATCATAATCTTTCAACTGACATTATTTTCTAATTAGTCTTAAATATTAAGATTAGTAATAAAATGACACAACAATGTCATCTTATTACTAATCATGTCACTTCACCACATCTGTAGAAAGAATGGTCAATATCTTTTATTCAGTCTCCTAATGATTAGGTAAGGTGTGATGCTGCTGATGTATAAAACTGTTGTATAACAACACTTCTCACTGTTGGTTTTGCTATGTGATTTTAGATTTTTAAAGGAGTTAATATAGATTGGAAAATTGGATTTTTATACGTGATATATATCTATAGCAATCAGTGTCAACCAATAGGGGTCATGATATCTATAGGAGTCCGTGATGAGGAGGTCCTATATCTTGGATAATTACCGGCTCAGCTTTAGAAGTTATTAGACATAGCTGGTATGGCTAAGCCAATTTGAAACCAACACACTGCCAATGTGTTACCGAGTGCCTAAACCCTCGAAGAAGGTAAGTACCCTCCCCAGCTGCTATATTTGATATCTACAATCATATAGCAGAACTAAAAATAACTTATCTTTATTTTTACTAAGCTAATGTAACACATTTAGCATAGTCAAGTAACGTTTAAGATATGCATTCGTTTCTTTTAAACAGATATGGCACGAATGCATTCTCCTACTCATGGTAAATCACATTCGACTCGTCCAACTTCCAAGAATACACCGGTTTGGCTAACACAAAGCCAAGGAGACGTGTTTTCGTTAGTTGTACAATTATCGAAGGAAGGTCTAACTTCAAGTGAAATAGGCCTTCGTTTGCGCGACGAATATGGTATACCCCTTGTGAAGCCAGTTGTAGGTAAAAATATTACAGAAATACTTGATGAAAATAATATCAAACGAGATATGCCTGAGGATTTAAGTCGACTAGTTCAAAAGGCTGTGGGACTTCAAAAACATCTTAGAGCTCACAATAGTGACCACCGAAACGTCCGTTCATTAGAGCTTATTGAAGCAAAGATTCATAGACTTTCTAGATACTACAAACGTATTGGGAAGATTGAGAAAAGCTGGAAGTACGCAGCGGTTATTGCTCAGCTAGAGTAAGAGCGTAGCATGGGCATCAACGAACTCAAGCAGGCTCTAAAACCTTTTTGTGAAAAGATTAACAATGTTATTGAAAATGATAACGAAATTTCTGTTATCACACATTTAGATGCAGATGGTATAATTTCTGGCAGCATTATTTCTATGTCTTTAATGAGATTAGGCGCCCAATGTACTGTTAGAAGTGTTTCTGATATGACTTTGAATGTTATTGAACAAATGAAGTTTGAAAACCACGATTTCTATATAATCACAGACCTTGGTGGAAGGATGGCAAAGGAATTGCTCAAGGCTCTTGATAAGAGATGGGTGGCAATTGATCACCATCAAATTTACCAAGAAGAAACGACAGATTATAATGATCAGGTCCTAAATGCTTGGAAATTTGGTATTAATGGTGGTAATGAAATCTGCGCTGGAGGGATGGCATATATGGTTGCTAGCACACTTGACAGAAAAAACAGGGATCTTTCCTCTACTGCGATTGTTTCTGCTTTAGCAGATAGACAGGACCAAGGGGATAAGAGATCCCTTCTCGGCGTAAATTCAGAAATTGTGAAGATTGCTCAGTCACTAGGACTGATCAGCGTAGATCTAGATCTTATGTTTACAGGACGAGAAACCAGACCCCTTCATGAATCTCTTGCCTATACCCCATCTCCTTATATCGAAGGACTGACATGGAACATAGAAAACTGTTATGAAATAATCAAAAATGCTGGAATAAAGATGAAGGATAATGGGAGATGGCGCGTCCTTTCTGAAATTTCGAACGAAGAGAAAAGTTTTATCCTAGATGCGATTGCCAAATTTGTGGTTACTTCTTCAAAATATACTGCAACCGATATAAAAGACAATCTTATAGGTTATACATATACACTCACAAATGAAGATCAAAGGAGCCAACTTCGTGATGCCAGAGAGTTTTCGATCATGCTCAACGCATGTGGAAGGATAAGAAAAGCTGGTGTTGGTATTGGAATTTGTATGGGTGATAGAAACACAATGTTAACCGAAGGTGAAGAAATAGTTGACCAATATAGAACAACTTTGAGGAATTACATTTCTACCATTTTCGCAGAAAAATGGCGCTTGATTGATAATGGGAACTCTGTTTTTGTAAACGGAGAGGGACTTTTAGCTGAAGATATGCTTGGGGCAGTTTCTTCATTGTTAGGCGGTTCTCCAACACTCTGTGGCAGATTGCTATTTGTCAGAACTATAACCAAGGATGGTAATTACAAGTTTTCTTCGAGAAAATGCCTTGGATGCAAATCCGAATCAAATCTAGGTCTAATAATGCGATACTGTTCAGAATCCGCTGGTGGGATTGGAGGTGGGCATTCTGCAGATGCCGGATGCAGAATTCCATCTGCAAGATTGGAAGATTTTTTACAAAATGTTAGGATCGCCATAGATAATGCCAAATTCGAAACTGCCTCTTGAGATCATTGTCATTATAGAGATAAAGTTTTCAAAAAAATCTGAGATGTATGCAATAATGGAGGCATTAATACCAGATAATGTCAACTTTCCAAAATGTCTATCAATGGAAATGTTTTTAAACAATAATAATACTTTGTTCCTTAAATTTTTCTGCAACATTAAAATTGAAACCCTTGTCAATACTATCGACGAAGTATTGGACTTTATATCGCTTGCAAAAAAAGTGATTGCGGATGCTTGATTTAAAACTATTGAAAGACAATCCACAAGTCATAGAGAATATGTTAAAAAAGAGAAAATTAGATTTTCCAATTAACGAGCTAATTGCTTTAGATAAAAGACGTCGGGAATTGATAGCCGAAATACAAGGTATCAACCATAGTAAAAATATTGTTGCACATTCTATAGCCGCCAAAAAGAAGACTAAGCAGAAAATAACTCAGGAACTACAAGAAATGAATGAAATCAGAAATAGGATGGTCGGTCTTGATGAAGAAAAAATCAGGGTCGATTCAAAGTTCCAACATCTAATGATGCTGCTTCCTAATATCATTCATGAATCTGTTCCATTTGGGAATGATGAAACTGATAACTTCATTGTCAAACAACAGGAGACTATCAAAAAGCTCGATTTCAAACCTAAAGACCATGTTGATATTGCGGCAAGCCTTGATCTGATTGACATTGAGAGGGCTGCAAAGATATCAGGTGCAAGATTTTACTTTCTGAAAAATGAGCTAGTAATGATGAATCAAGCACTGATACACTTTGCATTAGACTTTTTATTAAAAAAAGGATATACACTCACTCAACCGCCTTATATGATTAAAAAGGAGGCTATGGAAGGAGCTATAATACTAGGGGATTTTGAAGATGTAATTTACAAAGTTGAAGGAGAAGATCTCTATATGTTAGGTACTTCGGAACATGCAATGGCTTCAATGTATATGGATGAAATTTTAGATGGCAAGAAATTGCCAATTAAATATGCTGGTATAAGTCCATGTTTTAGAAAAGAAGCTGGTGCGCATGGCAAGGATATGAAGGGTATTTTCAGAGTGCATCAGTTTGAGAAGGTTGAACAATTCACATACTCTCGTCCAGAAAACTCATGGAAAGAACATGATGAAATGTTAAGAGTAACCGAGGAATTCTATGAAAAACTTGGAATACCTTATCGTACAGTATTGCTCTGTTCTGCAGAGTTGGGCAAAGTTTCAGCCAAAACATATGATATTGAAGCATGGATGCCAAGTCAAAATGCATACAGGGAGATCGGATCATGTTCAAATTGCACAGATTATCAAGCTCGCAGGCTCGGCATCAGATTCCGAGATAAGACAAATGAGGAAACCAGATTAGTCCACACCTTGAATAGTACTCTTGTGGCAACTGAGCGAACTCTAGTAACCATATTAGAAAACTATCAGACCTCAAAGGGTACGGTTGAAGTTCCAGATATTCTTCAAAAATACATGGGATACATAAAAGAAATTTCGCTTTAACTTTGATACGCTTTGTATATGCAGCTTTCAAACAAATATTGCTGCTTTAACGCCAGATTAATGATTATGTATGTAACTAGACGATATCGTCTCCATCTGCATATTAAAATGTCTGACTACCAAAGACGTACCAACATGAAGGATGGACGGACTACGTCACTTGATTGAGCCAAATAATGCACATTCTAAATCAGCCTACACGGGCAAATGTAATATAAATCAGTTCAATCCGATGATAAGGAAAAAATGGTCAAACATAAAGATTAAATAATTGAAATCGAAAGGTTAGATTAATATGAATAAGCCGATTGTTATGGCTGTGGCGAGCACTAGTTGTTCTGCTAGGGTCTGCATTTGCATTACCAGTAATTCACATAGCGACTGCACAATATGGCGGCACCACCGGAGGCAACATTGAAGAGCAACTAAAGCTGGCAAAAGCGAAAGTCAATAACGCAAGACAAGCGGGGGCATACGGTTCTGGTACACCAATGCTTGGAACTAATATTAATGAAACAACAATCTTTATTGCAGTCATAGTAGCGATCTTTGGTGGCGTTGCAGGAGCATTCTTTGTAAAGAGCAGAAGCGGCGCAAAGACAAAAGCAACCACTTAAATCTATCTATCTACTACATTTTTTGTTTTATGGGATTTTCAAATATTTTATTTATTTTAGATTATTTTTTTATTTATTATACTGTTAATGTGCTTTGATAACTCTAATCATCGATGTAGAGGGTTTGTTCTGATTTACTGGAGAGAAACGGGAAATGACAGACCAAAATGTATATATCATAGAATTTTATTTGCTGTATATGATAATGATCGATATCCTAAGCCTTGCGGCAATGGTTAGTATTGCATTCAAAAGTCTGATTGGGCAGATTGGACCAGCATATGACCCTCTGTTCTACGACGTAATGGTCTATATCTTCGGTACTATGCTGTTCGCAGTGTTCTTGTTAAGTGTCATTGCGTTCTGGCTACGAAGAAAGGGTCTTGGTGGGGGTTCTGCGAAGGAAAAATGGACACAAGAATTGGAAAGGTACTTTGAACGTGAACAGATTGGTCTAATTCCAGATGAAAAACACCATTGGTAACTCAGATCTGGCGTACTAAAGGAAGAAAAAGTCTATAGCCACTTTTCTTTGTTTTTATATTTTTCTACAATTTTTTTTGATTTAGGATATTTTACACATAAGGTATATCAAACATCAAAACTGCAAGAGGCCAAATAGATCTCAAGGGAAAAGCTCTGCTCCTTTCGACAAATCGTGTCAGAGAAGGAAATTAAAGGGTTCTAAAGCGAAGAAATCAAGAATTTACTGAGGCAGATTTTTGATATTTTATATATATAATAATACTTTACAAATACAAATTATGTGAAACCTAATAATATGTGGGACTATAAGAGAATAATATATTCAAATGCCTGACAAGTAGCTGAGCATATCTTTATGCATTTCATCTTATTTCCAACTATCTGAGTTGAAGCGGTTTTGTTATATTGTGCCATGTATTGTAGAGGTATAGTATTGAAATGAAATGCATCATAAACATTTTGTGATATTATCTAGGAAAAATAAGTATTGAAATGATATGGCTTTTAGGTCGTCAAAAAGTAAAAGAAAAATGAGATTTAGTTTTCCGCTTTTTTTAGATGACTTGCCATGGTCTTGTAGCGAATGTTACACCAAGGCCTGCGCCAATCAGAATACACTGATATACTACATTTCCCCATGGTACCGGTTTATAGATTGGTTCGCCAGTTACTTGAACGGTTTGTCCTGGACCCAGACCTGGACCTATGTGCTCTATATTAAGCTGTGTATGTACATGGTAGATACCAGGCTCTAATGCTTTTGCTGTAATGGAGTATGGGATCGTTCCTTGAGGTGGAATGTCAAATATGTTTCCTGGTGGATCCCTAGCAATAAATTCCCATCTATTGCCTGCATTGGTTGATTCACTAAATAACGATAACCATGCTCTAAGAGGTCTATTGACTAGGCTTTGCAGTGTGCCCTTGACTGTAATTGTATCACCGGTATGAACCGTTTGAGCCGAAAATGATTCATCGGCAATTTTTACGAATCTACTTTGTAGCTGTGCTTGTACACCATGTCCCTCTGCGACTGGCAGGAACGCAAATGCTGTAGACAATACCATGACCGCCACTAGACCGATCACAAAGAATGTCCTGCTATTTATCATATTGCTATACTATCCTTACCAGCAGGAACAAAGATATATATTTTACTATGGGAATATAGAACAACATATGATTATCATATGTGATTAGCATTACTGATGTACTAATATACTGTTATCATATTCATAACAAATCAATAATAACATGTAGGTAATATAATATTAATATTAATATTTAAAATTAATTACATCGATTAGAGCCAATTATCTAGACAACCCTATTTATATCACTTCAACAAGGTAACAATTGAACAATATGGCACAGATGCCAGCACTGATACCAAAAGAAGTCGAAATCCAACGACTGAAGAAGATCTACATTATGGTTATAATGCTAGGTTCAATTGCAGCATCGGTAGAGGTAGATAACTTTGTTGATGGATCACTGCATCAAACTGCTATTCGTGACAGTGCATTCACTCCAGCACACTGGTGGTTATACAGCCACTTTGTAGCTCTTCCATTAGGATGGGGATTTGTGGCGATGTATGACAGAAAAGTACCAATTCTTAGAGGTCCCAACAACTCTATGAATACCGGTCTGAAGATAACCATCATCGGTTACTTGGCAACTATGTTTACAATTGGAGTCAATGAATTGTGGCATTTCTGGTTCGTAGAGGAAATATTTTCAGTCCCTAATCACTGGATGTTTAACATGGGAGTCGTTGTGGCTTTCATGGGCGCTCTTGCATATGTAGTAAGGGTTTATGCGCGTCTGGTAGAATTGGGTGCAGAAACACCAGCAAAGAATCCATACGTAGCCGAAATGTACAAGCTAGCATTGGAAGGCAAGTTGTATAGCAGATCTATCCCATAGAAATAAAGAGACGTTGCAAAATAGGTCTTTTGGGTTTAGACCCTCCTCTTTTCTCTTTTTTTATTATTCTTACAAGTTAACTTTTGTCTTATTAATTGTTTGAATACATAAATTATGACACGCTATTTCGCAGCAATCATACAAAACCCTCTTAGAGCATCCAATTTAACAATAGCAACTTTTCATTCCAGCATTATCAGAAATAATCGCCTTAACAGCAAAATTTAAAAGGGCATGTTTTGATGTATATTTGATGACTTTACCTAAAGGGTATGGCAAGGGTGGTACTGGCGGCAGTGGCGGTAGTCGAGACGATGTAGAGAAAATGATTGGCCGTAGAGTTGAAAATATGAAAGGTATCCTCATAATGGGGTTTATACTATGCTGGGTAGCCACTGCAGGTGGAATTTATGTAGGTGTAACAATCTATCCATGGGCATATCCATTGCCAAGTGGCATGTATGCGCTGTCTGTTCTGACAGTAATTGAAGCACTGGGATTCTTTTTCATGATGAAGATTGCAACAGAAAAACCAGTTCGTGCATAAGCACCTTCTTCTATCTTATTTTTTATTATAACTTGATTTTTCCTAGATATCTATGCCTCAAGAGTGATTAAGTATTCAGATGAATTATTCAGATGTGAGGAATATGACAGTCATACATATGTATTTTACCGCTTACAAATGATAAGAATACCTGAAATAAAATTTTATATATAGCATCATAGAGTAGGTTGGTAATGGTCTGGCTTAGACGAACAACACACTATCTGTTCATAGTTGTAGTTGCCGTAAATAGTACTCTGCTGACTATTAACGCAGGAGACTACATCTTCTATACTGACTGGGCTTGGACTTCATTTGTCGTATTTTCGATTTCACAATCGACTATGCTTGCGGTAGGAGCTATCTATTATATGCTCTTTACAGGGGTTCCAGGAACCGCTACATACTATGCAACCATTATGACAATCTATACGTGGGTTGCTAAGGGTGCATGGTTTGCATTAGGGTACCCATATGATTTCGTTACGACACCAGTATGGATACCATCAGCAATGTTGTTAGACCTTACGTATTGGGCTACTAGACGAAATAAGCATGCTGCCATAATTATTGGCGGAACCTTGATTGGTCTATCGCTCCCAATGTTCAACATGATAAACCTATTGCTGGTAAGGGATCCTCTCGAGGTCGCGTTCAAGTATCCAAGACCTACACTTCCTCCCTATATGACACCTATAGAGCCTCAGGTCGGTAAATTCTACAACAGTCCTGTAGCATTGGGTTCAGGTGCGGGCGCGGTGCTAACTGTCCCTATAGGCAGCGTTAGGTGCAAAACTGAACACGTGGACGTATAGATGGATGGCCGCATGGAGCAAGTGGGACTAACTGAAAAATCTCCCAAATTTTCTTTCTCTTTTTTCTTATCATTTTAAGTTGATTAGTAATTATTAGGAGAGAATCATTGCTGAAAGGTGATGTACCCTTAAAATCATTTAGTTCTTAATTACAAAGAAAATGTGTTTATTGGAAAAGATCTATCTCTGTCGTCATGAGCATAACATCATATCATAGGCGTTTTGTCGGAAAGACTAGAAATTGACATGATTCATTTGTCCGCTCTCAGATTTTCTAAAAGGTTGTTGATGCTACCAACAGGTTTTTGGTTTGGATCTGAAATACTTTGTTTTGATGGTGGGTATTCCATATAATTAGATATCCTAGAGACAATCCTCTCTTGGTATGTTGGAATATGTTCGTTCTGGTAAAAGATGCCTATTGGAATCTTGCTTCCCCATTCGTTTGACCTTTCAATCACTTGAGCCATTTTAGTATTCATCTCTTCAGGTTCATGTATAACGGCATCGTATTCTGTATCTTCAAGCTTGTATGTCCTGGGCATCTGCTTGCCAGTTTCAGGATTAACATTGTCTAATCCTTGATACCATTCCTTCGTATTGATGTCGTTATAAGTTGGGCAGGGCTGCAATACATCCAAATAAGCCAGACCTTTGTGCTCAACAGCTTTATGAATCAAGTCCTTTAAATGTCTAACATCATATGAATAGCCTCTTGCAATAAATGTGAAACCCGCCACTAAAGCCAGAGCTATTGGATTAACAGAATTGCTCAGATTTGGCTGCGACAGTGACTTTGTCTTCATACCCAATTTAAGAGTAGGAGAGGCTTGACCCTTGGTTAATCCGTAAACACCGTTGTTGAATATTATATAGACCATATCTACGTTCCGCCTGCCTGAGCTTACAAAATGGCCGGCACCAATCCCTAAACCGTCACCATCTCCACCTACTGCTAATACTTCTAAGTCAGGATTGGATAGTTTTGCACCCTGAGCAAAGGGTAAAACTCTACCATGCAATGTATGTATTCCATAAGTGTGAATAAAATGAGGTGTTTTGCCTGAACATCCTATTCCGGAGAAGATTCCAGCCCAGGTGTAAAGGGATCTGCATATCTGCCAAAGCCATTTGGATAGCGTTTAAAATGCCAAAGTCTCCACAACCAGGACACCAATCATTATGAATATCTGTTTTATAGTTTGCAAGTTTAAGTGCCATGCTCTAAAACAATTCTCCTTTTAGCATTTCCATTGATTATACTCATTAAAGCGTTATAAACTTCACTCGACGACATTGGCCTACCATTATATTTGACAATTCTATAGTCGATGTTGCAGCTCAAATTCTGCTTTATGAGAACTCCCAGTTGGGAAGTATAATTCATTTCAATATCTACCAAAACCTTGCTATTAACTAGCATTTTTTCTATTAATGCAGAGGGAAATGGATGCATTAATCTAATTTGAATAAACTTGACCTTTTTTCCTTCTGCTACTAACCTATCCATTGCATCTAGAATTGCTCCCTTGGTAGATCCCCAACTTACGATTGTAATGCCACCTGATGGATCATCTTGACCATATGCTTTTGCTTTGTCTTCATCGGGTATTTCCTTTAAAGCAACATCCAACTTGCTCATTCGCTTATTCATCATTTTAATCCTATTGTCTGGATCTTCTGTGATATGGCCTTCTTCAGTATGCTCGTCTCCTGTATTCCAGAAAATTCCATTTTCTTTGCCAAGAGCGATACGAGGTGAAATTGGATTTACATCCAGCTTGAATCTTCGGTAATTGCCAGCAGTTCCAGTTTCAGCAAATTGGGGAACATTTTCTAATAATTGTCCTCTGTCTATGTTGATACTGCGTTGATCGAAAATCTTACATGTCGTGAGACTGTTTGCGATCGCCTTATCGAGCACATGTATGACAGGCAGCTGATATTTTTCAGCAAAATTGAATACCTTTATAGTATCATAGAAACTTTCTTGAATATCACCAGAAGCAAAAACAATTTTTGGAAATTCTCCGTGTCCACAATTAATAGCAAACATCAAATCACCTTGTTCGTGCCTAGTTGGAAGACCTGTGGATGGACCAGCACGCTGATATAATGAGACTACGACTGGAACTTCGTTTATTCCTGCCCAGCCGAGTGCCTCAGCCATTAAAGAAAAACCAGGACCTGAAGTAGCAGTGGCTGAACGTACACCCAGTCAAAGCTCCGCCTATTGCCATCGTTATTGCGGCTATTTCATCTTCAGTTTGGATAACTAATATCGAGCCTTTTCTGCCGTCATAGGCCTGTTCTATTATCTGATTAGACTCTAAAAACTCACTGTCGTCGCTTGCAGGTGTTATAGGATAATATGTCTGGAATCTGCATCCTGCTACTATCTTTCCCATTGCGGAGGATTGATTTCCCTGCACAAGAATTATATCTGAAGATGGTTTGTTACATGTGAGCTTAAATTTGAAGCCTGTTTCATCATATTTAGATTTTATATAGTTATAGGAATAATTTGCTGCTGCCTATATTGATGTCAGCAATCTTTGGTTTTGTTTTAAAGACATATTTGATTGCTTTAGCCAGTACGCCAGTATCAAAATCTAAAATCGCCATTGAGGCTGATAATGCCATCACGTTAATCATTCTTGTAAGTTTGCTCAGGGAATGGTCATTAACCTTTTCTGAGAATTCTTTGAGTATTTGAAAATATGGAATCTGGTAGAGGATAGTTCCCTTATCCTTAGCGTAATCCAACATGCCTTGAACAGTCACTGGTTTATGGGCCTCTTCTAGCATTCTGGTAATTCTTACACAAGCATAATCATCTAGAGTTGGAACTTCTTGAATAGTTGTTTTGGCGGAATCTGAATCATAAATTATCGCTCCCCCTTTTGTTACCTTATCTCCATGCCTAAATATTGTTTCAGCATCAAAAGAAACAAGTATATCAATATCGTCAACATGCGAATGAATTTGATTGTCTGATACTCTTACAGTAAAATAACTGTGTTCACCTTTGATATTAGAATAATATTCTCGTTTACCAAAAATATGTAATCCGCCATTTGAGCAAGCTTTAGAGAAAATATTGGCCGCAGAATCAACGCCGCTTCCCTGTGCTCCTCCTATAACCCATGTTAATGAATTTGCGATTTTTGATTCGGTCATCGTTAAAACTAGTCGGGTCTCTTCCTTCTTTTATTGCTTTAGAATTAAAAGAAAATTTAGTCTGAACTCTATATTCTATCTGCTAACCGCCGCCTGTTGCGGCATCATACAGGCAACACTCGCATGTGTCTGTCTCGCCGCAATAAGGGCATACACACATACAGGCCTCTATTGGATTTCCACAATAATCACAACTGGTCCCCTCGCCACTTGCTTTTCTAATGTTATCTGCCAACCTAGTGCAATGTACTGTGTTCCCTTTAAACTTATTATACTTTACACACATATCATCTGATCACAGATATTGATTTGAGGGATTTTGGGTAACATTTACATTGCTGATGCAGTATATTTAAGAAAAAATGGTAAAAGATGTTGCCCATATTATAGAAAGCTAATAATCTAATTTTGTAGCTAGTTGATATCGCAGTTGTTATGCGTTATTACCGAAATAAGCATAATAACCCGTCGTACTATTTATTATTATTATTATTTTGAAATAAAACCTGTTCTAACAAAAAGAAAGATACTGAATATAACAATAATAGGAATTAAAAATAATAACGATGCCGACTCCTTTATTATTCGAAAAATTTTGGTAATCTGCAATCTCGATATTCCGATAATTATATTTGACTTTTACAAATCTACTACAAAGAAGTGGAAGTTAATAATTTTTCAACATCAAACAGCCAAAGCTTTACCAGACACTGATTTATACAAATATCTAAAACACTATGCCCTACAAAATATTTTCCAAAAATTAAGTTAGGTAATGAATAGAAATATTTCCTTGAATAGATTCGAATTTTTGCAATGGAAAGCTTATCTTATCGTGAAAACTCTTGCGTCACAAGTTATCGTAATTTCAAAATTCAAAGTAATAAGAAAAATTAATATCTAAATAAAGCATTCTAAGAACTGAGATCGATGACAATATCTATTGTGCCTACTGAACTTGAATCTAAGGGCATGACCTTCACAACCATTGAAAATACCCATGTCGTTCGAGGAACTACTTTGGTCAAACGTGGTTTTGCACATATGCAAAAACATGGAGCGATTATGGATGTTACCAATGTCGAACAAGCACAAATCGCCGAAGATGCTGGCGCAGTTGCTGTTATGGTTTTAGATAAATTACCATACGATGTAAGAAAGGCCGGAGGCGTTGCTAGAACTGCTAACGTTATGGTAATCAAGGAGATTATGGATGCTGTTACCATTCCTATAATGGCAAAGTGCAGAATTGGTCATGTTTCAGAAGCTAAAGTTTTGGAAACAACAGGCGTAGATATGATAGACGAAAGCGAAGTTTTGACTCCTGCAGATGAAGAACGACACATTTGGAAATGGGATTATACTACACCATTTGTCAATGGTGCAAAAAACCTTGACGAAGCTTTAAGAAGAATTGAGGAAGGATGTGCCATGATTAGAACAAAGGGTGAACCAGGAACAGGAAATGTTGCCGAAGCCGTTACCCATATTAAGATGCTAAATAATCAGGTTCGCAGGATCCGCTCAATCTATCAAGATCATGATAATCAAGAATTAATAAAAGTGGCAAGGGAACTGAAAGTTTCTTTCTCATTGGTTGAAGAGACCGCACGTCTAGGCCGACTACCTATAGTAAATTTTGCCGCAGGTGGAATATCTACTCCTGCTGATGCAGCATTTCTTATGAACCTTGGATGTGATGGCATATTTGTTGGTTCTGGTATTTTCAAATCAGATGATGCTGCTCAGCGGGCAAGAGCAATAGTACTTGCCACCACATATTATGATAATCCAAAGATCGTTGTTGAGGCACAAAAGATGGTTGACGAGAAAAAATCTATGCTTGGACTTGACACGAAGAATCTCGAATTAAAAATGCAGGAACGAGGACCCTCTACTTGAAAAATGAAATTATAATCGGAGTATTGGGGGTTCAAGGTGATATTGAGGAAAACATAGCGGCTAGTAAGGACACATTAAAACATATGGGAGTAAGAGGCAGCGTAGAACCTGTTCGCTATTCTGAAGAGATTGAAAAAGTTGATAGTTTAATCATACCCGGAGGTGAAAGCTCTGTAATTAGTATTCTAGTTGCAATACAAGGAGGGGTACTCCAGACCATCAAAAGACTTGTGTCTAATGGTATGCCTGTAATGGGAACTTGTGCTGGAATGATTATGCTTTCAAAACATGCATATGACAGAGTAGTAGGCGAAACAAAGCAACAATTAATGGGTAATTTGGATATTGTTGTCGAACGAAATGCATTTGGAAGACAGAACGATTCGTTTGAGGTTGATCTTCAAATGCCATTTCTGGGTAAGGATAACTTCAAAGGTGTCTTTATCAGATCTCCTGTTGTAAGAGAAGTAGGAAATGGAGTAGAGGTAATAGCCACATTTAATAATAAAATTGTTGCAGTAAAACAAAAGAACATTTTTGGTACCTCCTTCCATCCAGAATTATCTGGGGATGATAGACTTCACAGACAGTTTATCAAAACAGTAATGGATTCCAAGATAAGTCAGTATAAATAAAAACGTGTGCGGGGGGTGGGATTCGAACCCACGAACCCCTAAGGGACGGGATCACCCATTTGAGATCTTAAGTCCCGCGTCTCCAATTTTCTTTATTTTACCTATTTGGCCAGGCTCTACAACCCCCGCCTCAGCAAACCGATTTAATTCTAGATACTGTAATTAAACGTTACAAAAAGCGTAAGGAGATACCTTAATGAAACCCTTGTATTCATGTTCAATCCTTGGTCTTGGTGCCTTGGTAGCTCAGCCTGGTAGAGCGTTGCCTTGGTAAGGCAAAGGTCCCGGGATCGAATCCCGGCCAAGGCTTCCTTGTTTTGTAAAAAGGAGGGAGAATTGGGCGTTTTGGCATTACTACCTGTTGTAACGGCGTTACAATTAGCTGTAACATAGTTACAATTAGGAGTAACATCGGTACTTGAAGAAATAAGGCCTTTCTCCAAAAGTAACGGCAGTTCAAATTCTTGGAAGGTTTGAAGCTTTTTCTTTATATCGCTCTTTATTTTTCGTTGATAAGCATAAGATAAGTGAGCGTTTCCTTGTAACCATTCTTTCTCTGTCTTGGTCAGCAGCGCTAATCTAACATCCTTGGTTAATCCCTTTTCCTCTTTAACTCGCATTTAAGACCATCCTCTTTCTAGTGGTATTAACCATCTTACTCTTAGCATATGGTATGAATGTCCTGTCATAGTAAAGATCACAATTAGGACAGTAATAACCTATTTTCTTCCATATTCCTCTTTCCCCTTCTCTTATATATGTAGAATTTATTCCACTATTACATTTACCGCATCGTGTCAATATTATTTATACTGTAGACAGTATTATATAAACTTCACAATATTAGCATGAAGTTGATATTTATGGCGATTAGGGGTTTCCAATTGAGATGAAATTCTACCAAAGATTTATTTTTATATTATCACTCTATATTCACTTTGTCTCTGTATTGTTGTCGCTCTTGTTGCGGTGTCCAATTTAGCCAAGGCTTCCAAAATGTATCATACCAATCTTCAGCCATTTTTGGCGCATTTTTAAGGAATTCTCCATAAGCATCAAGCCAATATTTCATTGAAGTTTGCCAAACTGCTGTGCCTACAATAAATGGATTGTTGAATTTTTTATTATCTTGCTCCCTTGTCATATAAGATGGTGCAGAACTTGGCTCTGCTTTAACCGTTTCTTCTTCTTTTGGTTTATCAACATTACTCCTTGTTGTATGTGGTGGTGCTGTTGTAGTATCAACAGTAGCGGGTTCTTCTCTCGTCTCTTTTTTGGCTAACACTTCCGCATTCCTGCAATCACTATGAACTTTTTCTTCAGTAATATAATCACAAGAAGAGCATGCAAAAATTAAAGGCTCTTTGCAAAGGTGACAATATGAAGATACTTTGGTCTCTGAACCACATTTGATGCAAAGCGTTTGAGCCATGTCTATATGTTACTGTAATGCAATATATCTATTCTTGAATAAGAAGGCCTTTTTATCTATTTGAAATATTTTGCGTGCCGCTTTAGGTAGATTAATTCTTAATCACACCTTGCACATATTAAAGATGATTAAAAATGGCTGCTGCATCTTCAAATCCCAAGCGTTCTTCTTCTAAAGAATATCGCTGTAGCGTATGCGGTAGGATTTTTGACAATGCTGAAACATTAAAGTCACATAAGAAGATGGATCACGGTCAGGAAGGCCGTCAGTCACCTGCGTGAGTAAGTTAGTAGTATATTCTACTCACTATCAACACGGCTACTAATGTCTAGAGGTCAACAATTTTTCTTTATTATCCGATTTACAAAATGCATAAAGTGCATCATATACATAGAATTGTTTTTCCATATTATCATAATCGTCTTTTGCAATGATGCTAAAACCACTAGCCAATGCAGCTAGGCCTTCAGAGTAAGGAGTTAAACTCCTATTGGGTGTGTCTGCTCCCCTTACAATCTTTGCCAATTCAAGAAGTGCAGGATCCTTTTTATCCAATTCATATTTTCTTAAAATGGCTTCAAAAGAACACTCTTCTCCATGGTGGCCTAACTCAATGTTTGGTATGTCAAAAGGTATGGCATTTTGTTCTTTGGATATTTCAATTACCTTATGTGCAGGCAGCAAAAAGAAATTCTGCATCCTCATCAATGAAATTTTTTATAAGCCAAGGACAGGCAATTCTGTCAACTTTTGCATGTTCTCTTGTTATCCATTTCATGATATTATAACTGCTTTTGAAACTATAAATGTTCGAAAGACTGTTGCATTTTTGAGTTTGTTACGACTCATTCACTATAATACATTTATTTGCTTAACGGTAGGCTAAAGTGAAAATGTTGCTCCTTTACCATCAGTATTATTTTGCGCCCATATTCTTCCACCATGAGCTTCCACAATGCCTTTGGAAATATACAACCCTAATCCTGTCCTGTCTCAGATTTAGTAACAAATTTGGAAAACAATTTATCCTGTATATTAGGGTCAATACCCGTTCCTCTATCTCTTATACTAATAATAACCTCCTCTTCAACACCACTATTACTACTACTACCTTTCTTATCGGCTTGGTTGGACTTTATGGCTGTAAAGACTGTTATAGTGTCTGATACCATCGCCACTATCTACTATCACTTTTACGTGTAAATTTAATGGCATTAGTCAACAGATTTGAAATAACCTCATAAATTCTAATTTTATCTGCTTCTACAACTATAGGATCCACTTTTGGATCAGCAAAAGCTATCTCTATTCCATCTGCTCTTGACTTTATATCCTCTACAACATTTCTTATCTTTTCGTTAATGTTAAACTTCTCCTTGTTTAGCTTTAAAGTTTGGCTCTCGATTCTTGAAACATCCAATATATTATTTGTAAGGCTTTGAAGTCTAACAGCATTTCTTTCTGATTGGGATTAATCATTTCGTCTCTTCTTTCAGGATTCCGCCTCGTAATATCGTCCGCATATCCTAAGATAGCCTGTAGTCGGTGTTCTAAGTTCATGAGCTTGCAATATTGATAAACTCTCTTTGCATTTTTTCATGTTCTTTTAACTGTTCATTTGTTTCTTCAAGTTTTTCCTTTGATTCTTTTAATTCTTCGTATAATTCAATCTGATTCCAAAAGTTCTCAAATATTGATACATAAGACATTATTGTTGGCTCGCTTGTAGAATAGGTCGATAATCCTACTGCTTCTACAAAAGTTTCTTTGGAATCATCTACCTTTTCCATAACTAACGATGCTTTTCTATCGACTACCAATATTGTTACTGTAGTTACGTTATACTTTGGTAAGGATTCTAAATGTCTTATTTGAAGAATGGAATTATTTGCTTTGTTAGACAACTTCCCTTCTCCTCCTTCTGATAGCCTTGACGATGTTGTTGTTAAATTCAAATTATTAATTATTTTATCAATATCATCATTAGTGGGGGTTAAAATCCTAATATTCATCTCTGCTCTTCTCCCTCCTTGTTCTTGTAAATTCTCTTTAGATGGTGTTCCTCTTTGGGTAGCACTTGTGGATAGTTCTTCGAGTATCTGTATTGCACCAATTCTATATTCCCGCATAAATGCATTAACTGTGGGTAGAACTAGCAATACCTCAAATTTGGCCGATTTTATTAGATTAATAAATAATTCTTGGGTCTTTAAGGGATGGTCAATAATTTCTGTTATACCAAAACTAACACCACCTTCACTTTCAATTTCTTTTATTTTTCTTTCTGCAGAGGTAGATGTGTTCCAAATTGTATCAAATACATATTGCTGATGCTCTACTATTTCCCTAACTGTGCTATGAATCATCATATCTGCAGACTTTCCTTTTTCATGATATGTAGCAGGTGCTGCATACTCTTGTTCGCTTATGTAAAAACTCCCTTTGATACCGTTCAGGTGCCGGAGTTCATCAACTAGGGGCATTAGTTCCTTGCAATAGCGAAGGTTATCTTTTGTAATCTCAGTAAGATATCTTATTTTTATACCTCTTTTTTTTGCATCAAGAAAAGCATCTCTCAACTGATTAATTTCTATAGCTAAATATGGCCGTGTGTAATCTACACAGACATCAATTTTATATTTCGTATTGGAGATAAACTGTGATACAGTATTTACTACATTATCAATACCATGTATTATATCTGTTCTTGCGGGTTCTGTGTAGGCTTCCGTAATATATGAATGTGATTTTCTTAAATATAAATACAATATGCCAATATATCAAGAAGAAGTAATGGCAAACATAAGAGGCCTTACAAGGGACTTAAATTACATCATTTATTGAACTTACAATATTGCGCTAATGTATTATTACATGTATTCTGCCCTTTCAATAAGAATAACGTCTTCTCCTAATTCTTCATTTAATGTACAGATTGCGCGTAGCTATGCGTAATTAAGAAAAGGTAAAAGAAAAATATAATTGAAAAATAAAAAGTTACGTCATCATCCTTTTGTTTGTTTGCTTATTACTTGTTCATTCTAATTACATCTACTTGACCACTATGCAGCCAATTCTTTAGTTCTTCGTGGCTTGGTTTGGCTTCATGTTTGCCTGATAGATGTAGGTGCAATAGAGCATAGTTGACTTGGTTTAGCAATGGTTTATTATGTTCATCGTCTCTACGATCTGAAAAATAATTAAATAATATAATATTGAAATCCACGTTACAATTTGAATTTATAAAACGAAAAAGTTAGACTTTAGTTAATCTGTGTTATGTCTATTTGATTAACGGTAGGCTAAAGTAAAATGTAGATCCATTTCCATCAGCATTATTTTCAGCCCATATTCTTCCACCATGAGCTTCAATAATACTTTTGGATATAAACAACCCTAAGCCGGTACCTGTAATGGATTTTGTAGCAAACTTTGTAAACAATCTTGGATATACTTCAGGATCTATTCCTGTCCCTGTATCTTTAATACTGACTATAACCTGATCATTATTATTATTATTATTATGATCACGACCACTCTCTTCATTTCTTTGTATGGCAATAGTGATATTACCTTCTGCAGTAAACTTGATTGCGTTGCTTAAAATATTGTGAAAAACTTGGGATAATCTTAATCTATCAGCCTCTACAAAAGATATCATCATCTTTCGATTTAAAACTAAGATTTACATTGTTTACTTTTTTAATTTGGCTTGCATATTCCGCGATAACGACAAGCATTACTTCATTTAGATTAATTCTTTGCTTTTTCAGATGAAGTGATTGTTGGCTTTCTATTTTTGTGACATCTAAAATATCTTCAGTAAGCTTTTGCAATCTTTTTGCATTTCTCATAATAGCATCTAGTAATTCCCTGTACTGCTCAATATCTCCTTTTTTAGAAAGAAGAACCTCAGATAATCCTAGTATAGGTTGTACAGGAGTTCTTAATTCGTGGGCTGCTACGTTAATGAACTCTTTTTGCATCTTATCATTAGTTTTTAGTTGTTCATACAAATCAGATTGTACCCAAAGGTTCTCAAATATTGCAATATAGGATAAGACACCTGCCCTGCTATTAGAGTAAGTTGACAATCCTATTGCTTCAAAGAAGGTTGTTTTTGAGTCATCTCTTAATTCCATCACCAAAGAATCCTTTCTGTCAACTACTAGAATTGTGGCTTTGGTCTCCGTCATTTGCTCGATATACCTAACATCTATTACTACACCGTCACGACCATATTCTTTTAGTTGCTGTACTTTTTGTTCAATTAAGCTGTTTGCAGGCACCAATATTCTAACTTTTACATTTCTTTCTTTAGCTGCCTCTTTTGCTAATTGTATGGCTCCAATCGTATCTTGACGAATAAAAGCATTGGTGGTTGGAAATATCCATAATATTTCTTTTGCGGCTAATCTTACGATATTCAAATACATTTCCTGTGCCCTCTTTGAGCTTGGAATAACTTCAATATCAGCCAAGTCGACTCCTTCTTCTATCTCTCTTATCCTATCTGCAGCATCAATCCCATTTTTCCATAATTCTTCGAGTATAGAATTATAATGCTTGACGTAAGCAGGTTCATTACTGATCAAAAGACTTTCCATCATTTTGCCTTCCTCCATCTTTTCTATAGTAGCATAGAAGTGTTTGTTATCAACTGCAAAATTCATCGGTGTTAAACTCTTTACATGTCTTACCTGTATTCCTGCATTCAGGAATATTTTAACTAAATCTATACTATCTTTGTCTATAATAGAAGTAATCCATCTTATGCCTTTGCCTTTTCCATCTCTTCTATATTTATCTATTATTTTTTTATATTCATCAAAGAAGTTGTTATAGACTAATTGCATTGCGCCGATTGAAGAACAAACTGATCGTTCAGAGGCATTACCAATAACTGACTTCATATGATTGAAAATTTGCTCTTTATTTTCTAATACTTTGGTTTCTTTGGGTTCTACTCCTTCTTCTATCTCCCTTATTCTCTGTTCAGCTGAAATTGCCTTGCTCCAAAGGGTGTCAAATACATACTCATGTTCTTTTACAAGCTCCTTAACATTACTACACATGATCTGAGCTGCCACCTTCCCTTTCTCAAGTAAAACTGCAGGAGCAAGATACTCTGATTCACTTATCATAAAGTTCCCTTTTATTCCATCTAAATGTCTTAACTCGCTAACGGTGGACAGGAGCTCTTTGCAATAAGAAATATTTTCAGTTGTAATTTCAGTAAGATACCTTAGCCTTACACCTCTATTTTTAGCATGGACAAATGCATGTCTTATTGGGTCAAGTGCAACTGCTAACTGAGGCCTTGTATAATTCATACAAGTATCAATTCTATTATTTGCATTAGAGAAAAATTGTAATTCTGTATTTATTACATCTTCAATACCATGAAATATTTTAATCTTTTCGTTTTGCGTATAGTTTCTAAAAAAAAGAATATCCACTAATATAAAAATAATATGATTAAATGATTAAGAAATTTGAGAAAGATGTGTATCTGAAATATCCATACTACACTACATTGATTTATGAGCAAGCTTGGACTGTTTTGATAATTCATCAACTGCTCATCAAATGCGCCTACAAAACAAATACTGTCAAAACAAATTCTTGAACCTGTGTATGACCTGCAATAGGTGCTAAACTAAAATGCGCTCGTTTAACATCACGATTGTTTAGCGCGCAAACTTTGCTATCATGACTCTGACTATATTCTGTATTTAATCATTAATCATTGAGAAGTAACCAAAACCATCACGAATAGACTCACTAGGGCTCGAAGGGATTTAGCTTTGCTGGTAGAAGGGTTCATGGACTCATCAGAACATAGCAATGCTTGCTTACATAATCAAATATGTTAAGCAAGGTAGCGAGCGCGATCGCCTCTAGAAATTTATTTGAGTGAAGGTGTAGCGACTTTTCTCGCGAATTAGCATTAATACGCTTCCGACACTACAGAAATACAGAACCCTTTAAGCTTGCACCACTTATTATTGACTTGATGACGCTATTGGAGTAGGAGTACAGGCCTTTACAGTTTCTACAAAATCTTCCAACATTAATATGTAATCAGAGTATAACTTTCCGTGGAAATCGCTTCCAATTGGGCAGCACTCCGTCTTATTAGTTTGAGTTGTTCTATGGGTAGGGTTACGGCATGTGCCTGTTTTCTGTCTTTTTCTTAAGATTGACTTTTACCCATGATAGAACCATTAAACCTAACATCAGCAGAGTGCTTTCATTATGTAAATAGCTGTATTGGGTGATTTCTTCTTCTTTATTGCTCATTCTTTTTGAGTAGGGTTGTCCGAGTATTCACGACTTCGTAAAAGTGTATTTATCGCCAATGAAGACCAGAAAAAGCCATTTGCTACGATTTTGTTATCAGCGGCTCCGTATGGGGGGCCAAAGTCTGCAAAAATCTCCTCTAGAGATAAGAGAAGGCATTTGGATCGAGTTGTTTGTTAAACCATTTTTCGTTTGCCAATAACCCAATATTTATTGTCAGAGTATTAAATGTAGATTGCTATAGAAAATTCAGGTGGCGCCATCCAACCCTTACTATCATTCCAAATTAATTCCACATTATAATAAGGACTTCTGGAATGAACCTGCTCTTTAGAGATTCTCGAAATACTGCTGTATGTAGGTAGTAGAGTTCCTCATCAACTTGTTTTTGTTCCTTCGTTGTAATAGACCTTATAAACAGATTAAAAGCTATTAGACTTAATCAGACTTGTAATGACACCACAGAATATAGATATGCCTCCTTGGGTTCTTCTGTTTGGGAATCCTTTGCCTTCAACTCCTTTGCCAAGGCTGCAATAAGTTTTCTATTGTGTATTGACGCCATTACATTCAGGGGGAATATTTATTTCGAGTCAGAGTTTAATGAATGGTTTCGTCCAGATCTCTCTAGTCTTTCTATTACTACGTCATAACTTTCGCTACTGTCGTTTATGCTTGCAATAATGCGCTGTTCTTCTGTGGAAATTAATTCATTTAGTTTGTAATCTGCTTTCTCATAGTCAGTTGAGGAACAACTATAACCTGTCCAGCCATAGTGACTCAAAATATAACGTCAACGGAACATCTAAAGGTATCCTGACCTAGGGTTCCTGTCCTAAATTTATAATTGTGTTTCTCTTGTTCTATGATTTCAATTACCTTGGCAAATCTGTTCTTGGCCTTTGTTAAAAGTATCTGATTCATTAGTAACCAGCAACAGTAAAAAGTGACCATATAGGCTTTATAGTCTTTACGATAGTTGACTAGGTCGTGTTAAGTTAAGGTATCTTTTCGCCAACATTTGCAGTTGTAAAATCTGTGAAAGGTACGAATAGTGGAACCAGGTACTTGATATCATATGTAGTCTGTAACCAAATATCCAACCTCTTGGTATGACTGAATCCCCATCTGGCATCTATGTTGTCAATACCTGAACGAAGGGACCACTCCTTTGATCATAGATGATTTATGCCATACATGTCCCTTGGCTTTCAGCAAGCGGGACTATCTACAGATACAATGTAAGGATCAACCAATCTTTCCTTGACAAACAACATCGCCATAACCTTATCCTTTCTTTTATGTCTACAGATATTGTCGAAAGCCTTCTGTCAAATGTCCTTCTATCTGGTAATTCGGTTAATCCACAAACCCTTAACACCTTCCTATTATACGGATAATCCATTGCAAGGTAATCATGTAACGCCCTGTTGGATTCCAGTCTTAACCATATTCGGACTATAAAACATCTCAGTATTACAGTAGGAGAGTAAACATAAGGTCTGCCTCTCTTCTTATGTTGTGATTTAGGCCATGGATCAATCTTATCATATACAAGATGCTAATTAGGATAGATTCTGATACATATCCTGAGGCTAGTCTTTGGGATTGTTTTACTGTATTTCACCAAAACACCAAACATCTGAAGATAAGCTTTATTCAAAACCATCAATAGATATTGGTAAAAATATAAGCAGGCAATTATGCCCCAGCCTCAATTAATTAATTAATCCAGTTCTTTGTTCACAAACCATAACTAGAACACAAAACAAACTGTTGCTGTTACTCATATTGATATAGATGATGGTATTCCTAAGAAGGAAAGACTAGGTTTAAACCATTGACAAAAGTTGTGCAAGGAAAGAAAAGACTAACTTCTCCCACCCTTATTGCGGGCTTTCCAGGACCAGGCTTAGCGGTATTAGGTACTAGTTACATTATCAACAAACTTCATATGAATAACTAAAGTTACTAGCTGCTTAATCCCACTGTCCTGTCTAGCACCACTTTTAATTGCATCTTTCAATGTTTGTGTGACAATTGGAAGAATTCTAGGATTATTTACCTTAGGAATTATATAATCTTCTTTCAAATGAGTTTCCTCAACTATCGATGCAATAGCATTTGCAACAGATACGAGCATATCTTCTCAACCTTTTTGCTCTTACATCAAGCAAAACCCTAAGAACAGATGGAAATACTACAGCATTATTGATTTGATTTGGAAAATCGGATCTACCCGTGGCTACAATTCTTGCTCTACCTTGCAATGCATCTGGGGGAAGTATTTCAGGGTCCGGGTTGCTCAGTGCAAATACTATTGCATCGTGATTCATTGATTGTATCATTTGAGTATTTAATATCCAGCTTTTCCAGATACACCGATAAATACATCTGCTCCTTCAATTACATGCTCTAGGTTTCCAGTTAATTTCCTCGGATTGGTTTTTTTATTTCCATTTTGTATCGGTTCTTGATTTCAACACCATCATTGCTGTTATTAAATCTGTCAATTCCTTGACAATACTCCTTCGCTATCTGTCACAACAATATCCTGACACCCTGCCTCATGTAAAATCTTGACTATACCGTATCCTGCTGAGCCCGCTCCTGCTATTACCAACTTTATTGCGTCTATTTTCTTGCCTACTATTCTGAGGGCATTTATCAATGCTGCCAAAGTGATAACAGCAGTTCCATGTTGATCATCATGAAAAATTGGAATAGATAGTTCTCTTGCAACCCTTCTACTATTTCCAATACCTTAGGCGACTCTATGTCTTCTATGTTTATGGCTCCAAATACTGGTTCAATTTCTTTAACAAATCGAATTATTTCTTCCTTGTTCTGGGTGGATATACAGAGTGGAAAAGCATTGATGCCACCTAATATTTTGAATAAAACAGCCTTTCCTTCTATAACAGGAAGTGAGCCTCTGGCCCCACATTTCCCAAACCAAGCACTCTTGTCCCATCACAGACGATAGCAACATTATTCCATTTTGATGTATAATCGTATGCTAATTCTTTATTGTCGCTTATTTCTCTTGAAACATATGCTACTCCAGGAGTATAAATCAAACCAAGAGTTCCTTTTTCTTCTTCAAAGAGATTTTCTAAGGAAATTCTGCTTTGAATTTCGATCTTGCCTTTCAACATTCTATGAAGATTGATAGCATCTTCTTCGTATTCAAGCAACCTTTACTACTTGGAAGATAGATATATTATTATTATTATTTTTTATGTTATTGGAGGAATTACTATGACTCTCCGATACAGATTATTATAACCAGTATAACAA
>CAWGVG010000010.1:0-95682 GCA_963825865.1 uncultured Nitrososphaeraceae archaeon | reverse complement strand
AACCTGCAGGCCAGTTCGATCTGGGGTTCACCCCAACCTGCCCGATGAGCAATCCGTTCATTACATCCTGGTCGCGGCATTTCTTCGCGGCGTCACCAATCCCCCGCCCCCAACCTGGTTTACCAAAGTAGAAACCTGGAATCGGCAGGTGCGGGAAGAAGGCATCGTTCTCACCGTTCCGAAAGATGCTCAGCAGCTTCTGCTTTTCCTGGCTCCCGAAACCAGCGGTGATTTCAGCACGCTACGGTCAGCGGTCCTGGGAAAGCCCGGGACTTGTCCGAGCGTCGCAGGACTTGAACCGGGCCAGCCTGGCTCGTTCGCGTTTGGACGGATATTTGAATGCGATCCGGGAAACATCTGACAACGATCCCGCGGTGCTCCACGACCGGTCAGTACTCTTGGCTCGCAGCTTAAATATCAAGCTGGATGAGCAGTGTTTTGACAAGCCGAGCGAACAACAGGCGCCCTGCCTGATGCAAAATACAGAACAGCTGGTGATGGAGATGGGCATAACCAGTCGATGGTTTCTACCCTGACGTCGGGAGCGGGTTCCGATCTAATCGGTCAGCTCAGCACATCTCGCGTCGCCGGTGGTGGCGCCTATAGTCCGTACGTCGGCGCTTTCGTCGATTTGGCCCGCTTGCTGGAGGGCTTCCGCACCGCCCGGTATCAGTACATTCCAGCCCTGGCTCTTCCCCGCGAAGGTCAATTGAATTTAAAGCTCAACAATCCCCCATCTTTCCAGAAGCCCATGTCTGTGCTGGTCTTCACTCTGCCGCCTATTGAGCCGCCGTCTTCCCTCCCTGCACGCTCCAAATCTAAGCAGCGAATTTTGTCTGCAACAACCTTCACTGGTGCTTCCGGTTGAGGGTGCTCCACTGCTGTACGTGACCGATTTGGCACATGATAGTGTCCTTCGCGTCAAAGCCAGGTCTGGGCAGCGTGGACCTTCCGGTCACGCCAATCCTGCGCGCGGAGGATACGTCATCGACGCTCGGAGACTTCACGCCGAAGCGCTGGATGCAGTCACTACCGGGACCGTTCGCGCATACTGGGGATTTGTACCCTTGACGGTCCAAGTTTTCAGCTGAGAAATGCACACCCGACAAACTGGAGAGTTGCCCCATCCGATCAGACTGGAATTATCGTGGGCCGTGAGGACACTGTCGGATTGCAGGGAGACGATACCGCCTGTGTGCAAGCGGTGACGATGAAAGATCGAGACGGCAGTGAAGTCGGCATCGACTGGAAATCCCCGAAGCCCGGCCGGCTCACCGTGCAGCTCCCGCTCAAGGACAAGCAGCGCCGGATCCGATCACAGTTCTGGTAAGACAATACGGAATGGACCAACCGGACACGATTCACTTGCAAGCCTATTCCGAGGCCGGGCGCTTGGATGAGTTCTCGAAATCCACGAGGGAGATCAGGAAGGCAAACTCAAAGGGACCCGCTTGGACCAGGTTGCCGCTATCGACCTGGAGCCACCGCTTCAGCCCGGCTCAGCCTCTCTCGCGTTCTACGACAGGACGAGTTACGCCTGTCAGCCGGGGACTCGAACTCCATCACGCTTCGTGCCGGCGATTCAAGTCATCGCCCGCGTCGCTCTCAAAGACGGACGATCACTGATCTTGCCGACCGTCGTCGGCCACCCCGGCCGAAGGTCGCATTGATCGGGAGAACGATTGACCCCGGACCAAGTGAAGAAACCATTCGCCTGCGGCGACGACCAACTTCCTCAGGACGCGAAAGCTTTCCTTCATTCTGCGAGCCGAAGTCCGCAACATTCCCTCGCAATCAGCAGATCGAGGTTGAAACGGAAGATGGATCTTTCAAAGTCGTGTTGAGCCTTGATGATGGGACGCTGATACTGGAGGATTCTCAAAACATGATCGCAGAACTGGACCCGCGGCTGTTCGGTCGCTCTGCCTTCGGTCCGTTCGATTCCGTGCGGTGCAGGGGAAATCAAAGGCGACTGGCAACCTCTCGCCACCCTGGTACGAGTTCCCTCCCTTACTGCAATTCATTGCCCTGGAGGTCCGCCAAAGAATGCACTCCTAAGCGGCTCGAATCTTTTCCTGATCGACTCGGTCGCATCGGACGAGACTTTCGCGAACAGTGTTTCGGTACCGTTGGGATTTGTGAGTTCCGAGATCACTGTCCCGCGACCGAGCGGAACACAGTTGTACGTGAAGCTCAGGGACAACCCTGCCGTAGTAAGCGTCGCCACTCCGCCGGTCATCTCGCGCAGCCCTAAGACTCCCGGCAAACGACGCCCAACAGCCGAGCCCGCTTCGACTGACACCTGTCACTTCCCCAGATAGAGCGCAAGAAACTTCTTCATCTTCACCATCGACTGTTCCGTCTCGGGCGTGCCGAAGACGATTCCCTGAAAGACGTGGGGCATGCCTTCGTAGATATCCAGCACCGCCGTCCCGCCCGCGCTGTCGATGGCGCGATATTCACGGACGAAATCGCTGAGGAAAATCTCCTTGGTGCCGCCCTGGATCAGGGTCGGCGGAAACCCCTTGGAATAATCGCCGTAGACCGGCGAGACGTAGGGATGCTTCTGGTCCTTGGGATCGGCGTAGGCGTCCGCGGCCTTCTTTAGAGGACTTTCTCGTAGTCAGGCAGTGGGATCGGCGCTGCTTGAGAGTGACGGCGGTGTCGCCAGTCTCGGTGATATCAGCCCAAGGCGACCACAGGACGACCGCGCCCGGCATGCCGAGCCCTTGGTCCCGCATCTTGAGCACGGCCCCGGCGGCATGACCACCTCCAGCAGAGTCGCCCAGCACCGCAATATTTTTCGGAGCATAGCCTTCTTCTTCGAGTGCGTGCAGCACGGAGACCACCTGGTCGTACCTGCTCCCACTTCGCTTCGGGAGCCAGCGTGTAGCCAACCGAAATGATACGCAGTCCGGTTTCGCCGAGACCCAGCCACCAAGGCCAAATCGGGGCCGCCAGTTACGTACCCGCCGCCGTGGACATAGACCAGAATTTTCCCGTTGTCCTTCCATTTTTGCGAGACGATCTCCACCACCGGCACCCCGGCGATCTCCCGATTCTTGCTGGTCGAGGGTAACGCTTCATGGTTTCCGATGTTCGCCGGGATACTTCCGGTCCTTTCCGATCGCCTTCAATTGCGGACGGAACGTAAGTACTGAATCTTTTTCCAACCTTCAACGTCATCGGGTCCCGGAACGGAAGGCCTTGCGGCCCGGTCATCATCCGAAGAACGTGTTGAGATTCGGGGAGACTGTGTCTGGAACATAGGCTTCATAGGACGAGTTCGCGCTCCCGTGTTGTGTGGGGCGGACACTCTTGTCCGCCGCTTTTGAAGTTGTCTGCGCAAACAGCGGCACGGCGCAGCAGGCAACCAGAGTGAGACAGTTCGCAGCAACAATCCAGGCAATGATTCTTCTGGCCAAGTCGCCTTCCCTTCTAGTCAGAACAAAAGTTTGGGTTTTCACCCGTCGTCCGTGTCTTCCGCCCCTTCGGGGCTATTCCCATTTAGGTGGTTTTCAACCCACGGCTTACGCCGTGGGCTATATTTTCTGCGCCGCTACGCGGCTCTGGTCCGTGCCATACTTCGTCCGGGTTTCGACTAGCGCGGAACGCCGTAAAGGGCTAGCCGCGGAGCGCGCGAAGAATGTAGCCCACGGCGCAAGCCGTGGGTTGAGAGTCGAATCGGACTGCGCCCCAACTGGGGGAAAGACACGCCCCCACGCGCCGGGTTTCTGATGCCCACTGCTGGGATACTAGGAGGTGCAAAACGGGATGAACCTATTTCAGCCTATTGAACACAGCCTGACGGCCAGCAAACTGAGTGATATAACTCACCTTCGGTGGCTCCATCATCCTCCACATATACGAACAAATTTGTAGAAGTAAACGCTAATACATTAGATAATCTATTATCACAACAACAAAATGGAATAAATCATGCAGATATTAACTGGATAAAAATAGATGTTGAAGGGGATTGAATTTGAAGTATTAAAAGGAGCTACTAACATATTATCCAATAGTAAAAGTATTGCGCTTCTTGTGGAAATTCATGGTCAAGATGGTTCTAGACAGGTAGTAGAATTCCTGAATGCATATAATTTCAAAATAGAATTTGAAAATACATATGAAAGTGGAGATAAGCATATAATTGTAAGAAATCAATTTAACAATGTAACTCAAATATTAATTGTGTTAAGGCGTTAGGAATTGAAGTGCAATTTGTCAATACAAATGATAAAAGCAAATGGTTACGGTGATTTACTACTGATGTCTGCTCGATGGCAAAGCTTTCGAGTTAGTTAACGGGATGACAATGAAGCAGGTAGTAATAATAATAGTAATGATAATGATGAAGAAAAACAAGGCTCAAAATGATTCACATGAAACTAAGTTCAAAAATTGTTTATCTATTCTTCTTCTTTAATTTGTTATTGATAGTTGTGTAGACGAGCCCTAATATTATACTTTCATTTTTCTACATATCATTTTTTTAGATTCATTACACGATATATATATATATAAGTATTCTAATGGCTTTATCTTTACAGATTTTAGAATAACCCTACAAGTGTCGTTCTTATATCTGTATATAAATGGTGAATACAGAAAACAGATCCTATTCTATAATGAGGTCAAAAAGCAACCGATCTCAATACATATTAATCCATATAGGTTTTATAGTTGAATGTAAAAGAGATGCAAACGGAAAAACTGACTTCTTGGTTAACAAGACAAGAACCAATGCATCTTGCAGGTATTAGATAAGGTCTTAGTATTTTTGCATAAAATTATGTATTTGGTTTTCTATTTGGTTTCAAGGTTTTCACTCAGGATAGTATTAGGTAGAAAAAGGAGAGATAGGGTATTTTTCAAGAAAGGCATCAATTTTAGTTATGAGTATAATGCAATTCCATCACTTTTTATAATTAAATTTTTGTATGCTGTTGTCAAGTTTTTGAGATTAGCCAATAACAATAATCCCCTTCTATTAAAAATCAGTGTATCAAAGTATGATTACAAGGCCTATTGTCCTATTAACAAAGATGATATAATAAATATGACAATTCGCGAAGATGAAATAATAGAACACTTTCACACTAAAACAGGACATGTTATTGTAGATATTGGTGCCCATATAGGTCGATATTCCATTATAAGTTCAAAGCGTGTTGGTTCCAGGGGAAAAGTAATTGCTATTGAGGCTCATCCACATAATTTCGAAATATTAAATCGAAATATCAAACTAAACAAATTAACCAATGTAATAGCTTTGAACTCTGCTGTATACTCCAAAGAAACAAAAATAAAACTATATACACCAGGTCAACAATTGGGTCATACAATTTACAATACCATACTCTCAGATAGAGCAAAAAAAGAAGATAGGTTTGTTGAGATAAATTCTAACACACTAGATAATCTATTACAACAAAATGGAATAAATCATGCAGATATTAACTGGATAAAAATAGATGTTGAAGGAGCTGAATTTGAAGTATTAAAAGGAGCTACTAATGTGTTGTCTAAAAGCAAAGATATCGCACTTTTAATAGAAGTTCATAATCTTCATGGCGGTAATAATTTTTATAGACCGATAGTTGAATTTCTTAATGTATATAATTTCAAAATAGAATTTGAAAAAACCCATGATGGTGGAGAGAGACACATAGTTGTACAAAACAACTATGAAATACTCTTTTAATTTTTGGACTTAGTTGGATTTTCCTACCCATATGCATTTGTTTCGAAATTATGATTTAATGCATGTTAAAATCAGGCATAGGTAAAGAATCATGGTGGGTTATTTCTCATAATCAAAAATAGGTTTTCTTTGCTTTCTTTTAATGGGTTTTTATCATATAAATTATCAACAACTAAGTATTTTTAACCTATCGTTTAATCATGCACATGAAGTAACAGTCGCTTGAAAATTGTCCATAGTAATGGTTCGTATTGGCAAGTGCCTTCAGCATACCATGATCATCATGACAAATAAACTCGATATAAAAATCACCATCCTTTATTACTGAACTTCACTTTATGTCAGTTTTTCTATAGAATACGACAAGTATGTCAAAGGATTTACAGTCAGTTTTAATATTCATATTCAACTTAGGTAGATAAGGCATGGGAAAACTTGCTTCTTGGCTTCTAAAGGAAACAACAGGAGTGACCTTGTTAGATAAAATCATATTGCTTTTTTTAAAAATTATTTATTTGGCTTTAAGGGTTTCAATTAGAATAGCATTAGGCAAAAAAAGAACAGATAGGCTATATATTAAACGAAATATTGGTTTTAATTCTTTCTTGTATAAATTCCTTAAATTCTTTAGCGTAGGAAATTCTATTCTGTTAAAAGTTAATGTCCCAAAATACAATTACAAATTCTATTGTAGAATTAACAATGAAGACTATACATTTATGACGGGACATGAGGAGGAGATAGAAGAACACTTCAACCCTAACGATGGAGATATAGTCGTAGATGTTGGTGCACATGCAGGACATTATACACTAATAAGTTCAAAACGTGTTGGCCAAAAAGGAAAAGTAATTGCTATTGAGGCTGATCCAACTAATTTTGAAATATTAAATCGTAACATACAACTAAATGGATTGACAAATGTTATTCCTTTAAATTATGCAGCATATTCTAAACAAACAAAACTAAAACTCTACTTGCCAGTTGAAGAATCTGGATTCAGCATATACAATACAATAATGGTTAATAGGGCAAAACCCGAAGAAAAATTCATCGAGGTAAATGCTAACACATTAGATTACCTGTTACAACAAAATGGAATAAGATATGCAAATTGGATTAAAATAGATGTTGAAGGAGCTGAATTTGAAGTATTAAAAGGAACTATCAATATATTATCTAATAGTAAAAATATTGCACTTTTTGTGGAAATTCATGGTCTAAATAATTATAGACCAGTAATAGAATTTCTCAATATATATAATTTCAAAATAGAATTTGAAAGGAGTAATGAGAATGGAGATTGGAGGCATATAATCGCACGAAAGTCCTGTTTCTTATAGATATAAGGCTTGTCACCCATGATAGTATTTTCTATGGTGATAGTTTGTGAATTCACTACTTGCATATGGGTATCTTATATTGACGAATATGCATGAATAAATTGTGTATAGAAGCAAGCAAGTCCATATACCTGTAGGTAGATATTAATAAAAAAACTCTTCGTTAGCCGTTTGCAATCCAAGATATCATTCATTCATTCATTATTTCTTGCAAAAAAGAAATGATACCAAATACAGGAGAGAGAATCCCAACCACTAAGTGTTATAACCTATTTTCAAAAAATTAATGTAATTGTTAATTTTTTAATCAGATATAATAAACATTAAAAATAAATATATTTATTGTTTCTCTGTGTTTAGCATATCTTCAAATTATCGATATAGCTTCGTAAAGATTTTTCAAACGTCTGCCATGAATATTTGGCTGCGTTATCTATACAGGCCAGCTTCATGCGTTCTTTATTTGCCATACAGTATTCTATTCCTTCAACCATCGCTTGCGGATTTCTTCTACACATGAATCCTGTCTCTTTGTGTTTCTGCGTATACGTAATTTCCCCACTATCATCACAATATACAACTGGTTTTCCATAGGCATTGGCCTCAAGAGGCGTAAGCCCAAAGTCTTCCTTTATGTATGGCGCCAGGAAGACATCACATTTATTGAAAAGTTCTGCTTTTGCTTCATCAGAAAATTCTCTAACTATTAGCTGTGCATTGGGCGGGAGATGTCTTTTATCAATACTTTCGACTGTAGTATCGTATGGCCCAGCTATAACAAAGATATGATGGGGCATTATCGACGCAGTTTCTAGTATGATATCGATACCCTTCTGCATTACATTAAGCCTAGAAAAAGCCAGTAAAAAGTACGGTTCATTTTTTTTATGCAAAGTATTATTATTATTATTTAGCGTCATTGTTTGGTCCTTGGATAATGGTGATGGTGATACCATTGTATTATTACAACCAGGATTAATAACGCTAAAATTCGAAATTTGGTTATACTTTTTTAGCCTTTTGCCTACAGTTTGGCTGTTGACTATGACAGATGCTCTTTTGAGATTAGGAGTAAGGTAAATTCTATCAGCAAGACGGGCTACTGCTGTTAATAAAAGAAATACCATTTTTTTCTTTAATCTTTTCCTCTGTCTAAATGATTGCCAAAATAGATCATAGTATTGTTTTATATGATGTTGAAAGTAAACAATGTGATTTCTATGGCTTATGCAGTGCGAGTCAGGTTGTAGAGTTATAATTACGTCAAATTGTGAAAAATCGTCAGTATTTGATATTTTAGCTAAATAAAAGATTCTAAATAGATCCTTCCATTTACTTGGTAGATACCTGGGAAAATATTTTTCGCTATTGACATATTCAATGGATAGTTGATTATCATTATCATCAAGTGTCCTCTTCATATGTTTAATAACTTCTTTGGTGCCTCCTTCCTGCACTATATCATCAGCAACAATTGCAATCCGCATATAGTTTTATTACACTTTACTATTACTACAACTATTATCGCTCTTGCCCCTTACCTGCAGCAAACTGGTATATTGATGCATGCTGGCTAGCAACAAAATCCCATTTCAGCTTTTGTTTAAATGCGTTTATCGATTTTGTGTAATTAGAGTAATTCCTATCAAGATTTTTAATGCCATTTGAAAATTCACTAGGATCTCTTTTGACAGTCATGCCTAATCCTAGGGCGAGCAAATTCTTTGAAGAACCCCAAGTTAGTCGCTATAAAAGGTAACCCGTGAGCAAGAGCATCAAACATTACGCCTGAACCTGCAGTTACTTTGTATGGTAATATTACTACGTCGGCGGCATAGAATAGCATAGAAAGTTCTTCTTCGCTAAGAAGGCCCCTCTGTAGGTCAATGATATTATTTTTATTATTATTACTATTATTATTATTATCTTCATCCCATTTTTCATCATAATTTTCAGTATTATAGTAACTTTTTGAAGAATTTATTACTATTCTCCATCCTGATGGAATATCTATCTTTTTTATGATATCCCATCCCTTTGTACTAGTCTTGAATCCAAGAGCAAGAGCTATTCGGCCATCTTGAGGTAGAGAAAACATGGATCTTGCATTTCTCTTATTTTCAGGGTTTGGGGGTATAGATGGCTCTGCTCCGTGATAAATCACTCTGCCTCCACCAAGTATATTTGACATGTAGCACGAGAATACGATTCCAGCACGGCTCAGACCAAGCTTGTCTTTGTTTAGATTCTTGAAAGCTTTGTAGTTTAGAAAATACTTCCAAAACCTGATTAAGAAACGCAGTGGTATCCCTAGTCTTCCTATTCTACCACTCTTTTTTATCAATGACGCTTGGTTCATCCATTGGGTTAGAGTATATCCTGAGTGAAAAGTTGTAGTTATTGGTGTCTTACACTTTCTATAGAACGAATCAATATATGTCCCGCTTTTTCTGGGATCTTTTGTATCTATTATTAATCCGTACATTCCTGGTTCAAATTGAATATGTACCACATCTGGCTTTATTTTATCAACTATTTCTAAAAGTACGTCTGAATTCTTCACGTTCCCAGGTGATATACCAGAGAACTCTCCTTTACCCTTATCATTACATGCAACATAGACATCAAATCCTAATTTTCGAAGCTCTCTTGTAAGGATTGCAGTATAACGCCCTACGCCTCCAGGCATCGGAGGATATTCTGTAGACACCATCAATATTCGCATTTAGCTTTTTACCTTTTTACCTACAATTTTATCATTCTATTTACAATCTTTAGAGGCTATTGTACTTGCTATGCCATTCGCATAGTATGACCTTCCTTTAATTTTATGAGACCTTGTATATATATTTCAAATTGTTTCCTCTTTTCTTCAGTCAATGCATTATTAGATGCTAATAAATCTTGTAAGACTTCTAGATGAAATATTGATACTGGTATCATCAAGTCCTTTTCTTTTCCTGGTATCGCCTTATACAGATAGGGATTCTCTTCGGTAGCTACAGCTTGTTCTAATCTGAACTGTCTTTTTCGGTGTATATAATGTCCTCCAAGAATGCTGAGTAAACTAAAAACTATGCCTGCTACAACCATAAAAACCCATATGTTTGAAAATAGTATATTAAGAAAAGGTATATGCTCTAACAGTAACTTGTACTGAATTGTAATCCAATTTGTTATAGCTATGAACAATGCTATGTATGAAGCATAAAATTGTCTAGACTCCCAAAATCTTCTTCCGCTCCACTGTGCTATTTTGCCATAATTAAGTAAACTATCTATTCTCATTCTCAAAACTAAGTACAACAGCTTTTTAAGTGTAAGTTTTTTTATGATTACCATGTTAAATTATTAGGAGGACACAATAACAACTTTCTCTGTTATAGAGAATGGGCATTAAGAGACCAACAGCTTTGATTATACTCTACTCAATATCAACTCTCATATCAGTAATTAGGTTCTTTTATTTTAGAATGCATAGAAAAAAGGATACTGCTAGTAGAAAAAAGTATTAATATAGTTTTTTAAAAGCTTCAATTTACTATTTGTATGTTCAAACAAATGATAAATGATTATGCAAGGAAATAAAAAATCAATGATGAAGGTCAGATAATAATAATATGGCTGATGCTATCAGCGCTGGAGTAGTACATTATAACATGGAGGCCTACGGAGAGAATCATTAAAGAAAGATTCCCGGATGGGGCGAGCATGTTGGATTACACTCTATTAAAGCGCTACATGAAATGGGATTGAAGGTTTTCCTCTGTGCTAGTGTATATCCAGAAAGAGATGAAACTATCAAGAGAATAGGGATTGATGTCAGTGGCTACATAGATGGGTTTGTCAAGGCTATTGGCAGAAATGAGATTCTCCCATTCCTTGGAGCATATCAAAGAATGACTTATTCTTACTTTTTTTTTAAAAAACTTATCAAGAAACATAAACTTAATTTTGTTCTTGTAACAGGAGGATCTACACTTATTCCTAGCGCCATGGCAGACAAGACCCTTGTATATGTTCACTTTCCCATAGATCTAGAGGTTGCCCATCAGCGCTATCTGAACAGTAGAAAGAAAAAGATTTACATCAGACCATGGCGATTTATTTCAAATAACCTCGATTATATCAAAAGAGCTACTATAATTACAAACAGTAACTATACAAAAGCTTTAATAAAAATGGCCTGGGGAACGGATGCTACAGTAATATATCCACCATGTCCACAGTATTCATTTCCATTACTAAGCAATCAAAAAGAAGAAGAAAAAGAGGATGTTGTATGTTCTTTAGGAAGATTTACTCCAGAGAAGGAGTATGAGACAATACTTGAAGTAGCAGCAAGACTACATGACATACGCTTTGACTTAGTTGGAAGTGTCACTTTAGACAAAGTTTCATATCTTGAAAAATTAATGAAAAATGCTCCTAAAAATGTGACCTTCCATGTAAACGCAACTGTAAAAGAAAAAATAGATGTTCTAAAGAAATCCAAGGTTTTACTACATTCCTTTGTAGGAGAACATTTTGGAATCGCACTAGTTGAAGCAATGAGTGCGGGGGTCATACCAGTGGCGCATGATTCAGGGGCCGCTAAAGTTGATGGACTTGTTCCTGAACGATTTAGGTACTCAGATGTGGACGGTGCTGTCACATCGATTAATGATGCACTTAGTACATGGAATCTTGCAGAGGCAGAAAAATTACGCGACTATGCAAAGAAGTTCTCGGCGGAATCTTTCCGGGAAAAAATGAAGTCATTTATAATAGAATGGCTTGCGCGGAATAGTTAATGCTGTGATATGTAGTACAGCTAAATAAAATTAAATGTCATCTGCCCCTACTGCTAAAAAATGACGAACTATTGCCAATTAAGATCTCCAACGATATTTTCAAATGAACTCCTGTTTATTATATTATAAAAGTCAACTTGCTAACAAATATGAATAACCAAACAAGGTATACAACTTGAATATAGATACACACGTCAACAATACTAAGACATTTCATCAAATGGGACATTTATCATTATTATTATCATCAGTATTTATCAAAGTAGTAAAAGGAATTCTAGAGCCAAATACTGTGGTAGGTATTGCAAACACCCATAATCTTTATCATGTCTTTTCAAACATTGAATTAAGGAACTCTTTGGCACCAAAACGTTTAAGATGCCTTTTTCATATGGTCACGTAATTCTTCCTGAATTTCTTCTTTATAGCATATAATGCATCCTTTTCTCTAATATATCCCTCAAGCGGATCTGATAATACTGCGTTATTATTAAAATATTCAACACATGATCCTAGTTGAGCACACACACAGAGAGAGAGAGAGTTGAGTGCTGTCCCTTAGTGTCGCGATATTTTACATGTTTAAATGAATATATTATTATTGCGCGAGTGTTGTTTTTACCTTGTAAAGGAACTGTTCTTGGTTTACCGGCTTTTTGACAACATCATCTAATTTCACGCCAGGCAGTATACTTATCATTTCCTGTGCTGCATCAAGAGCTGATACAAAAAGCACTTTGATGGTTGGATTCATTGCCTTTAGTCTGTAATATAATTGAAGCCCATTAAGGCCAGGCATTCTGATATCCATAACTACCAAATCATAGTAAGAAGGATTTACTTGTGCAAATTGTTGTAATGCCTTGTGAGATTCTGTAAATGCATCTACATTATAACCTTCAGTAGCAGAGCCAACAAAAATGTCTTATAAGTTAAGAGTATATCCGGTTCATCGTCTACCAGCATGATGACATGAGAATGTTTCTTTTGCTGTTGTTGTTGTTGTTGTTGATTGTTCTCCTTCTCCTTCTCCTTCTCGTTCTAACAGTTGATTCTGAGGGTGACGTCCTTCATAGTTGACAGGTTGCTTTAATTTCCTATCTATCTTGGGAGTAACAATAGAAGAGATAGCGGAATAATTATTGCTATCTTGTATACGACGAGCAGAAGGAGGAGAAGGATTCTGTAATTTTGGAATCTGCTTATCCAAACCTATGTAACTAACGTCTCCTCCTCCTCCTACTTCTACTTCTACAGAATATACTGGATATTGATGTCTAAAGCTAGCAGCAATTGAATATTGTCCAATTTTTTTGAAAGAGCATTTATCATTCTTGGAAAAAGCAGATTTTTTTGCAATATAATATAGATCACTACCTATTACCATTCCATTTGGAGGAGCCAAAGAGTTTATCTTTGCGCAAACATTCATAGTAGAACCAAACAGATCGTCAGTATCTGGAGAAGTTAACGATCTGGCTATCTCTACTGTACCATAGTCAGCGCTAATCTTGTAGTGCAGAGGTGGTAATTCTTCTTCATTTAACTTGGCATTGATAACATTATTTGCTGCCATCATTGTGATGCCACAATCTATTACATCTCTAAAAGCAGCGATGTTAGAAGAGTCAGATGTTTTTGGAAAATAAAATATTAGACTAGTACCAGTATTCTTAATAACTTTTGCACTAAAGTTTCTGGCTATCGCAGCTATCGTGTTAATAAATACAGAATAATATCTTCTAATTTTATCAGAGTCTTTAATTTCAAATGTGGTTTCGATAGAATCTATCATACTCACAAAACAGACACAATAGCTTTGTGATTTACTAGAGAAGGATATCTCATTATCATCTTCTTCTTTTTTCTTCTGCCGTTCCTCTTCTTCAGATCCCTCCCTTTCTTCTTCTGCCAATACAAGAATAGTTTTGCAAGTCACTCTTTTAAGTTTAGTTAAAGATCTTGTTGACTTCTTATAACATGATTCACAAATTAAGAAATGTATTTATCTGAAAGTATATAGATCAATCTCTCCGATATCATTTGTGCTATAATAAAACCCATTTATTATAAGTAGGCAGAGCTGCTTATAGATCGTTATCTACATAAGATGTGTACAAATTAACAGAATGAAGCAAATAGAAGTTGTTATTGCACATGAAAGACTTTCTGAAGTAAATGCCATTTTGTATAAACACAATGTTGGCGGAATGATGTTTTATGATATAAAAGGCAGAGGTCGAGTGAAAAGAGAAGTGCCAGTTAACACAGATGCATATAATTATGGAAAGAAATATGTTCCAGAATTTGGAAGTAGAACTAAGATTGACGTATTGGTATCAGATCCATTGGCAAAACGGCTTGTTGATGATCTCATCAAAAATTTAAGTACAGGCTCAGCTTCAGATGGTAAAATCTTTGTCAAAGATATTTTTGAAGCTTACGATATCGGGTCAAAACAGTGTGGAGAGATCGCGCTACAGTAAAGATAAATTAATAATTTATGGCTCTGTCTCATTAATGCAGATTGACACTTTTCGATTGACTGTATTGATTCGTCAGACAAATTATTAAAGCTTGGAACATAATTATGTACCAGCCAACGCCATGGAAGTACCATACCAAATATAGTACTAGAATGGTTTACAATTTATATTGATTTTCGATGTTGAGCCTATTCAAAAACAAGCTTGTTTGAATATTGTTTTCAAAATCTTCTAAACTATGACACCCGCGCGTAACCTAACAATTCTTTTCGAGGCATGTTGCATTCAAATAGACCTCTAGAATCTCAATAGATAGATAGATAGATAGATTAACCTGTATAAGTTGCTTATTTTGATTTAAGATAGTTCTGCCTTTACTTGCTTTACTAAATCATCTATTGAAATTGGTTTTTGAATGATCTGTTTACTATTATTATTGAATATTGTAGGATCTACTTTTAAGTCGCTTTTGCGTACATCGAACGCAGTCATAAAACAGACCTTGACCTTATCGTCTATCTTTTTCATTTGTCTACATAATTCAAAGCCATCTATTTTTGGCATTTTTACATCAAGCAGTAACAAATCATACGAATTAGTCTTAAAGTTTAGCAAGGCAGAAGAAGGATCGGTGAACGAGTCAACTACAAATCCACTATCTTCTAAACCAATTTTAAAAGTTAAGGCAATATCATACTCGTCATCTACAAGCAATATTCGTGTATTCCTATTATTGCTATTGCTATCGTTATTGTTATTGTTATTGTCATTATCATTATTCATTGTTTTGTCACGAGCTGATTTACTTTACTGTTGCGTTTGATGCTGTTTTCTTTGCTGATTGGTAAACTGAATCTAAAGGTAGCTCCTCCCGCTCCTTTACAATCTTTATTATCAATATTATTCTCTGCCCATATCTTACCTCCATGGGCTTCCACGATGCTTTTGGAGATATACAACCCTAATCCTGTTCCCTGATAAGATTTTGATGCAAACTTTTCAAATAACCTAGGCATTATCTCAGGATCTATTCCTGCACCAGTATCCTTGATGCTGACAATAGCCTGACCATCAACCCTTTCAGCACTAATATTTATAATTCCTCTTTCTTCTTCGTTGATTTTTGTTTCGGTAAATTTAACTGCATTACTTAGTATATTGGAAACTACTTGAGTTATTCTTGCTTTATCAGCTTCTATGAAGATATCATGAGGCTGATATGCCAATTTTATAAGATTTGCATGGTGGCTCTTCTTAGCAATTTTTGCTATGATATCTTCTATGGCATTTGTTATTATATCATTTAAGTTGAAAAACTCCTTGTTTAGGTTTAGTGATTTGCTTTCAATCTTTGTAACGTCTAGTATGTCATCTGTAAGGCGTTGCAGTCTTTTTGCATTTCTAATTGTGATATCTAGCAATTCCTGTTGTTGAGGTTCTCTTATTTTGGAGCGAAGAACTTCAGTCAAACCGAGTATAGGTTGAATAGGCGTTCGTAATTCATGAGCAGCTACATTAATAAATTCATTCTTCATGTTATCTGATTCTTTTAGCTTTTCATATTGAACACGGATTAACTCTTCTCCTTCTCTTAATCTCTCATTGCTTTCCTTCAATCTTTGATTTATTTCTCTCAACTCTGCATTGTACTGAATACTTGATAATGCTAACGCTATAATATTGATAAAGTAACCAGCATCTTTGAGAACATGAGCTACATTGTGTGCTGTGTCAAATGATTGAGTGGAATAAGACATTATGATTTGGGCAAAGATTTCTACTATCAGGTAACCCAATATTCCTTTATAGAAGGCATCATTTCTCTTATAAAGCTGATTTTTATAAAAATAAAACAAGGCAACTACAAATAATACAAGTGAAGGAATCTCGTATGGTCTATGTATAGAATAATCATCTATGACGCTCGCAGGTAAAACAAAGAATAGTGAACTTATGGCAACACTTGCTGCAAGAATTGCAAGTATCGCTAAATAAACTATGACAGTTTTTTGTAACTTTTTAGTCCGTCGCTTCTGTGCTGTTTTTATCTCTTGTTCCTTTCTTTCTTGTTCATCTCCTTTTGATGAAGATAAAGAAGAAAATTTTGCGATTGCTATAACTAACATAGCACTAAGGAATATTCTGCCAGCAAACCATGTTTGAGGAATGAAATACTTCAGGAAAACAGGATCACTAATAGCAACAAAAGATACTATTACATGCAGCAAATCAATTAAAGCACTAGCAAGGAATCCTGCTCCTATAAATAGACTAAATTTATCATTTAGTGTACGTGCTCTTGATATATAGTAGAATGCCAATACAGGCAGCAAGTATTACTGCAATCAACTCAATGTAGAAGTGATGAATTTCAGATGCCACCCAAGTATTAGGATTAGCAGATAGAATCGCTATGATTGAAAGAGGAATTGATGGTACGAGTGTATACTTAATTAATATTTCATATTTAGAATGCAATAAGGATTTGGATTTATGTAATAATAATGAGTTCATGTCGTCATCCTTCCCTATTGCCAATTAGTGTCTTGTTTTGTTTTTGTTGATTAGATGATGTATCCATTATTGACAGACTAAAACTGAAGGTCGCTCCTCTTACCCTCTTTTTTCTACCAACAATATTATTATTATCATCATCAGCATCATTATTTTCAGCCCATATCTTACCACCATGGGCTTCCACGATGCTTTTGGAGATATACAACCCTAATCCTGTTCCCTGATAAGATTTTGATGCAAACTTTGTAAATAGTTTTGGCAGAATTTCAGCATCTATACCTTCGCCAGTGTCCTTTATACTAACTACAACAATATCATGACCACGACCACTATTGTTATTGTTATTATTGTTATCTTCTTGTTGTACTTTTGCATCGATAGATATAGTTCCTTCTTCAGTAAATTTAACAGAATTGTTTAATAGATTTGAAACCACCTGAGTTATCCTTTCTTTATCAGCTTCTACAAAAATATCCTCTTTGTTAGGTTCGTAAAGTAATTTTAATTTTCCGTTATTATTATTATTATTAGTCTTCTCATTGTGATTGCTAAGATCTTTTGTGACATTAAATATTACATCATTTAGATTGAACTTTTCTTTGTTCAGATTTAGTGATTTGCTTTCAATCTTTGTAACGTCTAGTATGTCATCTGTAAGGCGTTGCAGTCTTTTTGCATTCCTTACGATGGCTTCTAATAGCTCTAGCTGTTTGGTATCGTTTATCTTGGATTGAAGAACTTGGGATAAACTAAGTATTGGCTGAATAGGAGTTCGTAATTCATGAGCAGCTACGTTGATAAATTCATTCTTCATTTTATCTGCTTCTTTAAGTTTTTCATATTGGATATGTTCATTCCACAGCAATTCAAAAAATGATCTCGATGAATATATACCCACTTTACTGTTTGAGTACTCTACAAATCCTATTGCTTCGGAAAATACTTCAGCTTTGGGTTCCTTGAGTCCAAACCTGATAAACCTTGCATTATCAACTACCAATAGGCCTGAATGAGAACTGCCACCGTTGAGAATCTGGATATCCGGAGCCTTCTCACAAGTTTGTTCTACAATTTGTGAATTCTCTTCTGTCATAGGAGAGATAATTTTTACTAGAGCTCCTTTATTCTTTGAGGCATTAATCAAACAATCCAAGACTCCTAGCCTATCTGCTCTAATCATAGCTTTACTATTAGCGAAGAGTACTAGAGCTTCTTTCTCCACTGATTTTGCTAGGTCAATATAAACCTCAGTTGCCTTTTTGCGGTCTGATATGACTTCGACGAATTCCGGTTCTATGTCGTTTTCAATTTCCATTATTCTGTTTTCTGCTGGAATTGCCTTATTCCAAAGGGCTTCAAATACGGACTGCTGTTGTTCTACGATTTCTGCAATATTACTGTAAGTAGCTTGTAGTGATCCTTTTTGCATTGTTACAAAACTAAGACATTCTATCTCATTTACCGCAAAGTTTGCTTCGTTTTCCTCTAAATGACGGAGCTCGATCACCTTCATCAGACTCTTGCAGTAATTGATATTTTCTTTTGTAATTTCGAAAATGTATCTTTGTCTTGCACTTTTTCTTTTACAAGTATCAAGTCTCAAGTCATTTACTGAATTAAATGATAACACTTTAGATGGAAATTTGGAATTCCCACAAATGTCTATTCCAGACTGGGCGTTAGAGAAAATCTGCAATAGCACGTTTATTACTTCAGCATTATGCAATACAGTAGTCCTTTGCTTATTTTTCGTACGCTGTCAACAAATAACAAGAGTATTGGTAAATATAAAGAGTAGTATGGTAAAGTGTTTAAGCGTATTAATAAAGTATTTTCATATCAAATATTACTCTAAAAGATGTCTCAGTCATCTACTTTTACAATGTATAAAGTATCGTAAACCTTTGGCTCTGGTTCTGGTGATTTTATAGAGTAAACAAAAATACGATAAGCATTTCTTGATATTATTTGGTGGTCGTTAACTTCTGCTGCTCCTGCTTCTCTTATCCATCATCATACTGCATGTACATCAAAACAATAAGTTGTATTTATTGTAGCATGCGGTGCAGCTAATTTTATTTGATTGGATTAAATCAACATGGTGGGCCTAAAAAGAAATTAATAATAAATAAAGCTCAAACGGGTTGATCTTAAGAATACATTACCTTTTTGTAAAGTGAGTTATTAATGACACAAATATATATACATAATAAAAGATTTTAATCCTCCTCTTATTCTTCGTGTTTATTTTTAGATACCATTATGCAATGTAATAGCATATTTTGTCGCTACTACTAATTATTGCTTGTCAAATGCTTCTTAAAGTCCTTGAATTTGCCTTCCCATTCATTTATCTTTTCAATCTTGAGTTGGTGCATATCTTTAGCTAATTCCTCTTTTTTTCTTTGGTACTATCTTAATTGCTTGTTTGATCTCCTCGGTGGAATTATCCACATGAATAGCGCCTTTGTTAAAGTGACTGTTTTAAGGGAACCCAGTTAGAGGTTATCAAAGGTTTTTCGAGTGCAAGCGCCTCATAGGAACCTGCAAGCATTGTCCTATCTCTCTTTGTAAGAACCATTATTGTGTCAACATCTCGAAGTAAAGAAATATAGACGTCATGATCTAAGAATCCAGTAAAAATTACATTATTTAATTTCTTCCTCTTTAAAAGTTGCTTGTCTACCTTTAATTTATCGCCTGTAATGAAAAATTTTACATCCGATAGATCTTCAGCTGAATCAAGAACATTTTCCAAAGGTTCATCAGCTGCAAATGAGGAAATGACAGCAACCTTGAAAAAAACATTGTCGCCATCATCATCTCTTTCTTTTGTGCTAATTTTTCTAACATCATCGTATCCTGATGACGACGACGACTATCAAAATCAGGAATTCTGTCTTCCAATATTATCGGGTTTATACCATAATTGTGTAAAACTTTACTTTGTAATTCCACATTTGTAACTATAACCGTGGATGCTCTTCTCATAGCTAATCTGTTCAATGCTTTAAAATATGACCAAGGCTTGTCAAACGATTGTGTATGGGCATCAATTAATACAGTGCTATTTTTCCTCCCAGTCAAGTACCTGATATACCATAGCAGCCAGAGCACAGAATATAGGTGGGCTCTGACATAATATTATTTCCGGTTTTTCTCTTTTAAGATATAAACAGTCTTTGCGAATAATAATGGGTATTTGATTATCGAATAAATTTTTCTCTTAAATTTGTAGCTGATTAGATAAAGATGAGCATCTAAACGTTCAGACAGGTTTTTCGACCTAGGGCTATAAGGGGCCCAGGCTATGAAAACTACCCTTAGATCCTTTGACATGTGTATACTTTTTCAATTCACACAAGCTTATTAAGAATAACAAGCTATCTTTTTTTTAAGCTAGGCTTCAAACATAGAAGATATACATATAAAAACGAATTCAAAAAAAGGAATATCATAATGTGGCCCACTAATAATAATAATAATAATAAACTTTAATTGTGTATGTAAAAGAGAAATCAGAATTATAGTTTTTTATCGTCTTTTTAGTCTGTTTTAAGGGTTAAAGAATAATAATTGTATCGAATCCTTAACCGAATATTATGACTTTAAAAGCGAAGATCTACTCTATCAGGCGTCATCCTTCATTAATGGCAGACATTCTCAAAGCCAAAAACTGGGTATATATAGAAGATAAATCTCGGAAACTAGACGAAAAAGAAGCCTTTGAATTTACGTCTTATTTGAAACGAACTTCACCTTATCACATGATAAATCCAAATGATCAATCAAAGCTGAACAGATTGTGTTATGTTGAAGATTGGGAAAATAGTGAAATAAAGAAAGCACTTACTGAACTACAAAAGTTAAGCTTAGAAGGTTTTATTCATAGAAAAGATTGGGAATGGGCCCTTGGCATAATTGCTATGCGCAGATTTGGTAAATTAAATGAAAAAAGTACTGCAATAGGCGTTGGAGCGGGTACAGAGCCAGTCCCGTTCTACCTAGCAAATATGGTCAAGCATGTTTATGCAACTGATCTTTATGGACAAAATGACGGGTGGAAAAGAGCAGCACCATCAGATTTTCCTGAAAACCCAAAGAAGTATGCACCCTTTCCGTACAAGGAAGACGCCTTAACAGTAATGAGGATGGATGGTACTAATCTAGAATTTCCTTCAGAGAGTTTTGATATCGCATTTTCCTTTTCATCTATAGAACATTTTGGTGGTGGTGGAAGGAATCATTCTGGTGCTTTAAGAAGCCTAAGAGAGATAGAACGAGTATTAAAGCCTGGTGGATTAGCTGTAATAACTACAGAATACATAATCAATGACAAGGAGCATCCAGAGTTCTTCAATAAAAGAACAATATATTCTGATTTGATAGATAAATTAGAAAGACTGAAACTTGTAGAGCCTCTTGATCTGAGAATAACAACAAAAACTTTGGATACAGTTATAGATTTTTTCACTATTGATTCGAATTGGGATAAGTTGGATAATGACTACAAAAAAACTCACCCAGTCATACTTATAAGAGCTAGAAACATACTATTTACTTCAATAATGCTTGTTTTTAGAAAACAATGATTAACAATTTTAGATTTTATCTTCAGGACATATTATTTGTCACATACTCTTGAATCAGGTAGATTTTTTCGTACAATTACATGCTTCTCTCCACTTTCATATGTATTTTCAAATTCTATTTTGAAATTATATACGTTAAGGAATTCTACTATCTGTCTATAAAGATTAGTACCGCCATGAAGATTATGAACTTCTATTAAAAGTGCGATATCTTTGCTTTTAGATAATATGCTAGTAGCTCCTTTTAATACTTCAAATTCAGCTCCTTCAACATCTATTTTTATCCAGTTAATATCTGCATGATTTATTCCATTTTGTTGTGGTTGTAATAATAGATTATCTAGTGTGTTAGCATCTACCTCTATGAATTTTCCTTCAGATGCTGTTCTGTTAACCATTATTGTATTGTATATGGTGAATCCAGATTCTTCAACTGGCAAGTAGAGTTTTAGCTTTGTTTGTTTAGAATTTACTGCATAATTTAAAGGGATAACATTTGTTAATCCATTTAGCTTTATGTTGCGATTTAGTATTTCAAAATTACTTGGTTCAGGCTCTATAGCAACTACTTTTCCATTTTGGCCAACACGTTTTGAACTTATTATTGTATAGCGGCCTATGTGTGCACCAACATCTACGACTATATCTCCATCTTCGGGGCTAAAGTGTTCTATTATTTCATCTTCCCGCGCAGTCATATTTATAAAATCATGTTTGTTAATTGGGCAATAGGCTTTGTAGTTGTATTTTGGGACATTAATTTTTAATAGCCTTGGATTGCCCAGCCTTAAAAACCTGATTACTTTATACAAATAGCTAAACAAGGAAAATGAAGGACTAAAATAATTGCTAATATATCGTAGTTTTTGTACAATATATGATTGATTCCTTCTTTTCTTGCCTAAAAATATTCTTAAAGAAACTCTCACACCTAAATAAATAATTTTTAAAGGAAACAATATGCATTTGTCTAATGTAATCACTACTCCTTCTGGTGTTTTTAAAAGCCATGAAGTAAGTTTTCCCAAGTTGTATACTACTTCATTACGTACAGACTTTAAAAACTTTGACTGAACCTTTCTTACCATAGAATTACTCACATAACTCTTGACCACCACTACTGAATAAGTTGAATCTCTGTTTTTTGACTTAATGTAAAAAGTGTGGTTTTACTAACAGGCAAAAATAATGGAAATTTTTACTTTTTATTCTCTTGTTTGCATGATGCTGAGTGTTTATATTATTTATTATTTACTCAGCTTTTCTTCCTTTGCTTCTTTTTCCAGAGCCTGTCTTAACATCTGCATATGCTTTTGTCTATCCTGTTTTATTGTATTCCACATATTTACCAAATCTGATCTGTTAGCCTTTTGAGCATCACTTGTGTAGGTATCAATAGTAGAATACAAAAATTGGGCTTCTTTTCCAAGTGCTATTAGAATATTAAAGGTAGAATTTTCTAGTCTAGTGGTTTCATGCTTTGTTGTTGTTGATGATGATTCTGTCATGTATATGGATTACCAATACAATAAAATTAAAAAGAGTTTGTATTTTATTAATCTACAATACTGTTTAATATGCATTAAACATTAAGAATACAGATAATTTCATACTACCTTGTGTTTTCATAGATAGATTATAGAAATAGAAATCTCTATCTTATATACAAATATCTACTTTTTAAATTTAAACTGTTCAAACAAAAATCTATAACCTAGGATCTACAGCATCTGAACAATGAATGTTGATGTTAGAAATCGCTTATCAAATGCTAATAAGTGCGCAAAGGTAAATGAGTATATCTGTGTGCGAACAGGATATGTAGTAGGGTAAGACTTACGAAATATCTTGCTAGTATGCAGAGAAACCTCGTAGTGTAGGTGAGAGGAACTTTATTTCTGAATAAGGAGCAAAGGAATCTTGCTGAGCCTACAAGGTAATTTATTATTATTAGCATAAATAATGTGTTATTGATGAGTAAATATACGATTGTTTTAATCGCTGTGTGCCTGATTTATTAGCTGCTATACAGCTTTCATCAAACAGGTCTTTAACATATGGGCAGAACTATTCCTTCATTTCGAATAGCTAGCATGATGGAACAAAAGGAATGGAAAGTATTTCGCAAAAGTTTGAATAAATCAGACAGAAAGGTGTTCGACAACATGTTTGATATTGCACATTTGTATAATTCTGCTTGCTCTTATGCTGCTAATCCTATAAGGATAAATCCAATTTTTATGTCCATTATCTTTCATCACTACGAACAACTTAGAATGATTGCTAAACAAATAGAAGCAAACACAAAAAAAGACCATCTCTGAGTCATTATTATTATTAGTCTCTCTACATGCGCATAATACGGATTCGTAGATTATTGTAGGAGATGTACAACTAGTTTCTGCAACTCAATGATATGGTTTTGGTTGTGCTGATCCCTGTAAAAGGTATAATTTGATTAAATGTACGCTTTATTGTTTTCCATCATTCTCTCTGTCTGGATATCTTTTGTTCTTTCTCCCTGCAATTCATCATACCATTTCTTTTTTTTCGTTCTATTATTCCTAGGATTTTCATAAACAGTCCTATTAAAGCCGAAATAACCTAGAACAGTTTCTGCAGCATCAAGTATCATTTCCCTATATTTTTCCTTATCATAATTCAGAGTTTTACCATTCTCCTTACCGTCTTTTTCTCCTTTTTGTAAAATCTCTAAAGGTACAACTCTGCAAAGGGGGTTGTTGTGTTGTGAATTTGTATAAATATATCGGATAGTGTCGCCTTTTGTTGGATATTTACCCCCTCCTCCTTTATTGTTTAATAATTGAATAGCAGCAGAGACATGGGGAAATAAACTCTTGTACTTTTGTATATCCTGTCCAAGTAATTTAGAGATTACAAGATCCTCTTGGTGAACGCCTTCACCTGTCATTATTTTATCTATTGCTTTGGTAACCAATAAAAGACAATTTTCATATCCTTTGCTTACTACCTCAGCTGAATCTTTGCAATTAAAAAGTGTGTATAGTAATTCAGTTTGAAATTGTTTTATAAAGTTTGGAATATCGTGTCTCCTAATTTCTATACCCCTGACAACTAACTCGCCTTGTTGTGTAATTCCATAGTAGTGCTTTAATGCCTCTATATTTTCATCAGCTTCAATAGGCAATAGCACCAAAAACTTGTAATTATAATCGACAGATATTGAAAGGCCTGTTTCTTTGGATAATATATCTACAACTTGTTCATGATCGGCTTATTGTCGTTGCATTACAGTGGTTATCGCAGCATCTTTCCTTTTAATAAATACAGAGTCTGTATCTGCATATACCAGCTCATAGCCTAACTGCTGAACAATATCCTTTGTTTTTATCAATATTTCCCTAGATATTTTGTTTATTTCCTCAAAAGCAAGCACATTACCATATCTATTCCAGAGAGAACCAGTTGCACCATAAAGACAAACTAGTATGTTCTTTAATGAATTGACACGCTGTTCGCAACAGAGAGACTCCATGCTCTCCTTTGGTAGTTCTTTTAATAATCTCTTGAAATAGAGCCGTCTTTTGAGAAATTTCTCTACAACGGTAGGCAACAAGCCTTTTTTGTTGTCATTGAATTGTTGTAGGACTACTCCTCCATCTTGTAAGGTAACAGTTTCATAGCTCAAGTTATGATTCACTATTAGATTTGCGTATTCGCTGTCATAATCTAGTGATACAACATTTTCATGCAAGCCAACCTGAGGAGATATTATCATACCGCCCTTATCCCTTGAAACCAGTTCCTCTAAGGTCCTGATTCGTTCATGATTGTTATCGTTATTGTTCTTGCTTCCACCAGAATGATTATTCTTTGAAATAACAAAGCCTCTCTGGATTAATTCATAACAATTCCTGCTATCTATTAGACGGTTTATACCGTATCTTGCAGCTATTCTCAAAGGAACAAAACCGAACTTTGATCTTTCTATTAATCCTGCAAGCCCAAAACTATCAAATGTTGAGTGTTGTTGTTGTTGTCTATTAATCCCACCACTACCATCACTGCTTTCAATGCAAATTCTACCTCTGATCCACTCTGACACTGGGCGCTTTAAACTCACGAGATCCTCTGATGGGACCTCTCGCCCAAGTTGCAAGTTAAGCCCAAGTTTCTTTATTCGTGTAAAGAGGTAATGAAATATTTTACTCTCAGACTCTCTCACGCAAACAACGATGTCGGGATCTTTAGCAAGCACGTAATTAGAGAAATCCTGAAGGATGATATTTTCCTCATTGCTTTGGAATGAAACATGTTCTCTATTCTCCTTTTCATCACCAATTTCATACCTAGTCTTTATCATTCTAATCGGATCATCAAAAGTAAATTTTCCTGAAAATGTTTCAACGTCAATATATAGTAAAGAAAAGGGAGGTGGAGATACCTCTTGTTCGTCATCAATTTTGCTTATTCTAATTATCGTAGTACCCTCATACTCCACTTCAACTTTACTTGTAGGTTCAATTCTCAATCTGGTAAACAAATATTGCTGGATATGTGAGAGATCTGTATTGAACAATTGCTTTACTCTATGGTCTTTTTCTAATATTTTTAGAATGGGTACATAATACTGTGTGGATTGGGGGTAAACACAAATTAGTTTTTTCTTTTTTGTTGTAGTATAATCATGATCAAAAAGATTTGTAAGCTTGTCCTCCTCCCATCTAACTTTGGCCACTATGGTTTGTTGAGATAATACTTGGAAAAGATGTAATCCATCAGATTCATTTCTGGGTAATATGTAGAACCTTGGCTGATAAGTGTCTATTAGCTTAAGGATCTGTCTATCGATAGTTTTTATCCACAGGACAGCTTGATTATGTTCTATAGAAATATCAAAGAGCCAGCCGGTACAACTTGACATTGTTATTATATTATGGCTCCAATTATTCCTACTACTGTTGCTGTTGGGGTAGTTGCTTGTCTCCCTTGGGTTTCATTTCAATGTATATTTCATTTAATTTATCCTGAAGTGAAGCGATATTCTGCTTGAGTTCCTCTATCCCAACATCCTTTTCCTTCAATTCCTTTGCCAATACTGCAATAAGCTTTCTGTTGTGTATTGATGCCATGACATTTAGTTTGTCACTAACCGTGGGTAAGGTAGAATTGCCCATAGCGAGCCTGTTCTGGATTCCAGGCTTCCTTTAACAGCAAGTCAAATGCACTCTTGTGACCTAAATCTACAAGTGCTGCCTGCAGCTCTGTTCTTAGCTCTGATATTGTTTCCTCATATAGTTGACGAAATGATGGCGTTATTCTGCCTATATATCAACACCACCTATCAATTTTTTTGGTTCAGAATTCAATCTAAAAGTGTCATTCCTCCACTAAACTTTCTAAGGTAAAGAACTGCTGATTTTGGAGTTTTCATATACTGGTGTTTAACCAATGTTGCCTTAAATGAAGGAATGGCAGCAGTGCTGTTAGGATATTCTTTAATATGTACAATCACATTTGCCGCATGTTTTAGGTATATTCCACCTATTGGCCTTGGTATTACACCTTTGCTTGTCAAATTTGAATCACCAGTGCATACTAGTGCTACTTTACCCTTAGCACAAGCCTTGCAAATTATTCCTACAACCTGCTTCAAGACATTGGCAGTTTCCATTTTCTTTTTTGATTCTTTGAAAAATCTTGTTAATCTATTAACTACTAGCAGCTTGATGTCCTTGTTAGATTCTATTAGGTCAGCAACCTGTTCTGCAACTAATAGCTGTTGCTGCTTCATTATATGCGGTATGGATGTACAAGTTCTTAAAAACAATCTTTGGATCTATGCTAGCACATTTTGCTGCAACTCCTAACTTTTCTGGGCTAAGAGATGTCTTTCTACTATTGTAATAATCTGCATTATTAAAACAAACGCCCATTGATTCAAAACCATGTTTTTGTTTTATTGGCAGTACACAGTTAACAAGGAATCTGTATACAAGGGAATCCTGTACCGCATAGTTGTTGTTGCCATAAAATAGATAGAACAACCCTTCTTGTATACCATCTATTAACGAGTCAAGGTCGGCCGATCCTGTGGTCATCTTTAAAGTATTTCTGTGATCATTGAATTGCTCTAAGGCCGAATGCATTTCAAATGAGATTTGATTATTGTTATTACTTGGTTCATTGATTGTATAAATGCTCATTCTTACCTCATCACCACTCACATTCTATGAAAGCTGCAATTGGTATGGAAAGAACCAAAGCTCATCATGAACAAACATGATCGAACCTCTAGCTGTAACGTTCCTCCCAAATAATTTCTGTCTTATTTCTTGCAGAATGTGGCTTTGAATGTCACCTGGCTGCCGCTGCCCTTGTGAACCATTCTGTTCCTCTTCAAATTCTAGTTTTGTAGGTCCTATAGCCAAATCTTGTGTTACTATTGCCTTTTTGATAACTATCATCCATTCTTGCTTTGAGTGTGGACTTTTTGCTCTCAATGAATTTTTGAACGTCTGCTTGAATAAGTAAAGATTCGCTCCCAAAAAAGCACATACTTGGGAGGGTAGGTAAAGATATTTTCAGAATTCATCATCTTTACTTTTAGTAGTGGAATTTCATCAGCTGATATGTCAATATCATATATCTGCTTCCAGAATTCTACCAAGTTTCTCTTGTCGGTGTCTGAAACGAGTTGGGTTTCTGCCTTTCTTATGATTACATCAACAATACTACCATAGTTTCCAGATGGGGCCACAACCACCTTATTTCTATATGTTAACAAGTTACGTATAATGGCATTTGCAGATGCACCACGCTCCCTTCTCATTTTAATATAATCAAGCACGCTTTCTCTTACGTAGGCTTGTGGAGTTGTTTCAATTACAGCAGCAGTCGTTGTTACAGTTGCTGCGTTATCTTGTTGTTCTTTTTCCTTTTCTTTTATATTCAGCCTGACTGAAAATCCAAGGTATAATTTCGCCCTTTCACATCTATAAAGGGAAATAGGTTCCTCAAGGAGATAAATCCCCTGCATCATCCTTTTGCCAGTAACTTTTCTGATGTTGATATCGACTGCTTTTTCAATCAGCCTTTTGATTATTTTTTTATCCTCACATCAGAGGTCTTTAATGGTCTCTTGAATGATTCTGAGAACTTTTGCTCATTCTCCTCATTTTGTGGGAAATAGACAAGGTTTCGTCCATCAGTTACTATGAGCTTTTCGCTGCTCCTATAAGAGGACGACAAAATATTGTCCTCTGTTACTGCCTCTATTATATCGATGCTATCAGGAATCTTTATTGTAAATACAGATGGTGGTTGAAATTGGTGATGGTGTTGGTCGTTGCTGTAGCTTTGGGCTGGAACATTACTACTACGCTGTTGTTGTTGTTGCAAGTAAAATTAACTCTGCTAAATTCATGTGCAACACTTTTGATGCTATATCCTTTGTCAAAACCATCTTTATTGACCCTGAACCATCGTAGAGCCTTGAGGACACTCTGAGGTCCCAGCCCCAACCCTCCTCTTGAGGACATTTATTGGGACATGAATCATAGATTATTGATTTGCATTTGTTACATCTTTTGACCAGTCCAGAATTACTATGTACTGTTGTGATTAATCCCTGCAAAGTAAGGTTTCTAACTGGCCTCTTTATCGATTCTATCTTTGGGCTCCAAATAAATTCCCTGTAATCGTCAATATTCTTGGAGTCTATTTTTGTATGCTCTGTTATTACTAGTAAAAGCGATTTATCTGAGGACGAAAATTCATGTACATAAGCCGAGTCAAATTTGTAGACAGAGTTCCTTATCAAAGGATATGAAATCCTGTGGCTGATAAAAGGAACTTTAAAAGTAGAATCCTCTAATATTCCAGAAAATAGCATCTTGCTTCCAAGAGCATCCTGTCTTTCAATAGTCTTTAGATAAACTACTCTTGCGCTAGTAGAGACATATTTCCCGGAATTAATTCGGATAATGTTACCTGCGGTCTTGGCTGCTGGGATGATGGTGGTACTGGAATTGTATTTGGATCAAGAGGATAATCTTTTTCCTGAGGGATTGTTCTTAATATGTTGTTGTCCCCAGGGGTCATGTTGCTATGCTACTACCTCCTACCTACCAGCCAGACTCACTGTATTTGTTACTGCTGTTCCCTGATCTTGCTTTCTCCTCCTCCTCTAGTATCCTTGTACTCCTTTTTCACTAATTGTAAACTTAGTTTTGACCGTATGCGTGGTGTGGCGAATCAAGCATTATTGCTATTCTGTCATGACCTGCTTTTCTTAGAAAAATCCTGTATGTAGAGGCGTGTCCCATAATATTACCTCCAGCTGCACACGTTGGATCGCTTCCACCACCACCAATACCGCCAAAAAAATTATCTGGTTGTGACTGAACTTGATTTGTAAGAACTACTGCGACATTGTAAATTTCTGCTAGCCTTATCAGTCTATGTAACATAACATTGAGCCTCTGCTGTCTTTCAGCCAGGGTCTCCCTTCCTGGAAATTCTGCTCTGTGAAGCGAGATAATGCTATCAATGATAACAAGCTTGGCTTTGTAATGTTCTATAGATTTGCCAAGATTTTTTATTATAGCTTCAAGGTGAGCGCTATTGTATATTTTGCATACAAACACTCTTTTCATTATTTCCTCTGGCTCGAGTCCTCTGCCTTCTGCTATCTGGTGAATTCTCTCTGGTCTGAAAGTGTTTTCTGTATCTATGAATATTATATTATTATTAGTTTTTTCTGCTAAGGTCTCCTGCTACTGTTCCTCCTCCTCGTCCCAGTTTTCCTCTTTTCTCTTTATTATTATTAGCCGAGCAGTAACGCATAAAGTATGACATAACTGACTTTTTCCTGAACCAAATTCCCCTGCAATCTCTGTAATTGCTTGGGATTCTATTCCACCTTTCAAGAATGCATCCAGGTTTACAGATCCTGTTGTAAATCTGACAAGATTATTTCTCCTTTCAAGGAACTCTTCAGCTGTGCAAAACTCCTTGTTAAGTGAGCCAGAATCTATAAGGGCTTTTTTGGCCTTACCTACAAGTTGTGATATTGTCTCTATGTCAGCTGTAATTGCTGAGTTGTCATCATCGATATAATCTCCTCCTCCTGCAAGTTCGATGGGGATTGATGCGGCTAGGTCTAAAACTGATTGTATTCCAGCTCTTTTTAGTTTATTTATCAAATATGGTTCAACATCAGGTAGGTCCTCTAGTCGCAATTCACTGACATGAGACATGATTTTATCTGACCTCTTGATATTGCATTGGCTTTGTCTTGCATATAACTAGGAAAGCTACTTGGGGACAGGGAGAGAGAGGTACATTGATCGTAATATACCATTTCAATTAGGTACAATACAAATAGAGACTCCCTCCCCTTATGGTGATTCAGGATATAATAGCAACTCAATCTAATCAATGCTAGTCCAAAAAAATGAGGAGCAAGAAATTGCTATTGCAGCATCATCAGCAACAGCAACACAACAACGACAACAACAGCGACTCGATCCTAATCCTTTGCAATATGAGAAAGAAACTGAGGATAACAATGGAGAAAAGAAAATGCTACAAGATCTAGAACAGGAAATTGAATGTCCTCGCTGTTATGATATAATGTCATTATCATCTGATTTTAATGGGCTCTGCTACTTTTGTCAAGAATGTAATTTGTCACTTTTAATAAATTAAAAAAGAAAGAGAGGGAGAATTTAATTATGAGCCAACAACAAAGACAACAAGAAAATCAAATGAATGCTAATAATAATAATGGTGATAATACTAAACCTGAAATTCTAGAACAAGGTGATATCTATTTCTTTTATAGGCCCAAGAAAGGTGCGGATGAGGTAAAGGGCATTGAGGATGTTAGGCGCTTTTTTATGGTTACTGCCCCTGAAAAATCAGAAAATACTAAAGAGAGTGGTGATAAAAATCAGTTTTATAGGCTATTTGTTATAGGTAAAAAATCACTCCCCGAGATCAGAAAGAGTGAGGCCAGAGCGTCTGAGCGGTATTGGGCTAGAGTAGGTGGTATTTTTAATGATCCTAATGAGCTCACAAAAGAGTCTCTTGTCAGATGAATTTAGAAAAGGTGATGCAGCTAGACCAGTCGGTGAAGGAAAATATGCCATAGTAAGACATCAAAACCATGCAGAACTTGCATATATTTTAGAAATGCCAGAACAACCTGGTGAAGCTCAAAAAGAACTAGGTATCGAAAAGGAAGCAAGTTATATTATTTCAGTTATTAATCCTAAAAGGCCAGCCCCAACAGGTTATCCAAGCACAGAGGAACCGCCAAAATATCCACAGGAGGTGCTAAAGGAATTTAATGAGACTGAGAACTTTGTATCTCTTGCTAAGGATACAAAATTCATAGACTATCAGAATGCACAGATAATACTAATTGGTGCAAGGGAAGGAAAGGATGTGATAAAGAACGAATTGGGTCTAGAAATAACAGAGGAGCAATCTCCTCAATCTGCACAGACATATTCGATAAACTCAAAGTAAGAAAGGACCAGGTCCCTATAAGGCCATTGACAGAGGGAAAATTAGAATGATACGAATGTAAGTTACTAGTAACTGGTAACATAACAATATTACATTATAACATTCTCATTATTGATATATTAGTTTTGGAATCACATCACTAGTAGTAGCTACAAAGCAGTAGCAACTTGATGGTAATCCAGACAAAAAAACTGAGGCTTTTTATAAATTCTCTTTTTCTAGGATATTATCTATATTGACAGATTCTACGCCACAAGGTTAATAAAAAATAAGAGGAGCTCCATTTGTATATATTCCATTAATAACACACATGCAATGCAAAGCGCATAGAACAATTAACCTCATTACTTATTTATCCGATATCAATTATTTGTTTTCTTGAGGAAAAAGTGAAAATAAGGTATGACCTTCCTTATTATTATTATTAGTTAAATTATGGCCTGTATTTTGTAGGATTTGATGTGACAGCATTATGGCCTGTATTTGTAGGATTTGATGTGACAGCATTATGGCCTGTATTTGTAGGATTTGATGTGACAGCATTATGACATGGTTCGTCATTTATACAAATTTTTGTGACACACGGTGTATCATCTATACATATTGTTGTGGTAGAATGAGAGTATACTTCATCGATAGCATTTGCAGGTTGTAGTGCTACAAATGTTCCTCCCATTACTAGTATTGCTGCCTACGACAGCAGCTACAGCTAGATTTTTTGTAGTTATGTTGTTCATATTTTCTTAATATGATATCATCTGTATATTTGTCTTGAGTAAGTTAATGCTGATTTATTTAATATGATGTACTACTAAATTATTTTGTATAACTATTGACGATATAAATTTAGTGAAGTATTCACTTACCGATTGATAATAGTATTAATTATTACCGATTGAATCTTAAAAAATAAAAAAAAGGATGTTGGCAGGTTAAGTTGATTTCTTTTTGGTGTTGCACTAACACAAACGCACACATTGTATGTTCTGTGTTTGTAATAGTACATGTCTGGTGTACGCCTGCAGCTATGGTACCTCGCCAGTTGCGTTGCAATCACCAGAGAAAGTAACATTAAAGCCTGCATGTTCAGGTTCACTTACTGTGTAAGATACCCGCATCTAATGTCACAAGTTGAGTGCCGCCATTTCCAAGATCGAATGAAGATGGGTCAGGATTGGTATCTGTTACTGTTATTTTGAACTTTTGGTTCTGACAGCCATCTGTTGTTATTGTATCTTGTAGACATTTTACGACTTTTTTGACTAATAAGGTTGCCGTAGCTGGTGGTGTTGCTTGACCTGGCTCACTTACACAGGTTGCACCGCTCGCTTGGATGAGTACATATCACGTTTTGACATTCTTGTTCTGCTGTGTTATCAAATCCACTTACTGACCCTATTTGTTTGCATTTCTGGACGGTAACTGTGTTACCATCTTTATTATTTTCTTGTGACCCTCCTTTCTTTTGTTTATAAGCAAATGCTGTTGTTGTTGATGATGCTAATGTTCCTCCTACTACTAATGTTGCCGCTATTAATATAGCAGCTATTGCTGTTAGAGTTTTCGTGTTGTTCATAATACTCGTTATCAAGCATTACAATTATTCTATATATTTGACTTGAGTAAGTTAATTATGATTTATTTAATATGATTTAATGCTGACTTATTTAGTATAACTATTGACGATATCAAACTAAGTAAAAAACTCAGTTGTCTATTATCAGTTATATTCTCTAATTAATAGTATATTGGCTATTATCTATTACTGGATATTTTTACTGTTTATAGCCAGTAATCGGTGATAACTATCTATTTATCTATTATTGGATATTACGAAATAAAAGGAAAAGCATACTATCTTTCAATATATCTATTGATAATCTAATTACATCATATACTACTATAATAATTTAGTACAATCTGCTGTCGAAAATATTTTAGCTATATGCGTTATATAAAATCAAGTGAGGTTATTCATTTAGCTATTATTGGTGTTTTATGACAATCGGTTAGCACTTGTAATAAAGTGTAAAGATTGTAATTTTAGAAAATAGCTATTCTACTTGAATATGTGATTCTGATTAGCAATTGTGTATTTTAATTTAATAGATATATTGTTCTAATACATACAGAAAAAAAAGTTAATCAATATACGCAATATAATACCATAATAATCTTAAACAATCTGCTATCGAAAACCTTTTAGCTATGTGTGTAGTACATTGTACTAGTATGACAAGTAGTACGATTGCTGCTGCTACGATTGATATGACTGTAAAGCTAGGAATCACTTTACCTAAATCAATAATACAGAAAATCGACCAAAAGCGTGGCGATATTCCTAGGAGCAGGTATATTCGGAGGGCAATTGAAAGATACCTTGGTAATAGTAGTAAAGACATAGACAACAACGACAATTACAACAAAGCAACCAAAAGTAGGAGGAAATAGAAAAATGAGCGGCATTGAGAGTAATATCATGCCATTTGTCAGTACTATTGGTTTTGGTGGTATAGCAGGTTTCTTGGTTGGCTTTGCTTTAAAACGGATAATGAAAATACTAGCTGTAATAGCAGGAGTGTTTTTTGCTGCCCTTATGTATTTGGAATCTCAGCATATACTGAATGTAAACTGGGATAAGCTGCAAATAATATCAAATAGTGTTTTATCAACGATTACAACAACAACAAATGCGACAACTACTACAGGTGGAGGAGTGGGGCCAATTCAATCTATTTTAGGCAATAATTCAACTGTAACTGCAGCTGCTACTCATATCTTACCAATAACATCTACAATGGCAAATCTTGGTATTCCATTAACCGGTAGTACAGCAATGGGATTTACTCTTGGGATAATTAAGGGTTAAATATATTACAGTATTCAAAAATCGATTTTTTGTAAAAAATGTCTCTGTGATATTACACCACATACATAAATCATGACCATGTCATCAAGGAGAATTATTTAATTATAACATTATTGCAAAAAAAGAAAAAAAGGTAAAGTAACTACCTTACCACATAGTAACAGCTACAGCTGCTATTCTATTCTCCGCCGTTGTCAGTTGTGTCAGTTGCAGTAGATTCGCTGCCTTCACTTACACAGGTTGCATTGCTGCCTGGATGTGTACATATCACGTTTTGTGCTTCTTGTTCTAGTGTGTTATCAAATCCGCTTACATACCCTTTTTGTGCATTTATCTGAGCGGTAATTGTGTTACCATTAGCATCTCTCTTGTCATCTCTCTTGTCTCCTTTCTTATGACCATATGCTGCTGATGCTGTTGGTGTTGTCGCTGCGAACGTTACTCCTACTACTAATGTTGCCGCTATTAAGACAGCAACTATTGCTAGTGATTTTGTGTTGTTCATTTAGATTTCGTCACAAGCATTACAATGTCGTCTATATATTTGACTTGTGCAAGTTATTACTGTTTGTTATTACAGACTTATTTAGTATAATCTAGTACCTGATTTCTGTAAAGTAATTTGCTGCTAAATTGTTTGATATAATTATTAATGTTACCAAACTATTAGAACTTATTTATATATCTATTAATAGTAATACAATTTTCTGAAAAGGTATGTACACAAATCGTTGTTTGTTATATCAAATAATCTCTCTATATAGATCGATAATAATTATGCTAAATAATTAAGTAATAATTTATGCGATGATTTTTTCATGAATTCAAAATTATCGAAAAATATGTCTTTAAAATAGAATGGTCTAAGATTATTGGTGAATTTATTGTTGCTTTGCCATTATAACTTTACATAAGTTGATATATGTTGGCTTAGAGTAGTAAAATATGGAAAATAATATGGGGATGATGGCAATTATTAACTAATCTATGCACAACTACCATACAAGGTAAAAAGGATTGTTATTATTCTGCAATCTCAGATAATGACAATTTTTATGATTCTCATAATAATCATAAGAATAATCAGCACTACCATTCTCAATCTTTCACCCCCTCTTCTGTTCGTCCTCCTCTACAAAATCACGAATCAAATACTATCGATATAAAAACAGCAAAGGAGCCACTTTACAAAAGAATCCTTATTGTAGATGATAATGATGATACCACTTTTACCTACAAGTTAGGTTTAGAAACGTATTATGAAGGTTATGAGGACGATAATGAAAACAAAATAAGATTTCAAGTATACACATACAATAACCCTTTAGTAGCATTATCAGAATTCAAACCAAACTTTTACGATCTATTGCTAATTGATATTAACATGCCTGATATCAATGGCCTTGAGTTTTGTCAAAAGATATCAGAGTTAGATGTCAACGTTAGAGTTTGCTTTATGACTGCAGGAGAATCTAATATTGAGGCGTTAAGAGAGGTATATCCAAATGTAAGTTTAGGATGTTTTATCAAAAAGCCAGTTTCAATAGAATATTTGGTTAAAAGATTATCGGCAGAGTTGGATTAATGTAGTAGTGATAAGTCAAGTGTCATAACTAATGTCGTCATACCATCTTCCAAATCGTTTGTCCAAATATTCTGATACTGCAGCTTTCTGGTCTTCCATATGTTCATAGAATCTATTCGCACATACATCTGACTTTATTTGCTGGTTTACTTTCCTTTCATTCGGATTTAGGTATGGTGCTTTCTTTGGAAGGTGGATTATGGTCAGCCAGTCTTCTTTCTCTGTGCATTGATATAATTCCGTACCATTAGGCTTACATGATATGAAGCGTTATCCCATATGAGTACCAGTCTTTTCCACCAATCATTTTTCATAATGTTTGTCTTGAGATTCTCTAGATGGTCGATAGTATTCGTAGAATCCATTTTATCATAGAAATCATACGTCATTAATTTCTCTTCAGGCCATACCATGGATATGTATGCAGAGAACTTCTTTCTACTACCAGTATGTTCTATCCTTTGTTGCTCACCTTCAAAACTCATGGATTTTCGAATACAAGGTTTCTGTGTTATAATAGTCTCATCTTCAAATGCTACTACAACTCCCTTTTTTTCAGAGCTGAAGCTATCTGTTTGTAGTTTTGCACTTTCTCTTTTCCCTCTTCATAATCCTTTCCTCCATGTAGCAGTTCCAGTTTTGGTCTTTTGCACCTAACTCCTAAATCTTTTGTTATTCTCTGCAGGTGCTTGAAGCTGATTGGGATTCCTAGCTCATTTGTCAGACAGTTTGCAAGTGATCTCAGACTCCATGTATTTCTAAGATAACCAAAGATGTGCGGGTCGTTAAATAATGCTGATAGAATAATCTCTCTGTTTTCATCTGTTATGCCAGATTTTGTTCCGCCAGGTTTCTTCATCTTTATTCTATCTATCCCACTTTGGATATAGGCAGCAACCCATCTCTGTACAGACCTGCTGCTGACTCCGTGTTCATTTGCTATGTCTTCGTAAGTTCTACCTTCAGCTTTTTGGAGTATAGCCAGTAGCCTGCGGTATTCTTTTTTGTTACCCGTATTCTTCATAAATGACTTTAATTTGTTCCTCTGTCCTATGGTAAGTTTGAGTTTGAAAGGATGATTCACAGAATGAAAATATCTCATTTACTAAGCTTTAACTATTTCCAAATCTAGGTTATGTAATGAACAAATAACGACATAAATTCAGACACTTCACTTAGTAGTAGCGCTATTAAAGAATACGAATAAAAACAGTAGGTTAAATGTTTCGCAAAGTGCTAAAAAAGCATCATCATCATCATCATCATCATCATGATGTCATTATCTTAGCCTTAACATTAAGCGTATATGCTAGAATGTCTGTTAAAATTGTGTATCTATAAACAGTGCTCTTTACAAATCATAAGGTGTTGATGTGCGTCTAAAATTATATACTTTAGCAGTAGCTTTATTCATCGTATTAATGGTTTTGATATATTTTTCAAGATGGTGACTAACGTTAGCTGTTGTTAACATTTGCTATCAATAAAACAAGCTAAGCTATAAACATATTGTATTCATTAATATTTATGCTAAATAAATAATACTATTCTATAACAAGGTGGTGACTTCTAATATAATAATATGATGACTATAATCTTAAATTTTTTCTAATTAAAGCTACCTAACAGACACGCACACATTCTTTCTCTGATCTATTATATGTCATATTGCATAATCATTTATAGCGTAATCTTAAATATGGAAGGAAAAAAAGATTCATCTATTACTACAAGTAATGTAATAAAAACAAATCATATTAATAATAATAACATAATAGATGAAAAAAGAAAAGAGAATGAAGACAATCAAAATAACATTTTTGATGTGGCAATTGTGGGAGCAGGATTTGCGGGCTTATCTGCAGCATTGTTGCTTGGTAGGTATCTTCGTCCCACTGTAATTTTTGACGCGGGAAAAACAAGAAACTCTACGACCAAACAAGTCCATGGATATCTAGGATTTGAAAATACTTCACCAAAAGAATTCATTCAAAAGGCTTGGAATGACGTGCGTCAATATGATTCAATTAAGTTGGTAAAGGAAAGAGTTGAAACAGTTGAGAGAAGTGATCAACTTTTTTTATTGAGGACAGCAGGAGATGGAGGAGGAGGAGGAGCCAGAAGAACACCAGTCAAAGCAAAGTACATTATAATCGCAACTGGAATAGAGGATGTTAAACCCAATATAAAAAATTTTGAAAGGTTTGATGGAGACGGAGCATGGCATTGCCCTCATTGCGATGGCTTTCAAACTATTAACAAGAAACTGGCAATAATTACATCCGGGAAAGAATGAAGAGGCCATACGCTATGCAAAAGAATTCTTGGGGTGGACCAAAAATATCCAACTCTTTATACCAGGAGAGTTGACAGATAAGGAAAGGACTGAAGTCAACACCTTGGGTATTGAGGTAATTGAAAATGATGATGTGACAGAAATTATTGGCAACGGAAAAGGACTTATCAAAGGAGTCATTTCTAAGAGTAAAAGAACTTTTGATGCAGATGTCATATTTTACCACCTAGAGCATAAAATTCAAAATAAAATTGCAGAACAACTTGGGTGTGAACTTGATGAAGGTTATGTTAAGGTAAATGCAACCCAGCAAACAACAGTACCCAATGTGTATGCTGCTGGTGATATAGATACAGATAGGCATTATATTGTATTGGCAGGCAGCAAGTGGAACACTCGCGGCAATGTCGATTTATGAGGAAATGCTAAAGGATGCCATAGGAGTGGTAAAAAAAGATAGGCCTAAAGGATGAGTGAATCATATCAGAGCATGCTTTTTTAGCTATTTCCTTGTAAATGATCTCTAAACCAGCTTCTTTTACAAAGCCGATTTAGAATAATTTATGGCGTAGTATCATCCAGTACATGTACCAAGCAGCTTTCAACCAGACCTGCAGATAATTCGGACATAATATTTGTTGCTTCTGAATAATCCGGCTGGAACCTAGTACCTTCTTCTATGGTAAATCCATTTATGTTTCTATTAGCACCATTATATCTTAGAGTATACACAAAATCATCGCATGTTCCAGATGTAGGATAAAGACCCATACCTGGCTCTGCTTCATAGACTCTTCCACGTACTGATGCTATAGCATTTCTAATTCTTTTACCTGTAGATTGATACCATTCTAAATCTTTTTTATGAATATACTAGTACCAATGCCACTATCCCAAAGAAAATCATAATTTCTGTTAATATCTACCCCGCGAGGTTTAAAAGATAATTTAATCGATATCAGTTGCTTTATATGTTGATATACTAACTTACTGTATCCAATGCCGAATTATTAGCTAAAAAGTGGACAACACTAAGATTATATTGATATAGATATATCCTGACAATTCCATATGTCACAAAGCGAAGGGAGGTTTACAACCTACCTAAAGTATGAAACCTTAGAAGACCTGCTCAAAGTGATAGTATACTCTGCTCAATCGGCACTGGGCTTAACTCCAATGCTGTACTATATCAACTACAATAATCAACAGATCCTATTCATCCTGACTGGAGCAGGCGGAGGCATTATCATCAATTACATTGTACAGAATGAAAAACCAAGCAAGAAATTCATTGAGTTAAAGCGACTGAGTGGCGAATTCAGTTTTGTCGATAGTATCGGTACCGACACCCAATCGTTATACGTTCCTATCATAAAAATCGAGAAGTCCACACTCAAATTTCCCATATAATATCTGATTTTGAAAAACATAAAAAATTATCGCGATGGCAATAATAAAGACAGATGATAGTAAGAAATTTTCGTATCTACTACTATAATTTTTTTATCAACCCTGATGTATCATATTCATTTTATCCTTTGCTAGTAAATCGTGCTCAAGTCAGGAAGGAATTATAACAAGTGTCACAAGCATTACAATGTCATCTATATATTTGACTTAAGGAAGTTTATGCTGACTTATCTAGTATAATTATTACGAATATCAATAATTATAGGTGAAATTATTCATTTATCTATTGATAGTAAATATTCTTGATAACTAACTTGTAAATACAAGGTTCTATAAAGTCTTCAATTGATTAATGTCACCAATAATTAATAACACATTATATTAATTTATAAATATACATATACAACTATGCATAAAATGATAGAGTAGTTAACAACTACAAACACAACAGCATCTTTTTACCAGGGGTAAAAAATCAAATGAAGACAAATATAATTTAATATTTCTTTCATAAAATACTTCAAAAACAAGAACAAAACTAACCTATATCGTTTATTATATAGAGTCAACAGTCAGTTTGTTGTTTCAGAATGCCTATGTATAACGCGATATACATAACACATATAGAGAGAGCAAGAAGGTCACGCCGCAGCACGTACACACACACACACGCATAATTCCTTAATGGTGGAATCTTTAATAACTTCATAGTTTAGCCACTGACATGATTTTTGTTTAGGCTCTAAAATTTGGTACCGTGTAGAATGGATCTAGATAGAGTGTATATCTCTATTAGTTAGATAAGTTAGATAATAAAGGAAAAATGGGATGTAAAATGAAAATTACAACAACAAAACAATTGGTAATATTGATGTTACTTGTAGTACCAGCTAGCTTAATGAGAGTAACAACAACGATTACACGACAAGCATTCGCCAAAAGTGGATGCAGCCGAGGACAAACAGATGCAACTCGTGATACACAAAAACTGCATCCTGGATCATCTAGTAGTTTTACTCAAACCAACAGTCAGACACAAAGGGGTGATCAAGGATGTATGGCAGTGATCTGTAGCCAGCGCAGTAGTCAGGCTCAAGGCAGCAGGACAATCTACATCTCCATAATTTTTTTAATTTAAACGAGTGAGAAAAAATGATAAAAAACAAAAAGCTTACCGGCGCTACCGTCAATGGTAATGAGCAGTCTGAAAATGGCAGTTGGTGGATAAATGAACTGGATTCGCTTGGAATTAAAACAAGTGGTAGTAGTAATAAAAGCGAATCAAAAAATAGTCAAGAACTTGAAGATCTTACTGATGATCTAAAACAAGCCTTCATTCATGATTATAAAACCTGCTATAGGGATAAGATGCAAAAATGAAAGGACTGTCACAAGTTGAGCATAGAGGTTTTAACAAGTACAAACTCAACTATAATTATATTAGCTATAACGATAAAACTGGATTTTATAAAAAAACTAAAGAAACCTCTGCTGGTAGGTATGAGCAGCCAAGCATAAACCATTGGAAATGCGAAAAATGTGATAGTCTGTTTATGGCATTAAAAGAATTAAGGCGGCATAAACAAGAATATCACGCATACTAGTAAAAAACAAGGTTTTGTCCTTTTTCATGGATATTGAATCAATCTATGCTATATTATAGTCAACTCATTTCTATGGTTCAGAGGCAGATTTAGACCGAGAATAGCAGAATATCTTCAGATAGATGATAATGTAATACAGTGCACTTAAAGATGTTTATTATGGATGAGCCCAAGCAAGCATTGGATGATGTCGTCAAAAAAAGTCTGCTAAAGTTTTTGGATGATGATGTAACATGCATAACCTAGTGAAATAGTTCTCAAGAGTATTGTATCACATTCAAATTAATGTTATTTACAATGACTTTGGCGTAGCTGGACTTAGATGTCAATAGAATACGGAGAGCAGAAAACAAAGAAGGTAGTCTTATTACAAAAGAGCCTTGGCAAAAACATATTCAAGAAAAGCAATAATGGTAAAACACTACAATACTACATTCAAATGGAATTAGTTTCCTCTGACAAATATTATCAGGCTACGGCCTTTCTTATGATAATAGACTAAGAACAGAATTGATTTTGTTTGTTATGTAGATATATACTATTTGATTTAATTCAAGGATCACTCATGATGACACCTAGGCAGGCAGCCGTGAAGGGCCAGTATATAAGTGTCCAGGCGGTCCGAATTCAACAGTTGTGTTCATAGATTGTAGACACAAATGTCTATGATTCAACAAGGGATGATTAGGCTATTGGTACTATACTAAAGGAGACAAATTAAACTCCTAACACATTTTTATTTTTTTAAATTATAAAAGATATCTTATGTTCAAAAAAAATCATTATAAAATATCAGTCTATCATATAAAATATATATATATATATATATATAACTAAAAACGTTATCCAAAGGGTATTTAGTGTCTGTTTATGTACAGGGATGGCTTTTTGCCTTTATGATGACTAGGCAACCAGTTTTAAATCCATATTCAAATAGAATAATATTTTTCAATTATAAATTTAGTATTTCTTGAAGGGGAAGGTTTTTCAGTTTCACCAATTTCCTTTAATCGTTATGATATATGCACAAGACTTAGTCTTGGTTCTTATCTGCAGGATAAGCAGAGTTCGAAATTTCTCTATATCTTTGTGTTTAATTCGATGCCATACTAAAGAATTCTTTAAACTACAATGATTTCTAATTCATCATAAGCATCTTTTACTGAAAGTTCAACTAACGTATCCTCATAAATTAATAACCAATCCCTAATACCAATAACAGGCAGCTTTCTTACAAGTATCTTATCAGTTTGTATCAGTTTTGTTAATAAATAAGCGTAACTTAGACGATCTCCTTTTTCAAGATCTTTAATTTTGAAAAGGCTTTCTTGTAGTTCTATTCCGGGAAGTCCACCCTGTATGTTGATAGTGACCTTGTCGCCATATCTATTTTGTACTTTAGCTGTAACATAACTCTGTCCAATGTCGAATCGTTCAATATCTAACAATACTCTGGATCTGGCCAATGGTGGCTTTGGTATCTCGTCAAACAATGCTTCAGATATTCCATCAAAGAACAAAGTCAGATCTAATTATCAGATATATGCACACACACATATATCTAGTGGGATAGTTACTGCTAGTTCAGAGGAATAAGGCCAGCAGCAGGAGAAATTAACCCACGTGTAATACAAGTAATGAGAGAAGTTTGCATAGATATTAGCAAACAAAAGTCTATAGAAATTACAGAAGAGATGCATTAGCTTGTAATAATTGTGAACTTCGTTAACTCTGAAACCAATTGAAATAAGTTCTTTCCTTTTTTTGTTAGACATTTATCACTTATCACGCAAGGTAAATCCGGATTCTTTTTAAGGCTGAGCATAAAATGCCCTAAAGAGCGAACTTTTTTGACCTCAATTGGTTTTAATTGGTACTTACAATGTTTTTTTATGAAAGAAATTTCTCTAGTTTTGTCTTTATACACTATCTAATATTTTTTGATTTTATAAAAGTTTGTAATAAAGTGCGGAAATGGCTTGTAACATGCAATATTTTCTTATCAATTTTTCTTGAATATTCTTCTTAGCCTTGTTTTTTGGAGATTTATTACAGAAATATTTTAAAATTCTATCATATATAGTCAGATATGGTATACATTGACGCCGACCCATTTCATAAAAAAACAAACAAACTCGCTATTTAGCATCATTAATGGGAGAGCAATTAACGAAAGAAAAGCCCTTCAGAAGGGCGCATAAGAAATTATTTTAATACTTAAAAAAATCGAAATTTGTTACCTCCTTTTGCATCTGTATAAGGAGGGGGAAAATTCATTTCTTCAAAATTATAGTAATAGATGTGTCCCTGTATAGATTCACCTTTTTGAACTCTTTTTCCATTATCATTTGCTACTTTATCCCAAGCTTCAAATCCTTTATTAAAATCCTTCAGATTGATATTATTATTAGAAGAGATGTATTCTTTCAAATGTTCACGCCATAACTTTGCTCTAAGCTGCTGCGCAAGTGTTTCGGATGTTATTCCTAAATCGAATTCTGTCGAATCATTAAAACCGTCTCTATCTGTATTTGCAGAACCAATTATAATCCACCTATCATCAGTTATCATGATTTTTGAATGAACATAGATCTGTTTTCTTTTTTGTTTGATTGCACTATGTTGCGATATCAAACAATATGTTCTAACTCGGTTTTTCCCTGCTTTTCGTAAAGCAGCCAAATTGTTGTTTATATCATTGATGCTTTCTTTTGATAAGATACTAAAGAAAAAGCCTGGAAGATTTGGTTCCATTGGGCCTACTGTTATAACTTTCAGATCCTGTTCTTCTTCAAGCCTTTTGACAAGAATCTGGGTTATAATTTTATCTTGAAAGAGAAATTGATCCTCTATGTATATGCTATGTTTTGCTTTTCTAAACATAGTATCATACCATGCTCGTACGCTGCTACTGCTACTACTATCACCATCATCTTCATTATCATCCTTGTCTCCAATATTTCCCTTTAACTGCTTCCAAGTCCGTAATGCAGAAATCTCTATATTTCCTTCATTGTCACGATTAGTAAAAGGTGCTAATGCTGCCTGATGAAGACAGAGACGATGAAAGGAAGGAGCCTGATGAATTAATTTTTGCTTTTTTAACCTGTTTGATATCTTTTGTAAGAGAATAAATCCACCTCTGATTAAAATGGAAAATTAAATCCCATATTATTGGGCCCTTAATCATTGCATTAACATCATGCCAAGGCTCTCCGTCTTGGTCTCTTAATGAGTTATCAAAATCATGATCGCTTGTATCCCATTTATCTTGTGATAAATCTTGTCCACCACAAAACCCTATTTTATTGTCTATTATGGCAATTTTTTCATGAAAACCAGAGGTAAGAGTAGGTGCTTTACTATCAAGTCGTATTGTTATATGGTCTTCAATTCCATAATGCTTTGCAAGTTCTCTCATAGATTCAACTTTTTTAGCCCTTCCTTCTAATCCTCGTTTTTTGGCGAGTGGAAATGATCTGACAATAAGTCTTGGTTCCCATACAATGATTTTGATATCTACTTTTTGTTTTGCCTTTTCAATCAAAAGGTTTTGTAGAGTATAATATTCGCCATTATGTGTATTTTTTTTCTTATCGTTTCCATTATCTGATTCTGACAGACAAGGTGAAACAATAAAATCTGACATCTGAAACGACTGTGGATCCCCTTTTCCTCTTATAAGACGCAATTCGGGGTCCAGATCATAGTTTGCTATATATATAGAGTTTTTTGCTTGTAGCATCTTTTCATACATTAATCTAAAATTTTCTTGTCCATCAATGGTAAATGTTATACAATTACCAAATGTATTCTCGCCAAACCTGGTACGTGGTTTTGATTGATTGCCATAGCCATCGAAGCTTGTTGTATTGCCAGACAATTTGCGTCCATCATTTGTTAAAATAGTTATTATGCATATTCACACTATTTTAAATGACATCATAATTATAATTCCAAAAATATCTTTATCCAAGTACTTTGATATTTGATTTCTATGTTGTAAATAGCCTTTCCTAACATCGGAATCAATACTTCATTGCCAAGACAAGTAAAAGGAGTATATATATTAGATAAAGTCATTTTATTTTTTGTAAACATTCTCTATGCATTATAGAAACCTACGGGAAACATTAGTAGCATTATTTAGCTGGTTGACTAACTCTATCACTAGTTGGCCAACTGTTATGATGATGTTGGCATCATGCCATTTAAAAGAGAAAGAGATATGATAGAAAATGCGTATACATATCAAAATATCTTTGACGATAGAACGTTCGATTGCAGTAAAAAAATGCAGTGGTATTTTTATATTTTAAATGAAGATATGTTCATGGCGTAATCTACTATTTCTTCCATGTTCTCCTTATATTCTAAGACCTCTAGACCCTACTTAGACACTGCCGATCATAACAAACATTGTACTGAGAACTGCATACAACTAATCATAAAGACTATCCAACAACTGGAGGCTGGCGAAAGCAAAACCTCATACAACAATTCCTAATAGTCGAAAATTGGTTTTTCTAATCCCTCTTTTGTTGGTAAGCCGATTATGTGATTAAAACAGCACTCTCCTTTTGTCCGGACATCTTCCATCTTATGCTCTTCTATATTCCAGATCCAGAATGGTTAGTTCTGTAATTTGTCCAAAGACTGTGTTTGTTGTTGATTGGACCTGCTTATCCTCTTCTTCAGATCTTTGAATGCCATTGTTATTATGTTTCCTGTTTACAGTAACAACGTCATCAACTTTATGTTTTTCTTTTTCTAATTTGGGGTCAGTAGATGATGATTTGTCAGATACAAACTTTATGACATCATCTACCACAATAACACTTGTGAATAAATGTAACTTTATCAGGCTAAGGAAATTGCGGATGGGATCGTCTTTTTAGCTAGTTGGTCTATTGCATTTTCACATTGCGGTATACTAAGTGCAGGTCCATAAACACCTAGAATAGAATACCATACGTTCAGGTTAGCAATAGAAAAATCTAGAACTAACGCCCATAGTTTTTACAAACTCAAATAAGCTTTTTTGATGGGTCAATTGAGCGTATACTCAAATCTTTCCACTTGAATGATTTCATAATGTCTACTCTTATGGCAATCACTACACGCTCCATATTCAACATTACGTATTCACTACTATCACATGCAGAATTACCGGATTTAGTGGGCCCCCATTCGCCATTGTCTAATGTTTCTAACACTTTCTTAAAGCTCTTGCCACTGCCTGTTTCGTCTACATATGTCTCTAATTTCATAGCAAATCCTCCACGTACAGTAGGATCTGGCACTCTGTAAATTATGAATTTGTGTTCAGAATTATTAATTTATGCTTTATAGTACGGTATCGTTTTCTCTCTTTTTTATTCACCATAACAAAATAGTCAACTAAGGCAAGTTCCGCCATTCTTAAAAAATAACTAGCAAGTTTGTAATAAGTTGCATGTTGAATAGTTCTTTTCCAATAGTAATAGCAAACTGGCTTACAGCAGCATTCAGATATAGAGTGCAACACTTGAAACCCATATCTGACATATGGAGCATAGAATGTCATGTCCAAAGCCGATCTTCACCAGAGACTACACTATAGCGCATACGAGATAACACTCAGTGTTAGAGGTAGAAAATCAAGCAGAGATATCCCTCGGCCAGTCTGGTTTACGTATAAGGCAACACGCTGTATCTCCTTCCAAATCACGGCTCTGACACCAATTGGTATAAGAACGTGCTAGTCGATCCAACATTGAAGATTTCTGTAAACAGCGTAGAAATACCTGCAAGAGGTAAACTAATAACAGACAGTAGTAGGGCTGACGATATCGTGAGGAAATTCAACTCTAAATATGGCTAAGTGAAAAGGTATTATACAAAATTTGATGTAGCAGTTGAAGTCCCGTTATGACAGATCTTTGAACTTCACACTGACATTAGTATACAAGAATAGGTTGCGTTAGAAGCTTTCTATTATATTTGGCAATAAATAATGTTAATCAGCATAGGTGTTTAAATTAAAATTAAAATCAGAGATCGAAATCTGTACAATAAGATCTAGAGAGCAAAAACAGGCAGCGGTTAGAGGGACTGTAGCAGGTACCAATCAGCCCTGCAAAGCTAAAGTCATTTCAATCCGGCGTCTTTAACATTAAAGCACCCAAGTCGGCAATGAGTGGAACGCCATCGTTTGTAAGATTGGAGTATGTTACAACAAGGTGAAATAGAAAATCAAAAATAAAGAAAAAGAATTTAGCTAGTCTTTCTTTTTTATTGGCTTGCGCGAAATGCTAGCCATTCTTTGCAACTTCTTCATTCCATGATTGTTATGTATAGCCATGTACTTCAATGCCCAACTGACGGTGGTTAGTTATAACTTATCGACTTAGGTTTCAAATACTAACTCAGTTAGATAATACTATTATTGATGAACTCTAAAAAAATATTACTTTTGTGTAATTAATACCGTAGATCAAACTTAAATCTTATCAACGCGAGAGTAAAAAATCATGAAAAAGTTTGAAGGTAAAGTCGCAGTCATCACAGGCGGAAGCAGCGGCATAGGCCTTGCCACGGCACAGCGGTTCGTCTCAGATGGCGCGTATGTTTTCATTACAGGTCGCCGCCAAAGCGAACTCGATGCAGCAGTCAAGCAGATTGGTAAAAACAATCACCGGTGTTCAGGGCGACGTCTCAAATCTCGCAGATCTTGATCGGTTATATGCCACGGTGAAGGAGCAGAAGGGCGCATCGATATTCTGTTCGCCAACGCCGGCATTGGAGAATTCGCTCCATTGGGAGCAATTACCGAAGCTCACTTTGACAAAACGTTCGGCATTAATGTGAAAGGGCTTCTGTTCAGTGTTCAAAAAGCGCTTCCGCTATTTCAGGACGGCGGCGGTTCGATCATTCTGAATGCTTCGATCGCTGCATCCAAAGGAGCCGAGGCGTTAAGTGTTTACAGCGCAACCAAAGCCGCCATACGGTCGTTCGCGCGCACCTGGACAGTCGATCTGAAACACCGCAAGATCCGAGTCAACGCTATCAGCCCTGGTCCGATCGACACTCCGGGCGTCAATGGCTTGGCGCAGACTAAGGAACAGATTGAGCAGATAAAGACGAGCCTTGTGGCCAGCGTGCCGATGGGGCGTATGGGCAGCTCCGACGAAATCGCGAAAGTCGTCTCATTCCTCGCGTCGGATGACAGCAGTTATGTCACCGGTATCGAACTGTTCGTAGATGGGGGTATGGCACAAATCTAAGTGATCGTGGACAAATAATAACAATAATAATAATATCCTACTACCAACTCCTGATAGCATCGTCAACTACTGTGGCATTCGTGAGCAAGTCTAGCTTCATCGAATAGCAATCTTTGGCCAATGACAAGGCTTGTATCTTCTCTCTCTTGTCTTCTGCAGCTTGCGAAGTACTCCAGCTTCCCTCAGGATTGCTGTCAACCCGACAAGACATTTCTGGTACTCTTCTGGCAGCCTTTCGCCAATGTATCTTCTGATATTGGACTTTGCCTGCTGCCTAAGGGTATGACAAGTCTCTGTTAACAGTGTCATTTGATATCTGTAATATCTGTGGTATCTCCCTCTGGCTATCTCCCTGGCTGCTTAGCTCCTGAACTTTGTTTCTGCGCCAATCAATTCTGTCACTTTCATTTTCTTGTTTTTGTTTATGTTCCATTAGTAGACTCAAATGTTCAATTTCACCATGCTTCTTTTAAAGTGGCATTCAATTTCTGCGCTTAAAAGGTAATGCAAGTCCATAGTTTTTGTATCATCTTTTAATCGGCTAAACTTGTCTTTATTCGTTTTTGTAATAGATTTAAATTGTTACTTGCAAGATATTGATTTTCATAGTTAGGCTCCTTCAGAGTGTAGCAGTAAGACGAAACTGATGCTGATACTGAGGTATTAACACTAGTGGTCAGGGCATGAGCAATTCCAGCCTAATACATTTGAATTAACGTTGTAGAAACCATTATCTGATTGGGAATTTATTATATAGGATATGTCGCTAATCCTTTTTAATGAACCGTTCATCTCTGCTATTATCCTAAAGTTGGTTTTGCTAGTAGGTAAGCTTTAAGGATTGCGTTTTTAGATTGTTATCCTACGGACGTATATGACTTCTCATGCTGCTTTAGTGGAAGACTTTCTTCATATTGTGGTAGCTAAAGGCTTCGATGCATTTTCTTTCTCATTAGCTTGATTAAAAGGTGCAAAAAATATTGCTTCACATTCACAATGACCGTCGATTTTAACCAACCGTCCGCACTTAGGACAAATAGTAAGAGGCAGTGGTAACACTAGCGAATCCTCTGTCTGGCTAGCATATATTGTAGCAGACATAATCATAATTGATTGTTATAGTTTATATAATATTTACATACATAATACTGTATTCTGCATACTTTCTTTATGTTTTAGGCCCGCTTGCACTTTTTATAGCCCAAATTGTCTTTATTTTTCAATTATCTACATTGCAATACGAAGCAATTTTTCCTTTCAAATTCGAATAAGTATTCAAATTTAAAAACAAGGTTAATCATGGAACCTTCTAACTACGATTTTATCATGAATCTTAAGGCTGCAGGTAAGATAAGAGAAGATAAGAATAATATTGTTTGGGCACAACATGATAAGTATTCAGAAAGTACCGTTTGTTAACATATTATAGAAACCTATGGGAAACATTATTACTTATTCTCGATTATTGCTTACTGTACTTTACCTGAATTAGTATCAAAAATCAAAAGCTTTGGAGGATCTCTTGTGCCAACAAACATACGATGATTAGCCCTCATCTAGAGCCATTGGAAAGTTATTTTTGCATTGACAATTAGCCACGTTGTAGATACTGTATGTTTTTCACTACTAACTACTGCTATAGAAGTAGACGAAGGAACATTAACGAAAATTCTCTGATGCTGTCCTATTACTCTCTTTTGCTCTTCTATAATAAAATGGGTAAAACAGGTTACATCGCAGGCGGTATTGGCGGTGCATTTGTTATAGTCATCGATTTTGTTCTTGATGATATCCTTCATTGCTCTAGGGCTGTCTATCTGGTTCTCTTTGTTCACAGCCATGTTTCTATAAGTGCAGTAATCTTTCTTTTATACAGCACAGAGAGAAAAGCCAAAAAAGTTTGGTCAGTATACTTAAGAAAATAAAATGGAAAAAATATGCCTTAGAAAAAGCTTGAAAGCAACAAGATTCAAAACCAACTTATTGTAAATAAATTTATGTATTCTACTATCTATAGAGAAGCTTGTCAAGAAGGCAGCAGAGCCGCAAGAATATTTACGCTTAGGAAGTATACAATTACATAAGCGTTTTCTGTGAATCCCCTAATTTCGTAAGCATCGGATCGTCCACTATTTCCTAAGGGCTTTCCTTCTCCTGTCTGGGTATTCTCGACTATCTTGGGTTTTGGCAATTTCTCCTGTGATATCGAAGTAAAAATATTTTTTACTTTTTGAACTTGCTTTGCGCTCTTTTTCAAGCCCCTTTTTGCACCTTTGACTATATTTTTGGTTATGAATTTAACTAGGCAAGAAAGTGTATATGGTTCCAAGTTCCCACAGGCCTTTATAATCAGTCTCAACACGTCTTTTCTAATATTTGTTCAATTTTTTTAGTTAAAGACTTGCTTTGCATGCCTTGTTTCATAACCCTTTTTTTGCCACAGAATAGCCTATGCACGTATAACACAGTACAAAATCTACAAAGGGTCTTGAGGAAAAGAAGAGGATAGTCGAGAGATGTACAAGGCAGAGGGCTTTGGCGACTTAAATCAGGTCAAAATCCTAAAGGATGATGCTCTCCCTACAGTATTCCAGGTATAGGTGCCTCTTGTGGTGGATTTTCTGAAGGTGGTGGTGTTATTGGGTTTGGTGATAAAGGCGATATCGGCTTTGGTGTAGGTGAAGGTATAGAAGTGGGTGCTGGAGTTGTTGTTGTGACATTTTTCATTGTTTTTGGAATACCACATATTTTTGACTCAGTTGCATTAACAAACCTGAGTTTTGGGTTATTAGGATCACATAGTTTTGATTTTACCTCTGGTGATACACTGGTATTAGTAGGAGAAGGAGGAGGCGAAGTGGATAATGATGGGGCAGTAGGAGGTGTTTTTTGTAGGTACTTGGGCCTGGCTTACATTAATAATTCCAATTTCCAATACCGCACCAATAGCTGCTATTGCTATTACAACAGCAATAAAACTCATCCTTATAGGCATATTTAATGTGTTGAACATAGATACGGTTTGCATTATAGGCTAATGCAATACATATTTAGATAATTGGATAATTAAAAGATTAGTTAACAAAGTTAACTTACATTTGCAATTACACTGTGCATGTCACATATCTGAATAAAGGTATTATAAAGTGATTCTGACGACATGGAAATAGGTGGTAGTAGACAGAGTCATGCCTCCTATCTTATGGGGGGAGGAGAAGATACAGAGGGTCTCTATCTACTCGGGAAAAAATGAGTTGCCTTATTGTTTTAGTAGTAGTAGCATCAACGATACTATTATCCATACCTATAATCGACCACTATCGCTAACAATATTATGGAGTATTTCATAAATGAATTGACCTACAGGCTAGCCTATTGTTGCTCATCCTTTATATTTGCAGCACAGGCTGCTTCTCTGTCATTTTTTTAGTTTCATTTCCATTACTATCTTTTATTGACTGCACTTAACCATAGATTGGCTGTCCTCTAAAGTGTTCTCCTGTAGCAAGGTTATCAAAGAAGATAGAAATTATGTTGCCTTTAGAAATTATAATATTTGTTTTTAATCCTTTCCATGCATCAGCATCATTTAATTTGACATCGACAGTCCCGGATATAGATATGCTGTTATCTCCCATCGCGTGAATTTTTGTATTGTTGTTGTCAATTGTGAAATTAACCAATTTATGGGAATGCCAGCGTGTTCCGTCAGGAAGAACATTAATAAATTTTGCTTGAAAGTTCTTTACAACCCCTTGATGGACGATCAAGTTCCAATTGCCAAAGAGAATAAATTTTTTAGCAGCACCTAGGGTAGAATTCTTATCATCGCCAGAAGGTAAATAGACCAATGAATTTATTGTTCCCCTTTCAGAGAAGGAGTCTTGGATACTGCTTGGTTTTGTCATGTTTCTAATTGCATTAAGATTATTAGATCTTTGGGCGTTGGCTTTATTCACTTGTGCGAGCTACTGAAAAGATAGGATTATCGTCTAATACTGCTAACATCAAGCATAAAATCACCATTAGCCTAGATATGATAGATATTTCTCTCATCTCGAAATAATAATATACAAAAGCCAAATTTTAACAATTAATATTATTATTATTATTATTAGTACACTTCTTCGGTTATAGACATCCAGAATACGGCTTTGTAGAAACCATCATCAATATTATGATGATGTTGGCTAATCTATGCATGTTGTAGGCCATGTATCTAAGAGATAGTTGTGTTCTGTGTTCGAATCAACCTAGACATCAGGTGCTCTCCAAACCTCCGTTTTATTACAGAAATTATGGTTTTATCCTTGTTCCTTCGACTATACAGTATTTTGGGATACCCTTCATAAATAAGATTAGTAAAAAATAAATGGCCAGGGGATAGTACACCAGAAGTCGACAAAAGAATAACCTCTCCTACAAATTCCAACATATTCATACTTTATACGTTGGGCTAGACAACAATAATCAGTAATTAAACTAGTATAATGCTATACTAGTAGTATGCTTATATTTGATTTTCTTGCTATCTAAAATAATGTAATGCTGATTCGATATTTTGCCGGGCCGATTGTATAAATTGGGGGGGTGATGGGATTCGATGTCACTGGATGATAAATTTTATACATTTGTAATTTTTATGTCCTTACTTTCATCAGCTTAATGCGTCCACGAGTACAGTTTTGAACACTATTTAGGTGTGTCTGTAAAAGCTTCTTTGCTTTTACCTTAGGTAACTTTTCTTCTGAGATATATCCGCAATTGTTGCAGGTAACAACATAACTCCAGCTAACCATACACAGAAAGAGATATTAACATAATATATATCCTAGGAGATATGCCTAACGTAATAAACAGGTTGGAGGTACTTTTAGTAAAATATAAAGACAAAGGATTTACAAATGCTGTAAGTTTTTTATCAAGTTTATCTAGAAGGTCAAAACAAACTGCTTTTGCTTATTATTATGCTTTAGGTCATTTAAACAAATTCATAAGTCAGACTTATGGAAATGGAAATGGAAACGGCAACGACAATATTCAAACCATTTTAAAACCTCTAGAAAAAGGTAAGATCAATGTATACACACTACTGGATAAGTTTGTAGAGTATTTACAACAGACAAATAATAATAATAATATTATAAGAAGAAGTAATGGCAATGGTGATCTAACTGCCTTAAGTATTAAGCTGTATGTCACTACTGCCAGATCATATTTTGCATATAGTGGCATTGATGTCATACCCTCAAAATTCAAGTATATGGTTAAAATGCCAAGGATCTACAGAGAAGATGAGCTAGCTATTGATGCTAAAGATATCAGACAGATTTTATTAGCATGCAATAATCGAAGGTTAAAAGCTTACTTGTTATGTCTTGCTTCAAGTGGCTGCAGGGCTGTAGAACTTTTGTCATTAAGATTAAAGGATGTAAACTTTTCTACTAATCCAACTACATTACACATACGAAAAGAATTTGCAAAAACAGGATCGGCTAGAGATGTTTACATATCAGACGAAGCTTCTAACTTTTTACAGAAGCAATGGATAGATTGGAAATATAGAGATAGACATTCAGAACACAGGTATATGAAAAATAGAGTTAAAGATGATAATGATTTAATATTTGCAATCATACATGCTAAACACCCATCTCCAAGAGTATTATATTTTAAAATACTTATTGAGTTTCAAAAGGTGTTAGATACTGCTGGTTTTATAGCACGTAAAGAAGAGGGGTGTTTTAAACGTCGTAAAGTTTCTTTACATAGTTTCAGACGATTTGTAAAGTCAACAATATCAAATCAGGTAGGATATGAATATAGTGAATGGTTTCTAGGTCATGCTACAAAATCTACATATTATCAGCTAAAAGAAGAACAACGAAGGTCAATATATAGACATCAACTTATGAAATACTTTACTTATTTAGACTATTCAGCATTAGAAGCAACTGGTCAGAATGTAAAGAAGCAATTATTAGAGAAGGACATACAGATCGAACAGTTAAAGGCAGCATGATGCATCTAACTCTGAAGCTATAGCCAAGCTGCAAAATATGTTTACGAAGTTAGTTACAAGTCTATCATCAGCTACTACAGATCAAAACCAGCTTAATGTATTAGCAAAATCATTAGCTGCATCAGGAATATTAAAACCTAAGACAAATAATAATAATAGTTGATTCAATGGAAAAACCTACTTTCATTTATCTATATTGATAATAAAAGTTATTAGTAACAATAAGATATATTTGTCATTATGATGGCAAAAGCCTATCCTTGGCACAATCATTACTGAATAATGATCTTTTGAAAGTATCAACAAATACAGAGTGAATTATGATAAGATTAAAAGGATTGTGTATTAATTTGAAATATTTCTCATCAGTCTTTCTAGACTTGAATATCTATAATTAATTCTGTCTAACTCTGATAATAGTGATCTAGTCTCTTTTTCTAATCCCTTATTTTTAAAAATCTGTATCTTTTCGTCTCTATCGTCGTCTTGTATGCATATATCATGATCATAAGGTATGGATAAAAGAGATACATGTTTCCTGTTACCAAATTTATTATATTCGAGTTGAATTTCTATGATATTTGAAATGACAATTTGATATAAGTTATACAATGTTTGTTCGTCTTTTATTTTATTACTCCAAGCAAATATTGCTCTGAACATGTATATTAAAACTAACTTCTCATAAATGTCCTTATGCAAAAAAGAAAGCATCTTTTCTTTTTCTTCATTTTTCATGCTATCAATTATCTCTTTTTTTAATTTCTTCAGTAAAATAGAGAACTTTTTCTTGAAATCATCCATTTCTTTTTTTACAATTAATAGAACGTTATTTTCATTTACACGTAGACTGTATACATTTCCTTTGCCTTTTTTACTACGAATGATATAACCATCTTCTTCTAGTTCTTTTATTAATTTAAGGACAGGCATTCTTGAAAAACCTGTTTTCGTTTTAAAATGCTCGACGATGCCCTCCTGATGAATATCTTGATTATCTGCTATAAATTCAAATATTTCTTTATCTTTTTTTCCTAGATCACTATTATTATTTTGTGTTCTTTGATAATATTTTGATTCTTGAATCTGATTATTATTGTTGCTTATTTTAAAATTCTGCAACGTTGTAATGAGGAGTTGTATTTGGTTTTCTAAATCCTTAGATTTCTCTTCACTTGCAATCAATTGTCTAGGTATTGTCTATTGTCTATGGATAATATATATCGTTATGTAATGTGCATAATGCAACATAATGAGAACTACAATTGCTTTGGAAGATACAACGAGGGATCTCTTAAGGCAAATTGGTCACAAAAATCAAACGTATGACCAATTAATTAATGAATTGGTTAGGAATAGGAGCAAGCAACAAAACGAAAAGTGAGAGAGGAAACTAAGTAAAATGTTAGCAACAACAACAACTGCTCCAGCACTACCAGAAACAGAGACACAAGATCATCGTTGCAAGCACATTACAGTAACAGAACACCCTCAGAAACCATGCTCTGGATTTTTTGAGGATATTTTTAAAACTGTTACCGTCGAGTGTAGAGATCCGGAGCATAATCTATCGTTAGATTAAATTTGGCCGGGAACCACCCGGCACAACAGGACCAGATACAACCACAGCAGAGACACACAGCCGGAGTAGGAGCATGTTGAACTATGATTGATGAATATTTTCACGGCTATCGTTTAATTAAAGTTTTGTCTCAACAGCAAGCAGCAAGGGACAAACAACACATTACCAGAAATTGCTAGACTACAAGCAAGCAGACTTTACACCAATAAAAAATTCTGTGAATGTCCTAGTTCTGAGAAGGGTATAATCCAGATAGATGTTTCTGCACATGAGCCGGATTGCAAGCTCAGAAAACGAGTGAACACTAAGGGCTATACTACTGACACATCTATAGTGCCTGAGGACTTCCATGATGGTTACTCTCTAGGAGTTGCACCATAGAAAAATGGTAGAAGTAGAGAATAATAATAATACTACTATTACCAAGCTAACCCGTGAGCGAGCAGAATGCCGTATTATATTGGCCATATACTGCTCATATACCGATAGTTCAGGCTGTTACCTATCCCAAGAAAGGAATTTATCAGAAAGGTTGGAATGAGATTGACTTCACGAAAGTAGATTTTGAAGCAGAACTTAAGAAGGGTGAATATGATAACGGTATTGCTCTTATACTGGGCAAAACTATGTTACCAATTAACGGTAATGGAAAAGCTAAAAATGAGTGCTGTTATTATTCATTTGCACTTGACTTTGATGGTTATGATGCAGTAGAGGAATGGTTTGGTGGTGGTGGTGGTGGTAGTTGGGACTATGTGATTGAACTATCTAAAAAGACTAGGATCGAATGGCATCAGGATAAGGGTAGAATCCACATTATCTTTATGGCTAAACGTCCAATAGCAAATAAGCAGATATCAATCAAGGATTCAAAATTAGAGGTCAGATGTGAAAAACAGCCGTTATTTTCTTCACCATCTATTCACGAAACCGGTATTCCTTGGACTGTATTAGGAATAGATGAGATTATTATCTTAAACGATATACAATTACTCCAACTAGAGGCAAAGATAGATCAAATTTCTCAAGGTTACATGTCTGATGAAAATAAGCAAATGTATATCGAGTGGCTAGAAGACCCAAAGACAAAGATAAAGGAACATGAAGGGAGACATCCAGCCACTAAAACACTTGGATGCTCATATTTTTACAGATATAACAATGGATGGAAGGATCTAAGCCAGCCAGTATTTGGTATAGCTGAACAATTTAGGGCCTGTTTGAATGCCAGATTAGCACGCAGATATTGTACGTCATGAAATATTGCGATCTCAAAGAAGAAGGGGAATTGAGATTGGTCACCACCGCTTTCACTGCAAGAGCCTGATGCTGACCTGTATTTCATTTCTGAAAAATGTCCATAGCGCTGCTCAACTCTTTGCTTTAACGCCTGTGCTCTAACACCTTTCTTAGTTACATCAAATGGCAATGTTAGAGGAGCAGGCGCACTCATGCGCTTTCGCAGTTCATCATATAACCTAACTATGTGAGCAGGAGAGTGTTTTAACCTACCTACGGTCATGTCTGTAAGTTCGCTTTTACTCAAGTTGCTTGCTTCTCTGAATGTTTTATACAATACGCTATAGATTATCGAGTCATTGTTTTCCAGTCCTAAAATAAATTCATGGAACTGATTTCGCTTGTAATAATGAATGCTGCTGTGATTCTTCCATTTTGGATTGATCGTCTGGAGTTGTGGAAATTCTATAAAGATTCCTTCTTCTTGGTCGCTTTCATACTCAAATGAAAATCCTATGTGCGTTGCAAAGATTGCATAATTACATAAATAGTTATATAGCCTAGTTATCAGGTCGTCTTTATTTTGGCCACCATCAAATACCGGCAGAGTGACTTCTATTTTCGTATTATCGTAGTATGTAACCTCTGCGTCATCATCGGCTTCATCACGTATTTTTGAATGAACGAGTTGGTTAATTCTGTCTATAGCAAGGTGAACCTGGAATATTTTTTGTGCGGCATATATCTTTAATGGATAATCCCAGTTGTTTATTTCATTATCATGTGCTAGAACGTGAGGAATGCACAGGACTTCCTTCAAAGCATCACCCAATGCACCTTTTGTTATTTTGAACTGATTGCGTTTGCTGCTATGATATCTATCAAAATCGAAGATAGATTTTAGCATCTGTTTGGAAAACGTGGCTTTGCTACTATTACTGCTAGTAGTATTATAGTTGGAATTACTAACCACTATACGAATTAACTTCTCTTGAGGTTGTGTTTTCTTGATAGTGACATGAATTTCTGGTGTTATATCAGCAGCAGTAGTATTATGTTGAGTTTCTATATAGTCCACAGCGTTGTCCACAAGTTCTTTCAAAACAAAATCATAGGCATGTTCCCGTTCAATACCGGTCTTATTCTCAATGCCTTTCCAAGTTGTGTAATCTGCAAACTGGCTTCTCTGACTTGAAAATACCACCGCTGCAGTATCATCTTCGCTATCTGCTGAAGAGGGGGGTAAAGTTGGCGGTCTAGATTGTTTGGACGATGATCATTTAATGACATTATGGCTATCAGTAAGCCAGAAAAGGATACTCAATTGAAATTCCTATCACAATCGTTACAGAAAATCGTTTTTTTATCAAGTCAATTCTGATCCTCGTTAGGAGATTTCAAAAATTTAATAATTATATGCCAGTGTATTCTCAAGTGTTATTCAATATCCCAGATTTGTAAAGCATTTGGGCAGTTTGATTAACCTGATTTTGGTCCTTTATACTTCCAAGTGTAGAAATCAATGTTTGTAATTGTGATTGCATTGTATTAACTTGTTCTTTCATTGTCTTCATTTCTTCATCCTTCTCTTGTAGTTTTCCTCTTATGATATACTCATTGTTCTTACTCTTTTGTTGCAGTTCTGCAACTTCCTTTTTTAGTATGACTTTGTCGTTGGAGATAGTGAGCAAATCAGTTGCCTTCAAATAATCTTCTAGGACCTGGTTTTCTGTCGGTTTATAGTATGATGCTGAAAGACCAATATTATGACCCATAGTTATCTCAACATTAATTGGGCGCATAACCTGCTCTGCATGACTTTTGTAGAATTTGCGAAATCCATGTGAGCCTTCCATTCGTGACGTTTTGATTCCTTCTTTGAGAGGTTGACGAATCCCCTGTTCCCATAAGGCACGTTCCAAAAGTCGTTTTATACCGCTGCTTTTAAGCTTCTTTGGGTTTGTTGCTAAACCCCATTTGGCACCATAATCTATGTTAGTAGTCTGCCATATATCACGCATTAACCAGGATTCTCCTGTTATAGTTTCCCCATAAGATGCACGAAAGTCCATCCATTCCTTTAAAGAGCTGTAAGCCTCAGATGTGATAAATGTATAGTATTCTTCTCTATCACCAGCGTATACGATTAATTTTGCTGCAATGATTTCACCTGAACTATTCGTCATGGGAATTACGTGCTTCCATCTCAAGTACTCCCATGCACCTATTCTAATCCCCGATGAAACCATGGTGCAGACAATTGGCTTTATTCCACGGTCTGGATATTCCACTAACTTCTGAATTTCTTCTATTGTGGGAGCCCTATCATTAGCCGCTTTGTCTTACCCTGGGCATTCCACGAGTTACCTTTTTCCAGTTTAATACTAGGTCATTCATTTCGCAAAATAATTTTATAGCCTTGTAGTAGTTTGGAATGGTAGCTTCAGAGATTTTGCCTTGTCTTACTCTTTCATGTTGAAAACTCATAAATCGAAGTAAATTATCCTGAGTCCATTGTTGGTTTTGCTTAGCATTTATAAGAAATTGTTTTGCTTGCTCTTCAATTGGTTCCTCGAGTTTGAGGAAGTCAAAGAATACCTTAAATCTACGTGGCCATTGTCTTCTAGTCTCTGAAGCTTTTAGAGCATACATGAAAACTGATAATGGGTCTTGATTTTGATGACATTGTTGTTCTACTTCAATTACAGCCAATGCGTTTATTCATATAATATTGCAATGTGGGCCTAAATAAAGGGACAAGATTGGAGTGGGCCCAAGGGGGTTTGAACCCCTGCCCGACCGGTTATGAGCCGGTCGCTCTACCAGGCTGAGCTATGGGCCCGCAGATAAAAATCGATAAGGGAAAAGGTATAAAGGTTTCGAGATCAATTCTGTTAGTTAATAGTATGTATTCCGACGTACTTTTCCTGCACAGAATCTAATAGTTTGTTCTGCGCATCCAGTGATACACCAGCTGCATTAAATGAAGGTTCCTCATTTCCTGCAGGAATGTTTTGCAGAATATTTCTCCAGAGTGAAGCATGTCTTACATCTACTTCTTCATGAATTTCAAAGTAACTTGTAGCATCGGTACTACTATTCATGCCATAGAATTTCGTCAAACCTTCAATTTTTAATCTGCTGATCTTTGGCAGTTCTACCTCATATGCATACATAGCCGCTACTGCTTCTTCTAATGATAATGTCGTAATATGAGTTAAAGCAAAAATAGCATCATTTGTCTTCTCAGTAGTAATGTAATTTGTTAATTCATTCCTTGAAACACCCATAGCAGCTGAAAATTTGATCCATGGCTCAATATGTTCAGATTCTTCCCTCAAGTTTTGATTAACAGCCATCTTTAGTGAAGGATCTGTAGTAAGGGATGAAATATTTTCTACAAACTTAGGAACGGCTTTTACTAATTGGAAATATTCTTTTGAATAACCTTGTAGGTGATCTACAGTCAGTTTTCCTTCTGACCACATCTGATAAAATGCATGTTTTAGTACACTACGTCTTTCAATTTCAAAGTCGATCCTTTCAAGGAGATTATGATTAACCATATAGCTGAAAAGTAGAATCACTTATAGAAAAAGCTTGTGTAAGGTCTATGAATCCGAGATAATGAAATTAATAGAATTTAGAATTAAAATGGAATTTTATTATTGTTATGAACATAAAGCATGTTAGCACTAGTATATGATTATATATAAATTAATGATGCAATTTTTAATTCATTTTAGAATTACATTCGACAGTGATTAATGGTTATGATTGATTACATTCACATTGGCCAACTAATATACTCACAGATTTTCTGAAATGATAAGGATATACTCTCCATCGAGCAAGAAAGACAGAAACTCATGTCCAATATGTTATTATTAAAGTTGTTGTTGATTGTTGTTGTTGTTGCTATCATGAGTAATCTATGAAAGATGGTTACAACTCACTCTCTTTAAGAGATTGATGCAAGCAAAGCAAGAGAAGAAACTCAATATTTAATCAAGAACCATTAATACTATGAGGCATATACATAGAATTTGCAATAATAATCTGTAGAATTGAAAATGCAAAAATTCTTAATCAGACAAGAAAAGATTTTATGTGAAATGAATTCCAACTTTTACGAAGCGCTCCGGTGGTGTAGTAGCTGATAACAACGAAAACAGCTGCATAATCCGGTCAAGCATTGTGGCCTTTCGAGTCGCAAATCCCGGGTTCAAATCCCGGCCGGAGCAATCCTTCATGGAAAAAATATCTGCAATATTTTAGAATTGTCATTCGTTTGGTAAAGCATTAATATGCTCAGTATTTCAAAAGAACCATAGGCAAGAACAGATCTTTGAATATAAGAAACCTGGAAGCCAATCCTTTGATAGAACAATTTAGCGAATACTTGTCAAAAATTAATGATGCACTTAAGCGTGAACTCAGATCTTTATTCTTGGTCAGAGTTTTATGGACCATTAAGATATGCATGCGATGGAGGTAAACGCATTAGACCGCTTATCCTGGTACTCTCTGCCGAAAGTGCAAAGGTAGGAAAAGCTAACTCTTCAAAACTTGGCGAAGATACATTTATGGCTGCTTCTGCTATAGAACTTTTGCATACAGAATCTGTGATTCATGATGATATTATAGACGAAGAAAATCTTCGACGTGGTAAACCTTCTTTTCATGTAAAATATGGGTATAATAATAGTATTCTTACTGCCGATTTCGTTCTAGGTATTATTCTCAATATCGGCTCTAAGTTGAATAACCCGCGTGTTTCAAGCGAACTTTCTAATGCTGCAATAAAAATGAGCGAAGGTGAGATGATGGAAATTAAACTGGCTGAAGACCCTAAAATTAGAGAGGATGATTATATCAAAGTTCTTGAACATAAAACTGCCTCACTCTTTGAGACATCTGCGAAAGTGGGTGCAATACTAGGGGAAGGAGAAGAGGATGAGATCCGCGCAATGTCAACCTTTGGTAATTTGCTTGGAATTGCCTATCAAATTCATGATGATTTAATCGATTGGAATAATGAAGACAGACTTTTTAATATACTGGTAAAGAAAAATGATCAGTCTAAAGAATTCGTTGATAGAATGGAAAAGCTTTATCTGTCATATTCTTTAAGGCTATTAATGAGCTACGAAAGATAAGAGATAGTGTATCGAAAAAACACCTAGAACATCTAACAGATTTGTCTTCAGTCCAGTTTTGAATTTTGATTCTTTTATCCATTGCTGCCAATGTGTGTTTTTAAAATATGCATTTAAAAATTGCGTGCCAAAGCAAGTCGCCGACTTGCTATATCTGTGACATCTATTACCACATAGTAAAAGTTTAACGCTAACATGTGCTATGGCCCCTAATACAAGTAGCATCTTTGGAAATAACCTTTTGATGCCCTGTGAAAACCCTTGTTGTTTGTTCTTATTGTGCTCTAATGTGCTCATGTCTAGGGTATTTCTTGGGTTCAGTGTTGGTTATGTTCTGGAAACACATATACTATTGTAGCTTCTGGTGTCGAAGTTATGAATGATATTACTACTCATGGTATCATTCATTAAGTCAAGAAGCACTGGATATTGTAGGAACTACATTATTCAGATGATTCGATGTTGTAGGAACTACATTATTCAGATGATTCGATGTTGTAGGAACTACATTATTCAGATGATTCGATGTTGTAGGAACTACATTATTCAGATGACATGTTAGGCAATACTGCTTTTGATGCAAACTCCAGTATTGGAGCATGCCAGATACCAAAACCTACCATAAATACCATTGCAAATACTAATACCGCAACCATCGCTTTCGGTTCTTTAACTTTACTCATATCTGGCCCTTCTTCCATGTACATCTTTCTAATGATAAATGCATAATATCCCATGAAAGAGCACTGTTAAGCACGCCGGCAATTGCAAGATATGGTCCCCATGTCACCATTGGACCGCTGTTAATTGCAGCACCAAATAAAACCAGTTTACTCCAGAAACCATTGAGAGGTGGGACGCCAGCAAGCGCAAGTAAAGAAATTGTGAATGCAATAGCAGTGATAGGCATTCTGCGACCAATGCCCCTATATTTCTCTAGACTATAACTAGCAAGCGCAGTTGCAACGGCTGCTGCAGCTATGAAGCCAGCAGATTTCATTACTGCGTGATTCATTATATGAAATAGCGATCCACTTAGAGCTTGGTTAGAATAAGGAGCAATGGCTATACCTATCAAAATGTAACCAGCCTGAGCAATACTAGAGTATGCAAGAATTCTTGGAACGCTTTTTTGTATTAACGCACCTAAGTTGCCGAGGGTCATTGTAAAGACAGCAATTATAGCAAGAGTCATTGTCCAATCAACGTGTAATACAAACATTCCAAGTACAATTACACGTAAGAATGCAGCAAATCCAGCCTTCTTGGTACCTGCTGCTAGAAGGGCTCCAATTGTAGTAGGAGCGCCCTCATACGCATCTGGCAGCCACATGTGGAATGGTACAAGGCCCATTTTGAATCCAAAGCCAGCAATAAATAATGCGATTGCAATGAGACCTACTGGAACAAGATCTTTCTGAAGACTGGCCATTGCGTGGATCGATGCGCCTATGTTGGTTGTCCCAGTAATGCCATAAACAAGGCCGATGGCAAAAACTAGAATTGCAGAAGATAGTGCACCGAACATAAAGTATTTTATAGCTGCCTCGTTTGAGATAGGATCGCGTTTGGAAAATGCTGCCAAAGCATAGGTAGGAATAGACATCAATTCCCATGCAACTAGCAGCATTACAAGATCGGTTGAATAACCAATAAGTACCATGCCTATGCTCGATAGCAATATAAGCGAATAATATGGAGCAGGATTTACTCTGCCTCTCATGTAATTCCATGAAGACGCAGCTACCATAATCGAGACTATCAGCAGGGAAATCGCAAAGAACGAACCGAAGAGATCATCTGCTATAACGCCTTTGCTAAATAGAACAGCAGGTGTCACTTCACCAAATAATACGCGGAAAATTACAATTCCTATTGTAACAATTAATGCACCAAATGCAATTCCACTATACAGACGGTTATTAGAGCCCCTTTCTTTTTTGATGGCGTCTATTACTGGAATTACAAGTCCTGCAACTCCTAGTATTAAAGTAACAAGGAGTGGAGTCGAAATTAGTTCTACCATTTTTCTTTAAACTCCTTTTCCCCTATAACAACATGAGCATTATGATTATCATAATGCCCACTCCAAATACAAATAAATATGTTTGAGTTACACCGGTTTGTCCGGATCTGACGACCTTGGAGAAATATGCCATGGTATATTGGAATGCAGGGCTAATTCCATCGATTACAGTGCTCTCAAAATATCTCCAAATTATACGGTAAATTGCCAATGGCCCAATTACACATCCCCAATACAGTGCAGAATTAAGATACCATCGGTTGTAAAGGAACTTCCAAATTGCCCTTGTCACAATATTTCTCGAGATAATCTCTGGATCTGCCTTTCTTGCAATGTAAAATACATATCCCAGAATACCGCCTATTGCAAAGGATCCAAATGATGCTGCTGCTGCCTATTGGATTAAGACCAAAGAATGTCTTCCCTCCTTCTGGAAGGATATGAATTTCTGGAGAGGCTGATTCCTTTCCAATACCAAAGTAATGTGCAAGATATCCACCAAGTAGATGGGTAATCTGAGCTCCAAAGCTAAAGCCAATTATTCCTATTGCTATGGTTGCTACTGCAAGCACTGCAAATGGCACCCACATATTAGCACCCACTTCGTGTAGATGGTGACCTCTGTGTTCCATTTCTTCAAGGTGTTTGCTTTTCTTGCCAAAGAACGCCATGCCAATCATTCTAAATGTGTAAAAGGCCGTCATTACTGCAACAACAACTGCCATTCCAAATAATGGCCATGTATGAACGTAACCTGACTCTAATACGGCTCGCAAATATTGCATCCTTACTCCAGAAACCAGAGGTGACCAAGGGAGCCCCTGCTAGTGAAAGGCCTGCAAGCAGCATAAAGATATAGGTCTTTCGCATATTTTTATGAAGACCACCCATATCAGTCATGAATCTAGATCCCACAGTATGAAGCAGAGCCCCTGCACCCATGAAGAGCGATGCCTTAAACATTGCATGGCTCATCAGATGAAAGAAACCTGCACTATAGCCGTCAACAAAATTTACTGACAGCCCTGCTATGCCAAGACCCATCATCATGTAACCGATCTGGGAACCGGTTGAATATGCAAGTACTTTTTTGATCTCTGGATTAACTAGAGCCTGGCTTGCAAGCAAAAATGCGGTAATAGCACCGACCCATGCAACTACTTCAAAGAACTGAGATACTCCAAATGCAGCAAGAGCAAAGAATAACGGACCAATACGTGCAACTAGAAATACACCAGCTTTGACCATAGTTGCAGCATGAATAAGTGCTGAAACCGGAGTGGGACCGGTCATAGCTTCTAAAAGCCATTCATTTAGAGGAAACTGAGCAGACTTTCCAACTGCACCACCGAACAACAATACTGCAGCTGGAACAAGCAAGTTCTGATGGGCCATTTGTGCTGCCCATGTCTGGTTTTGAAGCAATTCCCTGAAACCAAAAGTTCCCGAGTAAATAAAGATGAGAAACATGCCAGCTAACATCATTGTATCTCCTGCCCTTGTCATTAGGAATGCCTTCATTCCAGCATGAGTTGGAGAAGCCCACATTGCAATCCCCCATGCTCTATCCCCTATCTTTCCTACAAAGTCTTTCTTCTTGTTATAATACCAGAAGCCGATCAGGGCATAAGATGCAAAACCCACACCCTCCCAACCAAAGAAGACCATAAGCAGGTTATCCGATAACACAATCAGCTGCATAAATCCAATGAAGAATAACATAAAGAACCAGTATCGTGTCAGGTCTCTGTCACCATGCATATAGCCTGTTGAGTATACAAAGATGAGAAATGAGATCCAAGCAACCAAATTGGTCATTACTATAGCCAACGGATCGGCCAAGACGCCAGCTTTCACGTTAACTACAGATATCCAATTTATTTGACTATGTATTTCACTGCCGGAAAGTGCTAATGGAATTAAAGTTGTAGCTGAAATTGCGCTTGCAAGCGCAAAACCAACTGCCGCATAGTCCCTTCTCCTATTGCCTGCTCGAGCAACTCCTGCAATTATAGCCGCACCAATAAACGGCAGAACCCATACTAACCAAGCGTTTATCGCGATTCCCTCAAACCCTGTTATTTCGACTATTTTAGCTCACCAACCTTCTTTCATCCAACATATTTTTACTTCAGTAGCGCTCCTTTCGAAGTATTTGCTATTTTAATTATACCTATATTATAATTGTGTACATTATTGCCAAATTCATGTGTAGTTGGGACGATATTTTTATGAACTTGCATTCCTCCGCTATCTCCGCCGTGTCCTACCGCTGGTAATGGTAACACTGCAGGAGTATTTGCAAATATTTGTTGAATATATCCTGTAATAGGATTGAGGAGGGGATTTGGATATACTCCGATAATAAGCGTAAGTGCTGCAAGGGCAGCCATTGTTACGGTAATATATCTGCTTGAATCTTTGACGTGAACCAGCTCTTCTGGAATCTTGCCAAAGAATATACGTCCGTACATCCAGAGAATGTATGCAGACGATAATACAGTAGTTAAAATACCAAATCCAAATATTGCAACTCTTAAGGAATTTCCGTCGTGAACGCCCGTTTGCAAAACCCCATTGAAGAGGATCCATTCTGCCATAAAACCACTGGTTGGAGGGATACCGATAATTGTCAGAGCTCCAATCATTGCTATGACTGCAGTATAAGGCATTTTGCCAGCCAGTCCGCCTAATTTTGACATGCTTCTCGTGCCAGTCTGTAGGATAATTGAGCCAGCCATCATGAAGAGTATTGCTTTGCCAAGACCATGGGTAACATACATCAAAGTTCCGCCAGTAATGCCAAGGATGCTTTCAGAACCTATACCAAACAAAATGTAACCCATCTGGCTGATGCTAGAATAAGCAAGAACTCGCTTGATATCGTCTTGCATCAATGCCATTGCTCCACCATAAATCATAGTGGCAAGCCCCCACATGTTGATGTAAAGACTATACTGGGCATAGCTTCCTGTTAGTAACTCCAACCATAACCTCAGCAAACCGTATGCTCCAATGCCGATCATTGCCGGTGAAAGCAGAGCTGAAACAGGAGTAGGAGCTTCTGCATGAGCATATGGTAGCCAGATATGTAAGAGAAATGCTGCTAATTTTACCCCAAGTCCCACTACTAGAGCAAATACAATAATTGACAACCACTGTGTAGGAATTTTTGTCGCATTAGCTTTGACTGTAGTGTAATCAAAACCTCCTGCAAAGAATCCCATTGCTAGTAAGCCGAGCAACAATACAACAGCACCCACATGGGTCCAAAAGAAGAACATAAGAGCAATTCTTAGCCTCGCACCATAACCGTAGAATGCTATCAGAAAGAATGATGGAACAAGCATCAATTCAAAGAAGACAAAAAATTCAATAAGATTGGTTGCAAGTACGGTACCAAGCATACCCATTGAAAATGTCATGTAGAGTGCAAAGTAGAGTCCCAACTGATTGTTTACATATTGCGTTGTATCAACAATTGATGTTGTATGTGAAACGCCAGTATTGATATTTGTGGTTGTACTAGAGGAATGATTGTCATCAGTATAACCTTGACCTCCTTGTGAAAGACTATCGCTACTACCTCCAAAGCGTTCATGTGCGTCCTCCATGATTTTATGTATCATGTAGGGCTTTGAATAAAGCGCTAGAACAGTACATAATATGTAAATTATCAGAGCAAACGGAAGGCTCAGACCATCCAATCTGAGACCAAAATTCCCAAATTGACTCCAAGGGTAACTCTCAGCATAAGCCGACTGTCCACCTCCGTTCAACATCAGTGCAGGAATAAAGAGCATGCCGGTCGATATAGCTAAAACGCCAAAGGAAAACCATGTTACAGTATTAACGCCAGTTTTTTTTCTACCCAAAATATAGACGACAGGTGACAGAAGAAGAGGTAGAAAGGTCTGCTGCTAGCAAGAAAAACGATGATTCTGCCATTTTTTATATCTCTAGCCCCGCATACTTTTAAATTCTTCGACATCGATCTCTTTGTATAGTCTATATGCTATAATGATAATACCAAGTCCTACTGCTACTTCTGCAGCTGCAATAGCAATAGAAAATAGTGCAAATACTTGCCCCTGCGCATTAGATAGATTCCGTGAAAATGCGATTAAGTTCAGATTTGCTGCATTCGCAATTATTTCGAGGGAAAAGAGCATGCGTACAGCGTTACGTTTGACAACAAGACCATAAATACCAATCGCAACAAGAACCAAAGATACTATAACATAATCAATCAGTTCATTCATTTTTTTGCTCTATTTCCTCCCTGCGAGCCAGCGCTAGCGCTCCTATTACAGCACCAGCCAGTGTTAAGGCCAATGCAATCAAGGCTGGTGAGTAATAGGTCAGCATCTGTTGACCTATTGCAGTAAAGTCAATGGCTTGAGATTTAGAATTATCAAATGTCTTGGCTGTTAAGACCAGATACTAGAAACACAGCTCCTATGCTAACTATGAAGATTATCATAAGAATAATGCCAGCAGATTTTCGTCCTTTGTCTTCTTTTGTACTAAAGAGAGCTTGAGTTCTGACGAGCATAACTGTAAAGATGACTAAAACTGCAACCGCACCAACATAAACTGCAATCTGAAACATTGCAACAAATGGCGAATCTAAAAGAAGAAAAAATCCTGCAATCCCCATCATAGAAACCGCAAGAGCAATTGCACCATAAATCAGTTCGCGGCTTTCCAGCGAGACTATTGCTGAACCTACAGTTAACACTGCTACACCAATAAATACTGGATCAGCCATGATGTGTTGCACCCATATCATCTATTTTTAATTCGACATCCCCATCATATTTTGGCTTGACTGCCAATTGTGCGGGAGTATATATCAAATGCTCCTTAGTAAATGAAGAGAGTTCATAATCATTTGTCATGTACAATGCATAGAATGGACAGGCATCAACGCATAAACCACAAAATACACATTTTCCATAGTCAATTTGGGGCATAATAGATTTCTTATTGTGTTTCCACTGCTCATCCACTTTTACCATACCAATTGCTTCTGCAATACCTTCACACGCAATTGCACATAGCTGACATCCTGTACATTTATCATGGAATAGAATATGTCTACCACGTATTCCAGCAATACCAACTCCACGCTTTGGATCAAACTGATATCCATCTCCAACAAACTTGAGCTTTTGTTCTGGATATCGGAAAGTAAATCTTTTGATTATGAGATGCTTTGAACCTGATTCTATTGCCTTGATCATTCCACCTGCTGATGATGATAATAAATTTCAATGCGCTGTTAACAATCCTCCTGGTCCTAATATACCTCCATAAATTAAAGCTAGTGCTATAAACATTTTATGAACGTCAAGACTATCAGTTTGTACCAGCCTGTATGGAGTAGGATATCTATTCTAATTCTGGGATTTATACCTCTTGGGAGTAGCATTAGCATGATTATACCAAATGTCTTTAGTGTAAACCAAAAGATTGCGTTGACAGTGATAGAATTGTAAATACCTTGGAGCGTCAGCAACTGTAGCAGTGGTATCGTTGTATTAGAAGGCCCGAGTTCCTTTGGAAAGATTTGAGGTCCTGCCCATCCACCAAGGAATAATACTACAAAGAGTGCAGACAATGCATATACTTTTACGTATGAGCCAAGCTGTATTAGGCCATAAATCATACCTGAGGTTTCAGTAAGCCAGCCTGCGACGATTTCACTTTCTGCTTCTGGTAAGTCAAATGGAATTCTTTCAAGTTCTGCCAATGAAGAAATAAAGAACACAAATGCGCTGATTGGAAGAAAGAAAATGAACCAGAATGGGTGTTGTGCATTTACAATGTTTGTTAGATTAAGTGAGCCAGCTAAAATTACAACAGAAAGTCCAGAAAGAAAGAAAGGAATTTCAAAAGCTATCATCTGATGCAATGCGCGCAATCCGCCAAGGAATGGATATTTGCTATTGCTTGCCCATGAAAACAGTAATGCAATTAATGGGAAGAATCCAAATATTGCAAATACTGCAATAAGACCAACATCTAACATTTGCAGCTACCCAACCAGGTGCTACAGGTATCAATGCAACCACTGCAGCTGCTGTTGCAACAAATGCAATAGGAGCAGTCCAGAAAATTGGTTTGTCAGCTCCTGACGGAATAATAATCTCTTTTGAAATTAGCTTCAGACCATCTGGCAGCTAGCTGCAAAATTCCTTCAATTTTACCACAATAAAGGGGACCAACTCTCAGCTGCATCTTTAGCTAGGAATTTGCGTTCAACGAAAATTGTAACTGCTGCAAACAATGCTGCAAATGAAAAGCCAGGAAATACTGCTACCCTAAATAACTCAGTGTGGATTATAAATTTGATGAATTGGCAGAGTACGAGTAGGATCCACTATCATGGATAGAAATAGGTATGGTGTAAGAACCTCTCCGTTTACAGGCGGAAGCGGTACATAGAAAAGCACTATGAAAATCATCAGGCAAGGCCACAAGTGCTACAATAATCAGAATCCAGAAGATTAGCCAAATAAGACTAGCGATAAAATTTCCGAAACGGAATCCCTGTGGAGCTGTTGCCATGTTATTATCTGTCAGCCTCCACTGGCCAATAATTCAAGGACCAATAAATAGAGGGCATGTCACCCAATTTTGCGCCGACTAGTAGATGAGGTAATGCTATCAATATTTCTAAAAGAGCCCACAGATATCTTTACTCTATAAGGTTTTGGAGTACCGTCACTAACAATGTAATAACCAAGAGCACCTCTACCCGATTCTACCCTTCTATAGGCCTCACCCGGTGGCCCCTTTGGAGTTGGCTGTAGCTTTGCTCGAACTTCTCCAGAATCAGGCATTTTGTCAAGCAACTGTCTCATAATCTGGCATGATTCTCTCATATCCAAAAGTGGAACATATGCTCTTGCAAAGGAATCGCCACTTTTCATGTATTGAACCTTGAAATCGATCTCGTTATAAATGTCATATGGTTCCGCCTTTCGTATATCGATATGGAACTCCAGAAGCCCGCAACACAGAGCCTGTGACACCCAGCTTAATTGCGTCTTCCTTGGTAAGAATTCCTACACCCTCAGTCCTTTGTCTCATAAGGGGTTATTGTAGAAAATGTCTTCATATTCCTTTAACCGTTTTTCAAAATATGCAATATGTCTTAAACATTTATCCTTAAAACCGTATGGTATATCATTTCGTACACCTCCAGGTATATTAAACGCGTGGGTTACTCTTGCACCAGTCAAAGCATCCAATAAATCGATAAATAATTCTCTATCTCCTGTAGGCCACATAAACATGGTAGAATGACCAAGAAAAATTCCATAGATTGCAAGCCAGTATAAAGTATAGACCTGACGATCAAGTTCTGATGCGATCGCTCTGATAAACTGACCTCTTCTAGGGACTTGAATCCCTACTAGTTCTTCGACTGCTAGGCTATATGAATATGTAATGTTAGCAGAATCGTGAATAACAGGACGTTCAAGGTGAGGTATATTTTGGATGAAATTACGGTATTCGCACATTTTCTCTTCTCCACGATGTACATAACCGGGATCAGGATCACAATGAACAATGTAGTCACCATCAACTGCAATTACGAATCTAAAGTGTCCAGAACCTGGATGTTGAGGTCCAACACTTAGCGTCATTAAACGGTCGTCCTCAGATTCTTTTACAATCTGCATCCCTAATTTAGTTGAATCATCAATTTGACCTTGGAGATTTTTTTCCATTTTATTATTTCACCTTCATTATCTTCCCTTGATTCTAAATTCCTTTCTTAACGGCGGAATATCGGCCCAATCTTCTGGTAACAATAACCGGTCGTTTCTTGGATGACCTTCAAAGTACACTCCAAGCATCTCAAAAGTTTCCCTCTCATGGTATTCCACACTTTTGTATACATTAATTAATGTTGGTAATCGTGCATCATCGCGATAGGTTCGTGTTGTCAGAGCAAGAATATGTGCTGCCTAAATCATCCCGTGAATACGAGCCTAGACTATAAATAACTTCAATTTGATTATCCTTTGGATAATCAGTGCCTGCAACAGATTCGACATGATCAAAGCCCAAATTATTACGAATAAAAGTTGCAACTTCAATTATCATCGCTGGATCCACATTAATTTTCATACGTAGAGGTCGAATGTAAGCAACCTTGATTTTATCCTCTCCAAATTGGGAAACTATCTCGGAAATAAGCCCCTTTTCAAAGGCTGGAGGTTCAGGTTCTTTCTTTATTGCTGGAGCGGTAGGTTTTGCTGATGGAGATGGTGGTTCTGAAATCGCTGAATCGGCTGGTTTATTTTTTGGATCTTGACCCATTGTTATTTGATCTTCGACCTTTTGATCTTTTCTTGTAGCAGTATTGTGCCTTGGATCAATGTTTCAGGCCGAGGAGGACACCCTGGGACATATACATCTACTGGGTATAATTCCATCAACTCCCGGAAGTACGTTGTATGAGTCAACGTACAAACCGCCAGTAATTGCACATGCGCCCATCGCAATTACATACTTTGGTTCAGGCATCTGATCATAGACCATTCTTAATCTCGGTGCCATTTTTCTGTTAACCGTTCCCTGCACAACAATCAAGTCGCACTGTCTTAATGAACCGAATGCTTCGATAATTCCAAATCTTTCGACATCATATCTAGGACCTGAAGCTGCTCCAAATTCTACACTACAGCATGCAGTTTCAAGATGTACAGGCCATAATGACCAGATTCTTCCCCAGTTGATAGCATAAGCCCAACGGCTTGTCTAATGCCTTTACGAGTACATCACCTAACTTGCTTACCATGATATTGAAGTTAGTAGGATTAATAAGGTCCTTGATCATTGCCTTTCCTTTCATCTATTTGTTCACAGTTTTGATATTTAATACTTGTTAGCGAAAGATACTACTTACCAAATCCCTTTCTTCCCCGCAAATATAATGCGTAACCCATAGCAGGAGAACATTATTCCTAAGAATGCCATAATCGGAAGGGTTGCACTTCTCGGAATTGAAAACAGAGATGTTGCCCAACTATAAAGGAAAATTGACATGACATCAAATACAACAAACATCAAAATGTAAGCATAGTATTGCATCATAAAGTGAGAACGGCCTTCACCAGTTGGGCATCTGGCCACATTCCATTGGAAGAAATTTGACTGGATTGTATCGTCGTCGTGGGGAAATCAATCTAGATAAAATTAACGCCGGAACACCCAGCCAGTATACCAAAACCGAACATGTACACAATTGGAGTGAATTGCGCAATGGTCTCCCTCAGCCAAGGCATAACCTGCTGATTTATGAAAGATATAAAAATCTTGCTTTAACGTTCCAAAATCATATTGAACAATTGGCTAGCCAGCTAGTTTTGGATGATTTAATGCAAGTCTTAACATCTTGCTAACTGTAAACTCTGCTTTGATAAAATCCAAAAACTCCTCTGGAGACATATCCCTAAGTATCTCAATCTCTTTATCCCATTCCTCATCTGAAAGTCCAATCCATCTGGCTTGAATCTTAGACGCTGCATTGATTTTTGATTCTATCCTTTTTCTCCATACTCTTTCGTAATCTAAAAGAGATGCTTTCTCAGAATTCCTTGGAAGAGACTTGGCTCCAATTTCGCCAGCCAGTCTGCCGAATTCTATGGCATATCTAATTCCTTCTAGATACTAGAGGATTAGTCTGGCCTGCTGAATCTCCAACCAATGATCAATCCATCAGAAACAGTAGATCTTCGAAGACCTTCATTTGGAATAAAGCCATAATGAAGCTCAATTGGCTGAATTTTACCCATTTTGTCTAACGGTTTCAATTTCTTTTCCATTATTGAATTTAACTTTTGCATTGGATCTGCATTAGATTCTGGTCTACCAATACCAACTCCAATTCTTACCCTATTTTTTGATACTGGAAAAACCCATGCATAGCCAGCGTCAGAATACTGCCGTCCTACCATGAGTATCCATGTTTCAGTATCTATATTTTCACAATAGCACTCGTATTCGGCTCCGATTCCATATCGTTTCCATTCATTAACTATTCCCAATCTTCGAGCAATAGAACTAGTGAAAGCCGCTTGCATCAATCATAATTTACAATCTATTGCCATATCTCCTTTTGGAGTGCTTACTTTTAATCCAACGTTCGATTTTTGGAATTGTTACCACATTAGTAACATTGCTCCTTACCATAATTTCTGAACCTGCCTCTGCTGCCAAGAACGCAAGAAGTTGATATGTCGCTTCGAATATTCAACACACATGATTTTGCAGTATTTCCTCGGATAATAACTTCGTTAGAAGGTGATATGAAATAATAATTGTTTATAGGGTTGTAATGTTCTTTAGAAATTCCAAATTTTTCAATTTCCTCTATCCATGTTACGCCACTAGTTCTGATATTATGGGCAATCGAATTCATCTTTTTCAAATAAAATTACTTTGCTTCTAAGATTTGAGGCTTGTATATGCAGCTAGAGAGTCCTGCAGGACCACCACCTACAACTGCAATATCATATTTTGCAGTTGTACTACACACTTAATCCTGCAGTGAAATGATATATTGTCAAACCGCAAATAAGGAAGAATGGAGTCTGCAAGAACCTTTCTGTTCTTTTGAAATACCTGTAAGATCATTTAATGCATCAAAAACATTGCCTGCTACCATTACCTCTTTTACAGCATATTCAATATTTCCATTCTCTAATGTATTGTCCACCTTTTACCACACCTGAAAAATCCCCATTTACAGGATTCACATTTCCAGAAAATCTATTTATCATAATACCTTTGTCCATTTCGGACATTAGATTCTCCAATTTTGATTTTCCTGATTTGATTACAATATTAGTAGTTGATACCATAGGCGGTGTATTTGGGGAACCTCCTGCATTGCCAGTACTTTCTGTATTCTCTTTATTGGCAGTATAGGTATTGTAGATAAATTTCTTCAAAATCCCTTTTTCGATTATTATATTGTATCTATGAGGTATACCTTCCCTATCAAAACTTGAAGATCCTAAACCATTTATATTTACACCATCGTCTTCAAGGTTAGTAAATCTGAAGAAACGGACTTTCCAATCTTTCCCTTCGAATTTACTCGCTCCCTTTTGCACTGATGTGGGAATTAATCGAATATGAAATTACATCCTGTATCAATTCAGTTGCTGCTGAAGGAGTTAGGAGCATTTCTCCCTTAAAACTCTCGATTTTTCTTGATCCAAATGAATTTACAACTGCTTAGCAAATTCCCTGCCTGTTGACAATACATCAATATCTTTAACATGGTGAGTAGCACCAAATTGAAAATCAAAGTTAGAAATTTCTTTACCATTAATTGCCATACCCATAATGACCAAGAAAAAGAACTGATTGTCTCATTTACTCTTATTCCATTGGAATTCAATAATGCATGAGTCATTACAGAACTTGTAAAATTACCGCTATCTACACTTACTCTCTCGTCAAAAGATTTTGCCGCAACTAACATATCTGATGCCATTTTTAGTTGCATCAGATGTGTTGAAAGATTCTGCCTTTCTATCATAGATACCATTTAAGCAATTTAATCTCCGTTTTATCAGGCATCGAATTGAATTTATCTGTATGGGTCACTCTGGCAAGTTTAATAGCCTGTGTAACTGCGTCGCTGAATATGCTCCCTTTCTAGAATATTAACCGATGAAAAACCTAACGAACCATTTACAAATACTCTGATTCCCAATCCACTACTCTTATGAGACTTTGACTGTTTTAGATCATTATTCTCAATAAAGACTTCTGATTCCTTATTTCTGCTCCATATATCTTCTGTATATTCAGCCCCTCTCTTTTCTGCTTCCCTTACTGCAAAACTGCAAATTTCTTCCAATTTTCCTACTGCAAACCTCCGATAATCGCGTTGCATCGGAGATGTGGTCCACCACCATCAACTTTTGCTGGCTGAAATTTACCACAGTATCCTGTTCCTATGTCATAATCGAAATCCTTTCCAACCATGTCCACGGATTGCAATACATCAAAAGCACTACCAGAAATACTAGCACCTTTAGCAGTTCCTTTAGTTCACCATTTTCAATCAAATATGCTTCTTGAGATCCAAACATAAATTCCCCATTCGCATCAGCCTGACCATTTCTAGCGACCTTTTATTAGATAGCCATGTCTTGTTTCCTTCACAATATCATCAAATTTATCATGTCCAGGTTCAATGAAGGTGTTTCTCATTCGAATTAGCAGTTCATCATTATACTCAAATGCACGAGCATTGCCAGTTGGTTCGGAACATCGAACATTAATGCAGTTTCACGGTTATGTAAAAAAGACTTTAGTATACCCTTCTTCAATAATAACAGTTCTGCCTGCTATGACTCCTTCATCATCCACTGTGATCGTTCCTGCTCCATTTGAAGCAATATTCTGTTGTCCGCTATCTATCAAAGTAACCAGTTCGCTTGCGACTTTTTGTTCCGATCTTGTCTTTTACCATCGAGCCTGACAGAACGAAATCAGCTTCTACCATGTGACCTATAGCCTCATGCGATATTAAACCCACCATCCCAGGCTCTAAAACAATCGTTGTCCTTTCACCAGACACATGCTTCGCTTCAAGTAACTTGATTGCTTTTTCTGATGCTAAATTAGCATACCCAAGGTGATCTCTTTTAAAGAACAAATCTTCCCATCCCCCTGTTATACCGATTCCTTCCGATGTTGTTACGCTTTCACTCCCTGTACGGGCTACTGACATAACATTAAATTCAGGTTTAGAATCATAAATTTCTACTTCGGTGCCATCGCTATTAACTATGATTTTATGGTCTAAAATCTCATGATAAATACAAGATGCAACTTTTATGTCATGGAGTATACTTTCTAGCCTGGGATTCTGCTTCTTTTGCAATTTTTACTTTCTGTTCAATGTCAATGCTGGCAAGATCTCCTTTTGCTTTCGTTTTAAAAAGACCTCTAACAATCTTATATGCTGCAAGTCCCGCTACCTTATTTTTTTTTGTCTCAGCGAGTACTTTTGCTACGGATATTGCTTCGGAAAGAGAGTCTCTTAACGCCTTCTTTGAAAGATCGTTTGTACTGCTAAAACCCCAGCATCCCTCAACCAAAACTCTAAACCCACAGCCAGAATTTAGAACACTGCGGATTATTTCAAGTTCTCCATTACTAAAATTTACTTCATTTGTAATTCTAGACTGATACCGGGCTTCAACATATTTTGTACCCCTACTTTTTGAAATTATGGTTTGTAAATCATCAATTACCAACGAATGTATCATAATGAATAGCCTCAATTGATCAAGAGCTACCAATTATATTTATCTAAAAAGATGAACTGATTCCTGCAATCTTTATTTTTGAAATTCAACTTTTGATACATCAATTCTATTACCTCTAATTCAGTTTTGTCGATTTTGTTATAATAAGCCGAATAAATCAAAGATAAAGCGAGAATTGATTAACATTTAATGGATTTTTATAGTTGTGAGAGGTTGACATATGATTAGATTGACTAAACATACTTTGATTATAGGTGATTCAATTTTTATGCCAGAAGTTGAATCTGGTTCCATTCAGTTTGTTGTTACATCTCCCCCCTATTGGAACCTTAAAAAGTATGGAGATAATGGATTAAGTTCAAAACAAGCATATTCAAAATATCTATACCAAATTCAAAGTGTTCTTAAAGAAGTCAAAAGAGTAATGGAGCCGGGAAGATTCGCTTCTATCAACATAGGAACAGCTGTATCAAATGATAGAATGATGGCAATAAATGCAGATATAATAAAGATGATGGAAGATCTTAATTTTACCTTTAAGAAAGAAATAATCTGGGTTAAACCAAAAGGTACGCAGGGACTCTGGCAGAGAGGCGTAACTAAATTTTTAAAAATAGAACCTTATCCATGTTTTTTTAATTTGAATATAATGCATGAATATATACTAATCTTCCAAAATGAAGGTCAATTACAAGTAGACCTTACTCCCCAAAATAGACTATCCGAGGAATTTATCAAACAAGTATCATGGAGTGTTTGGAATATGCCAGTTTCATTGACAAAAGGGCATCCTGCACCATTTCCAGATTCACTACCTGAACGATTAATAAAACTATATACTTTCGAAAATGATACTGTTCTTGATCCCTTTGGAGGTAGTGGAACCACTATGAAAGTAGCAAGAGATAAAAAGCGAAATTCAATAATCTATGAGGTTAACCAAAAATATATTGAAATAATAAAAAATAAAGTAGAGTGGAATAATAGAACTCTTGATTCAGATGCAAGGTATGAAATTAAAATCAGAAAACCTGTCACAGACTAGATGAGTAAATTAACTAATTAACTGAGACTTGGGCATAATTCCCTGTTTATATTTTTGCCAATTTCTATTGATGATTTGGTATAAAGCTAGCCTCAGGGTGTCTGATGTTTTATGGTGACAAACCTTCAAACAGTCACAAAGGCCAACTGCAACAAATAACATTACATCAGAATCTATCTTAATTGGCATTCTATATTTGATAGGGAAGTATGTCTATGAATCCAAATTATGACAGGTAATTTACTCATGGAGAAGCATATCAGTAGAACCTTTGATATAACACCTCAAAGATGTCTTCAAAATAGATCTTTTGCCAATAAGAGGATATCAGAAAGGCAGCAGGAATAGTACTGCTATCAGTACTACTCTTTCAAATCATTGTTTATTACAATGGTAAGACTCACAAAGAACATCCGAAACAATCAAACACATGTTAGGTAGCTAACCTTTCAAAATAATGTGAAGAAGATTGGCAAAACCAAATTATGCCCCGGTCTCAATTAACTACTTTATTACTTTTGGATTGAGAAATAGAAGATACAGATACAAGATATACCACATGTAACTACCATTCACATATTGGAAAAATTAACACATTGTTCCCGCTTCATCGACATCTACATAACAAATATTCTAGACACAGTAAACCTAACTGAGGACAATGTGGAATTGCGATAAGTATAAAGGGATTAGAACTTACAATATCTGGACTATATTAAGCAATGTATCGGAGCACATATTAGGCTTCATTTTGGACATAGTCTTCGAAAAAGTCATGTTGAGTTAGGTAGTCTCTCAGAGGTAGCGAAGTACGAGTGCTTCATTTCTCTTTCCCGTTGATAAGATAAAGCCAAGTTATATAGAGATGATACTTATTATAATAATGCATAATACAACCACAAAAAAATGATTCCATAATTAAGTGTATTAATAATTTGGATTGGGAATTAGAAAACGCTAATACTCGATATCTCACACATGGATATCATACATATTCGTCAAAATATATTCCACAGGTCCCTTATTATCTAATATCAAAACTATCTAGAAAAAACGATCTTATTTTAGATAATTTTATGGGTAGTGGAACGACTTTAGTCGAATCAAAAATTCTAGATAGGAATGCCATAGGGATAGATATCAATCCCTTAGCGTGTTTAATATCTAAAGTAAAAACTACAAATATTAAGCAGCCTGAATTAGAAAGAATTAGCAGGATAGCTATATCTATAAAGGAAGATATTCTTAATCTACGTGACAATAGTAATAATAATTACTTACTTACTGGGACACTTCATCCAAATATTCCAAAGTGGTTTAACGAAAGCGTTATACATGAATTACTAATAATAAAATCTAGAATTGATCCTATTGAACAAATCGATGATAAAAATTTTTTAATGGTGGCGTTCTCTTCCATACTTAGGAGTGTTTCCAATGCCGCTAACGGTTTCGGGAATCTAATGATAAGCAAGCAAACTAAAGTTAAACTGAAAAATGCGGTATATGAAAAGTTTTATCGTGAAGTTACCATAATGATCGAAAGGATGAAGCAGTTTAATCAGACAGCCACAAATTCTAATATAAAAATACTCAATCATGACACTAGAGATTTAGGGTCTATTTTAAAAGATCAAACTATAGATTTTATATGTACTCATCCTCCATACATGGCATCTGTCCCTTATGCAGAATATCAAAAATTATCATTATGGTGGTTAGGTTTCAATCAACCGTTATTAGAAAAAAAACTAATTGGTGGACAACGTACTAGAACTGATATGCCAGAACGATTCTTTCGAGATATGCGGTTAACATTAGCACAAATGAAGCTAGTCTTACGTAGAGAAAAATACTGCTCTATTGTTATCGGAAATCCGATATACAATGGTAAGACTTGGGAACTGAATAAATATATAAAAAAAGAGGCTGTAGATCTTGGATTCGCATTTCTAAAAGAGATTGTCAGGGGTAGACATAGATCGACAATGGGCAAAATGAAACAGGAATTTATTTTAATTTTCAAGAATTAATAAATAGTGCCTTTATTTATGGGTTGATTAAAAAACCGAAATGTAAAATTAAAATAGATTATTTCACAATTTACAAATTGACAAAAATGTTACAGTATTATTGTCACTGTTTGCATCGTTACTATCACCAATTAAATTATATCAAGAAAAGCTTTTTGGTCATTTCTTTACCATAAAAGTTAACACGCTGGTTCATTCGTTTCTCATACGACTCTAGATATTCCTGTGCTTCAGATTCTTGAGTTAAACACTGCATCATTGTGACCACTTTAATTTTATTTTCCATACCTTTGTCTTTGGTTAGTTAAGTTAAAGATTGAATAACATTTTGTTCTTCATTTTGCATTCCCAATATACTGTCTAAATGACATAGATTAAACTTCGTTATCTTATATTTATCAACAGTGTTATAGAGACCAGTTTTAGTATGGGTTAATTTTCGAATTATCCTTCAAATATAATTTCAATGTCAGTTTGAAATATTGATTCAGATATGATATGATGTTATTTTGCGAATATGATTTTTACCACTCATTTTGCATAGGCTAATTCAAAACTAACATATTCAGTTTCTTTATCAAATTCTATGCTCAATGATCCATAATTGATTTCTAATCCTTCTATATGCTTTAACCTAAAATTTGTAGAAAGAGATTATACTATATGTTAATTTTTAAATCGATAGTGAATCTTATTGACACAAAAATTGCTTTATAGCAAAACAAAACAATAGAATAGACTCAAAATCATGGTCATGCATTTTATTTCTTTTAGTACTAAAGGTTTTTTTATTAAGTGTACATATCACAGGAATATGAACCAAGAAGTAAATAACAAACAACTCACAGAAAATGTAATAGCACCAGATTTTACTTTATCAGATTTAGAAGGTAATACTATCAAGCTATCTGATTTTCGTGGTAAAAAGAACGTTGTAGTTTACTTTTATCCAAAGGACTTTACTACAGGTTGCACAGCAGAAGCAACAGAATTTACAAGGGATTACAATAAGTTCAATGATGCGAACATTGAAATCATAGGTGTAAGTCCAGACAATGAGGAATCGCATAGAAGTTTCAGAGAAAAAATTAAAATTCCTTATCTGCTTGCATCTGATGCTCAGAATGAGATATCCAAAAAATACGGAGTTTATGCACTAAAAAGTTTCATGGGTAGAGAATATATGGGCGTTAATAGAATAACCTTCCTAATTGATAAAACTGGCAAAATTGTTAAAGTATTTCCAAAAGTAAAATCAATCGCAGGTAAAGGATTCCCTGAGATTTTTGAGGCATTTAATCAGTTAAAGGGAAAACAGAGGTTATGATACAATATATAAAGATATTTCTCACAACTGAACTGATTTCGCAACCCCTGATAACATCAATTTATGTTATCATGAATAATGAACCTAGTTAGGGTTAGTAACAGACACATCGTCAGTTGCATCAAAATCGACTTTTTCAGTTCAAAATCTCAACAAAATTCTATAATCTAGAATCTGCAGTATCTTGATATAAATATTTATTCTAGAAAACTTTTATAGTATATTAATAAGTGTGGAAAGGCATATTATCATATCTGTGTGCTAACAGGATATATAGTAGGGTATGACTTGTGAAATATCCTTGCTAGTACAAAGAAACCTCGTATGGTAGGAACTCTTTCTGAATAAGAAGTAAGGGATCTTGCTGAGCCTACAGGGATTGTATTATATTATTAGCATAAATAATGTGTTATTGATGAGTAAATATACGATTATTTTAATCGATGTGTGCCTGCTTTATTAGCTGCTGCGCAGTTTTCATCAAATAAGGTCTTTCTTTGGTGATTCTTTAACATACTGGCAGAACTATTCCTTCATTTCGAATGTTTAACTATTGGTTATTAAGGGATCAATTTACTATTTATTGAGTTGTAAGATAGCATCATTTAGTATATAGGATGGGCTGCCTCAGAGAGTGGGTCGTGCGTCGCCGTCTTCTACTCCACATCTGAGTGTCGGCGCAGGATCGCATCGTGTTCATAGTTGGCCGAGTAGATGTGTCCCACCTCGTCCGATTCATGTCCGTCCGAGTCTCCACGTCTGTCTCGCTCGTCAGTCACGGTGGCAGCTACATAGCCATAATAAAGCCTTTCAATAGCTGATTTAAATTTATCTTGTTCGTTTATTATTATTAGTGTCTCCAATCTAAAAATAGCAACTAATCCATTGATGTTATTTTTATCGAACTATTTTCTAACTTTGAGTTTCGAGAATTTCATCTCAAGGCCACGTTTATCTCCAATTGATAGTGTATATCGTTCATCTTTAGCTAAATGCATTAGAGAAACGCTTTTGTCCTTACACATTGGACATATCTGAAAGGTATTATTACTATTATTCTCAACAACATATTCTTGTTCTTTTATTGATTTATTAAAAAGAGTTGCACACCAAAAACATGATTCACAAAGCGCAAATTCGTGTTGACATTCCTGTAATGGTCTTACGTTGACGTTCACTGAATACATACGGTACGTTCATTCTCCTTTTATCAATTAATTTACAATGCTTATAAACTTTATTACAAGATCTACAGTAATAATAAAGAGTTTTTACAACAAAATGTACAACGATACCAACCTAATTGTATGCACCGAGCTAGTTTCTGCAACTCAATGATGTATAAATTTGGTTGTGCAGTCCCTGTAAAAGGTATAATTTGATTAAATGTACGCTTTATTGTTTATCCATCATCCTCTCTGTCCACTACCATTTTCTCTTTCCTTATTATTCTTAGGATTACTCCATAGACACGATAATCTAAAGTAGATTTCCTCAAAATATAACAAGAAAATGTAATTATTATTGCTGATGTGTCACTATAACTTTATATAAGTTGATAGATGTTGGTATAGAATATTAAAATATAGAAAATAATTGAGGATGAGGACTAAAACTAAGGTGTGCACAACCATCGCACAAGATAGAAAGAATTATTATTATTCTCCCATTTTAGATAATGACAATTTTTATCATTCTCATTATAATAATAACAATAATAATCATCAACAGCATTATGATTCTGAATCTATTTCTGATCCTTATCCTCCAACTCCTTTGCAAGATCAAGAATCAAATACTGCCAATATAAAAACAAAAGAGCCACTTTGCAAAAGAATCCTTATTGTAGATGATGATACCGATATTACTTTTACTTACAAGTTAGGTTTAGAAAGGTATTATGAAGGTTATGAGGACGATAAACAACAGCAGCAAAATAAGTTTTCAAGTATACACATACAATAACCCTTTACTAGCATTATCAGAATTCAAACCAAACTTTTACGATCTATTGCTAATTGATATTAACATGCCTGATATCAATGGTTTTGAGTTATGTCAAAAGATATTAGAGTTAGATGCTAACGTTAGGGTTTGCTTTATAACTGCATGGGAAGTAAATATTGAAGCGTTAAGAGAGGTATATCCAAATGTAAGTTTAGGATGTTTTATCAGAAAGCCAGTTTCAATAGAATATTTGGTTAAAAGATTATCGGCAGAGTTGGATTAATGTAGTAGTTATTTGTCACTATTTTATCACTGCTATTTCTGGTTCCAGGGTGCTACCTGTCAATAATTCTCACAGGAGAACCAGTCGATTTTACTACAATCAAGTATAATCTAGCAATGTCCTTTGTTGAGCAGATTTCTTTTTCTTTTTCTTTTCTATTCTATCTAAATTTGAAATTTTAATGCCAACTTTTCTATAAGTTATAGTAACAGTATTATTATTAAAAGGACTAAATCTATCCACCAAGCCTTGTAAAACAGATGCAATGCTGTCTCTGTCAGAACGAGAATTTGGAAATGACATTTCTCTTGTCTCAATTGAAAAATCGGATCTAACTAGTTTGACTCCTACAGTTCTAAATTCATAACCATGTTTTCCTACTCTATCGTAGACTTCATCGACAAGTTCATTTAGATACTGGAGAATCTTTGCTCTATCGCTTGTAGCGCGATCTAGTGTTTGTTCTGTACTTATAGATATATTATCTTCCCTAGGAGCTACAAAATCATCATTATCTCTTCCATTAGCTACTTGCCACATCCAAAGGCCATTCTTTTTGCCAAATCTATCTTTTAGCTTTTGAACATCGTATTTTGCTAATTGGCCTATAGTCTGAATTCCCATTTCATCCTTCAATGCTTGCCGTGTTTTGGTACCTATACCAGCTATCCTATCTACTTCCAAGTTCTCATAGAATTTCTGCAGTTGATCAGGATAGATAACAGTAAGCCCGTCTGGTTTCTTAAAGTCAGAAGCAATCTTGGCAGCAGATTTTGTAGTGGCTACGCCAATGGATGATAAAAGCCCCTCGCATTGCTGTCTGATTGCATCTTTGATTGTGGCAGCATATTGTTCTACACTAACTGCGCTATCAGCAACAGTTATTTTCTTTGTACAATCCAGATATGCTTCGTCTATACTGGCTTGCTCTAATACATCTGCATACTCTCCTATCAAATTCATAACTTTCTCGGATACTTGTTGATAATAGGATTTGTCTACAGGATTTAGAATCAGTTGAGGACATAATTGCTTGGCAGTAAAAAGAGACATAGCTGACCTAACACCATATTTTCTTGCTTCATATGAACATGAGGCTACAGCACCTCTAATTATCTTATCTTTTGTGTCATCAGTCATTATGACAGCATGTGGTTTTCCCTTTAATGTTGGATCTCTTATCTCTTCACAAGAAGGAAAAAATGAATTAAGGTCCACATGCATTGTTACCTTACCAATCCACTGACATTGACCGTATGCTTTCTCTGGTAAACCTAATAATTTTAATATCTGATTTACTTTCGCAGGATTACTACCAACTACTATTGCAAAGCCGATACCCTCTTCTCCTTCTCTATTCATTCCTCCGCTGTCGTTACTGCTGGTGTTCCACTCGCTTACTTTTCCCTTTGCTTTCTCTATCCATTTCTCTTCATTATCATTAATCCTAAGGTACAGAAAATCGGCTGTCACAACAGCATACGAATATCGGAGACTAAAATCAGACCAAACCATAGCTGCTTTGTGTTTATTTAAGAGATTATATGTTAAATCTTGAAACCAAGATGAGTGATTGAATTCCAATGCAACAGTATAGCCATGGTAAGTACAAGTATGTAAGATATCATCAAGCCATTCTCTCCCACCATTACCTAAGGTTAGTTTAGTCGGCGGTGGGGACTCGATAATCACAGCAAGAACCTTCTCCTCTAATGGTGCAAGCTCCTCTAGGAACTCACCGACTTTGTATGTATCCTCTATGATGTACTTGGGTAGTTTAACGGTAAAGCGGAAATTGTGAGGGGTATTTTTTGCCCACTTTTTGAAAAGCAGTCTGTCATACAGTTTGTTGCTATTATATGAATTTCCTCCTCCTCTACCGCTCAAATCTAACTCCACGAGATCAAAGACCTTAGAGTAATACTCAAGGTAGTCTTTAGGATCTAAAGTGAAGGGATAGAATTCTCCTGACCATTTCTGATTTCTCCATCCTATACAACCAACATAATATTTCAAATTCTTTATTTGCCAACTACCTGCTGTTATCTACCTTTTCACAAACAATATGTTTTCCATAATCATAATAATAAAAAATTGTATGAGCTAAAAAATATTGTCTTATTGTAGATTAAAAATCTCAATACACCTACAACATAATACGTACTAAAAGACAGAGGGAGGTCTACTTTTGCTTTCTGCTTTTCCCTCGTGCTGAACCGCCGCCTAGTTTATTCCTGGCTTTTGCCATCTTCTTGTTTTTACTAGAATCTGTGCTTTTTTCCTTAGCTGCGTTTTTATTTTCTTGTTTATTACCTTTTGATTTTCCTACCATTCTATATATAGCAGTGTATAATTGTATTAAATATAATATTTAGATATATTACTAATAGATCTACTACATTTCCATGCTACTAAATAGTGAAGCAAATGAGCTATTACTACAAAAAATATAAACCATATAAATAATGAACCATGATTTTGTTATTCTAGGGGGAACACATCATATGATTTAGATTATCAGTTAATTTCAGATATACTATCCCAACAAGATATACTTCTATGCATATTTCTGTTTTGAAACATAGTATTGATTTGGAGTATCATCACAATTCGGTAACAGGATTGTAGTCGATGTATATATTTCATTGGTCGTACCTTTTTTCAAGAACATTTCTATAATTTTTAAAAAAGTCAATTGTTTCTTGTGTATCATCAGCAACTACGAAAAAACTTGTATTAATATCGATATACTCTCTGTCTTTATCACTATGATTTTTCCAATCCCCCTCAGAGGTAGTAAGAAACGTACCTTGGCCAAACCTTTCGATTATTTCATCTTTTGTTTCTTTATGTTTACTAATTTCTATCAGTTTTCCATTACTGTATCTTAAAGGTATAATGACTTCTACACGTATTCTTTTTGCAGTAGAATTAGAATTCAATCGACTTTGTTGTATTCTATGCCCTTTTCATCAAGCATTTTAATCTGTATTTTATTTACTACATAACTGTTATTTGGTAGTGTGTGAACTGGCATACCCGAAACCATTAATGTAAAAAGACCTTTTTCATCTTGCTCTTGACTCGAATTGGATTTTAACAAGCTTTAATTGGTCTAAATCTTGTTCATTTTGTGTAGATGCCATACTAGGATCTAATTGTAGATTATAAATTATTAGGTATAAAGCCTACCTACTTCATTTTTTTAATAATGTTTTTCCTTTTTTTCTAGATCGCTAGTAATAATAATCAATAATCCTTCATCTATTGTTTGGGCTAAAGATCATATGCTTACATACGAACATTTAGTCTAAAGTCTCATCCATATTCCTTTCAAAGATAAATTTATCATTTTTTAGTAAATATCGATAAATAATTTATGTCTGGTGTTTGAGCAAGTAAAACTGTTGCAATTGATATGGAGTCAGTCCTTGAAGATGTCATGCTAGCTTAAATTGTATACGTATTACAAATAACTCCTTTTTTTTGACTAAACTGACTGTGAAAAATGCGGGAGATGGGATTTGAACCCATGAACCCCTAAGGGATAAGAGCCTCAGTCTTACGCCTTTGACCAAGCTGGGCGACTCCCGCTCCTTACTAAAGTGGCTTCGTAGCACTAATTTGAATATTATCTATTGATATAACAAATCCCATTTACTATTTCTTTAGTTTCGTCTATTTCATTATCCTTATTGATATACTATTAAAAATACAGAACTTATGTAGATTGGCCAAATCGTGATAGTTTAACAAGTACTTATAATGATATAGTCTTCGACGTAATATAATCTACTCATTCGCTAGTAAACTAGATCTGGAAATGTCTTTATGAAGAATAGATAATGAACAACGCACAGCCAATGTTTGGTAAAAAGTTAAATAATATCCTGTCTGTGTGCCGATGTAAGTATATTTTATCCAGCCGAATAATGGGATATAACATTAGGTTTGGTATTTGTTATTTGTAATTCGTTTAGCTTCCTTCCCTAACGTGACTAAAGTGTATAATGTATACTCAAGAAAAGAGAGACCTTATTGTATTAGCAATTCCACACGTAGGTGTCAAAACAGCAAATATTTTTATTTTTATTAGTTTTTGTCTAATATTTTCCTTCTAGCATATCGATACTCGATTATCCTTCTCTAATAGACATTGTAATGTTAAATGTCAATCATTTTCGACACGCTAATTACAAAATTCTTATGGAATTTATAATTGAATCCATGTTTTAAAATTAAGCATAACCCTAATCCAGATCGCTCATGATGATGTTTAAAAAATTATTATTAGATAGCCATTTAATCTGGAAGAGTAACAGGTAGATTATTTGGAGTTTACTGCCTTGCGCAGTACAAGCAAAATTTACTTGAACATCACAGTAAAGAATAGTAGGCGTCTCTAGATTATTTACTTTATCTCGTTATTCAATGATGAAAGTATTATTATATGCCCTTTATTCCTGTAATTTTTACAAATAAAGATGGAATTCTAGACTACACTTCTAATAATTTGCTTTCATCAAATGATTTTGAGCTGTACCAACAATATCTGAAATAATCTAAACACCATTCATGAAATAATGGGTTTTCTTTACTGTAAAACATCGAGTTCATGTCTGCCACCGTTTTACCCTTTGATGTGGGGAACATTACAGTTGCCTGTTTTTCATTTAAAACTACTGCCACATGCACCCTATCAACCATTCTTCTTTCTACTAATCTCTCTTCTTTTCTCAATAACTCATAAAAACCAGCATTTTTTAGAAGTTCAGTCCGCTTTTTAGGTACGAGAGCTTGTTGAGGCAATATATAATTAAATTTTATGCCTTCCTCTTTTATTTTTGGTATTACTGTTTCAATTAACTCTAGTGGAATTTGGGGTAACATTCCATATATATATTCGGTAGATTCACTGTAAAGCTCTTTCCACCTCTCTATAACAGCCACCATCCCGTGGATATATTCGGAATTGTCCAAAGCACCAATTCTCTGATTGAATTTCATTGGAATTTCTCCCAAAGAATGATCTGAAAAATATTCTTTATTCCTAGAAAGGAAATCAAATGTAGGAATCTGCTTTATGATTGTATTTCCAAAAGTTGTTAGAGAAAACATTCCTTCCGAATCCTTTTTAATCAATCCTACATCCATTAATCTATTAACATTTCTATGAACTTCCTGCATAGTAACATTAAGATCCTTTGCAAGCTTTGAAAGTTTAGTATCCTGCTGACTTAATTTTAATAGTATTGATAATCTCTGCTCGCTAGCAAGTTCAATAAAGGTCTGTTCAGTATTTTCGAAAGAATAATGACCATACAAAGAAGGACGATTCTCCTTTAGACTCACATCACCATTATTACTTGATTCGATATCCATGTACCTTTTTATAGTTACTTTCTACTATAATCTAATCTTTTTGGGGTTCTGTAAAGTCTTTGGTTGATTTTTACACTTTAATATTGTCAAAATTCCATTGACAAAAGCGTATTTAGTGAGTTTATCACAATTTAATATATTTTATGCCTATAGACGATGAAATTATCGACGAAGTAAACTAAAAATCAAATGGATTTTGCCTAATCATTATTTTTGCTATAGTTTGGCATTACTTTCATGATGGGAGTAGTAAATAAGTTATTATTTGCGCATCATATACTAAAAAAATCAGAACTTTCTTCCTATTGATGTTTTTGGTCTGGATATATATTATTATGATTAGGTTTAGGAACTGACATATTGGGGGATTGCTATGAAGTGGTATAAAGATAAACATGAAGAAGAAATATAGTTTGAAATATGATGACGTAATATTTACAAGCCTTCATGAGCAAACACAACCTATTATTAAATATTTATTAGCGTACAACTTATATTTTGGCTGCAGAGTCTGAGTTTCGATGGCTAAGGGAGCTAAGAAAGGTGGCAGGGTGCGTGATAAATGGCGAGACAAACAATGGATAGTGATTAATTCACCGTCTGCATTTGGAGGAAGCGCTTTAAACTACATGCCAATTACAGATGCCGATCATGCTAAGGGACGTGTAATTGAAAATACTATGTTTGATATTTTAAAGCAAGACCCTACGCGAGCATCAGACAAAGGTCTTTGTTCAAATCGACACGATTAACGATGGGACTGCTACTACTATTTTTAAAGGGCATGAGTATGCGAAAGAATTTTTGAGAAGTTTAATCAGAAGAGGTAGCTCAATGATCAACAATGTTAATGATTATACAACAATGGATGGTTATACTTTCAGGGTTGCCGTAATTGCATTCAGCCAGAGAAAGCTCAATTCTTCCAAAAAGCACGAGATTAGAATGATTGCTCACAAAATAATGGTAGATAAGATTCCAAAATTGACTATAGACCAATTTGTACAGGAAGTGACAATGGGCAAGATAGGAGCCGATCTTCTAGCAAAGGTAAAGAATGTTGCATCATTAAGACATATAGGCGTCAAGAAGACAAAGTTGATTTCCACTCCAGAGTCCAGGGCTATTCAAGAAGCAAAGGCAATTGAAACAGCGCAGCCAGTAGAACAATCGGAGTCACTCCAATAACTTTTTTGTTGTTATTCTTGAGGTTTACATCATTAGATCATGGCCTTGGAAGATGATATCAGGTTTTCTTCTGCCGAAATCAACGTCGTAATTCATGCCACTGAAAATGAAAATAAAATTTTGCATTCTATAAATGATGCCCTTTCAGTCTCCACTGATAAATTCTTAACTACAACTTCCGAGGGACAATGGGGAAATAAAATTATGTTACTGACCGTCACTATTGACAGTCGTGCAGCTAAAGATCTTGTTTTAAAAATTATATCTTCATTGAATAGTGTTGATAGAAACCTTCTTTCAAATTTTTTTGATAAATACGTTGACGAAAAAGGAAATCTATACATTCGTTTGGATAAACAAAGAATCTGTCAAGGTAAGATTTCCCTTTCTGAAAATGATTCTATCAGAATTCGATTCAGACCGGTCAGAAGATACAAACCTAGTGACAATCTACAGAATTACAGGGGGTTCTTTTCTTCAAACGGATAGACCTCTGCATAAATGCTACTGATATTTCATGGATTACCAAGATGGCAGAGATTTTAGCAATTGATATAATAGGTGCTGATTATCATGACAAGGTAGAGAAAAACATTATTTATCGGCTAAATAAAAAACCATCAATAATAACAAACTACCCATATCTTGTTGTTTGTGACAAAATTGATCAGATGCTTTCTCCTTCTGTTGCTGACATTTTTGTAGTTAGAGATATTAAAAAAATTAATGATAATCTAAAAAAAAATAAGGTGAAAAAGGGAATCGGTTTGGAAGTTACTATAGCCGATCTTCGTAAGGTAGACGGATTGCAGGTTGGAAAACGGTTCAATCAAATAAGAGGTCTATACAAATTTTGTAAATCCACTAATTGTCAATTCATTCTTTCTAGCGGCGCAAATTCAGCTTTGGAAATGGTTTCTGGCCGCTCTTTTGATTCCATCTTAAAAATTTGTGACATAAAGCCGGAACATTACTGGCGAGAACTCGAACAATGGATTGAATCCAAATGTCAGATAAGGTGTTTATAAATGCTTAAACGTAGGGACAAACGCCGCTATTTGGTGCTATTACATAACGGACAGTATGACGGGATTGATATCGTTAATTTAATTAAAAACCGAAATTCTGAACTTTTTGGTCACATAACGACTGAAAAATCGCCTATTTGGTTAGTTCAGTCTAAAGAAATGAATATTATCATAATTTGTTGTAAATTAGAAGGGCTCGATAATATTTTGTCAACTATAGCTTTGACTGATCCTCCCATTGTAACGCTAGATATTTCTGGTACTCTAAATAGACTACGAAGACGCTTAATAAAAACAATTTGCAAAGATTAATACCGTAGATAACGTACTTTTTATAATGGGGATGAGGTAAAAGTATTCGCTGCTCCAGACTGAGTAAAAAGCGATGAAGATCTCGCGACGAACTGACCCAAATACCTTTAGAACAGATTATGTTTAGAATTAAGTTAAATATGCATCCAATAATTGGAATTAATTAGTATATCTTACATCTATTATCAATGTCTTTATAGAAATGTTATGATTAGGCATTAGTAGTGCTAAGACCAAACCAATCTGGAAGCTCTATCTCTGCCTCACCCTTGTCATCTAATACAACTACACCATCATAGACATTCTTCATATCTGGTGACTCTACAAAGGAGTGGTGAAGGTATTTGTTTGCTGGATCGAGTGGACGAAATTGTTATCATCATTAGCAGCAAACTCCAATCACCACTAAGGATGGGTGAGAACATGTGACTAATAGTAATAGTAATTTTCCACCTTGGCTGAAGCGCTCCGTACGAATGCATTATGCTAGTGAGTTGTTCTTTAGTGGAGGGTTATTTATTTTAGTAGAGATGCAATAGTTGGGAGTTCACTTGATCTCTATTGTCACTTATCGCGGCTTTATAGACATGAACTACATATAGTATATTCATTTTTATTCACTATGCAATGTTAAATAATGAATTCGGAGAATGTAAGATTGGTTTCTGAGGACAGGATATATAAGAAAATTATTTTCAATGCATGGGAGGCTGTAAATACATTGGGAGATATTTGATTGGCGATTTCTTCAGATAATCTAAGAAGGTTTTTCTAGTAGATATTTACTCTAATTGAATAGAAGTTTTGTATATAAAAAGCTTATATCATTCTATACTAGATCTAGTCGCATATGAAAACGCTCTTACATGATGTTTCTATATGTGTCATGTGTGGGATAATGATTGTGGGCCTAATAGGACTACCTTCGATAATTAGGTCATGGTCATCATCATATCCTTATCAACAAGCTTTTGCGCAACCTGCTACTACTACTACTAATACTACTACTGGTGGTGTAGCAGCTCAAGGTCAGCGCCCGAATTTTCTGCTCATCATGGGTGACGATTTTGGCTATTCAGACATAGGTGCGTTTGGAAGTGAAATTTCTACACCTAACTTGGACGCCCTTGCAAAAGATGGTAAAGTTTTAACTGACTACCATACAGCACCTACCTGTTCACCGGCAAGAGTGGCGTTTCTAACTGGTGTTGACTGGCATGTAGGCGGAATAGGTACGATGTATGAACTAATAGCTCAAAATCAAGTTGGTAAACCAGGTTATGAAACGTACATTAACAATAAAGTTGTGACTGTTGCAGAATTATTAAGGGATGCAGGATACAATACCATGCAGTCAGGTAAGTGGCATCTTTCTGGACATGGACATCAGCCTGGCACAACCCCCTATGAAAGAGGATTTTCCAATGCACTTACTCTTTTGGAAGATGGGTCCAATCACTTTAACAACCAACCATACGTACCTGGCTGGTCAGTAACATTCACGGCAAATGCTACAGATACTCCTAGACCTGAGAACGGTACACACGAGGCCAAGATGTATACAGACCAGTTGTTAGGGTTCTTTAAGAAAACCGAGTCAGAAAAGAAGCCCTTCTTTGCTTACCTTGCATATCAAGTAGCCCACTCTCCATTCCAAGCTCCACCTGAACTTGTAGACAAATATGATAAAATATACAGCAGTGCTGGATGGGACAAAATAAGAGAGCAGAGATTCGAGAAGCAAAAAGAATTAGGGTTCTGGCCTTCGAATATGAAGGACCCAGGAAGACTTCCTCCAAACGCGGTATGGGACAGCCTCACGAGTGATCAAAAGGCTTTTGCAGCAAGAGTACTTGCAGTTCATTCAGCCATGATAGAATATATGGATCAGAACATAGGCCGGGTAATACAACACCTTAAAGATACAGGACAGTATAATAACACATTTATCATGTTCACTTCAGACAATGGCAGGCAGCGAGCCATTTGAAATAGCCCTGTTTCGATATGCTAGCGGTGTAGACCTAACCCATGCAAAGCAATTCGTAGCCAGGATAAACAATAGCTTGTCAAATCTTGGTAACCCAAATTCCGATTTTAACTACGGTGCATGGGGAACTTACGTGGCAGTTTCTCCTTTATCTGGTTTCAAGACAAGCCTTTATGAAGGGGGTACAAGACCGCCTGCTATAATCAAAGCACCACAATCAATGTCGTCATCATCATCATCATCATCAGCTGCTCCTAGTAGTAGTAGTGGCAATTCAAGCTCCAACCTTATCAAGAGCTTTGTTTATGTGACAGACATAACTCCAACAGTTTTAGATCTGGCAGGTGTTTCGCATCCTTCAACATATAAAGGACACGAAGTGCATCCTGTAATGGGAAAATCTCTGAAGCCATTTCTTGACGGGATAGCACAAGTAGTTCATCCAGCCGATGAAGCTATCTCCGGTGAAATGTTTAACAACACCAGTGTACGAATGGGTGACTGGAAAGCCACCTCTTACGGTGTACCATTGCAATGGAAATTATTCAATTTGGCAACTGACCTGGGAGAAAATACGGACCTAGCAAACCAGCATCCGGACATACTACAGAAATTGATTGCTCCTATAATAAGTATGCTCAAGACGTAGGAGTAGTAATCCCAAGAGGACAGAAATTTGAACAAACTGCCAAGGATAACTTCCCGCCAGTAACTCAGAGCAACGTACAGAATATTAATCTGAATGATATGCTTGCACCAGGCTACCCTCTGAACGCATCCAAACCAAATGTAGCTATTCCGGAGCAATAAAGAACAAT
>CAWGVG010000009.1:0-77288 GCA_963825865.1 uncultured Nitrososphaeraceae archaeon | reverse complement strand
CATCCTAATCATAGTGTCGTGTGTCATAAACTTCTAAAACATCATAAACAAAAATTTTGCTTTCTGTTTCCAGAATATCTACAACAATTTTCTTTGCTATCAAATCTACCACCACCACAACTTCGATCTTGATTCGAGTTCCGAATTCCTGCGCATACCTTCTGCTAATTCAGTAAGATTTACTAGTTGTTGTCTGCCTCATTCTTCTTTCTCCTCAAACATCATAAAAGATAATATCGCACCTGCTTTGTGTTTGTGGAAAGCATATCATTTACTTCATGGAATCGTGGAATAATAATGTCCCTCTGAGCCTCCCAAAGACTGGCAATCAAATACAACCCCACACAATCAAAATGGATCTGTCTTTTTCACCCCAAATGGATATTGTTGGTGAGATCCACTTGAAAAACCACTACCACTTATGATTGTTATACGAAGTCAAATCCCTTTTAGTTATGGGATGCAAGTATGAATGTCTCTATGATTCGTCATTCATACCTCACTATTTCTTTTTCCTTGTTGATACTATAGATATTATATCCCGATCTTTAAGTTGATAGTTAGTCGGTAATCTTAGACCATCACGAATATCTATTGCATAGAGTAATCCTTTTGTCAACTCACTATGTATATCCCTTGCCAGATCTTCAACAGTGGAACTGGATTTCATTAAATATACATCAGGTAAAATATTTCCATATTTATCGGACAATTTACTTGCATCAGTGACCGGATAAACTGTATTCATTCTTAGTAATTTAAACACTGCAACATTAATAGCAAATTGAACACCAGTTCGCATGTACTCCCCAAGTATGTCCTTTCTTATGAAATTTAGTGCCCACCTTTGTTTATCATTTAGCCCGGCCTGATCCTTTATTTCGAATCGTTCATCACCTGCGAGGTATTGAATCAAGCCGGGCTCTCAGCCCGTCTTAAAGTAAGTTCTGCATCTGCACTAGAAGGAACCACAATCATATCCTTGTATTGTTCGCGTAGTCTGCGAAAGTTCTCTGCTGCAGAAGGTAAATCAATCTTATTGGCTACAATTAACGTTGGTTTTGATATATCTCTCAAACTCCAACAAAAGTCCTTACTTTTTTGGAAATCAATGTCGTCAAATTTAATACCTACAAGCCCGTTATCTTGGAGCGCAAGTCTCACATCTTCTTCTCTAACTCCAATTCCTCGGAATACATCTGTAATCGCATAAACAATATCGATGCCAGAATTGACAGCTCGTGAAATTTTATCACGATTACCTTCAAGAAGCTTTAGATACCACATGACTAACTCTTCTTCGATATCAGCTGATATCTGCTATAGGATCTCCTGTACCAGCCTCGGCTATTTTTCCCGAGGCATCAATGCTGCCAGATGCATCAACAATGTGCAAAAGCGCATCAGATTGAGCAGCAACAGCTAAAAACTGATTGCCCAAACCTTTACCTTCCCAAGCACCTTTTATCAATCCTGGCAAATCAACCAAATCAACTGGAATAAATCTCCAGCCATCAATACATCGCGAGTTCTTTGGACTATCTTTGACATTAAACTCTTTGTGAACACATAAATTGATAGCGTTAGCATTACCAATGTTAGGGTGTTTAGTAGTGAATGGATAATTGGAAATTTCTGCAGTAGCAAGCGTCGCGGAATCAAAGAACGTCGTCTTTCCTGTATTTGTTTTCCCAATTAACCCAATCTTTATCATATATACCACAATTTGTAGTTGCTATTTATATATCACTATGATCACTTTAGTCATTTAGTCCGATGTGTTTTATGCGAATAATTTCAATCGATATATTCTATTTTAGTTTGCACTTTGTGTAGAATCAACTTGCATTCCATGTATCATTCGCTGAATGTAATCAATTTTTATTTTATTTTATAATGTATTCCTAATAACGTCTGCCTTGCAAATGTTTCTATTGTTATATCTTAATGATACTTGATATTCCGGTTGTAGATTGGTCATGATAGATGCTTCTTCTTTTTTGATTTTATTACATACATACAACTTTTTATTTAGCAAAAGCCAAGGATGTGCTATTTTTTTGTTGATAACATTGCTATAGAGTGATAATCTCATACTATGCGTACTGTGAGTCTGTTAGTAGTTGTTGGTTATTTAACAATTATTTAACAATTAATCAACCAGCTAAATAATAAAAAGTAGACTTCTTAAAAGGCATATATAAAATACAATTAGAGCAGCCATGGATTGTTATTATGCGATTATATTGCTAAAATTAAAATATATGCTTGATATAAATACACTAATATGAGTGAAATTCTATCTTGTGTTGTTTCAGTTTTTTAACTGTAGCAAACCGATTATCACATTTCTCACATTTCCACTTATTTTCCCTTGCCTGATCATATCTATCATAGGCTTCTGATCCACTTTCATACATTCCAGTTTTGTTATTATAGCTAACACGATTATGGTTGATTTTATACCTTAGCTTCAAATTGTCATTCAATGATTTGTGCCAGTGACCGGTCAAAAGTAAGTTTAAAAATAAATGAGTTAGTTTTATATTTTAGCTTTGATAAATATATTTTCACAAAGTGTATATGCTAAAAATGCGATACTTGTCATGATTTTCTCTTTATTCACTTCTATTTTCTTAAAAAACTCAATGCAAGACCACCATATTTTCGAATAAACTATACCAACTATTCATGCAATTTGCAGGGAAATAATAGAAATCGACTATCGGATAATCTGATACAAAATTCCTTTATATTATGAAAAGTATTTTTTATAAAATTAAATAATAATTTGATTATCCCGCAATTGTTCTATTAGGGAAATACTTTTTCAAAATTTCGTCCAAATCCTCATCGGTTGTATCTGTGTAGCTAGATCCATATAGGTCGTATAGAAAATGAAATGCTTCTTCCTTATTGCAAGGTACTATCTGGCTTTCTTCAGTTTGCCAGTTCGTCCATTGAAGAAAGAAGAAGAAAGTATTATCTCCTTTATCAGTTGTAAATAAAGTTGTTCCCCTTGTAGAATAATAATGAGGTAGCCTATCGCCTTTGCATGCTAATCTTATTGCATTTACAGTATCAAAGATTTCTTCGTTAATCACACTTTCCACATTCCTGCCTCCTCGCCACAATTAACGACATGAGAGATTATCATTTTTAGGTATAGTGGTATACTTTTTTTAATTAATTGAGCAACCAAACAAACATTAACCAACGGGAAGTGTTGATATTATGGCCTGTTCGCATATTTTCAAAGTAATACTAAAAATGAGTTTTTCTACCAAACTCGCATATGCGAGAGTGGAAAGATAGTAAGATAGAAGGTGTTATCACCATCTCTTGATACTGCTACTATAACGCTTGATTGTGTGTGTATGTGTGTAGTGTATATGGTAGAATGTGTAGCAGTTGTATATTTTTAGAGAAAAATGTTATGACTTCACACTGAGATATTTCCTTTTAGCCAGAATGCCGACATAAAAGCAACTTTCTTATCATTATATCATTACACTGCTTAATCTATCTTAAAGAAACTGATAATATATCTACAGTTGTTTTCTGTTGACGGCCAATTATCAGCCATCGCTATTTTTTGCATATTTCTAAATTACAATGAAAACAAACTAAGGAGACTCTTGTGAACTCGGTCTTGCAACAAGAATTAAATTGATTTTTCGAATTTGACCTTCTCTAAAAACAGAAATCTTTACGTTATCGCCAATCGCTTTCTCTGTTTCAAGGTATACAAGAATATCGTCGATTTTTCTTATAGTTTTGTTATCTATTTCTTCTATTACATCTCCCCCAAGTGGCATCTGTCTTCCGTTAATACTATTCAGTTGCTTCCCTCCATGTATTCCTGCTTTCTCAGCAGGACTGCCAGAAATAATATCTACCACAAGAAATCCTCTGGGTTCCTTTAATCCTATCACATCTGCTATTTCCGGTGTAATATTGGTGCCTGAAAGTCCAAGCCAGGGATGATTGAATGATCTTTTAGTAATTAGCGAAGGTACAACTTTGCTTAAGGCATTTGATGGAATAGCAAGTCCAATACCGGAGAATTCACCTGTTGTCGAAAAGATTGCCGAATTAACTCCTATAACTTCACCTTTCATGTTTAGCAGAGGTCCGCCAGAATTACCTGGATTAATTGGTGCATCTATCTGGATTATATTTGGAATAGAATACTGTGAACCTGAGCTTGGATTAGAGGGAATGATCCTACCAAGTCCACTAATAATCCCTGCTGTCATAGACCCCGATAGCCCAAATGGATTGCCAATTGCTGCTATTTGTTCACCAACACTTGACTTTGCAGAATCACCCAACGGCAATGGAGCGAGCTTATCTTTTGGTACATCTTGTACATATAATACTGCTAAATCTGTAAAAGGATCAGAGCCGATTAATTTAGCATGATAAATATTCCCGTCCATAAATGTAACATCAAGATCTCTACCACCTCCGGCTACATGATAGTTTGTAATAATGTGTCTGTTGGTGTCATATACAAATCCAGAACCTAATCTGGAATTGGCTTGAAGACTGCTCGAAGTATCACTTGTACCCGTTATCCGTACTACTGATTTTTCAACCCTTTTAAATAATTCAGGTAATGTCAGATCTCTTGCGGTAGCTACCGTTGTACCTGTATATCCAACTTGAAATGCATCTTGACCTAAATTAGAATCGCGTTTATTGAAACTTCCACCTAAAAGTAGCGACTCTATTTTATCAATTATTGAAGAACCTTGGTCATTGAATTGAGCATATGTGAAAGCGGCCGCTCCAATAGCCACTAGTATCGCTATCATCATGACTACGATCTTTCTCAATGTCAAACTTTATGCCTTTATTTTCTAATTATCATTGACTGGGATTCTTTCTTTAATACTTTTGTACTATTTTTTAATGCTGCGTGAAAATATTTTATTAGTTTCTTAGGTAATATTATGCTATTGCTGAAATTAATGTGGAAATCCACAGCGATGTTAGTTCATATAGACAAAAGAATTTCAACCTATGTCTTAGATCGGGGCTGGTAAAACTTGGATTACTATATATTATATATCATTCTATCCAGAACGCTAGTATCAAAGAATATCGTAAGCATCTATTTTTGGCTGCATTCAAAATTGCAGGTTAAGTACTGGATTGAGGTCTTACTGTCGATGAGGAAATCGCATGGTCATCAATCATAGTACCGACTCCAATGCCAACATCGATGATTTTAATCTTTAGCCCTTCAACTTCATGGTCAGATAAATTATAACTTTTAGCCAGAACACTCTTTATCTTGGACTCGGGATCAGATATTTGATTCATTTGCGATTGAAGATCTATATTTAGTGTTTTTGTTAATAATGGGAGTGGGATCTTTTTTGATGTATCATTAAGAATAGAAAACGTGATCTTATCCACCATTATCTCATGAGGAAGAGTTTCGAGCGCGTTTGCTGTATAAAATACCTGTACATCGAGAAAATTAATTTCATCCTTCGATAGCGGAGGGGTGATTATCGTGCTGCTGCCGCCATTATCATATAGAGAACCCAATACACCATTATTGAAATGAACGCCTATCACTACAAATCCCTCTACCATTTCTTTGCTATTATTTCCGATGTTAAATAATTGACGAAGATCTTTGCAAGTTATTGCTGTAGATGTTTGTGGTTGCAAGGTTTTTACTATTGCGTTGGTGCCTTTACCATCATTGACTAAGGCATTCAGTAATATTTTGACAGGGTATTCTTGTCTGTTGAAAATACTAATGTCTGTATCATAGTGTCCGGGTCTGAGCGGACCTTCATCTCCAATTATGGAGCCACATTCAAATTTCGCAGTATACGTGATCGATTTGATTTGAGAGTTATTATTATTTTGTTCGACTTCATTTAAGGGAATATTGGTAAATGTTGTAATTGGAGCATTTTGACCTGGTTTTATTTCAATGATCTTTGAGACTTTATCTACAGAATATCCTTGAGAAGAATTTACTTCCGTTACTGTATAGTTGCCGTTAGGTAATTCAGCAATTGTAATAATTCCTGGAGATGCTTTGTTTGTGTCTCTGGGCCCATCATCCTTAACAGTATAATTACTTGAACTACTAAGAGGAGTAATTGAATATGTCGCGCCACCTAAAAATGACCCTTTATTCGTGATAGTTATGATCATAAGCGAGACACTTGGTCTACTACTATTTGTAGCAAACATTAGGCTGTTATCGTGATTTAAAGTAACGCTATTCAGATTTGTTGGTATAGGTGGAGATCTAGCTTGAATAAATTTCAAGGAATCTTGTCTAGGTGTTATGATCACAACTGCAGATACTATTACAATTGTTAAAATAACAATAGCTGAAATTGCCGCGAAATGCTTCAATGTCATGGGTATATTTAACTATAATCACGCTTTGCAATAATTTATACCATTGTTGTCAGTAGTTCAGTAGAAATCATAACTGTGCTATAGAGCCCTTGTTATATCAAGGATTAAATAGTACAATGAAAACATATTTGAACTATTAACCATTATGCATCAAAAAATCATTTTCGCATGTATTACTTTGCCTATTTTTATGATATTTGTCTCGTTTATTCCACAATACTTTAACCAAAAAGCATACGCTGACGGCTTAACTCAAGAAAACTTACCTCCTGCTAGTGTAGGAAACAGGCAGGCAAGTCTTTTTGTTAAGGTCAATCCACCCTTTTTAACTACCGATAATAGACAGGATGCATATATGCAATTTAGATTATTTGATGCAAATAATAACCAGACGATTCAACATGTCACTTATGAAATAACGGTAACTAAAGGAACGACACAATTATCATCGGCAAATCAAAAACCTCTTCTAAGAGACTTTTTTCATGCTCACAATGGATTACTTACGTTGAAGTTACAACCTGCAAACGGTACCCTTACTATATATGGAGAGCAAGATCCTTTCCAAAATGCTTGGGTGGCTGATCCGGGCGGCACTATAAATATTAAAGGTCCAGTGCTCTTGGAAGGTGGACTATATCATTTTCATGTTGAAATTTTTGGAATTGACAACGATAGAAATATATTTGTACCTGATAATGCCCCGAAATTTGATTCATATCTTAGCGTAGGTGACGTTTATCACAACACATGGGATTATCAGAATCATCATTACAATACGACTCTTATATCCTACTATGATAAAATAAATAACAACCTTAATTTCGATCCTGCGAAGAAGTTATTTTCTTGGTCAATGCCGTTTAACTGGAATCTAACGCGTATCCAACAACAACCCATTTTTGTACATGAGGAAATGAGACTTCCAAAATCTTGGAAAGGCATTGGCGATTCAACTCTATTCAACGCAACAGTAAACGGACAACCATTATCAGGTCGTTCCCTGGCGATTGATCCTTTTTCTTTTTCTGATGCGATGGTTGTACATTATCTAGTTAACAAGAATGATATACTAAAACTTGCACAGGGGCAAGTAAAAGCTAGTAATAATAATAATAATAATAATACCAATGGAGTTAGTAGTAGATCTAACAACAGTGCTAATAATAATGATAATAATAATGGAGTAATGAAATTCGTTTTATTATCACCATCTACTGCCAGCGGCAGCACTCAACAACAGATTGCAACTTCCTCCGATCTAGTTACAAATACTGGTGGAATTCATGCTGCTGTGTCGTGGTCTCCAAATCCCCTTATGCCAAAAACACAATCAACTGTAAAAATTTCGTTTTATGATCCGGTTACTTCTAATCCATTATCAACTAATGATATAAAATATGACATGTTAATACTGGATAAAAATGGCCATGCAGTAATAACAAAACAAGGTCTCTTGGCAAAAAATGCAGTCGATACTCAAACAGTCACTTTCCCCGCTAGAGACATATATCAGATACAGCTCCAGATTAACGGACTGCTCAAAGCTGGACAGACGCCTGACCTTACACGCAATGGTCTGGCAAGAGGATATGTAGTCGTTCCAGAGTTTCCAACTTATGCATTTTTCTTAATGATAGGATCTGTATTTTTAGGTCTGTTGGTAATTCAAAGGAAATCATGGTTGTATAAAAAAATTACATTCTCTTACTGACCATCTATATTACATTGTCTGTTATTATTCTGATGTTTTCTAATGATTTAATTATATAATTCCTTTGGTAATCATCTAGTAATAGTAGTATTTTGCGAATTTAAGAGATATCATAGGGGTGTGAATGGTATAATTTGCAAGAAATTGTCGTAGCGAATTTTAAATATGTCAAATTCGCCTAAATGATAGGCTATGGGAGAAGCAATCGAGTTAGAGGGTTTTGAGATAAATTTCTCATTTCACTGTCCTAAATGTGATTATTTAAATGAGGAAATTTCAGCCAAGGATCTTTCAAGTGGCAATTCTGAATGTGGTATGTGTGAAACTACTTTTAAGGCAGAAGGCCTAGATGCGATAAAGATTACGGCAATCTTAGATTAATTTTATTATACTTTTTTCATTATTTTTATATTGAGATTGAGTTTATTGTAATGAATCTTAAAATATAGAAAACACAACAACCTATGTGAATGACACTTGTAAGCAGAAAAGTTATTGAAGGTGTATCTAGGGCTCCCCATAGAGCAATGTTCAAAGCAATGGGTCTCAAAGATCAGGATTTGGAAAAACCATTAGTCGGCGTTTCTTCTACATGCAATGAAGCAACACCTTGCAATATACATCTGGGTAAACTTGCACAATGTGCTAAAGATGGGATAAAAGAGGCGGGCTGCACTCCCAGAGAATTTACTTGCATTGCTGTGTCTGATGCAATTGCAATGGGTCATGAAGGAATGAAAGCCTCATTGGTTAGCAGGGAGATTATTGCTGATTCAATTGAAGTAATGATGATGGCTCATCAGTATGATGCTATTGTGGGAATCTCCGGCTGCGACAAGAGTTTGCCTGGATCTTTAATGGGTATGGCTCGTCTTAACTTACCTGCCATATTTGTGTATGGAGGTACGATTATGCCAGGAAATTGGGATGGCAGACAGGTAACAATTCAAGATGTCTATGAAGCTGTTGGCATATATGATGCAGGTAAGATGACTATGCAAGAGCTAATAAGTTTGGAAAATGTTGCATGCCCGACGGCTGGGTCCTGTGCTGGGATGTATACTGCTAATACTATGGCTTCTATAAGTGAGGCAATTGGGATGTCATTACCAGGAAGTGCTACTCCGCCAGCTGAAAGCGACAGAAGATATCAAATATGTTATAATACAGGGAAAGCGATTTTCAATATAATAGAAAATAACATTCGCCCCAAAGATATAATGACTTTTGAAGCTTTTGAAAATGCAATTGCAATGGCAAATGCAATTGGCGGTTCAACTAATGCGGTCCTCCACCTTTTGGCAATTGCAAGGGAAATGGGTGTTAAATTAGAAATAAAAGATTTCGAAAGAATCTCCAGACGAATTCCACATATCGCCAATATGAGGCCTGGCGGATTTTACGTAATGCTAGATCTTGACAAAATTGGCGGCGTCCCTGTTATTTTGAATAAGCTGTTCAAGAAAGGATTACTCCATGGGGATGTGTTGACAGTTACCGGAATGACTATGAAAGATAACCTTGAATCAATGACTTTTGATATACCTGTCGATCAAGATGTTGTCAAATCTATTGAAGAACCTATTCATAAAGAAGGTGTACTCAGAATTCTAAAGGGTTCATTGGCTACAGAAGGCGCTGTCATAAAAATTGCTGGCATAAAAAATACTCGATTCGTTGGGAAAGCCAAAGTTTTCGAATCTGAAGAAGATGCTTTTGAAGCAGTATCTAATAGAAAGATAGTCGAAGGTGATGTTGTAGTAATCAGATATGAAGGTCCCAAAGGAGGTCCAGGCATGAGAGAAATGCTGGCAGTTACCGCAGCTATAGTTGGTCAGGGACTCGGAGAAAAAGTAGCAATGGTGACGGATGGAAGATTTTCTGGCGCTACCAAAGGATTCATGGTAGGTCATGTTTCGCCTGAAGCAATGGTTGGAGGACCAATTTCATTGGTAAAGGATGATGACCAAATTATTATTGATATTGTAAAAGGGAAAATCGAATTAATGATATCAAAAGCTGAAATGAACAGAAGAAGAAAAAAATGGAAAGCAATAAAACCGCATTATACTAAAGGTGCATTAGCTAAATATGCTTCATTGGTGCAGTCAGCATCAGAGGGTGCAGTAACTCTTCCATTATAGACTTTATCGCGTAAATTCCAAAAAACTTTACAATTGATGCCTCTGGGAATGATATATTACTATGCTAAAAACGATAATTTGGAATTTTATAGGTGATATATTATATATACTTGGCTTTGTAGAAACCCTCAATATTATGATGAGGTTGGTTAATCTGTGCATGTTGTAGGCCATGCATCTGAGAGATAGTTCTCTGTTCTGTGTTCGAATCAACCTAGACATCAGGTGCTCTCCAAACAGCCGTTTTATTACAGAAATTATGGTTTCATCCTTGTTCCTTTGACTGTACAGTATTTTGGGATACCCAAGCTTCATTTGTTTTCTGTATTTTCTATGTGTATTCCATATTGGTACATCTTTATGTCGTGCTGGAATAACACTGAATGCACCTAACTCTTCTCTTACCAAAAGATGATTGTCTTCACTGTCATAGGCTTTATCAGCCGTTACCACAGACAGTGGTATAATATTTGCAATCCTCTTTACAATTGGTTTAAAATCTATATTATCATGTCTTGTTGGAGCTCGTCTTATCCTTATGTTACAGATTATCTGTTGTAGTACGTCAGCACCTATCGATAATTTGGCATATTTCCTTCTCCTCAGATTAGCTCTTTCAGTATAGTATTCTGATGCATGTGTCACCTTGAATCCAGTCGAATCTATGCCTGCAAATATGTGTCTAGTACCTGTAAGTATGATGAATGAAGAAATTATTTTTCCAAGCAGTGGACGATTGATTCTATCTGCAAACTTTTGCAATGTTGTAAAATGAGGTATACGTGACAATTGTAGGAACAACCTAAGGTAATAGGCTTCAACCAGCCACTCGACAAACATTCTATAACTCTTACCTTCATACTGTACGACAGTAAGCAAGACCATATGTTGCTATACGCTAAATAGATGGTTGCTCTTTCTGTGAAGAAACAGTGGTATTCTTGAATTTCTTAAAACACGATACACATAGTATTTGCTAGTCTAACGTATCTGGATTCATTCAATATCTATATTGGATTACACTTCTAGAAAGCTTTGACGGGTTCAAAAGAATGTTTTCTACAAAGCCCTATACTTACACTAATTACACACTCATGCTTGCAGACTAATAATATATTTTAGCAAGATAGGTTTTTTATTTGTCTAAGTTAAAATAAAGCCAATTAAATTATAACATGGCAGCAACTTTATAACACTAATGCCGTCCGAAAATAAGATCATAGAACGAATATCTGGACGAATAGAATCACTAGTAGAACTTTTTAACAAAGAAGAAGGAGTATCTATGACAATCAGTATAGATAAAGAATGTGGAGTTATTAGAATTTGCAGTCAAGATACAACCATTGTTAAAAAGGCGTCCTCTGCGCTATCAGAAGTTCTTGAATTATCTTATGCCACATCCGAGCATCATCCTTATTGGAGTATTCTTTATCATGCCACTGAAATCTCAAAAACAGTTCTAGATGAATGGGATTCAAATCTCAGTAAAGATGCAATCAGTGAAATGTCATGGAGAGCAGATAAAATCAGGGTAGCTTTGGAAAAAATATATGAATATAATGTCCATGAAAACAGTTAGTAAATGATAGAATTTTTATTAGAAACCATGCCTTCTTGTTCAGCAAGCAGGACCCTGTATATAATACGACCTTACAACTGTTAATAACAGGCCATTCAATCAAGCATTGCAAAGCATATATAATATACATGAAAGGGTGGTTTGCTGTCTTGTAGTCAGCCTCTTATGACCATTGGATTTTTTCGTTAACATGTATAATAAATGTGTTTTAAGAAGGAGTTCTATAAATCAAGATGGGCTAGCCCGATTAAGTAAACACAATCCTCCCTAGTAAAAAATCTATTCAAATTATCCAATTAGTTAATTAATTCATCTGCTGAATAATTGCTATTTGAGTAATGACGGGAGTGATTCAGGCTTGGTTGTAACTGATAGTCTGTTACCTAAATTAAAGACATAAGAGATGAGTATTACTGGCTGACATAATCTATATAAATAGTGGGATTAATTTTGATTCTAGACATTACATACATGTTTTATTAAATTATGTTTGAGATCAATTAATATAGACTTTAAGGCGTTAAAGTTCATACCTGCACGTTTATCCAATGAAAAAGAAAACGTCTATGTTATTTATACTAACTCTGTCTTTCGGAATCGGTTTTGCACTTATACTTTCTATGAGATCAGTTCTTGTGCATTCAAATCCACCAACGAATGACACAATAACTAATAATAGGGACACAAAAAAAGTAATAGGAAATAATAACAACATATCTGCAATACAAAAGAACTCTACTTCTATTATCGCAAAAGGAGGCTCTAATACTACCTCTAATAACACATTCTTTGCCAAGGGTTCAATAGCTTCTTTGCTTATTGATACGAAGGAATCTACACCATCAGAAATTACCAGCGTTAATGAATCAAATGCAATCTACAACGCAACTATAACCAATGCCAGCCACAACAGTCCTGTTAATAATGGAATAGTCAACAGAGTTGAAGGAAATCGTACCAAGACATACAATAATAATTCGACTACGCCAAGTGAGTCGGATTCCATTGTTAATAGTAACATATTCAGCAGAACAATGGATTCTTACAATTCAACATCTGCTAGTCAAAATTTAGACAATAGTATGATTAATTTATTGACAAGGTTAATTATGGGCTCGATGATATCCAGTAGTTCACACAGCAGATACCCCGAGTCGATTACACAGGCAGCATCGACAACACAAACCCAAACTGAAAAACCATTTATATTGACTGGAGATTGGAATTTGAGCGTCAAAAAAGGAAATGTGAGAGATTTTGCAGCGAACTTTACTATGTTACATATTGACGGAACAGGAAGTCATATTATTAAACTACTTAACTTCCAAGCTGACGCCAATAGAACCGTTTACCTCGGCTCTGATGGGACTGCTTCCATCATGGGAACAGTTGACGTTGAATTAAATGGAACTGATAAATGGAAAGGGGTACATGCAGAAATAGTAATTGAAAGGCTAAATACAATATACATTGCTCTAGACTCTAATATAACTGCCAATTACTTTAAAGGACAACCAATCTATGGAATAATAGATTTACTTAAGGATGATAAAAATGGTGACAAATTATAGGAGTAAAGCGTAACAGATAGATAAAAGTATATATTAAAGAGCTAAACTGTTTTCCTATTAATAATGTAATGTAAGAAATACTACATAGAAATATCGAAAGCTTTTTAATAGTGAAATCTATCAATTGGCCTCGATGAACAAGGTTATTGTTGCAGGTATTGTAGCGGGTGTTCTTATTGCGGGGCTTCTTTTTAGTCCTGTTATGTTGGGGAAGTCTCCATTCCAGGCACACGCACAAGCACCTACAGGAAAAACAAAAAAAGTTCTATTAGTTGCAAGTGAAAAAGTAGTGCAGGTTGCTCCAGATGACGCGCTTCATCCGGGTGGAATAAAATATAATGCGATGGTTTTCAACGGTACGATTCCTGGTCCAGTAATTGCTATTGATCAGGGAGATACATTGGAAATCACACTAAAGAATAATGGTACACTCGTACATAGTATGGACTTTCATGCAGGGTTTGGTGCCACCAAGGCAAATTCTGGTCCTGTAAAACCTGGTGAATCTAAGACTTGGTCATTGCAAGGTGATTATGCAGGTGTTTTCTTTTATCACTGCAGTGCCGACGCTCTTAATGGTATATGGGAACATATTGCTAGCGGCATGTATGGTGGTATTGTAGTACATCCACAAAATGAACAACCAGCCAAAGAATTCTATATGGTTTTTGGTGAAAATTACAACAGTGCAGACAAAGGATTATTCATAGGAACGAACGGGAAAACTGGTTCATTTAATATGACTAAATTCGTCAATGACCAACCAGATTTGAGCTTAACCAATGGCATGGCTTTTAAATATGTACCATCAATCGGCCAAATTGTCAAAATTGAGCTTAACAAGGATGCTAAACCATTCATGGTCAAGCCAGGTGAACTCACAAGATGGTATGTTGTCAATGCAGGTCCCAATAACGGCGTATCATTTCACTTTCATCGGTGGAATAATTAGTGTACATGATGGTTCAATTAAGAATAGATATGGCACCCAACTTGAGAACGGACAAACATGGTGGATTCCACCAGGTTCAGCTTCAGTTATTGAATCAACATTTCCAGAAGCAGGTATCTATGTAGGAGTCGATCATTCTATGAACCATGTTTTGAAAGGTGGAGCATTTGCTGTAATAGCTAATGCTAGTTCAACTGCAACTGACCATCCAGCAGGGACATGGGTACCTCCAAAGGGTAGTGAAGTAGTTGCAGGACCATCTACTAATGCGACAGCTACAGCCTAGTCTTCAACACCTAATTGGTTTGCTGCATTAAGTGCAGCACAACCAAGAAGAAATATCACAGGGACTATCTTCTTTTTTTCTTTTACTAAAAATGTTAAAAAAAGTGATTTTTAGTGCATTCATTGTGTTTCCAATGAAAAACATCGAATTTCTACCTGCTATCATTAACTAAACGTAAACCAAATATTCATGCTTCAACCTTAACTTTAACCGTTAAAGGATATAATTTTATAACAATTTTGCGTCACGTGTTAATGTAATGACCAAATATACAAAATGTAATGATGTACTCACCAATAATAATAGGATAACAGTCTTCGTTGTCATACTCTCTGCTGGTATATTTTTCAACGGCAATAATACTATTACCATCATCATCTTATCATTAGATAGGATAACCGATACATATATTCAAGGCTGAGAAAGATTAGGTGTCACATTCTGAAGCGAAACTCAAGAATTAGCAAGAATATGCTTGTATAGTTTGGCTTTGTATTCCGGTAATTTTCGATATTTCTGATATGTTGATTTGACGTCAAATACTGTACCAGATATACACCACATTATTGCTTGTTTTGCTGGTTATTAATCAGCGAAATATCTTCGTTAGGCTGCGACTTGCTATCTAATTTGTCTATCAAAGCTCTAAGAGCTTTTCCGATAGCCAACTTCAAATCTGGAATAGAAACAGCTTTCACCTCTGGCAGCGTCTAGCAGCAGTTACAAATAATTTGTTAAGATCATCATCTGCCAATTTTTCAACTCCTACGTAACGAAGGTACAAAATATACAAAATACATGCAATCAGTGTGAGGGGTGTTATATTATCTTCATCGTTACTAAATGAATGAGCCGATCCATCTAAAAACTCAACAAGCGGCTTTGAATATGCTAAAATGGAAAGCATCTTTTGGTTCTGTTCCTTCAAATCTTGCTTCTGTCTTTGTAGTTGATATATTTGATTTCTTAATTCATCTGCTTGTTGATTTAATTTTTGTATTATAGTTTTTACGCCACCATATTTCTGCAATCCGCTCATAAGAGATTGTTTATCTGCATTGGTGCTCCTCCCACCATCGATAACATTAAATATTTCAAATAAGAAGTTTGCAAGCTCAACAATATCCTGCTCGACTACTCCTTTGGAAAAAAGCCTTTGTAACGATGGTGCGACCAATGGTTGAGCAAGCAATGCTGTTCGTAAGACATTTAAGTTGATATTAACAGTAGAAATCTCGGACCGAAGTTTATTTAACTGCAATTCAAAACCTATCTTATCATCGTAATGTTCCTCAATATCTTTATAGAACTTTTGCTGAGCCTGATCTGCAGGTATATTATTTGCATATGCAATCTCGTTAATAGTATTGCGCAACAGTTTCAGCTCCTTAAGACCAAGTCCCATAGCTTGCAGCTCATCATACAAAGAAAGTTTTTGGTTATAGGAATTCACCGACTGCTCTAGTGTAGAACATTCTTGGTTCAAGTCATCATATTTCTTTTTCAAATCTGGGATTGATGCTTTATAAGACCAATAGTCAGTCCTCAGCTGATTCTAAATCTGAGAATTGTTTTATAACTTCACCAACATCATAACCCTTTTGACTTATTCCATGAACTACTTTAGCAAATTTTGGAATGTCAGCATCGATAGATATCCGGTACCCGCCAAGTGATTCTTTTAATTCCGAATACGATTTTAGCTTGAACAGTAGTAATGTTTTCTTCGTATAAAGCAGAGGTACGACGAGCCTCACTACTTGATTTTTCCTCCTTTAGAATTTTTATTTGGTCCTTTAACTTTTGGGTTTCTTCTTCTAACTTTATTTTCTCTTCTGCCTTTTGCTGAATGAACTCCGATATCTGAGAAAATGGTATAGTCTTTGAAAACTCAATCAAGTTAGTCATATAATAAGCGATGCTTTCTGGCGTTAGCCCACAGGTTGTTGCAGCGGTTGTAAACATCAGACATAAATGATTCAAACTTATCCTCTCTTACTCCCAATCTATTCATCGTCATTGCAATTCTAAAACCTAGAGCACATTGAGCAGGAGTGATGCCAATCTTCTTTAGAGTAACAGCAAGCTCCCTCAATCCGTCTGCTGCAGAAAAACCTAAGGCAAGTCTCCATTCATTCACTGTGTTTGTTACAGCTCCCGCACTAAGGCCATTATCTCCTGCGATTTTATCTCTTTGCTTACCACTTAGCCAGTCTTGTATCACCTGCGATTTAAGATTATCAGGAAGTTTGGAAGGCATTATATGATGTAATTGTAGAAGTAAGATCTATTAAAATATTCGTCAAAAGCGTCAAATACCTCGTCAAAAGCGTCAGTTTGCAACTGTGCTTATCTGTTCCTTTTTAGACCTCGTGTAAACTTATAAAAATTCGACTAAAGGCATACCTACTGCAAAAGCCCTCACTATGGGAGATAAATTCATAAATGCTGCCCATACCTGCTGCTCCAAAGAAAGTTGCTGTCGTAATGCCATCAATACTACCTTTAGATTTCCATAGCTTTTCTACATGTAGAATCCTTGGAACTATGAGAACAGCTCCTATTAACAATGCCTACGGTATTCCTTTTTGTTACCCGTATTCTTCATAAATGACTTTAATTTGTTCCTCTGTCCTATGGTAAGTTTGAGTTTGGAAGGATGATTCACAGAATGAAAATATGTCCTTTGCTAAGCTTTAACTATTTCCAAATCTAGGTTATGTTATGAACAAATAACGACATAAATTCAGACACTTCATTTATTAATATGCCAGTTATAAAGTCAATCAGACTAACACATAGATCTGTTAATGTGGGTGATGATGATAATCCATACCTCATAGATGAGGCTGACTATGACTCAACTCTTGGATTGTTGGTCGATATGTGATTTGCAGTTTGGTTTGTTGAAATCATGAGTCGTACATCGACTATTGTGTATTCATCTTTTCTTCCTTGTAGTTCTTAGTTATTTTGTATACCATTGGGCAACATTGTCATAAACCTTGACCCAATTATTATTTTAACGGCCTCTGTCTATCTGCAAATTCTCGTCCAGCGAGTCTAGGATTCTCATATCTTCATGTCCAAGCTGGAAGTCAAACACCTGGATGTTCTATGGATCCGGTCCTTGCGTATGGATTTTGGAATTACGACCAAGCCATGTCTGCAAGCTCCAGCGTATCAATACCTGGGCTGGCGTTTTGTTGCCATGCTTCTTTGCTACTGCTAGAATAGTTGGGTGGTTAAGAGTATTGTAAAGTAATAGATACTCTTTTCTGTAAAGTCTCGGTGGTTAATTAGAATTCGAAAAATGGACAAGTTGTATGGTTTCATAGCGGTTCTATAGAAGAAGCACTATCGCCATCAAGGTGGAATCTCGTTCATAATAACCAATGATACTTTACACAAAAGAACTAGATGGATATTTACAATGCTGTTAACTGTACCCTCTGGTCAGCGGGATATAAGCTTCAAGATGAATAGTGTTCTTCTTCCCGCAGAACGATAACAGATCCTTTTGGTATAGAAATGGATGAAATCCTACCTGGTTCACAGCAGGCACCACAACGTCTTGGAGCTCTTGCTTAGTTATTATTTATCATCATCTCATATCTTGGAACGATGGCGTTACACTCATTGCTGATGTGGGCGCTTTAATATTAAATACTCCAGATTGAAATGACTTTAGCGTTGTAGGGCTGATTGGTACTTGCTGGAGTCCTCCGACATTATTGCCATTGATATCGTAGAAGTGAGTGATTACCTGCACGTTACTTAATGTCTTTCCTGCTTTGCATAGCCTACTATTAGTTAAGTGATAATAAAATAAACACAATTCTCTTTTAAACCATCATCTGCACATAAATACTCAAATAAACTTTTAGGTAAGAAGTGCGTATTTGATATTGTATATGAGCTTCTGTTACTTATGTAATATGCAGACATTTACAAAGCCTTGTCCAACATGCAAAAGACCTACCTGCAAAAGTTGTATGAAGAACTTTCCATTCTCAACAAGTGTCTGTATGGAATGTGCCGTAGGGATCAAGACTGGCTTAGCAGGAATAAGGAAGGATGAGGAAATATTTTAGTATGAAATAGTAGACTGTAGGAAGTATTTTACTACTAGCTAGTTGACCAACCACCACCACAAAGGAAGCATTAAAACACAAAATTTTAAGAGTGTACAGCGAGTCTACTCACTCACTCTTATTCATTAAAAATTGAAAAAATAATAGAGGTTATGTGCATTGTTGCATAACTCCTGACCATACTATGTGAGGTCGCCTTCACAATCTATTTTTCTACAATAAACATATTGTATAACGATGCTTTTAGCATCATTTCCTTAACCATGTTTGGAAACTTCCTTGTAGACACATGTTCTCCAAACATACGTTTTAAAGATGAGAATACTGTTTCAGCTATCCACCTAGAGCTATCACTAACTTTGGTCTTCCATTTTTCAAAATGCTTTAGCTGCTTCAGCACATCTATTTTTCTTGAATAACAGCCTATCGATCTGTCATATGTAGTAGAGTTTTTCCTTACTTTGATTGCAGCCTCAATATTATTATCTAAAAGATATTGAAAATTTTCTTTATTATCATATGCTCCATCTGCAATTACTTTTTTCAGAGTGTTGTTTTCTAAAGCATTGTCTACAAGTTTCTTTAATCTGCTGCCATCATGTACTTCTTCACTTGTGACATCAAGTGAAACAATTTTCTTTTTCTTAATATCAACAGCTATGTGTATCTTGAGATATCCTTTTCTTACATTCCATTTATGAGGCAGCCACTCATCTCTCTGTTAGTTACTTTGATACCAGTACTATCAAGAGCAATCACATGGGAGAGAAAGGTGAAGATGCCAAAATTATATAGAGAAGATGAAGCCCTAGATGCCTCAGATATTAGAAAGATTTTACTTTCGTGTAATAATAGACGACTCAAAGCATACCTGTTAGTTTTGGCTAGTGGTGGTATGAGAGCAATAGAGGGTCTGGCAATTAGGTTAAAAGATGTTGATTTACAGTTAACCCAACTAAAATTCATATCAGAAAGGAATATTCAAAGACAAAAACTGCAAGGAATATTTACATCTCAGATGAAGCAACGCAATACTTTAAACAATGGCTGGAATGGAAATATAATAATGAAGAAAGACCAAGAATTAGAAATGAAGAAGATCTAGTATTTACAATAATAAGAGTGTTAATCCACATGGCATATATCAAAATATTGTTGATTCGAAAAGTTACTTACGATAGTAGGTTTAGATCAAAGAAAAGAAGGGAAGCAAAGACGAAGAAAAATAACTTTGCATTCTTTTCGCAGATTTCTCAAGTCTGTAATTAGCGACCAAACAAATACAGATTACTCTAAGTGGTTTTTAGACCATAACAAGAGCCCTTATTACACAAGGAAGGAGCCAGCGAGAAGAGAAATTTATGTTAGTAAATGTATGAAGTATCTGACGTTTTTGGACTATTCAACTTTGGAAGCTAGTGGTAAAAGTGTGGAGTCTAAATTATGAGAAAGATAAAGAAATGCAAGATATGAAAGCTATGCGTGAAGAAATGGAGAATAAATTTCAAAAGATATATGCAAAAATAGATGTTGCTACATTAAAATGATTTTATATCAATGAAATGATAATATCCCAAATGGATATAAATATATCTATCCCATTTTCTGCTATCAAAGCTGCTATCAAAATATTTTACCTGATATCGTTTTGTACATGAAAATACTCCTTATAAGAAATCAAATGACAGACAAATTAGCAAAAAACAAGTTTAAAAATAAATATAATATAATGATAACAAATGCTTACCTAATGATGTTTGTATTGTTATTACGTGTACTAAAATGCAAGAGTAATAAGAGCAATATTCAGAGTAAAGTTAATAATAATACCATTTGTGTATAACTATTTAGATATAATATATTCTATCATAATCAAAGCAAAGAATCTAATCCTCTCTAACCATTCAGTAAGAAATAAGTTTAAGGTAATTTGATATAAAATGTTGTCATTTTTCGGGGGGACTCCAAGCGAGAAGGTTGATAAAAGCAAATATGAGCGGCTTACAATGAGCATAAGGCAAACAGTTTTGGAAAGGGCACACCATCGATGCCAAAAGTGTTCGATAAAATTTAGTGCAAGTATTCATCCTCACTTTGAGCATATCAGTGGCTCTTTGAAAGACAATCGCCCGGCTAATTTGCGTGCATTATGCCCAGAGTGTTTCAAATTAGTTGCAAAGAAGGAAAATCGGAAAGGGATGATTGGAACTGTGCGTAACACTTTTAAAGGAATATTAAAGAAGTAAAAGCTAGCGCTTTAGACATATGATGTAATCTTTTATAGCTTTTTTTTGAATAATCCATTGCCAATGCTTGTTTGGACAAGCATATGATGGAAGACTTATCATTACTCAAAAAATAATACACACATGAATGAACTAATTGTTTTGCTTATAGGCAATAATGAAAAAAACTTTGCAGTGTCTGTCATTTCGTTATTTTTTAGCGGAATTAGATTTTCTTTTTTGGTAAATAAATATTCAATAGCCTTACAGAATTAATGCAGTATAGAAATTATGAAAAAGGAATAGTCTAAATATTATTGAGATTAAAAATACTCTTAGAATGATAATACAACAGTTAATCTGTGATAATTGCAAAAAAGTTCTTTTAGAAAAGGAAGGAGAATCGCATCTTCATGAAGGACAATTCCCCATCTCTAATGAAGAAGCAAGAATGTTGGATAAGGAACATAGAGGTCATCAATGTCATATAGAAGCTGTAGAGAAAGAGACTGATAACAGCTCAGTTGGTAAAAAACATTGATTTTAGCAATTGATTGTTCCTCTTCTGCTGTCTCTATGATAACATATATAATTCTAAATATTTACATAAAAGCGATGCCCCCTCGATCAGACTATGTGTTTTATTGTACTTTTATGCTTAATGATTTCTTGAATAATTTCGTTCATAATATTATGTACTCTATTCTTTTTTATCATACCTGTAACAAAATGAGGTTTTCCTCCACCCTTTCCATCGGCACCAGAGACTTGTTTGAACAATTTATTGCAGTCAACGTTTAGCGACTCCTCGTTTCTTGCTAATACAATATTCGCATTAGCATCTGAATCGTTATTTGAATTGACAACGATGATTAGTGTATTTTTTGATTCAGCAATCTTCGTACCTGCAAATTTACGAATCTCTTCCTCTTCTAACCCAGAAAATATTCCTTGAATAATTGATATTCCACTATTATTGTTGTTATCGGACCTGAGGCTATCGAGCTTTTCTCTAGTTAGCTTTTTTAACTTGTTAAGATTGTCTTCATTTTCAATTTTCAATTTTCTTACTGTGTTCTCAACTGTGTTTAAGTTTGCCCCTATTTCGTTACAAACCTTTAGTAGTTTTACTGATAATGTGATTGCAGTTTCTTTAGCCTGTTTTCCTACTACAAAATTTACCTCATGTTCGTTACCACTTTTAGATATCCTAGTTACGAGAAAGAATTCACAATCACTGATATTCTCTGCATGATCCATTGTACATGCGCATTGATCATGACCTTCAATTTCTACGACACGTACTGGTTGGAATGTTGTTATTCTTTCTTCGTTTGCACGTAATTTAGGTAGACATTTTTTTGCTTCGCTTAATGATTCAAACGAATAGACCGTAATTTTCCTTCCTGTTGTAATAAGAGAATTTACTTCTGATTCTGCTCTTAATAGTAAATCTAAATCGAGTTGGGAAATAGTAATAAAGGCTGTATTAGAAGATTCATAATGCTCTACCTTTCTGACTTTTACCGTTTGACCAAGTAACTTTTGTAGTGATCCTATAAAAGCATGCTCAGCAGTGTGTGCTATCTTGTTATACATGAATACCTCATAAGTGTTGGAGCAGTATATTCATTACGAAGAAGTATTTTAATCTCTCGAATATAGTTATATCATGTCTTGATAAAAAAGGCATTAAACAAAAAAAGCTATACAATCGCTACACTAGGATCCCATTGTTCGCTCCAAGTGCTAAAAGGTGCAAAAATTGAAGGTTTTAGAACACTGCTAGTCTGTGAGAAAAGACGACTCAGTCTTTACAAAAGATTTAACTTTATCGATGAGATGATTGTAGTGGAAAATTTTAATGAAATTTTAGGTCATTCGTGTCAACAACGTCTCAGTCAAACTAATTCTATCATCATTCCTATTGGGACATTAATTGCATATATGAACAGTGAACAGATCGAAAGCCTCACTACTCCAATTTTTGGAAACAAATGGATTCTGCGATGGGAAGCAGATAGGGAACTAAAACAGAAACTAATGGAGGAATCCCAATTGATTACTCCAAGACACATCAAATCGAAAAACGATATTGGGAAACTATGTATTGTAAAATTGCATGGAGCAGCAGGTGGACGTGGTTATTTTCTGGCTTGGAATAAGAAAACTTTCGAAGAAGGTGCTAGGAAATTGGTTGAGCAGAATGCGATCAAAAATGAAGATGATTTATATATCCAGGAATATGTCATGGGCGTTCCAACCTATCTGCAGTTCTTTTATTCCCCATTAACTAATGAGCTAGAGCTGATGGGTGTCGACAAAAGGTACGAATCTGATATTGACGGTATAGGCAGAATTCCTGCTAAACAACAGCTTGGTGTGGAATTGGAGCCATCATATAACGTCGTGGGCAACATTCCACTTGTTTTAAGAGAATCATTACTTGTGGAAGCTTATGCGATGGGAGAAAGATTTGTAGAGGCGAGCAAAACGCCTTGTACCGCCACCAGCTATGACAGGTCCTTTTTGCCTTGAAGGTGTATATGACAGAGAAGGAAAATTTATCGCATTTGAGTTTTCGGCAAGGATCGTTGCAGGAACAAACCTCTATCTCGATGGCTCGCCTTATTCTGGATTAATTTTTAATGAACCTATGAGTATGGGAAGAAGAATAGCACGTGAAATAAAAATAGCGAGCAAAAAAGGACGTCTCAGTGAGATAATGACGTAGTCTTATTGAATAATTTTTTGTTTTCTATTTTTTTGTGTGATCACTAACGAAATTACTGCAATGAGCAAAAAAAGAATGCAGCAGCGATAATAGTCATACGCAAAATACCTCTATATATTATTATTAGAAGGTCTTTCCTGATGATGCTACTACTATTTTAAAAAACGTATCAAAATTTTTAGGCTAGCTTGTTATAGTCCAAACATGCAAAATACATAATGAAGATATATAGCAGGCAGGGTTATGATCCCTATAGTTTATTGGTAAGATATACTGTGTGGGCTGATGCTCTGAATGAACGATAACAATGGATCTTTGGAAATTGGTATTGTCGTAGGTCCCACGAAACCAGACCGGGTGACGTTTGAAGCCAGACGCCCTATAAGTCTTGGCGAATATGTTGTTATACTAAATTCACAAGGCAGAAAAGTTCTCGGAGTTGTTGAATCCTCTTCAATTGAAAGTGAGGCTCTGAGTGATGATATTTCTAACTTTGAAGAAGCGCTGGAGAGCAAACAGATAGCATCCGAAAATAGACGTGACAAGAGCTATAAAGCAAATGTAAAAATCTTGGGTCTTATTGAAGAGCTACAAAAATGTAAAACAATAATTCCAGAAATTCCTCCCTTGCCAGGAACTGAAGTTTTCGAAACAAGACCCAATGAATTGAAAATTATTTTTGAGCCAGTGAAGGATGAATGGCTAAGAATTGGAACATTACTTAGACAAAAAGATGTTGAGGTTAAAATCAACATCAATAAGGTGACTACAAGACACCTTGGAATACTTGCCATGACAGGGATGGGAAAAAGCAACCTTGTTACACTGATTGCGAAAGCTGTTTCAGAAATTCCAGGAACAATGACTATTTTTGATTATCATGATGACTATAAAGGACTCAATATAAGAAATGCAAATCTTATTCCTGCAAAGATAAATCCAAGGTTATTATCCACTGATAAATTTGCCGAAGTTATAGAAATCAGAGATATTGCAGACGTCCAAAAAACTATCCTATCAAAGGCATTTGATGATGATCTCAAGCAGAGGGTAGAAGATGACTTTTGGCAGACCCTTGAAGAAAATATAGAAAATATAGAGAAAATGGAAAAGCGTACTAAATCATCTGCAGAAAGGGTTAAGGACAAAGTCAAGGAAGCACGTAGAAAACTCAGGAATATCCTACAAGCGGATGCATCCGACCCAGTGGCAATGATAAAGGAAGGCAAGGTAAACATAATCAGTTTACTAGAATTAACTGAAAAACAGGCAAATATAGCAATAGCTTTTTACTTGGAATCCTTACTTGCGGATCGTAAGAATGCAAAAAATATCAATAAAAACAATAATAATGGCAGCGATTTTGTCAGATTCAAGAACCCAATATTAGTAGTGATTGAAGAAGCCCATGTCTTTATTCCCAAACAAGAGTATACTGATACAAAATATTTTGCTGCAAAAGTTGCAAGAGAAGGAAGGAAATTTGGTATGGGTTTAATCGTAGTTTCTCAGCGCCCTCGTTCAATTGATTCTGCTGTCTTAAGTCAGATGGGTTCATTAGCAATAATGAAAATTGTTCAACAGGAAGATCAAACCCAAGTAGCAGCAGCAAGTGAATCATTGAGTCCTAAGCTCTTAGAACAGCTACCTTCTCTTAATCCAGGAGAAGCTCTTTTGATAGGCCAGTGGGTCAATTTGCCCTCTTTTGCCAGGATAGATGAGGCAAAGGATCGGATGATGGGAGCCGATCCGAGATCCAGTTGCAGAATGGAAAAATAGTCAAATTCAAAACCAAATGGCCAGAGAATCGACCCAATCATATATTAGGAAAGGCTACGTCCAGGATTGATATAATGGCCTCTCTATGTGTGAGTGTATTTCTGTATGTATATACTATGACAGAAGATCATCAAAAAAGCAGCTTCTTCTAAATGCCATATCGAAGGATGGACTTCTTTCTTTTAAGTAACGGCTCAAGTGCATGTGACACATCTACTCAAATATCGATCATGCATGCCTACATGATTATAGCGGCAGCTGTCTTGGGTGTTATAGGCTCCTCTTAACAACGTAGAACGGCATTAAAAAAGATATGAAAACAGATATAATATTATATCGTGTATAACTTTCTTTGAAAGTTTGCTTTGTTAATTTCCCATATCTCTGATATTCATCTTGGATACTCACAATTCAATCTACAGGAAAGAGAAGAAGACATTTATGAAATATTTGAAGAGGCAATTGACAAATCAATAGAAGAACATGCAGAAATAATTATACTTGCAGGCGATATTTTTCATACTCCGCGACCAAGCGGGGCGTCAATAATCAAGCTAGCGAATCAACTCAAAAAACTTAAGGAGATGGCTATCCCTGTATATTTCATTCTTGGAGAACACGATATTAACAGAATGCAGGATGTTCCTGTTCCATACGTCTTTCATAACCTCAGATTGGCTACCAGACTAAAGGAAAATCAGCCTATACGATATGGCAATATAACTATTTTTGGTTTTGATAAAGAGAGGAAAACTAATATTGAGAGTCTTTTGCAACAATTCAAAACTACGGAGCAGCTAGCAAAACAACAAAAAGGTGCCGATGGAGCAAAGAATAACAAGAATATTCTTGTGCTTCATCAGGGTCTTGCAGATTTTAACAGATTTGCGGGGGAACTGAATTCTACTGACCTTCCGAAGGGAATTGACTACTATGCTATGGGACATTATCATGATCATATCGAAAAGAGATTTGATTACCTCGATGGGTTGATATCTTATCCAGGTTCAATTGATCTGAGCCCGAGTGAGGGAATTAAGGAAGTCGAGAAGGGATTCTTTCTGACAGATATGTCTGCACAAGAAGTAACAACAAACTGGGTAAAGTTAGAGAAAAGAAGAGCACAGTTTGCTGCAGACATAAATTATGAATCAATTGCAGATGAATTATTAGGTATTATTAAAAAAACTATGGGTTATAAAAAGAAACCCATAGCAATGTTAAAGATATCAGGAAAGCAAATTGATTCCAAAGTTGTAGCAACACAACTCGTAAAACTAAATAATTCCTGTCTGCATTATGTTTGGCAGCCAATAGAGCAGCAGTCTTCGTCGTCTCCGCTATCCTATAATGGAAAACCTGTTGATATAGATAGCGAATTGAAAAGACTTGCAAAGGAAGCATTAAAATCGGAAGGTCTGGCGTCACTTGCTATAAACGATATTCTACCTTTGGCAGGTAGTGGAGATGCAAGTGCAGCATTGGATATTTTGTGGAAAATCTATAATGATACTAAGAAGACAGCTAACAATAGAGTATTAGGAGAATCGAAAACCAGCATATGATGAAAGACATAAAGATACATAACTTCATTTCACATAATAATACTACACTAGTGTTCGATAAGGGAATTACAATTTTTGTTGGTCATAATGGTTCAGGTAAATCGAGCGTAATTGATGCAATAACATTCGCTTTGTTTGGAGAGCATACAAGAAAATCAAACAAGAACCTTATACGTAGAGGCACATCATCATCATATGTACATCTGAACTTTTCTATTGGCTCCAGAGAATATAGCGCATACAGACAGTTAGGCGGTTCCGGACAGTCTATATCAGCGAAATTTGAATTCTTATCTGGCGGGGAGGACAACAATATCAACCGACGCATTATAATTTCTGGGGAAAGAAAGCAATTTGGTGAATCTATGACTGCAGAGGTTGCAAAGGTGCTCGGAATGGATTATAAGAAATTAAAAATAGCCGCAATCATCCAGCAAGGAGAGCTCAGCAAAATAATTGAGTCACAGCCTAAGGAATTCAAAGAGTTGCTGAACAATTTGATTGGCATTGACAGGCTAGATCTTGCTTATCAGACTATGCACGATGTGATTGACGGCTTTAGAGAAAGATTGCGTGATCATAATGGAGGGTTTGATGACAAACAAATTGAATCAATTAGAAGAGGAATCAAACAAAAGATGGCAGATCTTTATGAATTAGAACATCTTCTGAACCAATTAAAAAATCATAGTAATGTAATTGACGGAAAATTACGTTGTATCGAAAAAGAGATCGAACGTATGGAACCTTTGATTCTACAAGCGCGGGAACTACAGACAATTGAGAATGCTCTTGTCAAATATGTAAATGAAACAAAAGATCGCATTTACAGTGACATTGTAAAACTAGAGCGTATTACCAAGGAGGGCCGTAACTCCCTAGTAATTTTCTCAGAAAAGGATGGAATCAAAATCAACCTTCAGATGATAAGAGCAGAGTTAGAAGACGTGCAACAGAGAATTGTCAATAATGAAGGAGAATCTGGAAGACTAAAAGGATTGTTAGAATGTACTAGCAGGCTAGAAATTAAGGATGGGAAATGTCCTGTTTGTAGTTCATCCGTTGCTACAATTAATAAAGTATTCGATGTGAATCATATTCAAAAAGAAATAAAACAGAAAATAGATGAGCAAACCAAAGAACTAAAAGAAAGGGCCAATCTTAAGAGGGAAGAAAATACATTTGAAGAAAAAGAAAGGAAAGTCGCAGTAGCTGAAAAGTTCCTAGCAACAAATTGTATTGCAAACCTTCAAGATATAGTATCATTAGAGGAAGAACTTCTTCAAAAGAAAGCTGATTTATCAAAACTTCCAAAGAATATCATAAAGGTAGAAAAAGGTCCCTTCCAGCTGGGAATTGATGACTTTTCAAAGTCCTTGGCTGAAAAAATCAGTATAATGAGAGAGCAAACAAAAGAACTAAAAATACAAGAATATACAGATGCAAAGCTCAATCGTACGAGGCTTTCAAACGAACTTCTTGAAATCAATACAAAAATAGGAGCATCGCAGAGATCTATTCAAGAGGCCACAGAAATTATAGATACATCAAACAAGATTCTTGCTGAACTTGAACATGCTGCTGAATACGTCAATACGCTGGAAGATATCAGGTCAGAAGTATTTAACAGGGACGGATTTGTTGGATTGAGTCTTCGTTCATGGGCATTGAAAATGATATCTTTGAAGGCCTCAGACTATGCTTCAATGTTTAATATTGGCATTTCAAGAATAGACTTAACAGAAAAGGCGCGAGACGTAGAGGTGATGTGTTTTGGAAGGCACGGCGAAATTGATATGGATTCTCTAAGTGGAGGCGAAAAAGTTGCAGTGGCACTTGCACTGAGATTGGCAATTGCATATATGATGGGTTCAAACAAACTGGATTTCATTTTTTTGGACGAACCAACAACCAATTTGGATGACGAAAGACGAAAAGCTCTAGTGAAAATTATTTCAGATGCATTCAGAGAAGGAGTTGGACCTCTATCTCAAATTGTAATAATAACGCATGACGCGCAAATCTTTGAAGATTCCAATGTTGATAATATTTATCAATTTGTTATGGGTACTGATGGTTCAATTGTCTCAGCTCACTAGTTGATGTTTGCATATTTTATAGTAAAGATAGAGGTATAAGCGAATCACTCATCCTCCTGTCATTTTAGTGAATTCATTATTTCTTTTCATGATTGAGATATAGTCAAGATTTGCAAGTGCGATGATTGCAGAGCTTTTTACTTCTTCACTCTCATCATCATTTAATGCTTTATTAAGGATCTTCCTTGCTTCTTCAGAACCTATTACTCCCAAAGCAATTGCTGCTTCGTGTCTAACAAATAGACTTGGATCTAACTTTACCGCATCAGAGAGCGCATTTACTGCGCTCGTAAAACCAAGTTGACCAAGTGAAAACGCTGCCTCGTGTCTAACTAATGCATTATTGTCTTTCTTGAGAACTTGACTTATAGGTTCGACTGCATCTTCACCAGCTAGATCGGCTAAAATGCATACTGCACGCGTTCTAATTACATTATCAGTATGAGTCAGTAGGCACTTGAAATATTGTTCATTTTGATTATCAAACTGTTTTTCCATTTCTGCTAATAATTTCATCCTCCCGTGAAATTGTACATATTCTTCATTGATCATATTTTAATACCAATGGGATGAGATGACGAGCAAATATATAATATGTGTTTATAGAATAAATTAACAATAATTCTTCATCTGAAACTGTTAAAAACAGCTCATAAAAATAACTAGATTCGATCGATTGATTGTTTCTTGTCTTCTGTCATACATCAGTTATTTATTACACTTAGTTATTGCTAATGGAATCAAATTACATCAAATTTCATTATACTAAATAAGAGAACAATTCAAATTCTAATAACAACCTTCTTAGAATATCATTTCTAAGAAAAAAGCAATGGCAAAGTCGTTTATCATGTTCGATACAAATTCTATAATGGTATCGCAATATTGCTTAGCTCTGTATATCTGCAAAAAATACTGACAATATAATAACTTTGCAAGATCATGAAAATGAATGATAATATCAGAATTGTTGACTTTCCCTAGTCTGTAAGATTGAGTGCTGTAGTACATTATTATACAAAGCTATCAAATTACATTTGGTAAATATGCGTGTCAGATATTGGAGATTAGGCATTACTGATGTTTTAGAGGCAAGGTATCCTATTGAAAAGACTAATCACTGGGAGATCAAATGTATTCTAGGTGAATATCAGCAAGTCGGTATTTTCTGGTTTAAGTACGGCACACCTTATGAGAACGAGCCTGTTCACGGTATATCGTTCTACTATAACGAAATTCCACCAAAAATTGTTCAAGAGCTTGTAAATTTTCTTCACGCAAAATTTGGCGGCAAGGTTTTGTATAGTCAGACAAGGGTCTTCTTGAATGGTTCAAAAGAATTTGCTGACCCAAAATCTATTGGAATCCTTGCCAATGAACTGAGCCTAAAATTCAATGCACCAGTAGAGATCTCAATTGAGTTTGAAAAAGTAATAGAGAAAGAGCGAGAACAAAATACTTTTAACTTACCACCTAGTAAGGCGTTGCCTATTGTGGGACCAGATTAACAAAATCTTATATGTCGCCTGGGGAGTAATAGAACAAATAAATTATAATGCCAGACATAGGTTCGTAGAACGCATCAAATACAAAGCAGTATATCTTTTAAAAACATTCTAAAGCATTTTATCTCTGATGGTTATTCACAAGCAATGTTTTTATTCTTGATGGTGTTAAAGATGATTAGTTTCCTTTACGTCTGTCTGCTGTTGTTTACTTATTGGCAAAGCTAAATGAAAATGTAGCTCCTTTGCCATTAGAATTGTTTTCAGCCCATATTCTGCCACCGTGAGCTTCTATGATATTTTTGGAGATAAACAATCCTAACCCAGTACCTGTATGTGATTTTGTAGCAAATTTTGTAAAAAGCCTTGGTTGTATTTGGGGATCTATACCAATGCCACTATCCTTTATGCTAACGATAACCTGTTGTTTGTCTTTCTTTTCTGCATTGACAAATATAGTTCCTTCTTTAGTAAATTTGACAGCGTTACTAATCAAATTAGAAATAACCTGGTTTAGCCTTCCTCTGTCTGCTTCTACAAAAATATCTTCCCTTGGTTCATATAATAACTTAATATCTCTCTTTCCTTCTTTTTCAGCTTGATTGATATAATCTTCGATGATATTCAAGAATCACATCATTTAGATTGAATCGTTCTTTCTTTAGGTCAAGAGAATGACTTTCAATTTTTGAAACATCTAAAATATCTTGTGAAAGTCGGAACAATCTTTTTGAATTCCTAATGATAGCTTCTAGGGATTGTTCTCCTTCTGTATCAGTTTTACCATTTACCTTACGAGAACGAAGAAGTATTTCCGACAACCCAAGTATAGGTTGGATAGGAGTACGTAACTCATGGGCTGCGATATTAATGAATTCATCTTTTAATCGATCTTTATCTTTCAATTGCTCATTTGCTTCTTTCAGCTCATTTGCTAACTCATTCTGATTTTTAACATAGTTTTTTATAGAATCTACCATGGAATTGAATGACTCGCTGAGAATTGAAAGTTCGTCGTTGCCTTTACACTTTATTGACACATCAAGATTTCCTTTTTTAATTTCAGATGTTGCATATGTCAGAGCATATATTGGTCTGATGATTTTCATTACAAGGTATAGGATAAATATAAGGATACCTATATTTAAAATTCCAAAAAGAATCTGTAGTACCATTAAATTCTGGGAATTTTTTGTCGCAAGTTCTCCTAACTGTGCAACTAATTTATCCGATGAATCAACCAAGCTAAAAGCCATCGATTCCAATTCACTTTTTGTCGATTGATCAATTGTTGTTGCCGTCATTGTCGTTTTTAGTTGATTTGATTTGTTGATTACTTTATCTATAATAAACTCTTTATAGACATGCCACTTTTCATCAATTATTTTCCATTGATCTAAGAACTGTGAAGGAAGTGGCTTTATCTCTATGTCAGAAATAATTTTTCCGCCTTGCTTTAAGAGTGATATATTTGATTCCAATTTGTTCATTGCAGCATTTAGCAATGGAACATTATTGGGAGATCCTGTAATACGTTCTATTGTCTGCAAAAGAAGATTAGATGTGAGAAATCGATTTTTGCCTGCAATATTTATAGAATTGCCTAAAAATGTTCCTTGGGATTGAAAATATGCAAGTATGCCAAAACTACTAATAATAGAGATGATTTCAATGACTACTAGAATTCCTATCTTCAGAGAAATTCTAGAATTTATCCTCCGTGACAATATTAATTACTATAATTCATCATTTGGTAGTATATATCAATATATAAGAAGAGTAGCCAACTAATTTCTGAATACTATGTCAAGCCACAGGAGGCGGAGTTAGCGTAAGTCGATTCTAAGGTTTAAGTACAATCTCAACAAAAACAATTTTTACTTTTCTGAAGAAGAAATACCAAACAAGCATGTAACGAACTTTTTTTATTGTTTAAAACCTTGTGCTGAGTTTTACTACGGCAGTAAAGATAGTTAGAATACTAGTAATACGTGATTACTTTTATGTTGTTGAAGTAGTTGAGAATGAAAATTTCGAAACTCGTCATAAAAACAAGACATATTATTATCATTATATCAGTTCTTCAAACGCAACACGCGTAACAACCGTTATATCGTATTAAAACACTTAAAAGATAGTAACGTTGGTTTTATTAAATCCACTTAACTCCTTTTTGTGGATGCTCAGGAGAAATGAGCGAGATATTGTTAACTTTTACAATTTTCTGACACCATTTGTACAGGTCGCTACGGGCGGAAATATGATTAATTTTGGATACTGGAATAAAAACACTAAGAATCCTTTACAGGCACAATATGAACTCTGTACGTTAATGGGAGAATTTGCCGACTTACATTCTGCAAGAAAGGTGATGGATGTTGGAAGTGGATTTTCCGCACCAGCAATACATTGGAAATCAAGGTATAACTTCCTCACTATTGTATGTATAAATATCAATCTTCAGCAACTGGAAGCTGCCACAAAAATAGTTCCCAGTATTGCATATTATAAAGATGCATCAATTAGCCAAACTATTGATATTAATGGTGTTATAACACTAGCAAATGCTACTGCCACAATATTGCCATTTGTAGATCATTGTGTAGACAGAGTAGTCGCTTTAGAATCTGCGCAGCATTTTAAACCATTAATACAATTTATCCGAGAATCTAGGCGAGTCTTGAAGTACGATGGATTGCTTGTTATTGCCATCCCAGTCATAACAACTGTTCTCACTGCATCACTAATGCAATTTATAAAACTCGGAATTCTTTCTTTAACTTGGGCATCAGAGCATTATAAATTAACAAACATTAAATCAATAATTGCAAACGAGGGTTTTACGATCAAAGATATTCTATTCATAGGATCGCATGTATATGCACCTCTAACCAATTATTATATTCAAAATAGAAAAATATTCAAAGATATAATTATGAAGGAACGTCAATCTTACTTCCAAAATATCCTTTATAACAGGGCAGAAAATATTGTCTATAAATCAGCATTGAAGATGAAAGATTTATCCGAAAAAGGAATTATTGATTATGTGTTGATAAAGGCGACAAAATCATAACCTTCGCTTAATCTCTATTCCAGAGTATATTTATGATGGTTACAACTGTTACTCTTAGGGCGTTGTCGTCTGTACCGTATCGACTCCAAACGACATATGACAGTGCAGAATAAATTTTTGGTAGTGATTGATCGTATCGATAGTTTGCATGTGTCCATCATTGAACTCTTCGTAATAATGCTTTATATTTGTACTTTCAAGCTTAGAGTGAAGTATCCTATCTCCCCAGTGGAGATTGAACTCATCTCGAGTTCCACAGTCAAGACAGATAAATTTTAGCCTATTTAGATTCTTACCATACTTCTCAACCATTCTGACTGGATCCCAAGAGAGCCAGCGATTCCATGCGTTTTGCAACATTTCCACTATTTTCGTGTTAAAGGGTAAATCGACGCTGTCCAAACCTCGTAAAGCAATCCACTAACACCAAAATCATTGGCCACATTTTTTCCCTGAATCAAACGATTCACTCTTTCTTCAATATTCTCTCCTAGAGGATCCTGCATTTAATAATGTCATTCCTTGACTACCCAAACCGGGAAGTCCAAAAACAGTAACATATCTTTTTGAATAAGATTGAGAATAACCAGGAGGAAGATATATTATCAGATCTCTTTTATATGATCTTTTAATGGATTAGATTTGAGAATATGCTTTCATAGAGATGCACCACTACTTTTGATTTCATCATAGTCCTGTATTATATGCATATTGAATTGATCTGTAAATTAAACATAAACTTTGATACTGGATTGTAATACTTTATAACTACCTGAGGGGACATTTGCAATGCCCTGTTAAGATGGATGAAAATAGCAATATTGAGAATCTGCGTAATATATTGCTCAAAGAAAATGGTAAGCAAATCTGCTTATATCATGGACTATGTTTCAAAAATTATGAGTTCGTTTGGTTCTGCTTCTAATACTGTAACAATAGAATACTATTCAAGGAAACCTCTATGTTTGCATTTTGTACTATTAAATTCTTCAAATGTCCTGTTCTTTATGGCCTGTTTTCGTTAACAATACGTTCATCCTTAAGACCAATGACTCTGAATTTGTATTGTTCTTTATATATATCACGATAAAAACGGGCATAACTTTCGGCAGCATCATAAGTTGCAAAAATTAGTCTTAAGTCATCAATTGTAGTCTTCTTGCCATAGGCATCTACAATTTCTATAATGTAGTATTTTGGCAATTTTTTTAGGTGTCTTATTGTTAAGAATACACTAATCAGTAGAAACAATATCATAGACATAATGATTATCGCAAATTCAAATCCTTTGACAAAGTTGAGAAGATATGCTATCAGATATTGATCTAACCATCTATAGACAATAGCAAAGGCTTTGACAATTATGGTTATGATAAAATTAAAGATCATGTCCGTATCATTCTGATGTTATTGGCAAACCGAATACTAATGCAGATCTCTCGTTAGCTATATTTGTATATGACTTCGCAGTAGCCCTTAATTCAAGTTTTGTGGCTGAGGATCTTCCTAAAGTTTTGTTTTCAAATATCAGATTACTCACGTTGTTCTTCTTTTTCGCCGGTTGTTGATATCTTAATATTTTTTGGAAAGGGATCAACCTTCTGTTCTGATGAGACTTTCGATCCTTTGGTCTCATGTGCACGACTTATATGTTCTTCAATTTCATCTTTGGTACGAGCTGTCAAACCACATATTTCACAGGTGGCTTGTTCTGAAATATCAGTTACTTTTCCTCTTTGTCCCATAATAATAATTATATCACAACATCTTATTTACGAATTCATATGATACTAATGAATGCTTATAAGTAAACGAGAACACTATGTGTCTTCACAAAATATAGTTTTGTTTCTTAAAAGGGCTCATTAAAATCAAATTAATTATAAATGATTTTTCTTACACTATCAACTAACTCCAACTTAGTTTTTCCGTAATCATGTTAGCACAAGGCAATTGAAGTATTGTATATTTTGCAAATTTTTATTGTTATCGTTTATTAACTAGCTTGCCTTTTATTTATCACTATTGTACTGTATTTTTAATCTATTAGTTTTGTAACACTTAGCTTGTGGTTACCTATCTTTACGAGCAAATCTTCGCCGGGTTTGAAAGGAAATAAACTGTTCTCAACAAAAGGCTTGTATAGAAAAATTGGATGTAGATTATTACAACAGTAGAAAGACGTCTCTTAGCCCAGAAAAGTTAGGAGTTGCAGCAAAATGTGCTAGCATAAATCCAAAGATTGTTTTTAAGAACTTGTATATACATACAGCATATAACGACCAGCAACAGCTATTGGTTGCAGAACAGGTTGCTGACCTAATAGAATCTAACAAGGATATCAAGTCTGCTAGTAATTAATAGATTAACAAGATTTTAAGACTCAAAAAAGAAAATGGAAACTGCCAATGTCCTGAAGCAGGTTGTAGGGATAGTTTGCAAGGCTTGTGCTAAGGGTAAAGTAGCACTAGTATGCACTGGTGATGCGAATTTGACAAGCAAAGGTGTAATACCAAGGCCCATAGGGGGAATATACCTAAAACATGCTGCAAATGTGATTGTACATATTAAAGAATATCCTAACAGTACTGCTGCCATTCCTTCATTTAAAGCGACATTGGTTAAACATCAGTATATGAAAACTCCCAAATCAACAGTTCTTTACCTTAGAAAGTTTAGTGGAGGAATAACACTTTTAGATTGAATTCTGAACCAAAAAAATTGATTTGGGGTGTTGACATATAGGTAGAATAACGCCATCATTCCGTCAACTATATGAGGAAACGATATCAGAGCTAAGAACAGAGCTCCAGGCAGCGCTTGTAGATTTAGGCCATAAAAGTGCATTTGACTTGCTGTTAAAGGAAGCCTGGAATCCAGAACAGGCTGCTATGGGTAATTCTACCTTACCCACGGTTAGTGACAAATTAAATGTCATGGCATCAATACACAATAGAAAGCTTATTGCAGTATTGGCAAAGGAATTAAAGGAAAAGGATGTTGAAATAGAGGAACTCAAGCAGGATATCACGTTACTTCAAGATAAATTAAATGACATACACATGGAAATGAAACCCAAGGGAGACAAGCAACTACAGCAACAGCAACAGTAGTAGGAATAATTGGAGCCATAATATAATAACAATGTCAAGTTGTACCGGCTGGCTTTTTGATATTTCTATAGAACATAATCAAGCTGTCCTGTGGATAAAAACTATCGATAGACAGATCCTTAAGCTAATAGACACTTATCAGCCAAGGTTCTACATATTACCCAGAAATGAATCTGATGGATTACATCTTTTCCAAATATTATCTCAACAAACCATAGTGGCCAAAGTTAGATGGGAGGAGGACAAGCTTACAAATCTTTTTGATCATGATAATACTACAACAAAAAAGAAAAAACTATACCAGTTAACAAAAGTTCGCTAACAACTATCGACGTATTTCAACTCAAAATATTAGCAAAGTGTTAGCGAATTAATGTTAATTGGTATAATTTGTGTTTACCCACAATCCACGCAGTATTATACGCCCATTCTAAAAATATTAGAAAAAGACCAGAGAGTCAAGCAATTGTTCAATACAGATCTCTCTCATATCCAGCAATATTTGTTTACCAAATTGAAAATTGAACCCACAAGCAAAGTTAAAGTCGAGTACCGATGGTACTAAGGTACTTAAAATAAACAAAATTGATGATGAACAAGAGGTATCTCCACCGCCCTTTTCATTACTATATTTTGACGTTCAGACATTTTCAGGAAAATTTACTTTTGATGATCCGATTAGAATGATAAAGGTTAGGTATGAAAGCGGTGATTCAAAGGAGAATGGAGAACATGTTTCATTCCAAAGTAATGCAGAAAATACCATCATTCAGGATTTCTCTAATTATGTGATTGATAAAGATCCAGACATTATTGTTTGCGTGGGAGAGTTTGAGAGTAAAATATTTCATTACCTATTTACACGAATAAAGAGACTTGGGCTTAACTTGCAACTAGGTAGAGAGGTCTCAGCAGACGATTTCATGAATTTAAAGCGCCCATTATCAGAGTGGATCAAAGGCAGAATTTGCCTTGAAAGCAGTGATCGTAGTGGTGGGATCAATAGACAACAACAACACCCAGCATTTAATGGTTTTGGATTTGCAGGATTAATAGAGAGATTAAGGTTCGGTTTCGTTCCTTTGGGGATGGCTTCAAGGTATGGTATAAACCGTCTAATAGATAGCAGAAACTGTTATGAATTAATCCAGAGAGGCTTTGTTATTTCAAAGAATAATCATTCTGGTGGAAGCAAGAACAATAATAACAACCATGAACGCATTAGGACTTTAGAGGAACTGGTATCAAGGGATAAGGGCGGTATGATAATTTCCCCTCAGGTAGGCCTGCATGAAAACGTTGTCGCATTAGATTATGACAGCGAATACGCAAATCTAATAGTAAATCACAATAAGCTATGAAACTGTTACCTTGGAGCAAGAACAAGGGTTAGGAGTAGTCATAGGTACAACAATCTAATGACAACGAAAAGAAAGGCTTACTGCCAACAGTAGTGGAAAAATTTCTCAAAAGACGGCTCTATTTTAAGAGACTATTAAAAGAACTACCAAAGGAGAGCATAGAGTCTTTCTGGTGTCAACAGCGTGTTGACTCACTAAAGAACATACTAGTTTGTCTTTATGGTGCAACTGGTTCTCTCTGGAATAGATATTGTAATGTGCTTGCTTTTGAGGAAATAAACAAAATATCTAGGGAAATATTGATAAAAACAAAGGATATTGTTCAGCAGTTAGGCTATGAGCTGGTATATGCAGATACAGACTCTGTATTTATTAAAAGGAAAGATGCTGCTGCTGCTGCTGCCTGGTACAACTACAAAAACAATAAGCGATTATCTACAAGTTGTAGATAGATTATCCAAAGAGTCAGGCCAAACTTTATAAAAGAATTTCAAACTGAATTGCTATACACACTTTTTGATTGCAAAGATTCAGTTGAAGTGGTAAACAAAGGATATCAAAATGCTCTTTTACTGGTTACCAAGGCAATAGATAAAATTATGACAGGTGAAGAGATTCGCCAAGAGGATCTTGTAATCTCCAAGTTGCTTGGACAGTATATGCAAAAGTACAAGAGCTTATTTCCTCATGTCTCTGCTGCTATTCAATGCTATCAATTAAACAATAAAGGAGGAAAGTATCCAACAAAAGGTGATACTATTCAGTATATTTACACAAACTCACAACACAAAAATCCCCTTTGCAGAGTTGTACCTTTAGAGATTTTGCAAAATGGAGAAAAAGACGGTAAGGAGGAAAAGAGAACTCTGAATTATGACAAGGATAAGTACAGAGAAATGATACTTGATGCCGCAGAAACTGTTCTAGGGTATTTTGGCTTTGATAGGACTGTTTATGAAAATCCTAGGAATAATAGAAAGAAAAAAAGAAAATGGTATGAGGAATTGCATAAAGAAAGAACAAGAGATATCCAAGCGGAGCTGTTGTAATAAAGGTTTTTAATAACACAAGGTCTTATTCAAATCATACATTCATAACAGGGGCATGAAAAGTTGTCTGATTGTATTCTCAATGTTTAATGCATTTTATATACTTAAATTCACCATTATATTACCGTAATAACCAGGCGACTAATTAATTTGCATGGTATGCTTGAAGAAATGAATGCAATACAGGTAAGAAAAAATGTAAATAGACAAACTGTGGCAATACTTATTTTTGGTGCATGTGAAAACCACGGTGATCATATGCCATTTGGCTCAGATTTCCTTGTCCCAATAGAGTTAGCAAAAAGGGTCGCTGAAAGGTCTGACAAGAATAAGAATGTTTTGATACTTCCAGCTGTTCCATATGGAGTTAGTTTACATCATATGGATTTTCAGATGACCATAAGTTTGGAGCCGGAAACACTTGTAAGAGTCATAGAAGATCTTTTTGCAAGTCTGGTTAAAAATGATATAAAAAAGATTCTTGTCATAAACGGACATGATGGGAACATTGCTCCCATAGAGCTAGCTGCAAGAGTGGTAAAGGACAAATACCCCGAAGTAGCAATTGCTTGTTTAGAAGCTTGGTGGGTACTAGTTGGTGAAATTACAAAAAACCTTTTTGATGTATGGAATGGACTTGGCCATGGTGGGGAAGCAGAGACTTCCGCAATGCTCGCAGCCCGTCCTGATTTGGTAGACATGAAATATGCACCGCAGGAAATATTTCCAAAGTTACCAAAGAATATAAGAATATACTGGAGATTTAATGAGCTAACAAATACAGGGGTAACAGGAGCGCCAAGGAAAGCAACTGTTCAGAAAGGGCAGAAGGCCTTAAAAGCCATAGAGGATGTTCTGCTTTCCTTTATAGATGACATGGAAAAACATAATTGGAAATACGGATTACATCTATACAAAGGTGATAATGAAGGTAGTCTGAAAAATAAACACTAATTTATCGAAGCACTCCTAGAAATTTTAATGCATCAAGTGTCGCTATAGTTATTCCAAAACATATCATGGGTATCCAAGGCATAGCCGGTAGTTTTGGAGCTTTGAGTTTAATCTGGTGATTGTCAATAATGTTGGTAATATAATCTCTGACTTTTGCATTCCAGATTTGATATTCTATGCTATGGTTTTTGAGAATAGATTCTATTTCGTAGATAACTGGCGCTCTTACCGAGCGAATATGTTGGATATATTTCCGGGAGATTTCTACTTCGGCCTGAATTGCAATCAAACCCTGCTGAATATCCAATAGCCTAACATGTATTTCCCAAGGTTTAATGAGTTTCTTTGTAAATCCGTTACCAATCTGGGTAGATTTTTTGTTTTCTAATTTGACTCGTCTGAAACCCTCTGAAATTAACGTTCTGATTATTTCGTCTTTCTTTATTTTTACCATCAAACTTAAATGGTCAAGTTCTATTTCTTCACGGTGTATAAAATCTTGCAATCCCTTTACCACATTTATACGTCTAGGATAGCTTGTCAGGAATTCGGGCATGTATTATGGCAATCATATTTTATAATATGGAATATTAAAACGCTATGTCATGAAAATCTGTTCATCCTAAGAAGGAGAAATAATTCAACTCTGTAATCCTCTGATATAAATATCCTGTCTTGCATCTACTGCCATATCATGCCAAGAGAGCTTTCTATCTGTAGTAATTACCTTTATACCTCTTATAACAGCAATGGGTATGGATTCGTTACTTTCACCCATAACTGCTACTCCCATAGCAGCTAGGCTATCTGAAACTGCCTTAAGTGTAACTTTGAGAATATTCCCAAACAAATCTTTTTTCCCTCTTTGATCTTCAACAGGTTCAAATCCTGCGCTAGCTAATGCTACTCCGATAGTACCGATTCGCGTAGGCATTAAACGACTGTCTGCTATAACAACACCAACTTTAATACCCCGATTAACAAGGAATCTTCGTCGCAAGTTCTCTGCAGATCTGAAAGGCTTACTTGGATATAGTATGACAAATCCTCGAGGCACGTTGGACTTGTCAATACCTGCATTAGGAGCTATTATTCCATTTTTGATAGCAAGCAAAAAACCCGGAATTCCTTTGTAAATATAATCAGATTCCCGTAATGTGAGCTCGGCAAGTTTTGCACTCATATGATATTCAGAAGCAAGAGATTTCGCTCTTTTGCTAACCTTTATTTTATCCAGATTCATAACCGATCCTTCGCTCATTGAAACATACTTGCTTGAAACTATCAGAATGTCATTTTCTCTGAATTTAAAACCAGATAGATTTAAACTATCAAAAAGATCAAACTTACTTTTTTTTACTGAGACTGATATTGGCAGAATTTCCACTCAATTAGATATGATCTTCATGCTTTTGTGGTTTTCTCCCATTGCTAGATTGTAGCGCAATTCTTAAAGCTAAACCACTATTATTCTAATAACATGGCAGGAAACAAGTCATCATCATGGCATTAGTACAATGAATCGTTGATTGAATGTGGTCGTGTTCTGATTGATGTTAGTTTCCTAAATCTACCAATTTTGAAATCAAAAAGATGAATGAAAACAAGGTAGAGCACCATTTCAGTATGGTGATATTTACATCCAGTTCCTTGCATTCTTGAAGATTGGCTTCAAGATTCCGTACCTGTACAGTTCAACGTATAGTACGTGGATTATCAGATTATGTTAAGATTGAGGATACGCGTTTTACGCATATGAGGAAAAGGATGTTAAAGGTCAAGCCATCTATTGAAGAAAAGATGGTTTTCGAAAATGAGGAACCACTAACACTGATAGTTGATGCATCAGCACTAACAGTATCAAAGAAAGGCAGTTACATAGAAGAAGACAAATGGATACGAGAGAAAAAGGATTTCATCAAACTGCATATTGCTGTTGATGAAAAATTAAAAAAAGTCGTTTCTTTTAGAATAACTAAAGGGCATATTCATGACACAAAAAAGTTTGGTCCTCTGGTAAAATAAACTGCTGAAAATACGATATAGACAGAGTACCTGCAGACAAAGCAATTGACAACAGAAAGAACTTCAATATACCGGATGACATGACATAAACGCAGGGCCAGAAATAAGAATTATGAAGAATGCATCTAAAAGATTAAAGGATGTCTATTACGAAAGGATGAGGTTTTCCATATCAAAAAGCTTGGTTTGAAGGATGGAAGCAGCTAAAAGATGCTGGCAGAAGGTGGATATCTGAAATAGCATTTTCTTCAATCAAAAGAGTACTGGCTGAACCTTCTTTCTTTCAAAGAATTTCAGTGCTCAGAAAGCAGAAGCTGGATTGAAAGTAATGTTATACAATAAAATCCATCAGCTTGTAACCCAGAAGCAATTTAGGAAGTTAAAACCAATATTGTGGAGTATTTCATAAATGAATTGAGCTACATGCTATCCCATGCAAAAAGTTTTAATCCGTCATTAAACCTGGGCTTGTATATAGTGAATCTGGCTTGGGAATGACAATTACCGAAAAAATACTTGCACAAGCCTCAGGCAAATCCAAAGTTTCACCTGGAGATGTAGTATTTGCAAAAATAGATAAAGTAATGATGCATGACGTTTCTGGACCAGGAGTCATTAAAGTATTTAGCGAGTTGGAAAAAAAGAAAGGAAAAAAACTTGAACGTATTTGGGATCCAGACAGGGTGTGGATAACAGAAGATCATTTTGTTCCTGCTGTAGATAGAGTTTCTGCAGAGAACGTAATTGCACTCTCTAATTGGACAAAAAAATTTGGTATAAAGAAACATTTTAAATATGGATTGGGACAGTACGGCATTTGCCATACTTTATCACACGAGGAGGCATTGGTACTTCCAGGTGAGGTATATGTTGGAGGAGATTCCCATACTAATACTACTGGAGCAATGGGAGCATTTGCTACCGGACTTGGTCATACAGATATTGCATATGTTCTGATGAATGGGCAGATCTGGTTCAAAGTACCCTGAGACGATGATGTTCAAACTAACAGGCAAAAAACCAGACTATGTAATGGCAAAAGATATTATATTGAAAATTATTGGTGACGTAGGAACTGATGGTGCAAATTATAAGGCTATGCAGTTCTCTGGAGATATAATAAAAGAACTTGGAATTGATGAACGTCTCACACTTACTAACATGACTACAGAAGCTGGAGCAAAAAATGGAATTATTGAGCCAGATGTCACAACTAATGAATACTTGCATGACAGAACTGACGCTCAATATTCTCCGGTGCTAGGAGATGTTAACGCAGACTTTTCTGAATTGTACACTTATGAAATTGATAAATTAGAACCTACTGTGGCTAAGCCGTTTTCTCCTGATAATATTAGTGCAGCCAGAGAATTGCAAGGAGTAGAAATAGACAAGGCGTACATTGGCTCATGCACAGGTGCAAAACTTGAAGACTTACGATTATCCGCCAAACTACTCAAAGGCAAGAAAGTAAAGGTAAGGACAGAAGTTTTACCAGCAGCTCAATCAATTTACATAAAGGCCATAAAAGAAGGTCTGGTGAGTATATTCATAGAAGCAGGTGCAGTAGTCGGACCGCCAACATGTGGAGCCTGTTGTGGAGCTCATATGGGGGTCTTAGGAAAAAATGAGATATGTGTCAGTACAACAAATAGAAACTTCCCTGGCAGAATGGGACATGTAGAATCACAAACTTATTTGGCATCGCCAGTTGTAGTCGCAGCATCTGCCATTACAGGCAAGATTACAGACCCAAGGGATCTAATGGATTGAATGTCATGAGAGGTACAGTTCACAAATACGAAAGGGCAAATATTGATACTGATGTTATCATTCCTGGTCCTTACCTTAAGATTCATGATCACAAAGAATTATCTAAACATGCTATGGAAGGAATCGATCCTAAATTTCCAGAGAAAGTCTCGCAAGGTGATTTTTTGGTAACTGGAAATAACTTTGGATGTGGTTCAAGTAGGGAGCATGCACCTATTGCTCTTTCATATGCTGGCATCAAGGCGATTTTGGCTCCCTCGTTTGCGAGAATCTTTTATAGAAATGCTGTAGATGGAGGCTACTTGCTTCCAATAGAAATTGAGGAATCGACTATGAAAAAAATTTCAGATAAAGCCGAACTTGAAATTGATATCAAACAGAATAAAATTACTAATTTAACAAGTAAGGAATCTTATTCCATGAAAGCATTTCCGGAGCTAATTGCAAAGATAGTTGAAGTAGGCGGATTAATGAACTATGATAATATATGACAAGGAAAGGACGACTCCAAGAAATTTTTAGCAAAGCTCTGTATGCTGATAACCCTGATCTTTATTCCGTAAGTTATCGTGACTTTAGTTCGGTTGTTGAAGTTTCACTTCTAGAATTTATAAATATGTCAGAAAATTTTGAGCTTATACCCTCAAACAGAGTTTTGCTGGTGAAAAAAGAAAGACAGGTACTGTATCGTAAATTTGGAGTCACATCGATTTAAAGCAGAGATAGATGGGCAAAAATATCAAAAGATAATAATAATTTAGGTTTTGTTGGTGTGTATTTGTTTTACAATATCTGTTGTTTAAATCAACATTGAATTATTTCTGTTATCTTTTCTTTCAACAATAGTCAATCTGATATCCAGATATTAGTTCCAAAAAATTACAAGTTATTTAGTTTGTTAGTTTCCTCTTCGGTAGGAAAGTAAAGAATGTTCCCAATCAAAAAGTTAATTAGATCTTTTAATGTTTGCTAAGTTAATACCGTATGCAAATTCTTCTTAGCCAAGTCTTATATCTATTCATGAATTGGCTAATTATAATAAACACACTTCAAATATATTGATTAATAAAATAAGATTCTTCTAATCGAGAAACAGACATATCTCCCTAGATATATATTTTGATAGATCTATTGATATTGATGTCAAAGAAACCCATAACATGGTTCAGCGGTTTTGTTGGTGTGGGTTATCGTTATCACGATGTTTACATGAATGTTTTTCCTGTGTTCGAGGATAAAATATATGCGTTCAGACTATGGAAAAAAACTATAGAGTGGTGGCCCGATGATCAAATTAAACTTAGATTCATTGAAAGAGATAGTAGTTACTGGTTTATTCTTTATGGTGGTTCAGAATATAAAGATAATAATAGTGGACTTGTAAAAAATATTCCAATGTCAGAAAACTATTACCGGTTCAAAGAAGGTTACGAAAAGAAAGTCATTTTACGATTTGGCATTTATAAAGAAAATAGAAATAGAAAGGTAGAAGAAGATAAAAAGTTTGACCTTGAGCTTTTAAAAAAATCGAAATCGGTTTATGATATCAAATTCCTGCAATATTCTGATCTTAAAACTGACAGCATAGCATGGAAATGTATTCATCAAAATCAGGGGTAACAACCTAATGCTCCAAAAGTTTAGCTGTGTTAATGACTGCTCAGATTGTTGCATATATCGAGATTATTATCCTTCTATCGGATATGGAAAAATAGGGGTTTTGATACTCCCAGAAGAAAAATCAAGAATCGAAGAGTTGGCATGGAAAATGGGTATAGACGTAAAAATTATTCCAAGATTAGGGCTTGGAAAGAATGGGAAAGGTAATGGTCCAAAAAAAATAATAGCTTATCAAATGCTAGGCAAGAACTCAGATGGTAATCTCTGTCCATTTCTAGGGATAGAAAGTTCACAAAGATCACCGCATGGGGGCTTTAAATGTAGAATTTACAAACAACGCCCATTTGCGTGTCGCGCCTATCCTGTTATTGATAATGAAAATAGCAAATCTGTATTATTAGATAGAAAATGTCTGTTTTGTAGAAAATTTTCGATGAATGCCGACAAGGATGGTTTGCGAGCGTGAAATTGAAGCCTTGACTAAAATTAAAGCAGAAATGTATGTTGATAAAAAAACTGAAGTATGGAGATATGCAACTGCAATTGGAGATAAGAAGAATAAAACTAAATTCTTACCTGAGGGTTGGGTTCTTCAAATTACCTGACGATTGGACATAAATCCAGCTCTATTTTTTGCAAATATATATTGATGAATTAGGCTAAAGCTATCCTTTGGATGTCTGAATTTGTGATGACATATAATAAAACATCCTCAAAGGACAGCACATGATAGTTCAGAATCCATCCTTATTGGTATTCTGTATTTGATAGGCTTGATACCATGGCCAGAATCACAAAAGATGAAAAAAAGAGGTAGACCATACGTCTATTCTTCTACTGTCATACTACGATGTTTCATAGTCAGATTGTGGTTTAGAATGGATTCTAACAACGCATTACATGAATTCCTAGGAATGGATTACCCTTACAATAAGAAGATAATGAAAAGATGTGGTCTTACCCAAATACCAGATAGACGAACATTTGACAGACGTCTTAAGACCATATCCATAGACATCAAGGAAAGGATTGCTACTATGACTAGTCTATTAGTAAATGGGAAGATAATAGACCCTTATATTGTTGCAATAGATAGTACATTGCTCAAAGCCAGAGGACATGTTTGGCACAAATCATCTATGGATAAAGGAATAGTACCACGTTCAGGTATAGATACAGATGCCAGGTGGGGATTCAGTCATACCAGAGGTTGGATATTTGGTTACAAACTACATTTGATATCAAGTACTGGTTCTACCATAGTACCTTTGCAGCAGATTTTACAACTGCTAATGTACAGGATAATCAAATGTACAATCCTATGATATCATCATCATCATCATCTCTGTTCCTAGAAACATGTTTCATGATAGGTGATTCTGGGTATGACGACAATAAACTATATGATTTGAGTACTAAAAGAGGATTTGAACTGGTATGTCCAGTACAAAGGTACAAAAATACCCCAAAGAATAGACTAGAGCTGATACAATTCTATGAATCTGAGTTAGGACAGGCTATTTACTCTTGGAGAAGTAAATCGATAGAACCACTAATAGAACATATTAAATCTATTTTTAGAATAGACCCATTACCGGTAAGAGGCTATCAGAAGGCTGCCTGGAATAGTACTTCTGTCAGTACTACTGTATCAAATCCTTGTCTACTACAATTATAAAACCAGACCTAGTCAACGACCAAAATCAATCAAACACATGTTATGTAGTTAATGCGAGCACTAAATGATAGATGAAAAATATAGAAATGAATTATGCCCATGTCTCAATTACCTAAATTCCTATGAGAGAAAGAGTCTATGTTTATAAAAGACATATGAATGCTTGATATACATACAAATACATTTTCCTTATTAGATTTATAATAAACTAGAGTTAAAACTATAGAATCAAGTATCAGGATACTTTATTGTTTAATAAAGAGATCAAATGATGAGATGCTTTAATTCATTTATTGTGTATTGATTACATAGAAGATAACTCTTCTTATCTATGTAACCTTCTTATAGAAAATGGAAACTGAATGTAATATCGTAATAGAGGAAGGAAACAAATAAATTTAATGCCCAAGCTGTTTGCAATGATGAATAAAAAGCAGACTAATAGCGCGATATTAGCAGGGATTGCAATTTCTGCAATACTTGTAACATCCTCGTTAATCACTGGCAGTCAATTATCACAACAAGCATTCGCACAGGCTTCACCCAGTCCGGCCCCTAAACCTACCCCTAGTGGGGCAGCGTCCACTGGCAGCGGCCAACCCATCAGCATCACCCGTAGGTAAGAATGTTGTATTACAGGGAACGGTTGCTTCTACCATAAGTCCATTAGCAGGACATCAAAAGGAGCAGGTTGCAGTAGTTTTGCCACTTAGGAAAGATGGTGCAGTCTATACTGGTGTAATCACATTCACAGCGAGCAAAGGCGTACAAGCAGAACTATGGCACCAATTGACGGGTATAAATCCGGCTACAACCATTATACCAAAAGCATTTGGAGCAATACCAGTATCAGTATCTCCTTCCGGTAAAGGAATCATTTCTACAGCACTGGTACCTGACAAAGCCGTAGTTTCAGCTTCTATCCCATTCTCAGGTAATGCACTTGCTCTTCACGGCTCAGGTAGCTCACCATTCATAGCAACATATTCTGTTACTGCGCAAACAAGCCAGGCTCAAACAATGAACAATATAACTAGTGCTACTTCTGCAGCTAGCTTAGGCGGAGCAGCAGCAGGAGGAACCACGTTAGGCGGAGCAGGAGCAGCAGGAGGAACCACAGGCGGCGGAGGAGCAGCAGGAGGAACCACAGGCGGCGGAGGAGCAGCAGGAGGAACCACAGGCGGCGGAGGAGCAGGAGGAACCACAGGCGGAGATAGCACAGGCTGACCATAATATAACTAGAATATCACAGCGAGCAAACATACATCATATTTCAAAAGGCAGAGTACCATAAAACAATGGAGAACATGCCTAAAAATTCATTTTTTCTACTATTTTTTAAGTTTGACTTATGTGAAATAAAATAATCAAAAACATTACGTGTCAATTCAATAAGTTATTGTCGTTCGAGACTTCCATATATAAGTACAAATATTATTATATATATTAATATTAATGTAGACTGGATCTCTTTTAATGTAAGCATTTGTACTATATTTTTGTTCTGCTTACGTAGACTTTGCAAAAGTTCAATAAGAACTGCAATTAAATAGGATTAAAATCGTCTATAAAATGCATTATTTGCATAGACAAATATTGTAGTCTACTTAAAGAATGCACTATGAGAGGAAAATAATAATAAGTAAATATGATATTATTTGCCTATCGTCCAGATATATTAATTAATCATGATAAAGATAAAAAATTTTATGAAAGTCAGATTATCTCAAACGATAAATCCTTTGTAATGGTTCATCAGCTCCTATTCCACTTAAAGCCAATGCTGAATTTTTAGAAAATCGTCTATTGGCTCTTTTTTAAGCAGTTTGATCAGAGCCAATGCTTGAGGAACTGAAAGCATGGGCTTTTTAAAAGGATTATCTGTAGCTATTCTGGGACAGGCAACTTGTACAAAAGCATCAATTCCTTTAAAGTTCTGCAGCCGGTCATCAGTAATATCTGTCAATGCAATTAACTGTATCTTCTTTCCTAATTGCTCAAATGACTTTTTCAATTCGAGTGCTCGGTACTTGGGCAAACTGTCCTTCCTTCAAGCCAATTATAATACCAATTCTTTCTACATCCAAGGCTTTATAGATTGATAAAATAGCCTTTTTTTGAAGACCTTGTGCAAATTCATTAATTCTAGAGTATTCCTCAAAGTATGGATCCAGCATATATGTTGGTTTTTCAGTTGACATTGCAATACTTGCTGAATGAAACATACTTTGACCAAGAAAAATGTATGCATCGACTAGTTTTTGAATACCATAGGCAGGATAGAATTCACAACCAAAAACTTGCCCATCACTTAGCTGTCCCTTTCCTCTACCTATGATTACATGGTAGCCATATTCTTCAAAAATCTTTTTTACATGAGCAATTTGGTTGAGATGCTGGCTATCGGTTACCAATGATATTGATTTGTACTTTTGATCTTTAAGACCTACTGCACATTTTCTTGCCACTATGTCAAAACTGACATCATCATAAGCATCAATCATTACTATTTTCTTACCAAATGTTTCCATCGTAATAGTATGACCGATATTGAACAAAATTTCAGCACCCAACATGTCTGCCGCATGTGTATTCAAGTCGCATGACCCCCAGCACGCATCGCCAATAATGTATGCAGGAATACCAAACTTTTCTGTAATATTATTTGCGCTATCCTGGATTTTCGGTATGAGACCTTCTGGTCCGTTAAGCGCTACTGAGCGCGGATTTTGTTCATTTATTATTTTAAATATTCTTTTTTCATCTATTAATATCATATTGTTTACTTCACCATGAAAAGAGAGAGAAAGTCATTGCCTTCTTTGCAAAAATTCAAATATAACGCTTTATAGTTCAGCCAATAAATACAGACTCTCTTTCTCGCCAGATCAACCTGTATCATCAATTTTTTGATTCTAGGAAGATCTTAAATTTAATTTAAACCATACGAAATTATAGAAAATTGCCCTATTGTCTGCCGTATTGTGTCTATGTGTGTTATGCTCTTTTGTTGTTGTTGTTGTAAGCATATCCAAACTCAAGTATCTATATGATGGAGACTTTCTTATCTTCTAGCAGTTCAATTTTCAATTTCAACCGAGTAGGAATTACTAAAAATTTCTGGCTCTATCTTAACGCCACTATTCTTAAATATAATAGATATTTTTTCACGATTGGGATCAACAACAATTTGGAATCTTCTCGTGCCTTCTAGAGTATCTATATTATGTTCAAAATTAATAGGCACAGCGTTGTTTCTCAAAGACTCGGGAATTTGAGGTTCAAACTGGATCTTATTCTCAATCATATTCAACTTCATACCAAGCATCATCTCGCGTATTGCATAAATATACATTCCAACAGACCATGCTTGAAGTATACATGAGTTAAAAGGTTCGGGTCGATCACCTCTGTACGTTTCAGCAAACATACCATTTTCAGACAGAATTCGTTCTGCCATAGACTCAATGTAATAAAGAGCTTGTTCTTTCCTGCCAAATTTAATTTCACTAACCGCACACCAACCGGTTACAAGAGGCCATACAGCACCATCGTGATAAAGGCTTGGATGATACTTCGGATCCGTAGAACTTAATGTTCTAACTCCCCAAGTCGTAGTAATATCATTTTTTTCGATTCTTGTAAGAACAGACTCCGCTTTACTACTATCTCTTACTGTATCTGCCAGCAAAAGAACAAGGGCATTAGGCCTTATACTGGGATCCTTTGAACCATCTCTTCGAATAGTATCATAGTAGAACTTGGTCTTAGCATCCCAATATTGGGAATCAATTTTACTTTGTAGTTGTTCGGCATATCTGAGCCATCTTTCTTGATTATAATTATCACCAACAATTCTTGCTAGCTCGCTTCCAATTTTCAAATTCTCATAAAATAATGCTTGAATATCGTTTGCACTCTTCCTCCTATCGATATGATCCATCCATGTAGAATCCTGAATAGGCAGTTTTTCTGCAATTCCTGTAAATCCATGTTCAACTAGTCCGTCTCCATCTGTATCCTTCAAAAATCCCCAATTAATGAGGTCAGTGATAGAGTTCCATCTCTTTTTCAAATAATTTACATTCCCGGTCGCAAATACATATTCGCGTATTGCCCAAGGGAAAAGAAAAGTGGAATCAGCTGACCCATAAGTAGTATTGTGAAGAAAAGCCCTGCCACTAATTATCATCGGTAGCTCTCCTTTCGCTGCGATCGTAGATGTTTTTTTAGCCTGGCGGCGCAGAAAGTTCTCAATGGTTGCAAAGGCAAAATTATAATCACCCATAGAGAGATATCCCCTTAGCGACCAACCTGTATCTCTAGCCCAGTAATTAGGAAACCTTGGAAGGCCTGCGCAAATTCCTGCTCCAAGTCCGTCGTAATCTGCTTTTAAATATTCCATACTAGTTTTTGCTTTTTCGAAGGCTCTGACCAGTTTTAAAGTAGTGGGACTTTGCTTCAGATTTGATCCCATCTGCAGAGTAGAATGTGAAACAGTCTTGAAATGATTCTTAGTGTCCTCTAAAAGAGATCTGTAATTGTCTCTGATAAACCGGTATTCATCTAAGCAATCTGTAGTAGTGCTAAAGCTACCAGCAGCTATCAGTGCAATCTCGCTATTCATGCCTGATTCAATTTCAAGGTCATACGATAGCTCCAGATCATTATTAAAAGAATCTGATATAACCTTAGGTTTCAAACCCTTTGGTGCTATTCCAATTGCTCCAAAATAGTGTGCAATACCCTTTTTTGCAGCCGTCTGAATTTGTAAGCAATTTTCCGTCGTAAGCAATTTACAAAAATTACTTTGAGAAATTGCAGCTAAACCATAGCTTGTGATATTACCATCAATGATGAAATGTACACGAATCTTTCTTTTCGATTTTTCTGATTTCTTCTTCAAACTTAATTTTGTAAAATCTATATTGTTACTGTTACTATTATGTCCGTTTAACAGATCAAGATTTAGGACAATAACAAACCCTTTGTTTTCAATTGGTACAAACAATGTCCTTTTTACTTCTAATCCGGATACCTCGTGCCTTGTGTAAAGAAGTCCGTTCTCATGTCTAGAAGATGTGACGAAATTTGGAAGTCTTTTACGTTACTCCCTCATTCATCGATATCTCTACTATGATTCTACCAAAAGCTCGCGCAGGTGGAACATATAACCCTCCGTTATCATATCTTGCTCCCATCCAAGTCCAATTAGCTGAAAGTGCACCGTTTGATGAACATACTATATATGCTTTTTTCCCGGATAGTATCAACGGAGTTGTGAAGTTTTTAAATATAGTATCTTCATTAGTTGTAATAGATTGATGGTCATCAAATAGGTCCGAAGGAATAAAGATTCTTTCTCTTTGATCTTGAACATAATCGCTAAATGTAAAAGGAATAATTATCTGTTCAAATCCTTCAAGTTTACTCAAGATAACAACTTTGTGTTTCTTTTTTTCTTCTAATGGTCCTTCATTTATTATTAGGAATCTTGCACTTTGGAATGGCTTAAACGATATAGGCCGGTCTTCAGATAGTATGGACGAATTGACAACGTCCTCCGAAGTTGCAATATAAATTGACTTTTTTGAAACTGGAATTTCATCTGTATAAATGTCAAGAGACACAATATTGCCTCCTAAGGGAACTGGTGGATTTAGTAAAGAGAAAATAAATCCATGACATGTGATCTTGTCATTAACTATTGTTACATTTTTTAAACTTCCCTCAATATACGAGAGCACGGTATGAGCTTTATCAATTGTCCTAACCATCACGATTTGACCTGTAACTTCAACACTTCTATATCAAAGATCAAAGTGTTACCCTCTTAAATTTTAAGCTACAAAATTAGCTTAAAAATATAATACATTTATATCAAATGTATTTTACGCATAAAAAATATTATTTATTTCCTGAAAAAAATAGTAGTACTTAATTAATACATGTCGAACTAGACCAGAAAAGAAGGATATTGTATCATATATAAATATATATATATATGAGCCTCCGCCGTGAAGGATGCTGGGTGATCTTGTGGTAGAGAGAAAATAGATAAGAGTATGTAATAGAAAATAAAGTAACCTTATAACTTGACAGCTATTGGCAAGGTATTGATCGGAGACCAAGTCCCAGTGAAAGTAATGGGCATAATTAATGCGAGTCCAGAATCATTTTACAAGGATTCTATCAAGATTACTAATGAAGAAATCGCTAAAACATCAAGAAAGATGCAAGATAGTGGAGCTGAAATCATCGACGTCGGTGCCATGTCTACTGCACCCTATCTTGAAACTACTATTTCAGTGGAAGAAGAGACAAAAAGGATGGAACTGGCGATAAAGGCTGTAAAGAGCAGTTGCGACCTTCCAGTGTCAGTAGATACTCCAAGATCTAGTGTAGCTAAGGAAGCTATCACATTTGGTGCAGATGCAATCAATGATATAACGGGATTAAAGTATGATGTCAATCTAGCAGATATTGTATCGGAATCAAGACTGCCGGTGATTATTGGCGCATTTGGAAACAATCAATCACTATCTGCTTTAGGCAAGATTTCAGGCACAATAAAAACTTTAAAACAAAGTCTATTAATAGCAAAAAGAGCAAAAATTGCTAATGATAATATAATTATCGATCCCTCTATCGGCTTTTTTAGAGCAGAAGGCAAAAATCCATTCTTCACAAAAATAAAAGATCTTCCATGGTATATCCGCGATATTGAAGTTATTTCAAAGCTAAATGAACTTAAAACATTATCAAAACCAATCTGTATATCAATCTCAGGAAAATCATTTATAGGCAATTTATTTAACTTGAAAACCAAAGGACGCTTAATTCCATCAGTGGTGTCAGAAGTAATATCTGTATTGAATGGTGCGAACATTATCAGAACCCACAATGTAAAAGAAACAGTACAAGCCCTGACAATGTTAGAGCTACTTCATTAAGGTCGAACGTTTTTCTATTTGGGTTAATATTGACTCAAAACAAATGCTCAATATTCAAACTGCATATTATTAGGAGAAGGTGGTGTGTTGAATAACTAATCGTCTCCAAACAAGCTATATGATGGTCCAAAGCAGAATCTTTCTAAAAGCGTCCCTCTATAATATGTTCATGAGCAAGATGGTGTAACAAGACAAAGATCAATCGGCTATTATTTCCAGTCGTAGTCGTAGTTATTCGACACATCCGGAGAAGGAAAACGCTTATAATCCTACATAGGGACTAGACAGCATGGAATATTGGAAATTAAAAATGGCCTAACATTTGATGACGTGCTTCTTGTCCCTAAGCGATCGCCCATAATTTCTAGATCTCAGACTGATTTAAAAACAAAACTATCACGAAATATTACACTAAATATACCACTAATTAGTGCTAATATGGATACAGTTACAGAATCTGGGATGGCTATTGCCTTGGCAAGAGAAGGAGGCATCGGTATTATTCATAGATTTATGACAATTGAAGATCAAGTAGATGAAGTTCTAAAAGTGAAACGATCTGAATCAGTTATCATCGAACAACCGTATACTATCAGATCAAATATGATGATTCATGATGCAAAGAGCATGATGGGTCAATATGGGGTTTCAGGTTTGCTAGTTGAAGAGGATGGAAAAAAACTTGCAGGCATTATTACCAGACGAGATATCACCTTTGAAAAAAACTTAAAAAGCAAAGTTTCAGATCTCATGAGCAAAGACGTTATCACTGCTAAGGACGGGACCACAATAGATCAAGCTAAAGAGATCCTGCACACTCATAGAATCGAAAAATTACCTGTAATCGACGACAAGAAACGAATAGTTGGCCTTATTACAAGTAAAGACATTTTAAAAATGGATCAATATCCATATGCTTCTAAAGACAAAAAGGGTAGACTACTAGTTGGAGGAGCGGTTGGAGTGAAAGGTGATTATTTAGAACGTGCAGAAGCACTTTTGGCAGCGGGCTCCGATACAATAGTTGTAGATATTGCCCACGGTCATAGTGAAAATGCAATCAATACAGTACATATGATCAAAAAGGTTTTTCCAAATTGTCAACTTATTGCTGGAAACGTTGCCACTGGCGAAGGTGCCAATGACTTGATTAAAGCAGGAGTAGATGCAATAAAGGTAGGCGTAGGATCAGGGTCCATTTGCATCACAAGAATAATTACCGGGTCAGGCGTTCCCCAACTAACAGCAATCATGGACAGTGTTAAAGTAGCAAAAGAATATGATATTCCTGTTATCTCTGATGGTGGCATTAGAACGTCAGGAGATGCAGCAAAAGCAATAGCAGCTGGCGCATCTTCCATCATGGTTGGTGGCCTATTTGGCGGGACAGATGAAAGTCCAGGCAAAACGTTAAGCAAGAATGGAAAAAAGTTTAAAATGTATAGAGGAATGGCATCATTCTATGCATCCCTTGGTAGAAAATACCGAGAAGAAGGGTCACAGGTCATAGATTCAGATGACTTGAACGACTATGTCCCAGAAGGAGTAGAAGCAATGGTTCCATACAAAGGCAGCGTAGTTGAGATTATTAGGCAACTTGTAGGTGGCTTAAGATCTGGCTTAAGCTACTGTGGTGCTAAAACAATCTTAGAAATGCAAAAGAATGCAGAATTTATCACAATGAGCGCAGCCGGGCTATATGGAAAGCCAGCCACATGATGTAGATGTAATGTAGGATAATATACCATTGGTAAACCCGACATAATTTTTATATTTGTTAGACAGTGGAATACCCTACCGATGCAACTAAGGAATTCAATATTGAAAACTATGATGGAATCTGTAATCATATATCAGTAGAGAATTTTAGGATTTTATCACAAAACTATAGTTTCTATCTTACCAATAACGTCCAATGACAAACCTTGGTATTCTGCTGACTGGTAGTACTGCGATGGGCTTTATTATTGGGCTTTACCATGTTGTTGTTTTTCCATCATCATCTCTGCTTGAATATCTTTTGTTCTTTCTTCATACAATTCCTCATACCATTTTCTCTTTTTCTTTCTATCGTTCCCAGGATTTCCATAAACAGTCCTATTAAAGCCGAAATAACCTAGAACAGTTTCTGCAGCATCAAGTATCATTTCTCTGTACTTATCCTTGTCATAATTCAGAGTTTTACCATTCTCCTTGCTGTCTTTCCTTTTTCCTCCTCTTTTTGTAAAATCTCTAAAGGTACAACTCTGCAAAGAGGATTGTTGTGTTTTGAATTTGTATAGATATACTGGATAGTGTCGCCTTTTGTTGGGTATTTACCTCCTCTCTTTATTGCTTAATAATTGAATGGCAGCGGACACATGAGGAAATAAGCTCTTGTATTTTTCTATATCCTGTCCAAGCAACTTGGAGATTACAAGATCCTCTTGGTGAAAGTCTTCACCTGTCATAATTTTATCTATTGCCTTGGTAACCAATAAAAGACCATTTTCATATCCTTTGCTTATCTACCTCAGCTGAATCTTTACAATCAAAAAGCGTGTATAGCAATTCAGTTTGAAATTGTTTTATAAAGTTTGGAATATCATGTCTCCTAATTTCTATACCTCTAACAACTAGTTCTCCTTGTTGCGTAATCCCATAGTAATGCTTGAGTGCCTCTATGTTTTCGTCAGCTTCCAAGGTAATAGAACTAAAAACTTATAATTATAATCAATAGAGATTGAAAGGCCTGTTTCTTTGCACAGCATATCTATAACTTGTTCATAACTGCTTGTGGTCTGTGTCAGCAGTAGCGGCATCTTTCTTTTTAATAAATACCGAGTCTGTATCAGCATATACCAGCTCATAGCCTAACTGCTGAACAATATCCTTTGTTTTTATCAATATTTCCCTAGATATCTTGTTAATTTCCTCAAATACAAGCACATTACCATATCTATTCCAAAGGGAACCAGTTGTACCATAAAGACAAACAAGTATGTTCTTTAGTGAATTGACACGCTGTTCGCACCAGAGAGACTCCATGCTCTCTTTTGAATAGTTCTTTTAATAGTCTCTTGAAATAGAGCCGTCTTTTGAGAAATTTCTCCACTACTGTTGGCAGTAAGCCTTTCTTCGTTGTCATTGGATTGTTGTAGTACTACGACTACTCCATCTTGCTGTAAAGTAACAGTTTCATAGCTTAGATTGTGATTCACTATTAGATTTGCGTATTCGCTGTCATAATCTAGTGATACAACATTTTCATGCAGGCCTACCTGAGGAGAAATTATCATACCGCCCTTATCCCTTGAGACTAGTTCCTCTAAAGTCCTGATGCGTTCATGGTTGTTGTTGCTATTGCTTGCTTCCACCAGAATGATTATTCTTTGAAATAACAAAGCCTCTCTGGATTAATTGATAACAGTTTCTGCTATCTATTAGACGGTTTATACCATATCTTGCAGCTATTCTCAAAGGAACGAAACCGAACTTTGATCTTTCTATTAATCCTGCAAGCCCAAAATTATCAAATGTTGAATGTTGTCTATTAATCCCACCATTACCATCATCTGCTTTCAATGCAAATTCTACCTTTGATCCACTCTGGACATTGGGCGCTTTAAATTCATGAGATCCTTTACTGAGCCCTCTCTCCCAAGTTGCAAGTCAAGCCCAAGTTTCTTTATTCGTGTAAATAGGTAATGAAATATTTTACTCTCAGATTCGCTCTATGCAAACAATAATGTCTGGATCTTTATCTAGCACGTAATTAGAGAAATCCTGAAGGATGATGTTTTCTGCATTGCTTTGGAATGAAACATGTTCCATTCCTTTGCATCACCAATTTCATACCTAACCTTTATCATTCTAATCGGATCTTCAAAAGTAAATTTTCCTGAAAATGTCTGAACGTCAAAATATAGTAATGAAAAGGGCGGTGGAGATACCTCTTGTTCATCATCAATTTTGCTTATTCTAAGTAACTTAGTACCCTCATACTCGACTTCAACTTTGCTTGTAGGTTCAATTCTCAATTTGGTAAACAAATATTGCTGGATATGTGAGAGATCTGTATTGAACAATTGCTTGACTCGCTGGTCTTTTTCTAATATTTTTAGAATGGGCGCATAATACTGTGTGGATTGTGGATAAACACAAATTAGTTTTTTCTTTTTTGTTGTAGTGCAATCATGATCAAAAAGATTTGTAAGCTTGTCCTCCTCCCATCTAACTTTAGCCACTATGGGTTGTTGAGATAATATTTGGAAAAGATGTAATCCATCAGTTTCATTTTTAGGTAATATGTAGAACCTTGGCTGATAAGTGTCTATTAGCTTAAGGATCTGTCTATCGATAGTTTTTATCCACAGGACAGCTTGATTATGTTCTATAGAAATATCAAAGAGCCAGCCGGTACAACTTGACATTGTTATTATATTATGGCTCCAATTATTCCTACTACTGTTGCTGTTGCTGTAGTTGCTTGTCTCCCTTGGGTTTCATTTCCATGTGTATGTCATTTAATTTATCTTGAAGTAACGTGATATTCTGCTTGAGTTCCTCTATCTCAACATCCTTTTCCTTCAATTCCTTTGCCAATACTGCAATAAGCTTTCTATTGTGTATTGATGCCATGACATTTAGTTTGTCACTAACCGTTGGTAAGTGTAGAATTACCCATAGCAGCCTGTTCTGGATTCCAGGCTTCCTTTAACAGCAATTCAAATGCACTCTTATGACCTAAATCTACAAGTGCTGCCTGCAGCTCCATTCTTAGCTCTGATATCGTTTCTTCATATAACTGACGAAATGATGGCGTTATTCTGCCTATATCTCCAACACCGCCACATCAATCTAAAAGCATCATTCCTCCACACTTTCTAAGGTAAAGAATTGCTGATTTTGGAGTTTTCATATACTGATGTTTAACTAATGTTGCCTTAAATGAAGGAATGGCAGCAGTACTGTTAGGATACTCTTTAATATGTACAATCACATTTGCTGCATGCTTTAGGTATATTCCCCCCGTGGGCCTTGGTATTACACCTTTACTTGTTAAATTTGAATCACCAGTGCATACTAGTGCTACTTTGTTCTTAGCACAAGCCTTGCAAATTATTCCTACAACCTGTTTCAAGACATTGGCGGTTTCCATTTTCTTTTTTGATTCTTTGAAAAATCTTGTTAATCTATTAACTACTAGCAGACTTGATGTCCTTGTTAGATTCTATTAGGTCAGCAACCTGTTCTGCAACCAATAGCTGTTGCTGCTCATTATATGCATGTATGGATGTACAAGTTCTTAAAAACAATCTTTGGATCGATGCTAGCACATTTTGCTGCAACTCCTAACTTTTCTGGGCTAAGAGATGTCTTTCTACTATTGTAATATTCTGCATTATTAAAACAAACTCCCATTGATTCAAAACCATGTTTTTGTTTTATTGGCAGTACACAGTTCACAAGGAATCTGTACACAAGGGAATCCTGTACTGCATGGTTGTTGCCATAAAATAGATAGAACAACCCTTCTTGTATACCATCTATTAACGAGTCAAGGTCTGCAGATCCAGTAGTCATCTTTAAGGTGTTTCTCTGTTCATTAAATTGCTCTAAGGCCGAATACATTTCAAAGGAGATTTGATTATTATTATTGTTTGGTTCATTGATTGTATAAATGCTCATTCTTACGTCATGACCATCCACATTCTATGAAAGCTCTCAATTGGTATGGAAAGAACCAAAGCTCATCATGAACAAACATGATTGAACCTCTAGCTGTAACGTTCCTCCCAAATAATTTCTGTCTTATTTCTTGCAGAATGTGGCTTTGAATGTCACCTGGCTGCCGCTGCCCTTGTGAACCATTCTGTTCCTCATCAAATTCTAGTTTTGTAGGTCCAATCGTCAGATCTTGTGTTATGATTGCCTTTTTGATAGTGTCATCCATTCTTGCTTTGAGTGTGGACTTTTTGCTCTCAATGAATTTTTGAACGTCTGCTTGAATAATTAGAGATTCGCTCCCAAAAAAGCACATACTTGGGGGATAGGTAAAGGTATTCTCAGAATTCATCATCTTTACTTTTAGTAGTGGAATTTCGTCAGATGATATGTCAATACCATAGATCTGTTTCCAGAATTCTACCAAGTTTCTCTTGTCGGTGTCTGAAACGAGTTGGGTTTCTGCCTTTCTTATGATTACATCAACAATACTACCGTAATTTCCAGATGGCGCCACAACCACTTTATTTCTATATGTTAACAAGTTACGTATAATGGCATTTGCAGATGCACCACGCTCCCTTCTCATTTTAATATAATCAAGCACGCTTTCTCTAACATGGGCTTGTGGAGTAGTCTCAATTACAGCAGTCGTCGTTGTTACAACTGCCGCGTTATCTTGTTGTTCTTTTTCCTTTTCTTTTATATTCAACTTAACTGAAAATCCAAGGTATAGTTTCGCCCTTTCACATCTATAAAGGGAAATAGGCTCTTCAAGGAGATAAATCCCCTGCATCATCCTTTTGCCAGTAACTTTTCTTAGGCTAATGTCAAGTGCTTTTTCAACCAGCCTTTTGATTATCTTTTTATCCTCTACATCAGATGCCTTTAATGGCCTCTTGACAGATTCTGAGAACTTTTGCTCATTCTCCTCATTTGGTGGAAAGTAGACAAGGTTTCGTCCATCAGTTACTATGAGCTTTTCACTGCTTCTATAAGTTGACGACAAAATATTGTTCTCTGTTACTGCCTCTATTATATCGATGCTATCCGGTATCCTTATCGTAAATACAGATGGTGGTTGAAATTGGTGATGGTTTTGGCCGTTGCTGTATCTTTGGGCTGGAATACTACTGTGCGATGTTGTTGTTGCAAGTAAAATTAACTCTGCTAAATTCATGTGTAAGACCTTTGATGCAATATCCTTTGTCAAAACCATCTTAATAGCGCCTGAACCGTCGTAGAGCCTTGAGGACACTCTGAGGTCCCAACCCCACCCTTCCTCTTCAGGACATTTACTGGGACACGAATCATAGATTATTGATTTGCATTTGTTACATCTTTTGACTAGCCCAGAATTACTATGTACTGTTGTGATTAATCCCTGCAAAGTAAGGTTTCTAACTGGCCTTTTTATTGACTCAATCTTGGGACTCCAAATAAATTCTCTGTATTCTTCAATATTCTTGGAGTCTATCTTTGTGTGCTCTGTTATTACTAGTAAAAGCGATTTATCTGAGGACGAAAATTCATGTACATAAGCAGAGTTGAATTTGTAGACAGAGTTCCTTATCAAAGGATATGAAATCCTGTGACTAATAAAAGGAACTTTGAAAGTAGAATCCTCTAATATTCCAGAAAATAGCACCTTACTCCCAAGAGCATCCTGTCTTTCAATGGTCTTTAAATAAACTACTCTTGCGCTAGTAGAGACATATTTCCCTGGAATTAATTCGGATAATGTTACCTGCGGTCTTGGCTGCTGGGATGATGGTGGTACGGGAATTGTATTTGGATCAAGAGGATAATCTTTTTCCTGAGGAATAGTCCGTAATATGTTGTTGTCTCCAGGGGTCATGTTGCTAGGCTACTACCTCCTACCTACCAGCCAGACTCACTGTATTGTTACTGCTTTCCCTGATCTTGCTTTCTCCTCCTCGTCAGTATCTTGGACTCCTTTTTCACTTATTGTAAACTTAGCTTGACCGTATGCGTGGTGTGGCGAATCAAGCATTATTGCTATTCTATTACGTCCAGCCTTTCTAAGAAAAATCCTGTATGTAGAAGCATGTCCCATTATATTACCACCAGCCGCACGTTGGATCGTTTCCACCACCAATACCGCCAAAGAAATTATCTGGTTGTGACTGAACTTGATTTGTAAGAACTACTGCGACATTGTAAATTTCTGCTAGTCTTATCAGTCTATGTAGCATAACATTGAGCCTCTGCTGTCTTTCAGCCAGAGTTTCCCTTCCTGGAAATTCTGCTCTGTGAAGCGAGATAATGCTATCAATTATGACAAGCTTGGCTTTGTAATGTTCTATAGACTTGCCAAGATTTTTTATTATAGCTTCAAGATGAGCACTATTGTATATTTTGCATACAAACACTCTTTTCATTATTTCCTCTGGCTCGAGACCTCTGCCTTCAGCTATCTGGTGAATTCTCTCTGGCCTGAAGGTGTTTTCTGTATCTATGAATATTATATTATTATTATTATTCCTGTTAAGGTCTCCTGCTACTGCTCCTCCCACTCGTTTTCCTTTCTCCTTATTAGCCAGCAGCAGTAACGCATAAAGTATGACATAACTGACTTTTTCCTGAACCAAATTCCCCAGCAATCTCTGTAATTGCTTGTGATTCTATTCCACCTTTCAAAAATGCATCCAGGTTTACAGATCCTGTTGTAAATCTGACGAGATTGTTCCTTTTTTCAAGAAACTCTTCAGCTGTACAGAACTCTTTATTAAGTACGCCGAAACCTACAAGGGCCTTTTTGGCCTTTCCTACAAGTTGTGATATTGTCTCTATGTCAGCTGTAATTGCGGAGTTGTCATCATCGATATAATCTCCTCCTCCTGCAAGTTCAATGGGGATTGATGCGGCTAGGTCTAAAACTGATTGTATTCCAGCTCTTTTTAGTTTATTTATCAAATATGGTTCAACATCAGGTAGGTCCTCTAGCCGCAATTCACTGACATGAGACGTGATTTTATCTGACCTCTTGATATTGCATTGACTTTGTCTTGCATATAACTAAGAAAGCTACTTGGGTACAGGGGGAGAGAGGTACATTGATCGTAATATACCATTCTAATTAGGTACAATACAAGTAGAGACTTCCTCCCCTTATAGTGATTCAGGACATAATAGTAACTCAAGCCAATCAGTGCTAGTCAAAAAAATGAGGAGCAAGAAATTGCTATTGCAGCAGCAGCATCAGCAGCAACAGCAACCACAACAAGTCGATCTTAATCCTTTGCAAAATGTGAAAGAAATTGAGGATAACAAGGGAGAAAAGAAAATGCTGCAAGATTTAGAACAGGAAATCGAATGTCCTCGCTGTTATGATATAATGTCATTATCATCTGATTTTAATGGGCTTTGCTACTTTTGCCAAGAATGTAATTTGTCACTTTTAATAAATTAAAAAAGTGTGTAATTTAATTATGAGCCAACAAATCTAATACATAGAGAAAAGATAAGCAATATACATTATACATCTTTCTATTTAAATTTGTTTATTGTATTGTATTTTTTATAAAAAATAAATGGGATAGGCTTCTTATTCCCTCTCTCAAGGCATTTTGATTAATTAGTTAAAATGATCCTGCCTGTGATCCACTTTATACTATTATCCGTTGCCATCGCCAGCGGGGCCGCCATCATTGTTGTTGTCAGTTGCGTTAGTTGCGTTAGTTTCGCTCGCCTTCACTTACACAGGTTGAACTTGGATGAGGTACATATCAGGTTTTGAGCCTCTTGTTCTGCTGTGTTATCAAATCCACTCACTATGCCGTGTTGTTTGGCTGCCTGGACGGTAACTGTGTTACCATTCGCCTTAGCGCCATCATTTCCATTAGTTTGTCTTGCTTTCTTGTAATCATCATGTCCTCCTTTCATGTATTTGTCCTGTCTTTCTTTATTCCCACCAGCAAATGCTGATGGCGTTGCTGCTCCGACTGTTAGTCCTACTACTAATGTTGCTGCTGTTAAGACAGCAACTATTGCTAGAGTTCTTGTGTTGTTCATGTAAATTTCGTCATAAGCATTACAATATCATCTGTATATTTGACTTGAGTAAGTTAATGCTGATTTATTTAATATGATATAATGCTGACTTATTTCGTATAACTATTCAGGTTATAAAATCAAGTGTAGTTATTCATTTAGCTATTATTGGTGTTTTATGGCAATCTCTTATTACTATGTAATAGAGTACAAAGAATGTAATTTTAGAAACTATACTGCCTAACATAATTTGATACAACTGTCTGATGGTCTTGGCCAATACAAATTTAGCTTGAGGACATTGTGTAGCTAATCTGTTGGCGACTGCAGCTTTGAGCAAAGCCTATAGAAATGAAAAAGATGCTGACCTAAGGGAAAGAATTCTACTAGTAAGGCTTGTTAGAGAAGATAAGAAAGAAGCATCCATGTCAGCTGAAAAGGAATTCCATAGATCTAGATGGTGGTGGGCTTACAAATGGCTCAGAGATTTGATAATGCTGGTTTGAACGGACTAAAGAATAAGCATAGAAGTGGTAGGCCTCCAGAAGTATCGGAAGAAGCAACTGCCAAGATTAGAAAAGAATTGTCAGAAAATCAATCAGGATGGATGACTAAAGAAGTCATGAATTTAATATATATGAAAGAACAGGAGTCAAGTATCATGAAGTTCATATCTACAGACTATTACATAGATGGGGTTTCAGTTCTAAGGTACCAAAAATGAGATTTGTTAGTGCTGCATCAAAGCAAGAGAAAAATAAATTTCGAAAAAGGCAAAAAGGATAATCTCACGTATACCTAGAGGATTCACTATTGCCGTTATGGACGAATCCATCTTCATACATGATTCTTTGGTTCGAAGGAAGATGTGGACTGCTGACAGAGTCAGACCAATCATAACTATTACTGGATCACACCAAAGGACATGTGTATTTGGTGCACTATGTATAGATGGACGACAGTTCTTTCGTCAGTATGAATCCTTTAACCAATATACTTTTCTGAATTATCTTATACAAATGCAAAGAAAGTTTGGAAAACTAATATTGTTCATAGACAGAGCACGTCAACATCACCGGTCTATCATGATAAGAGAATACATAGAGCAAAACAAAGATGTTCTGAAAGTAATATATTTTCCAAAAGGTTCGTCTGAATTTAATGCTATAGAAGAATGCTGGAGACAAGGAAAATATGATCTGCTTGTATCAAAATACTATCCAAACTTTGCAAATTTCAGACATACTATAGCCAATTACTATAGAACAAGACGGTTCAAACTAGACATAGTCAAATATCTATCTAGGATTGTGAGTTAGCGAATTAATGTTATTGAGTCTAGTATTCTACTTGAATGTGTGATTCTGATTAGCAATTGTGTATTTTAATTTAATAGATATATTGTTCTAATACATACAAAAAGAAAAGTTAATTAATATACACAATATAATACCATAATAATCTTAAACAATTTGCTATCAAAAACCTTTTAGCTATGTGTGTAGTACATTATACTAGTATTACGAGTAGTACTATTGTTGCTGCTACGGTGGATATGACTGTAAAACTTGGAATCACTCTGCCTAAATCAACCATACTAAAGATCGACCAAAAGTGTGGCGATATCCCTAGGAGCAGGTATATCCGGAGGGCAGTTGAAAGATATCTTGGTAGTAAGAGCAAAGACCTAGACAGTATTGACAGCAATAAAGCGGTGGCAGCAACCAAAAAAAGTAGGAGGAAATAAGAAAATGAGCGGCATCGAGAGTAGCGTTATGCCATTTGTAAGTACTATTGGTTTTGGTGGTATAGTAGGTTTCTTGGTTGGATTTGCCTTGAAGCGGATAATGAAAATATTGGCTGTAATTGCAGGAGTGTTTTTTGCGGCACTTATGTATTTAGAATCTCAACATATAGTGAATGTAAACTGGGATAGGCTGCAAACGATATCAAATAGTGTTTTATCGACAATTACAACAGCAACAACAACAACAAATGCAACGTCAACTACCGGTGGAGGAGGGATAGGGTCAATTCAAGCTATTTTAGGCAATAATTCAACAACAGCAGCTGCTTCTGCTATCTTGCCAATGACAACAACTGCTACATTGGCAAATCTTGGTATTCCGCTAACTGGTAGTACAGCAATGGGATTTGCTATTGGGATAATGAAGGGTTAAAGATTACAATACATAAAAATTATTTTGTATGTAAAATAACAGTAAAGAAATCATATCCCTAAAATAGGAAATATTAGATTCTTTTGTCCATTCACAGTTACAAGCATTGACTTTTGGCTGTTCTGCGCTAGTAAATAGTTAAGTGTTATAGCTCCATAAATTTTAGAGGCAAAAGGTGATAATTGTATATCGTGGTAACGGTAGGTAAGTTGAATGTCACCATTTTCTCTGAAGATATAGAGAGAGATGAGCAGACATTACCATTATCACCGACACCACAATTACAAGACACAACTGGCAGTACCGGAAATAATCCCAAGCCAGTAACCTCAGAATTAGATTTAACTGCCCCAGCTGCATATAAGAGAATTCTCATTGTGGACGATGACCCTGATATTACTCTAACCTTCAAATCAGCTTTGGAAGGGTATTCTCATGATGATAAAAGATTTGAAGTATACACATACAATAACCCGTTGGTAGCATTATCGGAATTCAAGCCACATTTCTACGACCTACTGCTAACTGATATTGACCTTCCAGATATGAACGGCTTTCAATTTTCGCAAAAGGTATTGGAGTTAGATGTCAACGTCAAGGTTTGCTTTATAACCGCAGGTGAAGTAAATATTGAGGCGTTAAGGGAAATACATCCAAAAATAAATTTAGGATGTTTTATCAAAAAGCCAGTTTCAATAGATTATTTGGTTAAAAGGCTAAGTGCAGAGCTAGATTAGTAGTAGTAGGTATTATTATAGCATGAATAATACATAGAATAAGCTATTAGGGTAAGATTTCTATTGATTTGATATTTTCTTTTTTTGACACTGTTTTTGGGTACAGACATTTGAATTAAATAGTTTAGGCAAGACAATTTGGCAATACAACAATAAGACGCTTGAGCTGCAATAAAGAATGATGATGATGATGATTAGGATGCTTTTATTTCTCTACCTGAAGTTTGTATGTAATATCTGCAAAATGAGGACTAGTACCAGGTGAGGTGAGTGCCCCTGTTGGTGTGATGCGAATATTGTAAAAGATTGTATGCTCTCCGGGAGGTAGTGGCTTCAGAAAGACCCACCATCCATGAGCACCTGCACGCCATGTTCCTGGTACTTGATATGCTTGATGAGTGTCAGATGGTATCGTAATATTAAATCCCTTTGAGTAAAATTCGGTAATGTTAGTCAGAGGAGAATTTATATTATAATCTAATTTTCCAGATCCTGGTATCAAAGACATTCTTACGTCAAGCTTTGCAACAGGAAGGCCATCAACCTTAACATCCGACCTTATATTTCCTAGGTTGAATACTTCTCTTGCACATTTTGTTAATTGTACATCCGAATCATGTTCATGCCCTTTATTTGAAGTGGAACACCATGCGATCCACAGAGGTATCATGATACCCTGCTTTTATGAGATCTTGCATACCTGATGAGGAGAGCCTTTTACTACTGTGTTCATTAGCATAATCATTGAGTCTGACTTATTGATCAAGCATCCGTCTGGATTAGGAGTAAATTGATCTGTATTCAACGAAAAGTCCCAATTCCAATATTTAGCAATCCAATCATCATATGATATGCCGAATGGTTTTTCGTCTTTTGAAAACAATTCAGCACCATAGACGTTACGCAGCCCAGTAAATGCAAAGAGAATTGAGAAAACCAAAAATAATGTAATAACCAAAATACAAGTTGATCCATTTAATTTCTTAATTTCACAAATGATCCTGTTATTGATAGCCATGATTTTGATTTATTTGATTCAATATTCCTGTTATTACTACTTTTCGATAACCTAAACTAGTAGTGTAATATATGCTTCTCATATAGAGACAGTTGTATGTGTACATATACATTCTATCTCACAAAGTGAAGGAAAAAAACGATGATTAGTTATGCCGTCATCTTAACGCTGAGTAAAAAGACTTCACTTATCTTCATTTTGATTTTCACAACAATTGTTGTATTTGATTCAACTATTGTGGAATTCTCTTCATACAGCGGAGTCAGACTTCCGATCTGGCTAAACATTACGATTTTTGTCATCTTTTCTATAATATTTGTAGCAAGCAGAAATCCTGTAAATCCTTATTTGAATTTAGTTTTCTTTGTTTCTAATGCATTTACCTCTTGTTTGAGCCTGTTGTATCTGTATTCTACTGCTGGTAGATTATTGTTAGTGTTATAGTTGACATTATCACTATTAGCAATTCTGAGTAGATTAACTACATGTTATTCATTCATACCTGCAGATCTAGCTGACCTATACATTTTGAGAAAAGGTATGATATCGCCTTTAAGCTCTTCATAAACAATATTGAGGTCGTGCATTTGGCTTAGCTTGATATACTCTTTGTAGAATCTGGTTATCTCTGACTCTTACGTTTAATGCAACTGCTACTTGTATTGGAGATTTACCGTCGGAAAATAGCTTGTAGGCTTGAGTAGACAGAGATAACTGCTCCTGCTGTTCTTGTCCTTGTTGTTGCTTTTTGTTCTCGATATCATTACTATTATTTTTCACTCGCCCTTCATCTGCCTTGTTCAAAATGGTACCTATATCCCTAAATGACATCCTAACCTCTTGTGCTATTTCGAGAATAGTTTTACCTTGATTATGATAAAGGTCTAAAACAGCCCTTTCTCTTTCTTGCCTGGTCATTGACATCTTTCTTTTTTGCTATACCTAATAATCCAAATAGTAGCTTAAAGCTGTTACCACTTGTTACCACATTTATGTTACCATTGCTACCACTCGATTGCCTCTGATATCAGCTGCTTCCAACTGTTACCATGATAGTTTAGTTGAGCTCAGAATATAGCGTTAATATGTACCAATTTCATGGCATGAATTTTTCCTAATTATATTTTTACATGTTTGTATTGTATCAACAACATATCATGCTACTTTTTTTGGGAATGAAATGATGTAATATGTAATATCTATGTCATTCTATCCTTTTGTTCTTGCTGCAGAGTGAGCTCTACACCTGCATCAAATTTTGTATAGTATTTCTGGACCTCAGAATTGCTATATTTTGATTTGAATTTATCTGCCTGAGTTCTTATAGCTGGGCTAGACATACTTTTTTCAAGGAGCTAAAATAAGATTCTTTAACTAATATAAAAACAAAGAAAAAAGATTTTAAAACCTAAAATATTAAGTCACATAAAGGTTTTGCACGAATCACAAATATATTTCGAAAAGCATTGCCTTATTTTCAATAATTGTACTTATTTCGTCCATAACAACAATTGCTTTAACATTATTAGAGCAACAATCTCATTTGGTTTTTGCAAAAAAGAAAGACGGGTCAGAAATAGCAACCACACGATCCATCAGCAACACTAGTGATAGTGTCAACAGGTTTGGCAGAGGTAGTAGTAGCAGTAACAGTGAAACCCAAACACCACCTCCTACATGTCCTGATGGCTCTTCACCAGTTAATGATAAATGTCCAAAGCCAACTCTTACTCCACGTCCACCTGGATCATCAACATTCTTAAACGTAGTCAATCAGGTTATTAACAATAACATAGGTACCAAGAAACCTTCAGACTTTACCATAACTGTTTCTGGGAATAATCCATCACCAAAGTCATTTCCCGGCTCATCTAGTGGTACCCCTGTTACACTACGATCTGGTAGCTACAAGGTGACTGAAGATAATGGTATTACTGGTTACAGTACCAGCTATTCTTCAGGCTGCTCTGGTGATGCTAGCGGGGGTGTGCCAATCAAATGTTCCATTACCAACGTATATCAGACAAATCCAACTATGGCAAAGCTGATAGTTATTAAAAAGGTCATCAACAACGGTATCGGTGATAAAAATCCGTCAGACTTTACCATGACTGTATCTGGCAATCACCCTTCACCTAGTTCATTCCGCGGTAATGGGCAAGGGGGAGGTGGTACTACCGTATTGCTAAGACCAGGTTCCTACAAGGTTACTGAAACTGGACCATCTGGTTATACCTCAAGCTTTTCGTCAGGTTGTTCTGGCAGAATAGATGCTGATCAGATTAGGGTATGTGATGTAAGCAATGAGGCTAAAAAACTACCTCCGAATACCATTACTACCATTAAAGGGCTTTCAGGTCCTTTAGGGCTTGCTTATGACTCTACTAACAAGGACATATACGTGACTAACTATGGAAGCAGGCAGCAATAACGATTTAGCAGGGAAGGTATCTGTAATAGATAGCTCAACAAATAGAGTTGTTGACACTATATCAATTGGCAAAAAGCCTCAGGCAATAGCATATGATGCTGGTAATAATAACATATACGTAGCCAATACATTTTCAAACATGTGTCAGTCATAAACAAATTAGCAAATAATGCGATTGCAACTATACCAGTTGATAATCTTCCGGGCAACAGTTCTAGCTGGCATTGCATATCACTCTAGCAATGGTAAGATATACGTAACTAACCTTGGTTCGGGCACCGTATCTGTAATAGATGGTTCAACAAACAAGGTTGATAGCAATATCAAAGGCTTTTTCAATCCTGCAGGAGTTGCATATGACCCTGACAATGGTAAGATATACGTTACTAATAAGGAAGCAAACATGTGTCAGTCATAAACACGTTAAGGAATAACAACGTGGTTGCAACTATACCGGTGGGTGCAGCTCCTTCTGCAATTGCTCATGACCCTGACAATGGTAAGATATACGTGGCCAATAGCGGGTTAGCTCACTCTAGAGGCACCGTATCTGTAATAGATAGTTCAACGGATAAAGTAATTGCAACTATACCAGTAGGCGTTGGACCAAATGGAGTTGCATATGACCCTGACAATGGTAAGATATACGTGGCCAATACATTTTCAAATAATATCTCTGTAATAGACGGCTCAAACAACAACGTGGTTGCAACTATACCAGTTGACACCCATCCATACGGCGTTGTTTATAATCCTGATAACCACGACATATACGTGGCCAACTACGATTCAAACACCGTATCTGCAATTCACCAATGATTTCAAGAGTATTTGGTGTTTGTTTTAGCTAATCCTTTATCCCTAAGGCTTCTGAACTCTATCTATAATAATAATAATAAGGCAGCAAATTTGAAAAATAAGAAAGACGGTGTAGTATAAGAAATCAACCAGGCAGTTCTACAGTAGATGGTGCTTAGTAGAATGGGTAATGACATGATGCAACAGCAAAAACAACAAACTCAACCGATGGCAGCAGGTGTATATAAAAAATCATGTACAGACAGTAAAAACAGTAGCAAAGAGGATCTTACTAGTAAGCTCTGAGGAGGATGTTAATTTAGCACTAAAGCTGGCTTTGGAGGAGGGAGAACGAGAAAAAGATGATGAGGGCACTTTCAAAGTTGATTCCTTTAACAATCCTATTCTGGCATTGAAGAATTTTAAAAACGGTTCTTACGACCTATTGATTATAGATATTGTAATGCCTCAGATGAATGGGTTTGAATTATCTGAAAAAATAAGAAAAGTAGATGACAAGGTCAAGATATGCTTTCTGACAGCTGGGGAAATCCCTAGCAAAGTTCGATTTGATCCATTTAGTCAAGGATATCAAGACAGATTTATCCGATTACCAATTGAAAATGAAGTTCTAATAGAGCATATAGGTAGAATAATACATTCATAGAAAAAAGCAATGGCAATAAAGCATCTATATCCCTTCTGACATCATCGCTTATTCACCTCATGATCTAAAAATAATATTATAAAGTAATATCAAGGAAAAGGATCAATTTTTTGTTCTGACGAAACTGATTCTTTGAATAAAATCCATGGAGATGACCTGTTGATTCCAGATGTATCAACGGATTGCAAATACTAGACAATGTGCATGGTGAATGACTTTGGTGGCAACGCTTCCAAAAAATATTCTTGTACTGCAGTCATACCTTTAGTACCGATTACTATAACATCAATGTTGTTTTTCTTAGCGTAATCAATAATTGCTTTTCCAACTATATCAGATTCTTCGAGAGCTTCCTTTTTTTATATTCAGGCCTTCTTTCTTTGCCAAAAGATCAGATGGTTGGACAACTTCCTTTTTTATATTCCGGCCTTCTTTCTTTGCTAAAGTATCGATTTCATTAAGTAATTGTTCAGCCTGTCTTCCTGCTTCTTCTTCTCTTGCCTCTTCCTTTGCTTCAGCTCTACCATCCGGTATGAGAGTCCAGTATGCTCAGGTTCGATAACATGTATGGCCATTATTTCCGCTCCGTTTTCTATACTTATATTCCAACCAAGATTTTAGTTGTTGAACCATTTCTTGACTTAAAAATATCATTCTATCGACTTTGGTTTTAGTAGTTTCACCTCTAACAAAAAGTCTAGCAGGATTAGACAAAAGATCTATGTCTTTGATACGGATGGATAATGCTTCTACAGCACGCATTCCAGTTCCAGCTAGCAGCATTACATAGGTTTTTAATCTAATCTCGGAACATGCGTTTAAAATATCAACGATATCTTCCTTTGATAAAGCCTCTTTGTTTTGTATAATTGCCCTAGGTAGTTTTACTTTTAATTTGAACTTCCTTGGAATTAGATCAACATCATAGTATTCAAGAAAATTCTTTACAGTTACAACACGCTGTTTTAGTGTGAGTATAGAAATACCTCTATTCTTCAGATATGCGCTATAACTATTTAGAATGTCATAAGGATCTTCAGTACGATCTTTAATTCTGTCGATAATAGATCTCTTGCGTAATTAGGAGCTATAGTCTAACACCCTACTTGTTTTAGCCGTCTTCTTAGATTGAAATGCTGTCAGACTGTATAACTCTGAAGTTCAGGAGACCGGATATTATATCAGATACGTTATTGTACTTCCTTAATCTGTTTCTAAATTTAGTACCCATTATTCCAAACTTTTTGATCTTACATATGGTATGTTCTACTATGATCCTTAGCCTAGAATGATTCTTGTTGTAAGTTCTTTCATCACATGAAAGCAATGTACCCTTTTTCTTTTTGATACGAAAGTACAGCTTTACAGTGGGAAAGTCCTTTTCAATGCCAAGATAACCAAGATCAACTATGTTTTCAACTTGTGATGGAGTTATAGAATGATTGTGTTTGTAAATGTCATAATCATGTTTTCTTCCACTTCTGTGACCTGTCTTATGCAGTATCAATCCTTCACTGTTTACCATCAATTGTGTCTTGACAGTATGTTTCTTCTTTCTACCTGAATAGTAACTCTTCCTTCTTCTTTTGTTCTTAGGTCTTGGAATTTCTTGTTCTGTAGAGTCTATGAAAGCCTTGAATCCAGGAAAGTACTCTTCTACTTCATCTATAGTTCTTAATCTCCTAGTACATGTTTGTATATCTTCTTTGGCAATGGAATACACTCCTTGATAAGTGGTTCCATCATTGATATATCTCTACAAACATTGCTTTGATCAAGGTCAAACAGAAATCCTGATAATGTATATGTAATGTATAATCTGTAGTATACTAGAAGCATAACGAATCTTTCTTTAACTTTAAGCTTAAATGGTCTACCAGCACCTATATCCCGTATTCTCGTCCTTGATAGAAGACGTCTTCTTTCGTGCTCTTCGTAGTTATGTTCAATTTCGTTACAAATGGATTCAAATTCAGATACAGTTACTCCGGTAAATGACCTGAATATCAAAGGTTTCTTACATAATTTGCTATAGGACATCAAAGAGCTTGTCAGATAGATATCCTATGTGAAGAGGAATATAGCTCTAAGCTTCTAATTACACAAGAGATCTAATATAATAGAATGTCATCGCAGACCACAGGATGTTAACCTGTCAAGCATGTGATATGAGCAATGTTGTCATTTTTAGTTTTACATGGGAGGAAGAAGAGAGCGTGATAAAGATGTACGTATTAACTCATTATTATTCATAATTACTATTATTAGCAATATTATAAAAAATAATATACCTGCTATTTTTAACCATCGTGAAAATGAAGATCTCTTTTCTTGTTTTAATAGTCCACGGCTTTTCTTCGCATGACAAGTAGGACATAACGCTTGGAGGTTGCGCGGATTATTATTGGATCTGTCACCATCAATATGATCATAATCCCATACCCCGGCACTTCTTTTACATATAATACACTTGTAGTTCTGCTCACGCAACTTTTGTCTTTTTACTGATTCAGGAAAATATCGTCTTTCTCGGTGTTTTCTATGTCCACGTAATACATACCAAGCAGGCAGCTGAAAAAAGCAATAGTAGGAACACTAACAGTCTTAAATTGATACTTGATGATTGTTGCGATTGTGATGGAATTAGAATCTGATTGCATTGCAGCTGATGATTTTTGTAATGGATTGACAACTATCTCTACAGACGAAGGCGAACTACTATAAATGCCATCATCGACTAGTAGTGCAAATTTCAAATGAGTCAGACTATTAACATTTGGTGCATTAAATGTAGGATTTGCTATATGAATATCTGACAACATTACATTTTTGCCAGTAACTTGTCTCCAATGATAATTCAAGTTGTCTCCATCTGGATCATTACTATTACCTGCATCAAGTGTAACCATATCTCCTGCGTTTACTGTTTGTGTTGGACCTGCATCAGCAGTTGGAGTCTGCATCTTGGCCATACGCTGTTGTTATTACGAAAATGCTTGATATACATATTATAAGTACCTGTAATCATTATTGAAGAAACTAGGATATGCTTATTTAATACCGCTGAAATCATTATTTTTTATAATGATGTAATATTAGCTCTACATATGTATACATTAAAAAATAGAATTCTATCTAAAACCTTCATAATAATCTCATTAACCAAATTTTGATGCGCCGCCTGTCATATGTGACTTGACATAACTTAAAGGCCACATGCAAGTAAATGCGTAGAGTCGGTCGGCCAACCAGTATCTAATCCCTCTCGTTCATCATTTCAAGTGGGAACCCAAAATGATATCAAATAAAATATTAACTAACCCCGAAAATAAGGGTTTCTATAACGATGCTGTATCCTATAAAAAATTAACAGCAGCAGAGCAAGTTATTATTGAGACTGAATGGACCTCCTACCTTCAACGATTGGTCGATTTTGGAATGAATGCATGACGAGTGTGTAAGTGAAAGCGATTAGAATAACATCTGTAGCTGCTACTACGTGGTAAGGTATTACTACCAGCCTTTTTTCTTTTTTTTGTTGCTGCATAAAATAAAGACCTTATACAAATAGGTACAAATAGGCCCTTTTATTGTATTTGACATAAAACTTTACAACCTATTATTATCTAACTGAACTCTTCATTTCATCTATAGAATCACTTATAATGAATATCTACTACTACCAATACTACATTAATCCAACTCTGCCCTTAGCCTTTTAACCAAATAATCTATTGAAACTGGTTTTTTGATAAAGCATCCTAAATTTATTTTTGGATGTATTTCCCTCAACGCCTCAATATTTACTTCACCTGCAGTTGTAAAGCAAACTCTAACGTTGACATCTAACTCCAATATCTTTTCAGAAAATTGAAAGCCATTCATATCTGGTAGGTTAATATCAGTTAGCAATAGATCGTAAAAGTGTGGCTTGAATTCCTATAATGCTACTAAAGGGTTATTGTATGTGTATACTTCAAATCTTTTACCATCATCATAATACCCTTCCAACGCTGATTTGAAGGTTAAAGTAATATCCGCATTATCGTCTACAACAAGAATTCTCTTATATGCAGTTGGGGCAGTTAAGTCTAATTCTGAGGTTGCTTGCTTGGGTGGTAATGGTAATGTCTGCTCATCTTTCCCAATATCTTTAAAGTATGAAATAGGTGATATTCAACTTACCTACCGTTACCATGGTATACAATTATGACCTTTTCCCTCAGTAAAATATAGGAGGCTATAACAATTAACTCTTTGGTAGTTTATACAGATCATTCAAGATATACACGAATATGTTATAATTTTTCAAATTTGAGGAGATTTATCCCGTTGAAGTAGCCAAGGGCGTTCAAAGTGGTATGTGGAATAGGCATTGATAGATTCCACAATTAAGATGAGAACAGCTAAAAGTTAATCTGCTTACAACTGTGGATGGACAAAGGAAATTTGATATTTACTATTTTAGGATTATAATCTTGGGTTTTTTCTATAAATAATAAATTTTTGTGCATAGTAAAATCCACTCTTTCTTTACTTTACTTGATTTTAATCATGCACAAAGGTTGTATATCATTATTGGCTCCCTCAGTTTAATACTAAAGTATTATCGTCTCAATTCATCCATTATCATAGATTCGGATCATAGTTCACAGTTGATTAAGACATATGCTGTCATTGTCGTTGTCATTGTCACCCATATCATGTAATTTCATTTAAATGAAAAAAACTATATAATTACCGTAATCATCTGATTATAAAAATGAACAAGATATTCAGGTTTCAAAATAATAATAACAACTTCATCGTGCATGCTACATTGGCTATAATTATGGCTCCTATAATCGTATTGTCATTTTCAATGATATCAGGATTAATAATGCTATCACTACAGACTTCAAATACGCTTGCTTTTGCATTACAGCAAACTGCTGCTAATAAATCAACATCTACAATTGCAGATCAGAATGCAACATCTCATTTGAAACTTTTAAACCAAAGTAAAACAGCAGTAATAGAAAAAGCAATAGAATCACCTTTTACAGGCAATAAGACATTCTACTTGTTTAGCTCTGAGAATGAAGGAGTTAATGAGACAAAGTTAGGTATACCAGGTGATACATACAATTTACATACAATGGTTGTTCATAAAGGAGATAACGTAACTGTTCATTTCTATAATCTAGAAATTGATGAAAATGAAAGACATTCATTTACAATTGGAGCGCCATACAAAATAGATAGTGATTTAGCTGGGAACGAACACGCAGTTATAAAGTTTAAGGCAGATCATGAAGGCATATTTCAATACTTTTGTAAATACCATCCAGTAGCTATGACAGGGCAGTTAGTGATTATTCCATAGAACAATTCTATTAAAGACGGTAATAATGTTCAGAACAGCCTCACACTAATGTGAGCAGCCACCTCGGAAAATTGGCAGTAGCCATTCCCTTTCTATTCAACCATTTTTACCCCTTAACTAT
>CAWGVG010000008.1:0-115650 GCA_963825865.1 uncultured Nitrososphaeraceae archaeon | reverse complement strand
ATCGTATACTGCCTAACAAAAATGCGTAGAATGGTTTAATGATTTTGTTCGCTGTGTTTTTAGCTTGGTAAACCAGTATTTAATTTCTGGTGGCTACATATACTACTCTTTTGGACTATGCTTACAAACGTGAATCGGACGCCAATGTGAGGGAAAGAATTCTGCTAGTTAGACGGATCATCTCTGATGGTCAAGATATGGTACTGGTATCTAAAGAAGAACTTCACAGGTCGAGAGCTTGGGCGTACAAATGGTTCAAAAGATTTGATAAAGATGGTTTGGAAGGATTGAAAAACAGACCTAGAAGTGGCAGACCTCCTGATGTACCTGAAAGAGAAGCTGTCAAAGATAAGAAGAGAACTATCAGAAAACCCATCAGGTTGGAAGGCTAAGGAAATTATGAACATAATTCACAAGAAAGCAGGTGTAAGATACCATGAAGTTCATGTCTATAGGCTACTACACAAGTGGGGTTTCAAACCTAAAGTACCACAAAGGAGATTTGTCAATACAGCACCAAAAGAAGAGAAAGAAGCGTTCAAAAAAAGGCTGAAGAAATAATCTCAACAAACATCCCTGAAGAAGGATTCACGGTAGTGGTCGAAGATGAATCCATATTCGTACATGATGCATTGGTTAGAAGAAGGATGTGGACACCAGAAGGAATACGTCCAATGGTAGTAACGACTGGCTCGCATCAGAAAACATGTGTATTTGGTACAATTACCCTTGATGGACGACAATTATTCAGACAGTACAAGACGTTTGACCAGTACTCCTTCATTTCGTATCTAGGGGAACTCAAAAGAAAGTTTCACAAACTGATCATATTTCTTGACCGAGCACCACAGCATTATCGTTCCAAGAGAGTTAGAGCATATCTAGAAAGAAATAATGATGTCATGACAGTTGAATACCTTCCAAAGGGATCGCCTGAATTCAGCGCAGTAGAAGAATGCTGGAAACAGGGAAAAGATGATCTACTGGTATCAAAATACTATCCCAGGTTTACAAATCTAAAAGCAGCTATTGCAGGCTACTATAGGACAAAACACTTCAACTTGAATATCGTCAAATACCTGATGAGAGAGTCTGCGAATTTATGTTAGTAGGTATAGTTATAGACACGTAACAGCAATAATAATAACTATGATTTACTTAGCCAGCCATGATATTATCAAGTCTTGTAATGGCGGATTTAATAACTGATCAGAGAACATATTTTACCATGACTACTACTACCACCGCCAGAATATATCTTTAGATTTCCATCACAATTTATCTTTTCACAGAGTATTTTAGAGCCTGTCTGCTCCTTCTGAATCACCTTCAGGTCTGCAATATATAACTGAATTATTATTTTTGTAATTCGTTATTGCTTCTTCTGTAGATACGCCTCTGTAATTAAGTCCAGGCGAAAAATCACAACAGATTTTATTGTAGGATCCATAGCCTGCCTAGTTTATTGCTACATTAGCGCCAATACTGGCACCAACTATAGATATGTTATTTGGATTAGCATTCTTATTTGTAATTAGAAATTGTTTTCTTACTTTACATCTAAAACCATTTTATTGTAATCGTCTGGAGTAAATGATTGAAAAGATATTGCATTGCCGTTATTTTGTTTGACACTTTCACCATGACCTCTCAAGTCTATAGATAATACAGCATAGCCTTCTTTTTGACTTAATGTAGAGGCAAAGGCATTCCAAGTGCTCCTATCTTTTCCCAGCATATGTAAAAGAATTACAGTTGGTGTTGTTGTTGAAGAAGAAGAAGAAGCGTTACTAACAACATTTGATGGAGAAGAATAATACGAACCTATTATTGAAACTCCGTCGTCAGTAAGAAAGTTTACTGTTTGCACATTATTGTTGTTATTGGTACTGTTACCAGCACTCTGTGCTGTGCATATGCTACTTCCATGCTATTGTTATTATTATTATGACTAGGAGAAGAAGGAGAAAGGACAACAGTACCTACTGCTCACAAATATAGCAATCACCAACGCAAATATCACATTCTTTTGCCTTGTTATCTTAGACATTCCCAATAATAGAATAGCACTCCCAAATAATAATATCGTCGTCTATTCTGAGAAAACAGTTAGCCTATGCCAAACCTCGTCCTGGGCTAAATATTCAATCTTCTGCTAACTTCAGTTATAACAAAATAGCATCAAATTACAAAGAAAAACTCCCACTTATTTTCGGAAAATGGCAATTGTTGAAAGGTATCTTGGACTTTCATTTTTTTCCTTCTATATTTGATTATTTATTTCTTGATAAATCTGAGATTTTGTCATTGTCCAGTCTTACTCGGTGGAAATAAGGAAATTCATGACAATGTTAGATCATCTGCGTTAAGTATAATTAACAAATTCTTTGTAGTTTACGACGAAGACATATTCAGCAATACAATCTGACGATTGTCCTACAAGAATTTCTAAACAGCAAGTATTATCAGTTTATTCAGGACAAATTAAGGGAAATTGAAGTATTAGTTAGATACACCGACCTTGAATCCTTTGCTAAACATATGGCAAGCAAGAAAAGAAGACCAAAACAAAACGTACCTCTTGTATCACTTACTTTCAAAGACTATACCTTCTTGGACGCTAGATAAATTATATGCAAATAATATGGAACAAGAAGATTTTAGCTTAGAAAATGATCTGCATCTTATAGAAAATGCATTAGCAGATGAATTTAGCTTTTTGTTCTATATAGGGCTACTAAGAGACAACAATCATAAAACTTCGGATTATCCTCTTACCACTGGGTTTATCAGGCCTAATCCCAAGTCACTTTATCCTACAGATTTTTTAATGCAGATAGTCAACAGCGATGATAGATATTCGTACTAAATTGACAGAATGGATAAAAAGAAGCTACAATCTATCAAAAATTAGCATTGGAGAAGATGAACGAAATTTATTTGAAGGTAAATAATGCAAGAAGAAAAAAGTAAATTTTCAAGCAATGCAGCCAATGAAATCTACTTCTCTCGTATTAAAAATCCAAAGCCTGATTATGTAGAATCTTCACACTCATCTATGTAGTTTATAGGAAATACTAAAACACGATGAACGCAGAGTAGTTCTACTTGAATAAAAGATTTAGTGACTTACCAAGAAGAAGTATGTATGACAATGCGTAGATTTTATAATGAAGCAAAGTATTAAAAAACAAATTTAATTTCTTTTTTTGTGTGTATTCCATATGCAACATAGACTAAGAAGATACTTTCAATAATCCTTGTTCTTCCAATGTCTTCTTTAGTGCCAGTAGAGGTTGCAATTCTTTACGTAGCAAAATTACTTCATCCTTGTCTCTTTCCAATATATCATTACGGTACCTAATTTTGTTATTTTCCAAAATTAATCGATTTTCTGAAGATATAGTTAGAAATGGTACTGCGTTAAGATAATCTTCAAGGAGTTGAGACTCAGTTACTCTGTAATATGAATCAGATATTCCAGTCGAATGGTTCATTAATTCTTCTATGTTAATTGGCTGCATTCGTGAAAGTTCACAACGAGTCTTGAACCACTTTCGTAAACCATGATCTGTTTGAAATTCATGGCGTCTCTTACCTTCTTCTAATTTCTTCCTAAGTCCCTGTGTCCAAAGTGCATCTTCCATGAGCCTCTTAACACCACTAGATTTCAGTTTTTTAGGAGCAGTCACAAGACCCTTCATATAACCTCTCTTTGTGTCCCAAATATTTCGCATAATCCAGCTTTGACTGTCAATCGTCTCTCCTGATTCCTTGCGATAAATCATCCATTTCTGCAATTCATTATATGCCTCTGGAGTAATGAAGCTGAAATATTCTTCATCGTCTCCAGCATATACAATTATCTTTGCTGCCAACTATCTGCCCTTGCCTTTCGATTGGGATTATATGTCCCCATCTTAAATAATCCCATGCACCAACACGAATTCCTGAAGAAGCCATAGTAAAAACAGTTGCTTTAATTCTTCTATCGGGATATTCAATCACCCTGCGAATTTCTTCTATGGTAGGAGCACGGTCTTCAGCATACTTTCTTCCTCTCGGTAAACCTCGGGTAATTTTTTTCCATGGAATAAGAATATCGTTCATTTCACAGAAAAGTTTGATTGATTTAACATAATTTCGAAGAGTTGCCCCTGTGATTTCCTTTTTTTCTACTCTTTGCTTATAGACCTGTAGGAACTTTCGAACATTGTTTAGAGCCCAATAGGTATCATTCTTTGCAATTTCAGCAAAAGCTTTACAGCGTTCCTGTATGGTATTCCCTTGAACACTGACGAATCGAAAAAACCTATCAACTCTGGTAGTATACTTCTCCCTAGTTTGAGGGGCATTCATCGCAAACACGAAAATCGAATAGGGATCTTCTGATCGATAATCTTGATATTCATCCAATCTTTTTTCTATCACCTTTTATTTTGTTTAGAACCCTAATAAAGGAGTGATATCAATGCGGGCTCGAAGGGATTTGAACCCTCGACCTGACGCTTAGGAGGCGTCCGCGCTATCCATTCTACGCCTATTTTTATTATTCATACTAATAGTCTGCGCTACGAGCCCCAATATTTTGAACATTAATAGCGCCATTTTAAGTGTTTATTATGTATGTCTTTAGTAGAACAAACTCTTGTCGAAATCAAAGTGCTTCCTCACCTGTAACTCTATGAGTTCTAAAAAGTAGTTTAAATCCGCAATATACTCGATACCGGAAAGTCGTTGAGCTATCCCGAGCCTAGTTTCGTCAACCACGGGAGCATAACCGTAGTTCATTTATTCTGGTTCTGTCTTTGGCGAACCCATATAAGCAGATCGGCCATGGTCGATGTAATCGGAGGATATTATTTCATCAAATATTGTTTCATTTTTGTTATTGTATGCGTCAAAGTAGCGTTGAATAATAGCCTTATTCATTTCAATTTGGGACATTATGTCGTTAGTATTCATAGGTGATCACTAAAGAAATTGTTGAGTGGTTTTACTAGAAAATCTGGTCTGCTCTTCTGGAATAAAATGACCTGAATTTGGAACTGTAATACCCTGAACATTTTGAGCTAATATTTTCATCCCATATATGATAGTAGGCATAGTAATATTACCTCCGAATGTTGGAATATATCCTCCTCCTAGCGCCAATACTGGCATTGTAAGCTTAGTCTTTGAATAATTCTCATTTTGAATCGCATCCTGAGGAAAAGCCCGATAATACTCAAATCCCGCACGCATTCCGCCTGGAGCAGAATAATGGCTAACATATTCATTGATATCTGCCTGCGTTATCGCAGCTGGATTATACGCAAGATTGTGAAAGAACCATGATAAATACATCATCTCTTTTCCTTGTACAAGGGCTTCTGGTACATCGGGTGTTTGATGGAATATGCCCCACCATAATGGCGGTCTTCCGGGAGGTGCGAAACCGGGAATCGTTAATTCCATTACTGCTAACCTCTTTACTTCCGTAGGATGTGGCAGCTGCATAAGAATAGGCTACCTGTGTTCCCCATATCATGACCCACTAGGAAAATTGTTTTAAATCCTAGCTGAGTAACTAGTTGATGTATATCCTCAGCTACGGTTTTACCATCATAACCAGTTGGTGGTTTTGAAGAGTCTCCGAGGCCTCGCAGATCAGGTGCAATAACAGTATAGTTCTTAGCTAAGGCTGGCATTACATGATGCCATGCATACCATGTTTCTGGCCATCCATGTAATAAAACTACAGGATCACCATGGCCTCCAATAACATAGTGCAATTGAATACCATTAACAGATGCCGTATGATGAGAAAATGTCATGTTATCCATCTGAAAAGATATACCATTAGGTTGTTTTGTTGTTGTTGTGCCATTGCAGTATGATTTTGGTTTAATACTAATGTGCAAACAAATATGCCGGTTGTAACAATAATAATCGTAAGAAAAATTGCTGTCAAACAAAATGAGAGATAAAGCGAATAGTTGTCCTTTTTTTCATTCATTACGAAATCTGTTTCACTGGCATGTAATAAGAATAGTGGTAATTGGAACTAACACGCAAAGGATCAACTTATTGATTTAGGGAAACTTGCTGTCAAAGACTAACACTATTCTTGGGGGCTGAGCCCAGTTGAGGTTATAATAACAGTAACTGAGTGACATCGATATTGTTGTACTTATCGGTTGTTATTTTGTTGTAATGAAATCACACAACACTTTATCCATATCTTTTAAAACCAATTCACAATATTTGCGTGTAGTAAAACCTTCAATTGCTAAACTAACCTTCATTTGTATTTCAAGATCATCCTCATTTTTCTTAGTAGTAGAAGTTGCTTCTGCTGCTGTTAAGGTTGCTTCTAATGATTTGTTTGACCGCCTGGCCATAATACATGTATCCTAGTCTGGTGTACAAAAATACATTTAATAATAATTTCTATGGGGCATTATTATATAAGGCATATATTTTCTTCTTATATGCAATTTGGAATCCCAGATTTTTGTAAAATTGAATTAACCCTTCCTTGCTAAATGTTTGAAGAAATAGAAAACCTAAATTCTCTTGTCGAGCTACTCTCAAAGAAATTTTTATCATTCTCTTTGCGATCCCTTGACCCCTAAAAGAGGATAGTGTTCCTAGACAATAGAGGCCCATTAAATTATATCTATTGAATAATGCAACACATCCACTAGGAATTTTACGGTAATTGTCATTTATATATGACACTAGTAGTGTAAGTTCTTTAAAATGTAATTTAACTACTTTTTCCACTTCAGATTTCCAATCGCGTGCGTCAAATGATTTACAAAATACATCTATCCAAACCGGTAGCGAATGTAAGTCAATTTTTGTTACTTGAATATTATATTCATCATTTTCGAAGTTAGTCAGATCAGATTTTAACACTTGCATTGTGTCTATGAGCGAAAATCCCCTTTTCAACAATATATTTTCTAGGTCCCTATCATTATCACTAATATACACATAACTATTCAATACTCTCTTTGAAAATATTCTAATTGTTTTCTCGATGACGGCCTCGATATCAGGACAAGCTACATTATTCAGTCTATTAAAAAAGTAATCACCTGCAAGTTTTTCATTGATGAATAGATCTGCACAATTCCTTATTCTGATGTGTTGTGTCCATAAAGAGCAAAAGTCGGATTCATTATATTCCATACTTCTTTTATTAAATTTATTGTTGTTTGTTGTGCCACTACCACCCATCGCAATAGTTATGGATTTATCTAAGAATTTAAATTTATCAAGTGAAGATTAATAATTATTATCACATATTGTAATTATGTTAGCAGAGTATGATTATGTAGCCATACCGCTATTACTCCACCGTTTAATTTAAAGGAATTAATTTTTTTTATCAGCCTTTCAGTAATTCGATATTCTTCTATATCATTGCTAGTTGGTATCACTTATCGATATAACGATAGGATCATTTGGAATTTCATATGCAAGAGTATTTGCAATGATATTTCACCAAAATCTAAACTTGCTATGTCGTTCAAATAATGACGAATTAAAACTATATTGTCAAATTGGATATTTACATTGTAAATTCGATAAGCTTATTTAAGATAAATCGACTGATCCATCATAATATGTCTTCTGGTCCAGAGCTTGGCCTTGCTACTATGTATCGGGTAATTAAAAAATCAGGTGCAGAGAGAGTTAGTGATGATGCTGCCGATGAACTTCGCAAGATTCTCGAAGATGTTGCGGAGAGAATCGCCAAGCAAGCAGTGGATTTATCAAATCATGCAGGTCGAAAAACGATAAAATCTGAAGATGTCCGTCTTGCTGCCAAGAATATATTAAAACTTTAATCAAATTGGTTTCCTGAAGATCGTTCTACGAAAATAAATTATAAAAAATATCTCAAAACTGTTATATGATATACCTTCGCATTTCCTATGCTTGTAGAATGGCAAGTTAGGCGACAGAGTTATAGAAGTCAAACTGACTCATATATCAACTATTAACTTTAAATTTAGAATACTGTAAGAGTTACAGTAGTACGTTGTGGTGGGGTGGCAGAACGGCTATGCGTTCGCCTGCAGGAAATGAGATTTGCAGCTAGCGAATTTACAAGGGTTCGAATCCCTTCCCCACCTCACTATTATAGAATCATAATACATAAAGTCGACTCCTCTTATATACCCGAATAAAACAAAAGCTAAATGTATAATACCTTTAGTATGTGGTAAAATTAGACGTAGGTTGTAAGATTCTTATCGATAGAAAACACCAAATATTCGTGTAGATCTATTGGTAGATATGGTTCCACTATTTTTATTGGTTATCCTTTTAATTCTTCCGAAGGGAACGGTAAGAAATGAAGGCACTTTTTTCATAATGCTAACAATTTTAATTGTACTTATCGTAGTTGCAATAGTTCTTAGAAGAAAAAGACGTGAAAATAGATAACAATAAGGGATTTGAATTGGCATTTTAAAAAAGCCTCCATGTTATATACCTTGCTCTTTTTACTTCTGGCTACCTAGAATACAAACTTGCGGACCGAGAGCGTATCTTATACGATTAACTCGAGGTTTGAAATTAAGTAAGTTGGATGCTACTATAGTCGGTAAAATGAGCATATGCTGCTAAATGGCAAATCGTTCTATCTTACTAGTTTCAGTTATTTGTGACACTAGTCCTTTTATTTTATCTATATCTATTTCGAAGTAAAGACCTGTAGCTTTTGACAATTTCTTCATTGATCTTTTTAATATGGAAATACAAATATCTGATTCATCTTTTTCATCATGGACAAAGGCTGGCTGCGATTAAAATGATTCCATTCAATAGGTCTTTTTCTTCTGCATGAGAATTTTTCCATACATATTCAAGAATTTCATGAGCACTCCAATACTTTTCATCATTAAATAAAGATCTTGCAGTTTTTATTGCCTCATCTTTATTCATGTGTTTTTCAACTATGTGTTGATATTCTGATAACGGCATAATTAACGTGAGTTTATCGATAACATTTTCAACACTTTTATTGTCCGGAAGACTTGCATCAAATTCAATACAGTGCTTCGATACACGTGTATCACGTACAATAATTTTTGAATCTGAAATTAAAACCCTGGCTCTCTTTAGTAATCTCGTTGCATCCTTTGGAGTGTAAGATTGATTCCTCAGATATATTATGTATCTTTGCATGTAAAAGATCTTTCAATTAGAATATAAAAATAAACTTCTCTATTGTTAGACTAAAAGGGTATGGTTTTTATTGCTATCTAAGACAATAATATGACTAAAGCCATCCTTTTAGAGGAAGAACAATGGTTTTTCTAAATCTGTCACGATCTTCGTATATTATTCATGATAAATGTAAATCCATTTCCTAAATTGCTTGAATGAATGAACTTGGCTACAGAATAATGGTTTTAGGATTTAATCTTCGATTTCATATAGCATAACCATCCGGATATGAGTATCAGATCTTTATTTTGATTTTTGTTCATATACATTCGAACAATTTTTGTTCTGTTGTATATATACGCTGATTCGCATCCTATACTAATTTCTGATCGTTAACTGACCAAACGTCTGAATTATCTGATTAAACTGTTGAATCATTTTAACTGTGTGAAAAGCCACCGAGCGTGTATCGTTTGTTATATATATTATGGTGTTATTTTTTATTACTCTGCAATACTCTGCATTAATGTAAAAAAGGCAGATAACATCATGAAAAAAGATTCATGTGTAGAATTCGAAGTGGTTGCGATTGGTATTGACAATTGATGAAAGAAAAGAGTTGGAGTCGCTTATTAAAGCGGCAATTAAAAACGTAAACATTCCAATAGATCTTGCTCGAAGGATGATGCCAACACAGGGCAATATTGAAGAATTTGCATATGGTCTCATTTCTGGAATGATCATAGGAAACTTCATTGAACGATTTACAGATAAAAATGGTCGACAACCAGATAGAGTTGAAATGGCAGATCTATTTTTAATAATGGTAAGAAAAATGCCATATATTCGTAAAGCTATAATGAACAAACTTGGGTCTGCTTGAGAGATTGCTGGCTGCTCATAATATATATCTTGTCAAATGGTTTTATAGACATAATCTCTATCATTTATTTGAAACGTTGCACTGGCATTATGATATATGAATATATACAGAGCAATTACATCTGATTTAACAGATGAGCAAATTTGTCAGATCGAACTTCACGCTAAAAACATTCACCGATAATTCATATAAAGCTATAGATGAAGGAGCTTATGATTCTGAAGAGTATGATTTCAGTGGACATGAGTCTATAAGCATAAAAAAAACAATCCTTTCATGTCCTCATGCTCCTCTTATTATAGAGATAAAATCATCATCACCGTCCCGGGGAAGAATTATCAAAAGTGATGAAATCAATGTTATCGAACAAGCATCCGTCATTGCCAGGTCAGGTGCAAGTGGGCTATCCGTTTTGACACAACCATATTTGTTTAATGGTTCTATTAAAAATTTGGCCATGATTCGACAGAAAGTCAAAGTTCCGCTCGCTCATGAAAGACATAACTGTCAGTGAAATTCAGATAGATGCTGCAAAACGAATAGGTTCTGATTGTGTGTTGCTTATCAAAACGATATTTGATCAGGATTTAGCAGAGGGTAGCATAGAAAAATTTGCAGAATATACTTACAAGAAAGGATTACAAGTTATTATTGAAGTACATTCCGAAAAGGAATTTGAAGAGGTCTTAAAACTTCAACAACAGACAAATTTAATTGGTATTAACAATCGTGATTTGAACAGTTTAATAACCGATATTTCTACTACTCAAAGATTGCTCAAGAAACATGACAAAGGAAAGAATATCATCATTAGCGAAAGTGGAATAAGCCAACCAGAGGAAATCCAATCTTTGAAAAACGCAGGAGCTGATGCATTTCTGATAGGCACTAGTATTATGGAGTCAAATGACATCCTATCTAAAGTCAGAGAACTTTATCTTTCACTTTAGCTCTTTTTAATTAAATCCGAATGTCTTAATACTCCTTCAAGGTAACAATTAGATCCCTAAATATGCGGAGCAATTATCCTGTCAATGGTAGATTTGGAAAGTATGGAGGAAAGTATATTCCTGAAACTCTTGTTCCAGCTATAGAAGAGCTGGAAGTAGCATATGAAAAATACAAGGGGAATTCTGAATTTCAGAATCAACTTTCATATTATTTAACTCAGTATGCAGGCCGTCCAACACCACTTTATCTTGCAAAAAACCTTACAGAGTACGTAGGAGGAGCAAAGATCTATCTAAAAAGAGAGGATCTTTTACACGGGGGTGCTCACAAAACAAATAATACTCTCGGCCAGGGCCTGCTGGCAAAACGCATGGGTAAAAAAAGAATTATTGCCGAAACCGGAGCTGGCCAACACGGCGTAGGAACTGCTATTGCATCGGCAGTGCTTGGCTTGAACTCCGAAATATACATGGGTTCTAAGGACGTAGAAAGACAAAAGCTAAATGTTTTTCGTATGCAGTTACTTGGTGCGAAGGTTCATACAGTTGAATCTGGAACTCAAACTCTAAAAGATGCAATTAATGATGCATTGCGTGACTGGACAACCAATGTTCAAAATACTTATTATCTTATTGGATCTGTTGTAGGGCCTCATCCTTACCCGATGATGGTAAGGGACTTTCAAAGCATAATTGGGTATGAAATAAAGCAACAGATGCAAGAATTATCCAATAATTTGCCAAATGCAATTGTAGCATGTGTAGGTGGCGGTAGCAACGCGATAGGAACATTCTACCCCTTTGTAGACGAATCTGATGTTCTGCTATATGGAGTAGAAGCAGGAGGTGAAGGTGTTAATTCTGGAAAGCATTCTGCAACATTGTCGGCCGGTTCAGAGGGAATTTTACATGGAATGTTGACTTACCTTTTGCAAGATAGATTCGGCCAAGTAACTGATACGCATAGTATTTCTGCGGGGTTGGATTATCCTGGAGTAGGTCCGGAACATGCATTATTAAAGGATCTTGACAGGGTAAATTATATTGATTGTATAGACGACGATGCTGTAGAAGCATTTTTAATGCTGTCTAAGCTTGAGGGTATAATTCCTGCTTTAGAACCCTCTCATGCTGTATCATACGCAATGAAACTTGCAAATAAAATGGATAAAAATGAAAATATTGTGGTTACATTATCTGGACGTGGTGATAAGGATGTTGAGGTTGTTTTAGAATATTTGAAAATGAAGGAAAAACAGAGCGAAAAATATGGTAAAAAGCCTAGAAGGTAACAGACTAAATATGAAACTTCAAGAATTATCGAAAAAGAATGAACATGCACTGATTTGCTACGTGGTCGCAGGATATGCTGATATGACAACAACCGAAGAGATAGTCTCTTCTCTGGTTTCGACTCCAGCCGATATAATATGCTTTGCAAAAGGGCATAGACCTGACAAATGTTTAAAAATTTCAAAAAATATTAGAAAAATTTCCCAATCTACCAATTCTTACTATGACTTATTCAAATATTTTACTAAGAGCAGGCTTTGGAAATTTTATGATACAATCAAGAGTCTGGAATTGATGGATTTATTCTTCCTGATATGGCGATTGAAGAGTCGAAGTACTATGTCGAAGAGGCATCAAAACTTGGTCTTACGATATTTCTAGTATCTCCTAATACAAGTCAATGTGGCATCTTCAGGGTTTGTATATATGGTCTCAGTCTATGGAATAACCGGAACTCGAGAATCGTTTGATTATAGTTTGGATGCAATAAAGAATATCAAACAAGTTGCCGGAACGAAAATCCCAGTAGATGTAAGATTTGGAATTAGCACCCCTTCACACATAAGGCTCATGAGTAATGCTGGCGCCGATGCAATCATAATCGGTAGCGCTATTATCAATAAAATGAAATGTTTACTAACAAGAAAATATGCTTCAAAAATTATAATACACTTTGTCGGCTATTACTAGCAAATAGAATATAATCAATATAGGTGACAAATTAAATATCACGACAGATAGAAATAAGCTATTGTGAATGAAAAAGATTTAAAAGACCTCTTCATTAGTTCTGTTAAATCAGATCACATAGCCAATAATCACTTTCTACCAACTTCTGCTAATATTAATAGAGATATAATAATAAAGCAGGAAGGCTATTTTAGGAACTTTGACCTCATAATTGCAATTATAGAGAAAAATAATGACTGCGATATTAAATTTGAGTCTATTGAAGCATACGATAACTATCTTAACATATTGATGAGAACTGATATGCTGGCAGAGTTTGCTAAGAGTGAAAAATGCCGAATAGATTGGATTCGGTTCTACGCCGTTGAACTCAAATCTGATAATGATGTTCTCGATGAGCGTCTGCCTCATCAAATTCTTAATGCAATTTTGACTTTTGGAAGGTCTGTGATTGTATTGGATGAAAAGCATTGCAGAAGAGCAAAGCTACAAGGAACACTAAGATTAATTCCTGCCACTATAATAGGTTATACCGGAAAAGGTGACCACTTCGAAGTCCTTTCAGTATTTGATAGACTTCTTACAAACGCTATGTTTAATATAGAGAAAAGGAAGCTTGCCAAGCTTTTAATGGCTAATGGAATTAATAACGGAACAGACAAAATATATCGTTGTTTTGCAAATATTCAAAGGATAAATCAAAAACTTGCTTTTAACCAATTATATAATGAAAACCTTCACTTTATTAAGGAAGAGATAGAATTTATACAAAAGCTCGTTGATATTCCGAACTTTTCAGAAAAAAAACTGCTAGTAGATTTGATAAAGCAGACCACAAATACTAGGATTACTGATTATCTCTAATTTTGACGTTGAGGCTTTCAAGTGGTTTTGCCACATGCACATCAGACAATATATGTGATCTGCATCTGTCAGAATTTGATCTATTATAGAGAAGACAGAGAGAAACATATAATATTAACAGACTAATTGATAAAAGCAGGAACTAAGGCCTAATCTGTTATTAGATTTTTGTAGCGTTATTATAGTATCTGCGACCAATTGATCTTCCATTCGCCTAAGATACATATATTTATATCCATAGGCATGCGCTATATAGTGCATACGAAACCTAAGCAGTCAATCTGTTTTCATTTCATTAAATCAATCTATATGTACCTAACCCTCCTGACCTTAATTGATAGGTCTCAAAGACATCTGTAAATTTACCCCAGAAACACAGTGATCATGGATAGTACTGATCGAAGTTAATAACATGTTAGTATCTGTAAATGTAATATCTTTCTTAGTGAATGATATCAAAGTGGGGTGTCGTAGTAGTAGTAATAATAATAGATTGATAACCTTTTATTATTTTGAAGAAGAATCTCCTGTGTCATTCTAGTTCGATGACAAGGATGGCGTATTAGCTAACTATAGCTTTTACGCCTATCCTATTTATTCAACTTCTTTATGATAAACGGCTTTGGGGACACAGTCTATAGTATCTATAACATTTATTTTTCCTTAGCGACGAAGGGATAAGAGAATATGTCAGCTAAAATCAAAGAAGCAGCAGGTACAAACTGGCTGCAATCTATGATAGAAGAGATAATAGATCTACAGCGTAAATTAGAAGACTCCAACACGCAGATCGGCAACAATCAACAAGTAAGACAGCAATACGATGAGGTTATGACCAAAGTTAAGGAAGCACGAGAATCTATCAATCGCCTTGCTGCCGGTATTTGACAAAGAACACGCTTTTAGCGGATAGATAGCGTTGAAACAATTCTGAAGGTATTACAAAAGGAACAGCTGGAGTCAAACAGGTCAACTCGCTTTTTTTCTTAAGATAGTAGTATGCTACCAGTAACATTGATGATGGCTGTGAAGCTATTATACTACATACAGGCTCTTAGAGATGACAATGCTTCGAAATCGAACAGTTGGAATTTAACAAACTCAACTAATACTGACCCTTCGGGCGATGCTTTGGCAACAGACTATTTCAGTTTTGAATCTCCATCTTTTAGCTAGCCACCTGATGTTGTGGAATAGCTGATGACTGATATCTCTTGTTGTTGTTGTCGTCAGTACCATTATTTGTAAGTTGTCATTATATTCTCCTGTCTATCTCAAATCCATCATAGAGTTGTTATCATCGTCGCCACTATCGCTGTTATTTTTATTATTATATCTTCGATAATAATACCTTATTGTCCACTCATAGAGAGCTCACTGAAGGGTCAGAATCTTTGCCTCTACTTTCTGACAATTCTGTTCGGTACATCCAGACCAGAGTTGAGAGCGTCTATGAACTTCAGACCATCTTTTACTTCTACCCAAGATGTTATTTTGATAATGCCTTATTGCGTCACGTATTAGATTCATTTGCCCAATCGTTAGTGTGATTTTGAATTCAGTTTTGTTCTCGCCTACGTTATCATGATGACTGTACCTAAGGTCTCCACTGGTTAAAAAGTAAGCCATGTAATTGTAAAAGTTCTCGTGTCTGGATACACGATACAATATATCTTGAAGCTCTGGCAAGATATTATTGTTCTCGTCAATATTATCAGTATCTGGCATTCTCGATTATTTCACCGCCGCAGCTATGGTATGACATTATATAAATGTAGCTGGCATGCTGGCATTATATAACTGACAGATGATATATAGGATGGCATGGTAAAATGGAAACTGTTACAATGAAAGTAGGACCAAAGAATGAAGTAAAGGCAACTTTTAGGCTACCTCTAGACACAATGAAGAATCTAAAGCACATGGCAATAGATAAGAATACGTCGGCAAATGCTTTGGTAGTCAAAGCATTAAAGGAATTCCTAAAAAAGTATGGCTAACTTGGAATAAGAGGATACGCGGACTTGAGCAAGTTTTAGCGATGAATCATCGCCATCGTAGTCCTATAATATGTTGTCATGGCCTTGTACCATCCTCTTGATACTATGAATGTCGTTCTTTGTCATTTGTAATAGAGCCATCTTTTAACATGCGAATTATTCTTTTACGTAATTGTTTCATCATTGTCCACATTGCATCAGGTTTAACAGGAGAACCGTTATGCAGATTGCAAATTAGTCTTGCTTCTGGCTCGTTTTTGAATGGATGTTTGTTGATCCAATCTCGCACATATGGAAATGAAGATGTCAACATGATTTGTCCGCTACCAGTTTCAGCTTGGTATGGAATATCTCCTTCACCATACTTCTCCTTGAGTCTGATATTTTTAATTTTTAACATTGTGACCTCGTGGTTTCTAGCATCCAAATCCCAAAATAGCGTTAATACTGCCTTATTACGAATAAATGGTTCATATTTGACTATAGTAAGCAACTCTTCCTGGTCCCATATTTCACTGTCTGAGTAAGGGCTTAATCGTTTAGTGTTCTTTCCTTTGATCTTTACAAATGAAGGTGTTATCCACTCCGATTGTGACAGTATTTCCTCTTCGGCCTTGCCATTATGATTATGTAGCCATCTAAAGAAAAGTTTGATATGTATCAAGTAATAATTCCAAGTAGTAATCCACCTTTTATCAGGATCTTCCTCTAAACTTTTAATCTTGGTATCTAAAAAGGCAGTTACCTGGTCTTTTCTCGTTATATCATAAAATGTGACGTCTGATCCTAGGTAATTGGCAAACGCGATAACCATTTTAAGACTGTTATTTTGATGGCGTTCTGATGCACCATTTGTTCTCATATATTCATAGAATTTGGTTACCAGGGCCGAGTTGGTTGCATTTGGAATGGCTGTTACTTTGCTAATGGTGGTTGATAGTTTGGCTGGCATGGTTTTCTCATAGCCTCGTTAATTGTACTATTGTATAGTACCTAATGGAAATATATGAACCCATGTAGTTAGTGGGCCGAAAGGGAGTTGAACCCTTGACCTTTCGATTATCAGTCGAACGCTCCACCAAGCTGAGCTATCGGCCCGTGGAATTCTTAAAAATCAAGGTATTTAATCTGTGGGTTGGACTAGAAGACCTGGTACAATTCATTCTAACTTTACCTGTACATTTGCTTTTATAGTTTCTTCTATTACTAACTTCTTATGCCAATTCTGAGATCTATAAGATACTTAAGATAATTGACATCTGCAGTTCAAGCTTTTATCTGATAATGTAAAATTTTGATACTTTTTTATAAAATATTTGAGCTATCTTGGGTAATATGTTTTAATTGCGAATTTTGGGCTTGAACCAGGAGGAGTTCCGATTAATTCTAAATGCATTTAAGACTAGCAAGATGCATAGATAATGCGACTAGATGGCTAAAGCAATTAACAGGGTGGCCATAATTACGAAAACTAACAGTAGTGAAGCTGAAAAAGCGGCAACCACAATTACAAAGTTACTGACTACTAGAAAAATCAAGGTATATTCTATTTTGCCGTTGAGGATTGACAATGGTATATCTGTAACCCTGGAAGATCTAAAAAATGTTGATCTTAATTTTATTTTTGCAATAGGGGGAGACGGTACCACCTTACGAGCATTTAGAATTATTCCCTGTAATACTCCAATTTTTAGTATAAACGTAGGCGGACACAGAGGTATATTGTCAGAAGTAGGAGTAGATTCAATAGATGATGCTATCTGTGCTATACTTGCAGGTCAGTTTTCTTATGATTTACGTTTGAGAATACAGGCCTCTATTAATGGAAACTTATTCCCCCCTGCATTGAATGATATTCTGTTTACAAGGGTAAATTTGACTAGAACACCAATGCTATCCATAAAATTGATGGGTGATGAGATAAAGCAGAGAATGGATGGTATAATAATTTCTACACCTACTGGTTCAACGGGGCACTCATTTTCAATTGGTGGTCCTGTTTTACACGAGGGCCTAAACTGTTTGATACTGAGTCCCATTGCATCAGTCAATAGAATGCCACAACTGGTTATTCCGACTGGAGAAATTGAAATTAAAAGCACCCATGACACTCTGCTAACAATAGACGGTCAAGAAATAATCAAAGTTACTGCAGAGCAAATTGTGAAGATTTCTCGTTTCTCAATTGATGCTCAATTCATCCGCCTCAGAAAAAGAGGAATGAGACAGCTTGCGAAACTTGGATTCTAGCGAATTCATTCTAGATGCAAGTGCATTTTATGCAGGTACTCCTTTTCTGTCTTCGTCAAGATGCTATACGACAAATTTAGTTCTTAAGGAAGTAATACATATAAAAAAATCGTATTCTGCATTAGAATCTCTAATAGATGCAGGTAATTTAAAAATAATAGATCCTGAGGAACAATTTTTGGAGAAAATTATTGAAATTGCAAGAAGAACAGGAGATTATTCTAAACTCTCACCGGCAGATCTTTCAATACTAAGTCTTGCATTACAGTTAAAAATAACTTTAATTTCAGATGATTATGCAATAGAAAATATTGCAACACTATTAAGGATTCCAATTAAAACTATGGGAACTAAAGGAATTACGAAAGTTAGGAAATGGGTTACCTTTTGTAATGCATGTGGTAAAGCTTACTCGCCGGATATGAGGGAATGCATGCTTTGTGGAAATAAACTTAGACGTAGATTTAAAATCTTGTCTAAGTAAGTTAAACATGTGAGATGAGTCAGTTCGTATTTTTTCCCAAGGCATGTTGTCGACTACAGAAACTAGTTGAAAACTATTATATTATAGACTAATCAAAATATCTGCTGATATTTTCGGTAAAGTTTATTCGTGGATCTACAAGTTATAACATTTAATTGCCAAAAATAGTGACAGTATCTGCCAAGGTTGTAAAAGATCATGTGATTCCACGTCTAGCATCTTCTAAAAAAGGTGATAACGGTACAGTTCTAGTTGTAGGCGGAAGCAGGATTTATCATGGAGCACCTTTACTTACTTCGATGGCTCGCTTGAGATCAGGCATTGATCTTCTGTATACAGCAGTTCCAAGATCAAATATAATAGCCATCAGATCCTTTTCTCCAAATATCATAGCATTGCCTCTTCCTGACGATAAATTGACTATGGGATCGGCTAACAGGCTTGTAGCGATCATTCCGAAAAAACCCAATACTGCTGCGATAGGAATGGGTATGAGTATAGCAGAACCGAAGGCATTAATTGCATTGATAAAACAACTGAAAAATGGCGGCACGAAATTGTTACTGGATGCTTCAGCTCTAATTCCATTGATTCTAAAAGAAATTTCAGGAACCGGTACAATTATTACTCCTCATGCAGGAGAGTATAAAAGAATCTTCGAGGAGGATATTGGATTGACTGAAAAGGAACAAATTTCTAATGTTCAGAGGCTTGCAAAAGAATATGGTATTACGATTATCCTCAAAGGAAGGGTTGATATAGTTTCTGACGGTGAACGCGTTGCTGTAAATAAATTACATAACTGTGCAATGACAGTGGGAGGAACAGGCGATGTATTATCTGGCGTTGTAGTAGGCCTGCTTGCCAAGTTGAAACCTTTTGATGCTTCTATTCTGGGTGTTTATTTCAATGGAGTAGCGGGGAATTTGGCATACAAGCGAGTAGGTCTGCACATGCTAGCGACTGATTTGATAGAAGACTTACCTAATGCGTTTAAACCATTCGATACAATTAAGAAATAGGCTTTGATAGCTTAATATGAACTATTTCAGAATTTGGGCTTTGCTTAGAGTTCTGCATTATCTTTGATTCATTACCTATGTGGTTAAAATATGAAGTAAGCAAAAATGCCCAAGGCAAAACAGGTTTATTGTCGATTTTTGATTGAATGCTAATTATATTGTTGCTTTTGTCATACTTTAAGCCACCAGAATAGGTCATTCTCAACGCAGAATCAATAATATTTAATATTTTATTGACAGTTGTATCTGATACTTTTATACCGCATTTTTCCATTGAATTGATCAATATGGCAGAAGAGTCTATATATGGATTAATTGCATACGTGAACATACAAGAAAGGAATCCATTTTCAATTATCTTCGTTAACTGCATTGCCTGCAATGCAATACCTGGCTCTGTATCAATTATATGTTTGACCTCCATCGCATTGCTCCATTGCTCCTCAAAATTTCTTAACTGTGATAATCCAAAAATATCCATAGATGTAAAAACAGCGGCTTTTCCATTACTACTATCCACTGATATCATTTTATTAGAATCAATAATTATTATATTTGAGGAAGCATTTCCAATTTTCAAATCAATGCCTTCAGGTAATAAAAAAAGACTTTCATTTCCAATACACTGATTTGCTATTACTAACCTGATTTTTATTCCATTAGTAACTGCTCTTATGAGCGATAATTTGCATTGAGAAATTAGTCTTATACCCCACACATCAAGAATAGCGCTTATTGAAGATTTGGAACTTGCAATAAGGTTTCCAACTTTTTCTAATGCAGACTTCGGATCGATTACCAAATATCTTCTTTCTTCCGAACCTGTTGGGTTTTGTCCTTCTTCATTTATTCTTCGTAATTTGTCTACAATCTTTTTCATGTTCTTTAATCGTCGTTCATGAAGTTCTACTATCTCACCAAACGCTTCTTCAGGAGGAATGGCACTACAAATTAATGGCTTTTTTTGAGAAATTGCAGACAATTTCTTCTTCTCTAATTTCTTCAATGTAGGATACACCTTTGTACGGGGAAGATTTGAATAATATGCTATTTCACTAGCGGCAAGTGACCCCTTGTCAATCATCGTAAGGTATGCCTTTGCCTCATATTTCGATAAACCGAATTCTTCCAGATTTCCGACAAGATCAGTGCTATTATATAATTTATACATGGAAAGTATCAACATGGTTTTTAATTAAAGGTAAAGGTGATAATAGTCAAATAGATTGGATCAAAGTTCAAAAAAATACTGAGCTGTCCCAATGGAGTAATGTTACCGTAGTTACAAAATATTTCAGTACATATACGGTATTATGTTGGAAACATATCTAGAAAAACAAGGTGTATGAAAAATCATGCAATCTAAATCAAAATGGGTAAAATCAGAATCGATGTTAGAAGAGAATATTAAATCTAATTCAGCAAAATACGGTATTCCATTAAAACCGAGAATTGATGTAGTTCTCAAACAAATACATCTTCAGACTTCCAAAATTGACACCATTCTCAACGATCTAAAATCAAAAGACCGTGAAATATTTCGAAAGATAGTATCTTCAACTGATGTAGATCATGCTCAATATTCTGCGGTACTTTTATCAGACTTGGCGCAGATAAGAAAAGTAAGCAAGATATTGAGTATATCAAAAATACTCTTTGAGGAATTGGAAAATAATTTGAGCACAGTGTCAGATTTTGTAGATTTAGTTACCATATTGAGTCCCGCACTGGCTGTTGTAAAGAATCTTCGATCTTCTCTAATCCGATGTATGCCAGAAACGGAGGACGAAATAGGATTGGTTTCTGAACTATTAGCGGGAATTCTTGTCGATGCAGGTCTAGTTGGAAACTACACAATAAACTTTAAAACAGCAAACGAGGAAGCGGTTCGTATGATAAACGAAGCATCATTAATTGCAGAGCAAAAAATCAAAGAACAACTGCCTGACTTACCTAGTCTTTCCTCTGTCTTATAAAAAGCTTTACTAAAAGTAAGCAAATCTTCGAAAGCGCATAATAAATTCTAATTTTGTCATTTTTATATTTACAGTAACGCTGTAGATTAACTAATTTGTCGAGATTAAAATTTATAGCAAGAAACGAGACATGAAAATAAAGTTTCAGAAATAAAAAATTCATTAGATATCATATCTTAAAATGAAAAGTTTAATAACAAAGATAAAAAAGTTCTACTAGATTTAGGGAGATTCGTAGCCTAATAACAAGATTAACACGAGAGAATAGACAATTAAAGGTACTAGAAAACTTGCTGTTGACATTTAGTGCAAATTATTTTGTTTCTTACACAATATAGATTTACACCGTAGTAATTCAAACATATTTTCAATCTCAGTTGAACGGTAATAATCATATGAGTTTAGCTCCACAGGAATTAGAAAATAGCGCGAGTAAATATGCTGCAGAGGCAATTAGGCTAGATTCCCAAGGCTCACGCGGCATGGCTATTCAATCTTATCAACATGCTATCGAGGCACTTGTCAAATTAGTTCAGATTTATCCTGAATACAAATTAAATAAAGTCTACATGGAAAGGGCAGGTGCCTATCAAAACAGAGTCAAAGCATTACAAATGTCACATGGTCTTGATGAAGAAAGAACATCCATTGTTAACGAACTTCCGGAAAAAACTCAAACAATGAATGGTAATGGTAAAGCTAGAGGACAATCTGAGCCTTCAAAACCGAGTGGCAACGTTGAAACGTTAAAAGCTGACTTTGACGACCTTGTAATGAAAGAAAGACCAGAGGTCTCTTGGAAAGAAGTTATTGGTCTGGAGGATGCAAAACGCATTTTAAGAGAATCTATTGTGTATCCAACAAAAAGACCAGATTTGTTCCCTCTTGGCTGGCCAAGAGGCATTCTACTCTATGGTCCACCAGGATGCGGCAAGACTTTGCTTGCAGCAGCGGCAGGCAGCGGAAATTGATGGTTACTTTATCAACGTTGATGCAGCTTCTATGATGAGCAAATGGTTAGGAGAAGCAGAAAAGAATGTATCAAAATTATTTGTCATGGCACGCAAACTTAATGAAACTGAAAATGTTCCAGTATTGCTTTTCATAGATGAGATTGATTCATTATTAGGTACAAGAAACAGCGAGGTTGGGGGAGAAGTTAGAGTAAAGAATCAGTTTCTGACTGAAATGGATGGAATTAACGGAAAATCAAAGGAATCACAACTGTATGTTATTGGCGCAACTAATAAGCCATGGAGTTTAGAGACTGGTTTCCTCAGAAGATTCCAAAAGCGAATTTACGTTACTCTTCCAGATTATGCTTCAAGAACCAATTTATTCAATCAATATACTGCACCATTGAAAAAAGAAAGCTTATTGAAAACTGAAGAGCTTGCAAAGCTGGCTGAAGGGTACAGTGCAAGCGATATCAAAGATATATGCCAGTCAGCCCAACTTAGAGTTGTCAACGAATTGTTCGAAAGTGGAAAAGCTATGGAAGCAGAAGCAAATCCAAGAGCCATTACCGTAGTCGACTTTAAGGAAATTTTTGTCATAAGAAAACCAAGTGTCAGCACGACTATGATGGGAGGTTATATGAGGTGGAATGATCAGTTTAGGGCACTTTAGATCGCTGCTTTCTTGTATCTTTCTATTGCTTCAGAAATTTTTCTCTTTGCAACTTCTTTACCTTCCCATCCTATTACTTTGACATATTTTCCCTTTTCTAGTTCCTTGTAGTGCTCAAAGAAATGCTTGATCTGGTCACGTACATGTTCAGGAATATCGCTGATATCTGTAACAGTCGAAAAACTTGGATCTAATTTTGTATTAGGGACTGCAATAATTTTTGAATCCTTGCCTTCTTCATCTTCAGTTAATAATACTCCAATGGGATGAGCGCGGATTATTGACATGGGTATTACAGGATCATTTCCAAGTACGATGACATCTAACGGGTCCCCATCGTCTTCTTTAGTCTGTGGAATAAAACCGTAGTTGCTAGGATAAACCATGGCAGTAAACAATTTTCGGTCTACAAAGAGTGCGCCACTTTCAGCATCTATTTCATATTTGATACTGCTACCTTGCGGAATTTCTATTACTGCATTAATTTCATGCGGAGGGTTTTTACCTGGTTTTACTTTATTTATGATATTCAATTCTTCACAAGGTACGAGCATTACTTAAAATATATTTCTATTGTGGAGTCTATTGGCATCCTATATCACTTTCAAAAATATAAAATGTGCCCATTGTATAGTCTAATCAGTGAGCACAAAATAAATGCTGATTTGCTAGCATATATTTTCTAACTTAAAATATATAATTTCAAGAATTAATCGGTGAGTTTCTTAAATCGCAACAATTCCTGTATGTAGATATAAATTTCAAATCTCTGGATCCGATCCCCTATCCAGAGGTGACTTCAATAACACTACGCTATTAATACCAAAGTCACAGAGAAACGCTTGACATTCTCAAAGAGGCTAACCAAAAATATAAACACAGGTGATAAGATTGGTTTTTGTATATATGGAACTTCAAGGTAAATTCGATGGTAAGGCAATCGAAACCGAAATTCGTAGTTACCTGGATAATATCAATTTGGGAGCTAGTTTGGAAAAGGAGCTTCTTGATTGTGATGATTTAGTTGGCTACATTGAAGGCCCTCCAACAATGAATGGTGAACCGCATGCTGGACATTTAAGAGGGCGTATAATTAAAGATCTATGGTACCGTTTTAATACTCTTCAAAAAAAAAAGTAATTTTCAGAGCAGGCTGGGACACCCAAGGTTTACCTGTAGAATTACAGGCTGAAAAGGAGTTAGGATTAACAGGAAACAAGATAGATAACATCAAAAAAGTTGGAATAGAAAAAATTGTAGAAACCTGCAAGAAATTAATCCAAAAAAATAATGACAAATGGATTAGCGCTGACAAACTACTAGGCATGTCATTTAATTACGAAAAAGCATACTGGACGTTTTATGATATGTATATTGAAAGAGAATGGCAATATCTAAAGAGAGCTTGGGAGAGTGGAATTCTCAAGGAATGGTTCAGAGTAGTTGCATATTGTCCTTCATGTCAGACTTCTCTCAGCAACGCTGAAGTTAATCAAGAGTATGAAACCGTTGAAGATCCTTCACTTTATTACAAAATCAGGTTGTCTGACGAAAATGCTTTTTTGATAGTCTGGACAACAATGCCATTTACAGTTATTACAGATGAGATGGTGGGTGTTAATCCAACTGCGATTTATGTTTATCTCAAAGTTAACGACGAAATGTGGATAGTTGGCGAAGACAGATTAGCAGATTTTATGAAAGAATTGCATATAGAAGAATTTACAATTGAAAAAAAAATTCATGGTAAAGAGCTTGATAGTAAACGATACATTCATCCATTACTACATCTTGTACCCGGGTTAAATGAATTAGTAAGCACTAACTCTATTCATTTCGTTGTGGCTGAAGAATTTGTAGATACTGCTACTGGCAGTGGCATCGTGCACTTATCTCCTGCTAATGGGGAAGAAGATTTTGAAATTGCCGTTAAAAGAAATGTGCCAATTTTTGTGCCTATAGATGAAAGAGTTTTTTTTACAGAAAAAGCGGGTGTGTTCAAAGATCTTTTTGTTAGAGATTCTGACTGTAAAGTCGTAGAAGCAATAAAAGAAGCTGGAGCACTTGTAAAAATAGGCAAGATGAAGCATCAATATCCTCTATGCTGGCGTTCCCATCATAGGGTAGTGTGGCTTGCTAGACGAGAATATTTTTATATGATAGAGAAACTTAACACTAAACCCTTAGAGGCGAGCCCAGAAGGTAGAATATTTCTTTGAACCTCCAAAAAACAGATTTTTAGAAATTATCAAGGAGAAAGTGCCGTGGTGCATTTCAAGGGAACGTATCTGGGGGACGCCACTTCCCATCTGGTCTTGTAGCAAATGTGGATATAAAGATCTAATGTCTTCAAGAGATGAAATCATAAGGAAAGCAATTAATCTTCCAGATGGTCCTGGATTTGAATTACACCGCCCATGGATTGATAGGATCGAAACAAAATGTGAAAAATGTGGAGCAAATATGCAAAGGGAGCCTTTTGTTCTGGATACATGGCATAATAGTGGAGCGGCGCCATATGCATCGCTTACTGATCAAGAATATCAAAGTCTGATTCCTGCTGTCTTCCTTACCGAAGGAATTGATCAAACAAGAGGATGGGCTTATACCCTTTTGATAGAAAATGTTATTTTGACTCAAAGTGCAGTTGCGCCTTTTAGATCGTTCCTGTTTCAGGGCCATGTACTGGATGAAAAAGGTAACAAGATGAGTAAAAGTGTGGGAAATGTTCTAGATGCACACAAGTTACTCGGGCAGAATTCGGTTGATTTAGTAAGATTTTATTTTATGTGGAAATCATCGCCTATAGAGTCACTGAACTTTAGTCTTCAAGAAATGAAATCAAGGCCATATCAAGTCATGAGCACTTTATACTATCTGCATGTCTACCTTAAGCAGAATAGTATCTTCGATAAATTCGAACAAGAGAAACAACATATCAAATGGGTTCTTGATAATAATTTGCTTGGTTTATCCGAAGTATGGCTTTTGTCAAAGCTGCAGAGATTAATTAAACTAGTCACTGTAGCTTTCGAAAAGTGCAGGTTCCATGAGGGTGCAAAGGCAATTGAAGAATTTATAATTAACAACCTAAGTCAAACATATGTTCCAGTCACCAGAAATGATATTTGGGATGACAGTGAAGAAACTCTCAATCACAGACTCGCAATTTACTCTGTATTAGGATATACTCTGAAGCAAATAGATATAATGCTCTATCCATTATCGCCATTTATTACAGAATATCTTTATTTGACTTGCTTTGTAAGTAGAAGAAGTCTTCTCCTTGAAAGTTGGCCAAGGTACGATAATAAACTTGTTAATACCAACGTCGAAGATGCTTTTGACAAATCAAAAGAAGTTGTATCGCTTGCAAATAGCGCAAGGATGAAAGCTCAATTGAAAAGACGCTGGCCCGTAAAACAGGCTCTAATTTGTTCATCTGATCTAACGTTTCTGACTGTTGAAGGTATTTCAAATACGTTGAAGAATCAGCTAAATGTTGAGAATTGTACCATTGTAGAGATTTGCGACAAAACAGAGCTACAAAAAATATTAAGTTTATTGGAAAACAAAATGCCAATTGTTCTCGACATCAAACTTGTAAGGAAAAATATTGCACCTCAAGTAAAGGCAAATATGGGTAAGGTGATAGAACGGTTTGAAAAAATTAACAAATTGGAACTGCTGGAATCCTTGCAATCTTCTGGCGGAAAATACGTTCTTTCATATGAAGGAGCAGAAATAGAAATTTCGTTAAGTGATCTGGAATTATCATATGGTGTATCACCGGGATACGTTATGTCAGAGAGGGATAATACTATAGTTTTTATCTCCACAACGCGCGACAAAAGCCTAACTACAAAAGGCCTACTGCGAGATCTAGCAAGGAACTTGCAGCAGCTGCGAAAAGAGCGTGGATACACTCCAACAGATATTCTTTCAACAGCATCCATTGCTAATCTAGAAGATGAAGAAATATCTGGTTTGTCCTCATCGAGAGACGAATTGATGTATCTTGTTAGAGTTAAATCCATAGTATTATTAAAAGAGACTATGGATAAAATTAATTATAAAGTAATAGACCTTGACGGTAGAAAATTAAAAATCTATGTGGAATAGAATCGAATCCAGTCAGTTATGAAGCTTTTTTTAGTCGCATGCAATTAAAATATTCATAATCCTAATAATTAAAATATCAAATGCAAATTATATACAATTATCTCGAATCTAATTTATTATTATTACTGCCTAACATTCTAACAGGTAGATTAAAAGCAAATGTAGCTCCTATATTATCAGCATTGTTTTGTGCCCATATCTTGCCACCATGAGCTTGCACAATACTTTTGGAAATAAACAATCCGAGGCCGGTACCCTTGTCTGATTTTGTAACAAATTTTGAAAATAGCCTTGGTGATATTTCAGGATCTATCCCTTTGCCAGTATCCTTTATACTAATAACGACCTGATCATCTTTCTTTTCTGCATAGACACAAATATCTCCTTCTTCGGTGAATTTAACAGCGTTGCTCAGAAGATTATAAATAACTTGAGTTATCCTTCCTTTGTCTGCTTGTACAATAATGTCTTTAGGTTTATAAACTACTTCAACATAATTTCCACTTCCATTATCACTTACTATGTGGTTTCGGATATCTTGTACAGTATCTGATAATATATCTTTTAGATTAAATTGTTCTTTATTTAGCTTCAATGATTGACTCTCTATTTTTGTAACATCTAAGATGTCTGACGCAAGCCGTTCTAACCTTTTGGCATTACGAATAATTAACATAACCTGATCTTTTTCTACTTCGACCGTTTGCTTTTTGTGGTCAAATTGATGCCCAATATACTCCACTTCTCCCAGTATAGGCATAATTGGAGTACGTAACTCATGAGCAGCTATGTTGATAAATTCTTTCTGCATTTTATCGTGAACTTTCAGCTGTTCATTGGCTGTTGCAAGCAATTTATTTGAGTCCGTTAAAGAGGCGTTTGCTCTCTTTAACTCCGCAGTCCTTGTATTTACAGCGGCTTCCAACCTTTTATTCCAAGAGAGGATGAGAAATGCAATGCCAACCGCTATGACTCCGATTATTATCACCATGAGTGTGCTAAAGTTCTTTTGCTGGTTTATCAGAAAACCAACATCACTTGCAAGGATATGTGGAGAGCCAATGAACAAAGTCCATAGATGTTTTCCATCAATTAATACTGGCTGGTATGAAATGGTAGTCGTGTTACCACGAAATGCAATGTCTTCTGCACCAGATTTGCCTTCTAATGAGCGGCTTAGGATGCTATTATATTGATTTTTTATCCCAGGAGGAATCAATGATTGGAATTCATTTGATAAATATTCCCTGCCAATTACCATTTGATTTTTGGCATACAAGATTATGCCATTTTTGTCCATCAATCCTACATTACTTTCAATTTGAGGAGACAGTTCATTTTGTAAAAATTTGCCTATAGTACTGACACTAATTGCAGCAACTATGACACCTTTGAAAGTTCTTTTCATATTAGTACTAGTGTTGTTATCAATTTTAGGTTGGTTGTCGATTATGGGAAAAGATATATACAGTCTAGGAACTTTGTCCGTAGTTTCTATCACGCTACTGTAATATTGTGTATGTGTATTTTTTGGTATAATAAAATACTCCTTAGAGCTAAGGTCTGCTCCCTTATACTTTTGAGATGTAGTTTTATTCATGTTACTCCACATTATTACTTTGCCATCTTGGTCGAGCCAGTAGTAACCATCAGTGAGTTCGCTTGTAGATCCTTGGGCAGTATTAAAGAGAATCAGTGTTCCTGCGCTTTCATTTCTCTCTTGTACTGTAGGACCATTAGCAAGTGCTCGTAAATTGGTGGTAACCGAATCTATGCTACGTACTAAGAGTCTTGAAAGATCATAGACTTCGATTCTGGCGTTTAATCTTACATCTTGTGAGGCCGCTTCAGATATTTCACTGGAGATAAAAGAAGAATACTGGTAAGAAAGGATAGATAAAGATATTCCAGCAGCTGCAATAACAAATAGTAAAGCAATATTATTCTTCGAAAATGCTGTCTGAATCAAGAATGTACATCATTATTTTAACTGTTCTCATAGATAAATTAAGGTGATAAAATATTCTAGCTAATTTCATCTTTCTTGGATATAATAATATCAGGAATTTGTTAGATCAATGTAATTTTAACATTAGCCCACAATGATGGCGAACAACTTACAGAATACCCCATGCACTCATCTCTTACTATTATTATTATAATTATTGCTTTTTTTCATTTACTCTTCACTTTAGGCTCAATCTCATTTATGCACTCTTTTTGCGACTCACTATACATCCGATTTTGTGTAATGACTCCTAGATGCTTCATATGCTCAAAGAATATAGGCAAGTATATTCCCTTATTTTTAAGAACTTGATGCATGTAATAACACGGAGGGGGTCTGCTCACAAATTTGTCTGTTGACTTTAAAAAAATGGTGGAATTACTCCTAAAGCAGAAGCCAGAAATCAGTGTCGAGCAGATCAGGGAGATGATCGATGAAAAAGAAACGCAAGATTGGCGCAGGTTATTTAACCGATCAGGGTGCATTATTTTTGGTTGCTGCTGATCTTGGCATTTCATTTGAAAATGTTCCAAAATCGAGCTCTGGAATCAAGGATCTTTATATCGGTGCAAAAGAAATAACTGTTACCGCTCGCATTATGAACATTTATCCCATTCGTAAGTTTATCAAAAAAGATACCAACGAAGAGGTTATAAATCGAACCCTAACGATTTATGATAAAGAATCCAGCATCAAAGTGAAGCTATGGGATAATAATCAGGTTAACATCCCAGATGAAATGGGTTTGCAGCCTGGGGATTTAGTAAAGATCTCTCGATGTCATGTCAAATCTGGGATTGATGGTAAACCAATTATCAATTTAAGTTCAAACGGAATTATTGAACCAATTGGCAATGATGACGCTTCTATTCCAAATATTGACTCCATGACCATTACAGTTGACAATGTCAATGATCTTCGAGAAAATGTTATAATAATAGGTAAGGTTAACTCAAATCCAAGATTATCTGAATTTAATAATATCCGAGGAGAGCTGAGCAAATCACTCCAAATGCAAATCTCAAACGAAGCCAATACCCGTTCTTTGCGTGTAGTTATCTGGAATGTTGATGAACGAAAGATTCCAAAGGTATTCAACGTCGGTATCAACGTTAGATTGATAGGCACCCGGATCAAGCCCGGTAATCCGCAATATGGCAATGGAGATTTTGAAATTCATGGCGACGAAGGAACGATGATGGAATATTCTGGATCCCAGACAGAAGTCGAAGTTATTCCTTTGAGAATAATTTCAATCGGAAAAGAGACTGGTAGAGGCAAAGTTACCTGCCTTGCAGCAGATAGAAGTGGCAAATTCATATCTGTTATTATTGATAATATACTATTGACCAGTGAGATGGTCGCTGATACAATGATAGAATGTGTTCCAAGCAGAATCTTTGGAACTTCTATTACTCTTTCTAAAGATGAGTCATATATTAGAATAATGGACGATGATCCATCTTTTCCAAAAGTATCAAAATTCGAATCGAAAATTAAAGATATCCAAGTTTCAGAAAATCCATTCATTATAGAGGCTATTGTATTACAGGCGCCCAATACGACGGAAGTGAATACAAAGAGCGGTGAACTTGTTGTTGTGGCTGATACGCTACTTGGAGATGATACTGGAGAGATTCGATTAGTAGGTTGGCGTGATCAAAGCTCTTCTGTAAATAAATTGAATGTAGGTGACAGGATGAAAGTCATAGGTGCTACAGCAAATAACGGAAGGCAGGGCAAGGTAGAACTTACATTGAAATCATATTCTTCAGTCATAAAAATTAGCTAGCAGAAGGTCATGCAGCGATTGTGGTTCTAGGCAATGTTCCATTTGATAATTCGAGAAAGGAAATAAGAAAAATCTGATGAAAAGTTGTAACTTACATACTATATTGAGATTATAACCTTCAGTCCATATTCAGTTATGAAAGAAAGTATGTAATAGTAGATTGCCTCACATGCATACAATTTATTATACGGGGTTTTGACAAAGGAATAATGCTAAATGTATCATGCCGTGAAGTAGGAATGGACTGTGACTACGTTTGCAAGGGAGAAACAGAAGAGGAAATTATGAAAAATGCTGGAGAACATGCTGTAAGGGATCATGGATATAATGAAGAAGATTTAATGACTCATGAATTAAGAGAGAAAATAAGATCCCATATTAAAACAGTATAGAATAATGACTATGGGATCACTTCGATTATCTTAGTTTATTTCTAGCTATCTTACTTTCTCTGCCCTTTGAAGAGAAGATATTTACTTAAATCATATTTCAGAGGTGTTCGTGCGTGTTACCTTCTACAAAGATCTTTGATTTATAAGTTTGATTTATTTAGGCATGGTATATACGATAATACATGTCGGTTATTTTTCACATTATTCCAATAAAGCCTATACTTTTTTGTTGTTTTTGTCGTTTCTGTGTGAATAAGCTGGCTGTCCTCTTCTACCTGGAGGAAAGCAGCCACACCCTGACCGTCTCTTATTTTAATAATTTTTATTTTTATCCATGACTGTGTACATGTAAATAACGTGCAGGGGATAGCAGGTTTGTTTTACTAATCTTCTAGCTCCTAATTTACCATATTGCCAATATTGCAATCTTATACTGCGTCCACCGTCATCCAGGAAACTAATCTCATCTATATTGACCTTTTGTATTTCATCTTTTAAACTCATGGAACGGTTAACAAATGTATTCTCTTGTAATTCTTTAAAATAAAATATTACATCATCCACATCCATTTTGTTATATTTAACAGATTTATTTTTGTCTCTTTCAGTCAAATATTGTCCTCTCTTTTGATGTGTATTGCATTGTTTACAAAGTTTAGCATGATAAAATATGAAACTTCAGCCTTCATTGGTGGATTTAAACGTTGGATCCTTAAGTTATAGAATATTATAAAGAGAAGCTGTAAAAAAACCTAATTGACAATCAAATTAAATGATTTTATATAATAAATGCTGAGTCATTCATATTAATAATATCGTTTATATGTATTTTTATGATATACCTTTCTTTTATGTATCTAAAAAATAAATGACGTACCTACACTAGTTTGGATAAACTTTTCTGACATTATTTGAATTATTCTATTAGTTGCTTTCCAACCTGTGCAATGACAGGGAATAATATAATCAGGATTAGCATTTTGCAACTCCATTATTGTAGGCTCTATTGCTTGTTCATATATACTACCAGTAAGGTGAAAGCCGCCCAAAATGGCATGAATCTTGTTGGTATCTAACAACTTTTTAGCATAATTCAGAGTATTCACAATTCCAGCATGCCCACAGCCAGTAATTACAACTAGACCCTTACCTTCAATATTTGCAACTATTGCTTGGTCATCTTTTATTAAAGGATCGTGAATGAGTTCTTTCTTGTCAGGAATTTCCACATACTGGAGTGGAAAACCTTTTTCAAAACTAGTTTGTCTTGGAATTTCCCCTGTAATCAGTAGGTGAGGATCCTCCGTTGGAAGGAAACTAAAACATTCATTCTTGTGGATAATTGCTCCATGTTCCTCAAGCTCTTTTTCATCAAGGACTGGCATCATTGCTTTAGTTCCATCAGGAAGAATTAGCCAACGTCTCTGAAACGCATCTGGATGTACAATCACATCGATTGGTTTTGCGATCCGCCGAAGTGCGCTGACAATACCTGTAAAATGATCTAGATGTCCATGGCTCAAGATTATAGCATTGATATTTTTTAAATCAATTCCGAAAAGATCAGCATTAAAAATGATCCCATTTTTACTAACCCCAGTATCGAAAAGAAATCTATCTTTCTTGTCTGCATTATAGTGAATTTCAATTATAGCAGAAAAGCCATGTTCTGCGATGGGTGCTGGAAGGAATCTTTCTTCCTTGAGCATAGGAGGTCTTTTAGCATGTGGAGACGTGGGCAATAACCTGTCAGTAAAATTATCCATTAGTAGCGTAATGGATAAATGATCGATTTTTTTCAAATTTGCTAACACTCATCATCTCTTCCTAAAATGTTTAGCCATTATCGATTATCTAGCTCTTTCCAGATAAAGTAATAAAACAGCAAGTCTGAAGAATTACCTTTAGCAATAGTTCGGTTCTTTGATATCATTGACGTACTAATAAGCAAGTCACCAGACCAGATTTCAAACAAGCGAAGCCTGGTCTTACGCCTAACACTTTAAAGCGACAGAATGACATAGGAAAAGCTTGGGAGGCAACCAACTGGAATGGTGCTTGTGACGAGCTTGCGAAAATAGCCAAACCTACGTTGGTCATAGCTGGAACCGATGATAATTTTTACGAGCCGCATGTTAATGCTTTAATCATTGCAGGAAAAATTCCAGGAGCATGGCTTGTACAGATAAAAGATGCTGGTCATGCAGTAATGGATCAATATCCAGATAAAATCAATAAAGTATTACAAACATTTCTTTCGACTACGACGACAACACCCTCTAATTGATGAAGCAAGGTATTGCCTTACCTCGATGACATGAACGCCACCACTAAGCAGACATAAAAAAATAGATTTTCTTGCAGTCTCTGCCTGAATTCATGCGATGGCATTTTTTAAGATCTCCTCAGGATTTGAACCCATTTGCAGCAATGCACATATCTTTACAGTCTTCGGAATAACGGCACGATTTACACTTCCATCCTAATTTACGATCAAATGCAATATGTCGTGCCATTTCAGGTCTCCGCCGAAATTGCTGCGCTCAAAGATAAAGCAGCTATAACCAATTTTTCATGTTCCGAATATAGCTCCTCTTCTGTCATTGTAATAGGAAATTTCACCGAAGGGTCATCTGCAAATTTCGGATCAAGATGGTAGTATAGCAATACGCCAACCGTGGAATTTGTCATTGCCATGTAGTATTTTGTCTGTTGAACATCATATGACCTTGGCTCTATGATCTTTTCTGCTGACTTTATCGCTTTGAACTCATATGGGCCGACTTCTTTATCGAAGGCATCTGTCTTACCAACTACATAAACTATACATTCTTGGGTTCTGTTAACTTACCTTTGGACAGTAGCAAATTGAAAAAGTGTTAACTGTCGTCGGACAAAAGATGAAATAGAACTTTCTACCTCTCTGTCATTGTATTCGGTTCCTAAGCTTAAATATAAAAAACAGATTAAACAAGTTCCTAGCCGTGGTTTATACCTGATGATGTGAATAAAAAAGTAATAGAGGCAGATAAATTAACTCTTGATAAATATGAAAAGAATTGTAATGATATATTTGAGAACTTGAAAAAATACGGAATTAAATTACTATTATAAACTGGCATTCTCAATTAGTGTTATCCATTTATTATTACCCTCAATCTTTATTCCACAAACCTTGGCGTTTTTCCAGCAAGACCTTGTAGGGTGTTTATTGCTTCTGGTTCTTGACCGGCTTTTAAAAGCAGAAGTTGGACTCTACAAATATCATCGTATAAAAAATAAAATATTGTAATTCGGACAACATGACAATGTCAAATCTTAATGTTCCTCTTACCATCTAGGTAAATAATAATTAATTGATATTATTTTCAGTAAAGCGCTACGTTAGACAGAAACAAAAATCGGTGGTAATATCTCCGGATGAACACGGTTCCTTCAGAGGGTCGGCTGTATTTCCCAGAAAAGATTTAGCAGATCGATATTTAGAATTGTATAAGAATAAAATGATATCTTTTTTTATATCTAGTTACCTAGTATAACTAACTGTTGTCAAAATGAATTACTGCATCGTAATAATACCTTAATGCTTGTAAACCTACCTCCCTTATGTGGCCCAAATATACAAATATGCCTTTTCTCATATCAAAGATGTTGTCAGCTTCCAATGAAAGAGCTAGAAGGCTAGATAATTTCGACAAAACTTTCAGCAAGGATCTGAATGATGCGATAGCACGTCAAAAAAATGAAATAAGACAAAATTATTCTCAAGAATTCAATCATGAGTTAAACCAAGCAGAAATATGTGCTAAGAATGGAGACATGCTTGGTGCTATGCAACATAAACTTCGAGCTGAAATGATGAATGATTTTCTAAATACTTTTGGTTAGTCGCTCAGGTAAATATTCATTCTAAAGGCATTAGAGAAGCTGCTGCTGCTGGAGCTCTTCTTATAGTTCGGTAAGCTGTTTGTAATGATGAAATATAATGGACATGAAAATTGGATTTATTCTACCTAGGTAGTTAATAAAAGGCCCACCATGTAGATTAGGTCGTCGTCGTCATCATGAAATACCAAATGTCAAGCGCAAACGTGTAAAACCTCATAAACTCTTTTTATGTGTATTTAAAGATACTAAGCAAGTACTGCTTTTACCGCATTGACAAAGTGTTCCTGGTCGACCGGCTTTCTAATAATATCACTTTGTCTTACATCAGGCAATATAGATACTATCTCTGCGGCTGCATCAAGAGCAGATACAAAGAGCACCTTGATGGACATATTCATCGCTTTTAGTCTATAGTATAACTGGAGCCCATTAAGACCAGGCATCCTTATATCCATAACAGCCAAATCATAATAAGAAGGATTCACTTGCGCATAGTGTTTCAATGCTTCCTGAGGGTCTGTAAATGCATCTATGTTATAGCCTTCAGCAGCAGTTAAGAATGTTTTGTAGGTTAAGAGTGCATCAGGTTCATCGTCTACTAGCAAGACGTTGTAAGGGTGTCTCTGGCCTGGTTGATGTTGACGTTGGCCTGTAGCTGATAATGTATCAGAATAAGAAAGAATTTGACCACGTTCTATTTTTGTCTTATATTGGCTTAAAGCATTATTAATATTATTATTTCTATTCTTGCTTATTACTGAATATATTGGATATGGGTGTTTGAAGCTAACGATAGAGTATCCACCTAATTCTTCGAAACGATAATAATCATATGATTTTTTTACAATTTGATATAGGTCACCACCTATAACCATCCCGTTTGGTGGCGCCTTGGAGTTTATTTTGGCACATAGGTTGACCGTAGAACCAAAGAAATCATAATTTTGAGAAGTTATTGACTTGGCTACCTCTACAGCACCATAATCAGCACTAATCCTATAGCTAATAGACAGCAATCCTTCTTGTTTTAACTTTGCATTGATAATCGGACTGGCTTCTATCATTGTCAGACCACATTCTATAACATCTTTGAAAGCAGACTTGTAAGTAGAATCGGATGTTTTTGGATAGTAGGATATCAAACAATCGCCGGTATTTTTAATTACTTTTGCACCAAAGTTTCTTGCTATAGTTGCCATTGTGTTAATAAATATCGAATAATATTTTCTAACTTTTTCTTTATTAGTAGCCTCAGCTGTAATCTTAGTAGAGTCCACCATATCCACAAAGCATACACAGAAGTTTTGTGATTGAGTAGAGAAGGATATCTCTTCAGTTAAACCATTCAAGTAGAAATTGACAGGCTCACCAGTACCCAACTCACCTTTTGAGGAATCAATGAATGGCATCGTAATCTTATTATCATTTAATATCAACTAGAACTTTATAAGTTATACTAGTAAATTAGTCAACTCTTTGTAATGTCTCTATTGCTCCGAAATTACCTTCTTTTGATTGGTTGTGCCACTTGCTAAGTATTAAATAAACTCGAACTTTTACATTGCTATATAAGAAATGATTGCAATTTCGAATCGCAAATTAGTTTTGGCGATTGTTCTGGATATACTCCTAGCAGGATTAGGTCATATCTTTATACGCTATGTAAAGCGTGGGATAATTATTCTAATTTCTGCCATTGGTATTGGAATCATTACTAGTCTTTTCTTACCTTCTAATTTTTCAATATTAGCCGCAATAGCGTTCTGGGTATGGGAGATTTATGATTTGATGCAAATTGTTAAAAAGGAAAACAAAAAATCCTTTGGTAAAGATGAGGTTATACGATCTAACATTAAACTTCAAAATCATTGCATAAAATGTGGTAACTATAATCCTGTGGGGTCAGCCTTTTGTAATAAATGCGGTTTTACACTAAGATAGCAGTAACTTATACTTCTATAAAAATTAAAAAAGTGGAAAATGTACGCGATTATTATTATAAACCATATTAGCAAGTCGGGCCAAAAATGTTGCATTATCTATAGATGTTCGATATTGTAGGGTCCTTTGATGCTGGTATCTGTTGAAAAGCGTATAAATATTGGTTTATTCAATTTCGTTGCACTTTTAGCAAAATACCATATTTTGGTTCAGAAAAATTTACTCTAAAATGTTTATTCTGCTGCTATAAAACGTTGCTCGTTAGTATATTTCTTGACATCATACATAATATAGAAATATAGTAAAGCCCTATGGAAGTTATCTAACTTCTAATACAGAACAGTGAGCGTGACTTGCAACTTTATTCGCTACGCTTCCGATAAGGAATTTTTCTACTCCGGTCATTCCTTTTGTACCAATCACAATAAGATCTATATTTGTGTTTGAACATAGTCAATTATTCCTTCTGCAACTGATGATGCGTTCATTATATTTGACATATTCTTTTTTTGCTAAGTGTCTACTTCACCAAGTAATTCTTTAGCGTGTTTCCTTAATTCTTCCTCATAGCCAAGTTTTCCATTTTTCATAGTAGCCCAAAAGTCCTCCTAGACTCTGGAGAGCACCTAGAGAATATCTATCAATAACATGAACTGCTGTTACATCTGCTCCTAACGATTTTGCTAATGTCAATCCATATCTAATAATTTTTTCTCTATATTTTGATTCATCAATAGCTATCAGTATTTCTTTTATTGTTGTTGTTCTTGTAGCCTCTCCTATCTGTTCCAAATTTATGACCACTCTTGGGAATATACTTCTTTAAGGTAGCATATATGAATGTCCTTTAAGCAAAGAACACATTTATATTTAAATTAATGAAGATAAAAAAAATAGAAATTGGCTATCTATAGTTTTTAGTAGTAATAGATAAAAGTTGAAGAAACCATTACCATCACTACAGCCTTTTATCAACAGGCGATTTATCTATCTCCTTTTACTCTATATATACATGTGAAAGTCTTTCTTCTAAAAGTAAGTTTGTTTTATTTTCTAAATGTACCTTCAGTTACTATTTCATTCAATTGCTTTCCATTACTAGGAAATTCTTTATTTTGCAATTCTAATGGGAGATTTTCTTTTGGTCCTTTCTTCCCAATCGCAATCATAGCTATAACATCAAAGTTATCTAGAATTTCCAAATCCAATCTAGATTTCTCATAACTAAATCCGAGTTAAGATATATCGATTGCAGTGAGAAAGGGGTTATTTCACACTTAGCCAGAAAAAATTAAGATAGCAAATAAGACTGTATGACATAATTGTAAACAGAACTGGAACATCATACTATAAGTAGAGTAATTTATTCAACCATAATAAAGGCAATGCTTTTTTTTATCAAATGATGTTATTTATATAAGCAACTTATGCTTTTTAAGATTATGATTACCATCTGGTAATATATGACATATCTAAAGGAGATAAAGTACAAGATGAAATATACTGCTGTCATTTTTAACTTCAAAACAAAGAAAATTGAATTTGAAGAAGACATGACTACTGAAATCATGATAAACGCGCTTTAACAGCACAATGAAGATATGCTAATACATTACAATACACCAGATTGTTTTGCCTCTTGATGTTCAGAATTCAGAATCTATGTTTGCTGAAAGAGCTTGTTGGGTAAGAAGACAAGGCCACATATTTTGCATACATAACTATTGTTCGGATGAGATGAGGAGCTGGAACCAGACATTTCTCGCATTGATTATTATATGTGGAATGTTCTATTTACCATTTTGGTATATCTAAAACAGGGTTGTCAAAGCAGGAAAGCGATTCTGATAATTAACTAATCAATAGCATTTAAAAATTTTGTAGCTTGATAAGACTAAGAATTTTTGTTATGAGTAAACAAAACTAAACTAAAAATAAGATTAACACCGAACCTACTATGGATCTAATTTTGAGATACCCTAAATGATTATTGACAAAGTTTTAATCTTCAAAGAACCTGCTTACAATTAAGTGGCACTAAAGTGAGTCATGATGATAAATTGTCTGGAACTTTATTAGTAAATTGTAGCGGAAGTGCCTGTAAAATTGTTATACAGGAATCTAAAAAAATGGAAGGTGTTACCTTTGTATTTAGAGTAGAAAAAAAATCTCAGGAAGATCCAGATGTTATAGTTGATGTGAGTGGTAGTAAAGACCAAATCCAACAGGTAGAGCGCAGTATTAGAAATATAAATGGTGTACGTTTCTGTCAACCATGAGATAGGCAATTCCTTATTATATTAAGAAATTTTTATTGTAATGAATGCATATTCCAATACACATTAAGGTAATATGTAAACAAGATAACGTCGAAAAGGTTAGGGAATTTCTAACACCGAACAAATTAATTTATGTTATGGAGTTCCATGACGTTGAGACGACTGATAAAAATGTCGGAATATTAGACATCTCTGGGTTTGTATTTGATGATGAGGACGTACCATTAATAGAAAATAATTTGAAACACTATGGTCAGGTTAAGGTAAATAAAGGAAAGGTAAAGATTCTTACATTAAATACGATTTTAAGCGCATTAATAGTTGCAGGTATAGTATTCGTTGCCCTGCTAGCTCATGGTTTTAACGAAGAATTTTATAAAGAAGTTTTTGAACATCATAATATCAAAGTTATTTCAGAAACTGCATTGACCATCGGCTTATCATCAATCGCAGGTTTCCTCTTAGAATTATTAATTATATATAGAGAAAAAAAATCTGCTCATCATTAATATTTATAAACTGTGGATTATTTGTGTTTTGAGGCATGTAGGAGCTCAGTCCATTTATTTTCTAAATACATCAAGATGCTATCTAGCAATTAAAAGCTGATGAAAACATCGTCTTTTATCAACAGGCGTTTTATCTGTCTGTTGCGCAGATCTGGAAATAAAACGCGTTTTACAGCTTTTAGATATTCTTCTTATATTATCACAATAATAATACTAACCTTGGCAGCAGTAGCACTAGTAATAATAATAGAAGAAGGAGCATTTGCTATATAGTATTTTTTGCAACAAGCAACTGCTTTTCAGTACACATGCAATATTATTAGTGATGATGCAACTTACCCGAATTAAGGGCTTCACTATTCTACAGAACCTGATAAAACACCCTTCATTCTTCCTGGATGCTCCTGCGTTTCCTCCGCCAGGTCCAACTTGTATCGCGCTGCTGCCTGCGCCACCGCCACCCGCAGGGATAAACACCGTTTTTGCTATATATAAATATATATATATATACGATAATGAAAATTACTGCCTATATATAAAAAGATCGTAGCAGGTTCTCCACATATCTTTATAACAAATTATCTTCAAATAAACGGTATGATTAACAATAAAGTAAAAGTAATGATTTGTTTGGGAATAATGGTAATGGTATTTTTATCGACATACTCGATTACTCAACAAATAGCATTAGCACAACAAAAACAGACATCTGCTGGTAATGTTACAGCTCAGGTAGTACCACAAGGAACTTCATTACAAGTTGCAAACAAAACTTCTACTAGTGCCAGTCCAACTGGCACAACGACGTCTTCTGGATATATAACAGCTCCAGTAGTACCACAAGGAACATCCTTGAACGCATCGAATGCTACAACAACTACTAATACTACGTCAAGCAGCAAGAATAGTCAAAAGTGAAATAGGAGAGGAGAGGTTAGCATATTGTGATAATATTAAGTATGAGTTTAATAAATAAATAAAAATAGAAGTAAAAAGAGCACTAATATGGGGATCGATTTTGAGTATTATGCCGCCTTATGTTGCTAAGTTTATCTGATCGCAAGCCCTTTTTTATATTCTATTAAAGAATTATTTGATGAGTCTTGTTTTCGTGCATTATCTATGTTGATGTTTATTGTAGCGAGTACATACTGTCTTAGTAATTCAGCTAATTGTGACTTTGAATTAATAATATACATTTTAGTATTGCCTATCTTGCCAGTTTCCATTATCAGTTCCTTTTCAACCAAATTCAATAGAACCCTTTGCAAACTTCGAAGGGGAATTTGTGTTATCTTGCTTATCTCAGATGCAGAATAATCAAACTCTTGGTTCAGAACAAGGAAATCCAAAACCCTCGCAGTAGTGTTTCGGAATACACTCTCTAATGGTCTATTCCTCTTGTGTGATACCTGTCTGCGAAGCGATGTATCCGCCATGGCATATACTCGCTCGGCATCTATATAAATATAAGACAAATTTGACGTCGAGTTGCTTATAATTTAAATTCTCTATGCCATAATTGGCGTATCCTTAAATAATCAATTTTTTAACTTAGCTTATAAAAGCATGACATCGACTTCTGAATGGCGTAAATGGCTCTTACAGCATCTTATTGGCGAAGGAGTTCACAATGTCATATTGGAAGAGCAGATACACGAAGAAGCAGGTAGACATTATGATACAAACCTTGACCTTGCCCTAAGGTCACTTAGGGATGAAGGTATAGTTATGTCATTAGAATCTAACCGTAAAAAAAAATATGTCGTTAATTACGATAAGTTAGATGAGGCTCAAGAAATAATCAATTCAGAACCACGAGAGAATACTGAGAATATTCTAGTACAACCATATATCCATGAACCTGAAGGATATGTATATTGGTTCGACAATAAAGAAAATAGGAAATTCAAAAAGCAGAATATTTATAATATATATTTTAAAAAGACAGACAGGATGGCTTTTGCGGCCCAATTAATAACTAAATCTATGAGTAGTCCTAAAACTATTCATATGGGTTCATTAAACGAATCCGATTCTTATATCTCAAAACTTTGGCGTGCTGCTTCTACGATAGCCGAAGAAAGCAAGGATGGCACATTCATATTACAGAACCTTCAAGATAAGGAACGAATGGCCTGTGGTAATAACAGACAGCGAGGTAAGATAGCCATTGCCATATTTCGCAAGTTAGGATATATCCAACAAGTAGGAATTAAAGGAAATTCGACAAAATTCAAACTCAGTGGTAGAAAGCCATTTCCTATAACGTTAGATGAGATTTTTAATTCTTCAACTTACAATAAATCATACATAAAGATATAGGAATCATATAACATCTTATCAGTATTAGTGTAGATATATTGGTTGAATATCTTCACAAAAGCACTTCAAGGGATTTATTAACGGTTTAAAAATAAGGCACGTACGACTACTTCATTTCCATTGATTATTATTATTATTGTTTATAGCCTTTAATACGAACATGAAAAAGTGTCCTATGAACTAGATAAGCAGGCAAGCCAACAAGAAGAAGCAATAAACATGTTACTACCATATAGGTTCCTGCATCATTGTGACTGCTGACAGAATAGACGGTATAAATTGGCGTTTGTAAAACTGCAAACATTAATCCAGCGAAAACCATAATTGCATTTAAGGCTATTAGAGCAAGTATCCTAAAAGATTCACCTAAGGCCCTTAATGCCAGAAAACCTGTAGCTCCAACAATTATAAATGAAATGTGCTGTAAAATATGGATTTGTTCATGTAATGTTGCATAATCAAATACTGAAGGCAAATGCCAAAAGGTCAAGAGCACAATTGGAATAATGAGCCATATGAAACCATATGTATTGTTAATGGTGAAAATGTTTCTCAGTAATCCACTCCAGTATAAAATAATTATGCTCAATTTTGAATTACTTTTGTCTTTTTTTTAAGCTTTGTATAATATTCGGTTTCTTTTTTTTTCTTCTTGCTTTGTGAAGATACAAGTAATTTTAAGATTGTTTCAGCAACTTGAACTGACGTGGCTCCTATGATAAAAAACAACGAATGTTCTATGATCATGTGGTTTGCAAGATCTTTTTCAGTAAACTCCAATAAGGCCGGCTGAACAGATATTGCAGTTAGAATTCCAAACACGATCATCAAAGTATAATAACGAATGTTTTTTTCGATAGATGATACTGCACCAGTGGAAGGCAATTCCAAATCAGTCCTCCTTAACGAAAATAGCTACGATATTTCGAAAATCCATTTTATCTTCTGTATTGTCATTTTTATTTAGTCTACTTTGGTGTATGAACATTTGGTTGTTTCCTTCTTCTATCTTATCCTTCTCTATTTTTTCTAGATAGATGCAGCCACAATATAATTCATGTATCTATCAATTATGTCAGCTGTTGCTTATTTCGTAGTCTGTTAATGGGACTCCAAATTCTAGGTTAGCATTAAAGGCTCTCATGTATTATTGCTGGAATTACTAAGAGACATCACTCACTGTAGTATAATTTCTGTGATTGATAATCGACATAACAGGTCATTGTATTATCTATATTTGGAAATTAAAAGCTAGACTGTCCTTAAAATTTAAAAATTTCAAAGAAGCTCAAGGCTTTATAACGACAATAATAACAATTATAAGAAATTCTAAGAAAAAGGATATATAATATTATTACTGTTATTTTCTATATCATGTTGCTTATCTTCATAATTATCTCTTGATAAGATTCCGCAAATGGAGATTCAAAATATACACAGAGGAATTTGTCTTTACTCTGGGTTAATGGAGTAATGGCCAACTTTATTTTATTGTTGATATCAATTACGTCAAAGTTAACTTCCATGTTCTCTGCTGTATCAACTCCTTCACTTGTACACCTCCTTTCAAAATAAGATTGTCGTATAGCTGAAACCAAATAATCTATATAGAAAAGGTAGCAACTTGTTTGATGATATTGACCGCTGGTACTAGCTATAGATGTTGTTATTAATTTTCTGTCTATTTTTCTATATTTGCCAACAATGAGCTTTCCATTGATATCTACTACAGCCGCGCAACTAATATCCTTGCTTGCATATAATACAGTTAGGCATATGTCATCAAGGAAGTCGCACTCTTCCAATGTGGTAAGTAGCCAACATTCACAATATTAATCGTTTGCATAGAATGTTATAGTAATGCTCGAAAGCATATTATACTGTATATATGTGAAAAAAACAAGAATAGATGCAAAACTATGAAATATTTTTGATACAATTGTCTAGAACTTTCCGGCATATCTATTAAAGTATATAATATCAATTATCATTTTATAACAAAGGAAGAGAATGTAAAGAAATGACTTGTAAAGGTAGATGTATACGTCATAAAGCGCAGAAACCAGTTGGATCTGGTCGTTATTCTATGGGACAAAAGCGTTGTCAGATATGTGAGCTATTTATCAAGTGGGATGGATTGTGGTGTCCTTGTTGTGGATATAGATTAAGAACAAAGCCACGAAACTTAAAGTACAAAGCAAAATTGAGAGCGGGGAATAAAATAGAAAAAGAAGATAAAATATTGCTATCTATGCAACATATGCAAAAGTCTACTACTGCTAGAAAATAGTTCTACAGATACACAACGGTAGCAATCAAATTCAAAAAAATATTATCCACGTGGTAATGTTACCACCAAATGGTAATGATAATATAAAGAAACATAATTGTAAATCAATACGATGCCAGAAGAAGACACAGGGCAAATGCTATAGATAAAGGGCATCTTTTTCTGTAGTTTCATTTCTGTAGTTTAATAAAGGGCATTCTTCTTTGTTGTACTCAATCAACCCATTCTCTTCAGAAAGCAACAAATATCCTTTTAATCTCTGATAAGTCAAAAAGGATCTATAGTATATTTTTGCTTTAGTTGTTCCACCAGCAGCGTACTGCTTCTAGAATTGTTGCTGTGATATTGGCTTTACATCTATGCTTAATAGACGCTTGTGCTGAAACATTAATGGGAGATAAAAACGGCAAACAGTTGAATGCGGTCACTCGAGTTTCAACTACGACGTTGCAATCTATGATTTTGGATTTGTAGTGTTAGTATTAAAAAAGAATTACTGAAAACATACTCATAAACAACACGGATGCTCAAATAGTGGGAAAATATGTTAGGGAAAACTGTATTGCCACTAACGCTGCTGCTCCTATATAGCATTTGCATTATTTTTTATCTATTCTTATAGAATATAAATAACTAAACTGCTTCTAACGATTGGCAGGCGTCCAAAGTAGGGAATATTTTTAAATATTTTTGTTTTCTATCCCCATCTTATCTATGACATATGATTCTGGCTCTGGTTCCGATACCTCTGTCTTCGCTGGAATGTCTGGCAAAAAGCTTGGGATTCTTATTGCTCTTATCGGCTTGGGTGGTTTTTTTGCTGTTCAGGCTATGTTTGGTTTTCCTATCAAGGATTTAATTAGAAAAGAAGTAACAGACGAAGCAAAAGTAGTCACAAAGGACCAACAAGGAACTTGTGTAGTCGAAGCATCAGATCATCAACCACGTGGTATTCCAGATTGTCCGTATAAGAAAGATGATATAATAATTGTCACCTTTAAGCAAGGGACTGCATCTATTGAGAAACACCATCTAAAGGTGGCTAGTTGAAATTCCGAATCTTTTCTTAATCGAGTTTCTTCATCCTCAAACTAGTGAGATTTAGTAAGATAAATATTAAATATGTATTTTTAATATTTCTATTACTTTAAGTTAATTTTTGAAAATAATAAACAATCAATTTATAACTTAAAAGTGCAGTTGAGAAAAAAAGGAAAAAATTAGCAACGTCACTGTAGCTTTTGACTATTTAGTTATTATCTGTCCGTGCATGAATGGGTGCAGAGTACAGCTGTAATCAAAAATGCCTGTTTTATCAAAGGCATGTGTAAAAGTCTTACCTGGACTCATAATGCCGGAGTCGAACAAAGTACCTACTTCCCCTTGTTCTGGAAGACCAGAAGTTACTGTGTGGATAGTAGAATCGCTATTAGTCCATGTGACAGACGTACCTGGCTTTACTGTTAGGGGTGACGGATCGTAGGGTTTTGAAATGCTAGGAGATGAAGCTCCATTGACTATTGAAACAGATGAATTTGATGTGCTTGTACCTGATACTAACTAACTTTATCGATCCTAAAACAAGTCCAATAGATAGGATCAAGACGATTGCAAGGTATGTTGTTTTTTTCATTCAAAATAAACTAGTCAAAGTATGCTTTAACGATTTCTACACGTGCAATAAGAATTAGTTTTTACCAATTCCTCTGTGCATGGGTATATGTGTTAACATATTTCTGTCGTCACGGTGCCACAACAATGTGTCATACATTTCAGCAAGTAATAGGAAGTCTACCGAACCTTCTTGTTTTACACGAAGTAGTCTAAGTGAAGTGTCAGAATTTATGTCGTTATTTGTTTGTTACATAGCCTAGATTTGGAAATAGTCCTACTCTTATGGAACGTCTACCAAGGTTAGGCATTCTGCATATACCTCAAGACGTATTGGATCAGGACCTGGGATTTTGGATTGTGAACATCCATCCTCCTTCCTGCTACTTAACCATAGTAATAATCTATACACATGCCGGCCATCCCCACTAACTAACCGAAAGTAAAGGTATAGAATTGAAATCCTTTGCCTTTAAGGCTGATTTGAAACAATTCCAATTACAGAGATGCTAGCTCTAAAAACGGCAATTATTATAGAGTGTAATGAATTAACTATAGAGTTTCTCTTACTATTCATTAAAAATCGCGTATAACCTATTGTATATATGGATTTGCGCGTATATGACAACTTGGAGGGTTGCCTAAATCAGTTTAACAGGCTGTGTGTGAGAAGAAGCTTTAGTTTACTGCTACTATTTGATTCCTTACAAAAGTATCTGACTACAGAGGCATAGTAAAAAAGAAGAGGAAGAAGAAGAAACAGAGAATTTACATAGCAATTTGACCTATTTCAGTTACATGACAGTATGGCATTTAAATTGAATAATATCATTCATCATAAGTTTTCGGCCAGATAGATAGATAGTTGTTAGCCAACTACTAATGTATCCCATCAGTAGCAATTATGGCTCCATAATGCATTGCAAGTTCTTTGCGTTGTAAAAGAAATCACCGATTGACCGTTGTGATGAAGTCATATCATAGATTTTGTCAAGAGTTAAGGAATACCAACTTCTGGAATGTTTCTTTAAGGTGTTTAGCAACTTGCTATATATTAGTAGCACCAGAGAAATGGCATGGACGCCTTTGAATGTATAGGAACCAAGCTCGAAGTAAGAGAATTCAGCATACAGGATGTCCCGTTGGAAATTAGATCAAAGATACTTGAAGCTGCCAGACTAACAGGTACTGGTATGAACACTCAGCACTGGCGATTTATATTGGTGGAGAAAAAAGACAATCTCAAGAAACTGGCAGAAGATAGCACAAGTGGAAGCTGGGTTGCACGTGCCAATTTTGCGAGTAATAGTATTAACAAACCCACAAGTATGGTTTTCATTTAATTGATACAGGAAGGGTGCTTCAAAATATGCAACTGACCGCTTGGAATCATGGAGTAGGTTCAGGACTGTTTACAGGAATAAGAGAAGAAAATCTTCGAGATGACTTTGCGATTCCAAAGCAGCTGAGTCCTTCAGTCATAATAGGCTTTGGATATCCTGCAAGTAGGTTGACAGGTAAGAGAAAGAACCGTCTGCCAATTCATGAACTGGTTTACTACGAAAAGTATGGTGAATCCAAAAGATAGCGCTGTCATATTTGTTCTTAATTATGATGTGGAGAGGGAAACTGCTTCTAATTCTTAGGAGGCAAAATGTCTCTCTACCTAGCTGGTGTTTCATCACAATTACCTGCATTATCATCACCATCATCTCTTTTTGACAGACTACGGTGTCTTTCTATAGATAGTTGTAGAATAGATCGACAGGTAAGAGAAAATAGGTATGTATTATAATGTTGCCAAAAACTGACACTCATAATTATGTATATGTTGCCAACAGCAAAGATATAGAAGCTATAATCAACAATAATATTGATAAGAATGCTTTTTGCATAAATCTTTCATTTATGATAGACAATCAGTATTCATACCTTCTTCATCTTTTGCCTAAAGTTCCTTCTTCTTACTATTAGGACAGCAATAAAATGGGCGATTATCCGGATGGCTAATTTTGACCTTGCTCAATTTTGTTGTTTTGGTTATTAACTTGTGCTATTAATTTTTGGATTAACTATGACAAGTAAACTTTTTCAGTAAGGATGATGATGGATTAGTATTTGGTGATGGTAGTAAGCGGTAATAAATCTCCAACCATTGGACGAGGCGCCAAATAACAAATTAGATCATCACCCCTTAAAATTAGATAGAATTGCATTTTATGGACGTACATTAGCAGAATATCTTTTGATGTTTGGCATTAATGATATTCCTTCCTTGAAAAGATACAATACAGTATTAGATTGTCCTTCCGGTGCTTCCTCTTTCGTTGCAGAAGCTAATAGCAAACACGGAATCCGAGCAGTTGGCTGCGACCGTTTGTTTGACAAGGATGTAAAAACATTGTCTAAAGGGGGACAGGACGATATTGAATATATCATACAAAGAGTATCTACAAATCCTGACCTTTACAAATGGGACTTTTATTCTTCAATTGACAAATTAAGAGAGTATAGAGAACTAGCATTGCAGCAATTCTTGTTAGATTACCCTACTGGAATTAAAGAAAAGCGTTACATAAAGGCAGAGTTACCGAAATTACCGTTTGAAGATAAAAGCTTCGATCTCGTATTAAGTGGACATTTTCTCTTTACTTACAGCCACAAACTTGATTTTTCATTTATTTTATCTTCCATATTAGAATTATACAGAGTAAGTTCAAAAGAAGTTAGAATCTACCCTTTACAAAAATCTAGTTTACAACCTTATGAGCAAATGACTGAATTACTTTTTGCTTTAGAAAAGCTTAGAATCGGATATCATATTGTTCCGGTACCATTTGAATTTCAACGAGGCAGCAACAAGATGCTACTTTTAAGGCATATATAGTATAGTCTTTTAACATAAAAGTGCAGTATGCGATATGATAAAATTCTTGGTAGTTGGAAGAATTTACTAATTGATACTTCTAATACAGGTATGAAGACGAACTAAAATGTATTGGCAATCATGGAGGAAATGACATATCTAAAAAGAAAGCTCAAAAGTGCGTTGATAATTACCTAGCCTAATAAAAATAACAAGAACAATTAGTGCTGCAATGCCATGAAGGCATAATAGACATCCCTGTCTATATTTTTTATATTTTGTTATAATTTCTAAAGCCTAGACTGATAATCATATTGTTTTGTTGTGTGGTTGTTGTTATTCACTTTGACCTATTATTTCAGTTACTTGTTTTATTATTAGCTTTTCATTCTCTATTGGTTTTTTAATAAAGCAATTTAAATTGGGTAAGTAAAATGCTTTTTCAAAGTTTATTTCACTTTCTGTTATCAGAAAACGTATCTTTACCTTGTTATCTATCTCCCTTATTTTTTCATATAGGTCAAAGCCACTTATGTTTGGCATATTAATGTCGATAATCAACAGATCATATGAACCAGCATGAAAATTTTTCAATGCGAAAATAGGGTCATTAAATGAATTAACTCTGAAGCCAATTTCGTATAAAACAGTTTTTAATTTCATCGTAACATAAGGATCATCATCCACTATCAAGATTCTTTTTTCTCTTTTTTTATTTAACTACCACTTCCTCCTTTGCTTCTTGTTTATGAAACTCTATTTCTTTCACCAAATCCACGTATTACAAGATGAAGTCGAGCAAGGTGAAGAGTAATAATAGTTGCAAATTCTGAATAATAGCAAGACCATTTACTACCCCCGTTGTTTGTAGTGCGATCATAGTAGAGAGCAGTAACAATTACCTAGGTCATTGAGTGTTGTTAGTAGTTATGGGTAATAATCCAGGTACAGGTTCCAGTGAAGATCCTGAAGATGGTGTCATTGATCCTGGTGATGAAGGTGATATGGAACTTGGCGATTCTGTCGTTGTGGGTTCTGCTGCCATGGCAGAGGCTTAGATCTACCGGTAATAGGTCTAAAATTTGCCCATTTCAGATAATACCATGCTCCAACACGTATGCCAGATGACATTAAATCCAATCTGTGTTGTATCGTACTTATCGTCGTTAGTCATCTAAAGTATTGCCTTGTGATTAGTTAAAAAAAATATTACAAAACTAAACGCTTCAATTTAGACATAGTCATCTCTTCAGATGATACACGAATTTATGTTAATTAGTATAACATAGATGTAACATTGAACAACCCGCTTGAGCTTCCATCTTTAGAAGAGATCGAAGAAATGGATAGATACCGATCACAAGCCATAGAGTCGTTGCAGATATCCGAGTCTGACCATTCTGTCAAATGTCAAAAGTGTGGCTATTCCTTCACGCTAAAATCAGGAATATCCAGTGGATTTGCTTATTGGCTCTTTTGTGTGGCCCATAACCGATCGGCGAAAGATTGTTAAGTGACACTTACCCATACTGTCCCCCCATGAGTCTGGTGCTTGATTAATGGTTACTATACTATCGAGCATAGGATTTACTAAGAGAATCTTATTTTTTGGCGTTATTCTAATAACAACAGTCTCTAGCTCACTCATTTTTTTCGCCAAAGTAGAGGCCAGAGGGAATAATGCTCACTGGATTCTTAATATTACCGCGGCAGTAGCCGCTTCGGTTGCCATCGCAATCTTGTATCTACAGAAACATCATAATGGATTTATTGAAAAAGCTGACTTAGCCCTTGCGATAGCTCTGGTCTTGTCGTTATGTGCAGGCTATTCTTTGGGCAGTGTATGAAATCATTCTGGAAGTCTGTACCGCCAGTTCCTTCACTGGCTGATGCATTGTCTATAACGGCATATGCTTTTTTGTCATTTTATGTGTTTTCAACGTATCTTCGGTTTTACAAAGTATTTCGTTTCAGCAAAAAACAATTGATAGCAGCTGTAATTGCTAGTACGTATTTTTCTCTTTTTTATAATATTATATACCGTGAGCCTCGTAGAAATTTCATCGTCAAGAGGTTTAGCAATCCTTTCTATTATAGTTGCATACCCTGTATTGGATGCAATCATCATGGTGCCATCATTTCTGATCGTGGTAAACTATCGGAAGGAACCGCAATGGTTCACTCCATGGATCTGCAAGTCGGCTGGGATCCTTCTGGTTGTGATAGCAGACAGTTGGTTTGAGCTCTTTGTTGTTACGTCATTGACCAATGAATTGTGGCCATCAGCAATGATCTTTGGCAGCTAGTCGTGTGATCATTGCAGCAGGTCTTTTATGGTCTATCGTATATTTGGTAACACCACGTACGACCGCAAATCGTAACACCATTTCTTCGAATAATTTTGACAGTTCAGCACGAATTACTAGCTCAGAATTTAATAAATCAACCAGAACGGGAAAAGCCTGGTCCAGTAATCTCGCTTTCGTTGCTATAACTGGACTTTCTGTTTTTTCAGTTATTTTCATTATTGGAACAGCTCTTTCGTCCTCGTCATCATCATCATTTTTCCTGTTGCTAAAAATCTCATGAAATCTTGCAAATGTTATTTTCTCTTTTGCATTAAAATCTAGGCACTCACTCCTCATCATCATTTATTGCAGTACTAGCAGAATTATCGTAAACCTCCTTCTTGGCCATCTCTTCGAGCTTTGAAGCTATTTCTTTTAGATGAGGATCATTCTCTATAATTTCCCCAAGCCGCTTACTAATCTCTTTTCTCTTATCTTCAACATCGATAAAACCGTCAAATATACAGATGATATCATATTGATAAATATGAACAACATGACTACAACGAGAACTACTTTATCAGCAGTAGTAGTTCTTATGTTAACGGCATCAACATTAGTAGTATCATCATCCTCAATTTTGACACTACCATCAGGAGCATTTGCTTACATAAAGAAAGGAGCACAAGATAATGGAAATGGAAATACAGTTACCGACCAGACAGCCAGACAAAATGCTAGAGAAAGTGGATTTGATAATTTAGTAGAACAACAAGATTAAACAAGATATGTACTCATCCAAGCGCGATCTGTGAACAAGGTCTACAGGCGCAAACAACAATAGAAATTTCAGGTCAGGGAACTGGTAACGGCCTACAACAAAATGTTTTCTGTCCTCAGGGTGCCACCGGTGGACTTGGAGATATCACATTTAGTGCCACTCGACAAAATGGCATATTCTCTGGAACATTTACAATCATCATAAATAGTACATTATTGAAGTCAGGCTCTATTACTAGTGGAAATATTCAATCCGGCAGCTACACCGTTCAAGGCACAGAAACAGTTGACAACCTATGTTTTGTCAGCACCACTCTTCCTACTGCTATTACCATAAATGGACAATGTGGAACAGGAGTAACAATAAATTTCAGAGCTGCTAATGGTCAGACAGCAACATTTACTGGCAATGTAAATTGCGTCTCGTCTTAGGCTCTTAGTAGAAAACATTTTTGGCTCATTATTCTTCTTTTTCATCTGTTTAGTCTTCTTTTGGAACTCCTTGCTGTATAGTAATAATCAATTTCTTCGTAGAAGCTTTCAATTTTCACGCACAACGTATGTTGCAAATCCACTATAGTTCCTTTGCCCTCTAAAATCCTATATGTAAAAGAAAGCTTTATGCATTTCCTCTTTATAGCTATAAGAATGTGGTAGGTCAGCTCGATATCTCAATAAAGACATATGATCAACCAGCATATGAAACTAAAGTTGAAGGCAATAGTATTAAGGTAAAAATAAGAAAAAGACTGTAATGAATTCAAACCTTTGTAAGACATTATAATAGCATATCTCTATCAAAAACGCAAAATAGATAGATTTAGAAATAATCGTATGAACTGTTCATTTGTAAGTCATAGGGATCAGAGGAGCGATAAATTTGATATTACAAAACACCAAGTGAAGTTCTAAGACTGTCAGCTACTTTTTCTTACCAGTTACAAAATAGACTTTAACTTTTCCCCATGATTGGATCTCAACTACTTTTTCATTGAAAGTGAATATACCTTCAACCTTTTCTTTGGTTTGACCAGAGATCAGAATTTGATCGTTTTCCGCCTTACCTTCTAATCTACTTGCGAAATTTACCGTCTGTCCTATCACAGTTATTTGGTTTCTATAATCCGTTTCCAGTATACCAAATAATGAATCACCGGTGTGAATGCCACATTTAACGTTTATTACTACGTTTTTTGATTCAAGATGTGATTCTTCAATCCATTCATACTCATGATTTTAATACCAGATAAAATTACTTCTAATGTTGTCTTTTCCAGAGCTTCTTAAACTAGTTTTCAATTAAGTTAAGATTGTTGCAGCTGTATCTTTGTCTTCATGTCCATATTGGTTAACCTGTGTGATTGTGGTGCCCTCCACTTCCAATTTTGCGATAGCAATGCTTGCTTCAATCTTTAGTCGTTCTGCTTCAATTCTGTCTTTAGCTGCCCTGGTCCAAATTGTATTTTCTGAAGTTTACCCAATAATCTTCAATAGCGTTATCATAGTTCGTTGTAAAAAAGACGCGCTTCTCATTAACATAAAGCTGTGGATTGGATTCCGGTTTTGTTATGCTAGGGTATGTCACGTTGGATAATTGCCTAAAAAAATCATGATATACTTCTCTAAGTCGATCTATCCCTTGAGTATGTAAAACAACCTTATCTCTTATGAACATCTTAAATGCATCTTCGAGCGCATTCAACACCCTAACAGAATATTTCTTTACTTTTTTTCGAGCATCATTAATTCCCTTCTGACTGAGAAAAAAACTCCTAGGTCTCCAACATTTTCTCTTAGGTGTTCTTTTTCTTTTAAACCATCAATAACTGACATTATAGCCTCAAGGTCGACATTATTATTTCCATATATGCCTTCTAACATATTATAAATCTCAAGAAATAGTTTCCTCTGATCAGAAGGTCCTTTCTTTATATGCTCAGAAAACTCTAGAGTTAGTTTCGTCATCTGAGGAATGCTGAATTCCTTAGAAGCTCCAGCACCAAAGAAGAATCCTACTTTATCTGCAAGAAAAACGTCAGAATTTGATGTCATGTCCAAGATACAAAAGGAGCCTGGTATTGATACCTTCAGCTATTGACTTAAGCACTTCTTCAGCGGCTATTTTGGCTCTGTTCACTTAAGGTTAAACCTATAGCTTTCAATATACTAACTCCCTTTATGTTCAAAAGAAAGTATTTTAACATTTTATATACTAACAAATGAAAATGCGCACACAATTGAGAGCAAAAGAAACAGTAGGAGTCTATTGTTACGGCTTTTTTTGGAGCCATACAAAAAATGACGTTAGCTCAACATGGAATAATACAACACAAAGCATAAAATGATGTTAGATTAAAATATTTACCGTATCAAAGCTGTATTTCGATATACAGCCGTATGTCAACACTAAATACAAATTTCTTTCTTTTCAAATGTTTCATATTGTGTGATAAGAGTATTCACGTCCGATTGTTCAAAGCTTACTCCATAAATAACAAATTTTATATCTTTTACCTGCAACATTGACATGCATGAGCATTGGTAGACCGCTGGAGTAGTGAATTGTGATATAAAACTTACCAGAAAAAGCCTCTTCCTTGGGTTAGTTTTGGCCATTATTATTTCAGATTCGTTCATTTATTTTGCTGAGATAAAAACAAAAGCTTTCTATTCAAGTTGGATAATAGGCATTAATGCGTCCACTGCAGCCGCGCTCGCTATATTTGTAGTATACAGACATATGCGAGCAACGCAGCCATCATCCACAAGACCATCATAACAAAAGTCATTTAGCTCTTGCAATAGGATTGTCACTTTGGCTTTGTGCTGACATTATATGGGCAACATATGAGATTGTCTTAGAAATAGTCCCGCCTGTTCCATCTCCAGCAGATTTTGTCTGGTTGTCTGCTTATGGATTCCTTGCGTATTATCTGTATGCCACATACATTGAATTCCATAAGAAATTCAAATTTAGCAGTAAAATTCTAGTCGCAAGTATAATTGGTTGTGGAATATTTCTTACATATATTATTGCTCTTACCATAGGTCTATCTGTTTTATCCTCTGCAAGGGGTATTGCTATGTTTGCAGTCATAATCGCCTACCCAATTATGGATGCAGTATTAATGGTTCCTGCAATAGTAATTTTGTTAAACTTTAGAAAGGAGCCATTGTGGTTCACACCTTGGATATGTGAATCCTTAGGTTTATTTTTAATTGCTATATCTGATAGTTGGTTTGCAGTCGTTGTTCTCACGTCAATAGTAGAGCAGTTTTGGTTATCTTCCATATTTTTTGCAGCCCATTATTTGGTTATAGCTGCAGGATTATTATGGTATGTGAAATTTCTGCTAACACACGGTCAACCAAGCATTGATGAACGCCGTAGGTCAGAACAAATAGAGACATCAATTATTGCCCCGAGAGGTGGCTACACTGACAAGCATAAATCAGAAGAAAAAACCCATAAGAAAATTAGCCACATAGCGCTTATGGCTATAGCCACTATAGTAGTTGTTGCTGTAGCAATTGGAGTTTATTTCTCTTTATATTCATCCTCACCATTTTTCCTGTTTTCTAACCCAAATTCTGAGATAATACTACCAGCTCCGGCTGGTGCTTTGAAAGCAGCAAACAGTGAAAATAGGTGCTCTTCTTCCCTTAACGGGTGTATCTTCATCTTTGGGTGAATCAGAGGGGGCGGCACTAAAGATTGCAACTAAAGATATCAATGAATATCTTTTCAAGACCCATTCAAATATTGGTATTGAGCTGATTATAGAAGACACACAAACAAATCCATCAGTTAGCTTAGAAAAGCTAAAGCATTTAGCAGCAAAAGGTATAAACATAGTTATCGGCCCTGCAACAAGCGAAGATCTAAAAGCTACTCAAGACTATGCTGATAAAAATGGAATAGTGTTAATTAGTCCATCAAGTACTGCTTCCTCTTTAGCTATAAAAGGAAACAATGTGTTCAGATTTGTGCCAGATGACACTCATCAAGCTCAAGCAATATCAAAGCTGATGATGGCTGATGGAATAAGAGTAGTAATACCGTTTTGGAGGACTGATGTTTATGGAAATGATTTAGTTAAAGCAACAAAACATAGTCTTCAAGAGCTAGGTGGCAAAGTTGCTGATGGAGTTGGATATATACCAAATACGGGTGATTTTGCTGCTAGTCTTAATAGAATAAACTTTATAGTTTGGGACCAAGATTTGAAGGCTTTGGACTCGAAGGTAAACCAAGCTATATCTCAGTATGGTATAGACAAGGTTGGAGTATACTCTGTAGCATTTGATGAAATTGCGCCTATTTTTATCCAAGCGCAAAACCATCCTACGCTTTCAAAAGTAAAATGGTTTGGTAGTGACAAGGAATCACTAAATAACAAACTTATAAGAAATTCCGAAGCTGCAGCATTTGCAGTAAAGACGAATTTTACAACTGCAATTTTCGCAGTTGAAGATGATAACGACGAAAGGCTCAAACATGTAGAAGCTCAGATCCATGAACAGATAGAAAGAACACCTAGATCTTATGCTAGTGTTGCCTATGATACATTATGGGTAGCAGCGCTAGCCGAGAATGATACCAAAGCTACACATGATATTAATTACTTGAAAAATACAATTGTGAAGATAGCTCAATCGTATCAAGGAATCACAGGCAATACAACTTTAAACCAGTTTGGAGATAGGAAGTATGGAGATTATGATTTTTGGGCTGTAAGAAATAGTGAGAGTACTCATGATTCCTTTATTTGGAAGCATACTGGCAAATACGTACCTAATATAAGAACTGAATAAGCGCAAACTGAATTAATTACAAAACGACTTGACGGAAAAGTTGCAGTCATCACAGGAGGAAGCACTGGCATAGGCCTTGCCACGGCACAGCGCTTCGTCTCAGAAGATGGCGCATATGTTTTCACCAATAAAAGGAACTGAAGGAACTCTTCAGCGCGTGCAGAATTCCTTGTTAAGGACTCCAGAATCTATAAGGGCTTTTTTGGCCTTGTTTACAAGTTGTGATATTGTCTCTATGTCAGATGTAATAGCGATGTTATTGTCATCGATATAGCCGCCTCCTCCTCCTTCTGAAAGCTCATGGGGGATTGATACAGCAAGGTCTAAAACTGATTGTATGCCAGCTCTTTTTAGTTTATTTATCAAATATGGTTCAACACCCGGTAGGTCCTCTAGCCGCAAATCACTGACATGAGACATGACTACTGTTGACCTCTTGATCCATTATCTTTGTCTTGCATATAACCGAGGAAGTCGACTTTGGGACAGGGAGAGAGAGGTACTTGAATCGTAATATACATCGTAGATTGGGTATAATACAAATAGAGACTCCCTCCCCTTACGGTGTTTCAGGATATAATAGCAACTCGACCTGATCTATGCTAGTCAAAAAAATGAGGAGCAAGAAATTGCTATTGGCAGCATCCACAACAACAACAGCAACAAGTCGATTCTAACCTTTTGCAATATGAGAAAGAAACTGAGGATGACAAGGGAGAAAAGAAAATCCTCCAAGATCTAGAGCAGGAAATCGAATGTCCTCGCTGTTATGATATAATGGTGTTATCCTCTAATTTTGATAGTCTGTGCTACTTTTGTCAAGAATGTAACTTGTCGCTTTTAATGAATTGACAGAGCTGTTAGATTTTACAAATATTGGTTACAACATGAAAAGTATAGATCACAACGCGATATATAGAGATCATATCTCATCGATATTCCAATTGTATATTCTTTTATTTTTTTACTTCTTTGTATATTATTTTAAGTCTATCATATCGACCTGAAGGGCTAAGAAAGGTAGATAGCGAGCAGGAGGACGGCAATGGCTGAGCCTCTTACTTTTCTATATACGTGGAAAAGAAGTATAATTGTATTGGTAGTTGTACTGGTCAATATTCCAGTAAGAGTTTATGCAGTCAAAGTAAGACCAGAAAGTGGTTATACAGCAGAGCTTCGAATCAACCAAAATCTGTAGGAGCGCGGATTGTAAGTTTAGTAGTGGATGGTGATGCAAAATAAGTAATCAGGAGCATAGTCATATTTTGCATAATTATCTAAGAGATACTCTTGTAGCAACTTACAAAGAATGCATTTCTTGTAAAATTAGAACACAATTTACATGCGTCAAGTGCGGGTATTGTTACAGCTGCCACTGGCAGAAAGAGGAATTGGAGAAAGTTGAATCACAGCCCTTATCAACTACTGCTCACTCTGGATTTTTAGAGAAATATCCACAGACTGTTACAAAAATAGTAGAACAATCATCACCATCATCATTGCAACACCAGCAAACAAAAGTTATTGATGTATATGGTCAACAAACCGAACCAATCTGCAGCTATCGGTACATGCCATCATAAATTTTCAGTACATGGTTATGGTAATCATAACTGTAAGTGCCATCACCCCCTCAATTATGCTACAGGAGTGTCAATTTCACCATTAACTAAGAAAGAAGGTAGTTCTAGGACATATGATTAGAAAAGTAGCATACTACTATAATCAAAGACATTTGTATTCGAAGGATAAAGGTCTGAATATCATATATTATTGAGGTATGTCACTCATGGAAACGCTACTTTATTGTCTTAATATATTAAAGATAGAAAAAGATAACGAAATTTATAGGAATGCATTGGAACTTGTACAAAAAGATCGATTGGATTCTACAAATGTCAGTAATGAATGGATTAGTGCTATGAGGATTATAGCAAATGCATATTCCTCACTAACTTCCTATGTCTTTACTCAATCACAATTGTCTGACTTTCTGACGTTATCTGCAAAAGGTATAGAAGACAAAAGAATGAGTTCAGGAATAATAGACAATTTAATTTTCAAGATTTATAGAGATATTATGGAAAACTATGAAAGCGTTAGTGATATTTTAAAGCTAAATTATCCAGGGATTATCGTAGATATTATGTCTATTATTAACCGACTAAAGGTATAAAAGTAAATCTTATTGATATTGAGAGATACTATCAATCAAGAAAGAAGCAACAGCAAACAACAATGGCCGAAGAACCATCAGCAACAGCAACTACAGGCGCCGCTATACATAAGGAGAAAATCCTACTATCAAAGAATGACCTTGTTGAAAGTCTTTCCCAAATAACAAATAGAGAAAGAAAAGAGATACAAGAATCACTTGCGAAATTGCAAGATTTAGACCTAAGGAAGATAAGTGATTATGCCGCAACTATAGTAGATTACAGCACTATAGCAAACTAATAACAAAAAAAGAAGAAGGCTCACAAGAACAATTTAAAAAAGAAATACAAATAGAGCTAGGAAGAAAGCTTAAATCTCATCAACTTACACGGGCTGCTAACTCTATAATAAGAGCTCGAACCTATATTGAAAATATTCTTGACAATAAATTCATACCTGATGCTTCACATGGTATTAATCATGTTAAGCATAACCTTGAGTATGGCTATCAGTTGATGAATCTAATTGAGCGTACAAGACAAAGACAAAGGATTCAATAACAGCTACAGTAGCCTGGCTTGAAGTGAGTAAGTTAATGCTGACTTATTTCATATAACTGTCGGATGATAAGTTCAGATAAATTTATGATAGAGTTCTAATTCACTCAGTCGTCACTGCTGTGGCCTGCTGCCTTTACTGCTATGACTGCTTTCATCTCCACCGCTGTCACTGCTCGCCTTTACTGCTATGACTGCTTTCATCTCCACCGCTGTCACTGCTCGCCTTTACTGCTATGACTGCTGTTAGCCACCGCTCTTTTTCTTACTATGGCCTTCAGTACCTAGTAGGTACTAAACAGGTTGTTATCTCCACGACCAGTTAAAGATGAAGAATCATCGCTGCCACCGCTCTTTTTCTTGGTGCTCGCCGACCTCACTACTACCGGAGAATAGATTGCTATCGCTCGCTGGTACCTATGTCAGAACTAGTGCTACGTTGAGCACTGAATCCTCCAAGAGATACCACCATCTTTGGAACTGCCGCCTACATCAGAACTTGTACCAGTACCTGCTGGATTGTTCGTACTGCCGCCTACATCAGTACCAGGATTGTTACTACCGGCCAATCCAAGATTGGGACTGTTTGTGCCGTCTGCCTACGTTAGTACTAGGATTGTTGTCGTTGCCACCGGTAAATGGTTTGTTATCGCTGCTGCCACCAGCTTGTGCAAGATTGTTCGTACTGCCGCCTACATCAGGACTAGGACCATTGCTAATACCACCAGTAAATGGATTGTTTATGTTACTTCCTATATCAGGTACTAGGACCGTTTTTATCGTTGGTACCACCGGTAAGCTGGTTATTACCAGCAGAATTGCCGCCTGCTTCAGTACCATGACTCTTACTACTACTACTGCTACTAGTAGGCTGATTATTATTGTCATGAGATGCTGTTTACTGCTATCGCCGGTCATCTTGCTCTGATAATCTGGTGATAGCTGACCGTGCGCTTTCAGTTGTGCATCCTCGTGGATGCTGGATTAATAGCGTGTAAACGAATCTCGATCAATCATCATGAAATGCAGCAGTTCGATTTTAAAACACCAACCGATGATAAATGTAGTAGTACTAGCATAGATATGTAAGTAAAGAGATTAGCAAAAAATAAGAAAGGCTGAGTTGTGTGTATTTTCAGCTATTGGATTTATGCTTATGCTGGTGGTGTTGATTCGAATAAACACGTCACAGCAGCGTCTCTCACAACGATGGTAGCTCCTGGTATACTTAAGCATTGATCCTCAAAAATACGGATTGCCTCTGGGTCTGCGCTACGGGGTATTGATGCTGCACATGTGCCGTCAGAACGTGTTGCTATCTGTCCGCCAACGGTAGAAGGATTGCATGGTGTTGGAGTTACTGTTGGTGTTGGTGTTTGTGTTTGTGCTGCCTGCTCCTTCTTGTGTACAGGTTGCATTTTCACCTGGATGAGTGACATATCAGATTTTCACATTCTTGCTGTTGGTCGTTATCCCATCCACTCTGTGTTGCTCGCTTGTTTACATTTCTGAATGGTAATCGTGTTGCCATTTCCATTACCACCATCTTTCCTGTTGTCTTTCTTTTGTTGAGGATAAGCCAATGCTGATTGTGTTGTTGCTATTGTGGTTGTTGCTGCTAGTGTTCCTACTACTAGTGTTGCTGCAAGAAATACAGCTATTAACGCTAGATTTCGTTTAGTTGTAGTTGTGTTGTTCATATATTATATTACAACTTACAGTATCATCTCTATATTTGACTTGGCGAACTTACTGCTGATTTATTACATATAATTTGCTACAGACTTATCTAGTATAACTATCAAAAATATGAAATGAACTATTCTTACTTATTTACCTATTATTGGTAGCATTCAATTATAACTAGATTCTACTATTGCTAGTCTATAGCTTAGGAAAGTATACGATACCTATTGCATTGCCAATCAGAATCGCAACAGAATGAAATAGCTGTAATATAAAAAATAGGGAAGGTTATTGTTGTTTTTTGCTGCTGTGTGGTTATCCTACCTTGTTCTTATCTATACAATATCTACAAACACTACTCCAGCGTCTAGCAGACATTGAACTAGCTGAATTGCTGCCGATTCGGAAACTCCTGCTTGTCTGCAGTTCTAGTATAGATCTCTTGCGTAATTAGGAGCTATAGTCTAACACCCTACTTGTTTTAGCCGTCTTCTTAGATTGAAATGCTGTCAGACTGTATAACTCTGAAGTTCAGGAGACCGGATATTATATCAGATACGTTATTGTACTTCCTTAATCTGTTTCTAAATTTAGTACCCATTATTCCAAACTTTTTGATCCTACATATGGTATGTTCTACTATGATCCTTAGCCTAGAATGATTCTTGTTGTAAGTTCTTTCATCACATGAAAGCAATGTACCCTTTTTCTTTTTGATACCAAGTACAGACTTTACAGTGGGAAAGTCCTTTTCAATGCCAAGATAACCAAGATCAACTATGTTTTCAACTTGTGATGGAGTTATAGAATGATTGTGTTTGTAAATGTCATAATCATGTTTTCTTCCACTTCTGTGACCTGTCTTATGCAGTATCAATCCTTCATGTTTACCATCAATTGTGTCTTGACAGTATGTTTCTTCTTTCTACCTGAATAGTAACTCTTCCTTCTTCTTTTGTTCTTAGGTCTTGGAATTTCTTGTTCTGTAGAGTCTATGAAAGCCTTGAATCCAGGAAAGTACTCTTCTACTTCATCTATAGTTCTTAATCTCCTAGTACGTTTGTATATCTTCTTTGGCAATGGAATACACTCCTTGATAAGTGGTTCCATCATTGATATATCTCTACAAACATTGCTTTGATCAAGGTCAAACAGAAATCCTGATAATGTATATGTAATGTATAATCTGTAGTATACTAGAAGCATAACGAATCTTTCTTTAACTTTAAGCTTAAATGGTCTACCAGCACCTATATCCCGTATTCTCGTCCTTGATAGAAGACGTCTTCTTTCGTGCTCTTCGTAGTTATGTTCAATTTCGTTACAAATGGATTCAAATTCAGATACAGTTACTCCGGTAAATGACCTGAATATCAAAGGTTTCTTACATAATTTGCTATAGGACATCAAAGAGCTTGTCAGATAGATATCCTATGTGAAGAGGAATATAGCTCTAAGCTTCTAATTACACAAGAGATCTAGTATATACACGAGCCGATGGCGGTGGAAATTGTAAATTCCTCCCTAACAATAGAAAAACTGCAACCGTCTCTATATCACGGATGTACCTCGTTATCTCAACTCCGGCGTAGTTTGTGTCTAAATCTTCCCACCCCATGTATTTTGCTTGTAATCCAATGTGTGTAAAGATATTGGAAAAGAAATTTTTTATGTTGTGGTCGTGCTGACTATGGGAGACAAATACTCGAACCATGCATTTCCCTAGTTCTTGTGAAAGTGAGTCTGATTTTAATTCTATCGATCACTACTCTATACAGGTAGGTTAAAAAACCAGCCACGAAATGAATAAAACTTTCCTTTACCAAGTATAGTTGAAGGACAAAAAGATAGAGTTGTTATCCTAATTCAACGCAAACCAAGAACTGTAATTGTCAACGGCATCTGCAGGCTGCTCGGGGATTAATGCTGAGCTTCGATAGGGAAGTTGTTCTGGCGGTATGGTGAGTATGACAGGCCAGATAATAGTCCATTTTTACATAATGAGCAAAAATTTTCATAATCTCAACAGAATCTCAGAGGCAAGTATAATTATTACGAAATGAAAGGTGTCTTGGTTTCGAATCGTCAAAACATGCCGTTTGTATTGGCGAGCTTTGGCAGTGACTTAACTACTATTTGTCTCTGCTCTTATGCTTTCAGCCGTTATCATCACATGACCATTTTTTGAGTTGACCTTGTTGTACATCATTCTTTTTCCATCTGGTAAAATGATATAATTTTGAGTTGCAATTAATTTAAATTCCTTGAAGTGAAATATACCGCTTACTAGAATGGTCTTTTTATCCAAAATTCTCGATTGTATTATATTTTCGCCTTCCTTATTGTTTATTAAAATATAATTCCTCTGATTGTATTTTTGAATCAATCCTTTTCCATTCAGATAAGTACATGTATTTTTTTCTACTTTGACTATTACATTTTCACCACCCGAGTCGAATATCTCTGTAGTCAAATATGGACCATAATCATCTTCACTCAGGTAAAAGAGAATTTTGTCGTAAATTCTAACTGATTGTGGACTCTCATAGATAAAATTATTGCCGAACAAGAGAGTATATGGCATATGGTGATAGATGCTATTTTGACCACACTGATTATTATCATTTATACTGCGCTGGTGGTATCTTTAGAATTCCTGTATAAGCATATAGATACTCTCTTACCGCAATTCCTCACAAATTGGTAATTCTCTGACACAATAATAATACACCAAATCCAAAATTGTTATTCAAAAAAAGAAATTAGGAATTGTTTTTTTATGCCGTATCGTTAAGTCTATCTGTCTGTCCCCTGCCTAATATAAACCCCGGAATAATTTCAATTAACGATGAAGGAGTATTGAATTGCCATATCGACAATTTCAACAAAAGTTTTTCTTCTATTGGAATAACTGTGGAACGACGAGAAATAAAATCTGAATGTGCTGCAACATTGAAGAAATTTGGTAAAGAGGGTAATGAGTTATCAAAATATAATTGGCTTATTGAATGGATGGATAAACAGTAACTTTCGTTATTACTTGCGCCCCGTTTATGGTCTTAACCTTGTCACCATAATCTAACTAAATTGAGTTTAATATTTTGACATATATTCAGAGAAAACTTAACTATGTCAAATTCTTTCCTTCATTGGTGATGTCATATTACTACAGATCCCCTGTCAGCAAATCATGTTAGCATACTGACTGATGACATAGAAGAAGATAAACCTATTCTTGAATTTGATAAATATTGTGATGCCATTGTTAAAATGGTAAGGGGATCTAAACCAAAATTTTCTATCGGAATATATGGTGAATGGGGAACGGGTAAGACTACACTAATGAAAATGATTTATAATAAACTTGAAAGTGATGAAAATGTTCTCACTGTTTGGTTTAATGCGTGGCGTTATGAAAGAGAGGAACAGTTTGCGCTAATTGCTTTAATGAAGACAATAGCTTATGCAATGGGCGACCTGCCACAGTATAGAGAAATAAAAAAGATATTGCTTAGAGGAGCTGTTATAGTTGGTAAAGGTGTTTTAAGAAGCCTAGTTGAAAAATGGATACCGTTAGTGCCTAAAGAAAGCTTTGACGAATTAGAAAAAAATCTTTTTCCTAAGATGGAACTATTATCTCAGGTAGACAAAGATACAATTTACTTTGATGGTTTGTATAAAATTGAAGAAGAGATGAAAAAGATGTCTAGTGAAAATGGGAAGAACAGAATAGTAGTTTTTATTGATGATTTAGATAGATGTTCGCCTAAAACTGCACTTGAAGTATTCGAATCTATAAAGGTATTTTTAGGAATGGAAGGCTTTATCTATATTGTAGGATTAAGCATAGATACAATTTCCAAACTTATCAATGTAGCATATAAAGATAGTCTAGTAAAAGGAGAGCATTATATACGCAAAATAATTCAGATTCCAATAACAATTCCTGAATGGAATGATACTGACGTCATAAAAAAGTTGGTTCAGAATTTATCAAAACGATTAGATGAAATATATTCAAAGCTAGTTGATGAAAATAAGGGGGTAATAGCAAAAGCAGTAGAACTTAATCCAAGGGAAGTCAAACGATTTATCAATAATTTCATTATAGCTCGTGAAATATTTTCGGGAAACGAAGGAATAAAAGCAGAAGAGCTATTATTAGTTCAAGCACTGAAGATAAGATGGCTCATACATAAGAGTACTGATGAAAAATTCAAAGACCAAGTTAAAAAATATGCAGAAAAATCAGAAGATGACAGAAGAGAAGCAATTACCAAAAGGAAGAATGATAAAGATAATCCTCCTAAAGAATATGAAAACAAAGTATTTGATTTTGAATCCGATATAGAGTATAGTTCATGGAACAAGATTTCTTGAGCTTAATGAAAATGCGTTTCATCTACAAATATTTGCTTAACCAGTTGTTTGTATATACTAAAGTTATCAGCAACATTTACATTCTTTTGAACCCACTTCCATATAGAAACATGCCATCTAACTAGTAAGAAGCTTGTCAAGTTTATTGCCTAGTTCTCTTTTTCTATGAACTTGTATCTGTTGTTATGCGTTTACATCTGTAATAACACATACACTATCTAGAACAATTTATTATCATATGTAAAGATCAAATCAAAATACTATGTCAAATATTTACCCAAATTGTAGATAACATTATATCTATCAATAAAGTATACAGGGTATGTTAGAAAATATAGCATATGTGGGTATTGGGTTTGCAACTGTCTTTCTAGCACTTGAAGCAGCATGGCATTTTACAGCCTACAAAATTAAAGACAAATCAATAAAGCCTTGTTTGTACAAACAAATTGGCATATTAAAATAGAAAAGCAAAGGAAGGGAACCGGCACATGAATAAATTGACTACTACTAGAACAATACATCACAGCGAGCAGTATAATCACAAAATTAGTACAAGACTGTTATAATGAATCCGATATAGATAATAAGGTTCAGATTCTATTCAAAATAAATTCATTAGTTCCTAAAACGTGTCGTATTAATATACCCTCATTAATTACTGATGATTATATTGATACAGTATTGTTTCAGATAGAGAAAAGTATGCATTGGCTGTAAATAATAATATGCTTTTGGGTCGTAATAATCTAACGATCCATCCTTTGGATAGGTAAGGGAGGTGAATAGAGAGATATATGGTAGCAGAAATAGAACAAAAGAATCCACCTATCGAAGAGCATCATCGTCGTTTCATTCCTCTAATGGATGACAACATTTACAACTGCGAGTTGTGTGGAGTTAGAATAGCACTCCTTCATATTGTGAGTAGTACTTCCAATGACCAAGAACAATTCAAGGTTTGTGATACATGTCTTAAAGAATACATTGACCAAGAAGCAGCAGAAAAAAAGTAGCATTTACCATCAGTAATCTGAGAAGAACTCTACAAACATCTAGTAATACGGCCTTAAGCCCTGCTTTTATCAATTAGTCTGTATATGTATAACTATTCGAGGTATTTCTTTCATAGGGTTTCTTATCTAGGTCGATGCGCTGTCTCTTCCTCTAAATGTATTGTATTTTAGGGGAGATAATCCTGAACAGGAGGATCTATTATTACTACTAACCTTGCTGTCATTATTACCCCTTCCTAATGCGCATTTGCAGTACAACAGATGTGACTAATTCGTATTATGTCTTGTAATTCAATCCAGTTCGATCAGTGTTATGCGCTCCTAGCTTGTTGTTGATTCATATAGACAGTCACACAATAGAGATCTCAAATCGATCGTTGCCAAACGTGTGAATGAAGGTAACATCTATTGCATCTTTATTTTAATAGATAAGCCATAAGTAGTACCATGTGAAGATTCAAGCTTCCTATCTCTTTAGCCATCTTGCTAACTTCTTGAGCAATTAAGATATTTCTATCATTTAGGAACCTGTTTGCTAAATCATTTTGAACATTTAGTCTACTATTCCCTTCTGTTAGAATCATAGTTCATAATGATCTATTTTGTTGCTGTCTTTGTTGTCCTTGTTGCAGTTGATCTTTATTGTTTTTGTTATATTTACCTGTGAGTACACCGCCGCCTAATGGTGACCACGCTGTCACTCCAATATCCAATGCACTAGCCATAGGCAGCAATTCTCGTTCTGGAGTTCTTTCAATTAGGCTATATTCAATCTGTAAACCAGTAAATTCTGTCCATCCTCTAAGATTTGCAAGAGTATTAGCTTGTGAAACTAATCAAGCTGGAGCATCAGAGATACCAGCGTAGAGAATTTTCCCTGACCTTACCATATCATCTAAAGCACGCATCATCTCTTCAACTGGTGTCATTTGGTCCCATGCATGCACCCAGTATACAGAATTTATTGGCAAAAGATCATTGGAAGGCACACATGTGGATTAGAAATTGCAGTAGTTAGGTTGTACCAACTATAGTAGAAGCTCATTCTATTAATGAATTCCTTATTGTTGGAATAATAAACGATGGATCTGTATCTGGTTCCAGACTTACTAGCAAAGTCATATTCTTCTTTAAACTCATAATCACAAAAGATAACCTATTCATTTTGACAAATACATAATTTATATCTCCCAAAGTTTGTCTAAACTTATTTAACTGATTTAATTGAGAAACTATTCTCAAGAAAAATAATTCGTCTTTGCCTGAATCTAATAAAGAAGGTACATTTTTCCTCATACCTCCTTCAACAAGCTTTGCATTCTTATTATCAAGTATACCTACAAATCGAACTCGTGCATCCGTATTCATTATTGTGTTGCACAAACCTTTTAGATCCATTGAAGGATATGACGATGAGGAAGAAGAAGCTAGCGAATTGGAATTCATAAAACTATCTACTATCATTATATGTTGATGCTTTGATTTAAGTAAGTATCTGTGCATGTATGGTAACTTTTTGAATCATTTCAACCAAACCCTGTAATTTTTGCCCTACTTCATTTTATTTAATAGTGAATGTTTGAATTTGTGAGCTTTTGTAATACCAATAACATAGCCTTAGTAATATCTGTATATCTAGATCAATAGAAATAGTAGAGCCTCTAAATAATGTATTGTAATCCAAAGATCATATAGAAGAAAGTTGGCCTAAATAGTTTTTCAATTTCAATTCCGTTTACAGACAAGTTCTTGCTAATTAGATCCCATCCAGTAATAACTTCTCTTGTGACAGCCTCTGAAGATATTGTCGATTTTACGTTGAATATGCAGCCGTATAGCGATACATTATCCGCATCTATTTCTGAAGGATTAAATTGACCTTTAGATTTCACTAATTTCAAAATTTCTATTGGATCTAATGTGTGTTCAAAGAAGGATGCAAATTGCTTTCTTTTGTATGTCTGGATGAACTTCAGGCCTGCAAAGTCTAGATCACCTCCTAACCACATGTGTCCACCCATTGTAACTGCCAGACTATATGCAATCAGACTTGGATCATTTTCTTTCTGGAGGATAATTGGTTTTAGATTCAAAGAAGTCATCAATTTAACTGAGGCTAACTAGAAGCCTTTCAGGTTGTGCATCTATTCTTTGATTTCTCTTTTTGCTGTGTTTCTTGGGTCTGCTATTGTTGTTTGCTAGTCCGCATTTTCAATATAAAGCCTATTTCCTATTTTGTAATGGATTTCTTCGATATAGCATGCTGTATCCACCACAGGAGATGTTAGGTTTGCGCCACATACTGGTATTCCTCCTTCTGTCTGTAACTCTTCTTCATTTTCTATCAGTAATAGACTCATCACTAAATATATTGACTACATCAAATAATAATACATAGTAACAATGCTACAGTCCACTTCTTCCATTTTGTGACTGAGATCTTGGGATAATAATTCTACATCTAAACTCTAAACTTCTAAGAATATAGTTTAGCATTTGAGAGGTCAGTACCTGAAAATCAAGGTCAAACATTGTAGATTCAGAGCGCCTTTCATTGAATTCTTGACCTTTACCTTCATCTATAATGCGGAAATCAAACTGCCAAAGCCTACACAGAAAATAAGTCAATCAATTACTAGATTTCTAATAATAACATTATACTTAACGGAAGGTGATTCTACTTATGGGACAAAGCTTATTCAATTTATTGAATATCTATGAACATCTTGAGGATTTCAAGTTTGATGAAAAGGAATGATCATTTAATGGATTGATTTATTTAATACAAAATAAGAATGATGCTGCCTACTTTGAAACCAAGAGGATTCCTACATGAAGAGTCAAAGCGGATATGACCTGTTCGTTTTATATTGAACCAGTATAGCTAATTAAACACATCTATATCAGGTGTATTTAGGGGGATTCAGAACAAATTTGACTCGTTTTTGTCATCCATGTTAGAATTTGAATTTATAAAAAAACGAAAAAATAGGTCTAAATTATTGTATTAGATATTGAGCAGACTACCTTTAACCTTTTTTTGCAATCCAAGTTTTCCAATGTCTGAATTTAAAAACTTAGTTGATGATGGGGCCGTGTATTATATGGAAACATTAAGGCAAGGTTACATTAAATATCTTCTTTAATGCTACAATATGTAATGGGTCAATATTGCTTATAGGAACTTTTTCTTTTATTAATTCCCATGCGTCATAAAAATCCATTTTAAAATGTTTTACTCGTACTCCTAATGCTACAGCATTACTTCTTGATATGCCCGCGCCACAACAAACAAGTATACGATGATTTTGATTTAAGGCAAGCGAACAAGTATCTATCAAAGCTAAATAATCTTGTATATCATTTACTTTATAATCACTTAGAATCCTCAGTATACGATGATTTTGATTTAAGGCAAGCGAACAAGTATCTATCAAAGCTAAATAATCTTGTATATCATTTACTTTATAATCACTTAGAATCCTCGCATCTATAATCAACCACTTGCTTCCGTCCTCATCAGTTGCTTCAGAGAAGGTAAGAATCTCTTCCTCTGAAACCGAATCTTTGGAGATAAGATAGTAGTTGTTATCATGATTGTATGCTATGCCATGAGTGGCAAGATTGTCGAGAATTTTATACACTTATTTTTCATCCTTTACTTTGATAGTTATTAGTAATTTATGATTAGCGATCAACAGGATCTTCTCTTGTCAAGCCAAGAGGATTTGAAGTGATATCGATGCTTGAAATGGACTAATTTTTGCATGCCTACAAATCTAATAGAATATCTAATTGTTGTATTTCTTTGCAGAGGACATTTAGATTCTCTTCAGTTGATGATGGCAAACCAATATACTATAAATTCTGTTTCTTATAATTATAAACAATTTTGTCCATTACAATTAGTAGTGTTTATAAAATGCTAATAGAATCAATTTATTATATTATATAGAACTAAAATCTAGTATTTTGCACAGAAGAATTTCACATACTTGTTAAAATACTTTAAAGATATTAAAAGCCATCGAGCTCTGCTATGGTTCTCCGCTACATACTTTCAAAGAAGATCTTTTTATTTTAATTCTTGGTTCTATTGATATAAAAAAGCAATATTCAATTAAGTGATTTTAGTTAGCATAATATCGAACCATTAAAGTTAGGTAAGTTACCCACGTTAATAATTTGAATTTATGTGGTATGTATTATTCACTATAGCAGACTTTATAATCATAAATGAACTTTTGCTTTATCTTCAAGCTTTTTGTGACTTAATTGGATTTATTCTATTACATTTATTATTATTATTCTATCTTCACTCTGTCTTTATCTTGTCCTTGTTGCTGCCGTGACCAATTTAACCAAGGCTTCCAATATGTGTCATACCAATATTCGGTAATTTTTGGCGCATTTTTAAGGAATTCTCCATAAGCATTAAACCAATAGGTCATCAAGCTCTGCCAAACTGCTGCGCCTGCAACAAACGGATTAACATTATTATTTTTATTATCTTGCTCCCTTGTCATATAAGATGGTGCAGAACGTGGCTCTGCTTTAACCGTTTCTTCTTCTTTTGGTTTATCAACAATACTTTTATCTTGATTCCCAGTTGTAGGTGTGGGTGTTGTAGTAGCAGCCGGCCGCATCTTCTTGTGCTGTTGTTGTTTCTGTTTTTTTTTTGCTAATACTTCCGCATTTCTACAATCAGTATGAACTTTTTCTTCAGTAATATATCCACAAGAAGTACATGCAAAAATTAAAGGTTCTTGGCAAAGGTGACAATAAGAAGATACTTTGAGATCTGAACCACATTTAATACAAAGGGTTTGAGCCATGTCTATATGTTATCACAATGCAATATATCTATTCTTGAAGCAGAAAGCCTTTCATTAATTCGGCGCGCCATTTTCCATAACCTACTATTATTATCACCTAAAAAAAATCTGACTTAACATAGTTAAATCAAAAATTAATAACACAAATTAGTAATATTCCATAGTAACGTTGGTTCAGTTTGGAGTTGATCAACTCACAGAGGTGCCATCCTACTTCTGCTGTCCTAATTGTAAATCACGTGGATAATTACATAATTAAAAGATTAGTTAACAAAGTTAACCTACATTTGGAAGCATTTATAATCACACTTCAGAATTGCTATCTAAAATAATATTTGCGAGAGGAATATCTCTTATATATTATGTCGAAAAAAAGGGTTTGAATGAGAAAAAAGTGTTCAAGAATGATACAACTTCCTCTGATAAAGACCTATTATACTCATTTATAGATAAAGCATACTATGTTGATGAAATCCATTACAAAATAGATAATAGATTGTAGCACAATTCTTAAAGCTAAACCATTATTATGAGCTTGAATTGCAGTATTCTTAGGACCCGACAAGAATTAGAGCTTGCTGGTACAACTACATTTAAGGTATAGATTATTAAATATGAGTTTATGCGAACTGGTGGTTTGAATGACATTTTGAAAGCTTTGTTAGATAATGATAACAAGGGTATTTCAAATCAAGAATTGATACGGTTACTCCAGAAGATTGAAAACTATGCAACAGAAATATATCATGCTAAATATGCTTTAGAAGAAAAGATTAAGTTTAATATTGATTACGGCAACAATTCAAATACTAATCTTGTTGGCCGACAAGACGTAAAGTCACTTGAGTGTATTAGAAAATCTATCAAGAAAAATTTAGATTTAATGCATGAAAATATAAAAACAATTTTTCTATCGTATTTAACGCAATGTGGAGAAGGAGACACCAGCAATGATATCTGATACAGCTTTTTGTTTCTTTAGATCCTTGGCCTCGTCAGGTAAAGCATCCAGAAAAACAGGCAGCAATAGCAGTCAGGATTATACTGCTTCCTATACGTATGGACTAGAACAACAACAGGAACCTATTACCGGATTATAATACTGAAGCTAACATAGTAGGTGAAGCTGAAAAATCATAAGCTCGTTTTATCGAACCTGTAGGATTTTGAATAATTTCTATGCTATTATTATCTTTAATTTGGTTTTGTTATTGCCCTTGACTCATAACGAAAATCCCTCATTTTTGACGGAGCTTGATTTGATAAGTCAACCAGTCAATCATTTTATGCTGCTACAGTAGTAAAGCCATGATTAATGGTTCTGTTGGGAATGGCTGTATTTTAGTATTAATAGTGGCAGCATATTTGTAGCAATCATTTAGCATTTTATTGAATAGTTCCTTGTATTCTTGAGAATTCAAACTATCTGCAAAACCTTTCCATGACTCTATTTCTTTAGTTAGCTATGTTGCACTCGGACACTGACATGATAAACATTGTTAAAATCTCCTCCTTTGACATTGTCCCGAGATACCACTATTTCAAACGGTACCTTCTTGCCTGGTTCTATACTTGATGGCATAGTAGAGCCAGAACCGATTCCAACGACCTGACTGTTAATGTCATATAATGTTGCTGATACCTGAACATATGTAGCCGTTTGTGTGCCATTATTCAGAACTTCACCGACTATATGAAGTCCAGGACTGAACTGGTTATTATCATAAAATGTACTCATTCCAAGTAGTTGTAGTTGCGGTTTAGGGGGCTGAGAGATAAGGCCAGGCATTGGCAGCAAGAGTCAAAGCAATATTTTTGATGACATTATCTCTGGCTACAGTTACTTGCACCGTATCTCCGACCTTTTTGGTATTCAAATACGAATTGACGTCATTTATTGTGTTAATTGTTGTGTTATCTATTCTTAATATTATATCCCCGCCTACCGGTATTTGTGCTCCGTCGGTGCTGTTAAGTTAAGCAAAGGTAACTGCTAAAGCTTAATCAGATTAAGAATAATGTGGTAATGTTTGAACGTAATAGAACTAGACCATTTCTTATCCGATATGCCTTGTACCTGTACTTTCTTGGATTAAGTCCAAGAAATACCTCAAAGGCATTAGAACCATTTGTAGATAGAAGTTATGTTGCAATATGGTATTGGATACAGGAATTCAATCCAAAGGATGTTTTTCCAAATAAAAAGAAGAGTAGGATAACTGCATATATCATAGACGAAACAATGGTTCAGATCGGCTATACTGGCGCATGGCTTTGGGTTGCAATAATAGAACCAATTCGACATAGAATCCTTGAGTTTATATTTCAAGACACAGGAATATGCTAGTAGCTGAATCATTTCTGAAATCATTGATTAAGCTTTATGGAAAACATGTTGTCTATCTATTCTGATGGCGGATCATGGTATCCTGAATCTTGCAATTCTTTAGGACTAAAACACATACTCCATTCACCATTTGAAAAAAGCATAATTTAGAGAGCTATGGAATATGTCAAGGATAGAACCGAAGGTTTTGATGATTATTACCCGTGTAGGAAGAAAGTAGTCGATTGTAATCTAATTCATGTTTACCAATGGCTGATATTGTTCATATTCTTATATAATTTATCAAAATCACAATCTAAAATAAACATTATTAAGTTCTTGATAAAAGGTGGAAAGGAGCCTTAACAGCACCGCTCCGTCAACGATAGCATTGATATATCCACCTCTTATTCCTGCACCCTGAGCTGGACTTCCATATGTCACCTGCGCTACAAGAGAGCCTTTTGTTTGGTTTGTTCCCATGGCAACGGCAATTTTAGGTGTCATATCAATCCCTGCTATTCCAATCCAAGGTCTCTGCTCCTGTTGTTGTATTTGCTGCTGTTGCTGGGCTAACACTATAGTAGATGATAAGAAAAACATTAGGAACGATACCATAACGACAGCAAGCATTAGTCTAGAAAAGATCAATGCACCTTTCCTAAAGAATACCAACATAATAAAATTATGTGAGTTCATATTTATAGGATTGTCGATAACATATCGGTATTAGAGCAAAAATGTATATGGCTACAGACAAGAATATCCATATATTTTTTATTTGCACTTTATTTGCACTTATTAGAGAGGTATATAGTTAGATATAGAGAAGGATATGGCCAAAAAACCAGCAGCGCAAATACATCATGATCTTGAAGAGCTAGCCAAGAAACTGGCAGCAGGATATACGGATAAACAGATAATGCAGGATTTAAATCTCAAGCGAAGGACGTTCTACTATTATAAAACCAAAGTCTGCAGTATGTTTGGGAATATTGCCGAGAAAAAGACAGAGCAAGTGTTAGAATTTGAAGCGGAGATCCTCAAAGATAGATACACTCGACTCTTTAGAAACCTTGAGCAAAGAGCAACTAATCGGAACACAAAGCTTCACGATGTAGCCAACGCTACAGAGGTAGCGGCGATGATTGCAACAAATATCTTTAGACTTGAGGTTGAGGGATTTAGGGCAAGAAAAACAAGAAGTGAGTTAAAACAAGCTGAACAGAAAGCCGTTAGATATGTTTAAGGAACTTTAATACCACTACGACCATCTTATGGTGTATTTCAATACCACTGTGGTTTGAGTACGTATTTTTTAAAATTCTTAGTAAAATCTAAAGCTAACTCTGACCTAGTAATAATGTTCAAGCGATGTTCAAAGATTTACAAAAGCTAGTTCAACAATCACAGCAAGAGCAACAACGAAATTCAAACAATGATCTATTCGAAATACTAGAGATAAGCCTTTTTGGATCTGGAATGTAGAAGAGCACAAGCAAGAAGATGTCAATACAAAAGGAGACTGCTGCTTTAATCATATTATTGGGTTACCTACCAAGGGAAGAATAGAAAAGCCATTATTTGACTACGAAAAACTGTTATACGACTCCATTTTAGGTAACGGGCATTCTAACATTCTAAATCATAACTTCAAACACAAGCATTTATGGGTAAAGAAGAGTACTGGACTTGGAGTTACAGAATTTTTTCTTAGGCTGATGGCATGGCTGTGCTTGAGAAATGACGATTACAGAAATAGCCATATGTGCATTGTTACTACACTGTTGAAAGGCGAGTACCAAATTACACCAGTGCAGCTAATACACTAGCCAGTCCAGTACTGAATACAGAGTACTCCTCAAATTATTTCGATATGATAGGCCACACAGCAATTGGTAAACAAAATAAAATGCACTTATAACAATATTCAGAACCAACTTACTGATAACTTAAGTATAAGACTTATAGGTAACATGATATATGATATTGAGGCACCCGGCGATTATAGCCTTGACAATGTCGGCTCTATTTTTAGGGTTACTTTGGGTAGATAACGTCTACGCTTTGAATAATAATACAAAGCCTGCACCTCAGTCTATACAATCTCCAAACAAACTACCCAATATAACAATAACAACTAATTTAAGCAGTGTATATTCAATCCCCTCAACATCTGTTCAACTTGACAGATTCAGTGCTAACTATAGTATAGCTGGTAAAATCTCTTCTTTGAGTGATTCGAAGAACTTGATAACTTCAACAATAGTAGATGATTTTAACAAGAATCCTAACATAGGATACATAGTAAACAGCAGTAGCAGCCAAACACTCAGTACAACTTCTCCTTCTGCTGCTCAACCAAGCCTTCCCAATCCCTTTGTGAGCAAGGATTTAATAAATCAAAAGATTACAAATGAAATCCAAGACGCTATTACAGCAGCAGCTGCATCTTTTACTAGTCATACTGAAAAACATGTGGAAATAAAATGCACTTTTGGCATGATATTGTCTGATTACAAGTGCTCTTAATTTTTAACACTTATGGTTTGAAGTTTTATCGTTTTGAAGATAGCAGTAAGTATGATTAATAATGAAAGAAGAAAATATAACTGCAAATTAGAGCATGTAATGAATTGGCTGAATTTGTTTGTGTCTATATGCATAACAAAATGATTGTTGAAAGTATGGTCAATTGAACAGAGCTCAATTGAACAATGTATAGTTAATCTACCTGCGTCTAGTCTTGCAAAGGGATCGCTATTGTCATCTGACATCATACGGTCACACATTCGGATTACAGATTCTATTCTGCCTTTCGTGTTTAGTATTTCAGAGCCTAGTTCTTCATGGAATTCGTTTTCTATATACTCTTTGTCTATTTTGTTTATGTTTGCAACTCGTTTTGCATATTGAGGATTAGATAGCTTTAATCTCTTTTTGATTTGATCATGTGGTGTACCCATTATTCTTAACCGTCTGATTTGCTGCATTTCTTCTATAATTGTCGATTTGTTCATACTGTTAAACAGCTTCTGCCTTTACTTTAACAGTTAACTCTTTTTTAATATAATCCTGAAATGCATAAAGTAACTTTTATGAAGTAACATTACACACAGAAGTTATTGATTGATGCACTATGATAAATCTAATACGCAGTAAGATGCCAGAGAAAGAATACAAGCCTTGTCATTGGCTAAAATAAAGGATGCTGAAAACTAAAAAATATATCACATGTTATATCCAGCAATAGCTTTTGTTATTTTTCTGATATATGCTTATAGTATCTTTCTTTAAGTCGTTGTTTTTACCTCTGTAATCCATTCGGGGGTGATACCAGCTTTCTGGTGATGCTTTTCAACTGCTTCTTTACTTGGAGCATCTAGGAGACAAAACCATTTGTCTTCTTCTTTGTTATAAAGCATGTTCTCGTGTGTGATTCCAAATTCATCTTTAGGAGAGTTTTGTGCTTTTCTTAAAGTTTCTTCATCAACACCTTTCAGAGGATGAGCATCAAGGAACTTTGGCATAGCCTTAACATCCTGAGATTATTATTTAAACATGTTTGTTTTTTTAGCTCAGTAGTTTTTAGTTTAGTTTTTGACAGAACTAGATTTACCAACTGTTTTTAATCAACTGAAATAACACCTAAAGATTCAACAGGATCAAATGATTTGATCTATTCCAGAAAAAGAAAAATAATCTTAATACGTTAGACTATTGAACCCCTCTATATGCAGGGACCTAACCCCGGGAACAGGGGAAGAAGGAACAGAATTATTCTTACTTTTGTCACCGTCGTCTATCTTCTCTAGTAGAATATCGCAAAAGTTACCTTCTTCTATATCAAATTTCATTGCTTCAATTAATGCTTCTTGCATGTATTCTGAAAGGGAAGTCTGATATGTATTACAAATAATTTTTAGGATTTCGTATTGATCCTTTTTTAGTTTTATTTTTTCTGTTATTGTAACAAAATCATCTTTTTTATTGCTACAGGTATGAGATTTCTGATTCTGATTTGGAAGACAATGTTTTCTTAACGTTATTCATTAGTAATACCATATTTATTTTATATTTTTAGCTATATGCTTTTCGATTGTTGTTCCCAAAGCATTTACAGTAAATTGCATAAATTAGAAAACATATAATGATGAATAACGTTCTGATTATTTAGTAAGAAACAACTCCTCGTTTACAAAGACCCTAATTACCTCTTACGGAATTTCTTGTATGTATCAAGCCATTGATCTAGCATTTTCAAATATGAATAGAATATGGAATGCATTGGCTGCAGAAAATATTATCTCCACATTTTCTTTAGCTGATCTCCCCTTCAAAATAAGAAGCACCTATTCCCATAAACAGTCTTCCTTTACTTAGCACGTCTAGTGTGGCAGCAATTTTTGCTAAAACTGATGGATATCTGTATATTACACCTGTAACAAGCGTTCCCAGCTTTATTTTTGAGGTTATGCCTGCAAGTACAGATAGAGTTGTCCAACCTTCAAGCATAGGTTCTTCTGGTTTTCCTATAAACGGAATCTGATGGAAATGATCCATTACCCAAAACGAATCAAAACCTATATTTTCTGCTCTTGTAACAAGATTCTTTAAGGAATCAACAATCTGAGAAGTATTATTATGGTTACTATAATCGAAACTAAAAATTGGGTGTTGTAAGCCAAACTTCATGTAAGTGTGAACCAATCTAAAATATATTAACTCAGTGGCGTATGTATTTCCCATGCTGGGGGAAGGTAATGTTACTATTAACTACGCACTGTATGGAATACACGAACTAGCTCAAAAGAATCACTTAGATTTGTGCCATACCCCCATCTACTAACAGTTCTATGCCGGTAACATAACTGCTGTCATCAGACGCAAGGAACGAGACGGCTTTTGCGATTTCGTCAGGATTGCCCATCCTCCCTAGCGGCACAGCCCTCACGAGGTTTGTCTTTAATTGCTCGCCCAGTTCCTCACTCTTTACCATGCTGCTAGTCATCGGCGTTGTAGCTATAGCAAGAAAAGATACCATATTAAAATCCATGGTTTTTAAAATCTGTAATTCTTAAATGGTGATACAACTGTATATAGGTGGCTTTATAGATACTCTTAGAGTATACACAAGATAAAATATGTACATACTTTGTAATTCATGCGGAAAAGAGTTTAATGATCTAGTTGAAGGAGTAAGGTCCTCAAGCTCCAGTAAGGTACTCAAGCTCCAGTAAGGGAGTTCTATTCTTCTGCTCAGATGATTGTTGCAAAAACTACCTAAATAGAGCCGGTAAAGTAGCTAGCTGAAGTGTAGAACTTGTAGACAGATATACTTAGATTTAGATGATAGTACTACTAGTATTGTAAATTATCACTGACTAGTTACAGCCACTGTAAGTAACTTCTTGATATATGATATACAAATCTAATAGTAGAAGTTCTCTTTTAGATGATGTCTGATTTTAATCCCCTATAGTACAACCTCTGGCATAACGCTAGAGATTAAGTGCCACGCTCTTAAATAATCAAAGAAAAGGATGAGAAGAGAAGAGATACATTGATGAAAGGCTGCCAGAAGAGTATGAGATGTCTTGGTAGGTTAAACAGTATTCTAAAAGAAGCGTGGACTTTGTCCCAGACAGACAACAGTATAATGAGTGACAAGATCAAAGCTTTAGCCTTAGCAAAAGAATGTTATGCAATGTTGGTAATATTGAGTTCTTTATCCATTTGGGTATAACCATCGTCGCAGCAATCGACTATTTGATTTGGTTGTAAAAAAGGATCATTTTGATATAATAAAAGTTCTATACTATTACCAATAATAAGAATAGCTACAGTAATGTAAAAAAACCTTTCACTAACGCAGTATCAGGATACAAAATTAAAGCAATAGAAAATCTAAGTAGCAATATTTGTGTTATTTAGCACCGAGTATATGTATATGAAAATGCTTAATCAAAAGTTCTCCTATTATTCACAAGAAATTGATAAGATAATAGACAAGCAAAATAGGATTGTAGAGGCTCTTAAGGATGAAAGTATTGTTGGCCTCCCGGTCAACAAACTATATATTCTTTCTAGATCTGGTCACATTTCCAAGCTCAATCTATCAAGTATGGCGCTTGGATTAAAGTATCATGCTTTGCCTCATACGTTGAATGTTATCAGAAATCTAGAATATAGTTGTAAAAAATTTGATAGTCCTGATTTTCCCTGGGTAAGTAACGTTGAAACTTCATTTGGTATTTTGCATTGGCAAAAAAAACTTCAGCATTGCAATATCCTCTCTGGAAGGAAGTGGAGTGCAGTTAGCTGGCATTTGGATGTGGAGAGCCTAAATAAGGGGACGTTGCAAGCAGGTCTTGATGGGGGCCTACTTTGTCCGTAGTCACTCGTCCATTCGTTAAGACGGCCAGTTGGATATCGATAATATCGTCAGTTAAGCTTCCGACCATTACGATACCTTCGGAAATGGAGTAATCGTAGTCTAGGATATCTGGCAGAAGAGTTGTAAAAAGGCTTCCTTATCACTATAGTATTAATCACTATGTTATTAAAATTAATAAATCATATCTACTGTTTCCTTAACGGTAGGCTAAAGTAAAATGTAGCACCTTTTCTGCCATCAGCATTGTTCTCAGCCCATATTCTACCACCATGAGCTTCTACAATACCCTTTGATACATACAACCCTAAGCCGGTACCTGTAACGGATTTTGATGTAAACTTTGTAAATAACCTCGAATATATTTCAGGATCTATTCCTGTACCTGTATCCTTTATACTAACTATAGCCTGAGTGTCTTTTTTTTCTATCGACACAGATATATCTCCTTCTTTGGTGAATTTAACTGCATTAGCTAACAGATTACCCAAAACCTGGAAAAGTCTATTTTTGTCTGCTTCCACAATAAGAGTATTATCATTTTCTTTATCTTCGTACACTAATTTCAACTTACCATTAGTTTTTCCAATTTCATCCTTATAGTCATCTAGAGCCACTGCCACCATATCATTTAGGTTTAGTTTTTCTTTCCTAAGATTTAGTGATTGGCTTTCTATTTTTGTAACATCTAAAATATCTTCAGTAAGTCTCTGCAACCTTCTTGCATTCTTAATGACGACTTCTAGTAATTCAAGATGTTCACTATCTTTTATTTTATTAAAGAACTTGTGTTAAGCCAAGTATTGGTTGAATGGGAGTTCGTAATTCATGGGCTGCTATATTGATAAACTCCTTTTGCATCTTATCATTGATTTTTAGCTGCTCATACAAATCAGATTGTACCCAAAGATTCTCAAATATGGCTACATAAGATGAAACTCCTGCTTTGCTATTAGAATTTTTTCACTAGTTTTGTAAGCGTCTCTAGATCTCTATTAATACCAATTAGTCTCTCTGAGTTAGATAGTGATTCTTCACAAACTATTTTCTGATGTATTAGTTCTTGCAGAGCAACTTCAACATCTTGCCTTGTTTGTACAATTTCCTGTGAAACTTGGCTTGATGTCTTTTTGTTGAAATCAAGTAGGTTGAGTATTATCTTTTCCAAAATTGGTAAGTCAATTATAGTTAGAGAGTTTATAGTACTGTCTAGTCTTGCAATTTCATCTTGTATAGTTTTATCGACCAGATCTCCTTCTCTTGTAAGAATAATGTAACTATGGGGCTTTCCACCAATTAGTAATAACTGAATTACATAAATTCCTGATTCAAGAGTACACAATATATCTTTCCCCGATGGAATAATCTGCTGCATTATCTTTGATTTTGTTGTCGAGTTTTTCATCCGAAGCAAATAGGTTGGCGTTTCTCAGAATATCTATTATTTCACTATTTCCATATATTCTAAAATTCTCTTTGTCAGTATCACTTAGTTCTCTGTGATATTTTATAGCACTGCCTGAGAAGCCCGAAACTGAGAAGAATAGACCATTAAGAGATGGATTATTAGAACGCTGATGATTAAGTTTTCCAAAGAAGTCGTTGAGATCTTGTGGCCCTATTTCATGATCATGCGCCTTGCATTCACATAAAATTTGCTCTTTAGTAACCTTGTGTTTTGCAAGTATATCAAGCTCCATGCCAGTAGTTCGTACATTAGGCATAAAGTCAATGTAACCTAATTTATCAAGTATTATTACCATCAGTCTTTCAAAGGTTTTTCCTCTTGTTTGTGGAGAATCTCCGAGGATTTCTATCTTAAGTTAGTCAATACAGATCATGTGTATATACATTTTTCACATTTGATTTGCTTGCATAAATCATCAGGACTGACAAGATTCTTATTGTGAAAAATAAGTGACACAAATGGAGTTAGTGTTTTCTGTGAGTATGTCATAATGAAGATTAGTCTATCTGATCAACACACATCGCTAGCATATTAAGTTCAAACTAGAAATAACTGGTAGCAGGTGGAAACAGATGAAAACAGGCAGTAATAAGGAGGGAGCAGGAGAAACAACATTGGTAGCAGGTGGTAGCAGCTCTTTGTTTTATTTTTATTGTGTATATATTAAACAAGTTAGATGGTATTAACAAGACAGCAAAGGGAAAGACTTGTTCTAGATTATACAATCAAGGTAAAAACACACGTGAGATAGCTGAAGAAGCCAGGATGTCATTTAGCGCGATAGGAGCCATTCTGAAAAAAGCAGAGAAAGAGAATAAAGCCCAGGGAGAGCAATACAGAAAAGATGTCTATATCCTCTCAAGCTTACAAGCTATTTTCTGAACGTAGAATCTCTGGCACAAGTAGCTATTGCATTGAACCTAAGAGAGCCTGAAGTAAACAAATACTATATGGAGTACTGCAAGCTTAACTCAGCTTGACAGTCTTTGTCGGATTTATGATAAAATTAAAGATGACATTGACCCTTTTGTAAATTTGTACATTTTGTCTAAGGTGGCACGTATGGATGCACAACAGGTGGTCAGACTTCTTACAATTGCTAATGATGATCTATCATCAGTGGAATATAGGTGTGAAAAGCTCAAAAGAGAAGAAGCATCCTTACAAGCCAGGTAATCAGAATTCAGCCAGAACTCTTCAGGAGTTGAGCGACCATATATCAGATTTACAGAATACATTGGACTCTTGTAGTTTATCCTGTGAACAAGAAAAGAGACACATGGCTGAGCTACACCAAAAAAAGATGAATCTAGAAGCACTTGTAAATGACTTTCAGGACAATAACGAAGAATATTTCAAAGTCATAAAATCTGTTGGAGAAGAAGTACTTGGTGTTATTTCAAACGTAAAAGTGTTGCTAAGATATGCGCTTTTGTCAATAACTGAGTCCATAACAAATAACCCAGAAAGATTTACGTCACTTTTTTACAATATGCTTCCTTCAATAATAGATTGTTACAACAGTGATGGCCAGGATTACACTGCCTCCTATATGTATGGAGGACGAATACAACAACAATCACAACAGACTCATCACCAGACTATAATACGGAAGCTAATATGGCTCTGATAGTAGACGAAGCTCAAAAACTTTTCAATAAATTAGTAAAAGATAGCATAAACAAAGTTATCACTGATTGCACTTTTAGCAAATCACCATTACCATCATCATTCCCAATGCTGCCACCATCTAATGAACAACAACAAAGTCATATGGGATCACGTCCAATAGCAGGAGCAGCAGCCGTTAATCAGACTCGCACATGTAGAAAAGAAAATACATTTATTCAACCAGAAATTGATAACGAGGAGCAGGATAATTAAAGATTGACAATCAGCACTATTACGTAATAGTGGAGCAAGAGAAATCTACAACATATGAGTACTTATAAAAAAAGTCTATAGATCTGGTTTATCTTATCAGGTATCTGGAATATGTCGAAGATAGCGTCATGATTTAACGTATGACTGTAAGGCTCCTCATACATCAGAGTAATAATCTCAGGAGAATTAAAGTTGTAGTGGATGATAAAAGAGAAGATGAAGACTGACCTGTAGATATCGCTGTATTCATCCAGGACATAATGCATGAGTTGTTGTAGATGAGCTTTGTGTCATGATTGACTTTACAGGACTAAAAGACTATGTTAAGAAAGAGTGGTAAAAAATGAAGTTGTGGAAGCTCATCCAGGTGAAAATGCAACTTGTACACAGGAAGGAGCAGCGGCAGCACAAGCACACCCAGTAAAACTAACTTGCGAACAATGTTACACTAAGTTCCTTAACGCTGAACAAATAAGACAACTATTACAGGGTATACCTACTTTGGAGCAATTCTGTACACAATTACAGATACAAGTATCACCAACTGAGTATATTAGATCTCTTGTGTAATTAGAAGCTTAGAGCTATATTCCTCTTCACATAGGATATCTATCTGACAAGCTCTTTGATGTCCTATAGCAAATTATGTAAGAAACCTTTGATATTCAGGTCATTTACCGGAGTAACTGTATCTGAATTTGAATCCATTTGTAACGAAATTGAACATAACTACGAAGAGCACGAAAGAAGACGTCTTCTATCAAGGACGAGAATACGGGATATAGGTGCTGGTAGACCATTTAAGCTTAAAGTTAAAGAAAGATTCGTTATGCTTCTAGTATACTACAGATTATACATTACATATACATTATCAGGATTTCTGTTTGACCTTGATCAAAGCAATGTTTGTAGAGATATATCAATGATGGAACCACTTATCAAGGAGTGTATTCCATTGCCAAAGAAGATATACAAACGTACTAGGAGATTAAGAACTATAGATGAAGTAGAAGAGTACTTTCCTGGATTCAAGGCTTTCATAGACTCTACAGAACAAGAAATTCCAAGACCTAAGAACAAAAGAAGAAGGAAGAGTTACTATTCAGGTAGAAAGAAGAAACATACTGTCAAGACACAATTGATGGTAAACAGTGAAGGATTGATACTGCATAAGACAGGTCACAGAAGTGGAAGAAAACATGATTATGACATTTACAAACACAATCATTCTATAACTCCATCACAAGTTGAAAACATAGTTGATCTTGGTTATCTTGGCATTGAAAAGGACTTTCCCACTGTAAAGTCTGTACTTCGTATCAAAAAGAAAAAGGGTACATTGCTTTCATGTGATGAAAGAACTTACAACAAGAATCATTCTAGGCTAAGGATCATAGTAGAACATACCATATGTAAGATCAAAAAGTTTGGAATAATGGGTACTAAATTTAGAAACAGATTAAGGAAGTACAATAACGTATCTGATATAATATCCGGTCTCCTGAACTTCAGAGTTATACAGTCTGACAGCATTTCAATCTAAGAAGACGGCTAAAACAAGTAGGGTGTTAGACTATAGCTGCTAATTACGCAAGAGATCTACTCATAACGTTTTTGAAGCAGGGGTTGCTGCGGGAGCGGGAAGACCAATCTGGGTGTTTGAAGATTTCAAGGATAATATTAATTCCCTGTTCCGTTTGTTACAGATTATTCTCAGTATACTCTAGGGGCACAACGTAGTCATACTTACTTACCTATGGCACTAACGATACTGCATGGTAGTCACGACACAAAAAGCGCAGGTGAGCCGTTCAATTCCAAAAATTACACCTGACCCCAGGACTTTGTCACGCTGGTCCCAGTTGGATCAGTCGCGACTGTCACCTGGATGAGACATTGAGACTATCCCCATATGCAGCAGAAAGATTCATTGTTTTTGATTAGTAGATACTTTCGCGCACCATATTGTTATTATTACCTTTCAACACCAAACGCTAATTTTATTCCTATTCTATATTCTTTGATATTTCCCGAATTTGGATCTACTTTAGCCGTCATATCTAAAGCCTCTATTGCATGTACATTTCTAATTGCCGATGAGAGTTTACGTTTTAGAATTACAATTATGTTAATCGACAAAAAAGATTGTTTAATTATAGAAACAAAGGATGACTTTGCTGAGAACTCATACGATGTTCTATCATATGTTTCTATACTTGAAGGACTTTGGAAGCAATCAGAGTTATCTACAGAAACGATGCTTTAGTATAAAATAATCTGTGGTATCCCTCCTTCCCCACCACCAATATGCCACAACAAATTGGGACCCATCACTTGAATTGGAGGATCAGGTAAGTAGAATTTTAGTAAACTCTGATATTACTCTGTTTGAGCTTCAACACGGATAAAAATATCATCATATATATTTATAGTAAGTTACTTCAACGAGCCGCAATTACATTCGTTTAATCTTCTCATTCTTGTTTGGTTCCGCATTTTATACAGAATTTGGATCTTGTCTTAAGCTTTGACCCACATTCAATGCAAAATTTGGATTCTGGCTTATTGTGTGGTTCCCTATTCGATGGACTTGGTTTTGAGGAAATTACGTTGCCGCTAAGGTTAGATGAGGATGGTGGTGGTGTTGATAATCCACCATAAACCTCTGTAACTGTGTTACGTTGATTAATTATTGTATCTTTTTGATATAGTGACTCTTTTTCCCCTTTACCATGTCTATCATCCTTATCTTTAAGATAAAGCATTATCCTTGGAATCTGTTCTTTTTCGTCTCTAGTGCTTACTTGCTCACACAGCCATATCACAAATTCTTTTAATATCAAATCCGGTGTAGAAAATGTAAGTGAATGAGTAGACATGTATTCATCAGTTGCAGATCTGACATCTAATGTCTTCATTTATCAATAGATAAGTATATTATTACATAATCTATCAAATAACCTTTTTTAGCCAATTCTGGATATTTAGATCTTTATCTGCCTCTTTAGGTGACTTGTAGTCAAGGTGTATGCATATACTATGTGCTATCCTGTTGCTCCTATCGTGAATGCTGATGCGCTTTGTTTTGAAATGCATGTTATGGATAAACAGAAGTGCTTTTGGAAGTAGTGGAAGAACATATCCTTCCAAGGTATGAATTGTCATATACTCGAAAGATTGCGAGAGAGGAGACAGTGATAGCATGCCTACCCCTGTGGGATGTATTGGTGTATTCCTTTGTTGATTTTGAATTATTTCAGATTTAATAGCAGTAGGATAGTACTGCTGAGGTCTTTTGTCCCCTAATGTAAATACTGTTCCTTTTCTGAGATGGTACTTCAGTGTATCTTGGGCTTGTCTTTTATGCTGTACAAGACCCTTTTCGATTAAATACTGCAATGTTATTCCTTTTCCTTTCTTGGTCCTAATTGCTAGCTCGTTCATCCCATTTGCTGAGATATAATTCCGGCCAAAAAGTTGTTGTGGCACTAACACTAGTGGTGTAAATTTGTTGTCCACTTGTAGTGTATTGTCGGAATCTTTAGCCCTTTCAGATTTACTGGATGTCGGGAAAGATTCCATTTAGATGACCTCCACCGAAGGACGGAAGCTGGTACTTTCTCCTATATCCTCTGCAAGTTCAGACTCCAACAAATCATTAACACATCTATCGCAGAAACTCCCAATTTTGTTAACGTATTTTATTCTCAAATACTTGATTGGTTTCTGGTTACAGCCTCTTCTGTTACAGCCTTTAAATTTGTCTGATTGATATAATGACAATCTAGAGTTCATTTGTGAACTATCACAACCTATTGAACTCCAATGGACTACTGCTGACTCTGGGCTTCGAAACACCTTATTATGGTAAAAATAAAAGAGACTCATCTCGTACTTCTACTCCGGTCGTGATCTTCTTCCTATAGTGGCAGAAATGACTTCACCGGTATGTTTGTCAAGTATACCATTGATCCAGAACTGATCTTTGTCTTCTACATCTCCGCCTTCATCAAGAGGTGTAAATATATAATATTGAACATCTTTTGACGGAATGAAAAATTCAAAGTGCAATAGATTGTCGTCATTTTGTAATTGATCTTCGCTATTATCAGATGTTTGGGAAGAATGAGCAACAGTTGCCTTCGTTGTAGTTAGTGGTTGTGTAGTAGCTTTCCCAATAGGTTTTCCTTGAGTATCAATCATAATTTCTTCTTCTTCTTTCTTCTCTGGTGCTGCAGAGACTGGAGCAGAATTAGCCTCCTTTTGGCTTAATCGGCCAGCTTTTTGCTTCTCTAGATCAATTTCTTGACGTTCACATCCGTTCTATGCTAGAAACGTTTGAAGAATATGGGTTAAGTCGTTATGCAGAGCCAGTTCTAGATCTACTTTGGAAGATAAGTTATCCTATACTGCCGCTGATATATCCTACTTATTATAACAAAGACCTAAAAGATTGGAGGATAGTATTGGAAAATATGCCAGAATCAAACTACAAACCCAAAACCGAACAAATTACATATGATGACAATGTTTGAGCCTTATTTTTATTTCTATTCTATCATCACTTTCTTTGATAAAACTTCTGGTTTAATGTTTGCCAATTGTGGATTTTGATTTATCAATGATATGATCTGACTAAAGTTCTGATGCATCTCTTCACGCATTTTTTGCATATCTTGTTCGTATTTGTCTTGTATTTGTTGAATCTTTTTATTTTCAGCATCCTTGATTTCGTCAAATGCAGACGGAACTAATGGATAACTGCATTTAGAACAGTACTTGTTTTCTATTGCATTAACCAAACTGCATCTCGGACAATTAAGAATTGATGGTTTCTTCTCTAACTCTTGTTCTGAAATAATGCCATTTTGAACAAGTATTTTCTGCTTTAAATCATTACCCATCCTTCTCTTGATGTACCTAGCGCTTTGCTTTGAATTCATAGACCATCTTACTTTTTTCTTTAGAGCATATTCAGGTAAGTAATCAGAATCGGAAGTGATAGCAGAATGTCTTATGCAATATGGATTCCATTTTTTAGTTTTGAACATGTCAGTAATATAGGGCCAGTTCCAGTCTTTGCTTCATGAGGAATTTCTCCCTCACCATAACGCTCTTTCAATCTTATGTGTTTAATTTTTAATAAAGTGACCTCATGATTTCTTGCATCCAAATCCCAAAATAATGTCAAAGCAGCTTTATTACGTTTTGATGGCTCGTATTTTAGAATACATAAAAGTTCGTCACGTTCCCACAATTCTGTCTCTAAATAAGGACTGGTTCGTTTTGTCTTCTTTTTTCTAATTTGGATAAACGAAGGTGTTTGCCAATCATAGAAAGATGAAGGACAATCATAACAACTCTCGTTAACAGCAGAAAAACTTTCGGAATTTTTCTTGTGATAGGCGTTATAGAGCCACCTAAAAAAATATTTTATATGGCTTAAGTAATGGTTCCAAGTAGTAATCCATCTCGCATCAGGATCTTCTTCGATGGTTTTAATTTTCGTATCTAGAAATTTGATAATTTGCTCTGTCCTTTTGATATCAAAAAAAGTAGCATCAGGGTCAATATGATTTGCAAAGTTCATGATAGCTTTAAGATTATTATTTATGTGTTTTTCAGAGGCACCAGTATTTTTCAAATATTCATAGAAGTCTTGGATTAGAGATACATTAGTAGAATTACCTATCAAAGAGATTTTGTTAACTGTTGTAGATAACTTGACTGGCATCTATTAACTAAATCCTCCTCCTTTATTCTTGGTTTGTAATTTCTTCAACTAGTATATGAACCCATTATGTAGGTGGACTGGGTGGGATTTGAACCCTGAGATTGAATCCCCTTCTTTGGATTCGTCATGGATGTCATCTGAACGAACTTAATGATAACCTTTACTATACAGGCACTTTCATAATCCACCATAATAATCATCAATCTGGATCATGCAGCCTACAGGTTTTGGTTACTGAATCTTCTCTTGTCCTCTGAAATTTGACGTCTTTAGACTTCTTTTAACTACATCTTCTAATTACATAGCTTTCTCTCACATTGTGTGCATAACATATACAGCATAGACTTGCTTTACAAATATATACAATATTAGTTATTGTTAAGGCTGTATGTTTACAAAAACATCAACAACATTAGCAATAGTTGTTAGTGTAGTATTGATATCGATACTAGTAACAACCATACCTCAGAATGACTCAGTTTATTCTGTATCAGCACAGGTTAATAACAGTAATAATACTAACAGCACGAGTATGAATTTTGCTATGGAAGAATTGGCAAAGTTACACCTTATGATAGCCGACCAAGCACTGAAGAAAGGTAATACTACAGAAGCATTTAATCAGATGAACCTAGCTTATCTGCAATTGTCAATGCTAGGAATGAAAGATATGGGTACATTAAATCAAACACAAGCTATGAAATGTGTGCGCACAAGCTATGAAATGTGTGACGTGCAAGGTGGAGGAGTAGCATTAGATAGTAGGATGGTTCCAGACAACTGCATTATTATTCAAGGCGGAGTCTTAAAATGTCGTGATATCCTTACTGCAAGTTACTCTTTGACAAAATAGTTCGAGTCGTTCAAAAGGAGGTTTTCAAATGGGCAAAGAAAATACAGATCCATCAATTTGCATTCATGCTGACAGGCGCTAGACATAAAACTGTCTTTTCCTCCTTTTTCTATCATACTACTATTAGCGATCCTTTGTTAATACTGTGAATAACATACAAAACCCATCTCAGAGTTTCGATCTTTGTAAATAAAAAGTCTGTAACTTCTCTGTGTATGGCATTATCCATCCTAATCTTCAGGTCAGCAATTTTGTCTTGAACGATAACTTCTAGTTTATCAGTTTGAATCTTTTTTTGTACTATATATTTTAAAAACCATTCTATGGTATCTATTTCATTTTGCAAACTGTCATTGTATGCCGTTTGCAAAGCATGGAGTTGTCATTAACCATTATTGTTTGTGAGTTGCTATTAGTAATAGTTACAAAAGCAAATGATGATGCATATGCTCAATGGATTATTCCTTCTCAGTGCTTAGAATTAGTGGTGCAGACAACACGCTCTATAACCTACTATTATGAAGATGGTGTTGCTTCGATAATACTCAAAAAGTTTGCATAGTCTGGCGATCGTATTATATTAGCAATATCAAACCCGCTGCTATTGAGTAGTTTGTAAAACTCTTTTTCAGTTCTTATTTTTCTTGCACAACTTTAATTTTTGAACAATTCTGAAAAGCTCCGAACTTTGACAAAGGAGCCCTGGACGTTGCTCACAAACTCACTAAAAGAATTACGAATGTTAAATTTGTTGAATTGAGAAAGATTCACTATAATGTGATGAGTTATGGATATGAATGAGGCTGACATTTTAGCAGGTCGTGCAAAATCCGTTTCAGCTAGACATTATGCTTTGTATGAACTGGATCGGTTAACAGATGCTTATCATCACGCGTGGGAAAAACTGGGGATCGTAATTTCTAATATGTTGACCTGAGATCGACATTTCATCAAATATTGTACGAATATAGAAAACCTATACAACTGGTATTGAATATACAAACATTCCGATTATATTCTTCCAAATTTCAAAAAATTATAGATTGAGTATAGGAGGGTATATTATTATAGGTTCCTTTTAATGATCTTATTGCAGGAAAATCGTCAAAAACCTTCTTGCTTTCTATCTTTATGCATTTTATTATTACTCTTATCTTCTTCGAGAACATGTCTTATAGCTGACAAATAGTGAGTATGTCATCTAATATTTTTGATTGTCGTATATATGCTTCTTGCTTTTAAAATAACAATAAGCATTATACCATCCTCCTGTCTAGATGGTAGCTTACGATAACCTTTTGTATTAATTTTGGCAATTATTATTAATATGCCTATAATCACGGTGGCGATGTATGGTGGGAGAACTCAAAGGGAAAAAGACCGATTGGCAGAGGCAATTACTGATGATGTAGTAAAAATATTGAACATACCGAAAAAAGATGTGATAATTGTATTTCAAGAATCATCTCATGGCAATTGGTATGCTTCAGGTATCCGTCTTTGAATAATAAAGAGATTGTGCGTCTTATGTAACCACGTCCCCCATGGTTAATCTTAATGCTATGGTTCCAGTATTATTTTATTTACTGCAATTTTTGTTAATAGTGAGAGTGTGTGAAGAGGATGAAGTGTGTGGTGGAGGAGACGACAAATAGCAAGTGCCTTTCAAAATAAGAAGAAGAACAAGAAAAGAATATCAGAGAAATGGGCAAATTATCAGAAGCTACACAAGATCCTCACCTTAAAGCCTATACACAAAAAATGTTGTTTGATATTCATATTAAGAAAGCAAGTTTTATAGAGATATTCCATATATAGTCAAGTTAATGAAATTCCTAGAAAATAGGCCTTCAAGATAACAATAACAATCCGTTACTTGGTTTCTAAGAAGTACCACTCTAATGATCTAGCAGCAGCAGATTACTTAATTAAAATTACAATTTCCACAGAGAGGCAGCATGATATTATAGAGAATAAGTACTGAGCTAATGGTATACGTAATATCCTTGCCAGACCAATGTACTACAGGTAATTTAGAAATAACTTCCTTAAGAAAGAATACAGCAATAATTGCCAAAGTCAATATATTTGATGAAAAAGGATAGGAAATTTGAGGAGGAAGACTACCTATTATCATCATAACAATACTGCTAACAATGGCAGCGCTAATAGTAGTAATAGGAGGAGGAGCCTTTTCAGTAGCAATATTGTTGCAGCAACAATCAAGTGCTGCTACTACTGGTGTTGCTAACCACAACAAATGTAGTGGAGGTGATATTGTTACCTGCACACATAGTAAAAAGACTCATCATCCTGCAAAAGATTCCACACCTTTCCATCTACCAATACCTTTTCCCTAAAAAGAAAGCAATGTATTGATTACAGTTGCCATGTAGCCGACTGCTGACCTGCGATCTTCGATGCTCGATTTTTGATCTGACGTTTCGCAATATAATTATCAATAATTGGCAAAGAGGAGATAAAGAAAGATTGGTCAACCAATAACTACAATTGGTCAACATACATGACAACGGAACGCTTTTGAGCTTTTCTTTTGAGCTAGGATATGCGATTGCAATGAACAAAGACAACAACAAAAATAATAATAGTAGCGGTAAGAAGAACTACTTTTCTCCTCCATACTGTGACCATTGTAAAAACAAAGTATCAGAGATTTATCAAGATAGTGGTGATTACTGTTTAGAATGCTGGCAGGAACTAACATGCCCTGAAGTATAGTCAAAGATGAATTAAATCCATCATCAATATATGTACTTTTGATACTTTCAAAGAAAAAGGATTTGTTAGAAGAGCGTAGGCAATCTTAAGTTAGTTAGTAGGTAACTAAGTTAAGGAATATTAAAAGATGTATTATGGTGAAGCGATTTCATGTCATACAAAAACTCGAGTTCTTATGCTATTTTGGTAGCGATATCAGTAATAGCTTTAACGCTTGCAACGGAGCTAGCTTTAACCACTATTACTTAGCGTTGGCAGCTTCAAAGACAAGTACAGGTAGGCAGCAACAGTGGAGTTCTTTGCTTCTTCTGCAGCTGCTAGGACCACTACCAATCCCAAGGCTCAGCCTAAAAAGGAGTTAAATTCATTCATAAGTTGTATAACCACAGCAAACAAATCACAGGGCCTCACCCACAAAGTAGTTACAAACTGTCTTGATACAGCTAAGGGTATCACTCCTTCTACTAGTATAGGTGACGCAGGAGCAGAAGGTTCAACAACAGGCTCAGCAGCAGGAGGCAGCAGCTGCAGCAGGTGCAGGCTGAGATCATCTAGTTAGTCATGAACTCAAATTGGTTTAACACCTACTAAAAGTGCCAGTTCAAGCCACTTCCAATAACAATCCACATCGATAAAACCAATTTCCTGCAACCATTTGAGCGTGTTTGTATGTCTAATAGTTTATTAGACTTGTCTTCTTTTTTGCATGCGGTTTTTGCCAAGAATTGTCTATGCAGGCTTGGCGTCGGCGAAGCAACATGGTCAAAGTTACAAAATACCCCTCCAGGCCTCAATAAGCCATAAATCTCCCTGTAAAGCGAATACTTGCGATCATGAGTGAGGTGATGTATTGCAAGTCCAGAAACTATGGCATCAAATTGTGCTTCTCGTTGTCCATCTTTATCTTCTGCCATTAATTTGCTTGAAATAGGATATGAAAGATCATGTTCTATTATTCTTAGATCATTACTATCATGTTTAAAATAATTTCTCACTTTTTCTAGCATAGTAGGTGAAACATCAACTACCGTGATTTCAGGGGTTAATGGTGACAATGATGTGGATGGGGAAGCAGACAATTGCTGTTGTTGTTTCTTCGACTTTATTAGTTTGATTAGCCTACCGTCACCTGTTCCCAAGTCAAGTATTCTTTTAGCACCTGCTGGAATATATTCAAGAAGAACTTTTTCTCCTTCATTCTTGTGTGGAATTTTCTCTGCAATTTCCAAGTATTCTAAAGCATATTCTGCTGATGACCACTCGCTCGCTCGAGTCTGAGTGAGGACAAATATGCTCATTATTATTATTATTATCGTTCTTAATCGATGCCACACACCTCCTGCTGGTCTTTTTAATAAATTAAGTTATCTAAATGGTTCTGTTAACTTGACAGGCGACACTAGAAGCCGTTAGCTGTCGGTTGCTGATATGTAAAACTAGCCTATGATACGATGGCGCATATTAGGTCATCTCTAAGAGAGGAGAGATTATTTGTAAGAAATGTGGTATGATAATTTCAGACAATACTCAAGATATAACCAGACCAGAATGGTGTGCTACTGCCGCCTTCGATACACTCCAAATAAATCTACATCAAACGCAAACATTTAGCAAAAGCGTACAGATTATTACTTGTCGAACTTGACTTGAAAGTTCCATTAGTCGATCAAATGAAGTGTATTGCCAAAGTTGCAAATATAGCTAATCTAAGCGAAAAAACGAAACGTCAAGCAATAAGTATAATGAATGAAGTCAGAAAAAAAGATGAAATATTGTTATTATCTGCTGGAAAAAGTCCAATGGGATTAGCAGCTACTATTCTTTACTTATCATGTCTTAAGACTGGCGAAAAAAATAAGACTCAAAATGATATTGCACAAGGCAGCAGGAGTAACAGAAATGACTCTCAGGAACAGATTCAAGGATTTAAAAAGCAAGCTAGAATTATCAATTAGCCATCTGTAGAATCAGACATAATTCAAACACCTCTTATTTTTTGAGGAAATCTTATTCTGAAATTGAGCAACCATCATCAATTTACCTAGAAGTGTTTCTAGTTCTGTCTCTCTTCTTTCTTTGATTTCATTCAGTATGTCATTCCTCCTCCCTGATGTATACATGTTATCATTGGATATTCCTTTTCATAGGTACCTCTTCCTCTCCAAGGTTTCAATCCTCTACGTCGTGGTGGTCTTCCAGGCAGCCTAAGTTTAACACCACCTAACGTAGAAGATGATGATATTAGTCTCTCCATGACAGATTCTGATAAATTTGTAACATCTGTAATATGATACACCTACTTCTAGTGATGTTTCGTGTATAGAACACCCAGGCCACAGTACAAAGAATAGGTATAATGCCAAGAACCATAATTTCAATGGTGTATGTGAATAGTGAAATATTGTACCTGTTTTATCGTTGAACGACTTTTTACACTGTTTGCAAAAGTACTTTTGATATGAACGATAATGACCGTCTTTCTTTACATTCCTACTACGACAGTATGGACTAACCACACAGAAATCTCTCCATCTAATATATCTAAGTAAGTACCTTAGCACACACCATCCCTCATCAGGGAGAAATTTGGACAGTGTGAACACATGTTATCTATAGAAAGCTGAGTAATAAGGCCGGTTGAAACATTCCATCAATAAGAACGATTTAATATTTAGTTATAACGAATGCACAAATATTGCTATTGCAAGTTCATAGTGAGCTTTATTAGGCTCTGCGTGTCCGCACTACCAAGTTCCATTGGCCTTCGATTATTCTCCACAAATGCGAAAATGCCGTTTGCAATTTAGCAAATCTGACTTGGCATATTGCTATAAGCAGTCCTGTTGGTGGTAATATTCCAAACAAACCTAATTGACGAGTTTCTATAATCGTTGACAATTATGTGTGCACATCCTCAAATCCTATGTCAATTTGCACCAAACATCTTTTTTGCCTTTATCAATTTACGATGCAGTGCAATGGAACAGTTACCATACAATATTTCTGTAACCTCCCTAGTTGTATAACCGTAGACATATAGTCTATAATATCTTTGTTCTTGCTTAATTGATCAAATACAGTGATTATTGTAATTCTCTAAGATGTATATTAAAAATCCACACAATTGTTATATTATCTGCCTCAATAATGTATAATTAAGGGAATTTTAACCGATGGGTAGATGGGATGATCGGTCTAGTGGATTTGGTGGTGGTAATGATAGTGCAGGAAAAATTCCCAGAAAATGGAATCGTATCAGAATTGCTAAATTTGCAATAAGAATAGGCTTTGTAATAGTTGCTATAGTATTCTTATCTGTATTCATACCAAGATATGGATTAAACATAGAAATCATACAACGAAGCGAAGGAGTAGGAACAATACAGACCATAAGCATAAAGGTATCAAATAACAACTTTGAAACAATAAACGATGTAACTGTGCAGTTTGGTGAGAAAGGAGGAATTCAACATATAGGGGATATGGGTCCATTTTCATCAGTTATGATTACTCCTGAATCCCAGGACATGAATTTCGACAAGGTAATAGTAAAAGCAAATAATGGAAAAATGGAATCTGTCAAATTTAGATAATTATTAATACATATACATAGAAATTAACTATGGATCGATACATCAGTTAAAGAACCTTCTTTGACACTGTTAGACCAGACGCATCAATTATGAGTGTTCGTGATTACAATCGTAGTCACGATTATCAAAATATACGGTTTGATCTTCAACCTCCTTCTTCTTATTTGAGTGATGCTTATTCTTTTTTATTTTTATTTAATTATCTTTGAAACGGTCTAAGAACCGCTGTTGTTCTTATCTCTAGTTACTGAGATTGTCATATTGCTTTAAGATAATATCACCTTTATGCTCTCTGCTGATGTGACTTTGACGCTCGTCTTCCGCGATTGCAATAGGGGCATCTAAACTTTCCACTATTATGATGATGAGTTGTTGAATTATACAAATGAAGATCGTTATCGGTAACTACGTGCATATTATATGATATTATATATTATACGCGCATTCAATTATAATACTATTACGTTTATTCTTCCTCTTAATCGTCGTCGTCTTGAATTACCTTTAACCGAAATTAATCTTCTTCGGTATTGAGCTTTCCTTGGCAACTTTAAAAATCCTCAAAACATTTTGTTATTATACCAATAAGAGCATACAGCTCTAAGTTGTATTTTGAGTGCTCTGATAAATGAAGGCGCAGAAGAATCGACTAACACTTTGGTGACATTATATTTTATGATAAGATCCCAGACAACCTCTAACATCTCACTATGACCAGATCTACTATGTTCATCGGCATGTACTACTCTGAATAAGGCCATCTACGAAATGGGTTATAACTATACCAAATGCACTTGTACCCCATCCAGGATCTAATCCCATTACTCCTTGAATAAGAGTAGGATTTTGTGCTATATGATATTCTTTAATAGCATCGTCAATATCAGCAGGACTAAACACATTGCCAATACCTCCCAAATATTTTAGGTTATATTCCCGCTCAAAACTTGGAGATGCCTTTGCTTTTTCTATTTCTTGTCTAGTGTATATTTTGTCAATACCATAAGTATAATCCAACAATAAACGCTTGTAAATGCATGTCTCTTCTGGTTCTTTTTCTATGCTTTCAAATAGGCCTCCAGGACCATTAGGTGTTGATATCATCACAATGTAAGGGTCTGATTTTGCAATGTATCTTTCTGATACATGTCTTACATCTTCTTGCTCTCCTTTTCTAAAAAAGTCGCCTTCATCGATTAGTATGAATTTGGGATTATCCAACGCTCTGTAGGCATCAATAGAAACTATTACCTCTTGTTACCGTGCATTGATAAATAATACAAGTTCTTATTATTATTTTATAAATATTATATTTTATATTTGATTTACATAAAAAATTATGAATTTGTCTCCTACAAGATAAAATACTTATACTGTAGTAGGCGATTAAGGAATATTAGATGAATAATAATGAGATTCCTGACGACATAAATATCCATAAGAAAACTTGGGGGAAAAATGCCGAAGAGGTCATTTATGGAGGTACAGGAAATGCCGATGACTACAATGGAGTATGTCCCTTCTGTAATTCACGAATCGATGAATTTGGTTATTGTGCTTGTGGTGGTAATTTGGGAGTTGATTAGTTTATATTTTTTTTGTGCTATGCTCTTTCTTTCTTGTTTTGTTAATATCATATACACCTTATTTTTCTAATATATAGAATAAAATGGAATCATAAAACTACCCCTTCTGTTACCATTGCTACCAGTTATTGGTAAGATAGCAGCTGCCTGTATTATTGCTAATAGACGGAGATCACTCTTCTTCTCCTTCAACTGTCGTAGCAGCAGCTGTTGCATTTGTTGTAATTGTTGATAGAATGCGAATTTGGGTCTTGCCAAAGCAAGAAATACTCGAAGTATGGAAAGGTGAAGAACACCTAAAACCTAAAGTTGAGACATTGGCCAGTATGTTTCTTGACAATTCAAGAAGAATGGGAAGTGAAAGAGTAAATACCAGATGAATATTAGATGCCTCTTTATTACACCTACAACTACGACTAACTAAGGCCGTATTATTACCTTCACCATTTCCATTGTCCAGAATGAGCTAGAGAAGTAAAAAATTGTATCTGAAAAAATAATTATTTTGTCAATTTAAAAGAGTTAATCATTTTTTGTACTAACATCGCACAGTAAGCATTTTATGAGAAACATGGCGACAGTAAGAAATAATGACGGCAGAATCAGACCTTCATCATAATAATAATAATAATAAGATCGAGTTATTGTTGCAAATTGCCAGATTCGAGCATTGAAACCAAAAGATGAATATCAAACTATGCTAATGCCTATAATAATAATAATACTCAGCTCAAGGGCATAAATAATATCGTAAAAAATGCAATCAAACAGCAATGTGGGGGGCTTTTGTCATGCATTGGAGTAGGATCCACTGCCAAGATAGCTTCTGACTTTGAGGCCAGATGGCCTTACTGTTATCTATCCTGATCAACTACAGAAATTCTTAGAGAACGCTACTAACAATGGTGCTAAGGTACTCAGGATATTTAATCAGACAGGCACTATTGAACCAGACAAACAAAAAGATATACTGAACCTGTCTGCCAATCGTATAGAAGATATCGAGTATATCGGAAGAATTGATGCAGTCATTTCCAATGGTAGGATTATAGAAAAGTCCAAGTATACTTGTTATGCCGAACGATCATAATAATCCCTACATGGGACTGTTATAGTAGTGCTAAATGCGTCCCTTAAGCCTGCAATAGTATTCCATGCTCCTATGTAGACGTTTGGTATCCCCACATTCATATTTGTACGATTATCTTCCAATCTGCCATTAATTAATGAAAATCTACTTCTAATATTTTCACCAAAGTCATCTACAAAACCCTTAACATTTTTTGACGCTCCATAGTTAGAGTCCTGTACGTGTGAAAACCCTTACAGACTCTTGAATTCCATCTTTTACAGCACTTCTTAGAAGGCTGTTGCGTTCATTCTCGGAAGTAAAGTTTCCAAAAACATTGCCAAAAATACGAATCTGGCAATGTAGAGAATAAAATAGTAATGAGTAGTACTATTATTCTAAACCAAGAACACGAAATAGTAGAGTATACGTATGTAAACCAAAAAGCCATCATTTTCATAAAAGAACATAAGACAGGATACTATCTAGCAAATTGAGAATAAATATTATTAATAATAATAACAACAGAAATAATTTAAACAATAGCAACAACCATCAGGTTCCAAATATTGAAGAAGAAGAAGGAGATCTAGAATTTGAAAACATCGTTGGAAATTTGATGGTTGCCCAATTCCAAGTTGATAAGCTAAGACATAGATTAAGTGAAAGAATAAGTGGATATGGTTCTGCAAGCAATAATAAAACATCTACTCATATATTCAAACACAATGGCAAATGGTACAAAGCTACAATAAAAGTAGACGAAACGATTGCTGCCCAATGCTACTGAGCAAATTACGAAGAAATAAAATATATCGTTCCATAATATTACAAGGCGCAAAAGAAGGATATTTTGGGCAATTTCCAATGCAATAGCTGATATTAACAATTTACGAAGAATAATATTAGATCCGGAATGTTACATGAAACATCAGAGTTTATAACAACAATGAGGAATGAAGGAGAAAAATATTTGAATAAAGTTAAACGTAATGCAAATGAAAAAAACATTCAGATAAAAACAGAAATTATTTCTTCTACAAATATAGCAGGATGCATAGTAGATTATGCTAAAGAAAATAATATTGACCTAATTGTAATTGGAACAAGAGGAAGATCAGGATTTAAGAAACTATTACTTGGAAGTGTTGCATCACATGTTGTAACTTATGCACATTGTCCTGTATTGGTGGTAAAATAATTGTCTTCAAATCTATGCAGATAACGATCGCTTTTTGAAATTTGCTCAAGTCATCAGATATTTTTCATTAAGTTTACGGTTTAATTCATCTTGTTGTGCTTGTATTTGAAGTATATCATCAGACATTAATGGGTGATTCAAGCTATAATTATTTAAGATTTTGCTTCTCTTTAGTAGAGCCAAAGAACACACCTTTGCTCAACGTAAAAAAGATGCCAAAGGAAGAATAGCTTGTGTAAGCAGTCCAGAATGTTGCCAAGCCAGCAGGAAATACACTAGGTAACGTGCAGGTAATCGCTCGTTTCTACGATATCAATGGCAATAATGATATTATTTTGGAGTTACTCTTATCGGGGAAATGAAAAATTGCTCATCTTGATTGAATGGATATGTTCTTAGTGAATCTTGGCACGTTGTCACAGAAGGAATCTAGACTGCCACAAACAGGTGATTGTAAGGATGGTGCTACAAAAGACAATATCATTCATGTTGCAAAAGACGGCTTTGATTCTTTATTGATTTTAAGGCTACTGGTCCTTTTAATCTCACAAAGAAAAGATACGATTAGATCTCTCTAGATAACTGAGTCAGGTTTTGGGTTAGCTGGAAATGGTTAGAATGGCGAGTAGAGAACCTAGTTGGCATGATATGACAGAGCTTGCGGATAAGTTAAGAGCGTTTGACGCTCCAGCATATAGTGCAGTAAAAGTAATAACGTGAGGCTTACTAATCTAGGCAGAGAGAACTGCGATAAGGGAATTGATATTCCTCCGTCAGATAGACAGGTAATCAGACAGGTAGAGAAACAAGATTAGAAACGGAATGCAAATGTTCTATATGTTAATGTTAATAAATATTATATAGTTAATGAAGAAACGAAAGTTGGTCTTCGTAATTAAGCGATATAATGAAGCAATAAGTAAAAAAAGATACAATGGTAAAAGTAAGCAATGTAATAAATGCCACTATATAGCAAGAGTAAAAGACTCTGTATGTATAATTCTTTCTGAATTTGAGAAACTGCTTGACGATGGATATAAGATTGAGAAAATAAGACCTTCAGAATTTAATAACGCTGCAAAAATGAACAGTTTAGAAGTCATCCTCATATCATATCAAAGAGAAAAGAAATCTATCAAAGGCATAGGAGAAGAAGCACAAGCATTAAGACAGTTTATCAGAAGTTTGCAAAAAAGCAGCATATCAAGTTAAATGAGATATAGTTTAAAACAAGAGCCAAGAACAAATGGTGATGATATAGGTAACTACTGCATATTTTATACTAATTAATGTCTTCACAATTGTATTCTAGGCGTTTAACCTATTGACTCCATTAATTTGCCAACAGCATGTCCCATATTTTGTCAAAATATATTAGCAAATGTAATTATTATTGCTGATTTATTATTATAACTTTTCATAAGTTGATATATATCGGTATATAGTACCAAAAATATAGACAATAATATGAAATGTAATTATCAGCTGAGATGTGAACAAACATGATAACCACACAAGCTAAAAACTATTATTCTTATGCCATTTTAGGTAAAGAGAGTTCTTATTCGAATAATGATAACAATGATCATCAGGAGCATTATCATTATGAATCTTCTTCCCGCCATTTACAAAATCAAGAATCAAATTCAAATGCCGCTCCTATAGAAAGAGGAAGAGGAAGAAGAGAAGAACCATTACCATTTCTCAAAAGGATTCTTATTGTAGATGATGATCCTGATATTACTTTAGCCTTCAAAATAGGTTTAGAAGATAAATCATTTGACGTGTATGCATATACTGATCCATTAGAAGCCTTATTTGCATTCAAGCCCCATTTTTACGATTTGTTATTGGTGGATATAAATATGCCAAAAATGAATGGCTTTGAATTATGCAACAGGATATTAAAAATAGACATTAATGTGAGGATTTGCTTTATTACTGCAGGTGACACAAATATAGAAGCTTTAAGAGAGATCTATCCTACATTAAGTATAGGATGTTTTATCAAAAAGCCAGTTACAATAGATTATTTGGCTAAAAGATTATCGGCAGAGTTAGATATAACACATTAAACTAGAGTTTATTGGTTAATAGCATTAAGAATCTTGAGTAACAAAAAACCAAACATTTTTCCATTTGGTTAGTGTTACTTCTGAATAGTTATCATCATATCATCAATCTCTATATGTTCGGATCGATATTGTTTTCCATCTCAGGATTATTATGTGAAGTGCATTTAGACTCATCTAAATTTGCTAGGACTTTTTCTTTCTTGTGCTTATGATAAATGAGCAAGGTCGCTTATAGAACCTTATAACTGAGATTATAAGAGATTAACAACATGAAGCAGATAGAAATCATTATTCCACATGAAAGACTGTCTGAAGTAAACGATATTTTGTATAAGCACTATTGAACATATTGGAATTCCTTCCGATTATTACAATATTAGGCAAAGTGATGAGCTAGGAGATATGCTGGCTATTTCAGAGATTTATCGCGTGTTAAAGAAAGATGGTCTTCTTATTGCAACATTGCCATACGGTAACAAAATAAAAAAACAAGAGCATAGAATTTACAATGAATTGAGCCTTGACAACTTAACACGGATTTTTTCTGTAATCAGAAAAGAGTTTTATCAATATGATAATGGCAAGTGGAAAAAATGCAGAAAGCAGTCAATTGCAGACAAAATATCCAATACAAAAGGAATTCCTCCATATTTTCATAGTCGTGTATGTGCTTGTCTGCTTCTTGGGAAATAATATTGAATAGGGGTTAAACAGAAGCACAAACATACAAGTTGAGTGGCGTAGAAACCAGGTATTTGAATTAAGGAGCAAAAGGTTGATAACAAGAGCTTGCTCTGGTAGAAGGGTGTATTTTCCTGTAGTAGAATCATAGGAAATATAGATAAGATTTGTGAAGTTCTATGAGCATTAACCTGGTCTGCCGCATTATCGTATACCGAATGGGACGCTACTACCACTTCAGGCAATATTATATATAAAAATGGTATCTGCTAAATGTAATCGCAGATGTCGAAAATCAAGAGCATCTGCATAACAAATCAAACTATTTCTACATCTGTACTCATTCTATCGATTTATGAGTTGAGGCCATGATGGTCGCGATTGAAAATAATCCATTTCCCCACATACATCCCTAATGGGATGCCGGTAGGAAAATTGTAATCAAATTCAACAACGCCAGTTGAACCAGAAGATATGTAGGGAAATTGTGCAAATGTTCTATAAAGTCTTTGGTCTGTAGTAAACAAGATAATTGGAATCTAGGACGTATAGGAAATCAGTCCTTTGATGTTAAAGCTGGATCAATTCTAAACATGTTTAATTCTACCACAAACCATCATGCACCAAAGTTATTCCTTGACAATTCGACAGGGTTAGAAAAATGAAGAATTACTGTTTGCTAAAATCCCTATTTTGTTGTTACTTGATCTAGTTTTGAAGCACCATGCTATACTATGCATGTGAACGGAAAGCGACATATCTCCAACAGACCCTTACGAATCAGGAGTTGATGTTCAATTGGCCGCAAATTCATATGGCGGTACTGAAACTAAAACAATTACGACAAATACTAGACATCAGTACACATCCAGTATCCCCTGATTGTGCTGGCACCGTAAATGAAGGCGATGCCAAGACATGCACAGTAACTGTACGCTAATGTAGGTAACTGATTATGTGTATAGATTTATCAATGTACACAAATGCTTACTAGATGATTCTTCGTATAATATGGGCTTATCAATGGCAACAACCGAAATAGTTTCGGCCTCCACACCAACGCAAGATCATTGGTTAATGAGAAAATTCAAACCCATTGAATCATAACTTTTGTGGATTGGTAATCAGCTTTCCGAACAATTGTGACTCCATCATTTTTATGTGACCCAATACCATATCTTCGAAAGGATAAACCGTATCTATTATTGCTTTTATTTTTCCTTTACTTGTACACTTGATTACCTTTTCTAATCCTGCACGTGTTCCTTGAGTAGCTCCGATAAGATTTATTAAGCTACATCCAAAAGAATTCTGCCATCTCTTTCTTTTGCAAATAATGACTGTAGTGCTTCTTTAGCATCTTCAAGCTTAAACTTTTTCCATATTCTAACTTTTAGTTGCTTGGATGACGATATATCTATGAGTTCTTGTAGTTCTTTTCTTGTACCGCCGGTAGAACCTATTAGTTTTATTTGTTTAGAATAGAGAGCCGGGACATTTAGTTTAACATCTGCACCAGTCAAACCTCCAAACGCTACCCACCTTCCATTAATACCAACAGATGCAAAGCTACTATCCCATGTACCAATACCTAAAGAATTAACTACTACATCTGCCATCTTTCCTTGAGTAATATCTTTTACGTTCTCAACTACTTTGTTATAATCACTTATAATGTAATCTGCTCCAAAATCAGTCTTTATCCAGTTGTCTTTGGAAACTGCAATAACCTTTGCTCCCATTTTCTTGCCTAGTTGTACCGCTACCATTCCAGTATTTCCAGAGGCACCAAAGACAAGTAGATTTTCATTTAATTTCAGTGAAGCTTCATTTAAAGCATGATAGGGTGTTAAAGAGGTCACCGGTAAGCTTGCAGCCAAGTCCCAATCCATATCATCAGGTATTTTAAACACGTTCCTTTCCGGTACTGCAATATATTCTGCAAATCCACCATTGGTAATTGCGCCAATCAATCCACCGTTTCTGCAAATCATATCAAGACCATTTATGCACATATCACAAGTTCCATCAAATACTTTGTTGTGAACTACTACTCTATCCCCTTTCTTGATGTTAGTACTACTATCATTATTACTATTTACATGACTACCAAACTCTTCTACTATGCCAGTTGACTCTGCTCCTGGTATATGTGGAAGAGGATTTAATTTTGGCAATGCGCCAGAAACTACAAAACTGTCTATCGGATTTACACCAGCCATTTTAACTTTTATCAGTATATCATGATCGCTTATTTTTGGCTGTTCCGCGTTATCTATAACCTTTAGATTCTCCAAACCGGGTTTTTCGAAATAGCTCCTCTCATATGCTAAAAAAGACCAGTAAGTTATTTTATTTATCACTTTTTATCTTCATTGACTTATTATGCTAACAAAAGCACGACTATGCTAAAGCAAAATGAAGATCATTGAGCCGGCCATTTACCTTTTATCATATAGTATATGTAACAATATATGTAACATGAATGAATGCAGTATTTAAAAAATTACTAGACATAACAACAAGATAATTCTACGTAACATATTCAAGAATTACAATAAATCATCAGGAGAGGAGTGATAAGTCCATAAAGGATGATGCTGTAAAAGACTCATTGTCAACAGCAACAATAGCAACTAATAATGATAAAAAATTAAAGACAATCAACCCAGCCACAGAAGAGGTTCTTAATGAGTATACAATAATTAGCAAAGAACAACTAAATGATACAGTAAAGAAATCAAAAAATGCATTCTTAGAATGGAAAAAGGATATTGATAAGCGTGCAGATTTCCTCTATGCATTTGCTAAAGAACTTAGAAAGAACAAAGAAAATCTAGCCAAAACTGCTACATTGGAGATGGGAAAAGCAATAAAAGAATCCAGATCTGAGGTAGAGAAATGTGCATGGGCAATAGAATATTTTGCAGATCATGGAAAAATATTTGCTACTGGCGAAGTTGTTAATACAGATGCAAGAAAAAGTATCATAACATTTGAACCGCTTGGTGTAATAGGAAGTATAATGCCATGGAATTTTCCTTACTGGCAGGGACTAAGGTTTGCTGCTCCTTCATTAATGGTTGGTAACACTATTGTATTGAAACCTGCAAGCGCTACAATGCAATGTGGAATAGAAATTGAAAAAACCTTTGATAAAGCTGGAGTGCCACAAGGAGTTTTTCAAACACTTGTTGGAGATTCTAGCGCCGCAGAGACACTTATAGATTCAGATGGCATTAACGCAGTAACTTTCACTGGAAGTGTTCCAGTAGGTGCTAAAGTAGCACAGAGAGCTACTTCGCAAATAAAGAAGACAGTTTTGGAATTAGGTGGAAGTGATCCTTTTATAGTATGTGAAGATGCAGATATTGAAAAAGCATCTACTGGTGCTGTCAAAGGTACGATTTATTAATTGTGGACAGAGCTGTATAGCATCAAAGAGATTTATTGTTAGTAAAAAAGTAGCAAACGAATTTACCGAAAAATTTGTACAAAAGACTGAAAGACTCAAAGTAGGAGATCCTCTATCAGATGATACAGATATTGGACCTGTTGTTAATGCTAAAAGCCTTGAAAATATGGAAGGTATAGTAAATAGAACTGTGAAGGAAGGAGCAGAACTTCTTACAGGAGGAGAAAGAATAAAAAACAAAGGCTACTTCTTCCGTCCAACTATCCTTAAGAATGTATTTCCTCATATGGAAATAGCACAGGAAGAAGTATTTGGTCCTGTTGCTCCAATAATTACAGCTGATGACGAAAAAGAAGCTATCACAATTGCAAATGATTCTAAATTTGGTCTTGGAGCAAGTATATGGACTCAGGATTTAGATAAGGCAGAAAGATTATCGTCATTGGTTCAATCAGGAATGGTTACTGTAAACAATGTAGTAATTTCAGATCCTCGAGTTCCATTTGGAGGTGTAAAGAATAGTGGATTTGGTAGAGAATTATCCAGATATGGGATGCTTGAATTTGTAAACATAAAATCTGTTAGGTTCTACGATCAGTTGATTTATGAGCACCATGTCGAGTGATTTGGAGCATAAATTGTTGATATCAAAGGTCAGAAAATTTCGCCATGTCTGATACGATTGAGAATGTCTTAATACTTCAAGGAGGAGGTTCTTTAGGTGCCTGTAACAATTCAACTGTAACAAAGATCTCTGTTGGCTTTATCTAACTCTGTTGCAAGAACTGACCATGTATATTGTTCTTCTTTCCGTTTCCAAACCATTTCATGTTCTAGTTCCCTTTTCGTTGCCGTTAAATTGTCTGCTACAGGTTTATTTCTCTCGTATTCTCGTAGAGTATTGATATTTACATTGCATCTTTTTTTTGTATTCTCTAGATGGCTCTCTTTCTCTCTTGACTCTTAGCAACCACATATATGTTATACCTAGTAGCATCGATTACAGGCGTTGATGTGATCCCGACCACCGATATTTCCTTATTTTATTCACTTTTTGCAAAGATTTGAAAAAAGATTAAATATAATATTTTCGATATATCATAGAAAATGTTAACTAAAACTTTATTCTTTTTAGTTTCAGCGCTAATCCTCACGACAATAACAAATAGTGCGATTTCAGGCCTCTTTAATACTGTATTTGCACAAGAAGAACAGCAAAACCAATCAAATAGCTCAAACTCTTCATCTCCAATAGCCGGCAATACTCAAAATGTAGGGCAAGAACAAGCGCCTACTCAACAACAAGTACCAGAACAGAAAAGATACAATGCAGAAGTAACCAAAATATTAGATCAAATGAATGCTCCTCTGAACAAAACATTACCACCGTCGACAACATCTACTTTGGGAACTGAACCTGAAAATAAAAACAATTGGATTATGGCCTTTGGTACCAGAAGTAGTAATCAAACAATAATTGGGAAGGACAATGTCGAGAAACTACGAGTAAAATGGATATTTAATGATCAGTCTGGCATAGAACAACCTCCACTAGTTATTGGGGATAGAGTATATGTTCAAGATAACAAAGCAATAGTGCTCGCATTTGATTCAAAAACCGGTTTGAATCTATGGAAAACAAAAACAGGTAATGGAGGTGGTGGTATGCATGGATTATCATACGATAAGGGAGTTATATTTGCTGATTCTGGTACTGCCTCAACAGTTGTAGCAATAAACGCTACAAATGGTAAGATAATTTGGAAATCTCCAATATTAGGTCCTTCTAGCATAGGTTATGGAGTAAATTCCCCGCCGATAGTCTGGAAAGATTATGTTGTTGTAGGCTCAGCAGGAGGAGACAATCCGCCAAATACAGGAGAGGTACAGGGAAATGTAACGTCTCTAAGTCGAACTGACGGTCATATTTTGTGGAACTTTAAAACTACAGTTGGCAGTTGGGTAGGTCCTGGCAAATCTCCTCCTAGTGGTGGTGCCACAACGTGGTCAGGAGGTTCATTCGATCCTCAGACGGGGTTACTATATTTGCCAGCAGGAAATGCTACCCCAGACTTTAATGCAACGACTAGACAAGGACAGCAACTGTATGCTAATCATATGTTAGCAATCAATATAACAAATGGTAAGCTGGTATGGGCAACGCCATTTATTGCACAAGGAACTGTGTTGAAAAATGTCAAAATACCTGATACTTTTGATCATGATGCCGGCTGGGGATGCACTATGACTAATGTAAGGTTTGATAATGGTGACTTTAAAGAAAATAGTGGTAGGGGGAGATAAAAGAGGTGATGTGATAGCAATGGACGCAGCTACTGGTAAACCAATTTGGTGGACAGTTGTTGGTGTCATTTATGGAAATAATGTTGATCCTCAAATAAATGGCAGCGGCCTAGTAATTCCAGGAGCAAGTGGAGGCGTACAAGCCTATCACGCAGTGGATAACGATAATTTGTTATACCTTGCTACAACAAGCACTACTCAAAATTTCTTTTTAAATGGGGAAAACGCGTTCGCAGAACCTGTAATAAATGCAACTAAAAGTGGCATTGGAAACGGCACCATAACTTCAATAGATATAAAAACAGGCAAAATAAGATGGCAGACACCAATAGAATTTCCAACTCGAGTTTCTCCTCTAGTTACTAATGGCATATTAATTTCAGGGTATATAACCTCGTCAGGAAAGCCTTACACTGCAAACACGTTTGGACTACCGATGGAAAGCCCAATTCTTCAATCCGGAATAATTATGGCACTCGATAAAAATAATGGAAAAATACTATGGCAATTTAATGTAGGATCAGCAATAGGTATTGGTGGTGCATCCATAGGAAATGGAATGCTATTTGTACCTACTGGTGTGTCAGGCGGACCGATAGGATCGCTGGTTGCATTTGGTTTGCCATAGCAAAAGTATCATCTAAAGAACAATAGGATTATAAGATCCATTTTTTATTTTTTTGTGCTCTATCTTGACAAGAGGGTTATTTTTTATCAAATAGCGAAGAGCTTTATAGTAGTAGAACGATATTCATCTATTCTACAAATACAAATGGTTGTTGTTACCCACATCAACTTGTAATTCCTTGACCCTGAATACGGTAATTTCAAATACTTGAAAGGCTTCGGTTGCAGAGGTGGTGTGCACAGCTGCAACTATAATTCTAATCTCTTAGTTGCCTATTTATATTCAAATTTCCCTTTGATATTCTATTTAGCAAAATAGCGGAATATTGATCTGTAGGATATATTGTATCGCCATGTTAGAATCCTTTTTTTCGTTTATACCATCACCATGTAAAGCCGAAAATGATACCAACTTTGATTCTTTAGTTTCACTTCAGAATGTGATACCTAATCTTTGCCAGCCTTGAATATATGTGTCAGTTAGCCTATCTAATTCATAAAGAGCATAATGTCTTGCCGAAACTGATTTTGCGCGGCCTGTTAAAATGTCAGCGTCATTCATATCCATAACTCTACTCATTACATTATAGTGAATCTTTCTCAATTCAACAAATTTAACATCCACAATTCTTTTGGTGAGTTTGTGAGCAACTTCCAACGCCCCCTTGTCAAAGTTTGAGCGTTTCGGAATTCTTCAAGAATTAATGTCGGCAAAATAGTGAAATAGCATTTCTTATGACCCCTGAACAAGTTCATGATGACTACTGTCAATCCATTTGGTTTTTTGATAACATGCAGCTTGTTGCAGCTACAACCACTAACGAGAAATTTCATCTAGAGTTTTGTACCGTTTCCCACTAGAAGAATGAAAAAATCTTGGAAGAGAAATGTATAATTTTGATTACGTTATCAGTAAATATGAACTATGTATTGAGTCACATCACAATGCTATTATACTTTACAGCATAGGAAGCAGTTAGAACACAACTATGAGTATAGAGTCCGTATCAGTCTCTACTTTCATGACAAAAAATGTAAAAACAGAAACAGAAGATCAAAATATTCAAAGTGCTTGTAGAAATATGCATCAGAATAACATTGGATGTATAGTTATTGTAAAAAAGGATAATCATAACGACAATTACAAACCAACAGGTATAATCACAGAAAGAGATGTCGTACGTATAATAGGCACCCTTGATCTATCATTATTAAAACTACCACTTCGTGAGTTAATGAGCAAACCATTAGTTACAATTACTTCAAAGAACTCTCTTAAAGATGCAATACAGATCATGCAACAAAAAAATATTCGCAGGCTTGTCATAGTTGAAAACGAAAAAGCAATAGGAATAATCACAAATAAAGATCTCTTCAATGTAATAATGAATAATCAAACTCTCATACCCAGTTTGCTAGAGGATAAGGTGCTTGTGGGACAAAAAAGCCCAATACATGACCAATTTGGTCAATATTGGTTTTCAGATATTTTGCATAGGATATAAAGATCAGATGCTAACAACAAAGTGATTAAGATTCAAATACAGGTTAAGTTATTCCATCTGAGTTATTTGTGGCTGATTAGCTCACCAATATATCCTCAATCAATTTTGACTCAATCATAAGTTTTACAATTAGGATAGGAGTATCTAGTTTGACAATAATGGTTACGGTTTTTTTTGAGTAGTATTTGATATATCTCATTTTTAATAATTTTATTTGAAATGTCTTTGATGTGTTATACTAATTCAGAGAGCATGACCTTCAGTATGTGATTTTGTATTAGTATACCAATTGCCAATACAGGTTTTAGTGTTCTGCCATAAACCTGTGTACATTACGCTAGATTAGAGTTATGATATAGATGTCTCATATTGAATTGTTGTCTTGATCGAGTTCTTTTGCCACACTCATACTTTCATTCGCCTCTCAAGTAACTGATATTAACTTCTTGGCTGCACTTAAAGGATCATAACCTACAGCCTTTGCGCCGATAACATGTGAGAAAAAAATTATTTTAGCTCTTAGAGAATATTTACGAGTTTTATATTTGTCCGCATCGGCAATTAAAGACTGGACCGTTTCGTGTTTTCTATGAATTTTGTATCAAAGGTTTGACAGCAATGGCAAATTCATTAAATGGTCTAGGCGCTCCAGTTGGTATTGCAGTAAACGATATTGTCAAAGTCAGTCATAAATCAAAAAACAGGTGGTAGAGAGCTTAAGGTCCTGTTAGATCTTGTTTTATTATTATATAATTTTAATGTTTTAGATCTAATAAATGCTAATACCATTTAATAACAAGAAATAAACCGTATAGCGTATCGATTCTTCATGCAACCAAAAGCAAAGATGTAGTTAGCTATCACACTAGAGCCAGATAACACACTTTATGAGGCCCGTAATGTCTTACTTAGATATAACATTAGCAGAGTTGTTGTTGCTAAAGATAACAAACCCTTGGGAATCGTTACAGAGAAAGATATTTCGAGATTCTTATTCAGAGAAATGCCGAATAGACGCCTACACGAATTCAGGTTAGATGATATAATGAACAAAAATCTGATATTATCTACAGAAGAAGATGAGTTGACAGTCTGCGCAAAGTTGATGTTAGAGAACAAAATTAGCTCTATAATAGTCGTCGATATTATTGATAACGGACTAAAAGGCATATTCACAAAAAGCGATATGGTAGATGTATATGCAAAATATTATCCAAAAAAGAGCACAGTAGAGGAATACATGACTAAAAAAGTCATCACAGTAGCGCCCGATGAAAATCTACATACGATCCTCCAGCTTATGGCTGACAGGGAGTTATCAAGGGTTGTGGTAACAAGAAATCGTAAGCCTGTTGGAATCATAACAGGGTATGACTTGCTACCTCTCAGTGTACTTTTTGGAACTCGAATAGCTGGAAAATATTGGACTACTGAAGAGGAATTGATATCCCGCAGGCAAAATATACCCTCCGGTATAAAGGCCGTTTTCCTAGCAGAAGATATAATGAAATATTATCCCATAACCATTGCAAAGAATACCGATTTGGCCCAAGCTGCACAAATAATGATAAGAAATAGAATAAGTGGTCTTCCAGTGGTACAGTATTCAAATAATGCTAGTAACCTAGCAGGCATAATCACTAGAACTGACATAGTCAAAGCATTAGCATTTACTATTAATTGAACATTAAGCAAAGGGTTCATCAACCTTACAACAGGGCTAAAAGTGCTGCTGTCATTATTGATAGCAGATTTTGTAAAGACTGACAACTCTGCAACAGCTATAATCACATAATCTCTCGTCAGTGCACAAATTTAGAGATGACAAAAGGTTCATAATCCTCATTTGTTTTAACTAATCGCAAGTGGACAGGAGTGGAAGCTAAGTTAAAAATTCTAGGTTTTGCGGGAAGTCTTAGGGTTGGATCGTATAATAAAGCTCTTTTACGTGCAGCCACTAATTTGCTTCCAGAGAATTCTGCCATGGAAATATTTGACCTTGGTGGTATTCCTCCCTTTAATCAGGATCTCGAGATGAATATGCCTCCAAAGGTATAGGAGTTTAAATCAAAAATAAGAGAAGCAGATGCCATATTGGTTGCTACTCCAGAGTATAACTATTCTGTTCCAGGTGTCTTAAAGAATGCAATTGATTTTGCATCAAGACCATATGGAGATAATCCATTCGATGACAAACCAGTAGCAATAATGAGTGCATCCATTGGAATGCTTGGTGGTGCAAGAGCACAATATCATTTACGTCAGATGTTTGTATTCTTGAACATGCATCCAGTTAATGGACCAGAGGTAATAGTCACATTCGCACAGAACAAATTTGATGCAAATGGCAATTTAATTGATGAGAATACCAGCAAATTTTTAAAACAACTACTTCAAAATCTTACAAACTGGACTATGAGATTAAGAGACAAATCTTCCATGTAGATAGATATTGGCTGTTGTTCAAAGACTATAAAACCGCATGTAACAGATGAAAAAAGCTGGGACAAACTGATCGCTATGAGATTAGTCATTCAAGAACAGACTTGTTTCCTTCTTTGTGTCTAACTAACGTTAAATTTCTTTACTGCCTTCACATATTCTTTCCGCTCACTTGCTGCGTTCAAAATATCTGTTTTACTTACCAATCCAATCAACTTTCCTTCCTGGTCGCAAATAAATACTCTGCTCATATGTCTTCTGCTCATATATTTAAGTGCGTCATCTGCTGTCCTGTCTGTCTGCATGATTATTATATTTGGTTTTTCGATCATGATATCTGCTATCTGCACTGAATTTCTTTTCTGTTCTTGTATATTCCACGCATCTTTAAACGTAACCAGACCAACTAGCCGACCATAATTGTCTACCACCGGAAACGAGTCTTTTGTATACGTATTAAAGTAATCATGTATTAGATGATCAACATGTGTATCTTTTCTTACAGAAATAATTCTGCTATTCATCACATTTCCTAATGTGATACCAGATAAAATAGATGTTAATTCATGTTGTGTAATGTAAGATTGAGCTCCGCTATTCAAGAACCAACCTATAAGTAACACCCATATTCCGCCAATAGATGAACCAAAAAGCATAGATATAAAACCAAAACCCATGAATCCATATGATATAGCTATTCCAATTTTTGCAGCAATTTTTGTAGACTGATCATAATCCCTTTTCCATCTAACTAAAGCTGACCTTAGGATTCTGCCCACATCTAGTGGAAATGGTTAAAGCCACCAAGAAGTATGTTAACAAGTATACCATATTGGAGGCACTTCTTTGAACATCTACTTGAAAAAATTCTGAAAAGTGTAGGCAATAATCCAAAGAAGCTTATTATAATTCTGATGCTGATGTCTGGAATGTTTGCAGCGCTCGTGGACGAGGTAACATCCATACTCTTCATGACTGCCACTGTGCTGCACTTGACAGCTCGCCTGAAGGTGAATCCCATACCATTTGTAATAATGATAGTATTCGCAACGAATATTGGGAGACAGCGCCACAGTAGTGGGTAACCCATGGGGGTACTGGTAGCAATGAGAGCCAAGCTGACGTTTATTGATTTCCTACGGTGGGCAACCCCCATTTCAATACTTGGCCTTGCAGTTGCAATTCCAATATCTTTGAAGTATTTTTCAAAGGACATAAAGAAGTTAGGGCATGCGCTACAAGTGCATACAAACAACATCGAGACTACTGGTAAGATGGGAGACAAAAAACCATCATTTAGACTCCCCTGGATATTATTTATAGGCACAATTGCAGGCCTGGTAGTTCATGGACCTGCTGAATCCTTACTGGGACTAGAAAAGAACTCTATGCTTCTTGGTTACACAGTGCGCTCCTCGCATAACGCTTTTCGTCAATCGTGACAAAGCGAGAGAGCTGGTAGAAAGAAGAGTAGACTGGTGGACTGTTAGCTTCTTTACCATCTTTTTATTTGCATCAGTTGGAACTCTTCAAATCACGGGCATAACTTCTCTGATAGCAAATAGCATCTTTGCTCCAAGCGGTGGCGATGAATCAACGGTCTTCATTCTGTTTACCATCGTAGCTAGTGGACTGGGCGCACTCATGGACAACATACTTTGCAGTTGCAACATTCATACCAATTGTAAATAGTATGTCAGAGCTTGGAATATATAACTATCCGCTGTGGTGGGGGTTGCTCTTTGGAGGTACATCTTTGGAAATCTCACTGATAGGGAGCACTGCGAACATAGTTGCTCTTGGTATGCTGGAAAGACAAAAGGTCGGGCACATAACGCTGGCAGAATGGATAAAGCCTGGAGCGATGGTTTCTGTACCCACCCTGTTGTTGGCCATGATTTTGCTTTACCTACAGATATCGCTAATGCCCAGGTGATGGCTGAAAATTGGTAAAGGCGCCAGCGAGATAATATGATATGGAAATGCACTTTTTGTTAGTATTTTACTT
>CAWGVG010000007.1:0-81208 GCA_963825865.1 uncultured Nitrososphaeraceae archaeon | reverse complement strand
CATTATCCTGTTCTAAAGAAATAAAAAAATGAAATAGAGAAAATAAGAAAAAAAATTATAAAAAACGAAGTAGGCCCATTGTCTAATTAATCATAATGCCTGTTGTTATTGAGTTAGGGGTCGCGCCTTTGCTCCTCTACATGTCACCTTATCCGGCAGCCAAATTAGTTGCTGTTATCATATATACTACTCAGCACTGTTGCCAGTAATCCTATACCAATGACATGCACGTCCCTCAACTAGAAATATATATATTGACATTGTATTGCGCTGATGACGAATATTATGAACAACACAAAAACAACTCTGGCAATAGTTGCCGTCTTAACGAGCAGCAGCAGTAGTAGTAATAGAAGTAGGAACATTCGCATTAACAACATCGCAACTTACAGGATTTGACGCTTCTGCTTTCTCCCTCTTTTTCTGTTCAAGTAATTAACGATAGTCGCAACGACTGGATTGATTGGACAAAGAAATATCCATTTGAAAAGGATGGTTCTATCGATATAACAAGGGCAGATTATATTAGTAACGGAAAGACTTTAAATGCGACTATGTGGTTGGCTTGCGAACCCGAGCGAGCTTCATATATTGATGCACTTTCACAATGCAATAAGAATAATATACAGATATGGGTTGAAAATCTAGGTTCTAAAAATATAACTCTGGACAAATATACAAACTCAAATATCAATAAAATAAACGAGTCTTTTGTTAATCACATCCAATCAAGTGAAAATACAATTCTGGCAGGTAATCCTGCGCATAGAATCGTGTATACTACAAATGGTAAAATGACATATGGTAAAGGTATATACAACAGGAATCTGAGATTGCTTTAGAAATATGGACAATAAAGGACGGGAAAGCATATATTATCAAATATACTGCGACCCCAACAAATTATGCTAATTATTATAAACCAATTATTCAAAACATGATAAACTCCTTTGATATTGGCAATATTCACAATGAAAATGTAGTAAATTCAAATTATTCATCTTACCAAAACAATACATATGGTATCAGTATATTGTATCCACGCAATTGGCAACAGCAAAATATTGATAATAATGGTGCATATAATGATGGCAATATCATCCACATAGTTACATTTTTTCCCCGTACACTGAATACGGTTACTTATGGAATGTATATCGATGCAGATAATAACAATAAAACTGGTATCCTGGCAGGTATTGACTATATTGTTAATTATAATAAAACAGACAATGATAAATTATGGAATAAGCAATTTGAACAATGGGCAACACCTGCTGTTTTTAGAATAGTCGAGAGTACAGATATAATAATACAGATTTGTTTGGAAGGTTCCCAAGAGGAGGGCAAGAAGAAGGATTTGTTAATTTATCCGTAGATTTGAATGATATAGGATCACCTGATAACTATAGAGTAATTTTCTTTGCAAAGAAGGGAAATACAACTGATGTGAGTGATAGAGTAGGTGATTATACTGCCTGGGCCTTAATCCCTCCGTCGAAATTAGAAATATCGGTACTGCCCAATCCGTCTGAAATAAGACAGGAAGAGAGTAAAAAGGTCGAGCTGCAGTTAAAATCAGATACTGCCTTTGAATCTCTAACAAATATTTTCATAAAAAACACTTCTGGGATAGATGTTGAATATGATTCCAACTTGGTACAAATACCACCATTTGGTTTGGCTACAATACCTTTAAACATAGTTGTCTCTGGAAATGCAGAGATTGGTCCTCAAACTCTACCTATATCAATAAACTCATCTTTCCCTACAGTAGTATATCAAGAGTCTTCATATAGTAAATCTGGCTTAGTAAATCTTGGATTTAAAGTACCTTCTACAGAAGCTAATACGGTTAATCAAACATCCGATTTAACAGTACAAGTTCAAAAAAGATTAGATGCTGGACAAAAAATAGCTACCTTTTGGAAAGATTTTGGGGGACCAATTGCTCTTATTGGAGGAGGTTTTATAGGAGGATTTTCAGGTTGGATTGTTGGAAAGTTTCAACGAAAAAAGTCTAAAAAAAATAAGATTTCGACTTATTGTATTCAACTACTTAGGATAGTTTGATCTTATCTTTTCTTTTTTCTTTAGACTGCAATTCTATAAGGCTAGATTTAATGATGTGGCGAATGGAATATCTTCGAATGTTAATTTGCTAAAGTCTCCTCGTGATGTGATTGCTTATATTGTGTTACATGAACTTGCAGACCTAAAAATTGAGGGACATTGTAGAAAATTCGAGTTTAATTTATACAAGACCTCTCCCTGTCTTAAAGTGACTTTCTCATTTATATGCAAGGCAATGCGAATGCAATATCAAGAGGTCAGAACTAAGATCGTGTCCCATGTTAAGTGATTTCCCGCTGGAGGACTTACTGGATGTTAAACCATATTTGATAAATAAACTAAAGAGAGATGGCATAGAATCGGTGCTAGACCTGGCTGTATCAATTCCATACGAACTTACAGAAAGAGGAGGAGAAAGTAAGGAGGTGGAGATTATTATTATTGAGGTGCTGAAAATAACACAGACAGCAGTTACGAGCTGACATAGATACAATATCACAACTTGCAGAAGTTATTTGATAAAATAAAATCAAGGGAACTTGCTTGTGCTAATAGAATCTAAATCAATACCTGAGAATGCAACAATAAGAAAAGAATACATTAAGTGCGGAAAGCGACTTTGTTAACAGAAACATGGGCCTTACTACTATGCGTATTGGAAAGATCCTGAAAATAAGAAGCTAAAGAAAAAATAAATTGGTAGACATATGCCAAAAATAAAGAATCGAAAAATGATAACATGCTCAGTAACTGGATATCTAAATAGCGACTAGATGACAGAATGAATAATATAGGCTCGGTTATATAAGATTTAGTGCCATTTTTTACGAAGTCTTATGTAACTATATCTGCAACTTCTTAAGCATATCTAATTCATTATTCATTGATGTAAGAGGAGAAGAAGAATTATTATTCTTTTTCTTATCCTCGTCTGTCTATCTTGCCTAACAGAACATCACAGAAATTCCCTTCTTCTAGATCAAACTTCATTGCTTCAACTAGTGCTTCTTGCATGTATTCTGAGATAGATATTTGATATGTGTCACAAATGATATTCAAAACCTCGTGTTGATCCTTTGTTAGGTTTACTTTTTCATCAATCTTATTGGAAGAAAAAATAAGGATGTTATTATTATTATTATTATTATGAGTTGAATATTTACCAAAGGATCACCTGGATTCAGCGCTGTTGAAGAATCTTGGAAACAGGAAAAAGATGATCTGTTTATATCAATATACTATCCCAAATTTTCTAACCTAAAGAAGGATATTGCTGAGTATTACAGGACAAAACGTTTCAACCTTGATATTCTGAAGTATTTGTTAAGAAAATGTAAGTTGACGAACTTAAAATCTTACCTAACATGATTAGAATATAAAGTAATAAAAAGAATTAATAAGAGATTTGTTAATAACATTTAACACTAACTTGGTTCAATTCGGAGTTGATCAGCTTACAAAAGTGCTATCTTACCGGCTGCCTGTCCTGATTGTAAATCATCTGGCTGTTTAACACTTGAAAGACATAAGATAGATGATACCCACTCTATTCAATTGTGGAGTTGCAATATTTGTGGTTTTAAATGGAAAGAGATATGGTCTTCGTGTAGTAAATCTATATGGTTTTTGCAATATCAACAACAACAACATTGTATGCAACAAAAACAAGAGCTGGAAACCATAATATCATAAGTATTATTGGTTTTGGCAGTATAGTAGGTTTTTTGGTTGGTTTCACTTTGAAACGAATAATGAAAATACTACCTGTAATAGCAGGAGTATTTTTCCGCTCTTTTGTATTTAGAGTCTCAGCAGGCCAATTCAAGCTATTCTAGGCAACTACTGTAACTGCTCCAACTATCTTACCAATAACATCCACTACAATGGCAAATTCTCTACCTTAACAATTATCTAAGATATATCGATTATCCTTCTCATGTGTTCTGTTAAAATTATCATTCCAACCTTGTACAGCCTGTCAGTTTTCAATAGGTTAATTTTCTCTTCTCGTCTTGTGCTTTTGTTCTTTACGCATATACCGTAAAGAATTTACTAAACCATTAAAGGCTATCTACAGTAAACAAGCAAAATTCATTAACCAGTAATTAGAGAAATTACTCTGTTGCAAAGAATCAATACTACAACTTAGACTAGAAAATATAACTTTTTCGGATGCTTCTATTCTATGAATCAACTACGCATCTATTCAATCCGTATGTGCGAATTTATTACTTGATCTTACCGAAGTATTATCGGCGTTGTTAACTTAATCAATCACCCCCTTATTGTGATAATCAATGAACAGATTGAACCAATTTCTAACATGCTGTAATTTACATCCTTCCTTCACACATGGAAAAATGGTAATCAAAAGATTCTGTTCTATCCTTTCAATAATGCTTTTCTCTTATCGATAATGTAAATGATGCTTTAGTTTTAAAAGCTTTTGTTCTTTACGCATACACCGTAAGTATATAGAATTTACTAAACCATCAAAGGCTATCTACAGTAAACAAGCAAAATTCAATAACCAGTAATTAGAATAATTACTCTGTTGCAAAGTATCAATACTACAACTTAGCTACTTTGAGCAATCATGTCACAATAATAATATGACCGTAAATATTAGACTTTTATATTCTATGAATTTTCGTATTTGGATAGATAGGCATTTTCGTTCTTAGCTTACAAAAGTTTACGAATATTTTCTCTCTCAATATCTCTCCCAATCACTTTTAAGAAGAATAACAAAGGGTTATGTGCTGTAGCGGCTGCTCCTACTATTACTACTGCTGTTTTGGCTGTGATTCAGGAATTTGCGATGATGCCGGCGGACCCTTCTTGTATCGTTTTTAATCCTAGGATAGTTTTTACAACTATTTCATTTAGATTTCTCATAGATATCGGCTTTTGCATAAAGCCATCTATCATAATTGACGATGCCAAAACTTGAAACGAATCAAACAAGTCATTATCGATGTCAAGTGCCGACATCAGTAGAACTTTGACTCCTGCATGTATTTCTCTCACCTTCTTTACGAATTCAAATCCATTTATGGACCGCATCTTGATATCAGAGATAACCAAAACATAGTCTTTGTAGTTTAACTTGAAGTGCTCTAATGCCAAGAACGGATTTGTAAATCCATACACATGAAAAAAATTATTATTATTATTTACTTGTAGTAAATGTTTGATGACTGTTATGATATCAATTTCATCATCTACTACCATTACTTGGAATAGAGAGCCACTTTATGATATATTTTACTTTAAAAATTATATATAAACATTATGTATATTAAACCTATATTTTATTGTCATAATAGAAATATACTAAACATCCTAATGCCTTTTGAATATGACGACCAATAAAATGAAGTTTGGAATTGCAATGATGTTAATGGCATCATTAAGCGCAGTTGTTTTGACCATTCCTTTAAAAGTTGCAATGGCACAGACATCTCCAGAAGATCAAACAATGCAAGGAATGTCAGAAAATCAAACAAAAATCGCAAAGGCACTGATAGCATTGAAGATAACTCAAATAAGGTCAAATCATCCAGTGCTTGCTGCTATAGCTGACAAGATACAAACTATGGATGCAAAGGAAACTCTAAAGAACTTGCTGGGTGTAGAGATTCTAAGTGATCTATTAAGATTGCATGCCAAGGGACTAATAATGAATCAAACAGCAGGCGGCAATCAAACTACGGGTCAGTGATACAATAAGAAGAGAAGCAACCATCATTATGCAATAATAATAAAATAATAATCTCCCGATCTCCTTTTTTATTTTATGGTATTGATGCTCTGATGTATACAACAACAACAACAACAACAACAAGAACAATATCATCAGTAATAATAATAACAACAATATTTTCTGCTACTATAATTACTGTCAGTACTAGCATTCTTCTCTTTAGTCCTTGCAGCAGCAAATACAATTAACGATAGAAAATAGTAGTAGTAGTGATAACTATGGCCATGATGCGTGTAGGGCGCTATAAATCTCATATAAATTGAGCAGAAGAAATCAAGCATAAAATGCTAAAATATTGGGTTAACTTGGTTATCTAAAATTAATTACTACGTGATGCAGCATACGCATATACCGTCTAATAGAAAACAACCTGCATATATTCTCGTATTGTCCAAGTCAATTGTTTGCATATTAATAAGATGATAAAGGACTACCTATATAGATACTTATGGTGTTTTGCAAAAGCCATCAGTTCTATATCTATCTGACAAGTAAGACAAGGCAACGAGCATGCTGTACTATTCCATTTGTCACGCTCCCCATTACAAATCTCTTTAATCCCAGAAATGTAAACAAGCAGCGACACAAAGCAGCAAAAACAACGTTGAAGCAGCATACAGTAATTTAAGAACTACATTGAAAAGTACTTGATTCGTAGAATTGGCAGCATTATGAGAGGCAACTGGCTCAACATTGTATAAGATATTCTGCCTGTCAAGATTGGCAATTGGTAATTAACAATATGCTCCCAATTTGGGGTGTGTGCCTGAAATTACCAACAATTGTATTGATATGTCATATTGATCCTATCGTGTAAGTAAATTATAGAGTATCTTATTTTTTAGCTTGAATGTATCAAGTTTTAGCGGTATACGGCCATTCTTTGCGGAGTACTTTAAAGCATATCTCACCATATAATTGAAATGAACGCCGGAAACGCTAAAGTTATCGGTGTCACTACAATGGTTATTTTAGCATTCTGTATTGGATTGCGCTGTATTTGAAAGTTCGTAGTAGAAGAAGTAGGGACCACTACTGGAAATTGCTGATAACGTTCCATTGATATTGAAATTACTATCTGTCGAGTTACGGTAATGACGCTGATATTTTTAATAAGCTATAATGATGATATACATAAAACAACTGAAGAGCCCAGCCTATACTATCAACCTTTATAGGTGATAATAAACTCTAGCTTTGAATTAGTTGCTACATGACAAAAAAAACAATTGGTGAGATAATGACTAAAAAACTCGAGACTATTACGACATCAAGTTCAGCTCAAGAGGCAGCAAAGAAAATGAGAGACAAGAATGTAAGCTCATTACTAGTTACTGATGACAGAAACGACAATAGACCTATAGGTATAGTCACTGAACGAGATTTATCAAGAACGGTTTGTGTTCATGATGCAAGTAGCAAAAATACTATATTACAAGATATAACATCCTCTCCATTAGTTACTATTGACTCTGTATCACAAGTAGAAGTAGCCGCTAATGTAATGTTACAAAACAAAGTAAGACATTTACTTGTCGTAGAAGATAATGATATAAACAAACCTCTTGGCATAATTACTCCGAGTGATTTTACTGGTTATTTAAAAGATAATTTGAACATTGATGATGTAAATGCAAAGATAATAGAATCCCTAAAAGAGGAATCGATATCAGAACATCCAATAACAACAGAACATCCAATAGCGAGCATCATCTGTTTCTTCTCAGCTTCAGACTCGTTCGTCTTATACTAATCCTCAGTATAAGAGGATCTTGGTGCCACACGACGGTTCAGAAATGTCTGATAAAGCCTTGACCCATGCTATTTATTTATCTAATATGTCAGGAGCTGAAATTTTAATTCTGCATGTAGTTGAAAATATTGATCACGTAGACTCTGCGGTTTTGGCAACTTCTAAAGAAAAAGAAAAAGGAGGACGAGAAGTAGAAGCAAAAGCTATTGAGAAATCAAAAAAAGAGGACTACGAAATCAGAGTTGAAGGAGAAGTAAAACAAATGATCGAAGAGAAAATGCGATTCTGCAAACAGGCGGGAGTAAAAAGTCAAGTATCATATAAAATACAGACAGGTAAGCCAGTTGGGGAAATAGTTAAGATGTCTGGAGATGCAAATGTTGATTTAATAGTGGTTGCAAGCAGTAGAAAATCTTCATTAACAACTAGATTGCTTGGAAGTACAAGTAGAAAACTAATTGATGATATTGAAAAGCCAGTACTTATAATACACGGTTGATAAAATAGGTATCTGAATCGTAGTTTGTACATCAGATAGTTCCTTTCGTGACAATAATGATAATTGTGATGAGTCACTATAACTGTCACTTGCTACAGCAGGAACGGTCTTAATTGTAAGGTCTTGTATCATTTTGTCATAAATCTCCTCAGACTGATCTAGCAATATTTTCTCGCAAATCACTTCGTTGCTGTAGTCGATGACGGGCAAATTTTGTTCATTCATAAAAGGTATATAATCATATTGTTGTTGTTGTTGGATGCTGTCGATGTTGGTGATTTTGCAGAGGGAGAGGAGGACATGTTATAATACAGTGCATAAAACTTCGACAGGATCTTTTCGTAAAGATTCGATTAGGCACTGAAGAGTGAGTCTTAATAATTGCCTACGATTTGCAAAAGCGATTTCAACTTCTCTTTTTACCATCTGTTTGATTTGAAGGTACGTTTCATTATTGTTTTGAAAACTTTTACAAGACAATACTCTGCTCCAATCTTTTGTATCTGCAGCTTGGTCATCTTCAGTCTTTTTTCTTCACAATCTGACTCATATTGCTGCAATGTGTTGCGTATAGACTGAAGAGTTCTGGCTGAATTGTGATTACCGGCTTGTAAGGATGCTTCTTCTCTTTTGAGATTTTCATATCTATATTCCACTGATGGTAAATGTATACTAGCAATTGTAAGAAGTCTAATGACCTGCTGTGAATTCATACCTGCAGACTTTATCAATCTATACAGGTTTACAAAAAAGTGAATGTCACCTTTAATTTCTTCATAAGCCTGACTGAGATCGTATAGCTCCTTTAGATTCCAGTCAAATCCTTTCAGAGGGAATAAACGAAGACCTCGATGAAATAAAATCTGCAGTAAACAACTATCAGCGTAATCTAAAATCAGCAATTGCAGGAATAGAAGGCTATAATGATGGCAGATCAGCTTGAGTTGTTGATTCAACCTTCTGCTGCCTCCTTGTTACTACCTGCTTTCATCTGTTGCCACTTGCTCCCAACTTATTTCAAATTGAACTCATAATAGGAGTAATATGCACTATTTTTTATGACATGATTTTTTATGATTATATTTTATAGTGTGCCTCTGTGGTGTAATTTGTTTACAGCGTGTGACCGGTCGCGTATAACTCAAGTGACCGAAGATGAACAGATCGAGATTATGAAAACTAAATTGCAAACAAGCGGCCAGCTCACAGGTCTGTCAGGCAAACCATATGACTTTTATAAACAAATTGACGTTACAGATTTCCTCAAGTATCTAAAGGAAAGATATTCTGATCACACGGCATGAGAGTCTTAGAATTCGCGAGTATACTTTTTAATAAGATCTAAAACAAACAGAGATAATAAAGTGGTAGTTAATTTGCTGTGAAGGTTGGAATAAGTTTACCTTAGCCTAGATGAGGCGACAACATGATCTAAGTTTTCTTGGGTATATTGAATCATTAACATTTAACATTTTAGATAATTTTGAATCAACAAATCCAATGCTTGTAACTGAGTCCTTATCTTATTTTCACATTATCAAAAATGAAGTTTTATTTTTTATACTTTTTTACAGCAGTTAGATGGCCTTATACTAGAATCAACTAACACTAGTGGAGCTGCTGCTCGCTCTTGCAACCACTTCAGAAAGAGCTGGATGAATATGGATACTTTTTGTAATATTCTCAATTGTACCCTCACCGTTATCATCAGCATAACCTCTCATAGCTGCTAAAACCTCATGGATAAGTATTGATGCTTGACTCCCGATAATGTGGCATCCAAGTATTTTTCCGTCTTTTTTACCAATAAGAAATTTTACAAAGCCATCATGGTCCTTAATTGCTAAGCCCATTGCTGTATTTATATAATGATAAACTGATTTTCGATAATCTATTATGTTTTTGGTATTATTCTTATTATCATTCTGCTTATTATTTTCTTGTTGCTTTTTTGCCAACTCTTGTTCAGTGAATCCTACTCCTGCAACCTGCGGTGAGCTAAAAATAGCATGTGGCATTGCATAATAGCTGATTGGAATCATACGATCCGAATGTAATATGTTATAGAAAGCGTATTGAGCTTCATGATTTGCACTATGCTTGAATAAGTATCGTCCGATTGCATCCCCTAATGCAAATATTCCTTTAACATTAGTTTCAAGGTATCTATCTGTTATGATAAAACCCTTTTTGTTTATCTTTACACCAGTTTTTTTAAGATTTAGCCTATCTGAATTTGGAATTCTTCCTGCTGCAATGAGAAGCTCATCTGAATCAAGCTGTATTTGTTTTCCAGAGGCGTTTTTTGCAATTACATGGAATTTACTGGAATTATTGTTATTGTTGTTTTCTTTTGAAACAAACGTCGTCTTATAGCCTAAGTAAACATTATATTTTTTTGAAAATATTTCTGTGAATTTCTTTGAAATCTCCTCATCTTCATCTGGGATAAGTACCTCTCTTGTTTGTATAATATTGATCTTTGTCCCAAGAGCACCAAAGAAGTGAGATAGTTCACAAGCTATGTATCCTCCGCCTATAATGGTCAGAACTTTGGGCTGTTTGTTAAGACGCAAAGCTTCATCACTTGTGATATAACCACTTTCTTTAAGACTATTAATTTCTGGAATTCTCGGCCTGGTACCTGAAGCTATCAATATTTTATCTGCGGTAATCATTATTGTTTCGTTATATCCGTTGCCGCTACTGCTATTATGGTGACTACTATTACCACCTGTTTCTATGGAGATTATTTTTTCTCCAACAAATTTGCACTCGTTTGCAAAAAGTTTGGGATTTTCTTTACCTTCAAATGATTTTCTTATTTTCTCAGATTGCAAATCTACTATATGATTAACTTGCTCAACAATTGTATGAAAATCAACAGAAAATCCTTCAACCTTTAGTCCAAAAACATGTGCACTCTTGATTGTTTCAGCTACATCAGCGCTATGGATGAGTAGCTTTGATGGTATACATCCTCGATTGAGGCAAGTTCCGCCCATTTTTCCCTTTTCAATAACTGCAACTCTAAGGCCATGTTGGTATGCTGCATTAGCTACGTCTAAACCAGAACCACTCCCTATGACTATAAGGTCAAATTTCTGCAATTTGGAAGAAAAATCTACCGCTGTTGCTTCAGTCATAAACAAAAAACAATTCCCAGATATATAATAGGTTCCTTAAGTGCTGCTTATGATTCAAACTCTTTCTTAATTATAAACCGTATTCAAATTGGTATTACTACTAGTGCTATTGCTGCTTCCCTCTGTTATCAGGTTCAACGTTAATCGTAACAGGAAATTCACTAGATGTATATGAACTCTTTAGACACGATGGACAGTATTTTGTATCTAATATTATAGACCTAGTAACAAAACCATATTCTGGGTCTGTAGGAAATGATCAATTATTTCTAATACAAAAAGCAAAAGAAAATATCAAAAAATACGACGAGATTACCAGAAGAGTATGAGTACATCACGAATTCCAAGACCATGATGTAGATGCAACGATGAAAACAATGGTTGGAGAACCATATGCACATCACGTCCCTATGATGACAGGTGGTATAGGATATGATAGCGTGTAACTTTTACAGGAATCACTTTGTTGGTAAGATGCCAGACGATACCAAAATTGAACGTATATCACGTACTGTAGGAAAAGACCAGGTTGTAGACGAGATTATTTTAAAATTTACTCATACCAGGGAAATCGAATATATGATTCCTGGAATAGCGCCAACAGGAAAATATGTAGAGATACCACACATGGTAGTAATGAAATTTGTAGGAAATAAAATAGCACATGAGCATATTTATTGGGACCAAGCATCGGTTCTAGTTCAGATTGGTGCGTTGGACACTAATACTAATAATCTACCGGCAAAGGGAATTGAGCAATCAAGAAAGCTCCAAGAGCTAATGGCATAATACAAGAATAAAATAACCATTACAAGTATGTACTTCGCTATAGAATTGATTGGAATCACAATGCTTTTCTATGCCCTGTGAAGAACTTTTATTATCATGAGCAGCTCGACAAAGGAATGGTCTCCACAACATGCTGTTGCATATCTAAATGTAGCAGATAGCCTTCCACATAGATCAGAGGGTGAATCTGTCTTGATAGATCACCTGCCTGAAAATACTAAACGAGTATTGGATCTAGGTATAGGAGATGGAAGGTTAATCAAGCTGATAAAGGCGGATTATCCAGATATAGAAGAAGCAGTAGCATTAGACGTATCTCCCACAATGCTGAAATCTGCAAGGGATCATTTTGCCGGTGATTCGAGGGTTAAGATCATAGAACATGATCTCAGTCAACCTCTGCCGGATTTAGGATATTTTGACGCTGTTGTATCAAGTTTTGCTATCCATCACTTTAAACATGAGCGTAAGCATGAACTGTACGAAAAAATTTATGATATCATCAATCCAACAGGAGTATTTTGTAATTTGGAGCATGTTGCACCACCATCTGTTGAATTGCATGCTAGATTCCTCAAAGCAATCGGCTATACTCCAGAAAAAGAAGATAAAGCTAATAGATTGTTACCAATGGAAGTACAGTTAGGATGGTTAAGAGATATAGGATTTGTAGAAGTAGATTGTTATTGGAAGTGGCTTGAAATGGCTCTCTTAATAGATAAATGACTAGCTTTGCAATCAAACCCGCCCCTTTCTACATTTAAGATCGGCATAGGGAACCCTTGTTTAAGATTGGAGTTCCAAGGTGATGCTAGAAAAAGAAAAGGCTAAGGCTTTATCTTGTGAAGCTATGATTTAGTGACGTTCAAAGAGTTAGTCATTATCATTCATCATTATGTGTGTTATCAAAATATTTCGCCCAACCTAAATGCGTTGGTATGGTTTGTAATCTCTCTACATACGTATGTACCGTTATCTCTACCGGTCTAAGCATCCACCGGTTGAATGCACGTTCAATAGAATCGTCTTTCCCCCTTTCTTCTTTTGTATATCATACTACTATTAGCGATCCTTTGTTAATACTGTGAATAACATACAAAACCCATCTCAGAGTTTCGATCTTTGTAAATAAAAAGTCTGTAACTTCTCTGTGGGTGGCCTTATTCATTGTTATTTTCAATTCAGCAATTTTGTCTTGAACGATAACTTCTAGTTTACTGATATGAACCTTTTTTTGTACTACATATTCTAAAACCCATTCTAAGGTACCTATTTCGTTCTGCAAGCTGTCATTGTATGACTTATTGTGTAGTTCATGACGTATGTCACTCCTTGTTTTCTCAATCTTGCTCTCAAGGACTTGTTTTAGCGTGTCTATTAATTCATAATCCATTTAGCCAATATCAGATCAAATCATTGAGTATGTACAAATATAATGATTAAAGCACTAACCAGAGAAGGAGAGTCTCTTGTCTAACATACAAAGAACTCATTAGTAGACAAGCAAACAGGATTGAAAGCTACTACTAGTTTCATGCGCTATATAGCGCATAGTGACAGAAGATTATGTTAAACTACTATAGGTAATAATAAAGAAATATGATGGTAAATGAGATTGTTGTTACAAACAAAAAATTGAGGAAGATATTTGTTATGTGCTATCTTCTGTGCACAACAAGTATCAGTTATTGTAGCTGCTGCTTCTGTTCCTATCATTTTCATACTGCTGCTTTAGGTAGCACCAATATTTGGCCAACCATGTTAGGCAAGTGTACGTGGCAGATGTAAGTTATGGTTCTAGGGTTGTTTGCTGTGAATGATACAGTATGGATTTGTCCTCTCATAAGTTCAAAGGTATCCACTCCTTGGACATCAATGACATGGTGTGCACCTTGTACGCCTATGAAATGGAGTGTGACTTTATCGCCTTGGTTAACGACTATTTGATTGGGGCGAATGTAAATGATCTAAAGTCCCAAGTTCCTACTTTATTTGGTTCTGTTATCCTGAATCCTCCTCCAGTTGGTATAGTCGAATTTACAGGGGGCTTCTCTGGTGGATGTGTTGGAGTATTCTGAGGACAAGTATCACATTTTACGCCAGCATTTATGTTTGTCATTCCATCAAGGTGTACTGTGTTTATCCAGAATTCCTTGCTAGTTGACTGGTTTGGGTTAACTTACTGCTGCTGTAGTCTTGTACCATTTGTTGTTTCTGTTGCTGTTGTTTTGCTTGTTCCAGGTAGGTAGACTTCTTGTGCCCTTACCTTCTGTAGGTTTTGGCCATTGTTAAGGATCATACTGTTTGAAAAAAAGATGCATAGGCCTAAGTTTTGGTTCATCTCAAAAACCCTCTTGCTTATTGGATTGTTTTTTAGCAATTGGCATTACCCTGATAACAGATGGTTTGTCATCATATCATGATGATTTCAATTAAGAATTTTATAACAATACAAAATGTATTAACTATAGATAGTATTGTGGCACCAACCATCAGTTTGTTGTTTCGGAATGCCTTTGTATAACTATGTGTATATAAAATATATAGAGAGCAAAGTGGCACGTCACACCACTGCTAATACCTGAAAGCAGTGAATTCTTGTATTTAAGCAGTAATACCGGAAGTGGAGAGCGATAATTCTGGATCAAGCAGTCAACCAACCACTCCTGATACAAGTCTATCCACACCACCACAGACACAACCAGTCAACACACCAGCACCAAATCCAATAGTAACATGGAGCATGTGTTGGAGCAGGAGCAGGAACTGGTATGCACTTCAGGCGGTTTGACTTTGCCGAAATTGGTCATATAGGTGGTAAAATACTCGATACAATTGCTGGTAGGTATTATGTCCAAAGTAGGCACAAATGAGTTGGCGAAATGCATGACAATAGCAAGTAGCACCAGTCAGCTGTCATCACTAGTCATATTGTTAGCATGTATGGGAGGAACTTTAGCATCAATACAGTCGTAGATGCAGGACATGCACTAACATACCCTCCAGGATGCACCTCGGGTGACTGCTCATTCACAACATACAAGAATGGCGTAACTGTGTGGAAAGATAATAACGTGCCGCATCACAGGCGTCATCAGGTAGCGCATAGCCAATTCGGACAACATACGTAAAGTGTCTGCATTTTGTATGGGATCATCAACCGCATCTGCAGGATGCGGCAGCAACTAGTAATGCTAATTCACCAAGTAATCAAACAAATACCGCAACATGCAAAACACCAACAACACGTGATTTGCTTAATCGTCTCAATGTGATCGATACAATGCCCAGCCTACAACGTATAAAACCAACGGCTACAGAATGTATTGACAACACAGGTTCACCAAATGATGAATGGATATGCACAAGGATATGTCGACGGAAACAGAGACTCTGTAGGATTAAACGGTCACTCATTCGACGACTCATTACACGGTAAGCATACAGATGAATTCAGAACAGGATATCAGAACGGATATCAAGCAGGATTCAGCGATGGCAAATCGGGAATAAACAAGAATCCATGCTAATCTTTTTGTATTAATTAAAAGATGTTGAACAAATCATCATCTCTACCATTTACCAACAAGCGTTTTAGCCATCCCCTTTTATTAGCCCTTTTTTGTCTTTTTACAAACTGCTTTTCAATGTCCGGCTATGTCTCCAGCATACAATACTACATACAGTTATGATTTTAGATAATGCCCCCGATGTCACTAGTTTTTCTCAATAATTGTTATGTTAATATCTGGCTATTGACTTTGCAGGAGCGGATGAGGATTTTGTTGTTGTTCCATCAAATGAGGGTGATAAGAATGGTGATGTTGACGATGTACCACTGCTAAAAGTGGATCATATATAATTCCCTCTGTTATTTCTTTTACTAGTCTATTGTAAAGTTTTTCAGCCTCATTCAATAACATAGCTGAGTAATGCTCAGTAAAGTAATCTTGTGATGATATGGACTGTTGTCGTTGTTGTCCGCCATACATATAGGATATAGGATAATGAGTTGTCCCAGGTAAAGAGATATTATCAGTATTATAAATTAAAGAACTATATTTGAATGGCTCGTTTCGTATTGATTCAATTAAAGAGTAAAGAGCCAGCTTTTTTTGTAAAAATGGCGCACTCGCCTTTGCAGAACAGGTAATAAACTCCAGTAAAATGATATCTGAAATGTACCATAACTGCTATAATTTATACCAATTCATAACCTTGCCTGAAAAAAACGTTTTTATATTTGCGTGCAGATGACCTTGGGAGTGATGTGAATTGTTTGGCGACATTTTCTATCAAGAACATCCTGAAAAGGATGGTTGGTGGTCAACTGAATTAGAATCGCTTGGCATTCATAGTAAAAAAGATAATAGCAATGAATTAAACGATAAGCAAAATAAAATTAATTTAGTTGAGTGTATTAAGCAGAGATTCATAGCAAAATATGAACAAGTGTATTATGGTAGTAACAAGAAAAATATAGAATTAAAAGTATAACAATACAAAATGACTAAAAGCTATCTCTATATATTTTACGGTATTGTTGCTAGCAAAGCTATATTGATATTTACCATCAGCCATTGATTGTTTTGGAGTATTCTATGGCGTTGGATTACTGTCAGGATCATCATTGTATTCTCTTTCTCCTTTTTCTATTGCTAACCTAACTCCTTTCCAAATTGTTCGGTGTTCACCTGACGCCTCTCTCCCATCCTGGAAATCATGTTTATTTTTCAGGATTTTGCCCAAGTTCTCCTTTGATTCTACTACTAATTTATTTTGTCTGCAATATCTCTTGTATATTTGATAGAATTCAACATTGGTTACTTTATCTGGCTCGATAGAATCCTCTACCACTGGCTTTTTTATAAATGGAGCCTCAGTCAGATGACCCCCCTCAGTCTCAGAATATTATTAGATAATCTAATTATTATTGCTGATTTGTCACTATAACTTTACATAAGTTGATATATGTTGGCTTAGATTAGTAAAATATAGAAAATAATATGGGGATGATGGCAATTAATAACTAATCTATGCATAACCACTATACAAGGTAAAAAGGATTGTTATTACTCTCCAATCTCAGATAATGACAATTTTTATGATTCTAATAATAATAAGAATAATCAGCACTACCATTCTCAATCTTTCACCCCCTCTCCCGTTTGTCCTCCTCTACAAAATCACGAATCAAATACTATCGATATAAAAACAACAAAGGAGCCACTTTACAAAAGAATCCTTATTGTAGATGATAATGCTGATACCACTTTTACCTACAAGTTAGGTTTAGAAACGTATTATGAAGGTTATGAGGACGATAATGAAAACAAAATAAGATTTCAAGTATACACATACAATAACCCTTTAGCAGCATTATCAGAATTCAAGCCAAACTTTTACGATTTACTGCTAATTGATATTAATATGCCTGATATGAATGGTCTTGAGTTTTGTCAAAAGATATCAGAGTTAGATGTCAACGTTAGGGTTTGCTTTATGACTGCAGGAGAATCTAATATTGAGGCTTTAAGAGAGGTATATCCAAATGTAAGTATGGGATGTTTTATCAAAAAGCCAGTTTCAATAGATTATTTGATTAAAAGACTAAGTGCCGAATTGGATTAATAGAGCTAACATTATTAAAGCTATTAATAAGCAGGAGCAAGTTCAGATATATCTAAGAGCTCGCTTCTCTTATTTAGATATTCATAGTGTTACTGGTTATTGGTAACATTGTTTTGAATATGCTAACAGTAGTTGTTTACTAACTAATAGGGATTGATTGGCTATTGCTTGTTGCTATTTTTCGATTTTGCATGTGCCGCAATAACGGATTATGTCGACGACGCTTTTTACTTTTCTACCTGAAGTTTGTATGTAATATCTGCAAAATGAGGATTAGTACCAGGTGAAGTGAGGGCACCTGTTGGAGTGACGCGAATATTGTAAAAGATTGTATGTTCTCCAAGAGGGAGTGGCTTCAAAAAGACCCACCATCCCTGACTTCCTGAGCGCCATGTTCCTGGCTTACTACCTGCTTCATGGGTGTCAGGTGGTACCGTAAGATTAAATCCCTTTGAGTAAAATTCGGTAACGTTTGTTAGAGAATTTATCTTATAATCCAATGATCCGGATATCAAAGACATTCTTACGTCAAGCTTAGCAACAGGAAGGCCGTCAACCTTAGCCTCCGATCTTATATTTCCTAGATTGTATACTTCTCTTGCGCATTGCGTTAATTGTTGGTCCAAATTGACATTCGGATTCTGAATGTGCATTAGATCAATTCCAGTGTCGCAATCTCCAATCCACAGAGGTATATGATACCCTGCTTTGACGAAACCTTACATACCTGATGAGGGGAGTCCTCCACTGTTGTATCCATTAGCATAACCAGTGAATCTGATTTATTGATCAAGCATCCGTCTGGTTTTGGTCTGTACTGATCTGTATTCAATGAAACGTCCCAATTCCAATATTTAGCAACCCAATCATCATACGATACGCCAAATGGTTTTTCGTCTTTTGAGAACAATTCAACTCCATATACGCTGTGCAGTCCAGAAAACGCGAAAAAAATTGACAAAAGCAAAAATGTAACCAAGATACAAGTTGATCCACTACGTTTCTTAATCGTACAAAGGATCCTATTGGTATTCATGGATTTGGTTTTATGTTCATATTATTATTATTTTCGATAACCTAAACTAGTAGCATACAGACACGCTTGTGTACATACTTTCTATCTCATAAAGTGAAGTAAAAAAATGATTAGTTATGCCACCTTAACGCTGAGTAAAAAGACCTCACTTATCTTTATATTGATTTTCACAACCGTTGTAGTTTTTGATTCAACTATTGTGGACTTTTCTTCATATAGTGGAGTCGAATCTCCGACCTGGTTAAACGTTGCAATTTTTGTCATTTTTTCTATAATATTTGTAGCAAGCAGTACAATATTGCTAAATTCTGTGAGAAAGATTATGTCAACACATGTATACAAGCCAGCACCACCGCTAGGTCTTAGATATTTTAATGGAATAATTAGTGCTACACAAATCTTGACTATCGCCATCATACTCATAATTATTTTTCAAATGCTCATTCTAAACAAATACAGTCTTATTTTATTGCAGGTCCAAACGTATCTCAGCCATATTTCAGCATTGATATTTCTATCGTTCCTGTTCTTTTTGTTTGCAGGCTGGTTATTAGCCTCAAAGAGGAATTATGTGATCATGCTGTATGCCATATCCTTTGCACTTGCCTCAGTCAACCTTGTGGTATCACTCGTATACCTTGAATCCTATCTTTCCAGTGCATCGTTACCCGATGTAAAATCATATCCAATTACTTCATATGTAACAAACTTTGGTGGGTTACCATTTACTGAATCGTTATCCATAGCATTTGACGCTCTCTCTCTGTCTTCATTCTTACTTATGTGGGTAGCTACAGCGATATTTCTGAGCCAGTATCGACACAAGATGGGTAAAATAAAATACTTTTCACTTATGAGCATACCTCTGATATACTATATTTTTCCTTTACAGGGTTATTTTGGAGATGTATTATTTTCTTTATTGCAGTCCTCTCCTGTCTCATATAGCATAATTTACATTCTAATTTTTAGCGCTACAAAGCAAGTTGGAGCGCTATTATTCAGCCTGGCTTTTTGGACTGCATCTACACTAGTTTATGATGATAGAATTCGTAAATCCCTTCTTATCTCCTCCATTGGCATGGCCATCCTCTTTGGCACCTTTGAAATATCACCATTACAATATCACGTCTATCCGCCATATGGCTTTATAACACAGGCATTTATACCGCTAGGTGCATACCTGCTTTTTGTTGGTATTTTTACCTCGGCTAAGAATATATCTAGAGATTCTGAGCTGAGAAAAGAATTTTACAAAAGCGCATCAAGCCAGCTGGCACTTCTCAAGGCCATAGGAGTATCGCAAATGGAAAAAGAACTTGAAAATCAAGTGAAGTTTGTGCAGAAACGTTCTAGAATATCAGAAAAAGAGGAGGAGTTGCATTGGGAGGAGCAGCGTTTGCAAGAGGAGAATGTAAAAGAAATCTTACATGATGTATTAAACGAACTTTACTACTCAAAGGGTAAGAAAGAGACACGGGAATCATAACCATCGACTATAATAAAAGCAATCGCTCTTATTCCTGTATGTTTCAGCCAAGCTTAAGCACTAGCTGCCTGTGTATAATCCATTCACATCTGATTCCTATTTTTTTATGATTTTTTTTTCAACTGCATCTTTGTCTGGGGCATTAAGTATACAAAACACCCTGTCTGCTTCGGGATTGAAAAGGATATTCACGTGGGTTACACCGCCAACTCGGGCTCATCTGCGAACTCTGACAGCAGGACCAATTCGCCGGGAAACACTGCAACATCAACGCCGGTGACACCAACTATAAACTCACAGGCAACGCCAAGATTTGAGCAGCCGGATACACCGCAGAGCTTGGACAGGATACAACAGGAGAATCGCCATAAAAACAACCACCACGGCTATCGAATGAGATACTGGGTCGTGATGGCGGTGGCGGTAGTTATGGCACCAACGACCACAACAACATGATAACGGCACCAGCAATAACAACAGGTGTCACAGCATGCATCGACAATACTGGCTCTGTGCAAGACGAGGGGTATGGATAGAAAAGGAGCCAATATCAAATGATAAAGAATCAAAGACATCAAAAAATAAGGAAATTGATCTGTATTCTATAATGCCAGGTTCAATGAAATTATCCCCAAAAACAAGGATGTCATCAATCCTTCGAAAAGATAAAGATATTAGAGAATGGTTTTATAAATGGATAATCGATTTAGTAAACTATCAGAAGGAATCTTTGAATAGAATGAATGAGTTTTATAAAGAAATCGAAAATTTAAATTAAACAGTTAGGTTGTTGCATCTGCCATTGTGTTAAAGGTTAGTCTCCTGCATTAAATATAACCTCATTAATTGTGTAGTAGATTTGTAATTATGTATCAATTTATTTTATTTTGTTCGTATTAGAATAACTTTGGTCGTCATTATTGATAATAGTTTTTTGATTAGAACTCTAACCTTGTTATAGTCAAAGTCCGGCGAACAGTTTCTTATTCTATGCCATTATTACTTCTCTGGCAAAAAAGTATTGTAGAATATGTGAAGTTTACTTATATCATGATGGATTTTTGTCCATGTTGTGGTATACAGCTAAGGCTAAAACCAAGTAATAGAGAAGGTAAGGAGATACTTAGAAAGAAAAAGGCTGGGAATGTACAAATGCTTAATAAATAATGAACTTATCCTATACAACTAAAATCGCATAGATACATCGAGTATTATTTAGTTGGTTTAATATCGCAGATTTTATCATGTAAGGAATTTACTACATCTCTAATTTTGTCATAATCAAAATTAGGCCTGTAATAATACCTTGCAAATACAGATTTCGGAGTTCTACCTTGAAGTAAGTCTATAATCTCTTGTTCAATGCCATTATTTCTCAAACAAGTAGCAAATATCTTTCTACAAAAAGCCATATTCATCTCCAAACCCTTTCTTTTTACTGTCAATCTGAGAGCATTATAACCACACGCGGCTGATTGTTTTGCCAGTTCTAATGTTGAATTTGTTACTATGCTAATGTAAGCTTTCTTTGTCTTTCTTATGAATATTTCAGGATATTTAAAATGCTCTAGGATCATCAAATCCTTTCTAAGGTAATTGTCTCTCTCTTTTTGCAATAATATGATACTCTTACCTATAGCATATCTGATAATCAGAAGGATCATTCCAACATTGGTAGGCCTGTACAAGTATACACCTTTCTAGACCAGCTTTCTGTGTAACTTTTAACTTCTCAGATCATCTCACATGATCCTCCGATACACTAACTATTTCATAGATCTGTTACCCATCTTCTACTGGCCAGTTTCCTTTAGTTACAAATTCTACAAGATTGCCTGCAGGGTCTCTAAAGTAAATTGACCCATTTCCGTTGCCCCATACTATCTCTTTTTCAATAGCAGTATAATTTTGTGTCAGCATATTTTTTGAATTGTCGTAATCATTTTTTTCTATCTCTAAAGCAAGATGAATACATCCAGGAGGAGTTACTGCGCCATGAATAGGAAATCTGCTATTTCCTTCAACTCTTGTAATTTCAGGATTAAAAATTAGAAGCATACTCTTGCCAGCCTTTAGGAAAACATGTCTTCCTTTTTCTTCTGAGATGAATTCAAGTCCAATCTTATTAACATAAAAATCCTTCATAGTCTCTAAATCAGAAGAGTAAATACATGTTTCAACTATCTTTCTGAACTTCACAATGAGTTGGTTGTGTCTGTAGGCAATTTAGGTTTTTATCATCAACTAAGTCTTGTGATATTAGGAGGATAAGCAACAAATACGCTAACTTCGTCTGCTGAACTTTTGAGTCAAGATATCATAAAGAGGAGCTAAAGAAAATGCAGGAATTTAAGGGACATCCAAATCTTATAATTTTAACTCTGCTCAGACCGCGTAACATTATCTAAGAAAAAAAGGAAGACTTGAGAAATCTAGTTCAGTTATTGTATAGTTACTAACACTTTGGATCTGAGTTATGGAGATGGCGATGTCATGTTTCTGCTCTTTAGAAAAAAGGATTACGAATTAGATACCCAACTTAGCGAGCTTGTAGAAGAATTATATGGCTATCATTCAAGCCAGACTTTAGTACAATACATTCACCTATTGTTATCTTTTTTCCTACCCATGAATCTTCTCTCCAGAAGCTGACTCTACCACTATATTTGGCCTAAATCGTCGAACCTCAAATCGCCCCTCTGGATAGAGTTCTCGCAGACGGTTGATTGTAGATGTAGTCAAGATGTGGATTACAGCAATATCAAAGAAAGTCTGGGGAGGCATAGCTTCGTCTGTGACCTTCTCTCTTTGTGCTAGGCCATCTACATTAGGCCAGTACTCCTCATAGCTTGGCTTTTCAAAACTACTAGCTTTCATGAGCCTAACTTCTCTATCGAAAACCTTTGACAAACTAGAATCCATATCATCCTCCTGATGATCAGAAGAAACGTTACTGCCGTCTGGGAAAGTAATCCTGACTGGTGGAATGTCATTTACATCATGTAGTGAGTCTATAAACATAGAACGAAAGTCAAATAACTTGCCCCATTTTCTAGGGTTCTTAGCACTAGCCACTTTGCCAGTTTGCTTGTCTATCACCGCGTATGTGCGATCCCCTATGAGTCCGCGTTCAGTTACGTATGAAGAATTGAGCTCCTCGCACAACATTGACTTTACTGGATATCGCCATAAGGATACTACTGTTCCTGTAGCAGCTGAAGATTTTTGGTTCACAAACAGTCATCATCCTTCATGATTAACCTTGATACAGTAGTTTTCTATTTATCGTTTATCCAGTAAAATGCGGCTGTTGCCTCATTTATTCAATTATGACTACATTGGTTTTTTCATGTGTACAAAGTGTTCCGAACTATGCTGAAGTTGATTGCCTTTCACTGTAGCAGATGATTTTTGGTAAATCAATCAATCCGATCGCTGACTTATTGTAGTAAATAGACCATCACTTTCCTCTTGTCCTGATATCTTCTTGTTTATGCTCTTCAGTGTTTCCAAATCCAGAATGGCTTGTCCTGTAATTTGTCAAAAGACTGTGTTTGTTGTTGATTAGAGCTTCTGCCTATTCTCTTCTTCAGGTCTTTGAATGTCATTGTTATTATCGTGTTTCTTATTTACAATAACAGCATCATCAACTTTATGTTTTTCTTTTTCTAATTCGGGTTCGGGAGGCTGAACGTAAAGGTAGCTCCTTTTTCTGCACTGCCATCAGAAACATTATTTTCAGCCCATATCTTCCCCCCATGAGCTTCTACAATACTTTTAGAGATAAACAAACCCAATCCTGTTCCTTTTTCAGATTTTGTCGCAAATTTTGAAAATAGCCTTGGTATAATATCACTATGTATGCCAGTACCACTATCCTTTACACTAACAAGGACTTGTTGTTGATTATCTTCTTCTTTCTTCTTTTGTAAGGTAACAGATACAGTTCCTCCTTCTCCTTCTTTTCCTTCCTCTTTAATGAATTTAATAGCATTGTTTAGAAGATTGGAAATAACTTGTGTAACCCTATGCCTGTCTGCTTCTACAAAAAAAATGATGTCATTCTTAGATTCGTATAGCAAGCTAATATTATCATGATCTTTTTCAACCTGATTTCTATAGTCTTGCATAACATTTGATATCAAATCATTTAAGTTGAATCGCTCCTTGTTTAGTTTTAGTGACTGGCTTTCAATCCTTGTGATATCTAGTATGTCTTCAGCAAGTTGGTGTAGTCTTTTTGCATTTCTGATTACTACATCTAGTAACTCGCCTTGCTCGACGTCTTTTATTTTAGAGCGTATAATTTGAGTTAGGCTAAGAACGGGTTGAATAGGAGTTCTTAATTCATGAGTCTGCTATATTGATAAACTCCTTTTGCATTTTAGCATGAACTTTTAATTGCTCATTAGCACTTCTCAATTCTGCAGTTCTTGTATTTACTGTAGATTCTAATCTTTTATTCCATAACAGAACTAAAAGTGCAATACCAAATGCTAATAGGCCTATCATTATTACTATAAACATGCTAAAGTTCTTTTGTTGATCAACTAAGTTTCCTACGTCGCTTGCAAGGTTATGCGGGGCACTAATATACAATGCTAAAAAATATTTGCCATTAAGTATAACTGGTTCATAAGCTATGGTATTCATTTCGCCTTGAACAAGGATATCCGCTGAACCTGTGTTGCCTTCTAATGAAATCCCCAATAGGTTATTTAATGAATTCTTAGCCTGAGGAGATAAAAAGGAAGAGAATACAGATTGCATTTTGTTTCCAAAAACGTTCTGGCCAATAAATGAAGGGCCAATAAATGAAGGAGTATTACTATAGAGTATTATTCCATTTCTATCTAACAATTCTATAGTGGTGTTAAATCCTGGAAATAATTGATTTTGCAACACATTTCCTAAAGTTTGAAGTTTAATTGCTGCAACTACTACACCACTAAATACTTGTTGTTCTCCTTTCCCTGTTGTTGTCATATTGAGTACGGGATAAGATATGTATAACCTTGGAACTTTATCGTTTGATTCTATCAAACTACTATAATATTCTGTATGAGTCTCTTTGGGTGTAGTAAAATAGGGTCTGTAGCTTAAATATCTTCCACTGTTACTTTTTGATATGTGGTTTGGTTGATATTGCTCAACCAATTTATTTTACCATTTTTATCAAGCCACATGTAAAAGTCTGTTAGACCACTTGTTGCCTTTTGTCTAGTATTGATAATAATATCTGCTCTTTTATATTCATTATTGTGTATGGCAGGAGAGTCTGCAAGTGTTTGCAAAAGAGCCCCGGTACTTTGTAACTTGTTTGTTAAAATTTGTGAAAGGTCATGCACTTCAATTCTGGCATTTGATCTTATTTCTTGCAAAGCAACATCAATTATTTTATTGGATGTAAAAGAAGAATAATGGTATGAAAAGACCGATAGCAATAAAGCAACAGCTCCTATAATGATAAGAATAGAAACATTCCTCTTTGAGAGAATATTAGATGTCGTTCTTTTTCTTAACACACCTAAGTCGACTATCTTCTAATATGTTATTCGTATCAGAAAAAGCTTACACTCAAGCCCATTGTTGTTTTTATAAAGTTATTTTTCGATAATCTTGAATTCATGAAAAAAAGATGTATTACCATTTTTCTATAATCCCATAGAAACGATAGTGTAAAAATGAGGCTAGCAACTACTTTGGGTATACAGAGCAGTGGTAGATATACATGACAAACCACAAAATACTATGCATTTTTTTATGAAGGCAGCTATTTTCGAAAAGCCTGGTTTAGAGAATTTAAAAGTTATAGATAATGCAGCTCGTCCCGAATCATCGGCACATGCTCTACGTCGCTAATCATAGCAGCATAAATATCTCTCTCAACTAACTCTTGCAAACTTAAAGCCTACCAACATGAGTAAAAAATCATGAAAAAGCTTGAAGGAAAAGTCACAGTCATCACAGGCGGAAGCAGCGGAATAGGCCTCGCCACGGCACAGCGGTTCGTCTCAGAAGATGGCGCATATGTTTTCATCACCGGCCGCCGCCAAAGCGAACTTGATGCGGCAGTCAAGCAGATCGGCAAAAATAGTCAGTGGTGTTCAGGGTGACGTCTCAAATCTGGCAGATCTTGACCGGTTGTATGCCACCGTGAAGGCGCAGAAGGGCCGCATCGACATTCTGTTTGCAAACGCCGGCGTTGGAGAATTAGTTCCATTGGGGGCGATTACCGAAGCGCACTTTGACAAAACGTTAGGGATCAACGTCAAAGGGCTGTTCACTGTGCAAAAAGCACTTTCGCTATTTCAGGACGGCGGTTCACGGTTCAATCATTCTGAACGCTTCTATAGCCGGTAAAGGAGTCGAGGCGTCAAGTGTTTACATAATTGTTCTTACATAATTTATTTCTCTCACACTGCTAAGACGACTTTACCTCTTGGATGTACGTCTTTTTGGTAATCAAGCGCCTTACCAGCCTCATCTAATGAAAACGTCTTCTCTACATTTACCCTTATATTATTTTGATCCACCCATTGTGCCAATTTAGTCAACCGTTCCCTATCTGCTTGTGTGAACTGAAATATTGCCTTGATGCCATATTGGTCCATTAGCTCTGAGTTTGGTTGTTCTAACATGGAAACAATTATGCCGCATGGCCTTTCTTTAAGACTATGAAAGACGGGATTTTGAGTTACGTTACACTTATCTATTTTTCGTTCTTTCATCTACTTTAATTCAACCCTCTTGACGCTCGTTGCGAGTCCATTTTGAGCTGTTCGTTTCTCCTCTGTAAGCAAAGCCAATATTTTTTTGACGACATTTGACAAACGTTTAGGCATAGCCATATACTCAGCTGCAGCTGTTGGATCATGAAACTCAAACTCGCCTATATGTCTGGGACTAGAAGCGTTGATCTTTCCAACACCTTTCACATTTACTTGGCCTGTATATTTAGAAAATGCTTTAGCAACAGGATCATATACAACGTATTCTGGACGTGAAGATTGCTCAAGTCTACCAATTTCAATTCCAAGAGTCTCTTGTAATTTTTCGGCTGCTTTAATACAGTCATATAGCACCATGTCACGTAGTTCGTATGGATCATCACCGTCAACTGCAGAAGGAATGAACTCAATAGTTGGTTCTTTTCCACTGTTTAGATGTATTATGATGTTGTCTACCTTGGAACCATATTGAGCCCAGTTGTTCATTTGAGTTTTCTTCCAATCTAAAGACTCTGGTGGTGGCATTTTGTATACAAGAGCTTTAAACCTAATGTTCTCTAACTTACAGATTGGATTGTTAGTTGAACGGTTATTGGTATTTGAGTACTGGTCGAAAGTTTTTACCAGCCTGTGTTAGCTCAAGTAATTTGAATACATCTCGTCTATGATATAAGTGATTTGCTTTCATCAAGTTCTTTTGCGATGTCTGAAACTGCTACTATTATTGGACATTTCTTTATTCCAAATAGGGTCTTAGAAATCCATGAAATTGTATCATATTGCTATAATCTCCTTTACTTGACTGTACTTTGTTGTTGTGGTCGCGGTGGTATTCTTCCTGCTAAAGTAGCAGAAATGACTTTACGAGTTCGTCTATCAAATACACCCTCAAAGCAAATCGAGTATTCTCTACTATCTTTTCCAAATAGGAACGGAAACACAACATCTAAGACATATTCTAATGGAAAGCTAAGTGCCAAACATCGTCATCGTCATTTTGTGATATACTGCCATTATTGTCAGATGATGGTAAAGGATCGTCAATAGTAGAAATCAAAGTCGTCGTGTTTAATGGTGCTGAGGATGGTGGTGATAATGGTACGCTATCTTCAATCGATCTTCCTTCTGTATCAATCACAATTTCTTCTCGTTTCTTCTCTGTAGACAATGGTGCCGGAGAGACTGGCAGCAGAATTAGCCTCCTTTTGGCTTAATTGGCCAGCTTTTTGCTTCTCTAAATCTTTAGCTTCATCAGGCAAAGCATCTAGTATTGTTCTTTTGCTCCATATACTAATGCAGTCTTTTTCAATTCTATCTCTCGAACGTTCTGGTGTAAGATTTGGATTTTCAGTTCGGAGTGCCTGGTCCATCTTTGGAATGTATTCCTTAGCAGTTGATCGGTAGAAATTCGCTGCTTTTGTACTATTTCTTTCAAAAGGTCAGTGTATTCGCTCATTGGTCTTGTGCTCCATTCATTTGGTGTATTTCGTAACAGGAACCCTGATTATACGTCAGCCTTCTCGACTATCAACCTCTTATCTTCCAGGTGTACTTTTAAAAAATCGCCTTTTTCAATCTTCAGCTTTTCTGAGAAAAGCTTTGGAAGAACTATGGTAAGGCTCCTTTCCCCCCTACATGCTTGTACTCTGCGTATCTCTATTCTTTCAGTCATATCTTATTTTATTCGTAATACAAGACTATATAATAAGGGGCCCACTACCCCATTTGACGTTCCATTTGTACAACGACGACTGGTTTGAAGAGAAAAGGACGATAGAATATGGTCAGGACACTTTGGATGATCTTCTTCCACATGAAGAATATGTGAGAAAAAAAAAGAAAAAATTATGAAAGTAATAATTGGTCATGGCGATAGTGGAATAGCTCATTTACAATTGGCACAAATAATAGGAATTGATAGAAAGAATCTTACCTCTTATACGAAAAGATTGATGAGAAAAGGACTGATCAAAAGAGGAAAGGGCAAACAGGGAAAGTATTATCCAGCTACTAAAGCCTATAGAGGTACGACCATAACTGCAGATGTTTTCAGTAAATGTGTTGTTTATGTTCTCTAACAAATTAGGGGCTATTATCACTTATTTGATAATTCAAGCAATGAATCCATTTAATAGGATTATGGGCGATACAAAAAACGATGAACAAAAGGATCTAAATGTCCAAAGATGGATTGATGATGCAATGTCATCTTTACGACCTGCTTTATTGCCTCTTTTCAAAGATGCTATATCCGTTCATCTGGAAAGTCAGTATGGTAATGTTAATGATGATGGTTCTATAACTTTGGATAAAGCCGGATTAGATTTTATGAGTTTTGGTTACGACAGACCGCTTTATACACTCAAAGAAGAATTTATCTCTGAATTGATGGCAGACTTTTCTAAATCATATCCTAGCATAAGTGATAAATTGGAAAAGATTAGATCTCAAGTACCGAGAGTAGTTGCTCGAGAAAAGAGCAAATGGGAATATATGTCTGATCGCTCAAAACAACAAGAACTTTGTAAACATGTCTATGAGCCACCTTTAGACAAGTCATGGTCAACTAAAAGCAATAATAAAATTCTACATTGTCGCAAGTGTCATAAGACAAAGTATGACAAAAGTTTGTTTATCAGAAGATCATTATGACTTGCAGAAAATTATTATTATTATTTCTGCTGCTTCAACACTTGTATTTCGTGCATTAATTTAGCTACCTGATCTGATAAAGTGGTTATGGCGTCAGAGTTCATAGCATCACGTTCTTGCATTTGACTAATTTCTTCCTTGACTTCAATTTGTAATATACTTTCCGTTGTTATCGCAAGATGTTCTACAACTTTTGAATAATCCTCTAAAAGGTCTTTTTCTGTTGGCCTGTAATATGAATCGCTTATACCAGGTACGATGTCCCATTAGTGTTTCAACGTTGATAGGTTTCATGCCTCCTAGTTCAGCTTTTGTTTTAAAGAATTTTCTAAATCCATGGACTGAAAAGTCATGTCTCTTCTTTTTTTCATTTCTAATTCCAATAGAATAAAGAAGCCTATTGTAGTACTGTCTTACAGCGGGAGCAGTCATGGGTATAACTATTTCTTTGGAATCCTTCTTACCATGACCATACAATCCTTTAATTGGATCAAACTTGTCACGATATAATGGCGAACTACTATTCACCTCTTCTCCATGCTCTCTTCTGAAGTCTAAATATTTATCAAGAGCATGGCATGCCTCCGGGCTTACAAAAGTTACATATCTGTCTGGCTCTCCATTGTAAACTACCAAACGTCCTGCCACTATCCTTCCATCTCTTTCGGTATGTGTATAATCGCTCATCTTGAAATATTCGATGGCTCCCTCTCGTACTCCACTAGATAATAATACATGAGTCAAAGCCGTACCTCTCTGATCTGCAGCGTTTATAATTTCTCGAATTTCTTCAACTGTTGGGATTCTATCAATTGCATACCTTCTTGCTCGTGGAAGAACTCGCCTTACCTTTTTCCAATTAAGAAGGCCATCATTCATTTCCAAAATTAACCTGATAGCCTTTAAAGAATTGCCAACTGTACCTGAGGTTATTTCCCCTTTTTCGGCTCTTAAGTTTTGTGTTGAGATAAAAGATATTATTTTTCTTTCAGCAAGAAGAGGATTCTTTTTTGCTAAATTCACAAACTCATCAGGCGTCATATTCGCCATCTTCAAAAAACCAATTAGGCGCCTTTCATAAAGATCCTTAATAGGCAAGCCGTTTAGAATCGATCTATAGACCGTTTTTCCAGACACTTTTCATTGGTATATGCAGTTGCTTTCTCTTAAGCATTGTGGATTCGAATGAAAAACGATGCGGGTCCAGAGGGATTCGAACCCTCGACCAACTGCTCCGCAGGGAGCCATTCTATCCAAGCTGAACTATGGACCCACTATAGCATAACGAGACATTATAACTTATAATATATGAAGTATCCACAACTAAAGCATATAGCACCTATGTGGGTATTTGTACATATTATTGTCTTAATCAAAAAGCATGTTTGACCGATTAAAAAGGAAAATAGATGACTGCATATGATAATACTTTAAGTAGGTCGTTAAATTAACAGGCAGCAGTCGACAATTGCCTTAATGGTATTAATTACATCCTAGATGACAAGCGACATATGTTAAAGTGCAAAACTATTATACTCTGATAGGAGTTTCAATTATACTCTTCAATGTCAGAATCATTTAATGAGGCACTTCAGAATCGGATTCTTCTATTTGACGGAGCAATGGGAACAGAAATCCAATGTTTAAATCCAAAGTTGGAGGACTTTCCAGATACAAAAGATGGCTTTAACGATGGTTTGATTCTTAGCAAACCAGAATGGATCAAGCAAATTCACATAAATTACCTGAAAGCCGGAGCAGATTGTATTGAAACAAATACATTCGGAAGTAATAAGTTCAAACTCGATGAATATGGTTACGGTGATAAAACCAGGGAATTTAACAAAAAAGCCGCCGAACTTGCAAGAGAGGTTTGCGATATATTTGCTGATAAGCGACGATATGTTATAGGTTCTATGGGTCCAACAGGATATTTGCCAAGTCTCCACGGATCCGGATCTAGGACAAAAATCTGTTAATGAAATAAGAGAAGCATTTGCACCACAGGCTGAAGGGTTACTCTTAGGAGGAGTTGATGCACTACTGATTGAGACAAGCCAAGACATACTTGAAGTCAAATTGGCTATTGAGGCATGTCATGAGGCTATGCAACAAGTGGGGAAGAAAGTTCCAATCATTGCTAATGTTACGCTGGATCAATATGGCAAGATGCTCCTTGGAACTAATATTCAGGCTGCTTATACTATCATAAGTGATATGGGTATCAATGTTTTTGGATTGAATTGCTCGACAGGTCCAATGGAGATGACACCAAGTGTGAGATGGTTAAGTGAACAAGACGAATTACCTATACTAGTTATGCCCAATGCAGGGATGCCTCAAAATGAGGGTGGCAAAGCAGTTTACAAAATGTCGCCTCAGGAAATAGCAGAAAGACTCAGGGATTTTATCCAAAAATATAATCGTGTTCGTATAATCGGTGGTTGTTGTGGAACTAATCCTCAACATATAGCTGAAATGCGTAAAATGCTAGATCAGCAACATTAGTTATAGGCAGCCACAACCGTAAGATATTAGATAGGATTTGATCAAAAAAGACCAGTAATATCTCATGAAGAAGAATGTGCCTAGAATCAGTTCAGCATTAAACGCAGTTGATCTAAGACAAGAGCCTCCACCTCTCATAATTGGTGAACGCCTCAATACTCAAGGGTCTAGAAAAGCAAAGCAGATGGTACTCAATAATGATTTTGATGGTCTTGTAAATTTAGCTAGAACACAAATAGAAGATGGTGCGCATTGTCTTGATATCTGTGTGGCTACTACTGAACGCTCTGACGAACTTGAATTTATGAAAACACTTGTCAAGCGATTAAGTTTAGAGATAAGTGCTCCACTCGTTATAGATTCGACTGACCCTAATGTGATCGAAGTTGTCCTAAGACAAATCCCAGGCAAGCCAATAATAAACTCGATCAATCTTGAAGGCGATGGAGGCAGGTTTCACTCTCTGGCCCCTTTGATGGCAAAATATGGTGCTCCTGCTATTGCAATGTGTATAGGACCAAAGGGGATGGCCAAGACCTCCGGAGAAAAGCTAGAAACTGCACAGCTTCTCTTCGAAACAGGCAAAAAATATGGTCTCCAGCCGTGGCAGTTTATTTTCGATGTTCTCACATTTACATTGGCTACTGGAGAGGCAGAATTCCTAGAGTCTGCAAAAGCTACACTTGAAGGTATACGTTTGGTAAAAGAAAATATTCCAGGATGCTTCACTACATTGGGTCTAAGCAACGTTAGTTTTGGCCTTCCATTAAAGGCCAGAAAAATAGTCAATTCTGTATTTTTACATTATGCAATAAAAGCAGGACTCGATACAGTTATTATTAATGCCAAAGATATTATTCCATATATAGACATCGATCCAGTCCAGCGGAAGAATGCAGAGGATCTCATTTTCAATACTCATTCCAATGCACTTGCAGAACTAATTTCTTACTTTGAAGGTGTAAAAACGGTTTCCTATGCTAGTTCTGTTAAAAGGATAGAGGTAAATCCAAACTGGGCAGCAAGTAAGAGGTGTTACTTTAGAATTGTCAATAGACTCAAGGATCAAATAGAAGATGACGTTGTAGCTGCAATATCAGATAGGGTCTCAGGAAATGCCAATATAGTGAGAGATGGCAATAATAAGTTAATACTTGAAGCTACGAAGGAAGACGCGCATGAAGCGGCAGGTACAGACATTAAACGAAGTTTTACTCCCAGCAATGAAGGAAGTCGGAGACAAATTTGGTGCTGGTGAACTCATTTTACCATTTGTACTCAAATCTGCAGAGTGTATGAAAGCTGCGGTTAGTGAGTTAGAAAAGTATCTGATCAGAGATGAAGGGGTTAGCAAAGGCAAGTTAGTACTATGTTACTGTATATGGAGATGTTCATGACATAGGTAAGAATCTAGTAAAAACTATTTTCATAAACAATGGATATACAGTGTATGATCTTGGCAAACAAGTTCCGCTGCAAAGTATTCTTGAAAAAATTAATGAAGTTGACGCTGATGCGGTGGGGCTTTCTGCGTTACTCGTATCAACTTCAAAACAAATGCAGTATTTTGTAGAATATGCAAAACAGAACAATATGAAGATTCCTGTACTATGTGGAGGTGCTGCTATTAATAGCAGCTACATAAACAGGATTGCAAAAGAGGGTGGTGTTTACACTCCAGGCATATTTTACTGCAAAACCGCATTTGATGGTCTAAAGATCATAAACACACTAATGTCTAAGGAAAGGACAGGGTTTATTTCGGAATGGCATCAGAAGCTGGAAGCGTGGAGTGAGAAGCAAACTCCTAGAGTCGAGGCTACAAAGTTACCCCATAGTGGTATAAAGCCATTCCCACCACCTATTCCACCATACTTCAACAAACTCATAAGATTAGAACCGAAGCAAATTGATCTAACGGAAGTATGGAAGTTCATAAACAAAAAATCGCTCTTTGTGCTTTCTTGGGGAATTCGTGGCAAGGGTGCTGAAAGCTTAAGTGAAGAAGCTGAAAAATTGTTTGAAGAATGGAAAGCAAGGATAATTAAAGAAAAGCTATTTGAGCCAAATGCAGTTTACGGCTATTTCAGATGTCATAACATGAATAGCAATCTTGTAGTAGATTTACACAATAATGAGAAACAGGTCATTTTTGATTTTCCAAGGTCTTCAAAGGAAAAGCATCTATGCTTGACAGACTACTTTGGTGAAAATGACATTGTAGCTTTTCAGGCAGTTACAGTAGGTAATAAGGTAACCGAGGTGCTGGATGAATGGAACAAAGATAATATGTATACTGATGCATATTATTTGCACGGATTGGCCGTAGAAACTGCCGAAGCGTTGGCCGAGTGGATTAATTTGAGGATAAAGAACGAGCTTAAAATCGGCACCAAACGTGGTCTTAGGTATAGCTGGGGTTACCCTAGCTGTCCTGACATATCTCAACATCAATTGGTCTGGAAAATAATAGATCCAACGAAATCAGGGATGACGTTAACTGAATCTGGACAAATAATCCCTGATCAATCGACCGCCGCTATTATAGTACATCATCCAGAAGCTGAATATTTTGTACTTTGAATATTCCGCTCTTAATATTAAAGGCAACGCACAAAAAAATAATGATTTATCTTATATATAGCAGGAGTAAAGGTATATTTTATCCCTATTATGGCCTATCATCTATTTTTTCACGTGAATATATACAAAAATATAGCGTTAAGAGGCAGGCTGATAATTGCATACCCTTCAATAATCTGCTTTATTATATATAACCAAAAGTTATAAAAAAGAATTCACTATAAACTGGCAAAGGAATCAAATGGAACAGGGAAAAGTTTCATTAGATATAGCTAACTTATTCGACTGACAGGGTCTAGGAGAAAATCTGATTCTTTTAAAACATCTATATATTATTATTGATGACAGAAAATATCGATCAAATATAAGAATCGATACATCATGTATATGAACAACAGAAGCTAACAGAATATTTATAATCGAACAGATTTTGAGACGACATGACGTATCTGTTATATATTGATCAGAATGTGTGTGTATATCTGGCATGACAATAAATGAATTTGCTTTAGCCTGCGCGGTGGATGAATCTCCAGCATATTTCACATATGAGGATCATACAATGTTGATTATACAATCAAAAAATCACGCCAAGTTTAACATAAATGACTTTAATTATATCGAACGGTTTATAGAAGCGTTAATTTCCCACGAGTCTATTCACGTCATTTTAAAAAAATTAGAAGATGCAAATATATCAGATTCTCTTGACGACATTGAAGTAATTATAGAACGTGATAATGCAAAATTTCAAGTCACTTTGAATAATATGCTATTTGCAAAAGACATGTCAGGGATTGTTCTTTCATGACAGAGTTTACTTTTAATATGATATCGGGTTAAATCCATGGTATAACATTTTTATCTGCTATTTTAAAGCACGTTGATTATTTTTATGAAACTCTGCTTTGTAGTTTTATCTTCCTCCTTTGATTGTACTGATTCTGCTACAGTGCTTTAGAAGGCTCACCTTACTAATGTACTGGGACATCCATACAATAACAGATAGTATAAATCTTACATAAGTGAAAATAAAAGAATATCCTATAACAGAACAGGCGTGGACTTATTTCATATTCTGTATCATATTCATGATAAAAACAGACACGGCTATTGCATGAATGTTCAAATATAGATCGTGACTTCTTGAATATAAAAAAGTGAATACAAACCATTTACCAAATATATCAAGTAAGGCGATTTAATCGTTTAAGTATAATTCGCGCTTACAACAGACCCAATATTTTTAGACGCTATTTTTCCTTATTAGTAGTTAATAATCATAATTTTATGATTAATATGTTTCTCTCTGTCTTCTCTATAATAGATCAAATTCTGACAGGTGCAGATCACATATATTGTCTGATGTGCATGTGGCAAAACCACTTGAAAGCCTCAACGTCAAAATTAGAGATAATCAGTAATCCTAGTATTTGTGGTCTGCTTTATCAAATCTACTAGCAGTTTTTTTTCTGAAAAGTTCGGAATATCAACGAGCTTTTGTATAAATTCTATCTCTTCCTTAATAAAGCGAAGGTTTTCATTATATAATTGGTTAAAAGCAAGTTTTTGATTTATCCTTTGAATATTTGCAAAACAACGATATATTTTGTCTGTTCCGTTATTAATTCCATTAGCCATTAAAAGCTTGGCAAGCTTCCTTTTCTCTATATTAAACATAGCGTTTGTAAGAAGTCTATCAAATACTGAAAGGACTTCGAAGTGGTCACCTTTTCCGGTATAACCTATTATAGTGGCAGGAATTAATCTTAGTGTTCCTTGTAGCTTTGCTCTTCTGCAATGCTTTTCATCCAATACAATCACAGACCTTCCAAAAGTCAAAATTGCATTAAGAATTTGATGAGGCAGACGCTCATCGAGAACATCATTGTCAGATTTGAGTTCAACGGCGTAGAACCGAATCCAATCTATTCGGCATTTTTCACTCTTGGCAAACTCTGCCAGCATATCAGTTCTCATCAATATGTTAAGATAGTTATCGTATGCTTCAATAGACTCAAATTTAATATCGCAGTCATTATTTTTCTCTATAATTGCAATTATGAGGTCAAAGTTCCTAAAATAGCCTTCCTGCTTTATTATTATATCTCTATTAATATTAGCAGAAGTTGGTAGAAAGTGATTATTGGCTATGTGATCTGATTTAACAGAACTAATGAAGAGGTCTTTTAAATCTTTTTCATTCACAATAGCTTACTTCTATCTGTCGTGATATTTAATTTGTCACCTATATTGATTATATTCTATTTGCTTGTAATAGCCGACAAAGTGTATTATAATTTTTGAAGCATATTTTCTTGTTAGTAAACATTTCATTTTATTGATAATAGCGCTACCGATTATGATTGCATCGGCGCCAGCATTACTCATGAGCCTTATGTGTGAAGGGGTGCTAATTCCAAATCTTACATCTACTGGGATTTTCGTTCCGGCAACTTGTTTGATATTCTTTATTGCATCCAAACTATAATCAAACGATTCTCGAGTTCCGGTTATTCCATAGACTGAGACCATATATACAAACCCTGAAGATGCCACATTGACTTGTATTAGGAGATACTAGAAATATCGTAAGACCAAGTTTTGATGCCTCTTCGACATAGTACTTCGACTCTTCAATCGCCATATCAGGAAGAATAAATCCATCAATTCCAGACTCTTGATTGTATCATAAAATTTCCAAAGCCTGCTCTTAGTAAAATATTTGAATAAGTCATAGTAAGAATTGGTAAATCGGGAAATTTTTCTAATATTTTTTAAAATTTTTAAACATTTGTCAGGTCTATGCCCTTTTGCAAAGCATATTATATCGGCTGGAGCCGAAACCAGAGAAGAGACTATCTCTTCGGTTGTTGTCATATCAGCATATCCTGCGACCACGTAGCAAATCAGTGCATGTTCATTCTTTTTCGATAATTCTTGAAGTTTCATATTTAGTCTGTTACCTTCTAGGCTTTTTACCATATTTTTCGCTCTGTTTTTCCTTCATTTTCAAATATTCTAAAACAACCTCAACATCCTTATCACCACGTCCAGATAATGTAACCACAATATTTTCATTTTTATCCATTTTATTTGCAAGTTTCATTGCGTATGATACAGCATGAGAGGGTTCTAAAGCAGGAATTATACCCTCAAGCTTAGACAGCATTAAAAATGCTTCTACAGCATCGTCGTCTATACAATCAATATAATTTACCCTGTCAAGATCCTTTAATAATGCATGTTCCGGACCTACTCCAGGATAATCCAACCCCGCAGAAATACTATGCGTATCAGTTACTTGGCCGAATCTATCTTGCAAAAGGTAAGTCAACATTCCATGTAAAATTCCCTCTGAACCGGCCGACAATGTTGCAGAATGCTTTCCAGAATTAACACCTTCACCTCCTGCTTCTACTCCATATAGCAGAACATCAGATTCGTCTACAAAGGGGTAGAATGTTCCTATCGCGTTGCTACCGCCACCTACACATGCTACAATTGCATTTGGCAAATTATTGGATAATTCTTGCATCTGTTGCTTTATTTCATACCCAATTATGCTTTGAAAGTCCCTTACCATCATCGGGTAAGGATGAGGTCCTACCACAAATCCAATAAGATAATAAGTATTTTGAACATTGGTTGTCCAGTCACGCAATGCATCATTAATTGCATCTTTTAGAGTTTGAGTTCCAGATTCAACTGTATGAACCTTCGCACCAAGTAACTGCATACGAAAAACATTTAGCTTTTGTCTTTCTACGTCCTTAGAACCCATGTATATTTCGGAGTTCAAGCCAAGCACTGCCGATGCGATAGCAGTTCCTACGCCGTGTTGACCAGCTCCGGTTTCGGCAATAATTCTTTTTTTACCCATGCGTTTTGCCAGCAGGCCCTGGCCGAGAGTATTATTTGTTTTGTGAGCACCCCCGTGTAAAAGATCCTCTCTTTTTAGATAGATCTTTGCTCCTCCTACGTACTCTGTAAGGTTTTTTGCAAGATAAAGTGGTGTTGGACGGCCTGCATACTGAGTTAAATAATATGAAAGTTGATTCTGAAATTCAGAATTCCCCTTGTATTTTTCATATGCTACTTCCAGCTCTTCTATAGCTGGAACAAGAGTTTCAGGAATATACTTTCCTCCATACTTTCCAAATCTACCATTGACAGGATAATTGCTCCGCATATTTAGGGATCTAATTGTTACCTTGAAGGAGTATTAAGACATTCGGATTTAATTAAAAAGAGCTAAAGTGAAAGATAAAGTTCTCTGACTTTAGATAGGATGTCATTTGACTCCATAATACTAGTGCCTATCAGAAATGCATCAGCTCCTGCGTTTTTCAAAGATTGGATTTCCTCTGGTTGGCTTATTCCACTTTCGCTAATGATGATATTCTTTCCTTTGTCATGTTTCTTGAGCAATCTTTGAGTAGTAGAAATATCGGTTATTAAACTGTTCAAATCACGATTGTTAATACCAATTAAATTTGTCTGTTGTTGAAGTTTTAAGACCTCTTCAAATTCCTTTTCGGAATGTACTTCAATAATAACTTGTAATCCTTTCTTGTAAGTATATTCTGCAAATTTTTCTATGCTACCCTCTGCTAAATCCTGATCAAATATCGTTTTGATAAGCAACACACAATCAGAACCTATTCGTTTTGCCGAGCATCTATCTGAATTTCACTGACAGTTATGTCTTTCATGAGCGAGCGGAACTTTGACTTTCTGCCGAATCATGGCCAAATTTTTAATAGAACCATTAAACAAATATGGTTGTGTCAAAACGGATAGCCCACTTGCACCTGACCTGGCAATGACGGATGCTTGTTCGATAACATTGATTTCATCACTTTTGATAATTCTTCCCCGGGACGGTGATGATGATTTTATCTCTATAATAAGAGGAGCATGAGGACATGAAAGGATTGTTTTTTTTATGCTTATAGACTCATGTCCACTGAAATCATACTCTTCAGAATCATAAGCTCCTTCATGTATAGCTTTATATGAATTATCGGTGAATGTTTTTAGCGTAAAGTTCGATCTGACAAATTTGCTAATCTGTTAAATCAGATGTAATTGCTCTGTATATATTCATATATCATAATGCATCAACGTTTCAAATAAATGATAGAGATATCACTATAAAACCATCTGACAAGATATATATTATGAGCAGCCAGCAATCTCTCAAGCAGACCCAAGTTTGTTCATTATAGCTTTACGAATATATGGCATTTTTCTTACCATTATTAAAAATAGATCTGCCATTTCAACTCTATCTGGTTGTCGACCATTTTTATCTGTAAATCGTTCAATGAAGTTTCCTATGATCATTCCAGAAATGAGACCATATGCAAATTCTTCAATATTGCCCTGTGTTGGCATCATCCTTCGAGCAAGATCTATTGGAATGTTTACGTTTTTAATTGCCGCTTTAATAAGCGACTCCAACTCTTTTCTTTCATCAATTGTCAATACCAATCGCAACCACTTCGAATTCTACACATGAATCTTTTTTCATGATGTTATCTGCCTTTTTTACATTAATGCAGAGTATTGCAGAGTAATAAAAAATAACACCATAATATATATAACAAACGATACCGCTCGGTGGCTTTTCACACAGTTAAAATGATTCAACAGTTTAATCAGATAATTCAGACGTTTGGTCAGTTAACTATCAGAAATTAGTATAGGATGCGAATCAGCATATATATACAACAGAACAAAAATTGTTTGAATGTATATGAACAAAAATCAAAATAAAGATCTGATACTCATATCCGGATGGTTATGCTATATGAAATCGAAGATTAAATCCTAAAACCATTATCCTGTAGCCAAGTTCATTCATTCAAGCAATTCAGGAAATGGATTTACATTTATCATGAATGATCGTGACAGATTTAGAAAAACCATTGTTCTTCCTCTAAAAGGATGGCTTTAGTCATATTATTGTCTTAGATTGCAATAAAAACCATACCCTTTTAGTCTAACAATAGAGAAGTTTATTTTTATATTCTAATTGAAAGATCTTTTACATGCAAAGATACATAATATATCTGAGGAATCAATCTTACACTCCAAAGGATGCAACGAGATTACTAAAGAGAGCCAGGGTTTTAATTTCAGATTCAAAAATTATTGTACGTGATACACGTGTATCGAAGCACTGCATTGAATTTGATGCAAGTCTTCCGGACAATAAAAGTGTTGAAAATGTTATCGATAAACTCACGTTAATTATGCCGTTATCAGAATATCAACACATAGTTGAAAAACACATGAATAAAGATGAGGCAATAAAAACTGCAAGATCTTTATTTAATGATGAAAAGTATTGGAGTGCTCATGAAATTCTTGAATATGTATGGAAAAATTCTCATGCAGAAGAAAAAGACCTATTGAATGGAATCATTTTAATCGCAGACAGCCTTTGTCCATGATGAAAAAGATGAATCAGATATTTGTATTTCCATATTAAAAAGATCAATGAAGAAATTGTCAAAAGCTACAGGTCTTTACTTCGAAATAGATATAGATAAAATAAAAGGACTAGTGTCACAAATAACTGAAACTAGTAAGATAGAACGATTTGCCATTTAGCAGCATATGCTCATTTTACCGACTATAGTAGCATCCAACTTACTTAATTTCAAACCTCGAGTTAATCGTATAAGATACGCTTCTCGGTCCGCAAGTTTGTATTCTAGGTAGCCAGAAGTAAAAAGAGCAAGGTATATAACATGGAGGCTTTTTTAAAATGCCAATTCAAATCCCTTATTGTTATCTATTTTCACGTCTTTTTCTTCTAAGAACTATTGCAACTACGATAAGTACAATTAAAATTGTTAGCATTATGAAAAAAGTGCCTTCATTTCTTACCGTTCCCTTCGGAAGAATTAAAAGGATAACCAATAAAAATAGTGGAACCATATCTACCAATAGATCTACACGAATATTTGGTGTTTTCTATCGATAAGAATCTTACAACCTACGTCTAATTTTACCACATACTAAAGGTATTATACATTTAGCTTTTGTTTTATTCGGGTATATAAGAGGAGTCGACTTTATGTATTATGATTCTATAATAGTGAGGTGGGGAAGGGATTCGAACCCTTGTAAATTCGCTAGCTGCAAATCTCATTTCCTGCAGGCGAACGCATAGCCGTTCTGCCACCCCACCACAACGTACTACTGTAACTCTTACAGTATTCTAAATTTAAAGTTAATAGTTGATATATGAGTCAGTTTGACTTCTATAACTCTGTCGCCTAACTTGCCATTCTACAAGCATAGGAAATGCGAAGGTATATCATATAACAGTTTTGAGATATTTTTTATAATTTATTTTCGTAGAACGATCTTCAGGAAACCAATTTGATTAAAGTTTTAATATATTCTTGGCAGCAAGACGGACATCTTCAGATTTTATCGTTTTTCGACCTGCATGATTTGATAAATCCAACTGCTTGCTTGGAGATTCTCTCCGCAACATCTTCGAGAATCTTGCGAAGTTCATCGGCAGCATCATCACTAACTCTCTCTGCACCTGATTTTTTAATTACCCGATACATAGTAGCAAGGCCAAGCTCTGGACCAGAAGACATATTATGATGGATCAGTCGATTTATCTTAAATAAGCTTATCGAATTTACAATGTAAATATCCAATTTGACAATATAGTTTTAATTCGTCATTATTTGAACGACATAGCAAGTTTAGATTTTGGTGAAATATCATTGCAAATACTCTTGCATATGAAATTCCAAATGATCCTATCGTTATATCGATAAGTGATACCAACTAGCAATGATATAGAAGAATATCGAATTACTGAAAGGCTGATAAAAAAAATTAATTCCTTTAAATTAAACGGTGGAGTGATAGCGGTATGGCTACATAATCATACTCTGCTAACATAATTACAATATGTGATAATAATTATTAATCTTCAGTTGATAAATTTAAATTCTTAGATAAATCCATAACTATTGCGATGGGTGATAGTGGCACAACAAACAACAATAAATTTAATAAAAGAAGTATGGAATATAATGAATCCGACTTTTGCTCTTTATGGACACAACACATCAGAATAAGGAATTGTGCAGATATCTATTCATCAATGAAAAACTTGCAGGTGATTACTTTTTTAATAGACTGAATAATGTAGCTTGTCCTGATATCGAGGCCATCATCGAGAAAACAATTAGAATATTTTCAAAGAGAGTATTGAATAGTTATGTGTATATTAGTGATAATGATAGGGACCTAGAAAATATATTGTTGAAAAGGGGATTTTCGCTCATAGACACAATGCAAGTGTTAAAATCTGATCTGACTAACTTCGAAAATGATGAATATAATATTCAAGTAACAAAAATTGACTTACATTCGCTACCGGTTTGGATAGATGTATTTTGTAAATCATTTGACGCACGCGATTGGAAATCTGAAGTGGAAAAAGTAGTTAAATTACATTTTAAAGAACTTACACTACTAGTGTCATATATAAATGACAATTACAGTAAAATTCCTGGTGGATGTGTTGCATTATTCAATAGATATAATTTAATGGGCCTCTATTGTCTAGGAACACTTTCCTCTTTTAGGGGTCAAGGGATAGCAAAGAGAATGATAAAAATTTCTTTGAGAGTAGCTCGACAAGAGAATTTAGGTTTTCTATTTCTTCAAACATTTAGCAAGGAAGGGTTAATTCAATTTTACAAAAATCTGGGATTCCAAATTGCATATAAGAAGAAAATATATGCCTTATATAATAATGCCCCATAGAAATTATTATTAAATGTATTTTTGTACACCAGACTAGGATACATGTATTATGGCCAGGCGGTCAAACAAATCATTAGAAGCAACATTAACAGCAGCAGAAGCAACTTCTACTACTAAGAAAAATGAGGATGATCTTGAAATACAAATGAAGGTTAGTTTAGCAATTGAAGGTTTTACTACAAGCAAATATTGTGAATTGGTTTTAAAAGACATGGATAAAGTGCTGTGTAATTTCATTACAACAAAATAACAACCGACACAACAAACCGTTGGATAGTTGTAAAGATTAAGGCTATTCATCTTATGGTCAACGGGCCGTAAGCTTCGAACTGAATAATGTTCTCCTCACAAAATAACGAAAGTTCCTTTTGGTATTGAAATGGGTGAAATTCTCCCTGGTTCATTGTAGGCACCACAACGTCGGAGTTCTAATAACTTTTTGTCGGATATTGCCAGTCATCTTAACTTTTCGAATCTTATTTGAAAAGTCCTGCCAGGAAAATAATTAGACTCACCTGTAACGTCAAATCTAACTCCGTGCTCCTTCATTGTCTTAATGGCTTCCTCTAAAAATTCCGAATTTATAAAATAAGGGTTTGACACATACTTCCATTTACCCGTGTCATCTGTACGCCGTGGGTACACCTTAGCTTTTGCAATGATCTAGGAATCTAGTTCCCATAGATGTATCAGGTCTACAATTAACCAAATCCTTACCTTCATGTTGGCCAATGTTTTGTTCTGTTCCTTACCATTTCCATTAATTTGTAATTCTACTACATAAGAGTATATGCGTATATGCGTATGGTTACTGCAGTTAAATCTAGTGTTAATACCTCAGTATCAGCGTCAGCTCCGGCTTACTGCTACACTCTGAAGGAGCCTAACTATGAAAATCAATATCTTGCAAGTATTAATTTTTAAATCTATTACAAAAACGAATAAAGACAAGTTTAGCCGATTAAAAGAAGCATGGTGAAATTGAACACTTGAGCTTGCAAATTGAAGATAAACAAGGCACAGAAACAAAGTTCAGGAGCTAAGCAGCAAGGGACATAGCCAGAGGGAGATAGCACAGACATTACAGGTATCTAATGGTGCTGTTAACAGAGACCTATCATACCTTAGACAGCAGGCAAAGTCCAACATCAGAAGATATATTGATGAAAGGCTGCCAGAAGAGTACCAGAAATGTCTGGTTGGGTTGACTGCAATTCTAAGGGAAGCATGGAATACTTCGGAGCATGCAGAAGACAGAAGAGAGAAGATACAATCTTTGTCATTAGCCAAAGAATGCTATTCTATGAAGCTAGACTTGCTTACAAATGCTACAGTAGTCGATGACGCCATAAGGTCTGTATCAGAATCTGGAAAGTCCAAAGATAAAGATAAAGATAAAGAAGATCAAATAAAAAGGTCATCTTTTTCTTCTTCTGATGGTGGCAATGAAGACGACAACAAAGAATCTAAAGAGCTGATTATGATGATGAGAACGAAAGCTCAGATAAAGAAGGAGAAGAAAAACAGGAAGAACAAACTGGAGAAATAACAACAATTCAAGTTTTTTAATTATTGTTGCGACACATTTGAGTGATTTCTGCCATCATATAAAAGTTGTATATAAAAGGAGTTGTCATGTATGGCAAAAGAGGGATTGGAAAAGCCAATTTTCGATTACCAAGAATTGTTGTATGAGGCTTTGCTTTCTCCAGACTTTTGTAATCCGCTGAACCATGATTTCAAGGATAAGCACCTTTGGATAAAGAAGGCAACAGGATTAGGAGTAACAGAATTCTTTCTGCGGTTTATGGCATGGCTATGCTTGAGAAATAACGATTATAGAAATTCACAGATGTGCATTGTTACAGGCCCTAACATAGACATTGCCATCATGCTGATTAAGAGAATGAAATCATTGTTTGAGCGAAAGCTGGGGTTAACTTTTGCCAATAAGGAAACGGTATTGGAGCTAAATGGCAACAGAATTGAGGCGTATCCTTCGAACCACATAGACGCCTACAGAGCGTTGGATAACCGCAAATTCATTTTACTAGTCGAAGCTGATTTCTTTAGAAAAGGAAGAAGTTTGTCACTGTTATTATAACCTCAACTGAGCTCAGCCCCCAAGAATAGTGTTAGTCTTTGACAGCAAGTTTCCCTAAATCAATAAGTTGATCCTTTGCGTGTTAGTTCCAATTACCACTATTCTTATTACATGCCAGTGAAACAGATCTCGTAATGAATGAAAAAAAGGACAACTATTCGCTTTATCTCTCATTTTGTTTGACAGCAATTTTTCTTACGATTATTATTGTTACAACCGGCATATTTGTTTGCACATTAGTATTAAACCAAAATCATACTGCAATGGCACAACAACAACAACAACAGCCTACTGGTATATCTTTTCAGATGGCTAACATGACATTTTCTCATCGTACGGCATCTGTTAATGGTATTCAATTGCACTATGTTATTGGAGGCCATGGTGACCCTGTAGTCTTATTACATGGATGGCCGGAAACATGGTATGCATGGCATCGTGTAATGCCAGCTTTAGCCAAGAACTATACTGTTGTTGCGCCTGATCTGCGAGGCCTTGGAGACTCGTCAAAACCAACAACTGGTTATGATGGCAAAACCGTAGCTGAGGATATACATCACCTAGTTACTCAGCTAGGATTTAAAACAATTTTCCTAGTGGGTCATGATATCGGAACACAGGTAACCTATTCATATGCAGCTGCACATCCTGCGGATGTAAAGAGGTTAGCAGTTATGGAATTAACGATTCCCGGTTTCGCACCTGCTGGTAGAATGCCATTATGGTGGGCCATATTCCATCAAACACCGGACGTACCAGAAGCCCTTGTACAAGGAAAAGAGATGAAGTATTTATCATGGTTCTTTCACAATCTTGCGTATAATCCAGCTGCGATAACGCAAGCAGATATCAATGAATATGTTAGCCATTATTCTGTTCCAGGCGCAATGCATGCGGGATTTGAGCACTATCGGGCTTTTCCTCAGGATGCGATTCAAAATGAGAATTATTCAAAGACTAAGCTTACAATGCCAGTATTGGCGCTAGGAGGAGGATATATTCCAACATTCGGAGGTAATATTACTATGCCTACTGTCATATATGGAATGAAAATATTAGGTCAAAATGTTCAGGGTGTTACAGTTCCAAATTCAGGTCATTTTATTCCAGAAGAGCAGCCAGATTTTCTAGTAAAACTACTCAACAATTTCTTTAGCGGTAATACCATTAAAACTAGATGAGAACTATCCCTTATGAATACAACTATCACCGAAAAACAAGTAGCCATTGTCACCGGCGCTTCCAGCGGTATCGGCTTCGGCATCACCCAAGCGCTGCTCCAACACGGTTATCGTGTGATCGCCAACTCGCGCAACATCAGCAAATCGAAAGATTTGAAACCCTCATCCGACCTCATTCTTGTGGACTGGGACATTGGCAAAAAGGACTCCATAAAAGTGGCCGATGCCGCCATCAAACACTTTGACCGCATTGAACTCCTGGTCAACAACGCGGGCATCTACATTAATAAGCCGTTCACCGACTATACGCCGGCGGACTTTGAGTTGATGATTGGCACAAACGTTGCGGGTTACTTTTTCATCACGCAAAAAGTGGCCGCGCAAATGAGCAAACAGAAGTCCGGCCATATCGTAGGCATCTCGACGGTTTTGACGGATCAGCCGTTGGCCGGCGCAGCGATTTCGCTCCCTGTGCTCACGAAGTCCACCATTCCGGTGTTTAACCGCGCATTGGCGATGGAATTCCTGGCTGACGGTATTCGGGTGAACACAATCTCGCCTGGCATAGTTGACACTCCGCCCCCCCTCGATCGGCTGAAAGCGCTGCTCAAGTTGACGGTGCTGATGGCAACGACGGAGCAATTTGCTGAACACGCATCCGTGGCGGATGGAGCGTCAAACTTGTTTGTTCAGATCTTTGGGCCAAAGGCCGGCCATGTTCGGTTGGTATATGGAGTACAAAGCTTGCCCGTTGGCGCGCCTTTGATTGTTGACACCTTAATGACCCAAATATGCAAAGGTTGTTGTAATTGTGTTTAAGACACTTAAACATTGAATATCTGATTTAGTATTTGCAGTAATATTGATTAGTCTGCCACGTATTGAGTATCGAGAAAAATTCGTAACCATAATAGTGATTGGTACAATGCAAGGCTATACTTTTATAACAAACCTAGGACCAGATTCTGTAATGGTCGGGAAAGATAAACCCACATTCCATGCTTCCTCACATCATATACCTGAGACAACGTTTCTTATGATTGGCATTATTACAATTAGCATATTGTTTGTTTTTACACCAGTATTAAACCAAAATCATACTGCAATGGCACAACAACAACAGCTCATTGGTATTCAAAGTTCAAATGCTCTAGTTCAAGAAGATGAAGAGACAGCATATCTTAAATTCGCATCCCAAGCAATAAAGCAGTCTAGTAATAGTAGTGCTACTGGTGCTAATATCCAACTACCTGAAGCAACAAAAGGACCTCCAATACCTGCTAAAGGATATCTAGTTCAGCAAATTAAGGGTGGTCTTTATTGGCTAACTGATGGAGCTTACCAGACTATATTTATGGTAACAGACAAAGGTGTTGTAGCAGTTGATGCTCCTCCAACAATTGGCAATAACTATCTCAAAGCCATAGCAGAAGTGACAGACAAGCCAGTTACTTATGTGATTTACAGTCATGCTCATATAGATCATATAGGTGCCGCAGGGATATTCCCAAAGAATGCTACTTTTATAGCTCAACAAGAAACTGCAGCTGAGTTACAAAGAGCCAAAAGTGTAGCCAAGAATGCTTCCATGGTACCACCAATTCCTACAGTTACTTTTGCCAAGAACTACACCTTGCAGATTGGAAATCAAAGTCTAAAGTTAGACTACTATGGCGTTAACCATCTAGCTGGAAATATATTCATTTATGCTCCAAAACAAAAGGTACTCATGTTAGTTGATGTCATATTTCCTGGATGGGTTCCATTTCCTTATTTGGCAATAGCTAAAGATACTGCAGGCTTTATCAAAGCTCATGACATAACCTTAAACAACTATGACTTTGACACAATTGTTGCTGGCCATCTTACTAGACTTGGAACAAGAAATGATGTAATAGTACAAAAGGAATTTGTTTCTGATTTGGAAAAGGCAGCTGGCAGAGCAAACCAGGAAGTCCAATTTGGCAAGGTTTCAAGTCAAGTAGGACGTTTTGACAATCCATGGCTCATTTTCTCCAAATACATTGATGCGGTTGGCGAAAACTGTGTAAGTAACATGTTGCCTAAATGGGAAAATAGGCTTGGTGGAGCGCGAGCAGTTCATGTCAACTCATTGCTTTGCCATGGCTCAATCTGGTAGAGTTGATCCTACAGTACAGGTATTACTTCAAAACAGTACATTTACATACAAATGACTGCCGGTCAACATATACCTGCTTTTTTCTTTTTTTATGTTTCAAAATTAATTATGTGTCAGGTCAGTGTGGATAGAGTACATGACTGAACTTGCAACAATTATGTTGTGCGATAAAGAAAAGAAATATTAGCTCAAAATGTTCAGGGGTGTTACAGTTACAAATTCAGGACATTATATTGCAGAAGAGCAGCCGGATGTCGTAGTAAAACTATTTAACAATTTCTTTAGTGATCACCCCTATGAATACTAACGACATAATGTCCCAAATTGAAATGAATAAGGCTATTATTCAACGCTACTTTGACGCATACAATAACAAAAATGAAACAATATTTGATGAAATAATATCCTCCGATTACATCGACCATGGCCGATCTGCTTATATGGGTTCGCCAAAGACAGAACCAGAATAAATGAACTACGGTTATGCTCCCGTGGTTGACGAAACTAGGTTCGGGATAGCTCAACGACTTTCCGGTATCGAGTATATTGCGGATTTAAACTACTTTTTAGAACTCATAGAGTTACAGGTGAGGAAGTACTTTGATTTCGACAAGAGTTTGTTCTACTAAAGACATACATAATAAACACTTAAAATGGCGCTATTAATGTTCAAAATATTGGGGCTCGTGGCGCAGACTATTAGTATGAAAAAAAAATAGGCGTAGAATGGATAGCGCGGACGCCTCCTAAGCGTCAGGTCGAGGGTTCAAATCCCTTCGAGCCCGCGTCAATCTTGTCCCTTTATTTAAGCCCACTTTATTATTAGTAGTGGTAATAGGAAATTGACATCGTCAGTTGCTGTAGAACAAAAGAATCCAATTGCTGTCTTTATGTATGCTTTAAAAGCGGCTGAATCAAGAAGGCAATACCCGCGTCGTTTTAGGATATTTCTTGACTATTTGAGAGTTGAAGGCAGTTTAGAGGAGCAAGCTAAAGAATTTCTCTTCAAGGCCAAAGAGAGCTACCAATGGGCAGAGGAGGCCCTCATAGACTTCATATCTTATGAACTTGAAAGGTCAAAAAAGAGAGAAATATCAGAATGTACTATTCCTAATTACTATAGAGCAACCAAGCTATTTTGTGAAATGAATGACATAATCTTAAATTGGAAGAAAATAGCCCGTGGTTTACCTAGAGCTGGAAAAGCTCGCTAACGACAGAGCACCAACAATACAAGAAATCCAAAAGTTGGTTGAATATCCCGATAGGAGAATAAAACCAATTGTTTGCACAATGGTTTCATCAGGGATTAGAATAGGCTCGTGGGATTACTTACAGTGGAAGCATGTAATTCCCATGACTAATAGTTCAGGTGAAATTATCGCAGCTAAATTAATAGTTTATGCAGGAGACAGAGAGGAATATTATTCCTTTATCACACCTGAGACTTACAGTTCACTCAAGGATTGGATGGACTTTCGTGCATCTTATGGTGAAAAGGTAACAGGAGAATCCTGGTTGATGCGTGATATATGGCAGACAACTAATGTAGATTATGGAGCCAAATGGGGTTTGGCAACAAATCCAAGGAAGCTCAAAAGCAGCGGTATGAAACGACTTTTAGAACGTGCTTTATGGGAACAGGGGATTCGCCAACCTCTCAAGGAAGGAGCAAAACGTCATGAATGGAAGGCTGCACATGGATTTCGTAAGTTTTATAAAAGTCATGCAGAGCAGGTCATGAGGCCTATTAACGTCGAGATAACTATGGGCCATAATATTGGTGTATCCGCGTCATATTATAAACCTAAAGAAAAGGAAGTTCTTGAAGATTATTTGAAAGCAGTAGATTTACTAACAATTAGTAACGACAAAGTCGTATTAGGAAAACAGGTTGCAGAGCTTACACAAAAAAGTAAAGATAATGAATACATTATTAGGGGAAAACTACAAGAGAAGGATGAAGAAATTAAGACAATGAAGGAGCAATTCAATACAATGCAGTCACAATTACAAACTTTGATATCTACACTTGGAGGTATAACGAACCAAAATCAGCTAAACGAAACAGCACAAATGCTATACAAATCCGGTATACTAAATAATAATAATAAAGCCTAGTGCCAATATTATCCCATGTCGTTAGGCTTTAGATATGTTACAAGATAGATAAATTATGTATCTTACATACGACTAATCAATCAGAATAAAACGGGTAGTTTGTCATCATTAAATTTTATGTTGCTCATGTAGTTCCCTTAGAAACATTGGATATACTATATCCAGTAGTGCTGTCACCACATCTTTGTATTTATCACGTATTGCTACATATTTGTTACCCATAATGATTTTATAATTTTCCTTTATTCCGTTATCATATGAGTTTATCAAATCATCTGCATTTGTAAGTTGCTCTTTTTGGGTACTTTTATCCAATTTTTCGAAATTCGTTTTTCTTGCTAAAAGCTGTGAGAAATTATGCTGGGTAAATCTGTACGTTCCAAATAATCGTTTATACCATTTAATATACAAGTGATAGACATATGACTTACCAACTTTGATAGACATATCTCTAATTCCGTTACCTGTTCTCACTCGGTGCTTAGGCCATCGTTTATACACATATGTTTCATTCATTCTAAAAAGGACAAAACCTAAAATAGTCCAGCATGTTATAATGAACTCCTGTAATAAGGGATCTGCAATAATGTACCGCTGTTCTCGCCATATCTCGGCTGAAAAATCATTATTATCATTATTGTATTGAGTATACAATCCTAATGATTTTATTGTCCTTTCATTGTTGATATCGAATATCAATTTTGAACAGATCTCTACGCCATTGTGATGACTATTTTCATTGTAGAAAATATCATGATAAAATTGTAGTTTATCTTCTTCTTTTTCCCGTTTAACAACTAACCTATGTTTGGGTTTGCCTTCTTCACCCTCCGTAGTATGACCTTCCCGATTCAATGTTATTAAATTTGGATTATCATTGTCAATATCAAATACATAAGAAAGAAATTTGTGATCAAATATTGTAATCTCCTTAAGAACTGGATATTTACGATGTTTTAGATTGTAAATATATTGCTGTATTTCTGATTCTGTAAAATCCATTTTTGGGTATGCAAACAATTCTGATTGTCCTACATGTATTCTCTTATCTAATGTTGCAGGACCTTTAATTTTTTTAAAGTCTGATAGTCCAACTCCTGGAATATGATAACCAGAATAACTTACATCCTTACCTGTCTTGACATCAGTCATGGAAGAATTACCGTATTGTGGTTTTAATGTAGGTCTGTAACGATAATCCCCACCTGCTGCTTTGGATACTAATATTGTGTATGCATTTTCACGTCTTATTTTTTTATCCTTATGCTTTTCACTCCTTATATCAGAAGGTATGACCATAGTTCCATTTTCGTATTTGGTCTTTGTCTTCTTAGTTATGTGATAGTACCCATGTGTATCTTTTTCCAAGATACCAAATTCAACCAGACGTTTAATCCGCGAAGTAGTGCCATCATTACTGAAGCCAGTCTTTCTTTGTAGCTCTCTAAATCCAAGTCCGAGAGCATCATATTTGTAAACTATGTCTACAAATTTTTTGTCCTTTCCAGTATCGATTGTTTTCAATGAAATGCTCCGTTAATGATCTCCTATAACATATCGCTAATGTGTTATATAACTACTGTGTATGGGCAAAATTATTCCCGGAAAAATACAAGGGATAGTAATAATCCAGAAGGAAGGGCGTCAAGTCATTTGCCATCGCTGTGGACATTCTTGGCTTTATACAGGAACGAATCAATTTGTATGCACGTGTTCGCACTGCAGGACTACTATAACTTTCTTCAAACATAACGGAGATGCCGTGTAAGTTTGGACCAAACGGCCAAAGAAGCAAAAGCTCAAAATTTAAGACAAATTGCGACTGTTACTGCGTGTCTCTGTCCTTGTGATAGTTGCACTGGTTCATACGTAGATTTTACAAAAACATTCATTGTTAGATGTATTTGTCCTTGTCACAGTTACGAGGTTGAGAAGAAGATAGGCCCTCAAACCAATTCTTCTCTCACCTACCAACAGACAGATGCAAGCGCAGCCACAGAAGTGTTGAATTACTATGACTACATTAGAGAATAATCAACAACGTAAAGATAAAGTTTACTTTTATGATGCTTGTCAAAGTCAAGGACCTGATCAATATACTCGAGTCAATGATAAATCTTTACCCTATTTTTGTGAAGACTGCGGTTTTGGTCCTTGCATTTGTAAACATGTTACAGGTTATGAGCCTAGGACTGGGCTTTTCATTGTTGAAGGTGATTTGTGAAATTGGTAGAGAAGGACAAAAAGGATACAGTTACCTTCATACCAGTTAATGAACAACTTAAAGCTCTAGGAGTTGCCTCATTCGTTAGGCAATCCAATATTATAAATGTCAATTTCAAAGGAGGGCAAATGGTAGTTGTCCAGATAGACCCAAAGAAGCTAACTAACACAAGAGATGCATTTGAAAAGGAAGCCTTAAGGTATCCTGGCCTTTCCAAAAACGCAGTTAGCAAAGTATTACTTTTCTTGATGGATGCAAGCAACGGTTACTTGCAATACCTACTATACAACAAGGCCGAAGAACTGAACGGCAAAAGCCATAAAGAATCTTCCCAGATTCAGATACTATCAGGTAAAGGAGCTGCCGCAATACTGGCGATGAAATTAGCCAAGCAGCATTGCCAAGATTTTTTTATTGATAATCTGGGACAGCCCCATGCTGCAGTCAAAATTGACAACCATTTGGAAGTATTACCGATCAAAGGTTCAAGGTTCAAGAACTGGCTTTGTAATGTTTATTATGATTTCACCATTGGTAAAAATGCTCAAAAGGATACAAGTGATGATGAAGAGAAGAATCAGTCCAAGGCACATACTGTAGATGAATGTTTTGATAATGAGGGTGGAAATGATGGAGAAAAAAAAGCATTGCATGATGGTGGTTGTGCCGATGAAGAACTTGATGCTGACACCCTAAATACAGAAAACCTAAACAACGTTATTAGGATACTTGAGGCAAAGGCCGCTTCTAGCAAAATCCAAAGAGACCTCCATTTGCGTGTAGCAAAGGAAACAATAGACGATGAGAATGATGTCAATAAGGGCACTTCAATTTTATACGATTTGACTAACGAAGATTGGCAAGTTGTTAGAATTACTGCAAGTAGAGGTTGGAATATAGAATATGCGACCGTGATATTTAGAAGGTACATCAAACCAAAAACCACAGGTATATCCTTCGAAGGAATATCCACAGGATATATTTGACAGTTTTATGGACTTGACAAATGTAAAGGAATCTGAAGATAACAAGCTCCTTTTCAAGGTGTACATAGTATCCTTGTTTTATCCAGAAATCCAACACCCTGCACTAATGCTATATGGTGAGAAAGGAACTGCGAAATCAACTCTCCAAGAACTAATCAAGATGCTAGTTGACCCAAGTTTGATTAAGACATTGGCATTCTCGAGAAGTATTGAAAGCATGATACAGAAACTTGCGCACAATTACGTTTGCTACTTTGATAACATTTCAAAAATTTACGAATCCATATCTGACATCCTATGCAGGGCTGTAACAGGCAGTGGATTTTCCAAGAGGGAATTGTATAGCAATGATGACGATATCATATACAATTTCATGCATTGCATTGGAATAAATGGAATCAACCTAGGTGCTACAAAGTCGGACCTCGTTGATAGAGGACTTATCATAGAACATACTCCAATTCCAAAATATAAGAAACGTTTGCTCAAAGAGATTTGGCAAAAGTTCTACGAGATAAGGCCTGAGCTTTTAGGATACATCTTTGACATTCTAGCCAGAGTTTTGCAGTTTCAGAGAGACAACCCCGACGGCCTCAAATTAAGAGAGTATCCTAGAATGGCAGACTTTGCAGAAGTTGGAGAGATTGTGTCATGCTCTATGGGATATGAACCTGGCAAATTTATCGAAGCCTACTTTAGGAATATAGACCTGCAGACTAGAGAAGTAGTTGAGAATGACGTCGTTGGAAAGGCAATAGAGATTTTCATAGATAGCAAGGTACCACCTCTTTGGAATGGAACTATAACAGAACTGCTCGATTTATTGACAAAAATTGCACAAGATAACTTGAAGATTAAGACAAGCAATGGCAAGCTGTGGCCCCAAGCACCAAATAGCTTAAGCCGACGGATTAACCTTATCAAAGCCGACCTTCGTAGCGTTGGAATTATAGTTGAAAGGAATTCTGTGGATAATAGCAACAAGCAATGGACCATCAAAAGATTACACGATGGTTATATGGATAGCTCGGATTGCTGCCTCTGCCGCTCCTCGAAATAACATATTGTACCAGCAGGAAATTATCAGAAAGCAAAATTACGAGAAGGCTGAACATATATCGACTATATCGACTGACCGACTGAAAGCCGAGAATCGTGCTCAAATCGCTAATGATATTTCAGTCGATACTACAGTCGATATGCCATCTGACACAAACCAAATATCGACTGACATATCGACTGCAGAAAATGGCCAGAATCGTGCTCAAATCACTAGCGTCAGTCGATCAGTCGGTTCAGTCGATATTTGTTCACTCTCTTCACAAAACCAGGCCAAATTGCCAGAGGTAGCCGAAACTTTAGGTAACTACGTTGCATTTGACTTCGAATGGGACCCAGTCACTCAAGTGCTTGAAGCAGTACTTCTTTTGTAGACAGTCATGGGAAAAGCAAGGTGCTGCTAAGGTCAGACTTTGGAGGATCGGAAATTCGACTTTTGAAGCATGCAAGTGCCAAACTTATAGATTATGACTTGTCTATGGGCTGGAATTCTACAGGGCATATGAACAATGCAGGAAGTGCCGAGAAATCTGACCTGTCAATACTGCACAAAAGGTGCATTGCAAATGAAGTTAAATCTGTAGTCTCTTTTGAGTCAGAAAGGTGTGCCGTATATAAAAGGCCGAAAGCATATCGACCTCTGCAATGTTTACGGAAAGGTAATGGTCCAAGATACCATTTACAATAACGCCTACAGAACCCACAAACTTGACGAAGTTTCGAAAGTTCTTTTGGGATATGGAAAGTACCAAAAACTTGTCTGGTAAAGATTTCAAAAACTTGCCAATTGAAGAACAGATAGAATATTCTGTTTAGGGATTCTGAATTGGTAATGGAACTATCAAAGCATGAAAACTACGAGGTTCTTGATGCATTGTATGCAATCTCACAGATAGCAGAACTAGATTTTGAACGTGTTTGCAGAACAAATCTATCAACATGGTGGGGTGCAATATTTGATAAAATGATTAAAAAATGAAGAATGCAAGCCACTTGTCAAAACCTCGTTTAGTGGAACATACAAAGGTGCAGAGGTACTTAAACCGAAACAAGATTTCTACCATAATGTTGTGGTTGTGGATGCAACCAGTTTGTACCTTAGTGTTGGCATAAATTACAATTTATTCATTCGATACAATCAACTGTAAGTGTTGCAAGGATGACCCTAATGCCAAAATATCAGTTACTTTAGATGATAAATTCCTGAAGGATTGCAAATTTGTAAATAAAGATTCTTGGATTTGCCAGAAGGAGATAGGTGCTTTTCCAAGGAAATTAAGATTGTTCAGGGCTGAAAGATTAAAGCAAAAGGACTTGGGAAACAAGCCAAAGCAACTTGCATTAAAGATTCTGAATTAATGGTGGATATGGAGTTTTTGGAGATAATAGATATGATTACTATGATCCTAGAGTTGCAGAACTGGTAACAGCCCTAGGTCGGCAGGTACTTTCCAAAATGCAAAGTATTGCTAAAGAGTTAGGTTTCAAAATTATCTATGGAGATACGGACTCCTTATTTTTGGACAATCCAGATGCAGAATCTCTTTTAAAATTCCAAGACAGATTCAACAGAGAGTTGGATATCGAACTTGGAATTAAAAATACATATTTTAATTGTATTCTGAGCAAGGGCAAGAAACACTATATAGGTTATGGATTAAACGACAAGAACAAAGACACGCTTGACATTGTTGGCATGGAAGGTAAAAAGAGCGACCGATCCCAGTTTGTTAATAATGCATTCAAACAATTGGTAAATAATGTTGTTAGATACAATATTGACCCTGTACCCAACTTAAGGTGTGCAATGTCTGATTTAGATTCTAACAAAATAGTAAATGCAGATTTGTTGAAAATATCAAAGGTGCTTGGAGATAATCCAGAAGACTACAAATCTCAGAGCTGTCAGTCAGCTACAATTGGTAAAGCGCTTGGCAAATTTAAAGGCGAGTTGATAGAATACTTTGTTTCTAATTTAAAGAAGACAAGTTCAAGCTGGTCGACAAATCCTTCAGATATTGATACTCAATGGTACAAGCAAAGTCTATGGAACACAGTTAGTGAAGTCTTGCAAATTGCAGGATATCCTACTGAAATCTTAGCTAAAGAATTTGGCGTCACAAATCCAAATAAGAAGTCTAAAAGTACAAATGGTCACAGTGATGCAAGAACCTCCATGTGAATAACTGTCACATAGGTGTGGCTGGTTAATGCTAATCTGCATAGATAGGAAAAGTGAAATGAGTAAGAAATGACAAGTAAGAAATCGAATGAAGCATCAACAGGAAGTAATGGAAATGGAAACATAACTCCAGAAGACGAAGAAGCATCTAGGAAGATCAGCGAATTCATAGCAGAGAATTCAAAGTTCGTAAGTGCTAAGGAATTCGAAGGTGCGGGCAAAGTGTTCGAAATCTTGAAGGTAGACCCAGGCGCTAAGGGAAAATTTGGCCCATGGTACAGTTCCTTGTCAAGGAACCTAACAGTACCATAGAGAGAATCTGGAATGCATCTAGCACTGGCGCTCTACTAGCCGTGAATTCTTTGCTGAAAAAAGGAGTAAAGGTACAGAGAATATGGAAGACAGGTTTAGGTTCAGATACGAAGTACTTTGCAGAAGCTGCAAGTTAATTGGCCCATCTGAACCCAAACATGCCTTTCTCACCCCTTATTTTTTTCTGTTCGTGAGCAATGCACTGTACAGGTGATTGGATATTAACATTAGCTACCACCAAAACACCAATTTTGACCATAATTTAACTGAAAAACAGGTTGCCGACGGTTTAGACTTTATCTTAAGCCATTTTGAAAAAGATTCAATTTGGCCCAGAACTATCTCAACGAAATTAACCGAAGGCAGGCAGATTACAGTATACAGTAAACTTGAAGCAATGTCTTACTACAAGGATTCAGACTATTTGGACTGCAGAATTAGCGCCTATAGACATTCTCAAAATGCAATTCTTGCAATTAGCCTTCTCATGATTGACTTGGACTTGGGCAAATTTAATTTCAATATTAAAATGTTAGATTTGGCTAAGGCAAAGATTTTGACAAATATAAAAACTATATTTTCTATAGATTTTGAACCAACTATACTCTGGACAGGCAATGGATACCATTTCTATTTACCTACTATTGTAGAATCTGAAAATATTATTTTAGAAAACATGTCCAGAGTTTAGAAACTTCACGGAACCTTCAAAGCAATTTCTAAGGTTTGCAGAATACTATCTGTCCAATGGAAAAGCAGATTCAGAACATTACCATACTGTGTCATTTAGGAATTGCATGTTAAGAATACCTGGTTCATTTAATTCTAAAAACTATAACCAAGTTCAAATTGTGCAGAAATGGAGCGGTACTACCAAAGTAACCTATAGATTTACTTTATAGCAAATTCCTATCTTACCTCATAGACCAAGAACATAATAAAGAACGGAAATTGGGTAAAAAAATGATTAAAACATTTTTGTCAGAAAATGGCAATTCATCATCGATACTCTGGATTGAAAGGCTCTTGCAAACTCCATTACCTAGATTTAGAAAATATTGCATCTGGAGAATTCTTGCACCATACCTTGTCAATGTAAAGCACCTATCTTTTGAGGAATCATTTGATATTATAGACAAATGGTTAGACAAGTGCAATGAGTTAGAAGCACTAGACTTTGACACGGATACAAGGATAAATGACTGTCTGAATGGTGCTATCAATAAAGGTTACTTGCCAATTAGTTTTGATAATCCATTGAAAGAACCTAGGACTTTGAAAACAGATAATAGAGAACTGTACATATTAGTAGTCAAGAAAAAGAAATAGATAAAATGTGATACACAACAATTCGTTAAAACTTGCAATTGCATTCTCAATTATGAGGGTTTTGAAGGTTATACTTTGGAAACAATTCGTAGTAAGCATATGTATTTTCTTCAGAAGGCACAAATGCATAAAGCTGGCTTTTACGAAGAATATATTGCATAAAATGAGCGTGTAATATAATGGGCTGAACATGATAAGAATTTAAGAATTATGGAAAGAAATACAAAAAGCTAACCTAATAGGAATTATTAGATAATGAGAATATTTGAGAAATACAAAACGCTTAGGTAGGTATCATCATATCTCTACTAACAACAATAATAATGATAACTCTAGTTCTCCATCATATTTCAATGAGCTAGCATCATTCTATAAAGAGAACAGCCGAAAATCATTAGTTGATTGGGATAAACCTCTTTTTGGACACAAGCGCACTTCATTAGAAAAAGTACTTGCAAAGCTAACAAGGCAATTGAGAAATCAACTAAGTTCATAAATAAAATCAAATCAAGACAGCTTGCTTGTGCTAATAGAGCCAAAGAAATACCTGAAAACGCAACAATAAGAAAAGAGTATGTTAAATGCGGAAAGCAGATTTGTGAACAAAAACATGGGCCATACTACTATGCTTACTGGAAGGATCCTGAAAGCAAGAAACTAAAGAAAAAATACATTGGCAACCATTATGCCAAAGAATAAGGAATTGAAGAACGATTGCAATAATAACAATCAGATATTGTAGGTATGTGTATATGATGCAGAATGGTCAATATAGTTAGGAAATAGTAAAAGCCTACTACCGCAGGTTGTGTTATTTCCAGTTACATAAGATATGGTGTCATTTTTACGAAATCTTATGTAACTATGATATCTGGTGGTGGATAGGGCATGCTTGGTGGACATCTCCTAGAACCCTCTAGGCTCTCGTCGATGAATCCGCGATGTGATATGTCTACAGCTAATACAACGAATCCTCGACGCGCAAAGGAATCTCCGTACCAATAAATTTCGCCGGCATCAGGTTGTATCATTACCCATGCGCTTCCACTATGACCGTTGACCACTAACACTGCAGGATATTTTCCAGTCGACGTTGTTGTAGTAGGCACAGCAAGCCAACCATGGATTTTATGTTTAAATGGACTGTTTCTGTCATAGGGGTTTGGCAAGGAATATTCAAACGAAAGTTCTGTTAAACGATAATTCTGTGGATGTGCTGTTCCATTATCATCACGATATGGATTTAACGGACAATCTATAGGGGCGATTTCAGGTCCTGATTTGATAACAGGAGGACTCAAAGGCATAGGATTATCTTCTAGGTACTCAAAATAGGAGAGATAGATGATATAATACGTACGTGATCATATATGTTGATCCTCTCATCTGTATATTGAACTAATTTTAGACCACATTTCCTTTTTTGAAGGTTATAATCAAGGTTTAAATAAAGTTGGCTGACGAGAAGAAGAAACGATTTTCTTCTGAATATACCATGCTTTCAATCCTTGAATATTTGTGTACCGATGCTTTGAACAGGCCTGTAACTAAATATCATATTATAACAAAGGTTCGGGAAATCAAGCAGCAAAGACCAGATAGAATATCCATTATCATGGATTTGCTAGAGAAAAATGGCTTTATAATATCAACCAAAACATCTAAGTCAATTTGTTACCAGGCAACAGAGAAAGGGGTCAGGTCATATACTAAGTGGGCCAAAGATTTTCTAGATTTTGCCAGGTTATCTTATGGACTATGAATGAACATTGATGATTGATCTATCCAAGGTTGTTCAATATTGGTTTTTCAACAAGTATTATATTCTGAATTCTTTTGTTTTTATTTGAGTAATTAGTTACTAAATGATATGCATCTTGTGTAACATCTTCCCCAATCATTAAAGCCAGGCCTATATCATTTTTTGTTATTGACATATAATGAGAAAGTGAATCAAAAAATGGATAAAGGGATTCTCGTTCTATTTTGTTATCAGCAATTTTGATTATTATTGCACCATATTCTTTTAACACGCTTTTAAGGTTATCAGAATTTTTGCTTTCATTTATTGTTGATTATACTGATTATGATGTTGTTGTTTGAACGATATAATTCTGTATCTAGCACATCATAATGCAAGTTATCAGGCTCTCTTTCATTCCTCATTGTTACATCAATAAAATGGTTGAGATTATCCTTTGATGATGATATGTAGTTTTGTAGAGGTTCGCCAACCCGTTCAATAGTTTCAGATACTGCCAATATAAGCTCTTCTTTGGTTTTATTGGCCATCGAAATACTTATTCCTGCTCTTATGGAGTTTCGCTCAAATAAATTAGCCCAATTATTAAGCAGGTTTTTTGATTTCAGGCAGAAACGCAGAACAAATATTAAAGCAACAATTAATATTGCTCAAGTGTTATTATTATGATATCATTGACATAGTCTGCCAAGATGTAAACATATCCTTTTATTTGAATGATATCTATTAATGAAAAAATAAATAGGCCAACAATCACACCTATGACAATAATGAACTTTCCTTCAAGAGAATGTATCATTTTGTCTGCTTTGTGAGCATATCTCGTACTCAAAATAGGAGAGGTAGATGATATTTCTTCTTCTCTTTTTCTTTCTCCTTTAATATCATTATTCATGCTATTAAAAAATATAATGTATATGAAATATATAACTAGATATGTAATTAAGTTCTTGTGACTATTGATAATGTTATTAATGCTACATTGTATAAAAAAGAAAAATAATATCAAGCAAACCGAAGTCTCATTACAGCTATTCACTAGACTCCCTCATTAGTAAGCGAAAAAACAATCCAGCAGTTTCAAACAAAAAAGATATAGCTCATGTTAGTATAATATAAACAACAAGAAGAAAAATGAATAGCTCATCATCATCATCCCCCTCATCAAAAGTCAACAAAACCTACAGTAAGGATCCTGCTAATCTTGTTACAATTAATGAAAAAGTAAACCTAACAAAGGATCAACACGAAGTTTTGAATATTATTTGTAACACATATCAAATATCTATCTCAGAATACATGCAAGAAGCACTAGTTGAAGCAATGAAATTTGATATAGAAGAAGGTAACTTTTGCGATACTCTACTAGAGAAGATAGACAACGATGATAAGGGTAAGAATAATTCTCCTTCTTCTCCTGCTCCTGACCTGATGAACAGTGACCTAGATTTGCTTAAGAAGTTGCAGACAATATATCATAGTTACATAAGATTTTGTAAAAATGGCACCAGATCTTATGTAACTGGACATGTACATTTACAGTAGTAGACATTACTATTTCTCTTAACTATACCACCATTCTGCTTTCTGATGTTCAAACAAATAATCATGCATCTGAGCAGCATGACGCACAAAACAAAATTCAACTTTTTCCCATACTATTAATCAATTTTATTGGAACTTTGGGTTTTAGTATTTATTGCTGCATATGCCATTAGTTCGTTATCTCGATCTATTCTTGATCCTCTCTTAGAACAGTGGCCATTACTTGGCAATACTGTAATTTATATTGCGATACTAGTTGCTTCACTTACCTATTTCACAATGCCTGTTTTGAGTCGATTGCTCAGAGGTGGTTATACCCAAAAGTGTACAACCTATGAATTCCTTCTCAGAAATAAATATCGATAACTAAGCAGGCAACAACCGTTAGCGTGCCGGCTCCAAGAACAATCACTATCGGGTTCTCCGTAATGCCTTGCTCTTATCACTATAATCGGATCATTGACACTATTTCAGAGTTTCTCAGAGGTTTTGACGTGTGCGATTCTAGCGATATGGGCATATTGTCCTAGAATCAAAATCAATTAGCCAGGGTTAGTTGCCTAAACTTGGAGTTTCAGAGTATTAGATTTAGTTAAACTGCGACTTATTTCCAAGAGAGATTCCCAGATACTTGAGATTATTTCCAAGTTCTATCTGATGTGGTTCCCACCTCTTTAAAGCTTTAACAACATCTACGTTGGATGAATTAGCAATAAAATTTGCAAGTGCTACAGCATTTGTAGCCGCCTTGGAAAGCCCCGCAGTCTGTATGTGGGCGAGGAAGCAAATGCGGCCATCTCCTAATATACAAACTCTCCCAAATGCCATTCTAGTAGATATAAATCGTATATTGTTTGTATGAAAGGCTCATTGGTTTGTGCAACGAGCTGCCCAAAGACCGTAGGAAGAGTCCTTTCTGCGATCCTTTTTGCTGTTGTACAAATTCATCTCTGACCATTCCTTGTGGTACGGAAAACTCTCTTTGTTTTCCGTATCTGTCTGTTAACAATGACTGCAGTTTATTGCCTGCAGATACATTGACGTACCAAACCCAGTTGAGCCGATGCTTACCTTCTGATAATTCACCTGCAGACCCTGGAATTAGATAACAGAGAATTTGAGTATTTCTTCCATGAAAGAATGCGAATTTGTTGGCAAAGAATTGTGCGATATATATTGGCACTTTATTTTAATCTACCACTCCACGCCAGGCAACATATCCAGCATATTTTGGATAAACGTCAGGAAGCAGTTCCTGACGTACAGTCGAACTCGGACCGTCAGCACCAACTAACAGATCACATCTCTCACTATGCCCATCTTCGAACTCTCCAACTACGTAATCTTTATTTTGTTCAAAGCTTGTCAGCCTTTTTCCCTGATGATATAAGTTATCTGGCAAAGCATTTCTTAGCTGTCTGTATAGGGTGTCCCATGACGTCATCCGTTGCAGAGTCTGTTCTTCCCATTGTACGGTACCATCTTGCGATAAGTACCTGTCTTTTATATGCTGGAATACTTATTGCTTCTTCTGCAACTATGCCATGTTCTTTTAGAAAATCTATTAGTTCCATTTGTTACTACGAGGCCAGCACCGCGACTTTTCATTGCACCTCGGGACCTTTCAAAAACATCTACATCGCAATTTACGCATTGCAAGGCTAAAGCGCTACTCAGACCACCTAATGAACCGCCTACTACCACCGCACGCATGCCCATATAATTTATTTGAGCTGGCATAATTTTCTTTTTACATTTACCGATTTCTGTTAAAATATCTTCATATCGCAGTTACTTTAATGGTTTGATTATTAAAAATGTTCAATGAATGGTATTATATTCAACCAACTGCAATAGTTGGTTTGTTTCTGGATCTCATCATTCATTGTATCTAGATACAAATCAGAAGGATTAGGAGATGCTACTGCAGATACGAGAATTGTTCCAGTTAACTTCAAAAGTGCACAAGCAATGTTAGGACATTGCATGATGTATTAGAATAATATATATCGTTAAATAACGATGGCATGATAATGTCAAAGTCTTTTTTCTCTGGGGTTCTAATCTCTGTGATTGTCTCATGCTCTTTATCATTAGAATTTTGTTAGTCCCTATGGCATATTCTTCTGCTTCTATATTTGTAATTTAGACAAGAATTCAACTGCTTTGGTTTTAAAATTCTATATCATTCCAATTGGTGTGCTCGATGTCTCTAACCGATAGCTAAATCAATCCAATGTTTATTTTTAAGTATTTTGAACTACTAAAAACTGTTCAAGAGATTAGCCGTCTTGCTCTTTGTTTGAAGGCAAGGAGCCTCTGATGATGATGAGCTGCTCCAAATATTACGGGCTCTGTTCCAATATTTCCTACAATATCTAAAGCCATAGCATCACAAGTACATACTAGTCTAGTTAATGCTACTATGATTGCAGAGAAAACAGTGGGTAGCAATGCCCATGCAGTAATGTCTCATCTTGGAGTAGAAAATGGATTTTTAGTATACACAATATGTACTATAGATTCCAACAATAACATGCATAGAGTCATAGTAGATGCTGGAAATGGAAAAGTTCTATCAAATCAACAAATCTCAATGAAAGAAGCGATGATGATGCATATGATGATGCAACATGGTATGATGATGGGTCCTCAAAGTGGAATGGGAATGATTGTACCTACGATGAGAGGGTTTCACCTATAGGAAATCAATAACATAAATAGCGGGCCTGCTGCTAAAGTAGGCGTCCCAACACAGTTACTTCTTTTTTGTTTGAGTGAGTTCAGTTTTGAGCTAATAATGTTATCCTGAGTTAGATCATATCTGTCATAACTTACTTCAGATTTTGTTAATAATACAGTGATAGAGAAAAAATTAATTAAAAAGAGAGAGATAGAGAGAGGGAGGCTGTTAAGATAATTACTACTATTGCTAACTACTTCTAATTCCTTTAATCTGAACTTGGTGGTCCTCTGGTGGAACAATAAAGTCTATAGATACTGTTTTTCCATCCATTCTCACTGATGCTTGCTTATACAATTTTCCATCTATTATAACAGATACAAATTGTTTTTCTGAAAGTTGAGCAATTTTTAGACTTAGAGGTCCACCAGTTGGACTATAATAATTTACTCCAAAGACGATACTATCTGTTGTATTGTCATACTTAAAATCACTAATCCTTGCTAAACCGCGTAAGTCATATGCAATAAATTGTCCAATGTAGTTATTGGAGCATTCAAATCAACACCAGCACAGCTGTAATATAATATACCTGACTTTATACCAGGATAAGGTTTTGCAGTAAATGCTACTTCCTTACCAGGCTTTATGACTGGAATTACATTGCTTCTAACAGAATCAAGCTGTGTTCCATTTCTATTGTGAGCTGATGCATATATAGTTATATTATGAACATCAAATGGGCCTACATTCTTTGCGGTTCCAACAAGGGCCTTACCGTCTCCAATTGGCATGCTTGAGTAATTTAATCTTAAAACGTTATAATATGGAACTGGAATTTGCTTTATATTTGTGATAAACGCTTTGCTACTAACTGATCGCTCAGGTCCAATTACAAATTTAAATGGGGCACCTGCAAATGGGTAAATAATTCTACCATAAATTGGTTGTTGGATGGTTGTTGCTGCCTGCTGTAGAACCATATCTGCTTGTGGTATTCAATCCAACTGTGATCCCAACTGGTATCTGGCCATTGTTGTCTACTACACCTATAACGTTTAGATTGCCATTAGAATCTCTGAAAGTTCTTTGTTCTGTCATCCTAATAAGGGAGTAATTATCAGCATCAGCAGCAGTAGCGTAGGCATTTGGAATAAACACTACTGTCATATATAGAAAGAAAAAAGAAGTTGTTAAAATTGCAAATACTACTATTAAATCTGAATTGAATTTTATCATTGGATTAATAAAAAATAAATAGGACAAAACCTAAAAAACCTTAGATGGAAAAGGCATGATAGCGCATGCCTACAACTACAACAGCTATTATCTTTTTTGAAATAAATTTATCAATCTGTGTGCAAATATATGAAATAGTCGCAATTATAATAAATGACTACTAATAATAAAAGCACTGCAAATAGCCAAGCTATTATAAAGGAAAGAAGAGAACGGGTTTGGACACTTCTGACGAGAGGTACCATGAAAGGCTATGAGATAGCAAGAGAGCTAAACGTTTCTCCTCCTAAATCAAAAGGATGTTTAGGATATTCTTTATCTATTAACTTGTATGCGGCTGCGCCTTTTTCTGAATAGTAAAATTCCAATTTATATTATCTTCTCTTCAATTGTGATCTTCGTAACTGACGCTTTTATATCATTTGTTTATTTATTCCCATAGGATATGTATTATAGGTGGCTATATTTTATTTCTAATTATATAATTGGCAAAACATGCTTAATACGCGAAAACATCAAGCCGTAAGAAAAGAAAAGAAAAGAAAAGAAAAGAAAAGATATACGCATGTAGTTCTCTATATTACATCAGAAGTAATAGCAAATGATCAGAACTACATATAATCAAAATGAAGATGCATTTAGGCTAGCTGAATTGAACTATATTAGAAGAACGCGAGATGCTAATGAAGCAGAGGATCAACGACTATCTAACACTATGAGGAATTTTGCCGTCGTAAAGAGACAATTTGGCCAAACTGATGATGCTTTAGAAAAAATGTTAGAAAGCGTGAAAAATTGCAAAGGTCAGGACTACCAAAGATTTGTTGAGGCTCACAGCGCTTCGATAATACGCGCGGTCCAAGCTCGAAATCCGGCAGAACGACGAGGAGATAATAAATCTGATTTTATGAAGCATTACAAACTCGTAAAGAAAATTGGAGGAGTTGATATCGATTAAGATGTCAGGCTCAGGTAAAGGAATGCGTAAGTCGATGTACAAATCGCCACCTAGCGGCGCGACAGGCTCAGGTGGCGACAACAATACGAATGTACAATCCAACAGAAAATCGCACATCAATACTGTGCCAACTAAAAGACGAGGCGGAAAAAGCAAATAGTAGTAATTAAGTAAATAAAAGTAAGTAGTAGTGATATTATTGTTATGGTGAAAGTCTATACCGTCCTTCATTATCCTTTTGTATACGGTCAAGATACTGCAGCAGAAGCAGACTTTAAGGATTTGACTACACGTGACAATCCTGAGACTATAGGGATCTTTAGCACATTGCAGAAAGCAAGACGATGTTTTCAAAAAGAGATTATGGATCTTGCTGAAAATACTGATGTAGATTATGCAAAGAGCCAACAAGAGGAAAACTATTTCATACAAGAATTTGAGTTGGATAATCCCAAGAAAAAAGGTGTTTTAGTTGAGGATAAAGGCGGCGTTATTTTTGTCGACAGACAGCAGCAAAAAAGGAGAGTCTAAGACAAATGAAGAAAGAAACTTACACGCCTTCTTCTAGTAGCAAGTCTGCCGGTGAAAAAGCTGATGCTGTATTAAAACAAATGCGTATAGAACAGGCCGTGAAGGATCTTTCCAAGTCAAATCGTCGTATTGGAATTATAAACAAAAAGAAAGAAGAAGAAGTGAAATAAATTTATCAATCTCTGCATAATTATATAGAATAACTGCAAGTATAATATGGCCAAATACATTCCAAATAACCAAGCGGTCGTAAGAGAAAGAAGAGAGAAAATCTGGGCTCTCTTGACACGCGGAAATATAAAGAACTATGAAATAGCAAAGCAGCCTCAATGTATCGGCTCCAACTATCGCGAGAGATATCAAGTTTCTTATGGCAGACTCTCAAAACTACCTTAATGATTTAGCTAGAGAAACTATGCCCTTTATGTATCAACTATCAATAGAAGGGATTCGAGATATTATTAGAGAATGCTGGGCTATATATCAGCGTGATGAAAATGATGAAACTATAAATATGTACCAAAGATTGACAGCCTTGAAATTGGCAAAAGAATGCAATGAAGCTATATTCAAACTGCTCGAAGAAGGTCCATCAGTGATGTATTTAAAACAACTGCAAGAAAAGTTAGCTCAGGTTGAATCTATGCAAGGTGTGTCAAAATAAAAATAATTGATAGATCGGTTAAAGATATCTTTGGAAAGCTAGATAATATGTTTCCTGACTTTGCTGATACTGCTCCAACTAATAATAATAGTCCTCCAACATTAGCATCTACCAAAAATATTAATTATAATAAGTGGTTGAAGGAAAATGCTAGAGACGATAACTATTATCTTGAGAGAAATTTGGACCCACCAAGATTTGAAATATATAAGATTGCAAAACGCTTGATAATAGAGAACATCGACAAATCTAAGAGACGTGTTCCAGGCATTTTAAAAACTGAGGACATGGCCGACTATCTGCCAGTCTATGATCCTATGACCTATGACGAATTCGATTATAAGCTGAAAAAGGAACTAAAGCATACTACACCAGAACAGAGATATCAAGACAGAAAGGAAACTTATTACTTTCATGACCTGTACAGAGAGAATGGAGAGTATGGTTGTAACCCCACTATGAGAAAGGAAATATGCGTACCTGAGTGCAGATATCATGGTGAGACCGGAAGATTTGAGGATGAGGAACTTGTAGCAGAACACAAGAAAACGGTTGAATTCTTTGAAAAGTATAATGCGATAATTGATATAAAAATTCAGGATGATAATAGCTTTCGTATAACGCGAGTGCAGAAGTATAGCAATAGTGATATTGCATCAGATTAAGCACAAATCTTAAGACCATCTATCAATGGATCGTTATTTAGGGCAAAATATCTCATGTATTTTCTAACAGATGAAACATCAAATACTACAGTTGCAAAAATAGTCTTAGGATAATAACCACGCCATCTAACGATATTATTAACAACAACAAATCAAAGATTCCAATTGAGACTGTGGCCGAGTGTCTATATTGCCATGCGCTAGTTGATTCTACTAAGAAGACTCCAAGAAGCGGTATTTGTGTTAAATGCATCCAACAAGCAGAAAAGCGTGAATATCTAGATTACTTAAAACAAAATGAAATGATCGCAGAATATTTTCACACATTTAATATGAAACGTTGGTGATTCCTTTCCTTGCTTATCCAATTATTATAACATATAGCAAAAAGAATAACATTGTCAAGTACAAAAAAATAATAGGATAAGCTCGCTATTCATTTTGTTTTAAATCAGACATCTCAAATTTATTATCTGGGTCCACCGTTGATCTGCAACTAAGACAAATAGGAATCGTATGATGACTGTTTCTCTTTAAGTATCGATATCGGTTCTAGCATCTTTATCATTGTTGTTTTGTTGCAAAGCAATTATTTCTTTTGCAAAATTCCTTGACTCGTCTATAACCTTTCGAGATATTCAAAAAAGGAACAAATAATATCATTTCTTGATACAAAAAATTTATGACAGCATACAGATAAAATTTCTCTTCGGATCTGTCTTCAGTTTACAGGCAATTCGATACGTCATAAATTTACAGAATCAACATAGAATCATTTATCTATTGGTCTTTTCCTGTCGTAGGTGTAGATATTATTTATGTATTCCAATACACATATTATACAACTAACAAGTTATAGTTTTATAGTTTTATACTTTTTCATTTTTGTAATTTCAAATGGTGTTACGCATTTTGCATCAGCACAGCTAACGAATACGGCAGGCAGGACATTGGATTTTGGTTCTCTCAGATTTGTTAATAACATTTTTAATAGTTCATCTGTTTTTGGGACTCTGGGTATAAGTATGGTTGATGGGGTTAAAATCACTGGCATCAATATTTTACCAAACAACCAAGTATCTGTAAATTTAATACATATGACTCCAACAACAAAAACAAGTTTACCAAGATCAGTTACAGTCATGTATCAGCGATGCCTATAAGCCGTCAATATATCACGTCAATAATAGCAACAGCGAGCAATATGACAAACAGCGGTAATAATGGTGGTAACCCAGCTTTGAATGCAATGCAAGGATATAGTTCTGGGAAAGGAGCAAACGTTAACACTTTTGATCCGTTTTCCTTTCTAAGCAATTTTCAGATAGGAAGTAGCAGTTTGATTAATGCTGATTGGAATTTGCCTCAGACTGTTGTAATGGGGCTGACTGGTAGCCTTTTGCCTTCTTCCGCTCGCTGATTTTATAACAGTAACTGTAATTCCTTATACAGGTGTGTCTACTGCTACCACTACGCCTACAATTTCATCGCCAGCTCCATTACGTGCAGAAAACAATACTCGGTAATTCTACAACATATGTCTTACCTAGAGTCCTAAAAATGTTGGAAACTCATCCTACTTATTTTACGTTTCCTAATTTGTCAGAAGATACACTGACGAAAGGCTGCCCGAAGAATATGAGAAATGTCTTGTTGGCTTCACAGCAATATTAAGAGAGGCATGTAATGCTGCACAGCAGTCAGATGAAAAGAGAGAAAAATACAAGCCTTATCGCGCGCGATTGTCTTCTTTACTCAAGTATTTTAGAGAAATAGTAAATCTAGCAAGAAAAAGTGAGTCTTTTCTATCAGGTTTGGGTTTCAGGACAGAAAGAGAAATAAGAATGAAAGAATTACAGGAGAAATATAATATAGATACAAGTGAGGAACCCAATCAATTATCTAATCATATAGAAATATTATACACTTGTAATGAATGCGGAAAAACCTTTAACTCTCATCACGGTCAGGAATTCAAGGAGCATACACATTGGTAATATTATTGACTGTGAAAAATAACCTGTACTATAGGTTATACATCACTTACACACTTTCAGTTATCCGTTTATCATCTTATTTTTGTGATTTTGTATGTTTAGGCTTTCTAAAAACATACACTCTACGAATAAGTTCTTTTTACTTCATTCATCTTTAGAAAACCTGATTTGTTGTCACTGTAGTAGTTGTTGTTGTCTCTTCTTCTTTTTCCTCTGGGCACGTCAAATATCCGAAAGAAGATCAAGCGATGAAAAATTTGTTAGTCAACTCTTTAATAAAATAGAAAGTGATCGAGCTGAGCTAATTCAGTGTCTGCAAAATGCTGGAATAGTGTTCATAACAGAAAGGTAGACTATAGTAGTAGTAACCTGAGTAACAACATTATTAATAGCCTAGATACTTCCTTAAGAAATCATTGGTTTTAGATATAGCCATATCAGATTCAGTAGTGTTGTGAAAGAAGTATATTTGAAATACGTGTGGCATGCCTTCGTATATGTCTAATTTGACTGGGATACCTGCTTGATCCAGTGCTTGAGACAAACGAACAGAATCACTAAGGAGCACTTCCTTGGTACCACCTTGAATTAAAGTAGGTGGAAATCCGCTACTGAAATTGCCGTACACCGGAGAAACATATGGATTCTTTTGATCAGATGGATTAGCGTATGCAGCAGCATATGCTAATAGTAAACGCGGTGTTAAGAGTGGGAGTGGATCAGCATTTTTCAGTGTAAAAAACGTATCACCCATTCCCGTTAGGTCTACCCAAGGAGACCATAGTACCAGCGCAGCTGGTATCCCTAACCCTTGATCCCGCATTTTAAGAACAGAGCCAGCTACTAAACCACCCCCAGCTGAATCTCCATACATGGCAATATCATCAAGGGAATAACCCTGTTCTTTTAATGCTTGTATAACTGAAATCACCTCATCAATTGTTTGATTCCATTTCGAAGATGGGGCTAAACTATAATCTACTGAAATAATTCTAAGTCCGGTAGAATTGGCCATTGTTGCGAGCAGTTACCTAATGTAGAATTAGCACTTAAGAGAGTGTATCCTCCACCATGTAGATATACAAGGACTTTCCCGTTGTCCCTCCACTCATCGTTGTAAGTATAATTATGATGCTATAAAAGTATGTGTTAATTGGAGATTAAAGATTAAGAAAGACTGGAGAGTGGATGTGTGGCGTGTGTACGACAAAAGGGTTATATGAAATGAATAGTATGGGCAGCAGTAAGTTAGTTTAGTCAACTATCTTCTTGTTTAGTCAGTTACAATACATCAGCTTAATTACAACATAACAAAAAAGGAAAAAAAAGTAAGCAAAATGATAGTAGTGAAATAGTTGTTAGCATAAGTGACAATGGCAAGGGGATAGACCCTGGTGTAATGCCAAGGCTATTTGCTAGATTTGCAACAAAATCTTTTGATGGCACAGGTTTGGGTTTGTATATCTCCAAAAATATTATAGAAGCCCATGGCGGCAAGATATGGGCTGAGAATAATAGTGATGGTAAAGGTGCAACATTTTCATTCAGCTTGCCAAGACAATAAAAGATGAAATCAGCATAACATATTTGTTAACAAAACGTCATAGTAATAAGAATGACACGACTAATTTTTACGCATCATCATAACTTCTATATACTATAAAGAGTTATAACTTCTATATCTTCGAGTCAAGCCCCGAGTTATTTTATCCGGGGTTTCACTGCGAAATCAAAGGCTACCCTCGGAACCTATCATTTATTTTGAATTAGAAATGGTTAAAGAGCATAGAAATAGCAATACCAACAATATTGCAAACAACAATAACTACAGCAACAATATAGAAAAAGAAAAGACAGACTATGAAAGAATGCTTGAAGGCACGTTCATGACTATAGAAAAGGACATTACAGAGTTACTTGAAATGGGTAATCTTGACTTTGTTAAACAGACGGTAAGACGTAAAGAGATTCAAAATTTACTGGAGGCAAAGTATGGAAGGCACAGTTCATAGTCAAAAGACCGGATGAAGAAATTACTAGAATACTGGAAACAACAGAAAATCAGGGAAGGCATATTTTAGCTCAAATAAAGCCTGACAAGACATTATATAATGTCACCAAAATTGGAGAAGGAACAAAATCGACATACAAAGTCGAAGCAATTAGTTAGGTGAAGTCGAAATGACAGTAAAGCAAGAATTTACAAACAGAATTAATGAATTATCTAGAGCTCTTGATAAAGCACAATTCAAACCAGAGACACGGGAAGAAGCATTAGAACAGACAGAGAGATTAATTATTCAAGGGAATGTTGAGATAATTAAACAATTTTTGGATAATAATTGTGAAGGCAAAAAACCAGAGATAATAGTATCTTCTATTTACAAAGGCGAAGAGAGATTTCATTTAGCGCGCAATGAACCTGAGAATCATCAAAAGATATTTGATACTCTTAAGAAATATGATCTGGTTCCAGAAGGAAGTCAAATAAGTGATTATGATTTCTTATTTGTTTGTTAAGCCTTATCCTTCTGTCTTTTTATATATACTAAATAATAGGCTTCATCATCAGCACTGAACACAAGAATCTATAGCTGATAATTTTAGAAGAATATAAAATTTGTCGAATATGATATATATTACGATATTCGAGAGATAGAGGTGTCAAGTAAGAAAAATGGCAAGTAGTAGTAAAAAGACAAAAGTTCCGTCACGGAACCCGAATAGACAGAAAAAGAAACCTTAGACCAAGTAACAAAAGCAGCATAGTAGCTATAGTAGATATGTCCAAGCTAACGATCCAGCAACGCAAGCAGTTACAAGAAATATGTAAAGAAACTTTGATAAAAAAAAACTATCACAGAAAGAAGCCCATATATTTGCAGAAAGACCAAAGACAGAGGATTTGAAATACTTAAAAGATAATCCCACAACAGTGGCTGGAAACCCTGCCTGGACAATATCATATACCGGCTCGCTCAGTGGAGCTCCTCTGTCATATCAAACTACTACTTACATGATAAAAGACAATAAACTTTATACCTTTGACTATTATAGCGGTCAATTAAAAGTTCCTGAAACATTACCTGAAGTAGAAAAAATGATCAACTCATTTAGATTATTAGCATCTGCGACAAAGCCACTTATATTGAAGAGCCCAGAAGTACAAAAATTGAACGGTTATCACTGGGGGAGAGAAAACGCAACGGCAGATTTCCAGAATGGCACCAGTTATGATCCACCATACCATTCATGTAATTTTAAAAGAGATGGCCTTGACTTTTGTGCCCAATACATCCATGCTTACGATATCACATGGAACATGCTAAAAGATAAGGCGCGTAATGAGCATCTTAAGGACTTGTATAGAAATGATAAAGATTTTCAGGAAATGATAAAATGACAATAACAAGTAGCAGCAGACTGCGATATAATCGATAGTTGATACAGACAAAATTAATTCGATAAAGGTAAAAAACTGAACTGTGTAATATTTACCTGTATAGTGTTCATTAGTGACAAAAATCATTTAAGACTTGCTAAGCAGGGTCTGTATGGTGAAATCATGGATGATATAAAAGAATATGAATATACGTTTGTCAGCGCAAAAGACAGGAAAGACTATAAGGAAATACTGAATTATGTAGGCGACGTTGCCAGTTCATTATTAAGTATAAACCACAAATACGCACATAAAAATCAAAATACTATTAGGATGAAACCATTACATCCAGATTTGGAATTATTATATTTTTCTACTTCCGTAATTACAAAAACCTTACGAGCTTAAATAACAAGAATTTATAGTGTAATGTCAGCTCATCAATAATACATGGATTACCGTACTTAATCAGGCTCGCAATTCACTTATAGTTCCTAATTGAATATGTTTTGATTGTTATGACAATACCGTCTGGGCGTAAAGCACCCATATAAACCACAACGCTCGGAACAGAAAGAATTGTTTGGCATAACGAATTAACTAAAGGAATTTTTGATGTTGTTGCTATAATCAGCATCTGTCATATCCTATCTGTATTATGTCTCTCAAGTATAACTTCGAATATGTCTTTCAAATAAAATATCCAAATTTCTCTCCGTCAGTCGGATAACAAATAGTTTTAGGGAGATAACAACTTTCAAACAAATTATCACCTAAAGACGACAAGTCTTTGGAAACTACATTTGGCAATGATTTTGAAAACAATAATATTAGCAAAAGTAATCCTAATAGCGCTAGCATTGAGACAAGTTTTTTGTGATACTGATTATTCAACTATTGAAGATGACGATAATTAAGTTTTCTAAATTATCAATTTTTGCATAAACTAAAGGTTATTCAATTTTTACCTCACTGGATGTTTATTAATGGCTTTACCAAAAGACAAGCTTTTAGCTTTGAAAAGTAGTGATAATATAAGTTGACATGGAAGGATTTTAAGCGATTCATCAGCAGTTCTCGTGAGTGTCTTATGTAAGAAACTAATTATGTACATAGTTGATTGACATTGTCTTAGGTCAAATATACACAGAGTAACTTTACAATTCTTATATGGTATTTTTCCTACAGACATCTAACTCAAATTTATGTTATCCATAGTTAGTGCAATAAGTGGTAGTAGCAAGCAGGCACTTGTGCTGATTTCACTTATTGTTGTTGTTACTATGGTAGATTCTCAGTTCATAAACGCCTTCTATGGAACTAGTAGTTTAGGAAGTCCTGGCAATTTGCATTTGTTACTATTTGTATCATTTGCTATCGTTGCCTCAGTAATTAATACTATATTGCTGCTATTTGCCAAAAGAAATGATATCCAAGCGAGAACTAGTCGACCTTCATTGTTTAGGATTGCTTATATTGGCACTTCCACTGTTCAATACGCTATATCACTTGTATTGTTTATTGCGATGTCAGAAATGCTTATTTTCCATGGATATAACAAGATATTCTCATTATTAGTAGTGTATCTCAGTCATTTTTGGTCAGCTGTTATACTTGGCGTCTTATCTTTTACATTCATACATTGGTTTAAATTTGCTAGATCATTTTCAATGCTAATTTATGGAGTTGTCTTCAGTGTGATTGTATTCCTAATCTTAATTACAATTCCGTTGCTTACCGAACAGTATATCAACCACAGCCCCAATTTATAGTCCCCAGAGATTATACGAATCTAATTACGACCGTATCTATTCCATCTCGTGATATTGCATTTATCTATGGACTGGGAAACTATGTTTTACCTCTGATGATAGTATTTACTTGGATCCTCACCATTTCATTACTTAAACCATATACAGAGAGAATCGGGAAGAACACATTCTGGATAATAGTTAGCATCCCATTGCTCTACCAACTCTTCACATTTATTGTAAGGGATGCAAACTTGATAACCGATCCTGCCTTATTTGAAATTATATACTCAAGGCAATTTCAGTTCCTCTTTGGAATTAGCTATCAAGTATCCGGGTTGATTTTTCGCTATTGCATTTTTGACTATTGGAAGAAAAATGAAACGAAAAAGTCATGAAAAACTATTTGATAATGTCTTCCATAGGCATCATGTCATTATTTAGCTCAATGCAACCAGGAATGCCATTCTATGCAGCTTATCCGCCATTTGGGCTTGTTACGCTTTTATTCTTAGGACTATCATCATATCTGCTTCTTGTTGGAATGCTCGGCTATTGCAGCAAATGTTTCCAGAGATAGTGAATTACGACGGGAGATCTATAAAGGCTTGGAGGTTGATTCTGACATTTTGAAGAAGATTGGAATGGCAGAAATGCAACGAGAAATGGAAAGGAGGATCCTACCCCTGGCTAACAAAATCAAATTATCAGATGAGATGAGAGACCGTATGGACCCTAGCGAAGAAGATGTAAAGATAATGATTGACGAAGTATTGAATGAGATACTGGTCACTAAACGAATCACACGTCTCCTAGAGTCGCAAAAGGGTTATATCGTTCTAGTTTTTATGAAATATCTAGTTAAGATGATGCATCCTTTATCCCATGATATCGCAAGATTACACATTCGGCAGATAGTATCCTTAACACTACTATTAATGGCAACCATCTTTATTATTAACAATCCTTCAAAATTATATGCTAGTCCATCTGGTATTGATTTTTATTCTCCTAGTTCTCCTCCACCTGGAGTAACTTCGCTTGAACCTCTAATAGAAAAGTGGTGGAATTGGTGGGAATGCTGTGCCTGCTAATACCGCTACAAATTGGCCTGAATGTATTAAGGCAGATGGCGGAACCATAGGTAATAACCAATCCCTAGTCTTTATAGGCAACCCAGCCTTTGCGGTAGAAAAAAATGCGAACGCAATAAACCAAAAATGTGAAATATCATCTAATCAACTACTCTACCTGACTGTATATCCCGGTGAGTGCTCTACAGGATCAAAACCCCATGAAGGCGAATATCCAGATACAAAATCCACTGCTGATTTTAAGTTGCGCACAAGACTCAAACAAAGTGATGAAATTGATGCAGGTCAAGGTTGATGGCCAGGATGTTTCATCTAATATCATGCGTCAAACTACTTCTCAGCCATTCAACTATATTGTGCCTCAAGATAATTCTTTCGAGTATCCAGCGCCTATTGCTGGAGGAAACAATACATCCATGGCTGAAAATTTTTACCTGTTCTTCAAACCATTGCCAGTAGGAGATCACACGATAGAATTAGAAGTGATACGACAGCCACTTCAAGCTAACCAACCTGTTGAACATGACGTTGCAAAGTGGAATATCAAGGTAGTCCCTTAGGTACAAGACACCTTGGCCAAAAATAATCCTGATGAAAGAGAATTTATATTTTTATTTAGTTTATCGGTAAACAATTAACCTATTGTTTATTCAGAGCTAATCTAATTCTGCCGATAATCTTTTGACCAAATAGTCTATTGTAACTGGTTTCTTGATGAAACATCCCATACTTACATTTGGATATATCTCTCTTAACGCCTCGATATTTGCTTCTCCTGCAGTTATAAAGCAAACCCTAACATTGACATCTAACTCTAATATCTTTTGACATAACTCAAAGCCATTGATAATTGGCATGTTAATATCAGTTAGTAATAGATCGTAAAAGTTTGGCTTGAATTCTGATAATGCTACTAAGGGGTTATTGTACGTGTATACTTCAAATCTTATTCTGCTGTAACTATGATCATGATAATACCCTTCCAAACCTGATTTGAACGCCAGGGTGATATCAGGATGATCATCAACAATAAGAATTCTTTTATAAGATGGTTCTTTTATTCTTGTTTCTACACTAGGAGTAGTAGTGTTTGATATTTGTTTTTCTAAAGGATTTGTCGTTTACATTCATTAAATGCCTCTTCATATTCATTATGATAGATTTACAAATGGAATAATATTTTGAATATTACTTTACAATTGTTTGATTTTATAAGCAAAAGGTTTAAGTTTATCAACGAGTTTCTAATCATGTTTGTTAAGGCAAATTATTGAAATGACCAACCTGTCAATAAAAAATGATGCTGTCATTGTTGTTGTTAGACGATGGCTAGTCAATAGGGTTAAAGCTAAAAAATATGTATAATATTTCTGCGCCGGGTTTTTTAAGAATTTAATTTTTAATGGAGGACCTAATATAAACCCGGGGATAGTTTCAATTAAGGATGAAGCTGCCTTAAATTGCCATATAGACAGTTTCAACAAAAGTTTTTCTTCTATGGGAATAACTGTGGAACGACGAGAAATAAAATCTGAATGCAATGCAACATTGAACAAATTTGGTAAAGAGGATAATGAGTTGTCAAAATATAATTGGCTTCTTGAATGGATAGATAAACAGTAGACTGTCGTTATGTAGATCATTAGATAACATAACGATTATTTTGAGATTACGCTTTGCCATATATTTACCTCTGTATAAAGAGGATGCTCCGGCAAAAAAGGGCAAATATTTAGGTACACAGCCGAAATATAGTGACAAGTCCTATGCGAATTGGTATCGATCAGCTTCTTTCATATGCTTGTTTGATAAGAGATAATACATAAGACAGGGTAAATCCTTTACTATCTCTTCATGACTGTTCGGTATTCTTATTTTTAATAATATCAAGTTCGGATGTTCTTAAGCAAATGGCAGACGATGACGATAAAAACAGACAGACCGTTAATGTTCTTGCTAGAGAAATAGAATCATGGAAAGGGGAAAATAGATTATTATTTAACAAAATGCTTTCTGAATGGCAGGAAAATCAAATTATGTTAGGGCAGTCAGCTCTAAAGGAGAGCTCTTTGCAGCTGAAACATTATTTCTAACTTTGATATTGCATCAGCAGAAAATCATTAAATAATTAATTGCTAGATTATCAGAATACACTACCTGAAAATTCTGTTTTACTAATTTAGATTTATTGCCGAAGTATAATAATATGTAATCTAAATAGATCAACTATCCTACAGATCAATTAAATTTAAAGGAATGCTATATTTTATGTCATTAAGGACATAATGAAACGTTCAGAAGGAGCACATTATTGGTTTCAAACAGGATTAGATCTCGACAAAAAAGGAAATTATGAGGAGGCCATAGCCTGTTATGATAGATCACTTGCATTGGATCCAAATTTTGTTGAAGCATTAGCAAATAAAGGAAAAACGCCTGGACTCTTGAAAAGATACAATGAGGCCATTGAATTCCTGAAAAGATCTATTGAATTAGAACCAACAGCAACAGCGTGGAGCAATATAGGTAACGCTCTAATGGAAATAGGCAGGTACGAGGAGGCCATAGCCTGTTATGATAGATCATTTGAATTCAATCATACTTTGCAGGTGCTTGGAATAGAAAGGGTATATCTCTTGGTAAACTAAATAGGTATGAAGAGGCGATAAAATGTTTTGAAAAAGCTATAGAATTGGAACCAGCTCAGTAGAAGCTTGGTTTAACAAAGGTTTCACATTTGAATACATGAATAACAACACCGAGGCATTACGTTGTCATGAGTATGCTCTACATTTCGATCCTAGTAATTTGCAGGTACATGCGGCGAAGGAGGCTCTTAAATAAATTAAGATCAGCCGATAATTGATATAATCATTTACGATTGCGAATATAATTTAACCTTAATCTAAGATCTACTCCTTAATTTATTTATACAATCCATAAAATACCTAAAAGAATGGTTTCTCTTACAAGCTTGTTCTATAGAAAAATGATTCATTAACTCTATTAGAAATATACTACTCTCACTCAACTAGGAATTGTAGAGGTCGATAGATATGGAAGGATTAGAATCTTCAAACAGATGAGATTTCCTAAATAGGCAATCATCTAACCTGTAAAAAGTATCTAAAATACGCATTTTACACCTTAAGCTGCAAGAAATGTCTAAGTGATAAACTTCGTAACTACAGCGAGACATTAGATTCTGCAAGGTAAAGTAGTTGGGTGTATTAGCTCGGAATGTTCCTAAAGACCCATATTCACGATAATTACAACGGGCACGTCCAGCGTTGGTTAATCTAACATTTAGTTCATTATCCAAAAACTCCAATGCTTCGTTATCCCTATTTTCCAACATATGTCCTTTGATAATATCCTTGACGTATTCTATTTCGAATGTGCCCAAAACTCTTTGTTGTATTTCTTGTACGGAAAAAACATTCAGGTTCCTATTCGTATTAGTGCTAAGACCTTTATTATCCTCGTCGTCTCTCCTACAAAGTAGTAATAATTATAACTATAATCAAATTTTATAAAAATTATATATTACAACTATTCACTTATTTTTAAGAGTATTGGCTATAACTATCAGCATCATATATAACACGATGACGAAGATCGACAACGGGCATTTTAGTTATTTAGTTATTTAGTATAGAAGGGGTTTTACGGTCCAAAATGGCAAAGTACGAAATAGATCTCTGAGGATACATCAATGGTATAATAATAATGAGCAGCGATAATAATAACACAGCTAACTCAGAATCTCCTAAAACATATCGTGGACCCGTTAAACTAGTTTGAGAGGATGGTCTACAAGTTTTACGGG
>CAWGVG010000006.1:0-89000 GCA_963825865.1 uncultured Nitrososphaeraceae archaeon | reverse complement strand
TCCAATACTCTTTGTAGAATCTGGTTATCTCAGACTCTTTACATTTAACGCAACTGCTACTTGTATTCGGAGATTTACCTTCAGAAAATAGCCTGTAGGCTTGTGTAGATAGAGATAACTGCTGCGTGTTGTTCTTGTCCTTGTTGTCTGCTTTTGTTCTCGATATCATTATTATTATTATTATTGCTCTCGCCCTTCATCTGCCTTATTCAAAATAGCTCCTATATCCCTAATTGACATTCTAGCCTCTTTTGCTATATCACGAATAGTTTTACCGTACATTGTGTGTAAATTAAAAAAGTGTGGAGTTTAATTATGAGCCAACAATTCTAATACATAGAGAGAAAAGTTAAGCCATATACATCATACATCTTTCTATTTAAATTTGTTTATTGAATTGTATTTTTTATAAAAAATAAATATGATAGGCTTCTTATTCCTTCCCTTAAGCCATTTTAATTAATTAGTTTAAAGTGATTTTGCCTGCGTTCCACTTTATATTATTAGCCAGTGCCTCCGCCAGGGTTGCCGTCACCATTGCTGTTGTCAGTTGTGTCAGTTTCATCTGCCTTCACTTACACAGGTTGAGCTTGGATGAGGTACATATCACGTTTTGTGCTTCTTGTTCTAGTGTATTATCGTGTCCACTCACTTTCCCATTTTGTTTGGTTGCCTGTATGGTAACTGTGTTACCGTTATCGCCACCGTTATACTTTCCATTAGCGTGTTTTCCTTTCTTGTAACCATCTTGTTCGCCTTTCATGTATTTGTCCTGTCTTTCTTTATGTCCACCAGCAAATGCTGACGGTGTTGTTGTTGCTGCTACCGTTACCCCTACTACTAATGTTGCCGCTGTTAAGACAGCAACTATTGCAAGTGTTTTTGTATTGTTCATAATACTCGTCATCAAGCATTACGATGTCATCTATATATTTGACTTCAAGAAATTAATTCCGACTTATATAATATGATTTAATGCTGACTTATTTTGTATAACTAATCAGAATATTAATTGAGTTGTAATTATTCACATAACTATTATTAGCCTATTATGGCAATCTCTTACTACTATATAATTGAACATAAAGAATGTAATTTCGGAAACTAGCATTCTACTTGAATGTGTGATTCTGATTAGCAATTGTATATTTTAATTTAATAGATATATTGTATTAATACATACAGAAAGAAAAGTTAATCAATATACACAATATAATACCATAATAATCTTAAACAATTTGCTATCAAAAACCTTTTAGCTATGTGTGTAGTACATTATACTAGTATGACGAGGAGTACTATTGCTGCTGATACAATCGATATGACTATAAAATTAGGAATCACTTTGCCAAAATCAATAATACAGAAAATAGACCAAAGACGTGGCGATATTCCTAGGAGCAGGTATATTCGGAGCGCTGTTGAAAGATACCTTGGTAATAATAGTGATAAGGACAGAGGCAACTACAACAAGTGGCAGCAGCAACCAAAAAAAGGAGGAGGGAATAAGAAAATGAGCGGCATTGAGAGTAGTATTATGCCATTTGTAAGCACTATTGGTTTTGGCGGTATAGCAGGTTTCTTGGTTGGTTTTACTTTAAAACGGATAATGAAAATACTAGCTGTAATAGCAGGAGTGTTTTTTGCCGCCCTTATGTATTTGGAGTCTCAGCATATAGTGAATGTAAACTGGGATAAGCTGCAAATAATATCAAATAGTATTCTATCTACAATTGGAACAGCAACAACAACAGCAACCACTACAGGTGGAGGAGTGGGTCCAATTCAAGCTATTTTAGGCAATAACTCCACTGGATCAGCTGCTGCATCTATCTTACCAATAACGACTACAATGGCAAACCTTGGTATTCCGCTAACTGGCAGCACGGCAATAGGATTTACTCTTGGGATAGTTAAGGGGTAAAAATGGTTGAATAGAAAGGGAATGGCTACTGCCAATTTTCCGAGGTGGCTGCTCACATTAGTGTGAGGCTGTTCTGAACATTATTACCGTCTTTAATAGAATTGTTCTATGGAATAATCACTAACTGCCCTGTCATAGCTACTGGATGGTATTTACAAAAGTATTGAAATATGCCTTCATGATCTGCCTTAAACTTTATAACTGCGTGTTCGTTCCCAGCTAAATCACTATCTATTTTGTATGGCGCTCCCATTGTAAATGAATGTCTTTCATTTTCATCAATTTCTAGATTATAGAAATGAACAGTTACGTTATCTCCTTTATGAACAACCATTGTATGTAAATTGTATGTATCACCTGGTATACCTAACTTTGTCTCATTAACTCCTTCATTCTCAGAGCTAAACAAGTAGAATGTCTTATTGCCTGTAAAAGGTGATTCTATTGCTTTTTCTATTACTGCTGTTTTACTTTGGTTTAAAAGTTTCAAATGAGATGTTGCATTCTGATCTGCAATTGTGGCTGTTGATGTATTAGCAGCAGTTTGCTGTAATGCAAAAGCAAGCGTGTCTGAAGTCTGTAGTGGTAGTATTGTTAATCCTGATATCATTGAAAATGACAATACGATTATAGCAGCCATAATTATAGCCAATGTAGCATGCACGATGAAAGTTGTTATTATTATTTTGAAACCTGAATATCTTGTTCATTTTTATAATCAGATGATTACGCTAACTATATAGTTTTTTTCATTTAAATGAAATTACATGATATGGGTGACAATGACAACGACAATGACAGCATATGTCTTAATCAACTGTGAACTATGATCCGAATCTATGATAATGGATGAATTGAGACGATAATACTTTAGTATTAAACTGAGGCAGCCAATAATGATATACAACCTTTGTGCATGATTAAAATCAAGTAAAGTAAAGAAAGAGTGGATTTTACTATGCACAAAAATTTATTATTTATAGAAAAAAACCTCAAAGATTATAATCCTAAAATAGTAAATATCAAATTTCCTTTGTCCATCCACAGTTGTAAGCAGATTAACTTTTAGCTGTTCTCATCTTAATTGTGGAAATCTAGCAATGCCTATTCCACATACCTCTTTGAACGCCCTTGGCTACTTCAACGGGATAAATCTCCTCAAATTTGAAAAATTATAACATATTCGTGTATATCTTGAATGATCTGTATAAACTACCAAAGAGTTAATTGTTATAGCCTCCTATATTTTACTGAGGGAAAAGGTCATAATTGTATACCATGGTAACGGTAGGTAAGTTGAATATCACCTATTTCATACTTTAAAGATATTGGGAAAGATGAGCAGACATTACCATTACCACCCAAGCAAGCAACCTCAGAATTAGACTTAATTGCCCCAACTGTGTATAAGAGAATTCTTATTGTAGACGATAATACTGATATTACTTTAACCTTCAGATCAGCGTTGGAAGGGTATTATGATGATGGTAAAAGATTTGAAGTATACACATACAATAACCCTTTAGTAGCATTATCGGAATTCAAGCCACACTTTTACGATCTATTGCTAACTGATATTAATCTGCCAAATATGAATGGATTTCAATTTTCTGAAAAGATATTGGAGTTAGATGTCAACGTTAGAGTTTGCTTTACAACTGCAGGTGAAGTAAATATTGAGGCGTTGAGGGAAATACATCCAAAAATAAATTTAGGATGTTTTATCAAAAAACCAGTTTCAATAGACTATTTGGTTAAAAGGCTAAGGGCAGAGTTGGATTAATGTAGTATTGGTAGTAGTAGATATTCATTATAAGTGATTCTATAGATGAAATGAAGAGTTCAGTTAGATAATAATAGGTTGTAAAGTTTTATGTCAAATACAATAAAAGGGCCTATTTGTACCTATTTGTACAAAGTTTTTATTTTATGCAGCAACAAAAAAAAGAAAAAAGGCTGGTAGTAATACCTTACCACGTAGTAGCAGCTACAGATGTTATTCTAATCGCTTTCACTTACACATTCGTATATGCAAATGGATGTGGAGTTTTTTAAACATAAAAACTGAATGATCATGCTCTGATATATGGTTGCTGATATACTATGGAAATCATTATCCAACATAATATGGGTATGCATTGATTCTACAATCCAAAAGATTAGATTGCTTGAATCTTGCAACTGCCTCTTGCTTATTGTAAACAGCGAAAATTCTAATGCTGGCCAAAGATTTGGGAGGTTCTCTTGCACAACTTTTTGCAAAATTTTGGTATCTTTCTAAGACTCCAGATTGCCATTGTTCTACTGATATCTGGCCTATCGCAACCTTGTCTTTTGCGATTTCTTGTGTAATCTTTTGTACATCTGTATCATGAGCTGCAAATCCTTCATTTTTTTGTAACCCTTGTTCTATTATTTTTACTAATTTATCAGCAAGAAATACAGAAAGCCGTTGTGCAGACTCCTCACTAATACTGTTGTTGATTAGTTTCTTTTGTAGACTTTTCAAAGAACTTTCCAAATCATCAATATTAAATTTCGAAAGTATCGTTGGCCTACCATCGCCAAAGTTGATAATAATATTTCTGTTAATTGTGGATACTTTTGTGAATCCTAGATTTCTTAAACCATCATCGTCAACAATAATTTCAGCGTTGACTCTATTAATGACCATTGTATTCTAACTCCTCTAATTTATCATTGTTATCCTCCATTTCCAACTTCAGGGAAAAATTTTTCAATGCCGCTTATTTCCAAAATCGACCAATCGTTGAAGGTAGGAGGTCCATTCAGTCTCAATAATAACTTGCTCTGCTGCTGTTAATTTTTTATAGGATACAGCATCGTTATAGAAACCCTTATTTTCGGGGTTAGTTAATATTTTATTTGATATCATTTTGGGTTCCCACTTGAAATGATGAACGAGAGGGATTAGATACTGGTTGGCCGACCGACTCTACGCATTTACTTGTATGTGGCCTTTAAGTTATGTCAAGTCACATATGACAGGCGGCGCATCAAAATTTGGTTAATGAGATTATTATGAAGGTTTTAGATAGAATTCTATTTTTTAATGTATACATATGTAGAGCTAATATTACATCATTATAAAAAATAATGATTTCAGCGGTATTAAATAAGCATATCCTAGTTTCTTCAATAATGATTACAGGGACTTATAATATTTATATCAAGCATTTTCGTAATAACAACAGCGTATGGCCAAGATGCAGCTCCAACTGCTGATGCAGGTCCAACACAAACAGTAAACGCAGGAGATATGGTTACACTTGATGCAGGTAATAGTAATGATCCAGATGGAGACAACTTGAATTATCATTGGAGACAAGTTACTGGCAAAAATGTAATGTTGTCAGATATTCATATAGCAAATCCTACATTTAATGCACCAAATGTTAATAGTCTGACTCATTTGAAATTTGCACTACTAGTCGATGATGGCATTTATAGTAGTTCGCCTTCGTCTGTAGAGATAGTTGTCAATCCATTACAAAAATCATCAGCTGCAGTGCAATCAGATTCTAATTCATCACAATCGCAACAATCATCAAGTATCAATTTAAGACTGTTAGTGTTCCTACTATTGCTTTTTTCAGCTGCTGCTTGGTATGTATTACGTGGACATAGAAAACACCGAGAAAGACGATATTTTCCTGAATCAGTAAAAAGACAAAAGTTGCGTGAGCAGAACTACAAGTGTATTATATGTAAAAGAAGTGCCGGGGTATGGGATTATGATCATATTGATGGTGACAGATCCAATAATAATCCGCGCAACCTCCAAGCGTTATGTCCTACTTGTCATGCGAAGAAAAGCCGTGGACTATTAAAACAAGAAAAGAGATCTTCATTTTCACGATGGTTAAAAATAGCAGGTATATTATTTTTTATAATATTGCTAATAATAGTAATTATGAATAATAATGAGTTAATACGTACATCTTTATCACGCTCTCTTCTTCCTCCCATGTAAAACTAAAAATGACAACATTGCTCATATCACATGCTTGACAGGTTAACATCCTGTGGTCTGCGATGACATTCTATTATATTATCTTCAATATACTATTTAGATAGTTTTTAGCGTATAGTATATAGCAGTTTTTTATCCAAAATCTGAAGGTTACATTGCAGCAGAGCAAATCCAATAGACCTTATTCACCACAGACCAAATACAGACGAGTTTCCTATTTTGCAGAGTGAGTAAATCCTACATTGTCTTTCTTTGACTTTTGAATCTTTATGCTTCAGATAAATCTAATATGCTACAGTCCCAATGAAAAAAAAGAAAATCGCTCTTGTGACAGGATCCAATAAAGGCCTTGGATTTGAAACCTGCCTTCGGTTAGGCCAATTAGGTCTTACTGTAATATTGAGTGCTCGAGATGTTATCAAAGGCCAAGTGGCTGCAAAACAATTAGTTGATAAAGGATTGGACGTATTATTTTACCAGCTTGATGTATCGAATCAAAGTAATATTAGCAGGATAGCACTTCAAATAGACCAACAATTTGGACGACTAGATGTACTTGTCAATAATGCAGCAATTCTCTATGACACCTGGCAAAAAGCTGTCGATGCAGATTTAGAGGTTGTCAATAAGGCCTTAACAACTAACCTGTTTGGACCTTGGAAGTTATCTCAAGTATGTATACCTATAATGAAGAAAAACAAGTACGGTCGCATTGTAAATATGTCCAGTGGAGCAGGCTCTCTACATTACATGGGTGCTGGAACACCACCGGCATATAGCGTCTCCAAAGCAGCCCTGAATGCATTAACTCGAATTCTAGGAGCAGAGCTTACTGCTGATATGGCATTTTGGTTAATTCAGTTGATCCAGGATGGGTAGCTACAGATATGGGCGGTAGAGGAGGAGGAGGACGTCCAGTAGAAGAAGGAGCAAAAGGAATAGTATGGGCCGCAACATTGCCAGATAATGGTCCAACTGGAGGATTTTTCTTTGACGGCAAGCCAGCTCCATGGTAAAGTAAACCTATTGTGAATCATACTATTCTAGCGCCTTTCTTCTTTTGCATTCTATGAACTACTGTACTACTGACAAATGTAAAACATATCCCATAACGGTAGAAACACCATTGTGTAAGCATTTGTTAACAACATATTACATTTATTTTTAAACTTGTTTTCTCTTAATTTGTCTATAATAGGATTTTTTGTAAGGGCTTTTTCATGTACAAAAATGTCAACGGGTGGATATACGGTAAAATATTTTGACAGCTATTATTGGTAGCAGAAAAATGAGTTACATATATTTATATCCATAGGGTATGCGCTATATAGCGCATGCCAGTTTCTCTGATAAAGAAATTGAACGACCATGTCTTTATAGACGGTAATAGTCATTAAGGAAAACAAGTTCATCATTTTCTTTTATATCGTAATCTTCCAAACCTCATTTTGATCATTGAGGTTACGAACTTTTGAATACAAGATCAATTTGCTCTATATTTATTAAGAATTTTTGATGCTGTATCATTAAGATCTATAACCGTATTCTTTCCCTTTGCTTTTTACCTTAACAGTCCACGTGATTTACTGGTGGAGCAGAAGGTAAGTTAGTATTATCTGAGTATACCATTTTCCAGCTATTAGCTTGTATTACGCTATTAATATCACATTGGGATATAGTAGGTTTTGTATTTCCAGTAAGAATTGGTGACATAAGGTCAGTTATAAAGTCAGCATGTCCTAATCCAAGAGCATGACCTATCTCATGTTTTGCTACTGCTTCTATTTCAGAAGGGTTGAATGATGATGATGTTTTACCAGAGGCAGCTGTAGCTATGTTTACTGTTACTTGAGTTATGAAACCGTTGCTATCACGATTTATTTCTGATAAGCCTGGTGCTAGTAACCTAACATCTTTGCCTGCTGCTTTTATATGACCATGATTATTATTTGCACTCGTATCCAACTTCGGAGCTTTTGAATTCAAGTTTATTTCAATGTCTGCACTATTACTATCAGGGATTTCGACAAGCTTTATACCATTGATTTTTGTATTCCATTCCTCTATAGCATTATTGACTGCCTGTTGAGTGCTTGCGTTATCAACGCCTTTTATCTTGTAAGTTAGTATTCCATCTGCAATTTTATCATCCCAAGCACAGCAGATTTGTACAAATTGTTGTTGTTGTGGTAGTTGTAAAATCTCTTTATGTTTTGACGATGCAGCAAATACATACAGTGAATTTGATGATAACACTAAGGCAATAGCTATCATTATTAACAATGCTATTATCTTCTCTAATGGAAAAGAAAACCACGACATATTGAGTGATAATAAAACTATTCCTTTTAATAATTTAAGTGTTATAACAAATCATTAAGATATAATAATATACAGTTTCCCTTCACTTTTGCTACACTTTATGCATCTACGAATATGATTATGAATATAAAACCATTTTCCAAGGTCTATTAGGCATTTTTATCATTGCAGGATGTCCCTACCTCTTTGAAGTTTCTTATGGCGTGTGACTCTATATGATCTAGGCGGGATACTTTTATCAACATTCTTGACATGCTCACGCCACCACAGTCTCTCTCTCTTCCAACTACTTCAATATTGGCAATAAGAATAAGTAAATCCTTATCTACACCTAGCCGTTACTATTATTATAAAGCTATATTAGATTATCACATTCTAGTTCTTTCCCATGCCTTATTATTCTATGTACAATGACAGGATTGTTTCTCTAATTTCAACTGCGATTCCCAAGATTTTAATTAGGATTATTATAATTGGAGATGTATGCAAGGAGTTCAAAAGATAAAATGTGCCTCTTGTGGCACGATGTTTATGTCTGAAACAGATACTAATACATGTCCATCATGTTCAGAACAAACTCATAGCCATCGTGAGCAGGAAAGTAGTAGTAGTATGGGTGGTTGCGGCTGTGGTCACAGCCACTAATTTTTTCGCTGAGTCAAATACATTGTAGTTTTTACAAATTCAGTCCATGTAATTCAAATTCAGATTTTAAAACTCAAGCTCTATGATTTATCGCAGATTTGCATCTGTCAATCTTTGAAGTTCTCCAGTGGAAATCGCGCCTCGGTATTTTTTCACAAATTTATGTGATTTTATTGATCTTATTAGAAATTCTTATTATAATTTTCAATTATCTAGAAATTTGCAAAGCAATTATTGTTTTTAGATTATTGTTTGTACGTCTTTCTGCTATGCCATTATTTTTCACATATTTATGAAATTCCCTAGCTACAGCAATAGTATTAGGATTAGATATAAATCAAAATTCTTTTATTTTTAGATATAAGATTAGTCAGCAAAGATTGCAGTAGTACTCCTCATCTTCTTACAAATACACAGCATAATTCACATCGGAAGCGTTTGCGTCCATGTAATTAAGGGTTCCAAGGAAATGTAAATCAAATTTGACGCGATTAAGGTTCAAAGATAGGCTATTATTATCGCAGTCCCTACAATCAGATTCAAATTAAATTTCAATAAAATACATTTTATCATATTTTTAGTCAAATTGTTACTTACATAGTATTTTTATATTGAAAATGTAAGATATACTAAAAAATTAAGATTGTAATATAGACAGCATGTATAGGTTTACAAACCTAAACTTTTCAATTATGCTAATTGCCATTATTCTACCAGCGACCGCTTTGTCTATAAGTGTGACCTTTGGTCTGAAACAAATAAAGATTATTGCATATAATGAAGCTTATGCCACAACTGGCAAACTCATTAACTCTACATCTATAGATTATAAGGTTGGTAAGAATGATGGATCTATTGCCGCTGTCCATGATTTTTCAGGCTTGAATGGTCTTCACTATAATACTAGTGTCGATCAAAGTAGCAACCAATATCAGGCTGGCTATGTTGCTGGTTATAGCGAGGAATGGAAACGATTGTCTGCGACCAATTCTACTATATCAATGTCATCAGGACATCAAAGTATACAACATTATCACAACGAAAACTGCCAAGATATATTGTATGTATTAGGGGATTGCAGCAACAACGCAGGTAAGACCATATCTTCAAATGAAACTATGGTTGGTAGAATAGATCAACATTATGGTAACGAAAACTGCCAAGATATATTCTTTTTAGTAGGTGATTGTGATAGTAGTCAAAGTAAAGAAAATAGAGTTTGGTAATTTCCAAAATTATAAAGGCAAATGAGTGAGTAGTTTAGTGTTCAAACAAGCAGAACTAAAAGTATACACAGACTTTGGCTAAAGGTCAACTTTTGTCTATTGCTGACTTAACATAACTATTAGGAGCTGGCTATCTAAAAAGGAGCTTACGTTCCCAGTCAGAGCGACAGTGGACCATCAGGAAAATATTCTTTGAACTGTTTAAGGAAGAGACCTTATGAAGACAACCATCTATGGTTTATATCTGTTTTTTCAGTGCTTAAGAAAACTAATAGTTTATTTTTCTCATCTTCACTGACCTCATAATCATCAAATTTCTCTCACAATGCTGAGAAATATTCAATGACTTTTTTAAAGATTAAGGTGAGATCATTATCACCTTTGCATCCTAATGTCCCTTTGTGTTCAAGGATAATCCTAAATGGCAAGCTAGGATATACATTCGATTCTATTATAGAAAATCAGAGTTTGAAAAGCTCCTGTATGTCTTTCTCATTCAACTGAATGGGTGTCTCCTTGGGATAAACATAATAAAGTCTAAAAAGATATTTTTTCTAAAGCAAGAATTTCACTACAGATTTCCGCGATAAATTTTTTCTTTTTGATAATTATGACCAACACGATCCCAAGATTCTTTATCTATACCAGATTGGATATCGCTAGATGGAGATTTTGTCTTTAACTCGAATTCTTTCCTGCAGCAAATATGGGGCTTGGTAACATTATCATTCTTAGTCTCAGTGCTCTACAGCTCCATGAACTTGATCCTTAGATTTGCCTGCCACTACAGATACAGCTGCAGCTTTAGCAAGCTGTCAAGCACAGCCTCATGGTACTCTGGAGATCTTGATATTCGAAGCATCTCTCTTTTTGAAAGCACTCTGTTAAGATCAAGATAATTGTTATATTATCATCCTCATTTCATTGAAGACAAAGAAGCTGTGTGGAATTGCAATTCTGGAACTCCATCTTTTTCCAACTTCTGAATTAGAAGGTTCGCGCAATGCTGTACCTCTGATCCTTCCAACGATCTATCAGTTGCCGTGCAAGTTGTTATCGTACCTTGTTTGAATATTGCCACAGTGTATTGATTTCTGTCATTATATTATTATTATTATTATTGGCTGGATATAGCTTTTTAGAGAAACCTACTGTTGTTGTCTAACCTGACCTGACAACATATGTGGCTGGCACCTACCAAAGGAGGAGCAACAATATGAAATATAAAGTGAAGTATGTAAGAATGTAGGGGATAGAAAATGTCAAAAAATAATATTAGACATCAACAACAACCTTCATTTCAACACTACCAATACTACTTTATTTCTGCTGCAGTTGCTACTGCAATAGCTGGAATAGTACATCTGTATATACCGCTTGGATTTCCCAGGGTGCTTGAAAATCCAGCAATCGCAACATTCTTTCTAGGATCTGGAATTGCACAAATATTTTGGATGCTACCTATGCTAAAGAGATGGGGAAAGCTATGGTATTATGTAGGAATTGCAGGAAATGTAGGTTTCATAATACTATATATGATAACACTCTTCCCTGGTAACCCTGTTACGGGAAGAGGTGGAAATGTGGATATAATAGCTATGACATGTGAATTAGCACAAGTCGCTTACATAGCAATAACTGCAATAATATTAGCTAAAGAAAGGACAATAAAAATAAGTCAAAGAGAGCAGCTTAGATAAATATCTCCACCAACATAACTTACACTATCATCTGTTAGGACATTACTATAATCTCATATCTTGAACAATTGCAGAAAATGATTCATTAGTCATTGGATAGCCTCGTTTGCTTGATGCAGCTTGTCAATTTCTTTGGTGGTAATACTACTAACACTATTAAATGAGTACTATCCCTTAACCCTGCAATTGTATTATCAACATCCTGTCATTCAATGACTTACAGAAGCCAATTCAATCAATACAATCCAAACAGTGTTATGTTTTTGTTTTAAAAAAGCTAACTATATGGCTTGCGTTAACCCGTAAACTTTTCTAATGATGCTAGATAATGTATTCAAAGTCATCTTAGACAACCACCACAAAGATGCTGTCGCATAAACCATTTGTCTACTTTTTGTCTGCAGCTATTACAATCCCCATGTATCATAACGTCCGAGACGATAGATTGTTTTGCTTATACCAATAGTAGGAGAAGATGATGGCTGTGACAGCTGTGACGGCTCCTAAGAAGGAGTAGCCTCTTCACTCTCTCTTTGTATTGCAATATTTTCAGTATTTGTTGCAATATTATTCGATTTTTCAACTGCGGTAACGATGGCCTGTTATTTTGATTTTGATTGCTGCTGTATTGTCGAATATAGTGTGTAATCTATTACTTTTTGGCAGCCTTTTGCAAATACTGAAGGTGGATCATGATAATGACTGAATAGTATTGACTGATCTTTACTACTAGTTATAGATAGTATGCTGCATATATTTTTTATCATGCGTTGTTACTAATAATTTACCACACTTTTCGCAATAAAGCGAACCACATGTTAAACAAATGATTGATTTTTCTTCTTTGCCTCTTATTGAAATAAAGTCGTGTTCGTGTATTCTAATATCATTTTTGAATTCTCTAAGAATGCTGTCACTTTTTACTTCATTTATTCGAACCATGTAATACACTATAGAACAATGAACTATAAAACATTACAGATAAAAATTCCTCAAAAATGGTGCATTAATGCTATTTCTTGTATTATTAACAGAATTAGCGAAGTAAAAGTAACTATCAGCAGAAGGGCCATTAAATATGTAAGTATAGGAAACTCAGCCATCGAATTACATACCTATTGATTAGCCATCGAATTGCTCGGATCTGAATAAAGGATCTCCCTATGGCGCAGTTATAGCACAAGGATTGAATTGTACAAATGTCAATGGCATGTCGACTAACACAAATACTGCTGTGTCTGTATATCCTATTCCCGCAGTCCTCTGAAACCACTTTCTGCGACAGCTGTCATAGTAACAATAGTTTCGATCGATATAATAGGCAGCAGCTCTTATAATACTCAAAGATATGATAATTCTTTTCTTCTAGATATAATAACAATCGTTCTTCCTTGTCTATGTTGTTTACTAACTAGATAATGAGTTGACTCATTCTAACATACCATTGTGGTTATTATTGATAATTAATATGACGACCGTAATATACTATATTTATTAAGTACAATACGGTCCAAATCTTGTTCCCTATGCGGCTCAGCAGTCAGCTTTTAAAATATTTTTGTTCAAACTGTGGTACATTATTAAAAGAAACAAAAGAAACGAGCAATATCAATCTAAAGATATGTAACTTAGAGGAAGAATGTCCAAATTGTGGTTCTCTACTTGCAAAGACTTTGAAAAAAGAATGGGAGTTAAATGTGGAACTGCAATCGCAACAATTGAACAGAGTACAAAACATGGATCCATCATCATTATTGCTACCAAAATTTCAAACCGCTTATGAACAAATTAGCAGTAGGTTAACCTTTGATATTGAAAAGATAGATTCTATTCTTTCTCTTACAGCAGGTGAAAGGTTATGTATTATTGGTGAAAATTACTATACCCATACATTAATTGCAAGACTATGTGTTCGTGCTTTAATGTCAAAAAGACAAGGTGGTTCTGATTGTCAGAATATTATATTTGTTGATTCTGGAAATAGTGTCGATGTTTATCAGTATGTGAATTTTGCAAGGCAGTATGGGTTGGATATTAAGAAGATTTTACAAAGTATGATCGTAAGTAGATCCTTTAACATATACCAACTAGCCAATACAATCTTATACAAATTACCTAAAGTCATCCAGCAATACGATCCAAAGATTATAGTGATTTCTGATCTGCTTGATATGTTCTTACGCGATCCACAAATTCTAATCAAAGAAGCAGAGCATATTATAAAAGAAATCATCAATGTAATTAAAAGAAGAAAAGTATCAGGTAATAATAATAATAATAATGATGATGTATTATATTTGGTGTCATCAAATAACAACTATTCAGCTGTGTATAACAAGGTTCTTCTTCCAAGGTTTGACAAACATATTGAAATTACAAGGTCTAAAACTAAACCGTCATTACTAGATGTCAAGGTAAAAAATTATAACTATAATAAAAAATCCAGCTACAAAACTTTACTAGTTCAGCAAAAGGATCTTCAAATAATTTCTTCAAGATGATTATTCTTTCTAAAATTGATGTACTCCATTGCAGCTAGGAATTGCTGCTTGTACTATTTCTCTCGCCTCATCTACTTTATTTCATTGACTACTACTACTAGAAGTCAACTAGTTGACTACTGCTATTACTCTGAAAGAAAGAACTAGCAAATACGAATCTATTATGGGTGCAATCCACTAAATCCAGTTATACGATAAATTACAAAATATTAAGGCCGGACCAAAAGAACGTGCTGAATTGGCCATAGTAAATGTTCCACTTATTGCAATTCCACCAAAACTTTTATGTCCAATTTCTTCCATCATAGACATACTATACCAACTAACATTAATTCGCTAACTCATGTCCCTCGATAGGTATTTGACTATGTGTAGTTTGAAACGCTTTGTTCTATAGTAGTTAGCTATGGCATATGTTAGATTTTCAAATCTAGGATAGTATTTCGATACTAGCAGATCATATTTTCCCTGTCTCCAGCATTCTTCAACAGCATTAAATTCAGACGAACCTTTTTTTTGGAAAGTATATCACTTTTAATACATCTCTTCTGTCTTTAATGTACTTTCTTACCATCTTGGAGCGATGATGTTGACGTGCTCTATCGATAAACAATATCAGTCGGCCAAATCTCTTTTGCATACGTTTGATATAATCCAGAAAAGTGTATTGGTTAAAGCTATCATATTGTCGGAAGAATTGTCTACCGTCTATACATAGGGCACCAAATACACAAGTCCTTTGATGTGATCCAGTCATTGTTACAATTGGTCTTATTCTATCTACAGTCCACATCTTCCTCCGAATCAAAGAATCGTGTGTAAAGATGGATTCATCAGCAGCAACAGCAACAGTGAATCCTTTAGGTATATGCGAGATTATCCTTTTAGCTTTTTTCGAAATTTGCCTTTGTCTTCCTTTGATGCAGCATTAACAAATCTCATTCTTGGTACTTTAGGACTGAAACCCCATTTGTGTAATAGTCTGTAAATGTGAACCTCATGATATTTGACTCCTGTTCTTTCGTATATCAAATTCATGACTTCTTTAGCCATCCATCCTGATTGATTTTTTGACAATTCTCTTCTTATCCCAGTAGATATTTCTTCTGATAAGTCAAGTGTCATAACTAATGTCGTCATACCATCTTCCAAATCGTTTGTCCAAATATTCTGATACTGCAGCTTTCTGGTCTTCCATATGTTCATAGAATCTATTCGCACATACATCTGACTTTATTTGCTGGTTTACTTTCCTTTCATTCGGATTTAGGTATGGTGCTTTCTTTGGAAGGTGGATTATGGTCAGCCCAGTCTTCTTTCTGTGCATTGATATAATTCCGTACCATTAGGCTTACATGATATGAAGCGTTATCCCATATGAGTACCAGTCTTTTCCACCAATCATTTTTCATAATGTTTGTCTTGAGATTCTCTAGATGGTCGATAGTATTCGTAGAATCCATTTTATCATAGAAATCATACGTCATTAATTTCTCTTCAGGCCATACCATGGATATGTATGCAGAGAACTTCTTTCTACTACCAGTATGTTCTATCCTTTGTTGCTCACCTTCAAAACTCATGGATTTTCGAATACAAGGTTTCTGTGTTATAATAGTCTCATCTTCAAATGCTACTACAACTCCCTTTTTTTCAGAGCTGAAGCTATCTGTTTGTAGTTTTGCACTTTCTCTTTTCCCTCTTCATAATCCTCTCCTCCATGTAGCAATTCCAGTTTTGGCCTTTTGCACCTAACTCCTAAATCTTTTGTTATTCTCTGCAGGTGCTTGAAGCTGATTGGGATTCCTAGCTCATTTGTCAGACAGTTTGCAAGTGATCTCAGACTCCATGTATTTCTAAGATAACCAAAGATGTGCGGGTCGTTAAATAATGCTGATAGAATAATCTCTCTGTTTTCATCTGTTATGCCAGATTTTGTTCCGCCAGGTTTCTTCATCTTTATTCTATCTATCCCACTTTGGATATAGGAGCAACCCATCTCTGGTACAGACCTGCTGCTGACTCCGTGTTCATTTGCTATGTCTTCGTAAGTTCTACCTTCAGCTTTTTGGAGTATAGCCAGTAGCCTGCGGTATTCTTTTTTGTTACCCGTATTCTTCATAAATGACTTTAATTTGTTCCTCTGTCCTATGGTAAGTTTGAGTTTGAAAGGATGATTCACAGAATGAAAATATCTCATTTACTAAGCTTTAACTATTTCCAAATCTAGGTTATGTAATGAACAAATAACGACATAAATTCAGACACTTCACTTAGTTGTTCTGCAATACCTTCTTTTTCTATAATTAGCAGGTCGATTCCATAGAGACTTAATTCTCTGATTTCTTTAAGGCCAACATCCATCCACTTCCCTTTAAAGTAAAGCTGCGCCCTATCTGCTGCGATAATTCCTATGTCTTCACACTTTACATCTAATTTGTTCTCGCAGATATCTTTGATCAATCCCGTTATGTATTCTCTATCGATTTCATCGTTTGTATAACCATATTCGATCAATCGCTTGCGACTGGCGTAAAATCCATCACTTTGGGTCCATAGATATTTTTGCCTTTCCGATGCTGTGTCTAGTGAATACCATTTCTGTTTCCTTTCAGTCATGATTTCTAATACAACAGAAACCTTTGATGGCCTGTCGTCGCCAGAGCGGCCACCACCACCACTACATACCTTGTATAGTGTCTCGCCTATTGCGTCTCTGAAAGGCTCCAAATTAATAGAAGTCTTGCCATAGTCTTTATACTCTAGTTTTGGAGAAATCAGATTAACCATAATTATGCTGTTAGGTTTCCTAGATCTTGGTTTCTTAGGATCGTGATTTCCCGTATACCCGTATTTGTCAAGAATATTTTCGATTGAATATCCATATTGAATGCTGCCCTGTTTGTTAAGCCAGCTAAACATATTCTCTCCCAAATCTACTTTGAATACTGTGGTATTGTATCTAGGTGAGTTGTTGATTAGCTGATACACCTTTCTGTTGAAGTTTCCAACTACTGTAGCGATTGCTGCTTCAAACAAGAATGGAAATTGCACTGTATTATCAAAATTTTCATTGGCAGTAGTAGCAGGAATTGCTCTCGCTACTGATGTCTTGTCACCCTTGAGGTCTTGAGAAGTATACTTTGCATGTCCTTCTGTACATTTGTAGTTGAAATTAATAACTGAGTATCCCATATGTTCAATTCGTTTTCTGATTGCTGCTTTCCTATCTTTGGATTTACTGCTAACTCCGAGCGGTAGGTCTAATTTCTCCTTAGGTGGAAGGGCATTTCTTAAACTTCTAAACAATCTTAATTTTGTATCTTTATCTGCATTCTTTAATTCTCCAACTGTAAGGGACTTTAATTCGTTTGTCTTCTTTAGGTTTGTGCATTCTCTGAATACTCGATATAGTTTATCATACGCATATGCGTTATTGTCTTCAAGGCCATATAGTAGATTTTCAAATTCAGTAAATGTATAGTAGTGAATGCTCGTAAGTTGCTGCTGTTGTCGTTCTTGCTGTTGAAGTTTATTATTATTTTTCTTGGTATTGGTAACAATTTTCTGTGCCTGCTGTGTTTCAAGGTTCATCCAGATGTTTCGATTAGCGGGATCATCAATCCTGAAATTAAAGACAACATGTGTATTATACAAATACTGATTTAGTAGGTCTTTAAATTTTCTAATCATAGATTCGGCGGCGCCACGCGAATCAAAAGGCAAGAAAAGATCAACTTGTATTTCGTGTATCTTGTCTGTTTTATATAAGGATGATAGATAATACCACTTGTTATCGGATGACAAATCCTCAACAGCAAATATGGGTTCAATCCCCTGGTTTGCTTTATCGACCTTAAGCTTGACGATGAATTCTTTTCTACTAGCACTATCCCTAATGATTAATGGTTTTTCCCATTTGTCAAATCCAAGCCCTTCTATCGCAAGTGCATAAGGTATAGATAATAATTCCTTGAAGGCATCTCCAAGCGCACCCCTTGTGATTTTGAATTGGTTCCGCTTGCTCCTTCATAGAACTAGTATAGCTAAATATTTTCATTACATTACCTTCTGTAAATACGCCTTTGTTTGAATGGTTAGAATTAGATACTCTGATATGGAGTAGAGAATTTTCTTCAAGAGTTATGGCTACGGTGACTTTAGGTTGCTGCTGAGTGGTAGTAGTATTGCCACCGCCTGATTTCTCCACATGGTCTAAAGCATTGTCCATCATTTCCTTTAATACAAATAAAGGTAAATGCTTCTCATCTACTCCTGTTCTAGTCTGAATCCCTCTTAAAGTGATAAAATCCATTACAGCCTTCTCTGAGGAAAAAACTTGTTCTTGCTCTTGTTCTATGAGAAAGGAAGATGGGGATTATATTTTGATTACGATTTGGAGGCATGGCTGTTTTCTGACATAAAATTACGACCCCCCTCCTTCTAGTAGTTCTTCTCCAATGGCTGGATTCGAGCTTATGCAGCTTAAGAAGGCCCTTCACCATATCATGAATTTCATCGATTTTCCTTCTACTACTACCATCAGAAGAAGACTGCTGCCGCTGCAGATGTTCTCTATCATTTGGATTAGCAAAAATTTCACTTATTACTTGAACAGCAGGCTTCATTGGATTGAGCGATTCTTCTACCCTGCAAGCTGTGTCCTTACCAATGGATTTTATGTAGACTCTAAACAGGCGGTCAAAATGCTTAACCTGCACCTTTAGCCCTGTATACTGAAGAGCTTCACCGATCGTGATATCCTTATTTATATCACACTGCGTTAGCTCCCATTCTAATATTCCCGGTATTATCCTTTCATGTGTATCTGCAAGAAAAGTAACAAGTCTATCACGTACTTGACCAAAGAATGCAATAATGCTGGTACGGTCTATTTCATCTTCAAGCTTGAATGGATTGTTGCTACTCTCGGTAAAAACTAGAATTGTGCCATTTGGGTAGAAGCGATAAGAGACTCTGACTTTGCCTATAACTTCAACATGCTCTTTTCCCTTGTTCCTACTATCTATGGAAAGATTACCAAGTTCAGCATAGCAGTCTGGTATAATCTTTAGCTTGAATTGGATTTTGTGTATATGCAATGGCGCCGAAGGCAGCAATGGCAGGACATAACCTTCCAATGACTGATTGGCTACTATGGATTCATTGCATCCGTTGCTAGTTGTTGTCCTATCATTATTAGTTTTAACCGAAAAATGAGGTTCGTCAGAGAACCCTACCCCTGTGACCTTTACTGGTGCATTCTTTGCTAGTTTCCTTTTCAAAATTTCAGACTTAAGGCATGTAGGATAGTATTTCTGCGGTTTGTGTTTCTCTACAGTAAAAACAATATCTCTATGAAGACTACGTTTGAGTGTATCTTGAGCTTGTTTCTTACTATGTGCAATGCCGCTTGATAGTAAATCTGCATAGGTTATGGGTTTGCCATTCTTGTTATAATGGCTGATAGCTAGATTCTGGATATGATGTGCTCTGGTGTAACGCCTTTTCACCCTGTTGCCGCTGCCGCTACATTGTCCCAATAGATCTAATGGTGCATTTTGGCTAGAGCTTATTGGTGCATTTTTTATTAGGTTGCTGGAAATCATTTTTTCATTAACCTCAGTTATGCTGAAACCGCTTCACACAGTCCTTACAGAGATCTAGGGTGATTGTTCCCTTCCGGCCTAGTTTTAACTCAATCTTAGTAGTAGCCTCTGCAAAGCAGGCTAATGCTTCACATATATTTTTATTAACTTCTGAAGATATTGTACTTTCACTCATGGGGCTCAACTCCTATGTGCTTTAGGATTCACTTGATTGCAGGGTCTCAATTCTACGATTCGAGTGGGTCCTGATAATTTCTTTTCATTTCTATCAATTCATTAATAAGGTCGTCGTATGTCTGGCCCTTTGTACCTAGTTGTTTTAAATTCTCTCTAGTCTTGCTTTCGACAAGAATTGTTGTTTTAGACATATAGAAATAATGAATTACATAGCGTTATATACTACGAAACATATTTCCATATACTACTGTATACGACATGGGACAAAAAAATTATTGTTGATAAAACTGCAATTGAGAAGATAATACAGCATGCTCAAACTCTAGATGAGTATGCAAAAAGGTCAAAAATTAAAGAATACAACGAAAGCATAAGAGAGGATGAAGACAATAATTTCACAAAAAATGAATTATTAGCCATTGAATACATAAGAAAGAACCCTGGTTGTATCAAGCAAAAATTAGTAGATTATTTTGAAAGTATAGGTTCACTCTCTAGAAGACCTGCTTGGAATCTAATGGATAAATTGATTGATTATGGAATTATAATCAGTAGCCCTGATGAAAATAACAGCCATATGCATCATCTTTTTATAAATACTGATAATATCATAGCAATGAAAATATTGGAACTTGATGATTTCCAAAATTCCTTTTTATTATTATTAATTAAGCTAAAAGATTCAAAGGCAGAACGTTCAGTTGAGAATAATTCTGACATTGATGCCCAAGGATTTCTACTGTACCTAATTGAAATATACAGACACGTTTTAAATTCTTACATAGTATACGCCTTACTGGACTGGCCATTTAGCATTGGTGACAAAGCGTATGCTAGAAAATTGTTAAATATTGTTATTTCCAAGATGACAGACTTGCTTTTTAAAATGTCTGAGCTCTTTAAAATCAAGATCGGCCTACCACCATTTGAACAAGCAACAGCCGGAACTTTATACAGTCCCGTAATTGGAAACTTTGTGCGGAATTGCTTTCTCTTACATCCTGTTTTTCTAATGTCCTTGCATCGTCAGTCCAAGAAAATTAATCTGCGAAATGATATCCATGGCTTGCTTAATGATGCATGGAAAATTAGTTTCAAGATATATCCATATACGGGATTAGCAGATGATTTTCTCTTTCAAGAACCATATCTATACATGTCAGAAGAACAAATAACAGAAAGACGTGAACTAAAAGAAATGTTAAAGAATGATTGGAGGTCATCTTTAGCCGCATATAAAGAAAAGCTAAAAAAGAGTGGAATTTCCTTTGACCTAGAAGATGCACTAGAACCGTCTAACAAATTTTAAGTACAACCATTTCATTTGCTATCTATTTTCTTTGTAAGTACTTCTGGCTTGACATGTGCCAACATTGGGTTTTGCTGTATCAATGTCATAATATGACTAAATTTCTGATTCATCTCATCACGAAGTATTTTCATATCATGGTTATACTTTTCTTTAAGCTCTTTGTTCTCTTTCTCAAGTTCCATTTCTCTTGTGAGTTCTTTACTTAAATTTACTGGTAATGAACACCTAGAGCAAAAGTTCGATTCCTGGACTAATAGCTTCAGAACATCTAGTGCACTTTATGGGTTTTAATTGATACTCTTCTGTTACTCTTGCCTTGTCTCCTTCATTTATTGCCAGGAGGACATTGTCTACATCCTTACCTGATAGATGTATGTAACGCCTAACTACCTGTGTTCCTTGTACCCAGCCAAAAAATACACACATTTGAGCTTCTGTAAGGTGTTTAGCAAGGTGTGTAGCTCTAGAGTGCCTCAATATATACAAACGTGCATGTTTATTCGTTAGTCCTGCTCCTGGTAAGACCTCTTCAATTACCTTTTCAGCACCCCGGAGTCCTAGTGCATTATTTTTGAAGTTGGTAGCTTCACTTATCCAAATCGGATAATAGTTCTGGGATCTGAGTGGATGTACTTCTATCCATTGTTGCAGCAGTTTTGCAAAAGATATTATTCTCACTCTTCTCTCTCCTGTTTTTCCTCTGAGCATAAGAACTGCGCCATTAGAATCAATCCTTATATCTGCATTAGTAAGTCTCAAGAATTCCTCTGGCCTTGCTCCACTCTCATACATACACGCAAGAAAAGCCTTCTTTTGAGTTGTACAAGCCACTTCTACTATTCTTTGAATCTCGTTTTCCTCCAAATATTCTGCCATATCCATACTGGTTTCCTTACCAGTCTTTTCTTTTCCAAGTTTTGAGGAGAACCACTTTACCTGCTCTGGATAATATTCATTATTGCCATATATGATCTTATAGAATAGTTTCAAAACTTGTCTGAACTTTTCGTTAGTAGATGCCTTGTAGCCTTTCTGTTCCATCCATTTCAAAAATAACCTTATATCATCTTTAGTAGCATCTCTAAATGATTTCCCAAGCTGTCTTCTTATGGAAAGAAGGTTGACTATACACCGAACTATCCAAAGAATGCTTTTTTCTCTATCCTGCATATGTTCTATGAGTTTTAAAACATCTGCTTTGTCGGCATCTATAAGATCTTCATTTACTCTCTTAATCCAGTTTGCTAATGTCTTTTGTCTGTTGTATAGATCTCTCATTTGATACTTTGTTGGTGTTCAGTACTTGTGGTGTTACTATTTTAAGGTAACTTAAAGGAGTTTGAACCGAGGCTTCGAACTCCCTTGGGCCCATTGTGATATCACTCCTTTTTAGTGGGTTTTACAAACAATATGGTGAAAACAAAAAGAATTGATAGAATGCCTAGATCCCTATTCAATATTTAAGTACGCGATGAATTCTCCAGTAACCAGAGATAGATATACCACAAGGCTTGATAGGTTCTTCTCTTATTTCGAACGATCCGAACGATATTATCCGACCCAAATCAATCTATCGTCTAGGCCATTCTGATACTTGGACTGATGTATATTTCAAACAACGTCTTATGTATATACTTGTATATGCTAAATTCTGTGAATATATATAACAATCCAGCACGGCCTCCCAGACTAAGACAAAATTATATAAAGTTGAGTCTAAATCCGCAATTAAGATAAAATAGTTTAGATAAATAAAGACATTAAGAAAAACACACAACTAGATGTTTCATGGCTGTTTTAGATCTATACACATGAGATCTTTTCTTTTTTCTGTCAATACTTCATAGTACTTTATCTTGTTAAACTTTCGGCTCTAAAAGTACTACAAGTTTACCATTAAATGTTGCTCTAATATTTATTAGCTGTAGACCGATTTTATCTAATTCATTTATTAAATGTTGATTAATAAGGTTTGTTTTTAATTTAAGGCGTGCTTCTGTTTCGTCATCCAACTCTAAATCTTTTATGTTTATGCCTATCATTTCAATTTTTTTACGCCACGTATCTGCTATTCCTTGTTGTGGCTTCTCATCCATATGCCATAATCGCTACACTATAAGATAAATAAAGCGATTGATTACGCTGCCATTGTAGATACTGCGGACTTTGATTCTATTGATCTAACAACATCAACAAGCAATCTTAGCATAGTTCGAAATTAAGCTATATATAATCAATCTGCAAATCAGAAGTCTCGCATTCGAGATTTGCACATATCATTTCAAAATCAGCTACGAAAGGAAATTCTATATTGGAACTTAAAACGACAATAAGATAATTGTATATTAATATTGACATATAATTTGGTTTTTTATTGATAACTTAGAGCATGTCTAAGGAGCAATATGCGAGATTATTACATCTATGTCTTGGAAGCTAATTTAAGACGTATATATCTGACGTGGTTAGCGGGATTCTGAACAAATTTGACTCATTTTTGTCACTCATCTTTCAGAAACAGAATTCTAAAAGAAAAAAGTTAGGCTTTCGATTTTTTTGTATTAAATATCTCTTGCTTATTGGCAGACTAAAGTAAAACGTATCTCCTTTCCCATCTGCATTATTTTTAGCCCAAACCTTGCTACCATGAGCATCGATAATACTTTTGGAGATAAACAAACCTACCATATCTTCAAAAGATTGTAGGTAAATTCTGTAATCAATCTAGAAATACAGAATAGGCTGTTCTGACAACGAGAAATTAGATTATCTAATTCTAATCGTAAAAGACTTTGATTTATTATCCATACGATAAATAATTAGGATTGTTCTATTTTTATAATCTACTGTACTATATATCTAAATGAACAATAATAAATTATTGTTTGGAATCATGCGATTATCTGTTACTGTTTTTGTGGGTTGCAAGTGCTACTGACAAAAGCAAATAACGCATATGCTCAATGGATTATTCCTTCTCAGTTAAATGCTTTTGTGTTTATTTATGTATTCTTTAGAGACAGAAAATAACAATACAAGCAGAGGTTAGAATTGGTTATGATGTTTTAAGAGAATGCTCTTATTACAAAAATAGAGAAAGTGTACAAAAAGAATTTAATTAAAATTATAGCAAGGATAACTTATCAAAGAATGTACAAATATTATATATAGATATTAATATATAATAAAGCAAATTAAGTTTGCTAGATGGCTAAAAAAATTACCAGTAGTAAAAGAGGACTTGCTTCCGCAAGCAAGAAGACACGACAAAAAGTTGCTAAAAATGCGGACAAGCCTAAGTAAAATAAAAAAAGAGCAAAAGTAGCGCTTTGCATCCTCTCTTCATCTTTTTATTCTTTATTCTCGAAAACTCATTTCCTTTAGTATTATGTGCAAATAATAATTTCTCATGGAAAGTATTATTATCTAATCATTTAATCTTAAATCTATATGGTCAGGCGTTCAAACAAAGCAGTAGAAGCAATATTAGCAGCGTCAAAGGATGAAGAAAGAGATGTCGTATTAGATAGAAAGATTACTTTGGCAACAGAAGGTTTTACTACGGCCAAATTTTGCGAATTAGTCCTAAAAGATAGGAGTAGATTATCTAAAGAAAACGCCCTGACAATATCTGAATATATTATAGCGATGAAAAGAGAGGTTAATCCTAGACTCAGCTACATAAAATACACAATTCAATTTCTGTCAGAACTCTCAAAGTCTGTTGGCATAGAAAAACGATTTGAGGATATGGCAAGGGATGATGTTTTGTTATATTTAGACAGTTGTAGAAAATCAGAAAATGATGACCCATTGCATAAATGGATAGGGAGTTACAATACAAAACGTATCATATTATTTAGATTTTTTAAATGGCTTTGTTATCCTAATGTAGATACTCCTAAAAGAAGAAATGAACTATCTGAAAATGAGAGAAAACCTGCATGTATTATGGGTGTACCCCAGCTAAAGAGAAAAGAGGTAAGTTGCTACAAACCATCTGATCTATGGACGCAAGAAGACGATGTTCTTTTCTTAAAATGGGTTACAAACAAACGAGATCGGTGCTATCATACAATGGCTAGAGATTTGTCTGCACGTCCCCATGAAATATTGAACCTGAAAATAAAAGATATCGTGTTCAAAACTGTAGACAATGGTAAGTATCAGTATGCAGAGGTACTAGTCAACGGTAAAACTGGTTCAAGACATATACCATTAATCCAATCAATACCTTATATCAAAGAATGGCTATCAAATCACCCAAGCCGTAATAACCTTAAATCTCCACTTATTGTAGGACTAGGTAGGAGTAATACAGGTAAACCACTATCTACTGGTGGTCTGGAGCAGATTTACAAAGACTACAAAGAAGAATTTTTTCCTAAATTATTACAAGATGCAACAGTATCAAATGAAGACAAAGAGAAAATCAAAACCTTACTCACAAAACCATTTAACCCATACATAAGGCGCCATTCAGCATTAACTGAAAAATCTACAAAGCTAAAATCCAACACATTGAACCAACATGCTGGTTGGACAATGAATAGCAACATGGTACAAAAATACATCCACTATTTTGGTAATGAATCTTCTGAATCATTGCTTGAAGCATATGGCATTGTCACAAAGAATAAAAATAATGTTCCAATTGATACCCTAAATCCCAAAATGTGCCCTAACTGCAATGAAGGTAATACTGTAGATAGCAAGTTCTGCAGCAAATGTAAAATGATAATGAGCTTTGAAGGATACCAAGAAGCATTAGAGTCACAGAAGCAGAAGGAAAACCAATTAACTATGATGCAAAAGCAATTCGACAATATGCAGTCCATGTTAGAAAAACTAATTGGAGGATTATGTCATACTCAAGATAATAAACAGTTCAATACAATGGCGCAATCTTTGTTCTCCTCTGGTCTTTTAAAACTAGCGGATAAGTGATTAAACTAAACAAGATTAATATTGATTTATAATAATGTTGAGCATTTATTGTTCTTGTTGACCTTCCCATTTCATTAATGGTTCTCTCCAGTTTTCTGGATTTAGTTCAGCAAGCTGTTTGCTATTTCGATCTTTGTAGGCCATACTGCCATCTTTGTTTTGTTTTCCAGACTGCGGAGGATTAGCCCACATAGAATATCTAAAAAATGGTTTACTTATTTTCCATACCACGTCGAATACATTTTCTATTTCACTTACTGCATCATATTCTTTTGCTATGCAAAGTAAATCTTTCATATATTGAGGTTGTAACACAAACCAAGCTTGAGCCATAGTCGCCTGCACATCGATATAATATGTGTATGGATAATATGATCTAAAATCAAAAACATTTGTCAGGTTTAATTGGATTTTTCTCAGCCATGAGAATAGCATTGCATATAGTCTTTTGAGTGTATCTTCGTTATTTAATTTGGCTGGCCATGTAGATATGGCATGTAATACAAGCATTCCAATGAATTGTTGATAAACTACAAAGAAATAAGTAAAGAATGCTATTTCATTTTTAGAGTAAGTTATATCGCCAAAATCTCTTCCTTTTATTTTGTCTTTTACTTTTTATATTAAAACAGAAAAGTCTTTTTCAAAAGAATCAAGTTCTTCAATTAAGAAAACCAAAATACTGTCTTCATTAACATATAATTTGTGTATTGTGCTATTGGGTTTGTCTTTTTCAACCTTTATTATTCCTAAATTATCAAGATCAGATATCGCATTCATAATGGTTACTCTTGATCCTATAGGGATCTTCAGAGATTCTCCCCATTCAATTACATTCTGTTTATTTTTTCCTGGATTCTTTTTTATGTAATCCAATATTGACATTTGTCTTAGAGATATGTTCGTCTCTTCTAGTGATGCTACACCTCGTAGTTCAGCCAATTTGTGCTTCAACTCCTGATTTTCCTTTCGTAAATGATTCAACTCGTCTGTCTCGCTACTTACTTTTGTCATACGTAGTATAGGTCTAGTATAGGAGTATAGGCGTATTATATGTCAGTATCTCTGTGTTATATATATTTGCAAATATGCCTGAAGTTTACACAACAATAATTGTTAAGAAACCAACTAGGGAGCTCCTGAGGAAAATAGGACATAAAAGTCAAACATACGACCAACTGATTAATGAACTGATTAAGATCGGTAATAAAAATAACAATAGTGTCGGTATCAGGGGTGCCATCACAGAACAATGAGTCACCAAACCAAACCCTCGACAATAGTATTAGGCACCTATAAATCAAGTTCTGTAGATAATACTGCTACTAATGACCTTATAAAAAACAAATCTGAAAATATAATAATACGTGAAATTGAAGTTTGTTTAGCACCTTGTAATCAATGCACAGGTAATTATAGTGACGTAATTACTGGAAATAGATTAAGGCTCATTTGTCGACATAGTTGTCATACAATTACAAAAAAGGTTGAGGAGGACAAGGTTTACCAGCCAACCCCAACTCAACCAACAGACCAGAGCAGTCATCAGGCAATGTCATAGGAGATGAGATTGCTTAAATGACCTCTCAAGATAACTACAACGATCCAAAGGATAAGTCTTTCTTTTCCACACCAAATAGAGATAAAAAGCTTGACGATGTCTTGGGAAGAATTGATAGCTTTCAGAAGGCACAGGCTCACACTCGTGCAGAAATACTTGAAATAAAAATGATGCTACTTTTTCTTCAAAAAAAGGTGACTTTTAAAACTGGCTAGTATTGCAACAATCAACGAATGGACTGACTTTTGGCGTTATGATATAGGCGTAAATGTAATACCTGCAGATACTAAAAATAAAAAACCAGTAGTTCCTTGGGACCAATGGCAAGATAAACCAATTCCTGAAGAACTTCATAACCAATGGAAATCTGAAAACAAATTTTCAGACGGTATGGCTGTTATTTTAGGTAAGGTATGGCATAATAATCAAAAACCAGGGTTAAACCTTAATGGAATTGATCTAGATAACTCAAAGGCTATAGAAGAGGTTTGCAAATATGATGGTAAAGCCATTTCAATTAAAGAATTAAGCCAATGGACTTTAGTTGAGGCAGCATCCAGATGACACAAATAGAGCGCACGTCTATGTCTATTCATACAAGCCATTTACAAAGAAGAGCAATGATAAAAATAAAACCAACAGCAGGTTTAACGGATAAAATAGAGAGCATGAGATCCCCGCAATCGAAGTTAAAGGCTTAGGCGAACATGGAATATTATTCTGCTCTCCTTCTATGCATAAGAATGGACAACAATTCCAGATAATAGGAACACAAGAGCCAGTTATTGCAGACGATTTTGAGGCAAGCATATAGATAATGTTTGCAAGAGGTATGGTATTTCATATCTACAAGAAAATGGAAATGGAAGATCATCAAAAAATCCAAATCAGATACCAATTGAAGATCTGTTCAAGTCAGATTTCAAGGTATATGAAGGTCATAACCGTCACGAGGCACTACTGCGCACTATGGAATCACTTATCAAACGCAACCAAAACATTCTAGATTTAGAGACAATAAAGGGGTTTGCTAGAGATTGGAACGGTAAGCATTGTATCCCCGCTAGACGATAGTGAATTTGATAGACAATGGCGTGATGCAACCATGTTTATCTATGGAACTAACAAGGCTGCAATGTCGCCGTCGTCGGACGATATGGGTGATTCGGACGATATTATTCAAACCTCTCAGGGTCTGGCTAAGAATAAACCAGATAAGCCTGGACTCAAAAGGCCATAGAGCTAGTTGAAGGCCATTGCCCTGAATTCTTTCAAGATCAATTTGGGAACCCTTACGCAACTGTAAATATAGATGGCCATTTAGAAACCCTTCAACTCAAAGGCGCTAGGTTCAAGCATTGGCTTTGCCATAAATTCTATGAAGCATCTGGCAAAAGCGCCATGTTAAACGGCGAGCATATAGCGAGTATCCTCAACATATTGCAGGCAAGGGCGGACTTTGAAGGTGTTAGAAAGGAACTTGAGTTGAGAGTTTCCAAGATCAAAGAGGGTCCATTCACGATCTATTACGATTTGGCAAATAAGGATTGTCAATCTGTAAAGATAACTACTTCTTCAGAAGAAAATGGTTGGACCATAGGCCAAGCACCTATAATCTTTAGAAGGTATAGCAGACCAAAAACCACAAGTTTACCCCGTAAGAGAATATCCCAGAGATATCTTTGACCAGTTCATGCAATTGATCAATGTCTCAGGTGAGGATAAAAAACTACTGTTAAAGTGCTACATCATTGCAATGTTCTACCCAGATATCATAAAACCCGCATTAATGTTGCATGGAGAGCCAAAAGCAGCAAAGACCACATTTCAACAGTTGTTAAGAATTCTAGTGGACCCAAGCCCTGCAATGACGCTATCACTTCCTACAGATATTGCACAGTTGGCACAGCAAATGATGCATAACTATGTCTGCTATTATGAGAATGTGTCTGATATCCCTAAAAAGGTATCAGATGCTTTGTGTAGGGGTGTAACTGGGGATGCATTTTCTAAAAGGGAATTGTTCACAGACGATGAGGACGTGATCTATAGTTTCAAGCGGTGTATAGGGATTAATGGGATAAACCTAGGTGCTGAAGAGTCAGATCTTATCGATTGGGGTCTTATCCTAGAACTTGAACCAATACCCAAGGAAAAAAGACGGAAATTGCAGGTTATATGGCAAGAATTTGAGGAAATAAGACCAAAATTGCTAGGGTATATCTTTGATATCCTGTCCAAAGTATTGAGGATTATAAGTAATGGAGGAATTGAATTAAAGTCGTATCCAAGATTTGCAGACTTTGCTGAAATTGGTGAAATCATATCTCGCTGCCATGGACAATAAAGAAGGCGCTTTTACCAAGGCATATGACGATAACATAAACCTTCAATCTGAAGAGACGATAAATGCGCATGTAGTAGGTAATGTCATCAAGCAATTCGTAGATGATAGGGAAGGCAAATTATGGAAAGGAACTATGACACAATTGCTTGAAGAACTAAATACAGTTGCCAGCAATCTGCACATAAATACAACCTTCCAAAATAGGTCATGGCCAAAGGCGCCTAATAGCCTGAGCAGGAGGATCAATGAAGTAAAGGCAAACCTTAGAGAAGTTGGCATCATAATAGAGAAAGGTTTCACTGATCAGACAAAAAGGTCTAAGGTCGTGAAGATCTGGAGAATATCGTCCGAACCGTCCGAACCGTCCAACGGATCGGCTGCAGGCCAGAATCAAGCTCAAATCTCTAGCGATATATCTAGCTATATTTCGGACGATATTATAAAAAATGCGGACGATATACCGTTCGATAATAATGAAATACCGTCCGACGATAATGCTGAAAACTACGCTCAAATCTCTAGCGATACCAAGGATTCGAACGATACGGACGATGCGGACGATATATTCCAAGTCTCCCAAGACCATGGTGTGTTAGCAAATAACAATGATGAGGACAGTTATAGAAAAATATTCAAGTGTTTTTATTGTGATGATTGTTTCGAGGGCAACGACGGAAACGACTGTAATATCAAACGGGTAAAGCATAGAGAAGAGTCTCATCCAGATTCACCCAATTACCCAAATCCAGAGGACTTTGATAACCGTTTGGAGAGGTAGAAGACTAATTATAAAATATGTAATTGGACATTATGTCCAATTGATGAAAAATCTTTGGTAACTCTTGCACAGATTTTATAGCTTATCGTTTTGCTATAAAGGGAATTCAGAAAAATTTGTGAAATCGCTTATACATTTAATTCACAATGACCGTAATAGTGAATGCTTAACAGATTAACGATTTTTGTTGCTAGCGTCATGGTAATAACATTCTTGTTTTTGTTTGCTATTATAATACAAGCACCACGGCAGTATATCTATGCACAAATTCCTGGTATTCCAGGTTCTGATAATATTAATAATAATCCTAGTGAAAACACAGCATCGGAAACTACTACAAATAACACAGCAGATAGTGATTTTGTAACATATCAGAGCGATAGATCTGGATATACACTACAATATCCCAGTGATTGGTCTGTGCATGAGTATGAAACACTCAATAGTGTAGTCATAAGCTCTCCTGATAAGCAGGCTTCTTTTTCTATACACGTTAGGGAACCAGAAAAGTTCTTGGATACAAATGATATGCAAGTCAAAATCAAAACACCACATGATTTAGTTATTGAAAGGATAAATAACATGCGACAGCAGACGCCACAAACTGCGACTATAGAGTATGATTCCTATCTCCGAGATAAGGCAATTACAATATCAGGTAATTCAGCTTGGCAGTTGGAATATACTGGTTTTACCAGTCTTTATTTTGGTGGTAAAAATTTCTATAATAGAGACTATTATATCTCAATGCCATCTAATGATGGAAGGGTCATGTTGTTCGCATTTAACGTGGGTCAATTAGATGCTCCGACATATCTACCAATAGCACTACATGTGATAAATTCAATACAATTTGCTTGATTATTGAATCTCTTATCAACGCATACAAATATTTTCGACTGATCTAGAACGCATAAAACACATAGACATAGAACATCCAGGCAAACTACACCATCCAACGGAAGACGCATTCAATAATCCTCTGGAGAGGTAGAGAGGTTTGTTCAACTGAATTTTGAAGTCATTTCTTCTCACTCTTCCAACGTCACTTCCTGAAGGAAGACTTTCACATACTTTCCTTTAAGACCTTTAGCAGTTTTCAAATATTCCTTTGGAATTTGAATGAACAGCCTATCTGGACCCATTGTGCTTACTTTTGATATAAATTTCAATTCTATCATGTCAACATCATCTGCTGTAATAGCAGCTGTCTGGAGTATAGCCATTTATGTATTAATCTTTAAAATCTCATACAAATATATAATGATATGTTATTGATAATATAATATCATATTGCTCATAAATATCAATTTGATACATTTATATATCCAGGCATTACATAGAGTATCTTAAGGTAAAATAAAAAATTTGGAAACATCAAATAATCGACAACAAACACAAACAACATACTATCAAAACAAAGAGATCGAATCTTTTATTGAATCAAATTATGTCAGCATCAAAGATGGAGAAACAAAAGTTTTTGAATTTCTTGCAAATAGGACAAAAGTAGTAGACAAAGTTGATTTCAACGGCAAGCCTGTAAAGAAAGTACAGTTCGTAGTCATAGACATCAATGACACAGAACAGAGAAAAGAAAAGATATTCGAAGTAAGTAGAATGCATGTATCGAAAATATATGATGAGTTAAAGAACTGCAAGACTATCTTAGAAATCTCTCGAATTGGCAGCAATAAGGACACCAGGTATCTTGTCAAACCAGTCAGATAGAAAGAAAGGAAATCTAAGAAATGTCAAAACAAAAAACAATGAAGAAGTTCAAAGACTCTAAAGACTGCGAATATTGCAATATGTGGAAGGCTTACGGTTCTGATGCAGATAATGCTATGTTAGAGAAGTTAGAGAAGACTCGATGTTTTGCTGCCTCCTTCTTATTGGAACGCTAAAGAATGCCATCGTCTTTTGAAATTGCTTTATCTAGATGAGATCTCAATTAAAGAATTCAAAAAAATGTTTACAGAAGCAGGAATGGATTATAACCAGGTTGAACATTGTTGCGGGTGTGCAGGATGCTATAAATCAAAGAGTCATACATATCCATCAGCTATTCCTCTAGATGTGCCAGGAGGTCCAAAGTCAAAGAGATCTTTAACAGCGTTGGGTGGTACTGTTACATTGTAAAAACTTGTTGTAACCCTATCTAATTTAGTTGGATCTAAATCTATTCCATCTAGACGAACGACCGAATGACTAAAATCCTGGGGTGAAACAGCGCATGTTTTAAGCTCTTGATCGGCCTGAGGGTTAGGTGCCAACTTGTTACTATATTTCTTAAATTCTGGGTTACCTAACCAGCAGGAGGACTGTGAGAGAGGAAAGAATATTGCCTTACCTTTTGGAATTTCACATGAATACTTCACTGAGGCATGTGTTAGTTGACCTTGTGGCTCAACGTCAGGTAGAAACCATACTGGGCCTTGCTGATGAACTGAGCATGTCTTGGAATCATAGTTTGGAAATGGATGCTCATTATTTGGGATGCTTATCCACCACTGCCACCAGTTCTTGAGCCACTCTAAATAAGGTGTCCCATAAGGTGAAGAACCCTTTCGGAAGAGCACTGGAGCATTACTAGAAGCATTAATGTAAGATGGCGTCAAAATTATTAATGAAATGATTATAATCAGACAAACCGAAATCAAGGCATCTTTCAATTTATATGGCCTTCTATTATGAATCGGCCCATTATTAAGGATTTAAAGGCAAGGAATATGATTGCTCTATAGAAACCATTGTATTAATACTGTTAGAGTTATAGAATGTTTGTCAGGTGGTTAATCGGTGTACATTACTTATTATTATCCGTAGCAACGTAACGTATATCTCATTTTACAGCATTGCAGAAGTTTACAGACGGAATTAGCAATTAATTGAAAAAATGATTTCATCCTTTATTGTAATTAGTGTTACTAAATGTTTCTTTGTAGGAACATCTTATGTCTAGATTGACTAGAACACATAACAAGGAATTGTCGTTGGGATGCTAGCCTACAACTGCATAAACTGACTTATGATATTGAAGAGGTTTTTATAAACCCGATAATGATATATCACCCTTAATACATTCGTCACTAGCAAATGGGGTTTTCCCATAGAGATCTATTATCGAGGGTCAGGTGAAATGAAACGTCCGTTTCATGCTCGTAGCATACGTAATAGTTTCTTAATTGTAATCGTAGCAATTATCGCTGTTATCCTTCAGGTATTAGATAAAACCTTTGGTAATACATTTACGATATCTCTTGGCAGTATATTTCCACAGGCTGACCTATTTGTCTTCGGTTTAATGGTTCTAATTTCCATCATGATACAATTCATGTTGATCAAAAAGACAAAGGAATCGATAAAGGTAGAAAGATCTAAATCTAGGCTTGGAAAGAGTGTTCTTGTAATCTCGAACTTACTCCAATATTCTGCGTCTGGCATTCTGGTCATAATTCTGTTCCAGGTTATTTTCACTTCAAAATATAGCGTCGATCTGTTAGAAACAGTAGTAGGGATAAATCTAATTACCTCCAGTGTGTTATTGGCAATTCTTTCGTCAAGATTAGTACGTACATACAGGATCTCACCTAGTAAAGTTGTACTGGCTTACTCTATATCTATTGCAGTTCTATCATTGAGTGGCATTATCACCTTCATATACGTTGACAACTTCCTTCAAGGAAAACCAGATTACATAACATCTGAATATAGTCCATGGAATTCGTACTCTCCAACAATATCGCCTGATCTATTTTCTGCATACCAATTGATAGGGATCATATCATTTGTAAGTTTGTGGATCGCTACAGTATTTTTGACATATCATTATGCTTCAAAGTCTAGGCGGATAAAATATTGGACCATAGTAAGCATTCCCCTTGTATACTTTGCAAGCCTATACACAATACCATTTCTAGAACATCTAGATCTACTTGGAGTGTTAGGAGTTGAGGACAATCCGATGTATGCCTACATCTACAACTTTTTCTTAAACACAGTTAGAACCGCAGGAGGGATAATGTTTGGTATTGCATTTGCCGTACTTTCTAGAAACATTGCGCATATTCAACTAAAGAAATCTATAGTGATGGCTGGGATAGGTTTAATTCTTCTGTTTGGCGCAAATGCTTCTTCGCTAATAATAATGACTCCCTATCCTCCATGGGGTGTTTTATCAATGAGTTTTTTGATAATAGGCTCATACTCTTTGATATTTGGTTTGGACTCGGCAGGGCTTTACATAGCAACAGATTCTTCCCTACGAAGGATCATTGCAAAATCACCCCAAAAAGACTACGATATTTTAAATTCCTTAGGTCATGCGAAGGCGCAAGACATCGTGACCAACAAGATAGACAATATCAGCAAACAAGTATACAATGAAATTCAAAATGATAATCTATTCACCATAGCTTCTGAACCATCTAACGTTCGGGAGTATATTAACGAGGCATTAAGAGAGATATCGATGATAGACCCCAATTTACTTCGAAAATCAAAAGACAAAGCATCTGCGAAAGACCTTAGATAAAGCAGTAATTTCGCTCAATATAATCAGGTAACTTTTCTTTTGTTGTCATTTTTATTGTTATTGTATTAGCTGCCTGCCTTTCTTTCAAGTTCTTGTAACCTTGTAGACAGAGCTAAAAGTTGATCTGATAAATGTGCTATAGCGTCATCTTTTACCTTATCTCTCAGATCTTTTTGCTTTCAGGGTCTTTCTTTCCAATAAGCATAAGTCAGAGATCTTAAAATTATTCTGATCGGAAGAATAAATAAGCAATTACTCAAATTAGTTTCTGTATTTTTTACCTCTCTTGCGATTATAAACACGCTCAATTGCATATTTTATTTCCTCATCTGAAAATCCCTTTATTCGCATATCATTCATTAACATGCTTTGAGCCCACATGCTTGCTATATCTTTAGTATTATTAATAGTAGGCTCACAATTATAGTATCTATAAGCTCTGACCCATGTAATAGCTATTTTCATTCGTTCTTGATTGCTTAGTTTGTCAAAATCCTGATCATAATCAAAAGTATATACAATCTGATGTTATGACATTCTCGCATTGAAAAACTATTTAATTAAATAGGACTCATCTCAGACTCGGATTCTCATAGATGCACTATGATAACAGGAAGAAAAGGTTGCTACAGGTATTCTAAAGTGGATAGAGAAAGGTTACTGTGCGATGCATATAACTAGAAAAGGTGCAGATCTAAAGACCAAGTATGATATTGATCCGTTGATAGATTAGCGAGGTCTCTCTCTTACCCGTTTTTAAAAGTAAAACTTTATTTGTTTTTATGTTTCCCACATAATGTTCCTAATTTTGGTAAAGTTATATTTTCAAACCAAGAACTACTGAATCGGCCAAAATGGCCAATTTGGCTAAATGCAAACCACCCAATACCCTAGCACACTATAATGCAGAGATAAACGTGGATTATAAAGTATGTATGTAATCGGACAACATGTCCAATTGTGAAGAATCCTTATAACAAATGATACTGTCAATTGCAAAATTAGCAAGTATACATTCCTACAAACCTGAAGAATTCGTTAGCGCTATTACAAGTGTACACGATAAAGAATCAACCTTAGTCTACGATGTGTTACGGACATTCAGAGAAGGAAGTAGCATGAAGAAAGGTCCTGATAATCAAATATCTGTTGCCGAATTAATCTTAGATCAAGATAAGGATAAGAAAATAGAAGCACTCTATTATGGATTAAAAAATGTTTTAGACGCACCGAAGAAGATATCTCTGCCATATGCTAACATTAAATCTGAACAAAGAAAGTATGCGTTAGTCAAGAGAATAGAACAGCTTTATCTTCAAAATGGTATTATTATTCTGGATACTAAGAATGCAGTCTACAAAGAAATTCATGGATGCTATAACGACAAGGACTTAAAGAAAGTTTGGAGTCACGATGGTAGTACAACTTATCCCTATAAGAAAGGCACCGGCATGTTGTTGCAGTATCCATTTGTCTTTGAGATTATAGCCATTCCATTAAATGACGACACCATTGCACTTCATAGAGACATAGGAACCAAATTCCATGGTAGTGTCAATTATTCATTCTCTCCAAGGGGAAATCAATTTGACGGTGATTATCAATGGCAAGATACCAAAAAGAGTCATGGTGATTACGGTCTTCACTCCAACAGCATCGTAGATATCCTACAGGCTTACGGATTTAGATTCTATGCATATCAGGATGCAAAAACAAAACTGCCATGTATTATAGTTGCAAACCTAGTATCTCCAAGGATTGATTACCACGGACATGACAAATCACGCATTGACACACAACCTTTTTCATCTGTTATCATAGAGGCTGCAAAGAAGATGGCTGAAGGTATACAGACATTTCGAGCGGCAGGTTATGTATTTAGCACCGATGATAGACATCGTTCATTCACTGCTCCAGAGGATAGGAAAAAGTCAGCCAAAGAAGCGTTGACAGAATTTATCAAGGCACGGAAGAAGGCAGTAGAAGTAGTAGGAGGAGGAGACGACATAGAATGAGCGCTACTCCTATAGACAGATGGACTCAGTCAACAGTCTGGTATCTGTTTATTCCTATAATGGAGAAGTATGGCATTAAGGTGACTAGAAAATATGTTACAAGGTTAATCAATGTCATATGCAAAGAACTAGGCGTAGCACGTGAATCACTTGGAATAATAGCATCGCCAAGGGCTGCAATGTATTATAATGGTATATGGACTAGTGTTAGTTTTGATAACGTAAATGCACTTGCATCAGATGGAACTGATGTTATCTTTATCGAAAAATTGGATATAGTTGAAGTGCTTACTGATTACGCTGATAAATATGGCGTAGCATTGGTTAACACAATAGGCCATTTGACAGAATATGGTAAAGACTTGATTGAAGCATCAAATGAGTCAGGTGCACACGTTGCAATCTTCACTGATTATGATGCAAGTGGAATAAAAATAGCTTCAGAAGTTCCAGAAGTGATACCGAGGCTAGGAGTTGATGACGAAATGCTAGAGTATTTCGGTTTATCTAAATACGATAAACAAATAGCAGTATCTTATCATCCACTCCCACAGGAGATAAATCCTGTTAGAAAATTAGTGGAGTATGGAGACGATTCAAGGTTTAATGATATCGACATCGAATTTCTAGAACATAGCAGAGTAGAGATAGATGCCGTCCTTGCAGCAGTTGGCAGCGAAAGGCTATGGGAATATATAATGCATAAACTGGTTAAATTATTTCCTAAAAGGAATTATAATCGTGTCATATCATCCTCGCCAGATTTATCATTATACCATCCCAATGCGATACGGACCTTTAATAGTTACATTGACAGGCATGTCGCTTCACTCATGGCTGAAGAGCAACGAAAGATAAAGTCTGAACTTGAAAATGTCAAAGGCTTTATCAATGTCGCAGATAAGACAAAAGAGATTCTTAATAGACTTGGGAAGATTGTAGAAAACGATCCGCACCTGAAAGATATTGGCGCAAAGCTTGAAGATATGGTTAAGAAAGAGATTTACGATGATGATGTAAAAGACAGCAAAGACAACAGTCGTGGTGGCCCATATAAGAAATGACAGGTGGACGGACTACCGACAATCTACATTTTCCAAAGTCATTTAGCTGCCCAATATCTGAGAAAGAAACCTTAATCAAGGCTGAGCAAATAGCAAAGAAACAAGAAGGCATATCTACCAGCTTTAGCCAATTGGTTGTCAATTTGGTAAAAGAGTATGTTCAAAGAAATGAAGATATAGATAACCCTATTAATCCGATTAATATACAATATCACAGCAATAGCAATAATAATGACATTACTGCTGCTACCCAAGTAGAAACTTTGGATGAATTGTTAGCACCATTTGATAAACTGTATGAGTATATGACAGATGATAAGAGATGTCAGAATATCAATGATATCACTAGAATCGAGCAATATGCGATTCAATTGCAACAGTTTGCGAGGAGGTTGTATTTTGACCGTAGACGTAAAGAATCAAACCTAAGAACAGGAGCAGTCCATAAGACTACCAATACTAAGGAAGAGCCATATTCTACTGGTCTTGCTACGAATAGAATAGAATAGAATAGAATTCATTAATTAATTATTAATGAATGAATGAATGAAATAGGGTAGATTTCATTTATAGGAATCGCTATTTTGTAACCTCTTTTTGTAATATTCTTGCTTACGAAAATTTGGAAGTAGGGGAGGGTCATGTTTTCTTTGAATTTGGTGTGCTTTGGAATCATGATTCCTAACCATGCTAGAATCTAGTATAATCGCATACCCCTTCTCTACCAGCATTTGCCTTCAGGGGGGGGTAAAGGTAACACAATTACCTTCCAGTTTAACGAACAACATGCGACAGTAAGTGAACACGATAAGCATGTGGAGCAATGCTCTTTCAACGGCCATCCCTGCTAAACTAAATCGAGGTAGCGGTCCAGGGCATCAACCATCACCTCTTCCATTATTTTTTAACATTGAATGATAGCAAAATTTTTAGCTTGTCATAATAATACTAATATCGATAGTAACACGACAACACCGGAAACAATTAAAGAAGATGAAGATATAATTTTTGAGGAGGTCCACGATCCAATTACGTTTAGACCTCTGTTTAATCTTGACACGTATACATTACATTCCATTTTTGTAATAGGTCATCATATCTTATACTTATCAATATGTGATAACTTAATCAAAGATAAATAATGCCTTGATGAAAGAATGATTGTTCTAGTTGGTTCTGTTAACTCTTTCACGATCATCTGCTGTTATTTTATGGATTTACTTACCTTTAGTTTTGATTGTGGCCATGAACTCCTTATTGTTTATTGTCTATCAACAAGCTCACCCTTCTATACCGCCTATAACACAAGTATGGGAATACTTTGAATCGGATATATTCAAAGGATTAACAGCCGGTCTCCTTTTTCCTATATTTTTGTTCCTACTAGAAAGACGTTTTAAAATTATTGAAAAAAGAGAAGAAGATCGAAAAGAGAGACAGTTAGAATCAATAAAAGAATCCTCAGTAATGTGGAATGAGTTTTATAGTTTGATCAATGAGGTAATATTTTTTAGAAAGAGAAATAACAATATTAATGACACACTTAAAAGATTAGAGGATAGTAAAAGTAGGATAGCCGATCTAACTAATTCTTGGAAATCAAGATTTAGCAATATTACATCAGAAGACATAGACATGCTATTTTATTTCGATAATATGCTATATTTTGCTACAAACTGTTGGTAATTATATCCATGAGAATGATGATGCTGGACAGATTTCAAAATTACAGGATGCCCTCACGATTATTCATCGTGTTCTAGGAACCTATGGACATTACTATGGCATCGAAATCTTAGAGTCTGTAATAAGATTGGAAGAAAGTGGGCTTTCAGTTAGCGAAAGAGAGTATATAAATTCACGCTTTGAGAAATGGCGAGATATAACGAGGGAATGGATCAAAAGATTCTCTGTTTTAGAGAGAGAACGTAATGAAATATTGCCTTCTCTAAATGAGAGTGAGAGTAAAGAATTACATAATCAAATCAATATTGTAATGAAGTGGTTTCAAAATAACCCTGCTATAGAAATTGATTCTAAGCAATTCATGGAGTATCAGAATTGCGATGAGGAGTTCAGCAAATTCAAAAACCTCTATTTTGATGCACCATTTGAAAAACGTGCGTATATGGAAAGGTTTCCTTATTCAAAGGAATATGTTACACTGCTTGCAGATTATCTAACTTTTACACTTTTTGTAGCACGATTACGACGTATGACTCGTTAAAGATAATACATAATAATGGTGCAAAAGAAAAATTAAAGTAATGACAGGGAATGTGTTTAGGATTTGTGTTGATAAAGATATACTAGGACATTCTCCATATGCTTTAGCCAGATTTGGCTCCTCTGAACCAGCTGCTTTTCCCATAGCCGTCATTACAGGAAGATGGTGGAAAAGCGGCCAGGTTCTAAATATACGTTTTTTGAATGGAGATGTCCTGGTACAAAAAAAGGTACAGGAAATAGCAGACGAATTGGTAAGATATGCTAATCTAAAGTTTAAATTTCATTATGATGAAAAACATTCAGAGATTCGCATTGGTTTTGGGTGGAATGGCGATAAAGGTTCTTGGTCTTACATTGGTAAAGATGCTCTTGACATACCTCAAAATGAACCAACGATAAATTTTGGTTGGCTCGCCCCCGAGACACCAGCAGAAGAGTATTCAAAAACTGTCTTACATATTTTTGGCCATGCTATAGGTCTTATTCACGAATATCAGAATCCTGCTGCAGATATTCCTTGGGATAAAGATGCAGTTTACAAGTATTTCATGGGTCCTCCATATAATTGGAGTAGGCAAGAGGTAGAGCGAAAGATATTTGAAAGATATAGTAGAACAATTACAAACAAGTATGAATTTGATCCTGAATCTGTAATGCTTTTTCCAATTCCTGGAGAATATACACTTAACCATAGGGAAATAGGAGGTAGGAATAGTAAACTTTCAAAAGAAGATAAAAGATTGTTACGGATACTATACCCATAGTCTCCAGTGTATTACTACTAAAGATATGCCAAACTTATTCGTTTCTTCCTTGTGAAGTTTGCAACTCCGAATTCGGTGACATTACCAGTTTCGTTGCTGTCTCCAATAATTGATATAGTTCCATTTCCTTCACCATGATAATATATTGGAGTAGTGATCTTATATGATTATCAGATCTTGGCATGTTCCAGTATTCAGTCTGTATGCAAACGCTTGTGAGATATAAGATAACGATTTCCTAAAGCGGCTATAGAACCGGTGTACTTCAGCCTGTCGAGGATATAAAAATCACCATGACATAAAGAGCGCAAGTCAAAGTCCCATGCTTTACTATCTCAATCAATGACTGAATCTGAGGATAGCGCAAGAATTGGGTGTTAAGAATTGCAATAAATTTATCAGTCTGTGAGTGAATATACGTAATGTCTGTAATATCTAAATGGGCGCAAATAATAACAAGTTAGTTGTTGTACTTACACAGATGGGTAACAATTTTGATTACCTACATAGGTTACACTTTCTTGCTTCCTTTTTGTATATGTCTTAGATTTAATTAACCTTTTTACAAACCTTTCAGAAGGAGTAAGACCATTTATTCCACCATGTTCCCTAGTTTCATTATATGCTTTGACAAACATATCATACCTTAGTTTTCCATCATCAATACTTGTTATTTCTTCAACTGTCAAGAACTCATTCTTTACAATCTTGTTATATGCTTCTATCTTTCCTTGTAACTGTGGATATGAATTTGGAATTGGTTTATCCTTTATGTTATTCTTATATAGAAAGTGTTTGAATAGTTTAGATGTAAACTGCTTACCGTTGTCATGCATAACTTTCCTGGGCTTTCCGTTATCCATAATCCACTCCTCTAGTACATTCAAAACATCAATGCTCCTCTTTCTTTCAGACCACTTGCTAGCAACTTTTCTTGAACAGTCATCTATACAACTTATCATGTAATTTCTTGTGCTATGAACAGTGTAAGTAGAATGGTCCAAGTATATCCATTTGAAGCATGTCATTTGGATGTTTCATTGCAAATCGCTTATACTTTCTATTATTCTTTACCTTACAGTTTAGAACGTTGAGAGTATGTTTTTTCAATGTCTTGTATATGGTTCTACTGCTCAATGATACTCCAAGTCTTTTTAATCTGAACCTGATTCTACTTATAACCAAAGGTCTTTAATCTTAAATCAAGTATTGTTTCTTCTATTTCTTTAGATACTTTGGTTTTGATGCTATGAGGCATTCTAGATAGGTCTTTCAACCCGTCTATTCCGTGCTCTATGTATCTATTTTTCCACTTGTAATATGTCTTCCTAGATATTTCGTATTTATTGCAAATATCGCTAATACTATTACCAGTCCATTCATGTTCATGAATGAGATTGAATTTTGTTCTAATTTCTATAGAGATTTCCACTTCCTAGCAGAAGTGTTACCTATGTCTGTAAGCTATATTGTTACCTATGTTTGTAATACAACAGTTAGTAATCCAAGATCGAAGGCAAAAGATATGGACTCTTTTAACTAGAGGAATGAAAGGTTATGAAATTGCGAAAGAGTTAAACACTACACCAGCGACTATAAGCCGAGATATTCAGCATTTAACATCACAATCTCAGAATTTTTTAAATGATCTGGCTAAAGAAACGCTTCCTTTCATGTATAAGAGTTGTATTGACGGCATAAGAGAAGTGTTAAAGGAGTGTTGGAATATTTATGAGTCTACCGACGACGAGCACAGCAAGTAAGCTATTTCCAAAGATTAGCGGCGCTCAAATTGGCTAAAGAATGCAATGAAGCACAGTTCAAACTATTATCAGAAGGTCCGTCAATTATGTATGTGCAAAGTTTAGAAGAGAAACTAACAGAGGTCGAAAATCAGATGCAGTTGCAGCAACAAAGACAGTCACATCAGCAGTTAACAAATCAAATATCTCGATAGACCATGAAGACAGATAAACTCCTAGACAATCTTTCAAAAAGACTTGAGAATCTATTAAGTGGGTCTTCTCCTTCTGTATCTAAATGGGACGACTATTCTAAAGCTGGTCCTAGCAACTGGGATATGATTAACGCCGTTATCAAGGAAAACGAAGGAAATAGTCTGGTTTATTCCAGATGAACGGAGATATAACGCTTGGTCAAGTCCTGTAATTAGTGGATTAGGAAATATCGAGTTAAGAGATTTTGAACTAGAAGAAAAGTTTCAAGATATGCGTTGTGCACGGGTTGAAGAATACGACCGCAAGTGGGATGAAGCACTTGAAAGAAAAGATATTGAATACTTGCAAAAACACCCAAGTAATGCTACAGCGCCTGTATATTGGATAAATTGGACCAAAGAAGAATTAGATTACTATGATAATGAAGAACGTTTTCCAATACTCAAAGATAAAAATTACACACCTAATTGGCGAGTCTTTTCATCATATAATGAGCACAATATGAAGGTTAACCTACTATACAAAAGTGACGGTAGCTATACTTTTGTTAGTTAGTTGCTCTCTCGTCGTAAATGGCTGTCAAATATCTTTACTTGTCCGCTCCCAAGACCCTCAAACTTTCACATGTCAGTCTGCTGTTGGAAATGGTGTCCTTTTTACACTGCAGCCAGGGGATGACTTCTCATTTGAAGAGAGATTTAATGAGCCACCATTTTTTGATGTTTCCTTCAGTAGTGATTGTGAAGATACCATAGCTGCAGGCCAACACCTAACATGTACTATTACAAACACAGAAAGGTAACCATAGCCTACCGATCCCACTCTTATTTTTTAAACTTCATCCCATTATTCCTTCAGAACGCCATTTATTTATTAGGTTATAATATATATGCTCTCAACGCATATATCTAACTCCTGTCGACAAGAATTTCAAACTAATTATATTACTGCAATAAATTTATCAGTGTGTAAGTAGGTACATACAATAACTGCAACAATAGAAATGTACAAGGATTTTAATACACGTCTAGCAAAATTGCAAGAGAGAGCAGGGCTATCAGATCCAAGATATATGCTAAAGAAGTTATTACACGATTCAGATAACCTCGAAAAATTTTATAGTGATAAGGAATACAGAAACAAACTTGAATCAGCGAGTTACCTATCTTCAGAGTATTTTGAATTAGAAAGAATATATGAACAGGAAGAAAAGGTCAAAGAGAAACTGAATTTACCGCAGAATTGCACAATAAGATATGAAAAGGTAAAGTGTTGTAAAGATTGCAGACATAATACACACAAATATTATTATGCATATATCTGGGATTGCAATTCTAAGAAATTAAGGAAAAAGTATATTGGAAAACAATTGCCATTGCCTACTACTGCTAATATTGTATAGTCAGTAACAATTTTTTCAATATATGACTATCTTCTATCTTTTGCAAATAAATCAAATGCGGCAATATTATTGCCACCAACTATCTATCTGTTTATCCCATTCTTATGTAAACTAATACAATTTTGTTGTATATCCAAGATACATGATATTACAATGTTAGCAATTCCTTATGTAAAATCTTAAGATAAACTGCTTCATAGAGCGTGACTATCTTACAATATCGTCAGCACCTTATGTAAGTATAACTTATTGCACATTACAAGTATAAAACTTTCACAATATTATTTTTATTTAACAAATAATAGTGTATTCATAAGAATATTGCGAGAATATTTATATTAACATGCTTATTATGCAATTGTAGAAATTGGCAAATAGCTTGATTTTTCTTGGTTCTGGAGCTTCATCTGCATTTGGCATTCCTACAATGAAGGGGCTTGTTACTTGTTTCGAAAAAAAGCTCAAAGAAGGATCAGAAACAAATTCAAAGGAAATGTATGATCTTTATCAGTCTATCAAGAACAGTTTATTATCTGTCTATAGATACTCCGACTTGGAATCTGTTTTCAGCATAATAAAAGATCTACATAAAAGCATCACATATTCACAACTTGGTTTTACTTCTGTCTATATCCTTTCTACTAATAAGCTTACTAAAATACAAGATGAATCTATAGCTGACGACAAAACAAGAATTATTGCAGATAATTTGCTAACTAAGTTTAGAGATTTTATCAGAGAAAAATGTAGTGTAAATGAAAATGAAGATGCTCATATCAAGGAAGTCTTCTGGCCTTTTTTTAATATGATAGCTTGCAAAGTGGCTTGTACGCCGAGAGAAGTAGATGGGAAAAAATATTATTTCGAAAATTGGCATATATATACAACGAATTATGATAGAGTACAAGAACTTTGTTGGGAAGGAATTGCTCCAATCAATAACCTGTTAAGGGAAGAAAATAATATAAGATTTGTAGATATTAAAAGAATCCAATCGCCAAATCTGCGATTGGTCCACTTGCACGGTTCGATTAGATGGTATGGATTGGTCGATGGAAATATAGTTGAATCAGATACTAATAGGATCAGTATTGGTGGAAAAATAGTTACAGGCGAAATGATGCTCTATCCTATTAATCAAAAGGATCTATATCTGCATCCTTGGTTTGATTTTTTAAAAACATTCAAGGAAGATCTAGCTAACACACAGAATTGGATCGTTATAGGTTATTCCTTTAATGATTTGTTTATACGAAAAATATTTCTTGAAGCTATGAGAAGAGGAAAACATAGGCTCATAATTATAGATCCTGAAGCTAACAAAATTGTAGAAGAGAAATTCAGGAAAGAATATGATCGTGATAATATTAAAGCGATAGATGATAATGATATTAAAGCAATAAACGGTAAATTAGAAGAAAATAAAATTATTTCAAAGGTTGAAGAACAGCTACTGCCAGGTTACAAATAAGTTATTTAACAGTATTAAATAGTTGCTCATTCTTATCGATAAGTTAATAGCTTTATCGATCGTTCTGATTTGTAGTAACAATATATTGTGACAAATGATGATCTGAAGGTTGGTTCAAGACTTGGATTATATCATTACCTTCAAAAAAAAGTAAGTTAGGAGATGACAACAATATAATTACGTTAACCTATCAGGACTAAGCTACACCAGGTGATAATGTTACAGTAGCAGGATTTGTTAATGCATCAGCCAAGCCATTAGCACTTATGATTACATACACTAGGCGTTGTTCGGGTTGTCAAATTACTCCGTGGAACAGCCAATTTGTGAATTATAAATGATCAAATAGAAAAAGGTATTGATAATTGGAAATTTTTGAATATATTGTGCATAACCTAAGCATTCTTCAATTTTTACATCCTTGATTGTTTATCAGTTGCTAACAACCTGGCTAGCAGTCCACATTATCTCTGATATAAGAGGTGGCTAATTATTTGTTGGAAGCAAGCTCGTTCTTCAACAAATTATATAGGTATGGATGATCTAAATGCCCATGAATTGCCAATATTTCTTGATGTTCATAATCTTCCGTTCAGCGAAGATCATTTAAAGGAATTCTTCAAGTCACCAATAGATGAATTTGGTGTTAGACATGTAAATTACTTCTACGATAAAGGGGCCAATATGTGCTTTTGCCTTTTGAATGCACCAGATTCACTTGCAGTTGAAAATCATCATTACAAAGCAGGTATAAAAAAATGTGAATGGATTATTGAAGTAGAAGTAGCCAGACTTTAGTAGACAAAAGAGATTTTGAATTACATTTGTATAGTTAGGGGTAGCAGTTAACTAATGTCTTGCAATTATGTTTTGCAAAAGTCCTCTACATGCCAACTGATAATCAAATAACTTACTTTAGTTCAGTCAATTAACTCTAGCGGCGCAAGTTCGAAAACCTTCAGTCTCAAAACCTTTTTAGGTTTTCCATAAAAATTCAATTTACTGCCAATCCTTGATTGGTATAATTCAAGATACCGTTGTGCTTTGGCTTTTGTTGAGAAAGTATTGGCATTACCTCTGAAATACCCATCTTCTCCAATTAGACTGATGTCGACCCATTGATTGCTTTGTTTTACGTAACGCTTAATTGCAAATACCAATTAATTGAGACATGGGCATAATTCATTTCTATATTTTTCATCTATCATTTAGTGCTGCATTAACTACATAACATGTGTTTGATTGATTTTGGTCGTTGACTAGGTCTGGTTTTATAATTGTAGTAGACAAGGATCTGATACAGTAGTACTGACAGAAGTACTATTCCAGCAGCCTTCTGATAGCCTCTTACCGGTAATGGGTCTATTCTAAAAATAGATTTAATATGTTCTATTAGTGGTTCTATCGATTTACTTCTCCAAGAGTAAATAGCCTGTCCTAACTCAGATTCATAGAATTGTATCAGCTCTAGTCTATTCTTTGGGGTATTTTTGTACCTTTGTACTGGACATACCAGTTCAAATCCTCTTTTAGTACTCAAATCATATAGTTTATTGTCGTCATACCCAGAATCACCTATCATGAAACATGTTTCTAGGAACAGAGATGATGATGATGATGATATCATAGGATTGTACATTTGATTATCCTGTACATTAGCAGTTGTAAAATCTGCTGCTAAAGGTACTATGGTAGAACCAGTACTTGATATCAAATGTAGTTTGTAACCAAATATCCAACCTCTGGTATGACTGAATCCCCACCTGGCATCTGTATCTATACCTGAACGTGGTACTATTCCTTTATCCATAGATGATTTGTGCCAAACATGTCCTCTGGCTTTGAGCAATGTACTATCTATTGCAACAATATAAGGGTCTATTATCTTCCCATTTACTAATAGACTAGTCATAGTAGCAATCCTTTCCTTGATGTCTATGGATATGGTCTTAAGACGTCTGTCAAATGTTCGTCTATCTGGTATTTGGGTAAGACCACATCTTTTCATTATCTTCTTATTGTAAGGGTAATCCATTCCTAGGAATTCATGTAATGCGTTGTTAGAATCCATTCTAAACCACAATCTGACTATGAAACATCGTAGTATGACAGTAGAAGAATAGACGTATGGTCTACCTCTTTTTTTCATCTTTTGTGATTCTGGCCATGGTATCAAGCCTATCAAATACAGAATACCAATAAGGATGGATTCTGAACTATCATGTGCTGTCCTTTGAGGATGTTTTATTATATGTCATCACAAATTCAGACATCCAAAGGATAGCTTTAGCCTAATTCATCAATATATATTTGCAAAAAATAGAGTCTGGATTTATGTCCAATCGTCAATTAATTAATTATTTACCATTCTTTTGGAGAAACTAATAAGTTGTTTGGTTCTTTCTACTACACTAATCCTTCTTAGATCCGAGTCTATACTTATTAGTCATTAGCCATCGGAAAATAAGCAAAACCATCACGAGCTATGATCCTTTGTACTTCAATAGCATTAGATGGTGATATTTTAGACGCTTTGTTTACTAATGAGGTTGATGATGATGGGATTTTCATCTTTAATGATTTTGTCCTTCTTCTAGCTCTACTACTGCTTTCAATACTTGCCATTATTACCAAGACCTCTCTTTCTTTCTTTCTATCTATTTCAATAAGCCAACTTGTTTGTAGAAACAAGGCTTTATCGATTTGTCATGTATCTTGCAGGCTGTAAAGTGCCATGCTGTTTCCAATGCGAAGAAGACTGATGCAAAGCCAAGACCTACGTATGCTATATTTTCTAACATAATTGTTCTAATATTTTTGAAGAATATAAGGCTGTTGGAGAAAATACTGAATAAATGAACATTATTCCTTACTTGTAATTGATATTTGTTAAGTTTAATTTCCAAAATGTCAGAATTATCATCCAATCGTAAAAGCAAGTTTTACAGCACGCTGTTGGAAAATAAAAGTAATAATTTATTCGATTGCATTCCTGTCGAGAGAGGCAATACATCTAATACTAATGCCATATGTTCTGATAGTTAGTATTAGTGATCTAAGGTAGGATTTGTCGTTTACATTCATTAAATGCCTCTTCATATTCATTACTATAGATTTACAAATAGAATGGTATTTGGGAATATTACTTTACAATTGTTTAATATTGTTATCAAAAGGTTTAAGTCTATCAACTACTTTCTGATCATAGTCGATAGGGCGAATATGAAAATGACCAACATGTCAATAAAAAATGATGCTGCAGTTGTTGTTGCCAGACGATGGATGGTCAATAAGATCAAAGCGAAAATCACTACTGTTATTGATGCTGTTCCATTTAGTAGGTATGGAAGGAGTACCTCTTGAAGTGAATGATAACAACGATTTTAACATAACAGTAAAAGGAGAAAGATGCTCTTGTTGGTGTGTTCTGTTTATCGATGAAGGAGTGAAGATAGATGCAAAAATCATACACAAGGAAAGAGGCAAATTCAAAATCCTTGAAGACAGATACATGGGAAAATACATTAACAAAATAGTTGATGCATCAGACGTTATCCGCTGTACTGAAATCTCATGAGGACAATAATAAGTCTCGTGTTTTTCATTATGGTAATATGAAGTGTCAGTTACTTTAGATTCTATAGTATCTGCGTTAGACTTAATTGTTGTACCTACAAACATAGGTAACAATATAGCTTACAGACATAGGTAACACTTCTGCTAGGAAGTGGAAATCTCTATAGAAATTAGAACAAAATTCAATCTCATTCATGAACATGAATGGACTGGTAATAGTATTAGCGATATTTGCAATAAATACGAAATATCTAGGAAGACATATTACAAGTGGAAAAATAGATACATAGAGCACGGAATAGACGGGTTGAAAGACCTATCTAGAAGGCCTCATAGCATCAAAACCAAAGTATCTAAAGAAATAGAAGAAACAATACTTGATTTAAGATTAAAGACCTTTGGTACTAGTAGAATCAGGTTCAGATTAAAAAGACTTGGAGTATCATTGAGCAGTAGAACCATATACAAGACATTGAAAAAACATACTCTCAACGTTCTAAACTGTAAGGTAAAGAATAATAGAAAGTATAAGCGATTTGCAATGAAACATCCAAATGACATGCTTCAAATGGATATACTTGGACCATTTACGTACGCTGTTCTAGCACAAGAAATTACATGATAAGCTGTATAGATGACTGTTCAAGAAAAGTTGCTAGCAAGTGGTCTGAAAGAAAGAGGAGCATTGATGTTTTGAATGTACTAGAGGAGTGGATTATGGATAACGGAAAGCCCAGGAAAGTTATGCATGACAACGGTAAGCAGTTTACATCTAAACTATTCAAACACTTTCCATATAAGAATAACATAAAGGATAAACCAATTCCAAATTCATATCCACAGTTACAAGGAAAGATAGAAGCATATAACAAGATTGTAAAGAATGAGTTCTTGACAGTTGAAGAAATAACAAGTATTGATGATGGAAAACTAAGGTATGATATGTTTGTCAAAGCATATAATGAAACTAGGGAACATGGTGGAATAAATGGTCTTACTCCTTCTGAAAGGTTTGTACAAAGGTTAATTAAATCTAAGACATATACAAAAAGGAAGCAAGAAAGTGTAACCTATGTAGGTAATCAAAATTGTTACCCATCTGTGTAAGTACAACAGCTAGTCGTTTTATAGGTTTTTTCCTCCTTATGATATTCCAATAAATTATTGTATAGCAGTATTTTCAAGTGTTTCTTTAGCAGATTATATGGAAGACCAGATTTATGTGAAATATTACCAACTCTTACTTCATTGCCATTTCCCAGCTCAAGGATTTCTGAAAATATATCTAATCTGTCTCTGTACTTTTTATTGAAAATGTATGTCGCATCATAGATTTAGATGAAGAAACAGAATAGGCACAATTTCTCTAAGATCTGTGCGCTAACTGGGAATAAGCATCTATTGAAAGGCATTCAATACAGACTGATTATGGAATAGGTTTAGAAGAAGATGACAGTAACATCTGAAGATGATATTCGATCATCCGATATTAAATCACGTTGATGTTGTAGCAAAGGAAGTAAAACAAGATGACAGACTTTGCAGACAAGTCCATTATACTCTTCTGAGCATGTATACAAATAATCCTATTAACCTAGCTATAAATGCCCCGACAGGTGAAGGAAAATCTTATCCAGTAAAAAAAAGTAGCAGAGCTATTTCCAAAATCAGATGTTCTATTTCTGAGTGCAATGTGCGATAAAGCATGATTTCACAGACCTGGTGTGAAAAGATGAAAATGGAGAATATCAGTCTATAAAAGATAAGATCAGAGAAATTGATTCCGAAATTGAAGAGAAGGACAGTGAAACGTGCACTACTAATGATGCAAATTTAAAGAAAGGTTCTTTTTTTGAAAGATAAAAAACCTTTTAGTCTACTCTCAGCTAATAAAAATAATGTTAACAGTATCATGTAGAGAGGTAGGAATGGATTGTGACTATGTATGCAAAGATGAAACAGAAGAAGAAATTATGAAAAATGCAGAACAACATGCAGTACAGGACCATCACTATAAAGCAGAAGAGATAATGACTCCAGAAATGCAGCAGAAAATAAAGTCACATATCAAAAGATTCTTGAAGGACTCTTTTTCCTTTACTCATACATCAAATCTCTTTTTTTGGTGTTTCTTGAACCAACTCTCCAAGGCAACTATGAAGTAGAAAGTTCTGAATCAGCAGCTTTTATAAAATGGTGTCAATGGCTCCCCCGAATGAGGAGGTCGGGGCAGCAATATGGTAAGGTATGCTTTGAGGAACTCCGTGAAGAACTGATATAGACCGCTAAAGTTTGATACTTTGAAGCTGAAAAATAAGGTGCTGTATGATCTAAGATAATAGAATCAATGAATAGAGACGGCTTGTAGCATATAATGCCATATATAACATATTTCTCTCTTTTTATTGTAATAGACAGTAGGTGCCAAGCTAGCATTAGCGGAAAAGTAATTTGGAAATGTAATCATCTATTGGAACTATTAGAAAAACCTGATATATTGCTGGACGAAAACGAGTACACCCCGCAGAAGGTTAGCGATGATTTTGTTGCTTTGGGAGGTTGGGAATTTAGAATATCTTCAATTTATCCTAATGCTACTCTAGATGATATGCTAAATTATCTGTTAAACATCAGAAAGGTTCAAAACCATAATGCAAGTAGCCGTACCACACTGTGAAACATGAATCAGATGATCAATATTGGTGAAGCTTGTAACAACAATTAACACAACTCCAATGCTACACCAACAGTCAGCATATGCAAAGAAAGGTAATACGGGTGGGAGTTAATAACATAGTTGTAGAGTAGTTAGTAGCTTTGCAGATAATACAATAGCAGCAACTAAGTCAAGTGTCACATTAAATGTCATTATTCCATCTTCCAAATCTTTTATCGAGATATTCCGACACTGCAGCTTTCTGGTTTTCTATATTTTCATAAAACCTATTTGCACACACATATGACTTTATCTGCTGGTTCACCTTTCTTTCATTTGGATTTAGGTATGGAGCCTTCTTTGGAAGATAAATTATGGTTAGCCGATCCTTCTGTATTTTGATATAGTCATGCACAATTCGGCTTACATGGAAAGAAGCATTATCCCATATGAGTATCAGTCTTTTCCATCTGATCTTCATGACATATTTCCTGAGATTCTCCAGATGGTCTATGGTATTATCGGAGTTCATAACATCGTAAAAGTCATACATCAACTTCTTATCTGGCCATAGCATGGATATGTATGCAGAGAACTTTTTCCTGCTACCATTATGTTCTATTTTTTGCTGTTCACCTTCAAAACTCATCGATTTGCGTATACAAGGTTTCTGTGTTATTGTTGTTTCATCTTCAAATACTAACATCACTCCTTTTTTTAAGAGCTGATGCTACGTGCTTGTAGTTTTTCACTTTCTCTTTTCCCTCTTCATAATCCGGCCCATGTAACAGTTCCAATTTTGGCCTTTTGCATCTAATCCCCATATCCTTGGTTATTCTCTGTAGGTGCTTGAAACTGATTGAAATATCAAGCTCATCTGTAAGACATCTTGCAAGCGACCTTAGACTCCATGTATTTCTAAGGTAACCAAAGATATGTGGATCATTAAATAACACTGAAAGAATGATCTCTTTGTTTTCATCTGTTACGCGTGATTTCGATCCTCTCGGTGTCTTCTTTATCTTTACTTCTTCTATCCCACCATGAATAAACGCAGCAACCCATCTTTGTACAGATCTAATGTTGACTGCATGTTCATGTCCTATGTCTTCATAACCTCTACCTTCACTCTTTTGAAGTATAGCCAGTACTCTGCGATACTCACTTTTGCTAGTTGTGTTATTCATAAGTGATTCTAAACCTATTTTCTGTGCGCGGCTTAGATTTAGTTTAGAAGCAGACCTCACATAATGAAAATATCCTACATCTGTTAAGCTTTATCCATCTAAGAATTTAAACCATGGAATAAACATATTATGACATATATCCTGACACTTCACTTAGACTGGTGAATAACACTTATTTTTTAATTGCCTATTAAAAACATAACCAACTATTGGATTGACTAGGTATGGTATTGTATGCTTAAACCATACTCCGACTCTTATGTAAAATGGAATCATTATTTCAAGTCGAGGAGAGTTTGCAGGCAGCAAGAATGGCTTTTGACACACTTTTTGGCTCGAGCATAAATCTCGTGTAATTTGGAATACGATGACCAAATGATTCATGGCTGAAAAAATTTGTCTTTACCCCTGCTCCACTTTCATACATACATGCAAGAAAAGCTTTTTTCTGTAATGTAGGTGCTGCCTTTCTATTAATTTCTGAATTTCTTCCTCCTCAAGGTATTCTGCAATATCAAATTTTGTCTCTTTTCCATGCTTTTCTTTTCCCACATTAACAGTGAACCAACTTAATCCCCAAACTTATCTCTATCCCAAGAACTCCTAATATATTTTAAAAGGTCTTATGAATAAGGATAAGGGAATTATGGCTTTAGTCATGGGAATAGTAGTCGCTGCTGTAGCTTGGCAAAGAAGAAAGGAAAGAAGAAAAGCAAGGGAAATGAAGAAAAGGAGGAAAAAAAAGCGGTAATATTGAGCAAATTGCTACATATAATCAAGGTAGACGAAGTAGCAAAAAATTACGGGTATGGGAATCATAAAATAAAATATCGAAGAGAAATGTAATCCAAATTCATTCAGATCGAATAAAGAGGAATGTCATGTAGACCTTAAATTGAAAGTCCTGTCTTGTGCTATAAATATCCCTTGCAAGTATCTAAAGGGTTTGATTTGATTACTGTTCTATTCATTATAATATATATTAAACTTTGGGAAGATAGAGAAGATGTGCTGGAACGTACACTAATCCATATTCATATTCATATGACGATCATATCCTGTTTGAAAAACTTTTGATCAGATAGGAACCTGAGGGCACTACATCAACAACTCTAAGCTGTAGTGCAGGGTTCAGAGCATCAAAGACAATCCAGGCTTCTTTGATTTTGTCATCTTCAAAGTGAAATATGCTGATGCCCATAGTTTGAAATTTCTGATGGGTACTTGGTTTCTTTTTATGCGTAGCTTGCAATACCCATCTAATAGCAACCTTATCATGCTCTGCAAAATTATCTACTATGTTAAACTGCATATCAGGAAAGATGCTACGCTCCAGTGAGATCCATTTCTTAAAACTCTTCAAACCTTTAACCTCTTTATACTGTCCGTGCCAAACGATATCGGGAGTAATTAAATTCTTTATTTTATCAAGATTTCCTTTGTTTAATACTTCCTCAACGAATTGCTCTGCAATTGACTTGTTATTAGTAAAAGACATAACGAATACTAGACAGCTGCTCACGTTATTAAATATTCAAGAGGAAATTATAATATGCACCACCTTTTTAAAGCTTCAATTGCTTTTGACTTGATCTTTCATTTGGGGCTGAATTCTCTACCATACGTCTATACGCTACTAACCTTTCCTTGTGTAGAGACTTCTTTTGTACATCTGACTGTTCCGTTCTAGCACTCTCGCTTGCTAAATCATTAATGGAGTACCTTCAGTAAGGGCATTAAGTCATAACAGAAACACAATATCTTTGAATACTTTTCACATGCTATCTGATGCGTTATATGGAGCATATGCTCTTCTCTACTTTAGTTTCCTGCGATGTCTCAACCTCATTCCGATCCTGCGGTTTACAGCAGGTGATGGTGGAAATAATTTGCATGGTTAGTCATGCATTTTCTGTCTGTAACTTTATAAGAGAAACGATACTAAAAAATAATTATCAAAGGCAGCAATAAGAGCTGGCAATCATAATATTATTACAAGTATCATATACATCATCATCATCATGGTAGTAGATGGAAACTATGAATGCAATAATTAGATCTATAGGAATGGTATTATCATTGTTTGCTATTGTTGTAGTAGTAGTAGCTTCTAGTGCAGTATTAGGAATTGAGATTATTAATATGGCCCAGGCTCAAGAGGAGGAACAAACACCTTCTTCTGCTCTTCCGTCATTGCCATTACCTACTTCGCCTTCTACTACTACTAGTAATACTATATCACCAGGACAAAATCCAATGTGTGATCCTACTGACAAATTTATCAATACAACTGAATCAAAAGTCTGTGGTGTTCCAAAATCTCCTATGGCACCAGTAGGACCAACGACGACGCCATAATCATTATCACCAAAACCTGCTCTATACGATGATGATAGTGCAGCAATACGATGAAGAAAGCTGGTCATTCTTGGGTCCAGCTAACAAATTCTTAACAAAGGAAGATGCTCAAAGGTATCTTGAATTATAGGCGAGAAGCATTAACAGCAAGTTGAATTTTATGAGAAGGTTAAGTAATGATATGAACTTATTAACACGTCAATCTTATCTTATCAAATTACATATTATCGTACCCTTAAAACTACCCTTCTTGCCATCAAGAGAAGTAAATGATATTATTGTGTCTTTTGTATTACATTGTCCTGTTATGCTGATATAATTAATTTTAACAGCGTTACCGATTCTGTTTTCACTTTGACAAATGTTGTCTTGATTCTCTGAACCTTTAATTGAGGTATCTTTTAGGCTAGATGATAAATGAACCCCATTAATAGAGCCGAAGGCGGAATTAGCATGTGCTGTACATGGTTGCGGATTTAGTGCGCCAATACTCCAATTATCATCAGATGCTACCGTTTTTTTTACTTGTTCTGTCACTTTTTTGCTCTTGTTGACCTCAAATTGGATTTGCTCATTATTGAAAGTCAGACCGTTAGGACAAACAAGGGCGCCTGTTCCAAACCCACTAGCAACCTTGTTTGCAGCTCTAAATCCATAACTAAAAGATGTTGGAGATAGAATTAGTATTGTAGCTAGTATAGTTATGCTTGTTAGCGTTGCTCTACTACTAGTATTGTTCATGTATAATAGAATGGTTGTAAATCTTCGCTTTATAACGCCTATGGTTAATATCTTAAAATATTGTCATTAACTTTTTTAATCAGAGTGAGTTATTCCGTATCGATGTAATGACGATATTTTAAAAGAAAGAGGTCATATGTTCAACAGACCGTTTTGTTGAATGACATAACCATGAACGCTTTACTGCTGATATTTACAAATTATTGACATGCCTATAAAAAACTTAGTGATGGTGATAATAATCTGCCTAGTAGCTCAAAGATTAAAAGTAAGTATTCAAGGTAGGTAGGATATAACGATAACATAAATGGCATGTAAAGGGATCTGCTCAAGGTATCAAGCTCTCAAGCCTTACATAAAGAAAAAAGGAGGTAATGCTAATAATGGTGGTGGACGATATTCCATAGGCCAAAAGCGCTGCCAGATATGCGATCTATTCATAAAATTTGAGGGGGTATTATGCCCTTGCTGTAACTCAAAGTTGAGGACTAGACCGAGGGGGTATTGCTTCAGTGCCAAGCTATTGGATGGAACAATCGCAAGGCATTAGTTAGCTAGTCAGTCATCATCATAAGTCTTTACAACCTTTCGGCTAATGCAACAGCAGCAGTTGTAGTAATTGAGATGATGAGATTGATTTGGACAACATGGCTAAATGATCTATCATATTATTAATACTACTACTAGATGGTAACACAAAATACTTACTACTACTATGCTAAATAGGAAACAGCTAAATTTGGAATCTGATTCCTCCTCTATAAATCAGAGTGAATAAAACTACATCATCGCCGTCTACTAATTTTGCTACAGCTACTACAGCTACCACCGCAACCAACTAACTCATCGCAACTAACTAATAATTGCCTTCTAGATAATACACAATTGGGTGAGGCGGCTTTACTATACCGTTATTATCTCTATAACGTTTCTCACGTTCTCTATGCTTTTGTACAACTTCTGAATCTTCTATCCTACCAGTCTCAGGATAATATCTGCACTCTGGGATACAAGCTTGACCTGTGCATCCTTTACCATCATACCTATTATGGGGCACCCTCATATTCCAGCTTGAAGGGTGCGTATACCAGTGATATTTTTCATGCTTGTATCTTTGTTCTGGTGCTACCTTAAGCTGCCGCCTCAACTCCCAGTCTAACTCTTCCTGGGTTATAGTGTCGTAAACGTCTTCATAGGTTAGGCCAACTGCTGGGGCTGTTTTCTTTGCCCTGGCGGCCCTGTAATCGGAAAACCTATGAGGTTCACCGTTTCGCTGTGTTTCAATATCGTCTAACTCTTCTAATTCTTGTTGAGAAATTGTTGTTTTACTACCACCTACACCATCAGCGCCAGCAATGTCCCACTTTGAACTAGAAGGTGAGAATCCACGTAGAAGGTTGTCAAGTCTTTTTACCATATTTTTAACGTAAGTATCTGTCTTCAAGGTAGAATAATACTATACTACCTATCGAGATATTTGGTTTACCTGCGGTGGTTGTTGCCGTTGCTGTTGTATCTCTTCAATCTGTATCAGTTTCTCTTCCAAATTCTGCACATACATAATCGACGGACCTTCTGACAATAATTTGAACTGTGCTTCATTACATTCTTTGGCCAATTTGAGCGCCGCTAATCTTTGGAAATAGCTTACTTGCTGCTGCTCGTCGTCGGTAGACTCATAAATATTCCAACACTCCTTTAACACTTCTCTTATGCCGTCAATACAACTCTTATACATGAAAGGAAGCGTTTCTTTAGCCAGATCATTTAAAAAATTCTGAGACTGTGATGTTAAATACTGAATATCTCGGCTTATAGTCGCTGGTGTAGTGTTTAACTCTGGCAATTTCATAACCTTTCATTCCTCTAGTTAAAAGAGTCCATATCTTTTGCCTTCGATCTTGGATTACTAACTTGTTATTATTTGCGCCCATTTAGATATTACAGACATTACGTATATTTACTCACAGACTGATAAATTTATTGCAATTCTTAACACCCAATTCTTGCGCTATCCTCAGCATACTGCTCTATCGTTACCTCCGCGCCACTGCTCCTATCAACAAGAATATGTTCTGGATCTAATGCTGTACGCACTTTGACTTTAACTAACTCGGCAATTTTTGGCTCATTTTTTGTTTCGTCTTCTAGCGTTCTGCATTTAGCTATAATGTATTCTCCAACATATTTAGTAAGAGGATAAATAAGATAGTAAGATGGTTTTAGAGGATTGCCACAATTAGGCGTCTCACAATTTCCTAATCCTGCTGCATTTGTTATATCATTAGTCATTTTTTATCAACTCGTTATCCAAATCTTCAATTTTATCCAAGATTGGTTTCATAGTCTCATCGGATTCGATAATATGTCGTGACTGATCAGCCAGCGTTTGCTCGTATTTACTGATTGTCATAACGTCATCATCTCCTTTTTTCAATAATACCTTATCAGTTCGATCAAATAGAAATCCAGGGCCAATATCAGAGAGACGGTCCTGGAGTTTCAAACGCCGCCCTTTTAATATTGCAACTCCTTTTTCTTTTACTTTCTCATTAAAAGATTCGAGACATTCAGGCATCACATACTCTGGAATATCAACGGCACGGTTGTAATCTCGGCTAGTAAAATGATCCCTTAACTTCTTGATAATCCATTTCCAGAATCTAGAATTATCGTTCAGTGCCTCTACGACGCTGTTAATCTCTACACGCTTGTATTCAACATATTTTACAATTTCTTTTGAATATACGCTTGCATGTTTGCCGCAAGCTGCAGTGTCTTTAAGTGGTTTCCTGGATTGTATTCTTCCTCTACATCTTCAATATCCAACCCCAAATCTTCTAGCGTTTCAAAATCTATACCTATTCTATAGGCGTCTGGCGCTTCCCTTGCAATGGCCAAGCCAGAGTCATCAAAGTCAGTTAAGATAGCAATATTGCATCCTTCTTTAGCTGACTTTTCAGACAGAACTGATACGTAATCTGTCAGAAAGCCTCTTGTATAAAGTAAAGCAATTCCCTTCTCATCAGCAAATGGTGCTAAGTCAAGTGTCATAACTAATGTCGTCATACCATCTTCCAAATCGTTTGTCCAAATATTCTGATACTGCAGCTTTCTGGTCTTCCATATGTTCATAGAATCTATTCGCACATACATCTGACTTTATTTGCTGGTTTACTTTCCTTTCATTCGGATTTAGGTATGGTGCTTTCTTTGGAAGGTGGATTATGGTCAGCCAGTCTTCTTTCTGTGCATTGATATAATTCCGTACCATTAGGCTTACATGATATGAAGCGTTATCCCATATGAGTACCAGTCTTTTCCACCAATCATTTTTCATAATGTTTGTCTTGAGATTCTCTAGATGGTCGATAGTATTCGTAGAATCCATTTTATCATAGAAATCATACGTCATTAATTTCTCTTCAGGCCATACCATGGATATGTATGCAGAGAACTTCTTTCTACTACCAGTATGTTCTATCCTTTGTTGCTCACCTTCAAAACTCATGGATTTTCGAATACAAGGTTTCTGTGTTATAATAGTCTCATCTTCAAATGCTACTACAACTCCCTTTTTTTCAGAGCTGAAGCTATCTGTTTGTAGTTTTGCACTTTCTCTTTTCCCTCTTCATAATCCTTTCCTCCATGTAGCAATTCCAGTTTTGGCCTTTTGCACCTAACTCCTAAATCTTTTGTTATTCGCTGCAGGTGCTTGAAACTGATTGGGATTCCTAGCTCATTTGTCAGACAGTTTGCAAGTGATCTCAGACTCCATGTATTTCTAAGATAACCAAAGATGTGCGGGTCGTTAAATAATGCTGATAGAATAATCTCTCTGTTTTCATCTGTTATGCCAGATTTTGTTCCGCCAGGTTTCTTCATCTTTATTCTATCTATCCCACTTTGGATATAGGCAGCAACCCATCTCTGTACAGACCTGCTGCTGACTCCGTGTTCATTTGCTATGTCTTCGTAAGTTCTACCTTCAGCTTTTTGGAGTATAGCCAGTAGCCTGCGGTATTCTTTTTTGTTACCCGTATTCTTCATAAATGACTTTAATTTGTTCCTCTGTCCTATGGTAAGTTTGAGTTTGAAAGGATGATTCACAGAATGAAAATATCTCATTTACTAAGCTTTAACTATTTCCAAATCTAGGTTATGTAATGAACAAATAACGACATAAATTCAGACACTTCACTTACTTCTGGAGGCCTACCGCTCCTATGCTTATTCTTTAGTCCTTCCAAACCAGTATTATCAAATCTCTTTAGCCATTTGTAAGCCCACCATCTAGATCTATGAAATTCTTTCTCAGATACACTGGCTGCTTCTTTCTTATCCATTCTGACACGTCTTACCAGCAAAATCCTTTCTCGAATATTAGCATCCTTTTCATTTCTATAAGCATCGTTTAAAACTGCAACAGACATCAAAGTGAATACGGAGTATATTCATAACATATTCAAGCTAAATTGATATTGAACTAAATCTTTAGACAGTTGTATCAAATTATGTTAGGCAGTATAACTAGCATTAGAAAATGCCAATACTCGTTTCAGTACAAATGATTGAAAACATCCACCTTTCCCAAAGGTAAAGTCCATAATGGATATTACCTTGTCCTATAGCTGTAAAGATAGCCAAACTTGCAATAACTGAGCCTACTCATCAAGCTTATAAAGATGTGAACATAGAATAATGAAGAATAATTAAATACCCATCTTTAAAATAGCCTCTTATTACTATATTATATTCGTGCCTTCAGAAAGAATAGTATCATTTTTACCTAGTTCTACAGAAATACTTTATGAAATTGGTGCAGACTCCCAAATAGTAGGCGTGACACATGAGTGCAAGTATCCTGATGACGCTAGAAGAAAACCAAGAGTGATAAATTCTTCCTTTGATGCGAATAAAATGAATAGTAAAGAAATTGATGGGAAAATTGTAGAACTAATACAATCTGGCATGGATATATATGTAATAGACGATCAAAGGTTAAAAGAAGCAAAGCCAGATATTATTATTGCTCAAGGCGTATGCGAAGTATGTGCTCCATTTACAAAGGAGATAAACCGCGCTACTTCTGTATTAGGTTACAAACCAGACATACTTGTACTCGACCCGCATGATTTAGATGATATTTTGGTAAGTATAATGGATATAGCAGAAAGGGTTGATAGAATACAAGAAGGCCGTAAGTTAGTAGTATCTTTGCAAAGCCGTATTGACAACATAAGGATGAGAGCAGGACAAAGAAGAAGCTGTAGTAGCATTGTCAATAATAATAATAATAATAATAAACAACCAAAAGTACTTTGTATTGAGTGGATTAACCCTTTCTTTACTGCTGGACATTGGATTCCACAAATGATAGAAATTGCAGGAGGAATTAACGGTCTAAGTTCTCGCGGACAGCTGTCACGTCGCATGTATATTGATGAGATTATAAAATACAATCCAGATAAAATAATCTTGATGCCTTGTGGTTTTGACACAGATAAAACATTGACAGAAGCAAAGACATTAGAAATAAACGATAGATGGAAATCACTGCGTGCTGTTCAAGGTAACGAAGTTTATGCAGTTAATGCAGGAGCATATTTTAGCAAACCTGGACCTAGAACAATAACAGGGTTAGAAATATTAGCAAAGATAATTGACCCAGATAGTTTTGGAGATATGAAAGTACCTATTGATCCATTTATCAAAATCCACTATAATTAAAAATTGGTGAAAAATATCGTAAATCTCGTCAGAAAAATTACAAACTCATCAACTATTATTATTTCTGATGGTTCTGATGTTAATTGAAAGATTGAATATTATGGTTTATCTCTCAATTCACCTTCACAATGATGCATTTAAAGTAGCTCTGATGAGATTTCTAAATTATCTTGAATTCTTTTTTCCTTTTCCCTCTGGCATGACTACTACTATTTTCTTTATTACTCCAATATAAAATTCGAACGTCTTATAAATAAGACAATTGAAAGTCTTTACATGCATAAAAAAGAGCAAGTATTAACAACCGCAATAGCAATAACCATAGCTATTCTAGCAGCAGTTCTTATAATAGCAATAACAGTAACAACGACATTAGATTTTGCTTCAGCTCAGGATCTAAACCCTCCTACTACGGGTAAAACATCACCAAACCTTACCTCTACTTTTGGTCCTAATATGCCAACATCATCATCATCTGCTACTGGCAGTACGACATCACATGGCAGTAATATGACATCTGGCAGCGGAAATATATCAAAGTAGCAAATAAAATCAAGCCTTAATTAATAATCTTTTTAATTTTATCAATATAAGGGAAGTTTATTATTTGTTTTATCTTATTATATCACAAATATCAAACTAATTGTTTTTCTGTATTCATACGTTATTGTTTATTGGTAATACGATTGTAACGGTATAGAAATGATAACCCCATAATACTTCAGAAAAATAACTAACAAGATCATTGGAGTAACTCTTTTACCTCTTATTAAGACAAGTCACATTCTTTTATTTTTCATCATATTGTTTATGAAACCCATTAAAAAGCAATGATATCACAATGGCCCAATGGAGTTGAAACGATATCTGTTCTTAAAATTGGTTATAATTTGGTAAACTATAGAACAATTTAAAAAATTTTAAATAACAACCCCACAGATTTTGTTGTAAAGATCCGTCAATAACCAAAAAACAGTTACTGATACGAATGGAACTAATTTACCTCCGATCTTGTAATTTGTTATGTCATTTAGGAACATTTGGCGGCGACGATGATGCCACGCTATAAACCTGTATGCTGCCATCGTTTTGATCTACTACATAGACCTTGCCAGCAGAGTCTACTGCAACACCAGCGGGGCTATTTACAGACCACTTGGTAACGAAGTTTCCATTGCTGTCAAACTTTTGTACCCGATTGTTACTATTGTCAGCTGCATATATGTTGCCTGAAGAATCTATTGCTATACCAATAACCCTAGAAAACTGGCCATCGTTTGATCCTGTCGTTCCCCACTTGGTAATGAAGTTTCCATTGCTGTCAAACTTTTGTATGCGATCGTTTCCTGCATCAACCACATACAAATTACCTGCTCTATCTAAGGCTATGTCTGCAGGAGTTATGAATTGGCCATTACCAGTTCCAGGAGTTCCCCACTTGGTAATGAAGTTTCCATTGCTGTCGAATTTCTGAATACGATTATTCTCTCCAAAATCGCCAACGTATACATTACCTGAAGAATCTACTGCAATACCACCTGGATTTACGAATTGGCCGTCACCCAATCCAGTGGAACCCCATGAAGTTATAAAAGTGCCATTATTTGTAAATTTTTGTATAGCATTCTGTGCATTACCAAAATCCCCAACATATACATTGTCCGATGAATCTATTGCCATACCAGCAGGGTTAGTGAACCTTCCATTACCAAAACCCAAGTTTCCCCATGAAGTTATAAAAGTGCCATTATTTGTAAATTTTTGTACGTCATTAGCTAGGCCATTAAAGTCGTTAACATACACATTACCTAAAGAATCTATTACTACTTCTAATGGTTGGGAGAATTTGCCGTAACCAGAACCAATTGAACCCCATTTTCCAACCAAAGAATATTGTTCTGCTGCATAAGCAGTTGGAGTTTTACTTGTTGTAATCAAGCAAAGCAAAACTAAAGCTAAGATACTACTACTTACGCTCATAGAAGTTATTAGAAAATGTCTCTTTGACATATTCCAAGAATGTAATCCCGCATATATATAAAAATTAAGTGTCAGTGTCAGGTGAAACAAAATCTAAGAGGCATATGTAATAAAAAGTGAAGAAAAAATTTCTTTTTCTATCCTATTGTGAGTCTGCTGTGTCATTAATTTATGTAGATATATGTGTTTTATTAACCATAGGCATGCCCTTATGTAGGGCTCCAATGTCGCGTTTAAAGATTACACCAAATATCGGTGTGTCCCCGAAGTGATTCTTTATATTTGCTGGATCAAGCCATATGCTTATGACACTATTGTTCATGACTTTTATACTGATTGGTATATTTGTGACAATTCCTTCTCTCATACTCGCCGAAGCTGTTCCATTAAATACTGTTGTTGTGTTGCTCGGCATTGATTTATTCTTCAAAACAAAGTCTGTTATTGTGTGTGTATGCATACCTGAGCCATTTGTCATAATCATCTTAAATGAAGTATTGAATACCGCTCCTGCTGAAGCATTTTGACTATTGGTTTGAGACTGATTTATCAGATTTGTCTTCCAGAAGCCTGATAGGATCCACTCAGGTTTGCCACTTTTATCATTCTGTATGCTGTCAATACTTCCAAAGACATACTGCTTGTTAGATCCGAATATACCTTGGGAAGAAAAAGGTGGCGAAAATGCTAGAGTATTTCTGTGATATGAGGCTACAAGAATAACGCCTGTGATCAATAATGCTGCAGTTATTCCAAATGCTGTCGTTCTCATTTTCTTTGGCACGTGTAAATAATAGTAGACTTAAGGCTCACTTATACCTAGCGGAACTGATTGATAGGTGTGTATGTATATATAAATATAAATATGAATTATATATTTTTATAAATCAAAAAAAAGAAAAAGGCTTGCCCACGCTCACGGTTGCGACTTCGATATGTGGCTCCTAGGAGAAGAAAACAATTTGTACAGAATTGAGTATCATTTATAATTGTCTGGTCCAGCAATCGTAAATTCAATCTTTTGATGATTCTATTCGTTTAGCCTAATCCTAAAGTGTCTAAAATGTGGAATCTCACTTCGAAAGTAGGATAGACTAATTATGAACAATGATTGAATATTGTTTATTGAATTTTTATTGTAAACCTTTATTCCTAATTATTGTATCAAAGGACCACTAAAAATGAATTTATCAATTTACTACAAACATTAAACTTGCCATCGATAATATAGGAAATAAATAAAATATCTCTTACTCAAGTTCAACATTAGTTCAAGACAGAATTTGTTGTTATTTCCGAGATTTCTTCTTCCTGTTTTTGTCTCCTTCTGTACCAGAATCCTCCTCCTTATCGCCATAATCATCTTCTTTAGACTCCTTCATCTTTACTGCTCCTACGGGACTCAGATACGTTATATTCCTGCCATATGGCATAAAACATGATTCTGTATATTTTCATTTGCACCTATACTTTCCTCGATTGCAATGCCCACTATTTATATTAATTAAATATATTTGATTAATTAACACTAATATGTTGAATAATTGTAATCAGTTACACTGTAATATATGTTTATTATATAATATAAATCTTTTTATATAATTACTTACACTGCTATATTATGCGACCAGTAACTATCGCATAACGTCGGTGCTTGGCGGCGTAGTTAACAAAACTGACACTATGGAACCTCTTTAACGGCAAAGGCTGTAATATTAGGTTCACACATGTTCAGAATCGCCAAGCACCAACAATATTATATTTTAAAAATAAGGGTTACATTTGTTTTGTATTAGATCTGAATATATTACTCTAGCTGTATTTGAAATATCCACTGGTCCATTCTCCAGTCTTCATACATGATAAGTAAAGCATTGTTGCTATAAGTGCCATAGGATTTTTCAGTACATAGTTATTTCTTCATTCAAAAGATAAAGTATGTTTTATACCCCTTCAAATTTTATGGTAGACCTAATGCTTTTTTCCATGTATTTCTTTTCAAAAGATTAATGGTCAAGGAAAAAGTATGCTGTAAAATATGTATCACTCAATTTCAGAGGTAGGACAAAAACCATTGTACAAAACACTTGTTTTTTTGAATCGCTATCTTATTATTATGTCGACTATGTACATTTCATTTGCAAATATGCAAATACACTGCCCTCGATTTTCAATACTCTTTAGTTATAATGTCATGAAATGATAGACAATATAGAAATATCCTAAATCATTTATCTGTCATTATTGTAGTTCATTCAAGCTACACAAAGTATAGATGACGTTTGAATTCGTGATAACATTATTTGCAAAAGTATTTGGTATTTTATACAAATATTGTTAGATCATCATCATCTAGCAGCATATATCTTCTGAACTCTGCAAAAGGATATTAACTTCTATTGACAAATGTATTCTTAACAATAAGATATCTAAAAAACTGCCAAAGTATTATGATATAAAAATGCAGGCATATATGGTAATAAAACTACAGTTGAAAGCTTGGGACTAATTTTTGCTACTCATCATACTGCCGAAAGCTATGCGCGGTTTTACCAAAATATCTATAAAGATCAATATAAGTTCAGAGTAACTGGTCTTAAAGATAAAAATCCACTATTATTGTCTGAAATTATATCTTTCTTAGATAAAAGGCAGTGTTTTATTGTTACTTTCGATACATCTCACATATATGTTAGTTTAACGTATATTATAAACGATGATATTTTTTTGATACAAAACAGTTTTCCTATGAGAGACTGGCATGTTAAACACATGGAAAAAACAGTAGTCAAGTTTGTAACGGGATTATCTGTTAATGCTACTGCGTGGGAGAAAAGACAGAATAAACGCTACGGTAGAATAACGAGCGTTTGTAGACAAATAGGCTATGACATGAAGCAGGGAGTTACGAATGAACAAGTTCTATTGCTACTACAAAAAATTCGAAATGATTCTTCTTTTTCCAGTCTTAGAAAGAATGATGGTTCCATAGAAAGATTGGATGAAGTAGAGAAACATTTTCTGCCATCAAGGGAAAAGAGCTATTGGTATTAACTTTTCCTTTAGATATTACTATGTCTATCATCTAAATCTACACATGTCTAAGTCTACCAAATTTTACATTTCAGCTACGCTACCACGTGTATTAAGATAGTTTTCGCAACAATCATTTGAGCAGAAGAATAGAACTCCCTTAATGGAGCTTGAATAACTTACTCCTTCAGATAGATTGTTAAACTCTTTTCAGCATAAATTCCAAAGTATGTATATTTTTGCTTAGAACATTCAAGTTCTTGATTCACTTTAGCCAATAAGTCATCATCATTGTTATAAAATACCCATGATTTTGTAAAGGAGTATTTTATATATGTAAAGATAATTATTATAAACGTTACTGGTAATATTTATCATCTTTAGTTTTTTTCAACATGCAGAGATATTCAAACAAAGGTTTAAATGAAAAGTAAAAAGTAAAAGTAGAACGATACGACTTTCAAATACAATTAGTTCTACCAGTTTAGTTCAAGAATTGAAAACACTGATAAAGGAAAAGGAAGAATTAGTTAAATTATTTGATAATGATTTCAAAAAAAAGACTGTGATGACAAATGCGGATGATAATTATATCCCAATTGAAGACAGCGTCAATCTTCATTTTCGAATATCCCTGATCTGACATATTTAGACAATTACCATTCAGGGAATTGTTTCGCTGTCACTCCCATCAAACTTTTTCCATAACAACAACTATTTATGAAGATAAAGATACCTAGTTCTGGATGGTTAATGATGATGATAATGTAGAACGCGATACCTGCAGAAAAGAGTTCTGTTTTATAAAGCAGTTACAACAACATACACAATACTGTCATCGCTTGCCAGCGCGTAAGTTTTTTGTTTTTTTCAACATACGGTCTATCATATTAGTTGCCATTATCTCTTTAACTGTATCTGGGCTTGGAGTATTTGCACCTTATTTAGCATATGCACAAAATCCCCCCTCCTCGGCGATTCCATTGACGACTATGGTTGATGGAATACAATGTAATGTAAGAGAGCAGTTTCTGTTTCACATACATACTCATATTGATATCTTAGTTAACGGGCAGGTTATCTACATTCCACCACAAATAGGGATCATTCCTGGCAAATGTATCTATTGGATGCATACCCACGATGGAACTGGTATCGTACATATAGAATCGCCAATAAATAGAGATTTTACACTAGGGCAATTCTTTGATCTTTGGAAAAGCAAATTGAACAATCTTCAAGTATTTGATAATATCTTTAATGGAAAAGATGTGGCACCACCAAATGTATATATCAACGGTGTTAAAGTACCAAGCACAATAAATTACAGAGATATTAAACTAACTCCACATCAAGAGATAGCAATAGTTTATGGAAGACCACCAGATAGCATGCCTTCTGCGTACGACTTTCCACAAGGGTTATGATCCTTTATTTAAAATAGTTTAAAGCACTCACTCTGTAGGAGCAAACTAGAAAGCCTTTTAGGATATTGTAGATTACTTTTAATTTTAATTTTAAATTAGAAGGTATGTCTGCGAGGAGAGTTTTTTAACAACATTTTGGTAGCAAGATTTGAAATTGTTATTATCTAGTCTTAGCAATGTAGAAGAGACTATGTTTTGGAGGTATGTCATATATACCACAAAAGGAAATAGTAATTAATTAGTCTCTAATTAATGATATTTTTGTGATATTTTCACTAATATATCACAAAAAACCTAATAATCAATTTTACGTATTTAAATTGACCGCGGTCTGCGAAATGATATACAGGGGGGTCCTTATTGGTTCATAACCCCTTGCCTATTCGGTTTTAGCAAGCGGTTAGTTTTTTTACATTTAGTAAATATTAAAGATGCTAAAATCCGTACGCGATTACTAAGCTTTTCTTGTTAGAAATCATAATATGTTGTAAATCCTAATAGCAGAGAATTTGTCTAGCCTAATTGAATCAGGTAGTAGCTAACAATGTTGTGGTTTTGTAGTTTCAAATCTGAGTCTTTCTTTTTGAGTCACTGAAGGTCTGAAGTTGCTATGAGAAGATATATCGTATAGATCAGACCCGATGTATGTATTCGCTGCATGGAAGAAAATGGTAGCGCAAGTTTTTTCCTATATCCTTGATTAACCATAAAGAAAATACCTTATGGTGTTAAATGCAAGAACATCTATGCGGTAGAATTATCGTTTGCGATTAGAAAACAAGTTGAAATTACAAAGACAGAATCTGTTAACATTCAAAACTAGCAATCGTTTAATTCATTATATTAACTGATTCTGTATGTGTAATATATCTTGTATAAACAATCTCTTCCTATTAGCTCTTTATTAATGCACTTACCACCTAAATATTGTTAAGAAACAGAGTACTTTAGATATTAAAAAAGATGAGATTTTATTGAGTCTGTATATGCATATGCCAGCTCATCATAAACGCATAGATCAACATTATATTGCAGTTCACATCAGATGAGAAATGGATGTGTATGTTTTATAATGGCAATACTTAGAATTTACAAAAGAAATTCGATGTTTATGGACTTGGCAACCCTAGTAGAAGAAATTAGTAAAATGGGATTAGTCGATGCACTGCAAAAATACCACAATAAACCACTTGAAAAGGAAGCCAAGAGCATAGTGGCAGGGCCTAGTTTCTTACAGTTCTTAAATAAATTATTTCAAATTCAAATATCAGCTGGAGACATCATACAATTTGAATCTGGAGATAACAGCAAATACTACATGCTCTCAGCAACTGGAACATGGGATGAGATAATCAAATTACAATAATAACTCGTTTGCATAAGAGGAAAAAAGTTACGAGAATAAGAAATACTGCAATATTGGATATAAAGCCTTATTTATTTTAAGTGAAAATGTCCATTCCCATAGAAGGACTATTACATATATCCTCCAAAGCAAATAAAGTAACAGCCTCTATAAGACTTATTTATTATGTAGTTTTTATAATTTTTATTATATATAGCAGACCTAGTACTTGTTGCACGTGGGATTACTAGAAGTTCCTCATCATTTTACTGAATAGTGCTCCTATATTCATCACAGGATTTTTTATTGCTCTTTATTTTTGATGATTTCCAATCTTATATCATCACTACAATCAATTCTTGCAATCTTTCCTAACTTTTGAATCACTTCCATTTCATCATGCTTTATAAAAAGAGCCCTGTCTTCATTACCCAGAGATCTAAGACCTATCCAAACAGAAAATCCATTCTGTGTTTCATATACAATAAAACCTCGTTTCTTAAGGAAAGTTTTTTGTTCGTCTTCCATATCGACAACTATGAATTTGGCGCTATTGGCCATCATTTACTGCAGTTGTTACACTCATAAGAAGGTATGCATTTCTTATGTCAGTTTTTCAATTTGTCCAACGTACTGTGCCCTATTATAGTTTTTAGTTTGTGAATTCCATATCCAGTCTTAGACGATATAGCTATTGGATTTGATATCTTTAGATCACTTGCAATTTCCTCAATTTTTTTCCCGGTACTTATATCATCATATTTGCTCAAAATTACAAAAACTTTGGATTTGTCTACTTTTAGATCATCTAAAACATCCCAACAGCTTTCGTACTTTATTCTAATATCTTCAACCTTCTCTGAAGCATCTATTAAAAGTAGAACCAAATCAGCAACAAGAGATTCTTCCAATGTTGATTTAAATGCATCTATCATATAGTGAGGAAGTCTGCTTATAAAACCTACTGTATCTGTAAGTAATAAATCTCTATCATTAATTTTGAACGACCTAGCAGTAGTTGAAAGTGTTGTAAATAAACTACTCGATGTTTCCTTATACTCAGATGTAAGCAGGTTGAACAACGTAGTTTTTCCCGAGCTGGTATAACCTATTAGTGAAACAACTGGCATTCCAACTTTCAATCTTTGTTTACGATAAAGCTCACGTTTTTGGTGTGTATCAGCCAGTTTCTCTTTGATAAAAGACATACGTCTTTTCAGATCACGGAATTTTACATCGACTACATATTCTCCCATACCTCCTTTTCCAGGTCTTTCATTTCCCGAGGCTAGTTTAGCATTTTCTCTAATGCGAGGCATTTCGTATTTGATTTCAGCCAGTTCAATCTGTAATTTTGCCTCAGTTGTAGTAGCTCTAGAGTAGAATATGTTAAGTATTAGTCGTTCCCTATCTATTACTTGTGCCCCCGTTAGTTTCTCAAGATTATGAATCTGTTTTGATGTCAAATGTTCGTCAACAATTATCTGATCAGCATTACTTTCTTTTACAAATTCCTTAATTTCTTCAGCTTTACCTGAACCTAAACCATATTCAGAGTGATTTAGGTACTTTTGAGTAACAACTTTTACAATTTGATAGTCTGTTAACGATTCTACCAGGCACTTTCCTTCATGCAGACTAAAATCATCTGGATATGTCACCAGTATTACTTTTGCCGAATTCAAAATATATACTCAAGACCAATCCATATAATCTATTGTAACATATTCGTTCTTATGCCCTCTTGAACAGGTATGTGAAGTATCAGCAGTTGTAGCAGTTGATTTAAAATCGTCAGTACTTCTCTCTGGAATATACATTCCTGGAAAGACTTCGCCACAGGTTTTGCATTGTAACATTAGCATGGGCATTCTAGTTGTTCATCTTCTTTTCTTCTAATATTATATTATATTGTGTTATTATTATAGATTTATGAAACAAAAATATGCATATGTAATTCAGTAATAACATGTTCTCGCCACCTTCAGCACAACCGCATAATCACTTTCGCTCTTGTAACTTTTCTATTCTACCATTGTGTTATAGTGTAAAGAGATGAAGAGAAGAAGACTAACTAGATCATTCCTTTATTTTTAGAGATGACTTGAGTCTTTTACTTATGCAACAAATAAAGTATAATAGCATCACCAGAATATTATTACATCAATTAAATTGACATCTGGAAAGTATTTTAACAAAGGGGTAAAGGCATTAGACTCTCCCGATATAGGACATGTTGTAAGAGAAACGCCTGATAAAATTGTTGTTTTTGGTGGAAGGAATGATAGATACGATATCCCAACTACAGAAATTAACCAAGTCGGTGCTAACGTGCTTATCGGCCTCAATCTACAAGAAATCATAAATAAGTATAAAGTTAACCGTCAAGACCCATTACCAACAAGCCGTAAAGATCCATGGACTACACGCGGAAATGTAGATCTGGCTACTTATGAGAAACAGTATCCAAAGACTCTTTTTAACAAAGGAGTAAGGACAAAGAATGAAGATCATTTAGGGCACATAATGAAAGAGACAAATGACAAAATAGTTGTTTTTGGAGAGCATGATTACAGGTTTGATATTCCGAAATCTGAAATAATAGCTGTTGGAATGAATGTAATTGTAGGTGTTGATTTTCCAGAAGTTTTCAAATACAAAGTAGATAGAAACGCGCCATTACCTACTGGAGAATCTGTTGACAAATTAAAGGATGAAGCATATTCTTGATACTATCATGGACCTACTGAATACAAAGGTAAATCCAAATTGATATATCCGTATGATGAAGAGAAGTAATAAAAAGAATGAATTAAAACCAATTTATGTAGACGAGTATGTATAGTCAACCAAACTGGAAGGATAAAGTATTGGTTGTATAACCCTCTCCTTTCATTATATGTAGTTATAGTAAACGAATGTATCCAAAGCAGTTGCATAGATAATTACAATCCATCTTGAAAGTTACTTGATTTCGAGATACATCTATAGGGATCACATAGATAACTCACCGTTTGAGGATATTTGTAGTTTAGGTGGTTATGTATTAGAAAATACCAAACAACTTTTGCTGCGGTATATTAATTTGTAGAATTCATATACTTTTGTATCCGTTAAAACTATATTTTTTTCTCTGCCGAGGAAGATTAGTTAAATTTCCTTTCGTTTATCAGGCTGTGCTAATGTAAACCTGATATATACTTCCTGTTTTTTCATTTAAATAACTCCAGGTATTAGGATTAACATTCAATTTTTCAAATGTGGACTTTTGTTTTTCATCTAGTATGTCGTATACTGATTGACCAATGATAAAACTATCAGGTTTTGCAAGACCTGTCATTTTTACTGCAACATTGATAGTATGTCCTAGAATGTCATAATGTGGTTCTTTAACTATTAATTGCCTTTTATCCAATGTATGTATATCCCAGCCATATTGTATTATTGCAATTTCTCCAACATCTATTCCAATACGGACTCCAATATCAGGGTAGTCAGACTGATTAAGAATTGGATTAATACCTTCTTTGACTACTTTGATCATAGATCTAGCACAATTAATTGCATCTAATGACTGTCTATACAATTATTAACACGTGTTAAGAGGATATCTATCTATCTAAATATATTTAATAATTAGGAATGGGCAGATAGATAACAAAAAAGAAATCATTATCATCGCAGCCACCACAAGCAATTAACAATGCCACAAACTTCATTACACCCGCTTGCAGTTATTAACGACAATAATTATTTTTCTTTATTACCTACCTCGAATTATAAATGGCATCATAATTTTGCCCATTCCTAGATGTATTATAGGGAGTTGTCGATATTATATTTTTCTAATTAACGCATTATAGATTGTATTAGAGACATATCGCCATTTATATAATTAGGAAATATAGTCGACGATAATATAGTTTATCTTTGTATGTACTAGTGGTGCATCAGTAATGTAGTAAACACAAAAGTTGTGATACTAACTCCCAGTAACACAACAGCAGATATCGACAGGACCCATTTTGCAATTCTTTCCTTTTTACTACCTTCAAACATTTACTAGTTAGACTTCCTTGTTATCATCATCTATCTATCTACCTTCTAATTTCCGCATTGATTTCGTCAATGCTACTACTTCGTGAGCGTTCTGAACATGGGAAAATATGATTTTTGGTTTACCTTCAGTTATAAATAATATATCTGATGAAGTTGTATGTTGTGATGTACCTATGCCATAGTTTGAACGAGTGCCAGTATAATATCTAGAACCTACTGAAGTCCCGTAATACTGATAGTTGCCAGTAGAAACACTATTCATAGTTAATACATCTTGCAAATCTCTGAGCATTATCTGCGGTGAATAATTGTAATCTGTGCAATGGATGACTCTATGATTTGTTATTATGTCTCTAGAAGTAACGTGTTTATGAAAGATACCTTTTGTGTTATCTCTCCTAAAGACGACAGATTCACCTGGTTCTAAAACAGGTAATGGTGCTTCATTATTAATAGCGATTATATTTTTACTATTGCTATTACTATTATTGCTACTGTTACTGTTATTGTTCATTTTTGATAAGTCATTAGAGTGTCCTATTTGTTACAAGTAAATCATTATTATAACTCAGGCTCTTCTAATCTATCAATGTAAACTTTATGGCCGTCTGTATAAATTCGAACCTTTTCACCTTTCTGTAGTTTTGCAGCATCGGCAATCTCCTTTGGTATTGAAATGATAAGCGGCTCAGTCTTGCCTTCTCTACTCTCACTTCTTGCGGCTCTAATTGTAACTACATCGACAGCAATAGCCTTCTTTGGCACTTCATTCGCTATAAAGACAAGTTTGCATATATTCGTATGGTCATGTGAGGCTTAGTCCAGTAACTACTTTTTACCTTCCTGTCATGTCTTGTTGTTCTAAATCCTCTTAGCTTAGACCACTCCCATTTCTGGCATGATGATCAGGAGATGGCTGTAGGCGAATATGTTGTGTATGAGAGGGCTTCAAAAGATGAAGAGCGGTTATTTCTCAAAATAGCCATCGAAGTGGTTAACACAGTAAAAGAACCTTCAAACTGGATGAAACCCAGAAATCCAAAGAAACATGCAGGAGGAAAGCCAATATCATATCATTTCAAACCAATGATGTTAGTACTTCTTCTGATGAACTATCACCGAAAGGATTACAGAGAAATGGAAGCGCATCTAAAATGCAATAAAGACCTCTTAACAGAACTGGGTTTGAAGTATTCTCCTAGTAAATCAACCATACACGTAGCATATGGAAAAGTGGGTACAAAGCTGCTCAGAAAACTCAATGATACTGCCCTGTCTAAATTCAAAAAAGATGTGGAGGGAGGAGAGCAAAGAAACACATATCTGTAGACTCATCAGGACTGAGAATAAACAGAAAGAGTCAATGGTACTCCATACGTACCCATTCAAACATAGTCAAGAAAAGAGACTTTAGAAAACTACACCTCGCATCTGAATGCAGACATAAAGAAAAGCCAATCTACTCGTGGGAATTGACCTCTGCGATAAGACATGATTCACCCAGATTCGTAAAACTGCTTATCAGAATAACTGGAGAACTGGGAGATGTATATGGAGATAAAGCATATTCTTCAAGGAAGAATGTCGAACTTGCAGTGGAGAAGGCGGCAGACCTTTTTTAATGCCAAAAAACAACGCATCAAACAGAGCTAAGGGACACCAAGCATGGAAGAACATGATGAAGTTCAGACAAGAGCATCCAGTGGCTTTCAAAAATAGATACCACAAACGCAGCAATGCTGAATCAACCAACTCCGCATTCAAAAGAAAGTTTGGCGATATCCTCGCTAGCAGAAAATGGAATATGCAGAAAATAGAAACAGGAATAAGAGTTGTAATTTATAATATTAGGCTACTCATAAGATACAGAATCAGAACAGAGATGGAGTTACTGGACTAAGCTGTCATGTGACATTAAGGTAAATATAACTAATAGGTATATAATCTTTATACCTTTATATCTAAACAATACCTTACTATACCTACGAATATGTCAAGACAGCAAGAAAACATCAGCAACAGCAACAACAAGGAACAAACAGGAAGAACAAGAATAACAAGAACAAGAACGAGAAGCAGAGAATTGAACGTCTACGGTTTCAATCTGAAAAGAGCATTTGAACATACGGGTTATTTAGACGACACAGAAATTGAAGAATTGACCAATATAAGAAGATGGTTCAACTTATTGGATTGCTACTGTAAAACATCCAATGACTGGCATAGAACTACAAAATGTGTTAAGTGAAGGTGGTGGTTACATACTAATAGGAATTAGCGCTTTTGGTATGAATGAATTATTGCTAGCGATTAAGAAGGCAAAGGATTGATTAGAGATGCGTGAAGAATACAACAATAACAAATCTCTAGTTGTTGTATCAGAATATGACGACGACGATGATATAGAAGAATATGAAGATAGTTGCTTTGGTTTACATGAATACGAGCATGTGGATAATCTCGAAACTATTCAAACATCTGATTCTGGTATGTTTATGGTCAAGCAATTACATACCTGCTTAAACTGTGGTCATGATAAAGTGGTCATGAAAATAAAGGAGAGATGATAAAAAAGACATGTTAACAAAGAAGCCTAATCGTGCAAATACTTGCAGTAATTGCAATACTGAATACATGATTACGATAATGGATTACACGCCTGTACGCGTTATGGTATCATGTTGCTCCAATGTACAATTCATGTCTGCTCGCTGAGGCAAAACAAATTCTATCACAGGTTGCAAACGAAATAACACCTTCTAATTAGAAATGAAATGAAAACAACACGTAAGAAGTATAGTAGATTGATTGATGAAAGTAACAAGAATCAAAATAATAAAGAAAAGATAACAGATGAAGCAACAGTTAAAAATCAGGAGGTTCAGAGACGAGTAAAAGGAGAAAAATTAAATGTCTGAAATTCCTAATTACCTTGATATAATAAAGCAAGTCTTTGAACACAAAAGGAAACAATTTTTAAAAGCAGAGGAGGAATTAAAACAATCACACTCATCTCATAATCCTGCACCTTTAGGAGCTTTCAATCTTAGCAACCCAATTTTACTCTGAAATACGAACTACAAACGATATGTTAGAAAATGCGCTAAAATTTGTTTTTAAACAAGAAAATGATATGGATGAAATGAGAAAGGATTTTCTCAATATATTACATGTTACTCAATTTTTAACTAAACAAATAGACAAAACCCCTGACAGTCTGCAACAAAGAATAAAAGAACTAGATAAGCGTATAGAGACTCTTGAAAAACATAAACCAACATTAGAATCACTTGAAAAACAACTTAATAAAACTGTTGAACAACAAAAGAGTGAAGATACAACCAAACGGAAATTTGATTTCATTAAATGAGGTAAACAATGTTTGATGAATAATAGTTCCAAAGATACCATCAATTGTATAATAGAACAATTGGTAAATATGAAAGAATTATAGTTAGAGTTAGTAGGGAGAGGGTTCTTCTTCTTCAACTACTACTGATTAATTTTCGATAGTGTATCTTGCCTTCCCAAAAACGCCTTATCTCATCGTCCAATAAATCATGATATTCTTTTTCCATTATTTCTGTCCTCCAACATTTCACACAGTAGTTCGTATCTTGAACTATAGATTGTTGGAGTGATATCAAATTTTTATTATAACTTTATAGAAAACAAACACTCGCCTAAATTTATCCCATTGACACTATCATATGTTTTTGGCCTTCCTGGTTTTTTTCTACTACTAGTAATATTATTCATAATAGACTAAGTTAATGACGAAGAAGCAATTATCGTTTTTGATAAGATAGTATAGAATAACTCCCCCTATCCTATAAGTCAGAATGTCAATCCCCGATAGTTGTTGTTGTTGTTATTGCTGTTGCTGTATCAAAACTTTCGCTCAAGGTCATAATCTTCTCTTTCATAATACCCTGGTTCATCTTCATAATCCATTCCAACTTTAAATTCGGGACACTTTTTGAAACCTTCCTTATCTAGTGGATGTTCACGATTACACCTTTCACACCACCTATTAGGATTATTATTATTAACTACAACAACAGCAGAACTATTAAGCGAAGACGAATTATTATTAGTATTAGTATTAGGATTAAGGAAACAATGTATTGATATCCGCAGATTCCACTTGTAAACTTTTGGCAAAGCCACATAATATGACTCAAGTTGATTCGTTATACTTTGCAATTGCACTACTGCTTTAATCTGTATGTCGCCATCGTCTTCATTTGTCTCTATAACCTGGTGCAATACCTTTTGCATATACCGAAGTTCTTCGACCCTATCAAAGAAGATTGAATTTATGTAAAGATAACGGTCTTTGCGAAGTTCTTCAAAAGTCTGCTTCCTATCATTTTTAATAGAAAGTTTAACATGCCTAAGATAATCCTGGGTAATTGTTATTTGCATTTTATTCTGTACCTCATTTTGCATCTCCAATGATGTCAACCTTTTTACGATTGCATCAATTACCAGGTCTTTTAATTGCTGTTTTTGGGGGATTGTTAATTTACTATGGAAGTAGTTTACTGTTATATTATATATTCATAGTTAAATAAAAGTAAAATGGTTGGTTAGTAAACTATGCTTATATAAGCCATTTTTATTGTAATTAATATAAAATAGTAAGTTAGTTACTACTTATTATGGTTCTGTTGAATCTCCCTGTTGTTGTATTCCGTTGTTGATTTTCAGTTGGATATCTCCTTTCAAGGATGTCACCAGATGTCTTAAGAAAAGCTTCGCTTTGCTCAAATCTGGTAAGGGGATATTGTTTCTTTCACAATATTCCATATATAGCCATGCTACCTGCTGTTCTTAAAAAATCTAACATATCATGATTCATTGCTTGTAATTTTTTGACTTCTTTGATTTCTTCAATTAAATATGATTCTAGCATGTAAAAACTCACGTAATTCCTGGTAAACTTTTTTTGTTTCATCCATGGTTTCCTGCTTTTGACTCTCAATCTCTTGTTTTCTCTGTTCTACAAATTCATCCAGACTTGCTTTCAATGACTTCATTTTTTCTTGCTCATTTTTCATATTTGCCATATCTGTTTGAATTGAATCCATCATATTCAATTTCTTTGCTAATGCTGGCAATAGCAGAGTATTAGAATAGTTAATGAGCTATCTGTAGTTAACCGTATATACTAAACAATGGTAATCCTGCTTGGATATGTCCATAAAAAACAAAATCATGAATGCAATGACAGTTCATCCAAAGCTGGTAACTTTTACTGTTGGTTTAGGAATAACAATGGCTATTGGAACAGCAATTGGAATGTTAGACCATAGTCAAATGGCTTTTGCTGTAGCCAATAGCGGTAGTGGCGGTAGCGGTTGTTGTTTAGCCATGTCAATACTAATATCACTCTTGATATGTCTGAGATAATCTATAGTAATTGTTACCTGCATCTTTTCCTGTATCTCGTTTTGCATCTCTAAAGCCATTAATCTGCGAACTGTTGCATCAATGAATAAATCCTTTAGTTGCTGTTTTTGGATTTGTGTTAACTTGCTCATGGTAATTAGGTGTTGTACTTCTAAATAGGTGAGATTATAGCTTACCGACATGGGTTACACTTCTGCTGTCAGGAATGTATCCATATAGAAATAAGAAAAAAGTTCAATCTAATACATGAAAAAGAATGGACTGGCGATACAGTATCTATTATTTGCAAAAGATACGGTACATCCAGAAAGACTTACTACAAGTGGAATAACAGATACAAACAGAAAGGGATAGAAGGTTTATCAGATAACTCTAAAATACCTCATAATACTCCATATAGAAAGGTAACATCAAAAATAGAAGAGACAATACTTGATCTACGACTAACCAAAAGATTTGGATGTAATAGGATCAAGTTTAGATTAAGAAAGGTTGTTGGAATCTCGTTAAGCAGCAGAACTATCTACAAGATACTAAAGCGACATGGTCTTAACGTCCTCAAATGTCAAGCTAAAATAAGAAAATACAAACGGTTCGCAATGAGGCATCCAAATGAGATGGTACAGATGGATATCCTTGGCCCTTTCTATCTGAGTAATTCTAGTCAAAGAAATTATATCATCAGCTGTCTAGATGATTGTTCAAGAATGGTAGGAAGCAGATGGTCTGAAAGAAAAAGATTAGTGGATGTTCTAGATGTATTAGAGGACTTGATAATCATTAATGGCAAGCCTGAAAATGTAATGCATGACAATGGAAAGCAGTTTACATCCAAAATGTTCAGACATTTCCTTGTACACAATCAGATAAAGGATAAGCAAATACCAAAATCTTACCCACAGCTACAAGGGAAAATAGAAGCATATAACAAGACAGTGAAAAATGAGTTTCTAGCAATAGAAGATATACCAAACATAGATGATGGTAAGCTAAGATATGACATGTTTGTAAAAGCGTACAATGAAACTAGAGAACATGGAGGCATAAATGGTCTTACTCCATCAGAGATGTTTCTACAAAGATTAATTACATCCACCATAAGTATAAGAACTAAGCAACAAAGTGTAACCCATGTAGGTACTTAATAATGTAACCTATCTGTGCAAGTACAACAATTAGGTAACATTATACAATAACAGGTTAGTCAAATAAAAAGTTAAGTTGTTGTTGTTATGTATATGTGTTAATAAATTATGATACCATTATCATTTTTCATGTTTATAAATATAAAATGGTAAGTTAGTTACTACTTGTTGTTGCTATTATTATGACTACTTTTAGAAATAATCATTCTATTGCAGATATCCTCAAATTCTGCTAGAGCATAATTTAGTATCTTTAATTTTTTAAGAAGGGTTTCATCATCTTTTAAATGTCTTGGATATATCAAACAATCCTGCAACATCAAATGTATTTCCTTGCACCTATCATGAAAATATAAAGAACGTTCTTCTTGTAGTCTTCTTTTACTACTTCTATTCGTTATCATTACCATTATTACTTATTTGCTTATAGTCACACGGTGCTGCTTCCATAATTGATGTTCATTTTTTAACATTGCCAAAGTTACACCAAGACTTTCAATCTCCCTTAAAATCATAGAGCGTGTAACATAATCTGATTCACTTGTTGAATGATACAATTCTCTACTTTCTTCAAGACATTTTTCAAGTTCTTTAATTCTCAGAGTAAATACCTCTTTTTCATAAGCATCTGGTGACTTCATAAATTCAAAATATCTTTTCCTTGCTTCTTCCGATTTGTTATTATTAAAAATATAGTCAAAAGGAAACATAACGATGATGATTAATAATAATAATAATTATTTTTTCTTGGATTTTGTTGTTGTTGTCGGTGTTGCTGTTGCTTTTTCTGAAGTAGACACAGTCAAAGACTTTGGTGCAATAATACCCTTTTGTCGGTTTGATTTTGCCAAGTCCTTGATAGCATTTTCTGTTTTAATCTGTCTCAAAAGTGTATCTGCTTGTTTATTGGTAGGAGATTTCTTAGGAGTTACATGAGTTTTTTGTTTCATGTTACTTGCTTTTGCCTCCTCTTCTTTTTGTTACTATAGTATCAGTTTGTTTTTTTCGGTCTGACTGGATAGATGTATTATTATCGCCGCTGTTGCCTGTGACACTTGGAGGCGATTTGTATGTTGATTTCTTAAGTCCCTTCGCAGACATTCTAATCTAATTCGACTCCACTACCAATCAGATTTACGAGTTTGTAATGCTTCATAAAATGAGTTCTTCTTTTGATATGCGTCATGTTCTTTGACTTTTTGCATTATCATTGCAGTATGTTCTCTTACGAAATTAGCATAATCTTGTCCTTCGCAAGCTTTAGCACTTTCTAACATCTTTTCTAGAGCAGAATCTGCTTGGCCATTTTGTCTTTGAATGATTGCATAATTTCTTAGGTTATTAGATAGCCGTTGGTCTTTTTCACTTACTGATGCTGAATTTGCTCTGATATAATTTAGTTCGCAGCTAGTCGATAAGCATCTTCATTTTGATTGTATGTGGTCTTTATCATCTTCTTCTTGATATCAATTACTTTATGATACCTGATGTTTAAAAACATAATGCAAACAACACTTTTGAAGTCTGCAAACGGTTATTCTATTCTGAGAAGAAGATAAATAATAATGGAATACTATTTTAGCAAAAAAGGTGAAGAGATGTACAAGGCAATAGAGAAAGTCTACCCAAAGCATCCATTCGATTTAGCCTATGAAAGGTTCAAGAAAGTCACCCGCAGCTCCCCAGAGAAAGAAAATAAATTTATTGTTAATCGTATTATTAGGCTTCAATTAGCTCCTAATGACGAAGGAGATGAAACCCAGCAGGAAGTGATATTATATGATTTATGCGAAGTCCGACTTGATGGTTTAGGTAATCCTAAACGATACGTGCGCACTAATTTAGGTAAATATCCTATCCCTCAGAGGACAGTAATCAGGGCATTTGATGAAGACAACCAACCAGTAATTAAGAACGGTCCCATAAGTGAAGTACAAACAGGTTATGAATTCCCATTCACAAAGGAGAAAGCGGATGAATTACACAAATGGTGTGTCGACAAGAGGACTATGACACAGCCAAACGTTACACAATATATAGTTGAACGTATGGGTGAAAGAAAAATTAGTTGTAAATCGTACCATGACTGGCTAACAGGGGATTTTGAAACGTTGTATGCAACTGGTCGAGCAGATGGTATTCTAGATGAAGAACCAGTAGTCAAACTAAATAAAACTAGAAAGACAAAAGTGACAAGAGCAAAGAGAAGCCCAAATAGAGCTGCAATTAGCACAATACAAGAAGCCATATACAACAAACCTAAAACAACCAACAAAAGAAAATAATAATTATGAAGAAGAGAGTATAGAACAAGGGACTGTGGTATCTTCTACAGCAAAACCCTAACTATTACTAATTCTAGCTAAATTAAATTAAAATGCTTATATAATCTATATAATAATAGAGAATAAAATATGGAAGTCAAGACAATAATTGCAGTAATAGCAATCGTAACGATGGCGACAATAGGATTAAGTTTGACAATGACAAGCAATGCCTTTGCAGTATCTAGTCACAATGCTAATGGTGGAAGTGCAGATGGCGGTCATGGCGGAAATGCCAATGGGGTAAACAGCGTTCATCATGCTAATAATGCTAATGGCGGTGAAGGTAATGGTGGTGGCTAATATTTTTCTATCAGCATAAAACCAAATCTTTTTACAAATATTAATTCAAACTGGTCTATATTACAACCAAAATCATCGATAACATCATATGTAATATCATCAAACCCTAGTGAGTTGGTAGTTATCCCAACTTCCCTTACATTCAGCGGTTTTAATAATCCTTCATTGTATTCGTCATAAAAAAGATTCAGCCTGGTTAACACAGATAATAAATCGCTTTACAAATAAAGTTCCATTCTTTTCTTTTTCTTTCTCTGGTTTTTTTAGAATCACAAACATATTATTCGGTAAGTCTTCTTCATTGTAATAAAAAGTCGACATGCAATGTCAACTACCATCTCGGCCTGTTCTGGAGAAATTATCATATTGTTATAAACTGCCACATCTGAAAATAGTTGTAATAGATTTACATCCTGCTGATAACCAGATCCTATCATATCTGAATAGGTGCTTCCTGTAATGGCAATGACAGGTGTATTATCTGCTTTGGCATCATATAGCCCATTTAAAAGATGGATTGCACCTGGTCCTGAAGTAGCAACACATGCTCCAAGTTTTCCTGTGTATTTTGAATAAGCACAGGCCATAAATGCTCCTGATTCCTCATGTCTAACAAGTATGAATTTTATTTTATCTTGTCGTGTCCTTAACGCTTCCATAAATCCATTGATGCCGTCACCAGGTAAGCCAAAAATAGTATCGACTTTCCAGTCAATCAAGGCTTCTGCGATAATATCTGCAGCTCGCATATTTTCATATTCACTCATAATGCATTGATATGACACTGTATGGAATATCTAAGTTGATCATGACGTGTAAGAACTTATTCATATAGACTAGAACTACATAAAAGGTGCTATTTTTTGCAATAGACACCGTTCATTCATCTGCTCTTAGAGTATTAGGAGATACATCGGATTTACTTGCTACTCCTACAGTATCTTGTTCATCATTGATGTTACTCTTTCGATTTATAGAGGAAGCCGATAAATCTTCCTCTTGCTATTGCATCAAAAAACCTCTGATGTAATGTCATATTGATTGAATGACAAAATCACTATAAATGGTTTAGAATAAAAATATAATGATTTATACTGTAATTCTTAATATTCAATAATAAAGCTCTTAGAATGACTTTTATTTGTTAGTTAGTTAATCGTCAAAGATTTGATATGGATGAAACAGATGTTAAAATACTTAAAAAGGTATTATCAGACGCTCGATTGTCATATAGAAAAATAGCAGAAGAGATTGGTGTCTCGCCGCCTACTGTTCTTACAAGAATGCAAAGGCTAGAGAGCAATCATATTATCAAATCCTATTCAGCTGTGTTAGATCATGAAAAGTTAGGTTATGATCTAACAGCAATAATTGAGCTTACAGCTGTAAAAGGCAAGATAACAGAAGTAGAAAAACACATATCAAGATTTCCAAATGTGTGTGCTGTATATGACATTACAGGATTAACAGATATGATAATAGTGGCAAAATTCAGAAATCGTAAAGACCTTAGCGATTTTGTAAAAAAAGATCTATCATTGCCATTTGTTGATAGAACCAATAGTCACATAGTATTGGTAACAGTAAAAGAGGACTTTAGATTTCTATAGATAGATAGATAGATAGATATATATAGAACTGTTTAAATGAAGCCATTTTTCCAAATGTGCATCGTAACAGAACCTAAGATAGGCACATAGGTCATAAAAATGACGTGTTAATTAGCTTAACGCAGATACTATAGAATCTAAAGTAACTGACACTTCATATTACCATAAAGAAAAACACGAGACTTATTATTGTCATCATGAGATTTCAGTACAGCGGATAACGTCTGATGCATCAACTATTTTGTTAATGTATTTTCCCATGTATCTGTCTTCAAGGATTTTGAATTTGCCTCTTCCCTTGTGTATGATTTTTGCATCTATCTTCACTCCTTCATCGATAAACAGAACACACCAACAAGAGCATCTTTCTCCTTTTACTGTTATGTTAAAATCGTTGTTATCATTCACTTCAAGAGTACTCCTTCCATACCTACTAAATGGAACAGCATCAATAACAGTAGTGATTTTCGCTTTGATCTTATTGACCATCCATCGTCTGGCAACAACAACTGCAGCATCATTTTTTATTGACATGTTGGTCATTTTCATATTCGCCTTATCGACTATGATCAGAAAGTAGTTGATAGACTTAAACCTTTTGCTAACAATATTAAACAATTGTAAAGTAATATTCCCAAATACCATTCTATTTGTAAATCTATAGTAATGAATATGAAGAGGCATTTAATGAATGTAAACGACAAATCCTACCTTAGATCACTAATACTAACTATCAGAACATATGGCATTAGTATTAGATGTATTGCCTCTCTCGATAGGAATGCAATCGAATAAATTATTACTTTTATTTCCAACAGCATGCTGTAAAAACTTGCTTTTACGATTGGATGATAATTCTGACATTTTGGAAATTAAACTTAACAAATATTAATTACAAGTAAGGAATAATGTTCATTTATTCAGTATTTTCTCCAACAGCCTTATATTCTTCAAAAATATTAGAACAATTATGTTAGAAAATATAGCATACGTAGGTCTTGGCTTTGCATCAGTCTTCTTCGCATTGGAAACAGCATGGCACTTTACAGCCTGCAAGATACATGACAAATCGATAAAGCCTTGCTTCTACAAGCAAATTGGCATATTAAAATAGATAGAAAGAAGAGAGAGGTCTTGGTAATAATGGCAAGTATTGAAAGCAGTAGCAGAGCTAGAAGAAGGACAAAATCATTAAAGATGAAAATCCCATCATCATCATCAACCTCATTAGTAAACAAAGCATCTAAAATATCACCATCTAATGCTATTGAAGTACAAAGGATCATTAGCTCGTGATGGTTTTGCTTATTTTCCGATGGCTAATGACTAATAAGTATAGAATATAGTAGTAGTATGAGGACATTGAAGCGATGAATAAGTAGTAGAAAGGTTAATTGTTTTTTGATTAGCAGATACTTTCCTCGCCCCATATGATATTATTACCTTTCAACACCAAATGCTAATTTTATACCTACTCTGTATTCTTTGATATTTCCTGTATTTGGATCTACTTTCGCAGTCATATCTAAAACCTCTATTGCATGTACATTTCTAATTGTCTTTACTGCTTCTTTAACTGCAGTTTGAGCCGCATCTTCCCAACTTTTATCAGAACTACCAACAAATTCAACAATCTCTCCTATGGCTGAAGCTGAAGACATATGTGTGGGATAACTAGCAATTAATATATTTATTATTCAAAACATACGTAGAGTGAATTTAAACAATTACAAGTTTAGAAAGTCTTTGGGAGGCTAGCAGTCATTGTAAGCGCGTGGCTATAGTAAAATATAGTAGCAGATCTAGTAACTGACTTTTACTTCTAAATGATTTTCAAATGGAATAACCGCTTCTGATGCTATCAAATCTTATTCTTGGAATTATTAGTAAGCATTATTTGCACGTAATAACAGGTTACACAGGGTATTATATTACAACTTCAGTTCATTTGTGTTTGTTGTAGTTGATTGCCAAAAATTGAAAAAATTATTAGTTCAAACTACTTGTTCTATGGAATAATCACTAACTGCCCTGTCATAGCTACTGGATGGTATTTACAAAAGTATTGAAATATGCCTTCATGATCTGCCTTAAACTTTATAACTGCGTGTTCGTTCCCAGCTAAATCACTATCTATTTTGTATGGCGCTCCAATTGTAAATGAATGTCTTTCATTTTCATCAATTTCTAAATTATAGAAATGAACAGTTACGTTATCTCCTTTATGAACAACCATTGTATGTAAATTGTATGTATCACCTGGTATGCCTAACTTTGTTTCATTAACTCCTTCATTCTCAGAGCTAAACAAGTAGAATGTCTTATTGCCTGTAAAAGGTGATTCTATTGCTTTTTCTATTACTGCTGTTTTACTTTGGTTTAAAAGTTTCAAATGAGATGTTGCATTCTGATCTGCAATTGTAGATGTTGATTTATTAGCAGCAGTTTGCTGTAATGCAAAAGCAAGCGTGTTTGAAGTCTGTAGTGGTAGTATTGTTGATCCTGATATCATTGAAAATGACAATACGATTATAGCAGCCATAATTATAGCCAATGTAGCATGCACGACGAAGTTGTTATTATTATTTTGAAACCTGAATATCTTGTTCATTTTTATAATCAGATGATTACGGTAAATTATATAGTTTTTTTCATTTAAATGACATTACATGGATACGGAATAACTCATTATGATTAAAAAAGTTAATGACAATATTTTAAGATATTAACCATAGACGTTATAAAGCCAGGATTTGCAACCATTCTACTATACATATATGAACAATACTAGTAGAGCAACGCTAACAAGCATAACTATACTAGCTACAATTTTAATTCTATCTCCAACATCTTTTAGTTATGGATTTAAGTGCAAACAAGGTTGCTAGTGGGTTTGGAACAGGAACCCTTGTTTGTACTAACGGTCTGACTTTCAATAATGAGCAAATCCAATTTGAGGTGACAGGAAAAACAGTAACATCTGGTATTTGGAGTATTGGCGCACTAAATCTTGCAACCAGATGATACTAATTTCGGCTCTATTAGCGGGGTTCATTTATCATCTCAGCCTGAAAGACATCTCAATCAAAGGTTCAGAGAGTAAAGACAACATTTGCCAAAGTGTAAACAAAATCGGTAATACTGTTAAAATTAATTATATCAGTATAACAGGACAATGCAATACAAAAGATACAATAATATCATTTACTTCTCTTGATGGCAAGAAGGGTAGTTTTAAGGGTACGATAATATGTAATTTGATAAGATAAAAGAAGATTGACTTACCTTAAGAATACAACTTTATTATTAAATAATCAAAATAAAAAATGAGAGGCAAGCAAGTTAAGATTATCCTTCATTATCCTTCCTTTTCCTTATCTCTGAGCCAATTTGGATGCTGATGGTTCCAATTTGGTTTATAATTTCCTTCTTTCAAATTTGGAAATCGTTCTACATCCTCACAATTAGCTGATAAAGGATTGGAAGTATATTTTTCCAGCTTGATATATCAAATCAAAGTAATATTAGTAGGATAGCACAGCAAATAGAGCAACAATTTGGACGACTAGATGCACGTGTCAATAATGCAGCAATTCCTTATGACACATAGCAAAAAGCTATCGATGCA
>CAWGVG010000005.1:0-140038 GCA_963825865.1 uncultured Nitrososphaeraceae archaeon | reverse complement strand
ATCTTACAAAAAGACTTGTCAGATGAATTTAGAAAAGGCGATGATGCAGGAAGACCTGTAATGGAAGGCAAGTATGCCATAGTAAAACACCAAAACCATGCAGAACTTGCATATATTTTAGAAATGCCAAAAGAACCTGGGGAAGCCCAAAAAGAATTAGGTATCGAAAAGAAAGCAGGCTATGTGATTTCAGTTATCAATTCCAAAGCACCAAGACCATCGACATCACCATCAGGTCTACCCAGTACAGAGGAGCCTCCAAAATATCCAGAGGAAGTGCTAAAGGAATTCAATAAGACTGAGAATTTCGTGTCCCTTACTAATAAAGATACAAAATTTATAGACTATCAGAATGCACAGATAATACTAATTGGTGCAAGGGAAGGAAGGGATGTGATAAAGAATGAATCAATCGCATGACGCTTTACAAGCAGACATATTTAATAAACTCAAAGTAGAAAGGACCAGGTTCCAATAAGCCGCTGACAGAAGGGAAATTAGAATGATGGATATATATGTTACTAACAACTGGTAACATAACAATATTGTATTACACCACTTTAACTCTGCGTATTATTCTAAAGAAACAAAAATAAATCTGCCAGCTGAAGAAAATGGTTATACTATCAATAATACTGTGATGGTTGGCAGAGCAAGAGCTGAAGAAGATAAGTTCGTAACAGTAAATGCTAACACATTATATAATCTATTATTACAACAACAACAAAGTGGAATAAGCATGCAGATATTAACTGGATTAAAATAGATGTTGAGGGAGCTGAATTTGAAGTATTAAAAGGAGCTACTAGCATATTATCTAAAAGCAAAGATATTGCTCTTTTAATAGAAATACACAATCTTCCTGGTGATACCAATTTCTATGCACCAATAGTAGAATTTCTTAGATTGTTTTATTTCAAAATAGAATTTGAAAATACATATGAAAGTGGGGAGAGGCATATACTTGTAAGAAAATGAACATATGATATCATACAAGAGCTATTCAAACAAAACTATCAATATTAATTTATAGAAGAAGAAAAAGTAAGTAAATAAATAATTTTGAATTCACTAGTTGCCTCATCATTATTATTATTAATCTTATGCTTTTCTTTTTTGTCAACCTCTATTATTATTAATAATAAATAATAATCAAGTTCTAAAATAGAATTGGATGGTTGAAAATTTTTATAACATACCGTCGTTATCTGAGAAGGCTTGAAATCTGGTCAATTCTTGCATCTGTTTTAAATGCGCTAGTGTTCAGACTAGTTTTTGAAGCTCTATAACCTGCTGTCGACAACTTTTCAATAATATTTTGTAATGGTAGAGGACTTTTTTTTAATTTAGATGAAATTTCATCAGCTCGGAAATAATGAGGAATATCGTCGATTTCATTTAAGCAGATTGCTAATTTTTTTTATTATATCATTCTTATTGTTATTATTGTATAGTTCAATATTTTCCTTAGTGTCATTATTAGTATTACTACTATTACTACTAGTAGTTTTCAGTTCATCATCATTATGATAATAGCTTGACATTTTCTTTATAAAATTCTTGTCAAATAACTTGCTGATCCACCTTTCCCCCCAAACTAAAACCATTTCCACAGAGTTCACAAACTTCTGACTTATCATATTCCATTATGACATTCCTGTTTCCACATCTAAAACAGTGCCGAAGGTATCCGATGTTATCATACACCTTGTTTGCTTGGCTACTGCTTAATGAAACTTCGATATATACTCTGAGATAGTGTAAATTGGCATGAGCAAATAATGGATGTATAGCCAAGTCTAACCTGGATGCAGTCAACGCTATTAAAGATGTCATAAGACGAAGAGCTGTTTCATTAGCATAATGGTTGTTAATGGGTCTTCCATAATATTTCGGAAACAAACATCACGATATACTCCACATAACACAGCTGTGTCTGTTGCAGTGATAGATATTAATCCCCTATCAAGGACTGCTCTAAGTACACAATCAATATACTGCGAAGGACTTCCAAATGGATACCAAGTCAACTATTCCAAACCTCTCTGCTCCATTTTCTTTTGTTGGACGAGCAGTTAGAAACTTACAAACCTCGTTGATAGAAAAATTGCACTTTTCTGTGACAGAATTTAATTCAGCTGCCTTTTTTGATAAATCTATTGCAATAGGGTTTATGTCATTCATGTGTATCTCTTCTATTTCTGGAGCCTCGACTGCTACCCTTAGCGCCCGTGCACCAATTCCGCTAAACGAATCTGCAAGAGTTTTCTTGCTTTTTTTTAAATCTTGCATAAACGCTCTATAGGCAACTATGGAGATATCTCGATTTAATTTAGCTGCTGGATTAAAGAAAGCCGGAACTTTTGGCGGAACCTTCCCAATTAAAGATACAGCTGGGACTAATAACCTTGTCTTTCCTTCAATGGTTTCGACTATTTCTCCTTCTCCTTCTTTTGTCAACATAATAATAATAATAACTCTATGTACGATTGTTGAAAGTGTATATTATATTATTACTAATGCTCAACTTGAATAGGAATTATTATCCTTCTCCTTCTCTCCCTCATTCTTGCTTTAACATAATTAATAGTAACTACTACTGCAAAGAGAGATAAATAAACTTCATTAATAATAATAACCTAAGAACAGGATAATATACAGTTGGTTCAGCAGATAAGCGATAGTAGTATTAGAAGTAGTATATTAGAAGTAGTAATAGTGGTATTTTGATAGCAGGGGTTGACGAGGCAGGACGGGGCTCTATTATTGGTCCGTTGGTCGTTGCAGGCATCAGCATCAGAAAATCCAAAATTTCAAAACTACGCCAAATAGGTGTTAAAGATTCTAAAATGCTGACTCCAAAAGCACGCGGGCAATCTGTTTAGGCTTGTCATGGATATGGCCGATTCTCTTTGTATCTACATAATTAATTGTACCATAGTTGATAATAACGTATTTTTGAACAGACTAAATAAACTGGAAGCAGAGACTATGGCTAGTGTAATTAACAATATTCAGGCTGACAAGGTCTATATTGATTCCTGTGATGTTAATCCTTGTCGGTTTAAAGACTATATAGAATCCCGTCTTGTGCTTTCATCATCATCATCATCAAAACCAAAGTTATATTCTTTGCACCATGCAGACAGTTTGAATATAGTGGTATCTGCCGTGTCGATAATCGCCAAAATTGTAAGGGATAAACAGATCCAAGAAATTCGTAATACTCATCACAATATAGGTAGTGGATACCCATCTGATTGGAAAACAATGCTCTTTATCAGAGGATGGGTATCAAAATACAAGTGTGCACCACACTTTGCCAGAAAATCATGGAGCCCACTAAAAAAAATGCTTGAAGAAGTGACTCAATATAATAATAATAATAGTAACACCAACATTAATCAGGCTCTAGAATAAATCGCATATATCAAGCCATGGTCTCTGTCAAAGGGCTCCATGTTAATTATTTGATCAATGTAAAATCCTTTTTTTTCTAATTTTTTTGCCTCTTGGACTATCACTGATTTGGGATCCATCGTTACATCAATGCTTCTTGTTTTGATTACTATCAGTATTGCACCTCTTGGTTTAAGATAAACAAAGCAATTTTCTATTGCAATCTCGGTTTGATCTGGCTGCGCTATATCGCAATATACCACATCTACCTTACCAAAAATTGAAAAATACGATTGCGGCTTTCTTGCATCTTCAAGTATAGGCATTACATTTTTTCGTTTTGACGCAACGTTTTCAATGAGTTCTCTTGCTACTCTTATTGCAGGTTCCACTGCAAAAACAATCCCATTAGTCCCAACAATATCAGAAACATGGCTTACAGTGGTGCCAGTCGATGCACCAAGATACAAAACTTTAGTTCCATTCATTATTGGCAGTTTTTTAAGTCCCTTTTTCAATGCACCTGCTAGTTTGCTTCTAAAGGGATCCCAAATTCTATATTCATCTCCATTATATTTGACCAGCTTTTCTCCGTAAACATTATTACCTTTTATTAGATTCAAGGTCGCAATTTGTTTTTCACCATCAACTGTGATCCAGTTAATAGCATCAAAATTATTATTAGTATCTGAGATATTTTTTGGCATTTCTATCTACAGATTTGTATATATCGTAATCATTATAATAATGCCTCTCTCACTACTTTGTGGCTCTCAAAAAGAGAGGACCATTAGAAGAAAATACATACATTACCTAGATATATGAGAGTTGATATAATTCCAGATTCATATTTTTGTGGTAGTCTTATATATCTCAGAGAAATCAATTTTAAATACATTTAATATATATATTATATATATCATAACAAACGCGGTCTTTCTTTTACTGTAGTATGTATGTATTAGTAGGTATCTTAGCGAACATGGAATATTTCATTTGCATTAGTTACACTCATACCTGGTTGTGGTCCCCCACCAATTACGTATATTTTGCCGTCAATGGCTACTGCTCCTAATCCATGACGTGCAGTAGGCATTGGTGTCTCGATCGTCCACTTATTGCTTTTAGGATTGTATTTTTCATTGTTGTTGAATGTTTTAGTAGGCTCTTCTCCTCCAAAAACATAGAAACTGCTATTATCCAAAGAAGCAGGCAGCAATTCCACTTCTTTTAGAAGGCAAAGGCTCAAGCGAAGAAATCCAATTATTCTTATCAGGATCATACATTTCGTTAACATTGATATTAACTGTAGGTGACATGCCAATAATCCTACCACCAATTACGTATAGTTTTCCATCAACCACAGCTCGAAGCTCGCATGGTGTCGTGCAGTAGGCATTGGAACTTTTGATGTCCATGTATTGGTTACAGGGTCGTAGGCTTCGTTTGTTGCTAGAATTCCATCATTAGTAAAACTTTGATTACCGCCAACCGCATATAATATTCCATTAATAAAATTGGCAGTTAATGCTCCTCTTGCAGTAGGCATTGATTTACCTTCTTGCCATTGATTTGTGAGAGGATCATAAATGAACAACCTGTTGCTAGGTGTCCATTGACTATCAAAGGTATCCACCAACCACATATATTTTACCATTAAAAGATGAGGCAGCTGTATGATGCAATGCATGAGGTAGAGGGTGAACCTGGCTCCATGTATTATCTTTAACACTATAAGCTTCTACAATATCTGTATGTTGTCCAGATGTGTCAAATCCTCCAATAACATAGATGGTATCTCCCAAACTTGTGGCAGCTAATTTCTGATCTTGGTGTAGGCATGGGTGCACCATTTGTCCAAAATGATCGTGTAGATGATGAAGATGACCCTTCTGTCGTTTGACCAACAGATACAGATAACGAAGAAGAGATCATAAGTATGAGGAGAATAAAAACGGCTATTGCGTGTAAGGAGATAGACCTTAACATAAGGCAGTAAAACAAATCATTCTGCTCTAAATAAATTTTTTATGTCTCACTTGGGTACAAAACACTTTCAACGTGTGACCATGCGACCAAGTCACATGCTCTAAATAAATTCACCCACAGGTGCACACATAAAAATATAATTAAGAAAAATTGATGCCACGAAAATTAGCGCCTATTACTTCTCTATTGAGTTCAGTTTGAAATATCTTGGTAGCAGCTGGTAACAGATGATAGCAGGTGGTAACCAGGAGTAGCAGGTGTAACAAAATTGGTAACAGGTGGTAGCAACTTTATCATTCTATTTTTATTTCGTATTTATTATAAACATATTAGAGATATGATTTTAACAAGACAGGAAAGGAAAGACTTGTTTTAGATCTTTATTACAACCAAGGTAAAAACACACACGAGATATCTCAAGTTGGAATGTCATTTAGGGATATAGGTGCCATTTTGAAAAAAGCATGAGAAGAGAAGGAATCAGAAGAAGGGCAAACACAACAGAGATGTCTATATATCAACACAAGCTTACAATCTATTTCCGATAGTAAATCTTCAATACAAGTAGCCATTGCATTAAACCTAATATGAGACAGAGGCAACACAATACTACAAAGAGTGTTGGAAGCTAACTCAACTTGATAATCTTTATCAGATCTATGAAGAAATTAAAGATGATATTGGGTCTTTTGTAAAGTTGTATAGGTTGTCTAAGGCTGCAGGTATGAATACACAACATGTCAACTACCCCACGCTAAAGCATCGGGGCTTGTAACTAGATATTAAATTCTCTGCTACAATAGGCTGATTGACTGCAGCCCTAACCCTAACCTTGGCAGCAATATTCTTTTGCTGCATACATAATCCGCCATTTCATTATATCCACATTGGAGGCATTCAAAATCATTTCTTGATTTTCTGTTTCTCTGATCTATGTATTCACATTTAGGGCATTGCCTTGAAGTGTTGTCAGAACTTACAATCTTCAATGGAACACCTTCTTTCTTTGCCTTGTATGTTACAAAGTTCCTTAGTTCTCCAAAACTCCATTTTGAATACCTGTCTCTTTTGCTACCTTTGTATCTAACAGTTGCTCTAGAACGAGAACGAATATACTTTAAATCCTCCATTCCTATCGCTCTAGTTGTGCCTTTAGCCTTTGAGACAATGGCCTTTGATATTACATGGTTAGTATCTTTCTTAAAATGTCTTTCCTTACCAGATATTTTCTTTAATTTTCTCTTTGCTGACTTGGTTCCAACTTTCTGTAATACTGATCTTTGTTTGTTATAATGCTGTCTTGCTTTCTCAACTTTTTTACTTTCGAATATCTGTCTATCGCTATCTACTGCTATATTTTCAATTCCCAAGTCTACGCCTAAAGCACCAACAGGATCATATTCTTCTGACTTTTCTGGTGCATCTACTGTAACGACAAAGGTAAAAACATATTTCTACGTATATTAAATCACATTGACCACAAACCCTATCAAACCTTGCTTTCTGATACTCTCCTATTCTAGTAGGAAGTTTTAACCTTCCTTGCAAAGTCATTATTGATACCGTATCAATTCCTATTTTAGAATTTCTCTGGTCGTATTGTATTGAACCTAAGTTCTTTGAATTCTGGTTTAATCTCTTTATCTCGTTTGTATGTTTCTATAACTTTGCCTATTGCTCTTATAACAAACTGAGAACCCAAGCCAAATCTCTCTCTTACTTCTTTGTATACTTCTTTATGTAATTTGTATTTGTTAGTTAAAAGTCTTAAGGATTGAACGCTTTCTCTGCTACAAAATTACATGCTTCATTATATTTTCTCATAGTCTCTAGCAATCTAACTTTATCTTCTTCGAGGTTTCAAGTCTGATCATTAGAGATTGAAGCATGTTATTGAAAGATATTGTTCAATAAATGCGATTCTATTATTTAGCTTATTACCATTGTCGGCAATTCCTCCCGCCTCTAAAGAACGTGGGCTTCCTTCCAGACATAAACGTGATCAGACTTCTTGTAATTGCTAATAATGCTAAAAGCTCGCATAAAGACAAATTAACGCGTACTTTTCATATTACTATCATAATGATATACTAATTTAATACGCATTTGCAACCAAGAATATCCATTTAATACCGTCGCTTTCCAAATCGTTTTCTATCCCTCTTTCTGTCTTTATACTTATGTTTTCCCATACCCGCAGGTTGCTGTTGTCGTTGGCGTTGCATATGCTCACTATACCTTCTACTTCTCTCTTTTTCCATAATTGGTTCCTTGTATTTTTCTTGTATCTCTGCGATTCGAGTATCCAAACGTTTTGAAATAGACAAGTCCTTTTCTGCATGGCGATATACATCGATTCTCGCAGCTATTGCTAGTTTGGACGCTACTGCCCTTGCAATTTTACCGCGCTGCCACTTTGGTGGCAGCGTGAATCAATGGGTGTTGAAATAGCAATCCATGCTTTGGAGGCCTTGTTCCAGTTTTCAGAGCTCTGAATAACGCCTTTTCAGCCCCTAGCACTTGAATAGTGCTTGCAGGTAGGACAGCTAATCTGCTCAAACTTCCTGCTTTAGCAATAATTCTTGCTCCTACGGACGCTGTCAACATTGCTTTTATATTTGGAGCCACGGTTTCCATGGCAAATTCTATGTGATTCTGCTAAAATTCTGCGTAATTCTGATTGAGATATAACTTCATCAGCAAGTTTTTTTACCATTGCAATATTTTTTGGAGTCATGTCTCCTCCCTTGCTTCTTCTTGCAGCATCCATTATGATCTCTGCCTTTTTATCCTGGATGCCGCTAATTTCCAAGATTTCTCTGTTAATATTTTCTCGTAAGCCAGACCTAGTTACAATTTCTGCGTAGGCTGTAAGGCTTTGTATTAAATTGTCAAGTTCCGGAAAATGCAGACCATACCATTCACGCATTCTAGCTCCTATTATGTTAATTATTTTGTCAAGTTCATCCATGGCATTAATGGATTGAATGATATGAAGATCAAGTTTTTCCGAAGCCTCTTTTACTTTAGAAGATGAATATTTGATAGCAAAATCTCTTAATGCCTGAGTCGCTTCCATTTCATTGTTTGCTAATTGAGAATCGACAATGAATGTAGGTTTTGCATTCTGTATTTTGTCTTGTTGTTCCTGCGGCATTATATGGCTGTTCAAACCAGAGCGTTTTAGAAGAAAAGCGACGCTTTGGTCGTTAACTGCTATATCATCAAAAGAGCGCAGCTTTTCGATAATCTCTTTAAGCTCATCTGAGTTTTCTCCACTTTTCAGTGAATGGTAGGAACTTATTGCATTGTCAAATTTCTTTGAGATTAGTAGATTGTTATTCTCATCAAACGCAGCAAGGCCTACTTCTAAGAGAAAAAGAGAGCAATTATTAGCCATTATTCAATTCATTCGTAGTATAAAGCCCTTAAAAAAGATAGCATTTTTTAATGATCACTCAGATATACTGCTACTGCCACTATTATTATTATGTTGTAACTAAAACATACTATACTATGCTTTATATGCTGATGCAACAGCTAAAGCAGATCTTCTTTATGGCATTTAAAAAGATTAACATTCATATTTCAACGTTTAGTTTGTTTTTTAGAGATTCATAAAAAAACACTAATAATAAATTCTAAGCAATAGTAAATAGCCAGTTCTCGTTTTTTTATTTAAGAAAAACTCTTTGGCCTTGGTTTATTAGTACTGCATATGGTAAGTATTAGAACTCTCTCTCTTGCACTACATCTTTTCATATAATAATATTTAACGTGGTATGACTGTATTTTCTTTTACTTTTTTAATTTCTACAACAGAAGCCTTCTTGAGTTGTCTTAACATTTCTAAAAGCGATTTCTTGACCTTCGATTCATCATCGCTAGAGATTCGCAGTACCTCGTAAACAAGCTCTTGAAAAGTTATACCGTTACACATATTCCATAATGAGACAGCAGTATCATTGACTCGATATCCCTCTCCTTTGTAGTTGATTAATAGGGGCGTTCCATCTTCATCATTTCCAACTACCCCCCGACGAAATATTATTCTATCCTTTTCTATATCTTTCATTCGTCCTATCATACGCTATATAAAATTAATAACAAGCTCCCTGTTTATTATCTATTATCATTTTCGAGAAAATTACTAAATGCCATATATTCAACTGAATTCTGTACAATTACTTAGATTGCTACATCATATTGTATTATCATTCCTATTGTTGAAGTTTATACGGGCTATCTCAAATAGAAGGTTTATTTTTTTATTATCATACTTATCATATAATTATGTGAGACCATATGAAGGATTACAAGGCAAAAGAAAGATAGCTCCCTGCTGAAGTTTGTGGAATCAAAATCGAGGAAAAAATAAATAATGCATGGATTACATTAATGTAAATTGTATTAATGTCTTTTCTCGAAGTTTGTATCTAAAATGATAAGAAAAGAGGTTATTAGCTGGTTTCCATAAGGTTACTATAAAGTGGTGGAACTAAACAACAACAACAACAACATCTATCATGAAGATTGCAAAGACTTTATGAAAAGAGCCATTTCACATGGCATAAGAGTAGATGTTATTGTGACATCACCCCCGTATAATATCAATAAAGAATATGGCTCATATAGAGACAATAAAGGAAGAAAAGACTATTTGGATTGGCTTTGTGAAATAGCCCGATTAAGTTATTCAATTTTAAAAGATAATGGTTCATTCTTTCTTAACATAGGTGGAACACCGTCTTATCCTATGCTTCCCTTCGAGGTAATCGAGAATTTTAGAAAAGCTGAGTATCAATTACAAAATACAATTCATTGGATAAAATCAATCTCGTTTGAAAAAACGGATGTTGGAAAAAATAATGGAATCCGAGACTATTCAATAGGTCATTTTAAACCAATAGTTAGTGACAGGTACCTAACTGACATTCAAGAATATATCTTTCATTTTACAAAAGAAGGCAATGTAAAACTGAATAAAAGAGCAATTGGTGTGCCTTATCAAGATAAGACAAATATTGGAAGGTGGAAGTCTGCAACGCAAGATAAAAGGGACAGAGGTAACGTATGGTTTATTCCGTATCCTACCATTCAAGAAAGTCGATATCATCCAGCGGTATTTCCTGAGAAACTGCCTTATCTTTGTATAAAGATGCATGGACTAAAACCAGATATGCTTGTTTATGATCCATTTATGGGAATAGGGACTACTGCCTTGGCATGTATTAAATTGGGTGTAAACTATATGGGGACAGAGATAGATGCAGACTACATCAAAGTGGCGCTAGAAGATATTGAAAAGAGAAAGAAAGAAATGGCCACTGATAATTGGTCGCCTGAAGATAATAATGACATATTAGTTGTAGATAAGAAAATTCCAAAAGAAGGGTAGTATAAACATAAAGGATTTATTGTTTTTTTTTGGGAAAATGTCCGTTAATGTTTGATAATAAGTAGTAGTAGTAGTAGAAGAAATCGTTTTCATATGTTTTGAACAACAACAACAACAAAAATATAGATTAACAGGACTGGAAATTTTCTATGATCCTATTATTAACACTATCTATAGAACTCAATAAGTGAACAGAACGCAGTCAATATTAAAATAAAAGATTCATAATAAAATAAATCAGAGTGTTTTTTAAAAACAGAAATAAGGAGAAAACTGAACCTTCCAGAAAGAGACAGGTTTTATTGACTCGACAAGTTGCAGATGGGATTATCACATATGCCAAGACATGGCATCCAAATGAGGGGATTTTGATTTTACAGGGAAAAACCAATAACAAAAAACATCAAATCATTATTAACGGATTAATTATTCCTCCCTTTTCTTCACATGGTCCTTATTATTCTGGGTTTCCCACTTATGATTTACCTTTTGATCTCTCATATATAGGCACTGCTCATTCACACCCGAGCAGCTCTAACAAACCATCGCTTGAAGATTTAAATAATTATTATGGTGTGGTATCGGTTATTATTAGCCACCCATATGCGGATACGACAATAGGTGCATTTGACAGAAATGGCAACAGTATGGAATTAGAAATTCTATCTTCTACCACTGTACTGACTTTGTACAAGGGCTTTATGAGCAGATGTTCTTCTGAATCTATATATGGATATATATATTCTAGACAAAGAACTGATTCAGTTAGAAGATGACTTATAAAACATTTTGTCTGTATTTTTCATAACGTATAATATATTCCTAAACAACAATATGACTGAATCCTCTACTACTCTGCTTCTGCTTCTGCTTCTGCTTTTGCTTTTGTTTTTACAAGATACGTAGTCAAGTTCTGTAAACTAATGTAAACGTAATCAATCTACATGTTTACTTTAGTAAACAAAAGTAATACAAAAGTCTCGATTTTGCCAATGGAAAAGCTATTGGAAAGCCTTTTTTTCCAATGGAAAACGTTGTGGAATGTTATACTATCCACATGAGGTAAAGACTAACTATTAGTTGTGGAAAAACTTTTTCCAATGGGTTTTCCAATGGAATAATCTAACAGTTGATGTGCTATTCCAGTTTTTCCAATACGATTTTTAGATATATATATACTTTTATATCGAAATCTTATAGTTAATAAAAAAAGCTAGCACGGTATAGTCATAAGAATGTGTCAGAACTGAAGGTTATCCCGTATGGAAAATATCGCTAGAGTTGTTTGAACAGGCTCAAATAAAATCTGATTATCTTTCAGCTTTGACCAAACTGGCGTGATGCATATATATATATATATAAATAGATACAAAAATGGTGCGGTGGCAGCGCACAAGTGCTGTGTTGTGTTAATCAATAAAAACACAGCATTCTTATTTATAAAAATTAATAGTATTATTAATAATAAAATTGACTCTCGAAGAACTTCGCAGCAAAGCTTTCTTCCAAAATACCATAGATACATGGATAATGTTTTGTGAAGAGAAGGGATTAGAGTGGTATGATATTAACGGTTATCGTGCATTTATAAACCATCTAAACAAGAACGGTGCCAAGATGCAAAAGTTTCCTCTCTGTATTAAGGAATCTGGTGGATTATACGAAAGAAGCAGAGACAAAACAAAATTCTTAGAAGAACTTTCAAAATTCTCGTCAGATGATGCATCTGCGTATACGTTAAAGCTTTCCGACTCTATGCTTGAAAAAATAAGATTATTTCAAAAGGATAACAATAATAATAAAAGTAGTAGCAGTATATAGATGGTTAGGCTTTTTTCATTTTGGGATTTATCATTTTTGGGTTTACTATGGATTCCAAGGCCCGGGCAATTAGAACAAAAGCCGCTCCTGTAATTCCTATCATTATTCCAGGAGGTGCTATCCACCACCACATTCCCCTTGCAGCCGCATCTGTAGACTGCGCATCGTGAAGTATCTTACCCCAAGTAGGAATTGTCGGGTCTCCAAGTCCTAAAAAACTTAGTCCGGACTCCAATAAAATAGCGCTGGGGACAGATAATGCTATACTTGCAAAGGCAAATGGCAGTAACTGTGGTATTATATGTCTAAAGATTATCCTTATATCGGATTCTCCCATCAACTTTGCTGCTTCGATATATGTATACGTCTTTATCTGCAATCCCATGCTCCGACTGATCAGGGCCATGCCTACCCATCCAAATAAAATAAAATATCCCACTATTAGAAAGATGTTTCTGCCTATTGTTATAGATAGTATGATAAGTATGAACAAAGTGGGAATGTTAATAATAATTTGGACTACCATCATCAGACCTGGCTCTGTTTTCCTTCCTCTGTAAGCAGCGACTAAGCCATAGATCAATCCTACAAATGTAGATACAATAGCAACGGATAATCCAATAAATAGTGCTACAGGGGTCCCCCAGAGTATTCCTATTGACAAATCGTGACGGAATTCGTCTGTTCCTAATAATCCATATACCTTACCTCCGAGAATAAATTCCGAGCTTACAACCTTGTCATTTCCTTTCTCATCAAAAAAAGAAAAGGTTTGAACTAATGTGTAAGTGCCTTTTAAGACGCTGGGTTTGTCCCTAGCGGAAAAGAGCATTATTTCTGGTCTTGTCGCATCTACGGCATACGAGTACTTGTTAATGTAATTTCGAAGATTATCCTTGATCTCGCTTTCTGTTGAAAAAATAGTATCCCTGAAGGTGTACTGGCTACTCTGCGCAGAGGGCAATGAGGTTGAGATGATTGCCAATGATTCTCCATCTGGCCGTATCAATTCAACGTCGACCAAAGGAGGTGTGGAATTATACCGTACCCCATAGCTTATCATAAAATCGTTAGGAAAGAAATCATAATTGAAAGCAAATTTATAAGCATACTTTACGGTTCTTATTCCTTCATCAATCTGAGATTTTACTATAGCTTTATCCATGATTAAATGCTCCGGCTGCTTCTTTGAAGCAAAAATATTAGTCCATGATGGCATGGCTGATTTAGGATACTTTATCCAGTAGCTGGGGTTATTCCACTGCCTAAATGAGTCTAATGGCACTGAAGCAGCTGCATATATTGACATAGCCACAAGAAAGAAAAGTATAACAATACCTGCTACACCGCCCTTTGACTTTCTAAATTCGTTTAAAAAATCAGATTTTAATATTGCTTTAACACTCATATCTATATCATGTCTTCACTCTGGGATCAAAGTACCTGAGACATCAAATCAACAATGAACATAGTGACAACAAAGATCAGGGTACTCATATAGGTTAGACCAATTATTACTGGTGTATCAAATACATTGATAGCATTAAATGCTAGCAAACCCATGCCAGGCCAATTAAAAACTATCTCAATAAGAAAGGCACCTCCCAACGATCCTGAAAGAGACAAAGCAATTGAGGTGAATGTCGGGGGTGCTGCATTTTTTAACGCATGCGAGTAAGTTATTTTTCTCTCAGATATTCCTTGCGCTCTTTTGGCTGTAATAAAGTCCTCATTAAAAACGTTGATTACATAGTAACGAACTGTATAGGCCCATGCTCCGAAGCCAACCAAAACTAAAGTGATTAGTGGCAGGGTCATATGGTAAAGAAGGTCAAAAATATAATATGGATCATTAGGGGCTGTTAATGGCGTCGCCCTAGATGGAAATATGTGTAAAATATATGCAAAGACAATTATCATGATCATTCCTATAAAAAAGGTAGCGACACTGCTGCTAAATATTGCAGACGCTGAGGTAAACCTGTCAATCAATGAGCCGGCCTTGCTAGCAGAAAATGCTCCAAGATACATTCCGATAAATGTAATTATGATGGTAGATGTAGTAAATAATAATACGGTGTTGGGTAACTTTTCCATTATTATGTTGCTTACCTTTTGTGATCCTGCGTTACTAGTCAAGAAGAGTGCGTTGCCAAGGTCCAACGTCATTGTTTTGAAAAACTTTATTCCTAGAGATTTTGGTGAATACCATGGTTCATCAAGACCCTGTGCATGTACTTTCGACTTTATCTGGTTGTAGATATAGTTTTGCTGTTCTTCATGAGTCTTAAAACTGGAATTTAATTTAGTATTGTGGCTAAGATCTTCTATGACACCTAGTTGTATGTTGCGTCTAAGAATGTCATCCATGGTTGAACCCAGTAATGACAATAGTTATCAAAAGCACGGCAGACAGAGTAATAAACATCCTTGCCAATCGAATAAGAAAAAACCTTCTAAAGCCCATTAGCAGTAGTTCTAAAATGCCTTCTATATTATAATATTTATTTCAGTCGCTATATGATATGGGACCTAAATAATAACGGCGAAGTTGCACAAATATGCGTAGGAGATATATAGAAAATAAGAAAGAGAATATGCAGAGAGAGAAAGAAAGAGAGAAAAAATTAATTCAACTATGATACTTGTGTTGAAGCCTGTTTACTACATAAATGGTCCAAACCGATAGTGCAAATATCCTTACCGAGAATGATAGTTGCTTAAGTGCGCTGAATGGTTCTTCTACTGCTATGTAAACCGCAGGCCAAGAGAAGGATGTAACTGCACTCTTCTTAAAGTCAAGATCTAGATCATCATTGATACCATTGGTTGTTTCCACGCGTGTATTGCTCTGCTACTAGTGCACCATAATCCATAGTCTACAAAAAATACGATACATATCAGCAAGGAACAATGGATAAAGTGGGCAGTACGCACACATATGAACCAAATATAATCCCTGGATTACCTTAGAGTTGTTGGTGTATTGATTTTTGCCGAAGTTTATTACAACACGCAATATTTTTATAACAAATTGAAATAACTTTTTTTACTTGATTGAAGCTTTCTGATGCACGAAAAGACCGTTATCGCAAATTAGCTAAGGACAAAGGCTATCGAAGTAGATCTGCCTACAAACTTTTACAGTTAAACAATTCTTATCATATTTTTAGACAAAGGAACAAAGTAATCGATCTGGGATGTGCTCCTGGTGGGTGGCTACAGGTAGCAATAAAAGAAGTTGGCTCCTATGGTAAAGTTATTGGAATAGATCTCAAGGAGGTAAAACCTCTAGAAGGAGCAATAATTTTGCATGGCAATATCGAGGATCAGGAGATAATTGATGAAGTTATTAAGATTCTAAATTCTAAAGCAGATGTAGTATTATCTGATCTTTCTCCTAATGTCAGTGGAATTTGGGATATTGATCATGTAAGGCAGATCTCCATTACAAAAAGTGCCCTTAGTGTAGCACAAAAAATATTGAAGAAAGATGGTAATGCAATTTTCAAGGTATTCGAAGGAGGATTGCTAAATGAAGTAAAGGACGATCTAAACTCTAATTTCCACAAAGTGCTACTGACTAAACCTGGTGCCAGCAGACAACAGAGTAGTGAGCTCTATATTGTTTGTTTAAAATTTAGAAACTAAAGCTGCAATATATACACAAAACTATTTCCATATCAGTTTGGGAAATGCTGATCTTCTTCTTCTCCTCCTCCTTCTTTTTAACATATGATCAACACGAACATGCCCTTTCAAATTAAACAATTCTTGTCCTATCAATTGCTCGTTAAATTTAAGATCAAATAATGTATTTCCATTAAACGTATTGCCTTATTATATACTCAGATCTTACCATCCTTAGAGAAGCATGGTGATATGCACGCACCGTTATATGCCGAGGAACAACAAAATATATATATTCACATCAACCCTTAACCATGTTTGAATGTTCCTTCTTTGTTTGTTTTTCTAATTCTTCTTCGTTTTCGAAATTTTGACTGCACCTATTACATATGTTTTTACCTTGTACAATTTCCCTTCTATCTTTTCGTCCTTTAAGATAGTCTGCCAGGTGCATAAATATCTTGCGTAATTAGCAACTATAGTCTAACACCCTACTTGTTTTAGCCGTCTTCTTAGATTGAAATGCTGTCAGACTGTATAACTCTGAAGTTCAGGAGACCGGATATTATATCAGATACGTTATTGTAATTCCTTAATCTGTTTCTAAATTTAGTACCCATTATTCCAAACTTTTTGATCTTACATATGGTATGTTCTACTATGATCCTTAGCCTAGAATGATTCTTGTTGTAAGTTCTTTCATCACATGAAAGCAATGTACCCTTTTTCTTTTTGATACGAAGTACAGAGTTACAGTGGGAAAGTCCTTTTCAATGCCAAGATAACCAAGAATCAACTATGTTTTCAACTTGTGATGGAGTTATAGAATGATTGTGTTTGTAAATGTCATAATCATGTTTTCTTCCACTTCTGTGACCTGTCTTATGCAGTATCAATCCTTCAGCCTGTTTACCATCAATTGTGTCTTGACAGTATGTTTCTTCTTTCTACCTGAATAGTAACTCTTCCTTCTTCTTTTGTTCTTAGGTCTTGGAATTTCTTGTTCTGTAGAGTCTATGAAAGCCTTGAATCCAGGAAAGTACTCTTCTACTTCATCTATAGTTCTTAATCTCCTAGTACGTTTGTATATCTTCTTTGGCAATGGAATACACTCCTTGATAAGTGGTTCCATCATTGATATATCTCTACAAACATTGCTTTGATCAGAGGTCAAACAGAAATCCTGATAATGTATATGTAATGTATAATCTGTAGTATACTAGAAGCATAACGAATCTTTCTTTAACTTTAAGCTTAAATGGTCTACCAGCACCTATATCCCGTATTCTCGTCCTTGATAGAAGACGTCTTCTTTCGTGCTCTTCGTAGTTATGTTCAATTTCGTTACAAATGGATTCAAATTCAGATACAGTTACTCCGGTAAATGACCTGAATATCAAAGGTTTCTTACATAATTTGCTATAGGACATCAAAGAGCTTGTCAGATAGATATCCTATGTGAAGAGGAATATAGCTCTAAGACTTCTAATTACACAAGAGATCTAAGATATATGCCAATACGCGATATATGATATCTCTTTATGTTTTAGTTCTTTATATTATTAATTATTTTTAAAAAAATCAAAAACTATTTAGATATTAAAAAACTAACTGTGAAAATGTAGCATCATCTAAGATAGGCTCTCAAATGGTTCTAGTTTTCTTTCGAGTGACATTTAGGATCATCTAACCATGATGAAATAAATAAATAAAAAAATGATAGGAATCTAATTTAGAAATCGCACTATAGTGAATGTTCACCTATAGAGGACCTTGAACTCTTCTTGTTAAATGATCCTGTAGGAACATCTGGAAAACTCTCGCTCATTCTCTGTTCTGCAACGGCACTTGCTTCGGCCAGTATTCTGTCTACACCTTCGCCGCTCGCTAGCATCAAATGCAAATGACGCATTGGTTATATCTCCTGCATTCATCATAATTTCACCGAAGACTCCATTGATTTCTCCTAATTCTAGATCTACGTCTGGTACCACTCCTGACAAACCGGATCTTACTCTTGTCAATGCTCCCATTGCTGGTCCTATGGCGCCCATTACATCTCCAATATCTATTGTTGATTCTAATCTCATATGTACCTGTTCGACACCCATCTTTAACTGCGAGATCGTTGTTGCTGTTTTTCTAATCTGTGCTAATTCGTTTGATTTCATCTTAGCCTGCTGAGCATCATGTTTCTGTAGATGTGAGATGACTTGAGAAAAAAGCGTTTTTTCTTTTCCTTTTAATTTCTCTAGGATGACAGCCAATTTCTGATTTTGAGCCTGAATTTTGTTCTTTGCGTATTCAACCCTTGGCTTGAGCGGTTGAGGCGTTTTTACACTCTCCTTTATCCTCTCACGTGTATTTGATCTCACGTCATTAGTCCAGTTATTGCTAAAGTTTGCCATCACAAATAGTTTGATAAAATGACGTTAAATGACAATGTCATAATTGAATAACCAAGTAGTAAATATTTTCTAAACCTGGCATATTGGGTTTGTAAGTTGATATTGTTTTTTTTATACCTAATATCACTATTCGTTGCATCTCATACAGGTAGTTGGATATGCCAAGTATCTAAGTAGCAAGTATATGAAAGCCAGCTAGTCTCCTTTCCTTTCCTTTCTTTTTACAGTAATTTTAGAGCAGCAGAATAAATTTGAAGTGGTTCATTTCATATGCTATGCTATCTTACTATACACATTAGACCTCTTGCGTAATTGAAAGCTTAGAGCTTTATTCTCCATTGATCCGTTCATATTACATACTCAGTTGATGTCTTACGCTCGCCTATCAAGAAGGCCGTTGTTATTTAAATCGTTTACTGGACTGGCTGTATCAGAATTTGATGTCATTGCTAAAGAAATAGAATCGAAATATGATGAGCATGAAAGAAAGCGTCTTTCCAATAGGAAAAGAAAAAGAGATATTGGTGCTGGTAGACCATTCAAGCTGAAAGCCAAAGAAAGATTCTTGATGCTTCTAGTCTATTACAGACTGTACATTACCTTTACATTATCAGGATTTCTATTTGATCTTGACCAGAGTAATATCTGCAGAGATATATCCATTATAGAACCACTTATCAAGCAGTGTATCCCGCTGCCAAAGAAGTTGTATAAACGTACAAGAAGGCTTAGAACCATAGATGAAGTTGAGGAGTACTTTCCAGGCTTCAAGGCTTTCATAGATTCTTCCGAACAGGAGATACCAAGGCCAAAGAACAAAAGGAGAAGGAAGAGCTACTACTCTGGCAAAAAGAGGAAGCATACTATCAAGACACAATATATGGTAAACAGTGAGGGTACCATACTACACAAAACAGGTCATGATTGGGGAAGAATACATGATTATGAGATTTTCAAAAATAAACATCCTATAACTCCGCTGCAAGTTGAAAATGTCCTTGACCTTGGCTACTTGGGAGTTAAGAATGACTTTCCCACTGTAAAGTATGTACTGCCATTTAGAAAAAAAAGGAAAAGTGAACTCTCAGATGGAGAAAAGAGATACAATAGAAAGTATTCCAAACTAAGGATAATAGTCGAGCACACGGTAAGCAGAATTAAAAAGTTCGGAATAATGGGTACTAAATTTAGAAACAGGCTTGGAAGATATGATCATGCTTCTGACATTGTTTCAGGATTGGTAAATTTCAGAATAATACGAACTAATGGTGGGATGTCACTCTAAAAAAAGAGCAAAACTGACCATCATGAAGAGATTTTCTTTCGTAATTACGCAATAGATCTATTGTTTAATTTCAGATGCAAATCTTTAGATCAACATTATTATTCCATTTCATTATAAACTGCCTCAATTCAATAAATGCTCTTCTAACTCCTTCATCCTTTATATCAAGATAATACTTGTAAATGAGTTGGGTATGCCAAAATGGAGCAGGTTGGCTGTAGTTAACTAAAGAAAGAATTCTCATATGTATTATTATAATTTTTATTGTAGTGAAGATTTCACAGATTGCATGAGTTCGCTTTATTTCGTAAGCACTAATAATAACAAGTATTTGGAAATTCAATCAGTTCTTTCAAAATATGATATTATAGTCGAATTTTATAAAGTATTGTTAGTTGAAATACAGTCAGATTCAATTGAAGAAATTGCAATAGCAAAATCAAAAGATGCATTTGCAGAAATATCAAAACCTGTTATCGTTGAAGACGACGGCTTGTTTATACATGAGTTGAATGGTTTTCCGGGTCAATATTCATCTTATGCCTATAAAACTATTGGAAACAATGGAATCCTGAAACTACTTTCAAATTCAAAACACAGGTCTGCATGCTTCAAATCTTTTTTTGCATTCTATGATGGTACATATTCACAAAGTTTTGCAGGTGAAATAGAGGGAAAGATTTCTGATAAAATTACAGAAGGTGGTTGGGGTTACGATCCAATCTTTATTCCGGTGGGGTTTGATATTACATTTGGCCAGTTACAGATACAAAATAGAAAAATAGAAGTTTCGCATCGTGCAAAAGCGCTGGAGAAATTTGCACAATGGTATAATACAAAGTAACAGTGGATATCTCTATTAATGAGAACAAAATATATTTGATTAAAAACAAATTCATGAATTTTATGATATATATATTGTAGTGTGATATCATAGCAATCTGCCGCGGGGGTTGCCAAGCCAGGTCAACGGCGTGAGATCGGGCAAGTTTGTCCGACGCGATGCTCAGATGTTGATCATTTGACTGGGTCACCTCATCCCTTAGGGGTTCGTGGGTTCAAATCCCACCTCCCGCACCATCTCAATTTAATTGTTATTTAAAACTTGTCAATTGGAATTCAATGACGTCTCCTTCATTTTAAGGAAATGTATAGGGAGTTCTTATAGTATTTTCGAAGCAAACAACCGAAACGTAAAGAAAAGGTCGGTGCGTTAAAGTATTACATCAATTACAAGAGAAGAAGATTCTCAATACATTATAGTTTATATCATCATGTCGTCAGAATGATCACCGAGCTAAGTGAGAAAGACTATTATCATCTATTTCTTACTACTATCGATAACTTAACGAATTCATAAGAGGTACAACACATATTCATATATTTGCATGCGACATAGAGTAATATTTGCTGACATAGATGGTACTTTGATTGATATCAATACTGGTGAATATGGAGAAAACACAAAAGCATTGATTCACACATTAAAAGAGAATAATATTCCAGTCATCCTTTGTTCTGCAAAAACCTGGGCTGAGCAAAATAAAGTAAGAGACGACCTTGAGTTAAGCGAGGAACCATTTATTATAGAAAATGGGGGGGCAATAATCATTCCTAAGGATTATTTTCATTTTTCCCTTGATACTCCTAACTCTAAAGAAATAAGGGACTGCACTATAATCGAGCTAGGAAAGTCTACAAATGAAATTAGATCAAAACTTAATAATATCCGAGAAAAATTCAAAATAGAATTTAAAGGCGTCTCTGATATTTCCTTGGAAGATCTCGGTAAAATAGCAGGTATGTCAATTGATTATGCACGTAGGATGGCTCAGCGAGAATACAGCGAAACCATCATACAAATAGGAAAAAATGACTTGGCCAGATTTACCCATGGTGCTGAAGAGGTGGGCCTAAATGTTATCCACGGAGGGAGATTTTTTGATGTGACAATTGGCAATGATAAGGGCAAGGCTGTAGGCATATTGAGAAAACTTTTTAAAAAGAAGTATCACAATGACGTTATATTTTTTGGATTGGGTGATAGCGAAAATGACTATTCAATGCTAAAACATATGGATGTCCCAATGTTAGTTCAGAGACCAGATAGATCATGGTCAAACCTGGTCATTAAAAATATTATAAAGATTCAAGGCATAGGACCTGAAGGTTGTCAGAATGCTTTTAATAAAATTTTGAAGTTAAGTGATTCTAAATAATCATTGACATTAAGAATATAGAACAAACCATTGCCAGTTTGAGATCATGCGATAGATTTGCAAGTGGTACGAAAATCCCTTCAAGCCACCCAACCGGTTGAACATTACGTTGCCAAGTGGATTATTAAGGTAGTCCTTTGACAGCATTGGAAGTTAGCCGATTAAAAGTTACAGTAAATTATCACTTGCCTTTTGACAGATTCATCTTGTAGATGTAGACAAGATGAATTCTATATTCTACGCAAAGGAGAAATAATTAATGCCAAAATTAGATATTTATACATTCATTTATTTTAGAAGAGACAGAGATATATTTCCCTTGTACAGACATGCTGTCAGCGGGGTGGGGAAGCCGAGATCTCAAAAATAGAGGCTAGGTAATCCCGGCGGGCTCATAACCCGCAGAGCGGTTTCTACATTTGCTCAAAGCATGTAGCCGTATGTTCAAATCAACCCCCCGCTATTATTTTCGAAAATTAATTATCTCTAAAGACTTTATTTTGATGTCATTCTATATAGATTTATTAAAAATACAGAAAAAACTATCAATATGAAAAATAATATACATCAAAACTGGTTTTATACTTAACATTAGCCTATTTTGTACTATCTGATCGCATTACTGCAATTGCAGTTGCGGTTACTGGCTAGTATTCTTTTTAAAATGTGAGAGATAATATACAGTTACTTGAATGAGGAGACAATACTCAATGGGCTCTGATTGATAATAATATCTATAGCATTACTAGTTTAAAGAAGAAGAAGAAGAAGAAAAAAAAACCATCTAGAAAACAGTTTCGATTCAGAATTGAAACTTGGGAACATCTTTTCCATGCCATACCTGTGTATGGGTTTGGTTAAATGTCTTTGAGATTTTGGAGTTGGAATATAGATCCCAGTCTTAACATTTCTATTTTGTGGTACGCAAATTTTCTTTGCGTTACTGTCTTTATATTGACATCTGTCACACTGGAATCCTTTATTTCTTCCTTCTGACTTCATTCGCTTTTTACAAGATTTGCATAAAGGGTTATGCAAATCATACGCTTCTATAAGTTTTAGGACAGAAATATATTCTATATTCAAAGTTTTTGGATGTTTTGATGTTGCCTTTCTAACTCCACAACCAATTTCAATAACGTCTCCTATTTCGAATTTTGAAGCAATTTTCGTTAAACCCGTTGGTTCATATGCAAGCAGCCTGAGAAATAGAACATTTAGAATCTTCAACTTCAAACAAGACATGCCCTCCTTGTATGGTACGAGGCTTTGTAATGATTTTGCAGCGAAGGTAGCCGGCAGTATAAGCTTTAATCTCTGATAAATTCAATTCATTTTGCAAATGCATATTTGTTCCTTGATTTGACCGAAACACCATGTATCCATCCAATTTCTCTTCTGGTTGTAATCTCTCCAGCGATGAAACCACAAGTTCTGGTTTTTCTCCTCTTATCCCACAGAATACAGGATCGGGCCCATGCGGCGCAATTCGTACCCGTCTATGATTTCGATCATAATTGTTAAAGGTATTCGGAAACGTTTCTTTGTCTAAATCAATTACCTTCGATATATCCAATAATCTCATGGTACCATAATTTTCTCGTTTTCTGTATGCTATGGCTTCAAAGGTATGATCTCCATATAACATAGAACCAATTGCTGCTAACGAGCCTACCAGGCCCTGGCCGTTTCCAAAAGTGAAATATTGAACAAAATGCTCTTTTGCAACTTTTTCTGCTTTATTTCTGCTTAGAACATCAAACATTGCAACTCTGCTGAATTCTTTCACGGCATCTGGTATCTTTTCTCCGTTAAAAAATACAAGGCCTGGGTTTGCTCCTGAGCCTATATCTGATCCTTCCTCTACACGTTTTTTTATATGTTCAACTACTTTTTCATGATTTTTTATCCTTACTCTTAGACAAACAGAGCCATTTCCACGGGTCTTCCATGGAATATTTGGGTTCAATCTAATTAATAACGGATAATCAAGAAACTGTGCGTCTATCTTATTTAGCAAATAGTCTGTAATTTTAAATGCCAATTGTGTAGTGCATCTGCCTAATAGAGAATCAGTATCATCAAATCCGATATGCAAAATCCCGCCCGCTTTGTCAGTAGTATTAATTGTCATACTTCTGTGGTTATAGTCGAAGTGAATTATTCAAATATAAGTATAACAAATGGCCAATGAACTTTTCCGTCACTCGAAAAGACTTCTTCCTTATTGGCTTGTATTAGTCGCGACTTAACATTCATGATTTTTCTCTATCTGGTGTTATATTAAAGATAATTGACTTCTATTTACTTAAATTAGAAGAACCGATTAATCCCCTTTCATGATAATTCCGATTTTGATCTCCCAATGTCAAGTACATTACTTATTTTCGAAAACCTACTTATCCAATAAATGTGACAGTGTATATAATGACAACAAGAGACAACAAACCAGCCTCTTCCCCCTCGAGCATCAAATGCGATGTATGTGGTATAATATTTACAACGGAACAGGATAAGGAACAACATAAGAAACTAGAACATGAGGAACATCAGAGACCGACTGGTGTCACTTAGGTACTTTATTTTGAAATAACTATTTTTATTCCACATCAGTATTTGTATGTTGTATCTTTAACTTATTATGATATATATATTTATATATATATATAAATAATTTAAGTCGAGATACCATAAAGTTTCCCATGTCTATATTTAGACCGCCAATTTCATAAACTCCGAATCATTATTCTAAGCATTCAGTCCACCTGCATGAGATATAGTTGAGTTAAAGGGGGTGCTGTTTTTATCTTGTAATCCCAATGCTAGAAGATATCTAAAGGGGCTATTGATAGATAATTGGTACTTTGGAGTTTCTATTGTAAAATTATCTATGGAAATGAAGATAATCTTAGTAACAACGTTCTTTTTTGCTAAAAATTCTTATTTTCTTATAGCTCATATCGAAATCTTTAGGAGTACGAGAACCATATAATTAATACGGGAGATAAAAAGGAATATGCATATGAATATCAGGTCAATGCGCGATATTGATTTTGCAAAACGAAACGGTCTGTTGCCTGTGATAGTTCAAGACAGAAAAACAAAGGATATTCTTATGCTTGCTTATGCCAACAGAGAAGCAATTAACAATACTATTAGTACCGGAAATGCCCATTTTTGGAGTACTTCTCATAATAAATTATGGATGAAAGGAGAAGAGTCTGGAAACATACAGCCTGTTAAAGAGATATTGGTTGATTGCGATTCCGATGCTTTATTATATCTGGTAGATTCAAAGACTCCTGCATGTCATACTGGTAACAGATCATGTTTTCATAGCTTATTGGAAAAAGTAAAAAATAATTGACTATTTATGAAAAATATTTAAATAATGTTACATTTTATGTAATTACTATAACGAACAAAATTTAGTTTTTATAATTATTTTTGAGAAAAAGTTTAGTATTATTAAAATTGTTATTAGCGAACCTTATCTATAACTTTTCTAGAGTTTATAGCAGATATGGGTTATATACAGTCGTTGAGATGCAGAGAATGCGGTAGAGAATATGAACCGCTGTTTATATACGTGTGTGAAGAATGTTTTGGCCCACTTGATGTTATTTACAAGCTTACTTCTGATATAAAAAAGGATACTTTTGCATCAAGACAAGACAAAACCTACTGGCGTTATTTTGAACTTCTCCCTGTTGAAGATAAATGCAATATTGTGAATCTGAATGCTGGTCTTACTCCTTTGCAACACGCAGATAGGCTTGGTAAAGTAGTGGGAGGAATGAAAAATTTATTTATTAAAAATGATTCCGTTAATCCTACGTTTTCGTTCAAGGATAGGCCTGCTGGAGTTTCTGTTTCAAGAGCCAAAGAAATCAAATTAAAAGCGGTAGGTTGCGCCTCTACAGGTAATCTTGCTTCTGCGACAGCAGCCCATGCTGCAAAAGCAGAATTGCCCTGCTATATTTTTGCCCCTTCTGACATTGAGCACGTAAAGATCGCACAGGCATTATCATATGGCGCTGAATTTGTAGCGGTAGATGGAACATATGATGATGCTAACAGGGTTGCTTCTGTAATTGGTGACTCTAAAGGTATTGGTATTGTAAATATAAATATGCGACCATATTATGTAGAAGGCTCAAAAACGCTTGCTTATGAAGTAGCCGAGCAGATGAATTGGCAAGTTCCCGACAGTCTGATAATTCCAGTCGGAAGTGGAGCAATGTTAAATTCAATTTGTAAGGGATTTGAAGAATTTCACGAACTAGGATTAATCGATAGCATAGCAAATCTGAAGATCATCGCTGCGCAACCTCAGGGATGCGCTCCTGTAGTTGACGCATTCAAGAGAAAAAGCGATGAAATTGTTCCAGTTGAAAGACCTGAAACAATTGCGAAAAGTCTTGCAATAGGAGACCCTGGAGATGGCTTATATGTATTGAAAAGATTGAGGCAATATAATGGGATTGCAGAAGATGTTACTAATGAAGAAATTATCGATGGAATACTGATGCTTGCTAAGACCGAAGGTATTTTTACAGAGCCTGCAGGTGGGGTTTCCGTAGCAGTGCTTCGAAAGCTAATTGAAGAAGGACAAATCGATAAGGATGAAAAAGTAGTTTGTTATATCACGGGTAATGGACTCAAGGCTACGGAAGCAATTATAAATGTGCTTCCAAAACTTAATGTTGTAAAACCAGATGCTCAAATGGTTTCTGCGATGATTAGATAATTTTGCACTTGATATGATGGTGAGATTAAATAAATGGCTAAAATTGAATTCGTAATTCCATCGGTTTTGAATAAAGGTACAGGAGAGAGGAAAATTTCGTTAGAAGTAGGAAATCTAGATGATGCATTTACAAAACTTTCCGACCATATGGGAGAGGACTTTAAGCGCAGAGTATTTGATTTTAATGGTAAACCACGTCCTCTAATTAACATTTACATCAATGGTAAAAACACGCGCTTTAGTAGTGCTGGCGGTACGACAACGTCGCTCACAGATGGTGATTCTATATATATCTTGCCAGCAGTAGCGGGTGGAGCAGAACTAACAAATGAAGATTTAAGGCGCTACTCCAGGCAAATAATGCTTGAAGAAATTGGATTCGTTGGAATGGAAAAACTTCGAGATGCCAAAGTTTGCATCGTTGGTGCTGGCGGAATTGGAAATCCTGTTGCAACTCAATTAACCGCAATGGGTGTTGGTAAATTAAAAATAGTTGACAGAGATGTTATAGAAATTTCGAACTTGCACAGACAACACCTTTACACAGAGAATGATATTGGCAAAGTCAAGGTTGAAGTAGCAGTAGAAAATTTAAGAAGAATGAATTCCGCAGTTGAAATTGAAGCAGTTCCACTTTCATTGACCAAATACACTGCCGAAAGTGTTGTTAAGGGATGTGATATTGTTATTGATGCACTTGACAGTGTTGATGCAAGATATGCGATAAACGATGCCTGCATTAAATTCAATATACCGTTTATTTATGCAGGGGCACTAGGAATGTTGGGCTCTGTGTGTACTATTTTGCCAAATAAGTCTGCATGTTTGCGATGTATATTCCCTGCATTAAGTGAGGATGAGATGCCTACTTGCAGCACCGAAGGAGTACATCCATCGATTCTATATTTGGTAGCTGGTATCCAAGTATCTGAAGCAGTCAAGGTAATCACAGGACAGCAACCGACAATTGTAAACAAGCTGCTTTACATTGATTTGAACGAACTCTCATTTGAAAAGATCCAAGTCTGCAGACATGAGGAATGTCCTTCATGTGGATCAAATAAGAGACTAGACAAAGAAAAATTTGTTGCACATCAGCAGTTGATAATTGAAGAGTTATGCGGCAGAGACAATGGTAAGAGAACATATACCGTCACTCCACCTGAAATATCTTCAATTCATCTAAATGGAATAGCAAAGAATTTGGAATTGTTAGGATATCAGGTTAAAACTAGAGGCAACTTGGGAATTACTGCGACAAGTAATAATCAAAGCAAATTGTCAGTGAGCTTTCTGACAAGCGGTGCTGCAACAATAGTTGGTGCAAAAGATGAAGAAGATGCCCTATATATATACACTAATTTAGTAAAAGGCATAAAGTGAGGAATCGTCTGTAGAACCTTTTGTTGTGTTTAACCTTATGCTATTTTCCGAATGTCTATGATATGAGTAGTATGGTTAATCCCATATTTATTTATATATATAATATTCAACAAGAAATATAAGGATTCGACATCGATTTTAATTACTCAACCGCACCTGACGTGTCTAAAATAGTATTTGTGGGTTCCACAATTACGGCCTAACAATCATTGGCCTAACAATCATATACCTTGAATCAATATATTATAAAGTTAATATAATACGACATGAGCACAGCCAATAATAATAATATTAATAATAAATCTGTCAATAATTCTTATTACACTTTTGAGGAAGGAGGAAGATATCTTTTTGGTGATTATACTCCTTTTGACGAAAACAAAAATTTCATTAACGTGCTTAATGACTTCGTTTCCATTTCAACTGATATCATTAAGGTGCACAAGAACATTGAAAGATTACGCTTTGTGTTGAAAGACATCGAATTATTCCAAAACGAGATGATTACAAACATTAAGAGATTCAAAAGTTCTACTGAAGCATCAATGGATGCTTTTCATAAGAAATACCACGAAGGAATAGTTAATCCTATATTCTCTACACAGACAGGTACTGACTTGTCTTTCAAAACAAAGAATGCATTAATTCGTCCACTAACAGATGGCGAAAGAGAATATGCAAGACAGTCAGAAGAATATGAGAGATTTATCCAGTCAAAAATACTAGATTCTTACAACAATCTAATAACCCTTTTACAAACGTGGTTATCAAGGGATCATTACAATTTACCATATACACCTACATCAAACACTTCAAATATTGTAGATGTATCTATTGATAAAGATGACAAGGATGCTTATAAAATTTCTCGCACCAACACGATAACTTTGCAGGTGGATCAGGAAACATCTTTCGCTAATACTCCTATTGCTCTCGTCTCGTCTCTATCGTATTCTTTCTCAATTGATAGATCTTCTCTTGCATTTTGGAATGATAAAAGAAAAGTTTCAGACCTGGGTATAGAAGACATGCCTATACCAGTTGGATTTAAGATCCCTATTTCTAAAAAATTGAAGAGATCATTTAGATTTGTCTCCGGCGGTAGTGATAATAATCAAGGTCCTGCCGAAAAAGAACCAGATTTTGTTGCTGCAGACAGTTGCTATATCGCATATGCAAAATTGGAGAATGGCAAAGACCTTTCTGTAACACTTGCCGATGACACTTCAAAACTAGACGACAGAGTAATAAAGCTTTATTATGGTTTGAGTAATCTGTATAATAATAATAATAATAATAATAATAATAACGATTATCGTAAGACTACAAACGTCGAGTTCTATAAGAGAATAATTTCTGAAGGAAAACTTCCAAAAATCGATTACATTGAGGAAGGAGAAAAACGAAGTTTAAATCTTTTACAAAAAGAATTTCTACGATTTACTGACTTTCCAAAAATCCTCCTTCTTGGAAAGGCATTAGTAGATAAACTCAATACTCTCTCGAATCCAACTGTAGTTGCCTCACATAACAAATTGGAAGGAATCAAGGTAGGCGACAAGGATGCTGTAATAGTTAATAGTGTTGCCATATCACCATCATCATTAATTTACAATGAAGAACTGGTAATATTATTTTTAGAATCAATAGCTGCAGGATTCGCTCCCTTAATACGAAAATTGAAGGAAAAGAGCCCGATCAAAGGAGAGTTGATTCTTAGACATGAAATAGGCAGTAGACAAAGAGAGGAATACGTGGTTAAAACTGAAGAATTAAATTCTACTCTAATCTCTACTGATGAGGGTAAAAAAATATCGACCATACTTGGACTTTCTAACGATGTCTCTTCCAATAAGACAACAACCACTTTTACAAATGACAGTAGATAGTAAAAATTATCACGATATATTACTTAGAGTCATTGTTACGTCCTACTGTATACTCTAATCGAACAGGGTAGAACTTAAAATGCAAATACTTTTAAACGAAATATATTATTCCTTTTCCTGTCACAATATATGTGTGCCAATCACGAAAAAGAGCGAGGGTCGCCTGGATATCATAATCTTACTCCTGTCGCCTGGTCAATATTAGTCATGGGATTATCTCTTGCTGCAGTTATACTTCTATGGATATGGTTTGGACATGTAGGGCCCTCTTTTTCGTCAGACACTTTAGCAGAACAGCAGAGGACACTAAGAGAACAATATGGTCTTCCACATGAACAAATTATAACAAATCCAAAAGTGCTGCTAACTCCACCTTCTCTAAGGAATATAACTAATACTAACGGTACTAACAGTAATAAGAGTACTTAGATATTAATAATTCTAGGAATTGTTGATAATATGAGAGAACTCTTAACAATTGACATCAAAAATATAGTTGAGTTTTTATTCTTATTTTAAGCTTGTAAATTTTTTTTAACTGTACACGACACAGATTATAAATACCAATATCGTTAAGCTAAACTAGTGCAAAAACACCACAATTATAATAATAATAATGCTAAATCTAACAGATTGATTAATGAAAGTAGTCCTTATCTATTACAACATGCTTATAATCCAGTTGATTGGTATCCATGGGGAGAATGAGTCTCTTCAAAGAGCAAAGAAAGAGGACAAACCAATCTTTCTCAGCATAGGATATAGTGCATGCCACTGGTGTCATGTTATGGCACATGAATCCTTTGAAGATGAAGAAATAGCTAATATAATGAATGAAAATTTTATCAATATAAAAGTAGATAGAGAGGAAAGACCAGATATAGATGATATATATCAGAAAGTTGCCAACTTGCAACTGGAAATGGTGGCTGGCCACTATCTGTATTTTTGACATCCTGACCAAAAGCCTTTCTATGTGGGCACATATTTTCCAAAATATAGCAGGTACGGTATGCCTGGTTTTGGATACGATCTTAAATCAACTAGCCGAAGCATATAAGATCAAAAAACAAGAAATCCATTCCGCAACTTCTGAATTTATGCATGCCTTATCACATAGCGCAAGAGATGTTCAAAGGAAAGAAGAAGATATTAATATTGAGCGATCAATATTAGATGAGGCAGCCATAGGATTATTGCAGATGGGCGATCCTATTTATGGTGGGTTTGGCCAAGCACCAAAATTTCCAAATGCTTCTAATCTTCTCTTTCTTCTTCGTTACTATGATATTTCAGGAATTAATCGATTCAAAGATTTTGTGATGTTTACAGCAGATAAGATGACCGCTGGTGGTATTCATGATCATCTTGGTGGTGGCTTTGCTAGGTATTCAACAGATCAAAAATGGCTTGTTCCTCATTTTGAAAAAATGCTTTATGACAATGCTTTATTGACGCAAGCTGTACGCAGAACTCTATCAAATCAGCGGTAATATGAAGGATATCTTGATATAGTAGAAAAAATTTTGGACTATATGATATGCAGAAATGACCTCTCCTGAAGGTGGATTTTATTCTGCTCAAGATGCAGATTCTGAGGGCGAAGAGGGTAAATTCTATGTCTGGTCTAAAAATGGAAATTGTTAACGCTATTAGATGATACGAATTATTGCTGACATCTTTTGTGAATATTATGGAGTTACAGAGGGTGGTAATTTTGAAGGGAAGAACATACTCAATATTAGAACCTCATTAGACTCTTTAGCGACAAAAATATCATATGACAACCTGATGCAATAGAAGCGAATCCTCAATGATGCCTCGAAGAAACTTTTTGAAATTAGAGAAAAACGAGTAAAACCAGGGCAGAGATGATAAGATTCTAACTTCTTGGAATGGGTTAATGATATCAGCTTTCGCCAAAGGCTATAAGATTACTAGATAATAAAAGTATCTTGATTGCTGCAATTAATGCAGTAAACTTCATCGAGTCTAAAATTGCAAAAAATGATGGCAGATTGCAAAGAACATTTAAGGATGGAATTTCAAAACTTAAATGCATATCTTGATGATTATGCATTTTATGTCAATGCATTGTTGGATGTATTTGAGAGTCAACTCGAAGACTGAGATATCTTGAAAAAGCAATAATTTATACCGACTTTATGATCCAGCACTTCTGGGATCCATAATGAAGGTAATCTTTTCTTTACTTCAGATGATCATGAACAACTGATTGTCAGAACAAAGAACCTTTATGATCTTGCTATACCAAGTGGTAATTCGATGGCTGCATCTAACCTGCTTAGGCTTTATCATTTCAGTCAAAACAATGATTATCATAGACAAGGCGGAGCATATTATGCGAGGCAGGCGCCAAAACTGCGCTAGAAAATCCTTTCGGATTTGGACAGCTATTGCTAGCCATCTATCTATATGTAAAGAAACCCGTAGAGATAACAATCATACTTAATACAAAACAGAAACTGCATTCCCAGATGGTAAACTGGTTAAATAAACAATTTATTCCAAACGGAATTATTGCTATCATAGAAAATGATTTACAATTACGAAGAGTTGCAAAAATATCTATTCTTCAAAGGAAGAAATTCAGATAAAGGGAAAAAAAATAAATCTGAATTCGCATTTGTCTGTAGAAACAATACATGCTCGCTTCCTATTTACTCTATAGAGGAATTGGAAAGGCATATCAGACATTCTTAATAAGTAAATGAACATGTTTTTGACATCCAGTCATTTCAGAGTACAAATGTTCTACATATGGATAAAGAAGATGTGAAGAAACAATAAAGCGAGTCCATGATACGAGAGAAGTCTTGTTGTGGTATTATCGACGACCAAAGTTGCAGAAAATGAGTATAAAAGCTTTTTGATGCTCAAAGAATTGATAGAATCTGATAAAATAAATATGGAAAATTCCATTTGACATACATCGATCTATGTGTTTTGCTGTTCATCAAGAAATTTTAAAATAGTTTGACTGAATGTGATTGGCCTTTCAATAAATGGAGTATGTCCACAATCCTTTAATATTACAAGGCTACTACCTGGGATTTCATTATACTCTTTTGAGTATTGTAATGGTATCATATTATCATTATCTCCCCATATTAGTAAAGTTGGGGCTAGGATTTTTGATAGCCTGCCAAGAAGTCTTGGTGAGTCTCTGATTCCTAACAACGTAGACATAAATGCATACTTTGCATTTGGGAGTCTCATTCTGTTTATAAAATCTCTAACGGTATCTTCTGTAACTATGCTAGGGTCATATGCCATATCCATAAAAGCTCTAAGAGCATTTTCATAGGTCGGGTATAATGCAGCCATGATATATTGATCAAGAACATTAGTTGAAGATCGCATCATTCCTGCTGGAGCAGCTAAAACTAATTTTTCTACTCTACTATTGAATCTGATTGCGTATTCTGTTGCTAAGTAGCCTCCAAACGATGAGCCAATTATAATCGGTCTATGAATATGTACATTGTCTATAAATTCTTCAAAGAACTCGATAAAAAAATCCATCGTATATTCTACAGTAGGTTTATCACTATATCCAAAACCAATAATATCAGGAACAATTACTCTGAAGTACTTGGATAAAGTTGGAGCTATAGGCAACCATCTTTCAGCGGAGGCTCCAAGTCCATGTAAAAGGATCAGAAATTTATAGTCATCTGATTGATGGGAGATATAATCATAGTCGAGATACCTTATCCCATAACTGTTGACATAAGTCATCCGTTGGGGAATAGCTTGATCAAAAAAATTAGACAATAACTATAATGATATTTAATATGTTAATTTAATCGATGCTATTTAATTTTATTTAATTTTATTCAATAAGCATTTACCTTATATGTACTATAGATAAATTATACGATATCTATAAAAACTGCTTTATTATTAGTGCACTCTCTATTTATATATATATGCATATACATTATTATGTTATAATTAAGTGTTATTATTTTAAATGAAAGATGTTTTAATCACTATGGTAGAAAAGGAAATGTCTCCTGGTCAGGATATTCATGGCATGATAGATATTAAGTATAGTGGGAGGTTTGATAGCATAGTAATTAATTCACAGATAGAAAATTCAAATGATATTTTCAATTACACTGACCTGAACGGAAAAAAGATCAACTGTCCTTATGCAAGACTTTCTATATTCAAAGACGATATAGGGACAAGGAAGATGTTGGAATTTATTGCTACTACAAAACACGTTCCTGCAAGTAAATTCTCGAATACAAAATTCCGTGTAACAATCATACAGGAACACAAAGAAATTGCAAGTGACGTCACTTATATAAAAATAATAAAATAGAGCTCTGCACACCATCCATTTGTAGCTCAGCGGATTTTTACTTCACTGGTTAAAACTTTGCCTTTTCAATTTTAACCACTGCCTGCATCCAAGGATGTGGTTCACAATGGTAATGATATTCACCCTCAGCTGTGAACGTGAACTCAAATGTCTGTTGTGGTGGAATCAAACCTGTTTTAGCAATGGAGTTAAACGGACCGTTAACTTTATCCTTGAAGTCTGTATCTGATGTAACAGAATGAGCAACTGCATCATTATTTTTCCATATGACCTTGTTTGAGAGGCCTAAGGCGCCACCGACTTCCTTGGGAGTAAAGTTCTTAGTCTGTGAGGGAGAGGAGGAACCATATATTATTATAACGTTTGTGGTTTGTGGTGGATTCAATACTTCTGAAGGAAGTTGAGGTTTCGCATTCGCTTGGGGAATATACACAAACTGATAGTATCCCATACTTGTAGCTACAGCAATCACAAATGTGATGATACTAATACCTGCAGCATGATTTTCCATAGATTATGATCGTCCTTTGTGATATGTCGTTTATTTTTCACATATAAAGTTTATTTGTTAATGATATCTCATTTTAGCTATACTGTATATTATTGGACCTTTTTTGACTGATCGCGGATGTTGGTATCTTTGTCATGCGTTTCTGTACCTTGTGTTGCAGAAGGAATATTCTGTGTGTTCATCCCTTTTGTTCCACTTGGAGAAGCTCGTATCTTGACTCATACTGCTTGGTTTTGATTGAGATGTCTGGCCAGCATACTGAGTTCCAGTTGCCTTTTGTGTTTGTACAGGCTGAGGAGGAGCCATTGGCTTTTCGACAGCAACAGGTGTAGGTTTGGCGGCCATTGGTGGAGTTGGGGGTCTCGATGGGGGTTGTGGCGGCGGCGCCCTTGCCATTGTTCTAGCATGCCTGTAAATGTGAAACATTCCAGCAAATACTAGCATTATGATACCAATTACAAACAGTGAGAAGTTCTTCATCCCGTTAAGGACAGCATAATACGCCGAAATATTTAGATATATTTGAAATGCTAGCAATGCCACAAATATTATGTAAGTCCATCTTTGGGTAAGATTGATTGAACTCTTACCACTTGGTTTCTTTGGCTGGAGTTTAGCATTTGCCTCTGCGTTCTTGGCAAGCTTTATCATCATGTATGTAAACCCAAAAGAAAGCGGCACTAGCAGCAGCATTATAAGATAGAAGAATATGGGATCAATTACTAATCTTTCCAATAAAGCCTTTTTAATATCGGGATCGATATAAAATCCCCAATAAGTTGTAACCATAATTTGGGCAATGCTTGTTATGCCAACAGCAGTAATTATTGGTCTATCCTTCCACGAGAATTTTTTGTATCTGTCTACAAAAGGACATACTGAATAACGCAAATATGAAAAGACCAGGCCATGCGACACCTGTTACAAACTTGTCGTACATTGTGTACGTAGAAAGGCATAGAGTCCTGTTAGATACCATTCGGGCACAGTGATACCAGGTGGTGTGGCAGGATCGAACCTTGTCCCAAGATCTACAGGGAACACACCACCAGTTAACATGACTGCACCTGAAATTGCCATAACCATTGGTACATCAAATACAAGGAATCTTGGGAAATGGACAACCATTAATCCCAGCAAGAAAATTGGAAGGAAGAACACATGGAAAGCATAGAATCGTAACACGAAATCATGGAATCCTCCACCAAAGAATGCCTCTCTCATCTGTGGACCTAGGATGGGTATGGAGTTGGTCAACGAAGCGGCAATAGAAATGGCAAGTTCTGCACGTTCACTAAATATAATATCATATCCAGTAAATGCTTCCAGAATTGTAAGTACGCCTAGAAGAATCCTGTTACCCAGAGAATTTCATTCCTAATCTTGTATCTTCCACTAAAATACTGATAATACATATGAAGGAGCGCCAACATTACCATTGCGTTGGATGCATGGTAGTGTATATTACGTATGTGGAATCCATATGGAATTACGTCGTTGATAGTCTGAACACTTTTCCACGCCCTATCCAGCTCTGGTTCGTAAAAAAGCATCAACAATGCACCAGTAATGCCCAGGATAATGAATAAGACAAAAGTAAGCATACCAAGGAAACCGAGGGGGCTAACGAATCTTCCAGGGAGCGTAAATTTCAATCCCATGAATATAGTTCGCTCTACGCCAGCGTAAATCCATTTAAGGAATATTACTAGACTATTTTCACGTTCTAAGGAAGCGACCAAATCCTACTATCCCATTCCCATTTGGACTCCAATTAGGAGGTTTCACCCATATATTCCCATTAGCGTCACTTTCAAGATCCAGGCTTGGAAGAACATTGGACGGAGGAGCTTGTAATGATGCTGGTCCAGCAAATGCTTTCCCTGTGAGAGGATCATACATACTGCCATGACACGGACATTCCCCTCTTTTTCTTCCTGGATCAGGCCAATACTTCCATAGACACCAAAGATGCAGACATACCATGCTATACATTCTAAAAGCTGATACGTCATTTTTGGTTCCACCGAGCTCCTCTGGCAATCTTATAAATTGCCAGATTCTAAACGATTCTTTATTTAATACAGAATCATCAGTTTTTGGATATATAACCGATTCAGAATGATTAACTTGAAAAGTTTTAACATTAGCCTGAGTGCCATCTGGGAGCTCAACCTTGGCTTTTTCTGCTACTTTACCTGACGGATTGGGTAAAAATTTGCCCCAATCTACAAATGGTACAAACGTTATAACAGTACCCGCAGCTGCCATTAGCTTTAGAAAATCACGCCGCGATACCTTACCCCCTTTTTTTGGAGGGGTTTGCTGCGCCATAGTAGGAGAAGAGTTTGAAGATATCTATAAACTTTTGTCTTGCTTCTTTCATGAGTGGTCTGATCCTGAAATATTCGTGCTCTGTTCTTGCATGCATAAAATACAGATATATTAACAGCTAAAGACATCTGCTGGTTATAGAGAGGATGAATTTGTAACTGAAAATTAATATAAACTATGAATTATTTCACTAAACGGATTCTTGCGATCCCGTTTAGGTAATGAATATATTCGATTGTTGGACTGATAGCGGTATCTGGTAGTTTTGCCGTCATCTCATATTTCCTTGATCCAGTCGCAGTTATTCGTACGATTCTAGTATCTGACTCATAATTAGCATGAATATGTGATGCATTAGATATCCCACGCATTTCAGCGATGATCTCATAGAAATCTGGACCCTCGATAACTTCTGGGGCAACTTGAGGAGCGGCGTCTTCTATTCTTGGTCTTTCTTTTCGGACTGTCTGATTTTTCGTTGTAACTGGTAGCTTTAATATATTTCGTCCTAATAAAAACTTCCACACATATCCACTTCCCATACCCGCAACAAATCCACCTATATGCGCAAGGTAAGCAACTCCACCACCAGATGGGCCTATTAGTGCAAAGATAACTTGTAAAACAAACCAAAACGGGATGTAGGCTAATGCAGGTATACGGACAGTTGTTATAAAAAAAGCTATTATCACCGTGAAAATCTTTGCTCTAGGAAATATAACCAGATATGCCCCTAAAACTCCGGAAATAGCTCCTGATGCTCCCACTGCAGGAATTTCACCAGCTCCAGCACTAACTGCATAGACACTGTGTACAAAAGCAGCCACCATTCCCCATGCAATATAAATTAGGATATATTTAATGCGTCCAAATCTATCTTCAATGTTGTCTCCAAATACGAACAAAAATACCATGTTTCCCACAATGTGAGCTAAACTCCCGTGTATAAACATCGAAGTTAAAACGGATGGCAGATAGCCGGCTAGAAGGAATTTTGGAATCACGCCATATGTGTAAAAAATTGCCTCTTTTGCTTGTGTGTTTGTGAAAAAGCCCGTCACTATTATCTCCCACACGAACACTATAGCGTTAATTGCGATCAAACTATAGTTTACATATGGTCTGCCGTGGATACGCTCTGTGTCATCATGAATGGGAAACATATTATTTATTTCTATCTGGTAAAAACATCTTAAATAAGGCTTATATACTCTAAAAACCGCCAAAAGGATTTACATTGGGGATATCATCACTTTTATCACCGTGCGCCTTTTTTGCATGTCTTTTCAATGTCTCTATATGTTCAAACTTCATGGCGCAGTACTTGCATTTGTAAGTTCCTTGCTCTGCTTTTTCTCTTCTCTTAAATAGATCCATGTTGAAGCATTATCAATTATCAGCGTCGCATTCATTAAAGTTGCGATCAATATATTGAATGATGGTATAATACCCCGGATATTAGAATAGAATCAATCGAATGGTGAATATATCATCGAAAATCCGTCAACTAATGACCCAACTATTCTTACAAAAAATCTTTATAATGAACTTTGCGTTTTACTAACCAACTACCGGATTAGCACTATTTGAGTTTCAAAATACAAGTCCTTGCTTTTATTATATTTTCTCTTAAATGACCTCTCCCGCTCACAATAAGTCAATATTGTTAGAAAACATGTTTCAATCTATTTGCTTGATTTTTATGATGATATCTGACTCTGCTGATAGTGACTAATGCATCTTTTATCCTTCCCAAAAAATTCTGGAATAAACAAGCCTGATGAGCATAGTCAAAAAAACATATAGAAATAGTTTAAATATAAAAACAAATACAAAAAATCTTCACCATTGGCAGAACTACTTATTCCATAACGATCATGGTAAGGGTCGATTTGACGCCATTTAGTTTTCTTAGCTTCCAAGTAATTGTTTCTTTGACCTTTTCCATCGTGTCTGCTTCAACCTGAGCTACTATATCATAAACTCCATAAACTTGATAGACCACGTTTACACCCTCGAGTTTTTTCAGTTCACTAACAATTGAATCTTCACTTCCTAGCTCAGCATTCATCAATACAAAGGCTTTTGGCATAACAAGACATTATTGAAGCGTGAAATATAAAAACATGATGTGATAGATCATATGTTGCGTTGAAAATAAAATACATATATTATTAAACACAAAGTTAATTCAATACGAGATCGAGAAATTTTGACTCGTATCTAGAAGGGTAGTATCGTATACATTAAGAAAACAGATCCAATACCGATGAAAGTGAAGCTTTCGAATTATCTGCTGCTATCGTGTTTAAATTTGAACAATGCTAAACATTACAACTAATTTCAGACACGTAAATGTGCGTATCAAGAGATCTAATTAATTATCCTGAAACAGCTTAATCTGTTACGCCAGTCACAAGTATTGCTTTTTGTAGACTACCTGTGTCACTACAAAACATGATCGCATTCTATAGAATGTGTTCTATTGCCTTTTGTATATCTCCCGCATCAATTATGTTCCCTGCCATCATTGCCTCGAGAGCCTTAAAACTATTAGTTCTCCAGTTGCTCCCGCAATTGTTTGTGGAACGACAACACAAATATCGTCTACGATTACAGTTACTTCATTGTCGTTGGCACCATTCCAGTCCTTTGGTATGCCTATATAGTAAAAGTTAGAATCAGAGTTGTCCAGGTTTTGATATAGGATTTGAACCATCCAGTAACTTGTTATTTTTGGTACCTTAAATTCTTAATCATTGTGCTTTACAAATATTTGAGTATGATGCGTTGATATGAAATTCAATACGAGATCAATCTTTATGATAAGATTCCATCCGGGATACTGGAAATACCACAATTTCAGTAAAAATCTAATTGAGTTTCATGATACTTATATCTAAATGGAGATTTTATATATACTTCTAATTTTATCCGAGCTATAAACATCGGCATAATTATCACATTATTTTATTAAATTTTGTTCATTCTCAAATAATTATGGTGTAACTCGTGAAATGGTTCTTGGAAACAGGACCGTGTCTTTGATATCTACTACATTTGTAATCCATCTTATCAAACGCTCAATTCCCAATCCAAAGCCGCCGTGTGGAACAGAACCATATTTTCTGAGATCTAAATACCATTCATATGTAGTTGGATTCAGTCCTTCTTTTTCTATTCTTTTTGTAAGTAATGCAATATTGTCTTCTCTCAATCCTCCGCTGGTAATTTCTCCAAACCCTTTTGGAGCAAGCATATCAGCAGCAAGTCCTAATCCCATACTACTACAGTCTTCTTTGACGTAGAACGGCTTCACTTCAATTGGATAACCAACTACAAAAATAGGCTTGGTAGCATTTTTTGTAAGTTCGCGTTCCGAATCAATATTGAGGTCATCGCCCCATTTGATACTATGCTTGCTTCCATCTTCTTCTATTATCATAAATCCTTTAGATTGCAGAAGTTCAATTGCTTTTTTGTATGAAATCCTGTCGAATGGTGCTTCTACCATTTTTAAGTCAGTAACATCCCTTTTTAACAAATCGAGTTCCTCCGCTCTTTCATTGATCGTATTTTGAACAATATGTGAAATTAATTGTTCTTGCACTACCAATATATCTTCCAGATTAACCCATGGAGCTTCGGCTTCAAGATGTGAAAATTCCGCGAGATGGCGAACAGTTCTAGATTTTTCTGCTCTAAATGACGGCGTAATACTCCAAACCGGTCCTAAACAAAAGATCATTGCTTCAAGGTATAGTTGTGCGCTTTGTGAAAGATATGCCTCTTCATCAAAATATTTAAGTTTGAAAAGTGTAGAACCGCCTTCAACTGCACCTTTAACGATAATAGGAGCAGTTACTTCAATCCAATCATTTTTTATAAACCATTCACGAGCAAATTTTATAATTGAAGCCCGGATCTTTGCTATTGCAATCATTCGCCGACTTCTCACAGTAAGATGTCTTTTGTCCAACAATAGTTCAGCGCTCTGATATTTGCCTATGGGAAAGTCAATTCCAGCAATATTAAAGGTTTTTAAATCATTTCCCTTGATTTCATAACCGCCTTCTGGAGCTCTCGGATCTAGTCTTAATGTGCCAGTAATTTCAATAGATGACTGTATTGTAAGATGAGCTGCTTTTTCAGTAGGAAATATAGTCTGAATCACGCCGCCACGGTCATCACGAAGTATGATGAATGTGTTTTCCTTTTGTCTTCTTATTCTGTGTATCCAACCTCTGATTGTAACCTGTTTTCCAATATAATCAACCGATTTAATATCATTACATCTAACAGACATTAATTATCTATAGAATGTAAAGGATGTCACATACATTTTAGTTTGGTTACTCTTTTCTTCCTCTTGTCATTGTCTTTATTCTAGCTGATCCTTACCTTCTGTTAATATTTATCAACCTTTTAATTCGATATTATTTTATGTAAAAAATGATTTAAAATATGATTAAAAGAGAAAAATATCACCTTATGAATGTCTCATTTAATTGTTCCGAAAGTATAAGTTTGTCTCTTGCAGAGAAGACCTAAAGATCCAATCCGTATTTTAGAAACGTTATATATTTATAAAACGTTTTCCGCCACTTTTTTCACCTATGCTTTATAGAGTTTGCAACAGTAGTGATCTATGCGATAACTCTATGCTGATTTTTACAATTAACCGTACCTGATGTTCTTGTAGGAAGAAGAAATGGAAGATTATTTGCATGCAATAATTCCTGTCCACATAGAGGTGCATCACTTTCAAAAGGTGAATTCAGTAAAGATAATATCATTTGTTATATGCATGGTTATGAGTTCAATGTTTTTACTGGAAAGTTAGAGCATATCAAGTCATGGAAAAAAGATGAAACATGGATGGAGCAAACTTTAGAATGGAGAAAGTCAGATAATTTGATTTTATACCGCATAATAGAGAACGATAAAAGCATTTACGTAGAGATCTCAAATTAATTAAAAAACAAGCAGATATTAGCATTACCTCGTCATTCTTTAGTTTTCGGAAGAAAATCTCTTTCTTTTGACTAGGCTACGCTTTGGCGATTAAAGTATTTAAGTATCAACTTGAAATTTTATTGACAGTTTATTATAGGTTATTGGAAAAATATTTCAAATAGTAGGGATGATATTTATTCCGGGACAGAATCACAGACTAATTTCCCATTATCGACCTTGACGAAAAGGAATCTATTGTCTTTGAAGATTAATGTAATTTCATCCTTGTTTTCTTCTACATCTAACAGTTCCTGACCTTTTATTCCATCAAACTTAACCATGTTTACATATATCTTTTAGCTTCTATTTAGGCTATAAGTAGTAATACCCAGCTGAGTCAAAATATACAAGTTACATTCATAAACAATACGAATTAATAGTTTTATTTTGACATTTATTTTGCATCACAGAAAAAAAATCATAGGGTTTGTAGATATGAATCAAAGTAATTGCGATTAAGATAGATAAAAATATAACTTCTAGTACATTGAAATAGCAAACAAATTTGTGAACTCGGTAGTTGAAAGTTTTCCGCCTATGTCTTTTGTTTTTTTGTTTTGTTTTAGTAAACTGGTTATGACATTTTCAATACGCTGACCCTCTTTGAAAGCATCATTATCATTATACTTGTCTGCCAACCATTCGAGCATCATTTTTGTAGATAATAAAATCGATGAGGGATTTGCAATATTCTTTCCAGCGATATCAAAGGCAGCTCCATGAACTGGTTCAAATAATCCAAAATCATTTCCAACATTGGCTGATGGACCCATGCCTAACCCACCAACCACTTGTGCTGCCTCATCAGACAGAATGTCGCCAAAAAGGTTCGTTGTCAGAATAATATCGAAATCTTCAGGATTACGGATTAGATTCATAGCACATGCATCAACATACAATTCGCTATATTGTATATTGGGATATTTGTGGGAAACTGATCTACAGGTCTGCGAGAATAATCCGTCGCCTTTCCGTAAAACATTGGCTTTATGAACTGCTACAACCTTCCTCTTTGTATTCCGTATGACAGCTGTTTTAAATGCATATTCTGCAACCCTCCTTGATGCCCTTTCTGACGTCAGCCTCAATGCTATGACTGTATTCTCATCAATATTGAATTCCCAACCTAAGTATATATCTTCGGTATTTTCCCTTATTGTTATAAGGTCTACATTCTCAGAGAGGTTTTTAACGTTTGGATAGGATTTTGCTGGTCTGATATTTACATAAAGATCAAATATGCGTCTCAAGAACAATGATTACATCCGCTGCGCTTTCACCAACAGGACCCTTCAAACAGGCTTCAGACTTTTTAATTATATCAGAGTAAAATCTGGAAGTGCTTTACCAAATTTAACAAGTGCATTATCACCTGCGTCAGACTTCATTTATTGTAAATTTAGTTGTAGAATTATCACTTATTGTTTCCAGAATTGTTTTTGCTGAACTTGTTAATTCAGAACCAATCCCATCGCCAGTAATTAATGCAATAGTGTATCGCGTCAATCAAACATTAACATTTTAAATAGCGTATAAACTTTAGTTCTTGGAATAGAGCATTTTCTTAAGCATTATTTTATTAATAGCATCCATCATTGCCTGAACTGAGGCAACTACCACGTCCTCTCCTGCCTTTCTTGCAGATACAATATTTCCTTTTTTGTCTTCTACCTTTATTGAAACTTCGGCTAACGCATCGGAACCTCCTGTAATAGAATCTAATCTGTATTCACGGATCTTGATGTTCTCCATTTCTCCTGCGACCTTTTGTATAGCTTTCAATGCAGCATCTACTGGTCCAACGCCAATTTCAGATGCAATGAAATCTTTACCATCTGTATTCAATCTAACAACAGCTGTTGGTATGGTATTCATTCCAGTTACAATATGAAAATCATAGAGTTTGAATTTCTCTTCAAACCTGTTATTATGCATAATATCTCCAGCTATTGATAAAAGTTCTGCGGTAGTTATTGATTTTCCTTTGTCTGCAAGGTTTTTTTGTTTTTCGACGATATTATGTAGCTGTTCATCTGTTGGTTTGATCCCAAATTCTTCTAACATTGCTTTGATACCATGGGCCCCAGCATGTTTTCCAGCTTGCATCCATCTTTTTCTTCCAACTAGTTCCGGACTAATTGGTTCGTAAGTAAGCGGATTATTTATAATACCGTGTGTGTGGATGCCAGATTCATGACCAAAAGCATTTTCACCAATTATTGCTTTGTTTGGTTGAACAATTATTCCCATTATGTTGGAGATAAGTTTGGAGGTTTCATAAAGTAACTCAGTTTTAATATTGTGTTTCTTATTATATAGACATTGAAGCGCCATAACAAATTCCTCAAGTGATGCATTTCCCGCTCTTTCTCCTAAACCATTTATTGTTACATGCGCACAGGAGGCACCGGCATTTATTCCAGAAATTGCGTTAGCCACAGCTAGCCCAAAATCATCATGACAATGTATGCTGACGGGAAGTTTCGTTGCTATCTTCACATCGTTAACGAGTTCTGCAATATATTGAGGAGTGGCATAACCGACAGTATCAGGAATATCTAATCTATCAGCACCGGCATCAGCAACTGCCTTGAAAACCGTGTTTACAAATACCTTATCTGATCTCGTTGCGTCTTCTGCCGAAAATTCTACCTGCATGCCATTTTTCTTGGCATAATCTACTGCCCATATTGCTTTTTCTAACACCTGCTCCCTACTCATTTTAAGCTTGTATTGCATATGGATGTCAGAAGTAGCAATGAAAGTGTGTACATACTTTAAATTACAATTTATTGCAGCATCAATATCCGCTTGAACTGTACGTGCCAGACCACAAACTTCCGCATTTAATCCTTGTTTGGTTATTGCTTTTATTGCTTCCATTTCACCTTGAGAAACAATTGGAAAACCAACCTCAATAGCGTCTACACCTATTTCATCTAGTTTAATAGCAATCTTGAATTTCTGTTCTGGAGTAACTGATACCCCTGGCGTCTGTTCACCATCTCTTAACGTAGTATCAAAAATTCTAACTTTATCCATCATGTCTAACACTAAGGTTTCACCTCTTGGGAGTGCTGAAACACCAGTTCTTGCCAACTGTATTATCCCATAATGTCCGACGAGATTTTTAAACGCATCTATTTTGTCCGGGGTTCCTGTAAGTTCTACAAGAATGGTTGCTTTTCCTATGTCAAGTATGTTTGCTCTAAATATAGATGCGAAATTAGTTATTTCCATTCTTGTAGTGGGATCTTCTGCCTTCATTTTGATTAAGGCCAGTTCGCGGAAAACTGTTTTATCTGTATCAAGCACTTTTACCTCTACTACATCAATCAACTTCCTAAGCTGTTTTACAAGCTGATCTAGCGTTTTTTCATCACTCTTAGTGGTAATCGTCATCCTTGAAAGATCGACCTGTTCAGTGGAACCTACCGTTATACTTTCAATGTTAAAGTTTCGTGCTCTGAAAAGGTTTGTCACTCTAAATAAAACACCTGGTTTGTTTTCTAGCAGAGCAGATAGTATATACCAATGTTTACTTTGTTCGTTTGTCGTAGTTGTTGTTGTTGTTGTTGACATATTAGTGTCATGATCCTGTAATCATATCTTTAAGACCTGTACCAGGTGCTACAAACGGATAAACATCTTCTTCAGGATCAATTGGAATATCGATGACAGTGGCAACTTCCGTCTTCAAGGCAGATTTAATTGCCTTTTCTAACTCTTGCGATGATTGCACTTTGATTCCCTGTGCACCATATGCCTCTGCTATCTTTGCATAATCAGGGAGGTTGTGCTGATGTACTCCCATGTATCTTCTGTTATAAAATGTTCTCTGCCATTGAGCTACCATTCCAAGCATATAATTATTCATTAAAAACACGATTACCGGGAGGTTATCTAGAACAGATACGGCTAGAGAATTTTCTGTCATGTTGAAAGAACCATCGCCTGCAATGTCTACCACTGGCACTTCTGGCCTAGCCGCCTTTGCACCTATTGAAGCAGGAAATCCAAATCCCATTGTTCCAAGACCTGTCGAGCTAAAAAAGGTACCAGGTGAAATTACATCAAAATGCAATGATGTCCACATCTGACATTGACCCACTTCAGTAGTTGCAATTGCGTTGGCAGGTAAAATTTCTCTAAGTTTTTTTAGAGTTTTTTTGGCTGTAAGGTCCCTTGGATAGTCTTTAAGCGTTTCAGCATAGTATCCGATTAGCTCCTTTTTTCTCTTTAGCCAAGGGTTTTCTGTATCTTTTTTCACCATTTTTCTTGGAAGCATCTTAACAAGTGTTCTCAACGATGATTTTACATCGCCTATGACTGCGACATCGACAGACTTGTTCTTACCAATTTCTGCAGGATCGACATCCATATGGATAATATTCATCCCTTTTCCAAACTCGTCAAATCTTCCTATCGATCTATCAGAAAACCTTGCACCCACTGCGAGTATGCAATCTGCTTCAATGATGATCTTATTGGCCTCCGCATGTCCATGCATTCCAATGGGTCCCATAGCAAGAGGATGATTTTCAGGAAACGCGCCTTTTCCTTTAAAGGTAGTTACTACAGGAGTCATTAACAATTCTGCAAGTGCCTGTAATTCGGAAAAAGCACCTGAAAGAATTACACCCCCACCAGCCATTATGATTGGCCTTTCCGCTTTAAGCAAAATTTCAACAGCCTTTCCCACTTGAGATAGATCAGCATCAACGATAGGACTGTAACCCCTTACCTTGATAAGTTCAGGAAATTTCATATCTGCAGTAGCCTGCTGCACATCTTTGGGAATATCTATGAGCACAGGACCAGGTCTTCCACTTTCTGCTATATAGAAAGCCTTTTTTACTGATTCTGGGATTTCGCTTGCTGTTGTTGGTTGGAACGCATACTTTGTACAAGGATTAGCAACACCAATGATATCAGTTTCTTGGAAAGCATCTTTTCCGATCATAGCTAATGGCACTTGACCAGTTACAGCGATCAAAGGAGAAGAATCAGCATATGCTGTAGCGATACCTGTGATAAGATTAGTGGCACCTGGACCAGAAGTAGCAAAACACACTCCAGCTCTCCTTTTTATTCTTGCATAGCCGTCAGCCATATGAGCAGCAGACTGTTCATGCCGTACAAGAATATGACGTAGGTGACCAGCATCCACTAGAGCATCATAGATAGGAAGGTTTGCTCCACCTGGAAGTCCAAACACTATGTCCACGTTCTCCTTTTCAAGAGCACAAATCAAGCCTTTTGCGCCGGCCATCTCCACCATTTATATATATCTCCACCAAAATGCCCTGTCAAAATAAAGTGCAGAGTATGATTTAAAGCAGCAGCACCAGAAGTACAACTGTAACCGCTGTACCCTGCAGGCTGCGAGGTAATACAAGACCCTTCACTTTTAGCCCAAGGCATTATTCATAGATTGCAATGATATAATTTATAAAGATTTTGTGCGATATATAGATAATATATCGAACCATAAGTTCTACCCATACCAGAGTTAAATAACAATTACCACAACTGCAATAATCGCTATCAGGATTAGTAAATTTCTTTATAATGTAGATTAAAAATTGATTCAAAGAACTATATTACTATACCTATCCAAGGAGAAGGGAATGTATCTGTGTTTGCAGTAGATACTTTCTACGATCAATGATCAATCCTAACAGTATTAGAAAGAGCTAACCATGCCAAGGTACGGAAAGGGTGAATCTTTATTGGATTGCATATTACGACTCAATACCACTATGCGATTTAGTCATTATTATGCCGCTATAACGTCACATAGAGGAATTTATTTTTATCACACTTTTAGTAACCATATAATCTAATCTTATATCAGTTATTGGAACGGTTTTTATGACAATACCTTATTTAAGAATACGAAGCTGCAATATTAAAATATATTTTACTACTTTTGAAATAACAATCCCTTGTTTCAAAAACAACGGATTGTTTTATATGATGGAACGCAAATTTTTCAAATTTCGTTAATATGTTGTGATGTGTTAAGACATTTTTTATAGTTGAAGTTCTAATCTCCGATTGATGAAAGCTGTCTTTGTCAAAGGTAAAAATGCAGTTTCAATTGACGATGTAGCAACTCCAAAACTAGGTGATGGAGATGTTCTTATAAAAATGCGCGCATGCGGACTGTGTGGTTCTGATTTGGAGAAAGTCCATGGTCAATATGGGATGTCATCCTCTGGACTTGGACATGAGCCTTCAGGTGAGATTATAAATACAGGAAAATACGTGAAAGATTTTGCACCGGGAGATCGCGTTTTCATTCATCATCACGTTAGCTGCTATTCATGCTATTATTGCTGGCATGGAGATTATACGATGTGTGCCATGTATCAAAAAAGTAAAATTGATCCATGTGGATTATCCGAAGAATTCTTAGTACCTGAATGGAACCTTTCTCGAGGAGGGCTTATAAAATTACCAGACAGCGTAACGTTTGATGAAGCATCACTTATTGAGCCACTAGCATGTTGTATAAGAGCAATAAACAAGTGCAATTTTCAAAAAGGCGATGATATTGCAGTATTCGGAGCAGGTCCTGCAGGAATGATGCATGTGACTCTTGCAAAAGCATTGGGTGCAGGAAAAATCATTGTACTCGACATCAACGATTTTAGAGTGGATTTTGCAAAAAAATATGATAATGTCCAAGCTTTTAATTCTATGACTGAAAGTAACCTCATCAAAAAAATACAAAATGTTACTGGCTACAGAGGTGTTGATATCTCAATTGTTGCCACAGGAAGCGCAAAAGCACTTGAACAATCTTTTGACGTAACAAGAAAAGCAGGTAAAATAATGCTCTTTGGTGTCCCATCCAAAGGATCGGAAATTCCGGTCAATGTGAACAAGTTATACGCAAATGAACAATCTATCATTCCGACTTATGCCGCATCAGAGATTGAAACAAACCAGGCATTAAAATTGATTGTAGAGAAGCGCTTAGACGTAAAGTGTTTAATAACCCACCGTTTTGACATTAAAAATACTGATGATGCAATAAGATGCGCAGATGAAGGAAAGGATTCAATGAAAGTGATTGTGACATCCAAATAAATTGTAGAAACTATATATAATAAAAAAAGAGCATGAATGACAGGAATCAGAACATGGATTGGGGCATGAAAAATAGAGTGTCAAAAATCATTCGTCCAGAAGATGGTCGGTGTGTTATGCTTGCAGTCGACCATGGATACTTTTTGGGTCCAACAGAAGGATTAGAGATACCCTGTAGAACTATACAGCCTCTTTTATCACATGCTGACTCATTGATGATTACCCGAGGGGTTTTGCGGACATCAGTAAATCCAAATACGGATGTGCCAATAGTTTTGCGAGTTTCTGGCGGGAGCAGTATTATTGGAGAAGATCTGTCTAATGAAAGTATCACAACCTCTATTGAAGATGCCATCAAACTAAATGCTACATGCCTTGCTCTCTCAATTTTTGTAGCAAGCAAATACGAACATCAAACGCTCACAGCTCTGTCTAAACTTGTTGATGAAGGTGAAAAGTATGGTATTCCTGTTCTAGCAGTCACAGCTGTTGGCAAGGAAATGGCTAGAGATGCTAGGTATCTTGGTTTGGCATGCAGAATAGCTGCTGAATTAGGTGCGCATGTAGTTAAAACATATTACTGCGAAAACTTTGAAAGGGTTGTTGAGGGGTGCCCTGTTCCAGTGGTAATAGCTGGTGGCAAGAAATTGTCAAAAGAAATTGATGCACTTGAACTAGCATATAATGCAATAGAGCATGGTGCTGTAGGAGTTGATATGGGTAGAAACATTTGGCAATCCGATCATCCTGTTGCAATGATAAAAGCAGTAAGAGCAATTGTTCACAAGAATTCAGACACAGAGGGAGCTTACAATATCTTGTTAAAGGAGAAGGAGAAAGAGAAAGAAACTCAACAGCACAAAATACTAAACCCAGTTGATTAATTTTATTATTTTATTTTGTAAGATCTTATAACCTAGTCTGACTATCATTATAATCATTCGATTTGTTTGACAAATGATGCAATAAGATTTAGATAAGTTGGGAGAACTGCAACATGGATTTTTTCATTTATTATTCTTCTTAGCATAATTCATCTTAACATGATTCTTGTAGTATATATATATATATATTGTCTACGTCATCAATTAAAAATGCTCATATACAGTCAAAAATTGTCTCAATATAATTTATAGATAATTGAGACTGGAGCATAATTCCCATTGATGATTTTGTATAAAGCTATCCTCGGAGTGTCAGATGTTCTGGTGAGAAACGATCAAATCCACCCAAAGAAGACTTGCTGCAACAAATGCTTCAGGATTCCATCTTAATTAGCATAGGGGGTTGGTACCTTGGCCAGAGTATCGGGGGGAAAAAGAAAAGAAGAGGTAGACTATATGTCTATTCTTCCACAGTGATATTACATTGTTTTGTAGTCAGGATATGGTTCAGACTAGATTCTAATCGAGCATTACATGATTTCCTTGTTATGGATTGTTATCATTACAATAGAAAGATAATGAAAGCTTGTGGATTAACCAGTCTTCCTGACAGAAGGACATTTGACAGAAGGGCTTTCGACAACATCTGTAGACATCAAAGAAAGGATATCAACTATTGCGAGTCTTGAGCGAAATTGTTACAATAGATAGTATATTGCTTAGAGCCAAAGGTCATCTCTGGCACAGAATCATCCATGATCAAAGGAGTAGTACTTCGTTCTGGTATTGATATAGATGCCAGATGGAGATTCAGTCACACCAAGGGTTGGATATTTGGTACAAACTTCACATAATAGCAAGCACTGGTTCTCTTATAGTATCCTCTATCAGAGGATTTTACTCAGGCTGATGTACAAGATAATCAGATATATCCTGCGATAATATCTTCACTTCCAAAAGGAGTACGTTACGTGACAGGTGATTCTGGATATGACGACTACAAACTATTCGATTTAAGCATAAATAGAAGAGGATTTTAGCTGGGTATGTCCAGTACCAGCAATATACAACAATACTTCAAGTGACAGACTGCAATTGATAGAATTCTATGAATCCAAATTATGACAGGTAATTTACTCGTGGAGAAGCATATCAGTAGAAGCTTTGATATAACACCTCAAAGATGTCTTCAAAATAGATCTTTTGTCAATAAGAGGATATCAGAAAGGCAGCAGGAATAGTACTGCTATCAGTACTACTCTATCAAATCATTGTTTATTACAATTGTAAGACTCACAAAGAACATCCGAAACAATCAAACACATGTTAGGAAGCAAATCAAACAACAACAACAAAACTCCTTGAAAATTGCGTGATCAAATTATGCCCACACTCCCCGATAATTAGGTGATTACTATTCTAATCGATTAAGGAGTTTTTATATCTTACCTATTTCATTATTAGCAGAAATTAATTCTCCAACTTGGCTATATAATTGTAGGAAATGTATGCCCTTTTCAGTTATTTTAAAAATTTGATTCCCCTCTTTATACTCTATCAAGCCGTTTTCTAGTAACACAGCCAGATATTCTTTCAGCTGTGCATAAGACAGAAATGCTCTATACATTATTTTTGTCTTGGCTGCCCCACCGTTCGCAGCTTCCAGAATCAATGCGGCTATGTCAGTTCTGCTCCTATATTTCATAATATGAAATGACACGGAAAGGTCATAAAAAGGAATCGAGCAAATAGTGTTATTATTTATTAGACCAAAAGAGGAATTTGCAACGCTTTCTAGCATTATAATGGAGAAACGCCTTAGGTCTGAAACCTATATTGTGGTAGATACTAGAAAAGATTAGAATGTTGCTGATGTTACTCCTATGTGTGCCCCAAGACTAGAAAAGATTAGAATGTTAACCAATAAAACCGATAGTACTGTTAATACAGATAGCATTATTCCTCTATATCCCGGGAGAAGCATTTGCCTTTTTAACATCAATAAAAATGAAACGGAAAGAAGTGCAGTGATTGAAAGTGAAGATATTAAGCTCGCATTAGCAATTATCTTTCCAACGGTAGTTATACTTGAACTTGCTCCTACGTGTGCCCCAAGACTAGAAAAGATTAGAATGTTAACCAATAAAACCGATAGTACTGTTAATACAGATAGCATTATTCCTCTATATCCCGGGAGAAGCATTTGCCTTTTTAACATCAATAAAAATGAAACGGAAAGAAGTGCAGTGATTGAAAGTGAAGATATTAAGCTCGCATTAGCAATTATCTTTCCAACGGTAGCTATGCTAGGGAAAATTATATTAGAGTTTACAAATAGTTCAACGGCTATGAAGATCATAACACCCGCAATTACTGAAATAAATGTATATTCACGAATAAATTGTCCCAAACGACTGCTTTGCCTTATTATTGTTCCTTCGGATTGAACGCTCCCCGTAATTGATGATCCTTCGTCTTTTTTTCGAGCAGGGGAAGAAGGATACCTACCATCAATTTCATGCAGCAATTGTAAGCCTTTTTCTGTAATTATATAATGCTTAGAATCCTTGGTAACGTAATTCTGCATTCTCTCTAAATGGTAGTAGATTGAACCAGTAGAAAGACCAGTAGCATTTCTGATATCTGAGAAACCTGCTGAACCATCTCTTTCAGCAATAGCTCTTAGAATTCTGATTCTTGTACGCCTTGCGCGCAGCTGAGTCTCTCCTGTCATCGACGTTGATTGTTTTTTTCTTGTATTTAAGTTGATGGTTAAATCCCCTTTGTTACTGTTGAATTAACTAATAGCCCAGGTATGTTAAATATGGTGTTTAATACAAGGGTTTTGTCAAGTCTTCGTCAGATTAAAAAGCTTTAAAATTGTTGGATATTTTTCTTCTATGACATCGTTAATAATATCTGCTATTGTTTCGCTAAACCTATTAGATGAATAATCTGCGTCTACGATTGTATTCTACGAAGTTGCTTGTCTAGTTTTGTCATTATAAGTTGTATTTTGGTAACTTGACAAATATTATTATATAATTTAACGAAAAACATGAACATTTCTAATGATTCGCCAGTAAATTATATCCACATTGAAGAAGTAACCTCTGGGAGAGACATATGTCTTTCCAAAGTCGAGATTTATAAAGAACCATTTACTACAGTCATTGTAACAGAATCTTTGAATATTTTTATTTATTTATTTATTATGTCTTATATTTACTATATTATTTAGTTTACATCTAGGGCATGACTTAATATTAATTTCAGGAATTATAATTTGATCATCTTCTTGACTAAATTCCACTCAAACTATATTTACCTTTGTAACATCTATAAATTTGGTCGGGTATCCACACATCTTATAGATACGAATAAAGGTACTATTGTGCTAAGGGCCGAGGGCAACAATTACTCAAATGAGCTCAAGGTTAATAGATGTTAAATGAGCTATAATTTACTCAGAGCAAGACTTATACACATATTCGCAGATATCCTTAACGCGTTGCTATACGGGGGTCGTAGCGAAGCCAGGCATCGCAACGGGCTCCAGATCTAAAAAATGAGGGCTAGTTATTAGACCAAGAAGAAACCCGTGGATCAAGGGTTCAATTGACTACGGTTACAAACCGTGTCAGAATAGATCCCTTCGGCCCCACATTCATTACTCCTGTTAATTTAAAACAATATGATTTAACATAAAATTCTCCAGTATTTTAGTGACTCAATGTGATAAGTGTCTGAAAAACATGTCTAGTTAGAAAGATGTATTTTTTAGATTTTCATTCACACAATAAATCATTGGCAGATTCTCATAACCTTTGTCTGTTGAGGAATTCTTAGATACACAACAACGTTATAAGATGAATTGACTACTATTTTTTTCAAATCCAAAGTAACAAGGATAGCAATGTTGTTTGCCATATATCACTCCAGTCTTGCCACATTTAATACATTTCTTCTCATGATCTATAGTAGAATCCAAAGATTTTGCCTTTTGTAAACACTTCCCGCAGATTGGTGCATCAAGATTAAAGCTACAGAGAAAACCAGATTCACATTGGGAACATCTTAGACTATACATTTTCCCTTTTGGTTTCCACCGCTTAAACAGATTAACCATATAACACAAACCTCACGATGACATATCTTCGATACATCTATAATAAAAGCTATATTTTAGATAACTTGTAGTAAATTAGACAAACGTAGGGGGATATTTAAAATTCAAAGCTTCTCCCAACAGAATTGCGATAAGAAAAGATAGGTTTGCGATGTAGATATTTTTAACCAATTCTTCAGGTAGGGTATTGAACTGATTAAAGGTATGTACCTTCTTATATGTCAGTATTAACACGAAACTTCGCATATTGATATTTTACGTTTATTGTAACATACCAGTTTTATCCAAAGCTTCCGAACCTCGTGTGCCCTATCTGGCAGATCTTCTGATAGAGTATACTGTGATACTTGACCTTAAGCTTGTAGGGTTCCTACGAGACAGGTCGAGAAATCCATCCAAGACGACGAAAGTACCCGATTATCAATAAAGCTAATATTATGGATGCTAGCAATACCAAGATCAAGGTCGTATACTGACCGAGGAATGTCCAAGGATGACCAATAGACCCCGGCAATTCAATATTCATTCCATAGATGGTAGCTATTGTTGTAGCTGGAATAGAAAGAGTGAAGAGGATTGTGAGAACTGCAAGAATTTTATTAGATTTTTCAGGTACTGAGCATAAAGTCTGTATCCTTGTAGATTTCTATAGTCTCTTTTGATTCTTCCAATGTTTCCAAAATCTTTTCAATATGGTCCTCTACATCAGCAAAATATGGCCGAAGGTCTTCTTCAGAGAACTTCTGTATGTCTTTGGTCATCTCCAATACTGTTCTTCTAAGTGGAATAACGATACGTCGAAGGGTTGTTATCTCTCTTCTTAAAAGAGAAATTGTCTTGGCGTCTGATTTTCTATCATCAAATACTGAATCCTCTATATCGTCAAGGTTACCTACTACTTTCATTAATATGTGTAGAAGATCGTCTACCAATACATCGATGATGCTATGGAGTAAGTAACCAGGGGACTTGCCCATAACAGCTTGGCGTTGTTTATCAGTTTGCTTACAGAGCTGAAACATCTCCATTATGGGTTTAAGATCTCCTTGATGCACTGTTACTAGATAGTTCATTCCTACAAATATTGATAATTGGCTGAATCTAGCTAAGCTTTTGTCTTTCTCTATAGTAGGAAAATGAAGTATAATGAATACATAGTCCTCGTGTCTGTCTATTTTAGGGAGTTGAATCTTGGATAGACAGTCTTCAACATTTAGTTCATGTAAGGTATACTTCTGTGCAAGCATAATCATCTTATCGCGAGTAGGTTTTTGGATATCTATCCACAACAAGCCATTATTGCTTATTGATTCTAGATGTCCTTCGATATAATCCATTTTAATATATACCTTTATTCCATTAGAGTATCAGGGTTTATAATTTGATTCTGTTTTATTTTTACAGTAGAAAACATATTAGATTTCTAATAGTGAGTTACGAAATGGCCCCGTTATTCTTCGAAAAGTCCATGTACTTTTCCTTGAATCCAACAACTATGCGATTGATTAGCTCAACATATTAATTCTTTGTATATAAATATGATAAAATAGACAATAAATAAAAAAAGGATGATTGGTATTACACTGCTGTACCGGAGTATGAGCTGGTAATGTGCACATATAAGACTGACAAAAAAACAACAGACACTAATAACTGATAGTGCTATCTGCCATGGATACTTCGTTTAGTCGCATTAGCCGTTGTGTACTTGTTAAATCTATGTCTTATACTGTTATGTTCATGAATAAAAGCAATCTAAACTGCAGTTGCCTAGTAATCATCCCGTGTGGATAGCGATGGAATTACTCTTCATTGTTGCATAACTTGCTGTTCTGTTGATATCGTTTGACCTATTCGCATTTAGCTTACATACTATGGTGTTGTCTAGTGGTTAACTGGTGTATCTATAACGAATCACTGGCAAGAGGTGGTGAAATAGTATACTCGATTTTGATGTCATTGACAATTGGAATAGTGAGCTAAATAGGATGGATATGATAGTAAAGAAGGTGCATCATAATGATACCCCGATTCATTCGTTCAATTAGTTGGTTATATGCGAGTATACTTTCATCTACCTACCTTATAGACAGATTAGATGTAGTAAGAGCACATGCAGGTGAGATAGCACCATCATCCATTCCAGATTACAGTACAATAAACAGACGAGTAAACCAACTGGATATCAAAATTAATGAAAGAATAGAGAAATGATATTGTCATAGTATTAGATAGTGCTGGAATAAAGGTAACTAACAGAGGAGAGTGGCTGCCTCATAAATGGAATGTAAGAAAAAAAGGTTACCTGAAAATACATGTAGTAGCTATAGATATCAGGAAAAAGAAAATTGTTTCACTCGATGTTACAAGCGAAGAGGTAGATGACGGTAGTAGGTTAAAGAAAAAAAATGATAGATAATGCTTCAGAAAATAATAATACTCTGAAAAGAGTAATTGCAGATGGAGCATATGATGATAGTAAAGAGAATTTTCAATATCTTTCCGATAACGATATTGAAGCTTCAATCAAGGTAAGGAAAAAACTCTACATATGATAGATCAATAGTTTGTTGCCATCCACGAAAAAAATAGTCGTACTGCAGCATCAGCAGGCAGTAGCAAAAGAATTTTGAAAAATGGAAGGCTAAAGTTAGATGTGGATCTCGATGGACGGCTGCTGAAACAGCATTTTCTCTTACTTGAAAAGGATGTTTGTAGAGTATATGTATCTGCAAAGAAATTTCCAAACATAGTCAAGGAAATGATGCTAAAAGCATCGTTATACACTATGTTCGTTGTAGAAAAAAATAGATTGTGAAACCGATGTCACATAGTATGGTCGAATTATGCACCAATGCAGAATTACTCCATATTTACTATGCATTTCGCCCTAATTGTACTTTTGAATATGAGAGTTGAAGAGCAAATCCCGTTTTTAGTTCGTAGATGTTTATCTGTCTAATGACCGATGTATTATGGATTCATAAATCTATTCTATTTTCCTCCGCTTTTTCTTCTTCCTAATTGTGAATATATATATATATATATATATATATTAACTGACGTTATACTATGACCTCTAACCTTCTTTTATAAAATTGTCAAAACACTCAAATTGTATTGTCTTTATGCTATTGGGGAGATGAAATGTTGTAATGAACAAAATTAAGGAAAGCACTTTGTTTTTCCGAACAATTCTTTTGTTTACAATGGCAATGACATTTGCAATATTAGATCTAACTATATTGCCATCAGCATTATTGCATAATATATCTGCGGATCCCCCAGCAAATCAAGTTTTCCTGACCTTAGATAATGCTCATTTCGCCTCTACAACTTCCAACCAGACACACCAGATCAAAGTACGTGTAAATTATACTGTTTCTGACCCTTCAATTGTAAATCAAACCGTAAATGCTTTGATGAGAGTATATATTCTTAATGGAACTTTGATAAAAACATCTTCATTTAAAGGAGGGTTTACTGCTAATAGCTCTGGTACAGAGACGCTTGCAACCAATTTGGAGAACAAGGTACAAAATGTAACAGCAGTTGTGCAATTTACGAATGCCGACAAGACAATGCCGATTTCAAATGAACTCAAAGTGAAAATAAACTTTGGGCAGGCAATACGAGGATAATTATTATTAGCGATGAGAGTAGTAAAATGATTTCTATATTATTTTATTTACTTAAAGACTGAAAATTTAATTTTTTATTATTTAGAGGTAAAGAACGATCACCTGCTACGTTAGTTACATCGTTTTTGCATTTTGACTCTTATGCAAACTATTATACTGATTGTATTTTATATAATTTGTTAAAGGTTTTACGACAAATTCTTAATTCAGACTATTTTTCAAATAAAATATTGAGTTTATTATAATCTTAACGTTCATCAATAGTTTGCACTTTTTTAAAATATTTCAAACTGATTCGGGATATAATATTTACTTGAGTTCCATACACACCGACAGAGATAAAGCATATTTAGATAGATATGCATGTTTATCTGTATGTTCCAATGATTTACTCTTATCGGCTTTGAAGATCAATGCCATTGCATTTTTTATAACAAAGCCATATCTCATCTGCGGCGTAAAATATCATTGATTTAAAAATACTATGAGAATATTACATATAATGCTTGCAGTCTTGAATTGAAACCCTTATGCATCTTTTTCGATAACATATCCTTTGCATATATCAATTTAAATATCCATTTTTTGTAAAGGAAGTTGAGAGTATTTATGAAATCCAATAATTTTGCAATGAAGGATTGGCATTTAGAACATGTTGAAAAAGTTATTATCCGTTATATAAAAGGTATTTCTCCTGATGCGTCGGCATTCGAAAAACGTAATTTTAAAAAGTATAGTACCATCTCAAGTTGCGCCAAACAGATAGAATACGATATAAAACATGGTGTAAGTATAGAAGAAGTTTTGGCAGTCATGCATAAAATTAGGCTTGACAAATCTTTCTCAGAGTTGCGTATCAATCCAGAGAATGTACAGAGATTAGATGAACTGGAAAGACTATTATCTGCTCCAAAAAAAGTGACATCTTGGTAGTCTATCTTCCCTTAAATATCGCATTCCTCCTATAATCTATGATTTGCAAATAGCTTCGAGTTAAAACCACTCATTATTATTTTCCGGTAATCCACAGACAGAAACAATATTTTATCTTCAGTGAATCTATATATGTGAACCTGTGATGATCTACCATGGACATTTATGTCTGAATACCACTTTACGGACGGAAATCTGATCATACTTTATGCTATACACACAGGAAAATCAATGGATGGAATGTTACCTGATTATATAAAGGAGCGAGTAAAGGTATGTATGGATGCTTTTAGAATTATTATGCAGTCAAAACCTGATAAGCATAAAACCGCGATCGTAGTTGTTGCAAATGAAAAATCCGCTGAAAACATAAGGAAACATTTGGTAAATGGAGGAATTGAAAAAAAATTAATTGCGATAGACTATATTTCAGAAAATGTGGAACAGACATTTGACCATGTAGTAGATGCTATTAAACCCAATATTAATCCACCTTATATTTACTTTATCGGTTCTGTTTGGCTTAGGGATGTTTACGATTCTGTGGTAGCATCTAAGTTAAAGGGATATAGAGTTCAATTTGAAGGTGCTTTAGATCATCGACCTGTCGATGAAGTTGAGAAAGAAAAGGCATTGGACATTCCAAAAAAGAGCATAGAATACTACAAAAGAAAGGCAAAAGATAAGGCAATCGATATGCTGCTCAACTACATCTTCCCTGAAGAAAAATAATTATTCCTTCATTTCCGTATTAGATCGCTAAGATTTAATATCCATCTCATGCTCGGCTAGTATGTAGACAGCGGTCATCGTCTAGTTTGGTAAGGACACTGGCCTTCCATGCATTTACATATAATGCGGGGTCAGCCCGTAACCCGGGACTCTATCCCATATAAGGGATTGAGCGGGAATTCAAATCCCGGTGACCGCACTATGTATACGAATTCATATACTGAAACTTTAATTATAATAGGTGTCTTGCAACTAGAAGCTCGTAAACATATATTGAGAAAAGATGGGATTGTAGATACAGATGCTACACGGGAACGTAGTTGGATTTAAAAAGGAGAAACGAAGGAAGAGCAATGTCAATAAAACTTTCTACGCTGGTAGGTAAAGTTGATTCTCTTCACAATAGGAACAATGCATCGATAATTATGGATTTCTATAGATATATGCGAGACAAGGGTTCTTCGGAAAATCATCAAATTAATAATCTCAAGGTAATTATCGACTTTACTCGATTCCTTGGACCCGAAGGATTTTACGAAATAACCATGAAAGACCAAATTACATCTTTTCTAAATACAAAGATCAAGGATGATCAACACGATCCAGATAAAAAATGGATTACCACGTGGAATCATTATCTAAATAGAATAAGACTCTTTTTTAGGTGGTTACATAATGCTCATAAGCAGAAATACTCACATTCTGAAGTATATATACCTGAGATCTTATCAGAACGCGAGTGGAGCACTCCAGATTTTGTTAAAATCAAGCAAAAAGCTACTAAACGCATTAGTCCATATGCTGAAACGGAACTATGGGAGCGAGACGAACTATTAACTCTGATTAAATACGAACCTTACGCAAGAAATAAAGCGATATTAACTTTAATGTGGGATCTGGATGCACGGCCGCATGAAATCACCTTACTGAAAATTAAACATATCCGGTTGAGGGAAAAGTATGGAGAAGGAGAAATCCCCCATGAGGCAAAGACAGGCGCAGGTCCTGTATTGTTAACATGTTCGTTTCCCTATGTGAGAGACTGGCTGAATCAGCATCCTTTCAGAAACGAACCGAACGCTAAACTGATCTGTAACTTGCGTAACGGTTCCCCATTAAAGCCGAAAGCATTGTGGAATATGATGAAAGAATTAAGGAAGAGGATGACTAGGCTATTGCAAAATGGTGAAGTAAAAGATACAAATGAAAGGGAAAAAATTGATTATTTGTTAAAAACCAAGAAGTGGAATCCGTATTGTATTAGGCATTCTGCAATTACTGCCGATTCTGATTATCTTCCGGAGTATGCTTTAAAGAAGAAGGTCAGATGGTCTATGAATTCAAAACAGGGTGCTAGATATATTAAAAGAAGAATGGGAAATGATTTAAAGCAAAAGATACTCGTTGAGAATGGTATTATTTCAGAACAACAGATAGAGAAAAGACCATCAGTTCTGAACTGTCCTAGGTGTAGTTTAGTCAATGCAATAGAAAACAAATATTGCTCTAAATGTAGTTATCCATTAGTTCCATCTGCTTTTGATGAAATCAAGGCTGCTGAAGATATCAAATTTAGAGCAATGGAGGAAAGATTTAACAGTATGCAGTCAATGTTTGAGAAATTAATTGCAGGTTTGTCAAAGACGACAGATTAGGCAGCAACTCAATAACGTAACACAATCATTGTTTTCGTCTGGGATTCTAAAACCTGTTGTCGGTGAAGAAAGAACTAATCGATAGTGGGTGACCAATAGTCACCTTTCTTTATTCTGTGTTTTATTATGTCACAGTATGCAATCAAACAGCCCTTCGGTAATGAATCAAGATAAAATTCTCTTCTTGAAGGCTGATTCGGATACAAATGACAACTATCTGACTGAAGATGACACCACTTTCTTCCGTTGGGCCTTGACTTTCTCTTATGCATTTTGTAATCTTGCATCTGTAGTTGATATTTTTCAGAACTATAATGGCCAATATAATAATGATTATATCTACCATATGTGACCCTATAGAGCGTTTCCTTATCTTGTTCTACTATTGGAGATAGGTCCGCAACACATTTTTTGGATTCACCACGATATACATTTCCTCTAATCGTTTGCTTCCAGACTTGATATGACCTCTTTAATTCAACATTATTTGGATGTTTCTCTAAACCTCTGGCATATTCTTCCATCATCATAATATCATAACTAACAAACCTAGGATAGTAGCTACTTTCTACCCACCTTTTAGTTAAAAAGCCGTATTCACCACAGACAGGGCAAAGTACCCTTCTTGCTCTTGTCTCTATTCTTCCATCTCCATCTCAGTCTACATCTTTGTAGGTATCTAATGATAGTTAGCTAATACCAACCTCTTATTAGCCTACTGACAGACAACATGTCAACAAAAATTGTTACCATAAAAAAAGAAGCAAGAGAAATGATATGTAGAAGGTGTGGACATGTCTGGCTTTATACAGGCAGAAACCAATTTGTGTGTTCATGTCCACACTGCAGGACATCATTAAGTGTCAATCCGAAGAATAAAAATAATGGAGGTGCTGTCTAGGATTGGACCCCCAAGGCAGCAATAACCCCCATTCCGATAGAATCGGTGAATAAAGATACCCGCAATCTAGCTATTAAAAGCAATCCAAAACAACAACGGTATATCATAATCACAAAGTGCCTGTGTGATCCGTGTCCAATATTCTATACAGATACTATTTCGGAATCAATAATCATTGAATGCAGAGACGCTAGACATCAACAAAAGGTTGAGAGGCCGCCAAATCAACCTCCAATCCAAGCAGACAAGATCCGCCATAGAGATAACCACCTTTTCCTAACTGTTGATAACGTTATTGTAAAAAGCGGTGCGGATACCACCCCACACCAGAACCAGGTTTTGAAGACGCAATCATACCAAGCAGGAGTTGCTGATCATGATTACAAGAAATAGTAATTCTGATCCTACTCATAAGGTTTTGCACCAGATAATAGAGCAATTCGGTGCTGCCTCGGGGGATCTGAATAACTGGCAATTAAAAAATTACAGGATTTGCAGATCTAATGGATGGCCACACGGGGCTATAACATTTGAAAAGGTTCTCGGTAGAGTACGCTCAGATGGTACAAACGACGTAGCAAGATGGATAATTCGAGATTATTTCACTGGTCGAGAACACAAGCACAAAACAAAACAGGATAATCTAGAGGTGGCAGCCTGATAATGGACAATTCTTCTGCCGATGATATCGATTTACCAACAACAACAACAACACCAGCACCACCAGCAACAGAAGGTGAGCCACCTGTAGCACCGCCACCTGCGCCGCCACCACTAAAGGGAAGCCGCTATCAAGATTATCTGAAGATAATACTGGAAATGAATAGGGCAGGAAAATCCGCACGCGAAATTAGCAGGGTAACAGGTATTCCACCTACTACCGTACGTCGATATCTAAAACGGTTAGCAAAGGACCCACGCAACGGCGTTCTAGACAATAGCATCATGAGTATGGTAGATAATCCAAAATGGCGCAATCATATAGAGAATGGCAAATGGTTTAAGATTATCAAACACATACGAGATGTAGACTTACCATTCTACGACTCAGAGGGATTTAAGCCGATGATTAGAACTTTGCTATATCGGCTCGACTCACTGAAGCTGCTGGACAAAACTAAAGATTACAAGAGCCTGATTAAATACACGGTCCGTGCTAGAGAACTCAATATATTGCCCGCCTGGCTGGGAACATTATCCGCAATTACCTATTGATTGTTTTGAAGATAACAGAAGTGGTAGGGAAGTATTGGATGATTATGATGATTCTGGACCTGAAGATCCTACAGAACCAGAAAATCCTCAAGATCCTGATGAATATATCGACAATGCAATTGAGGATGTTAAATATGCGCCTTCACGTTATGACGGTAAATGTATTCCAGGTGAAGAAGGCAGTCCACCTGGTAAATGGTATGCGCAACCCAAATACGTCGAAGTGTGGATTGAGGAGGCTGGACTCGGTAAGAAATTCAGAAAGGTCCTGGACGGCAGAAACGTTAGGATAATACTGAATCATGGGTTCAGCAGCCTGACTTTTGCTTACCTGAATTGTGTAAGGCTGAAGGAGTTTGCAGATGACCATCCAGACAAGGAAATCTATGTTCGCTATTTTGGTGACCTCGACCTGTATGGTGAGGATATGGATAGACAAATCCAGGAATGGTTAGATTTGTTCGGAATCTCTGATCTGGTATCATTCGAAAGAATTGCTATCACCGACGAGCAGATAAAGAAATACCATCTTCTAGAGAAGGATTATTCAGCAGAAAAGATTGAGTGGCTGAAAGAAAATGACTCCATCAGGTATGACAGGTTTGTTGAAAAACACGATAGAATATTTGCTTGCGAACTCAATTCCATGCTGATAAATAAACGCCTGTTAGGCGTATTTGAAAAGATAGTGCAAGACTCAGTCGACCGACTCTGGGATGAGGATATTTACTACGAAAATTGTCCTGATGAGCCCGATTTAGAATGTGACGATATAGATCCTGATTCTGTTCCTGAGGGCTCAGAGGATGGATTGACAATAAGACAGAGCATGTATCGTAAGATAACTGAGGCATTCTATCTTGGTTGGGAAAATGATCTTTTTAACTCAACTAGAACTGACAATAGAGGAGGTACCGCTTAGTAATGGCTTCTCCTTCAACATCATCAACAGCGAGCAGACAACAACAACACTGCTGACGATTGGACATTGGAATTTCTCATAGACGAATTAAAGCAGCACCTTGCCAAGGTTATTGATCCCGTCGCTAACAGTGTAAACCAGCAACAATTTGACATTAGAAAATATTACCACAGAGCACATCATTACCTCAAGGCCTCAGCATTCCAACCTATCCCGCCTTTTGTAATTGATCTTGAAGATCTAAGTCCGAGAATAATTAGGGAATTATATCAAGTTGACCGTGACGATTGTGTATATATTTTAAGACAGGCAGTAGGTCGAATAATAGAAGATGTAAATTCTAAAATTTATCATAATTGTATTTCCAAAATTCTAACGGTGAAGATTCAAGTAAGTTAGCCATGAATAATATTACCAAGGATATTGAAATTAACGACCCTGCATTAGAAGGATTTGGATTCACCAAGTTCATGTTACCACTTAACGACAACAACAACAGCAGCAATACCACAATGATGACCCTCTGGCATGAAGATAGGTCAAAAATTATGCACTGCCATTTCTACAAGTCCGACCTTGATAGGACAGTCAAATCACTTGAAGACAAATTACTATCATCAGATGAATCGATAGATTATAGTATAGCCAGAAGTTTGGTTACATACTTTCGAAATGAATGCTTGTTGCTAAGGGAAGATAAAACCTCTGGATTTTTCAATGGCAACGGCAATAATGGAAATGGAAAAAGATCAAGGAAGTCATCATCTAAATCAGATAGAAAACAGCAAGAAGAAGAACAGCAGCATGACGGTCAGCACCAAAGCTTCTTCTTTCAGATTCCACCAAAGTTGAAGAAACACAATATTTCCAAGATAGCAAAAGAAGGCTCCACAATTTTAATTAAAATGAATGGCAAAGCGATAAGGTTTGATATCGAACCTAAATGGTCAAAGACAATTGCAAATTTTGAAAAGCAAGCAAAAGGATTGGGGATAAATGATCAGAAACTAAAACAGGAAATTATATTTTATTTGAGTGAGCAATGGTTAAAACTTCTTTCAGAAAATGGCAACGGACATACTCTGTAATACTACTACTGGTGAACAACATAATGGTAATAATAATGGCCGCGCTGCTTCTGCTGTAATAAGAGAAGATGCTGCACAAATAGCACTGGGACTAGTTGAAGAACAATGTTCTGAGTTATTCCTTGACCAGTTTGGATCACCTTATGCTGCTGTAAGAATTGGTGAGCATACTGAAACCCTTCCCCTTAAATCTTCACGATTCAAAAATTGGCTCTGCAGGACATTTTACAAATTTGAACAAGATGTATTGAATAATGAAAATGTCACTAATGTTCTGAATATACTGAAAGCAAGGGCAGAATTTGACGGTATATGCAAGGAATCTGCATTCTACGTGTTGCAAATAGTAGTATTCCAGCAGAAGCACATACAATTTTCTGCGATTTAACAAATAAAGAATGGTTGGCTGTAAAAATCACAGAAAATGGCTGGACTGTAGAATATGCACCTATTCATTTTTAAAAGATATAGTAACCAGCAGCCACAAGTTTATCCATCAAAGGAATACACACCAGACATTTTTGATAAATTCATGCAGTTAATCAATGTCAAAGGCGAAGATAACAAATTGTTGTTAAAATGCTATATTATATCGTTATTCTATCCAGATATCCCAAACCTATTTTGATGTTGCATGGAGAACAAGGAAGCGCCAAATCGACACTTCAAGAATTAATAAAAATGCTGGTTGATCCAAGTAGTATACTTACGTTAACATTTCCAAGAGATATCAACGAACTGGTTCAGAAACTAAGCCATAATTACATTGCATATTTCGATAACATGTCAAATATTCCAGAATGGATATCTGACCAATTATGTAGGGCAGTAACTGGTAGTGGGTTCTCTAAGAGAGAGTTGTATAGCGATGATGACGATATAATTTACAACTTCAAGAGGTGCATAGGGCTTAACGGAATTAATTTAGCTGCAACAAAAGCAGACCTTCTCGATAGGGGGATTATCATAGAATTGAACGCATAACAAAAGATAAAATTCGAAGAATTGAAGAAATATGGCAGAGGTTTGAAAAGATAAAACCTCAACTCCTTGGCTATATTTTTGACATATTAGCAAAGGTGCTGCAAGTTAAAAGGAGTGGTGGAATTGAGATAAAAGAAGGCCTTCCTAGGATGGCAGACTTTGCCGAACTAGGCGAAATTATATCAAGGTGTATGGGTCACGAAGATAACAAATTCCTTGGTGCTTACTACAATAACATTGGCCTGCAGGTAGAAGCAGCAATTGAGTCAAGTCCTGTTGGGACTACAATCATAAAGCTTATGGAAGATAAGCAGGAATGGGAGGGGACTGCAACAAATCTGCTTAACGACCTTGAACCAATTGCCAATGAATTAAAGATTAACACCAGTACAAGTTGTGGCCTAAATCTGCTAATTCTTTAAGCAGAAGGATTACGGAAGTCAAGACAAACCTTCGGGAAATTGGAATCACAATCAAGTATGATAAAGATACGAAAACAAGGGTCAAGATTATCAAGATACGTAAAGTATCGTTCGAATCGCTCGAATCGTTCGAAGATAAAATATCGTTCGACAAAATACCCCAAAATCACGCTCAAATTAGCAGTCCGAACGATCCGAACGATCCGAACGATATTATCCGACCCAAATCAATCTATCGTCTAGGCCATTCTGATACTTGGGCTTGTCATGACTGCAAGCAAAGAGGGGATAAGTGGTTCATGGAAAAGCACCTGTGCAAAGGAGTGCCAAAGAAATGAGATGCTATTATTGCAAGCATTGCTACAGCGAAATAGTCGAGAATCGAATAAGTGACATCGAATTCGGGATTAGTACTTGCAAGTGTTAGTAATCGAAAATCCATAAGTATCCTTTTTAGGACTTTCTAATTAAACTGGGAAATTTCCCTATTTATAGAAACTTACGACAAATGGGAACCTTTTGCGTAAGATCAAGTACGCGAGTATGTCATGTACTTGGTAACTTTTCCAACAGTATTCACTGGTCAGTATTCGTCATTTCTGTAAATTTAGTAATGCTTCTCGAATTGGATCAGGGAGAAATTCTGCTACTATATTGGCGCCTTCCTTTTGATTTAAGCTTTGAGACTTTGATAGGGCTGGTTTCTTTTTAGTTATTAATTCATTCACTATTTTATCGATTAAATCGTCAGACCATTCACCGACAGTTTCATCGTCATGAATCAATTTCCAAGTCATTCATTTATATGATCTAGAAAGTAGAATTTATGTATATTACTGCTTATATAGCTAAGGTAATTTTGTTATAGAAGTTACTGGATGGATTTCAGCCCATTTGCCATGCTCGTTATCGAGAACATACGAGCCTGTAACTTCAACATGAGAACCAATTGCTGGAATATCGATGTTTTGATGAAAGTTCTGACAAGCCGATATTGCATCCAATTGTGTTACTCGGTTCATACAAATAGGCTCTAAAACCAAATCTCCAAATTGACCTTTCACATTAGCTGCATTTACAAGGTTAGCAAACTCTGGATCTAACTTTAATCTTATATGATAATCTCCGTCTGCTTCAACTCTCTTACTTTCTATTATTCCTGAAACGGTTTTACACGGTTCGACTACTTGTAATCTGCTTGGATTATAAACATGGTTCCAAAGTGATTGGTCACATTGTCCGCCTGACGTAGAAGTAGTAGTAGTGATAGTGGGATTTGTAGGCGAGCAAAGAAGGATTATTATTATTTTCACTCTGGCTCCTGCTTGTTGTGCTGGTACCTTCACTACGTGTTACACCTTCAGGGGATGAAGGAGATGATGATGCAACGTTTTCACAATCACCACTGGGACTTCTATGAGTGCCATTAGGACATCTTGGTAATTTTGTAGAAGATTTGACAACTGGTTCACAATCACCACTAGGGCTTTTGTGAGTGCCATTAGGACATCTTGCAAAAGCTTGATGTCTTTCTGTTGTTATGATCACTGACATTAATAAAAGCCAAGATATCAAAATAGCAGTTGTGATCATTATCACTCTATTGAAAATAGTTTTACTTGCATTCAATGAAATTGGATCTATACCTATATTCATAAGATATATTTATTTTTTGAATGGTTTTATCAAATGTATTCACAAAATAATCTACAATACCCAAGAGCATGTGATCACAAAGACGGATGCGATCATAATCATGATCATGTCAAGGTTATCCACAAAACAGTAGTAGTTCATGACAGAAACAATAATGAAGAAACAATTCTGATAAACAGCAATCTACAAACAGGCACCTGCTTTGTATCTTCACAACAAGTGGTGGAATGTTGAATCTCCTACTATTGGAAAAGAACGATGTAAACTGTTTCATTCTCTTCTACTTCTTTTTATCCACTTGTTCTTTATTGCTATAGAAAATGACTAACTTACTAACAAACTCTCTACTTCGTTTGTGTTCCTAATATTGGACCAAGAATAGCTTGATCTGATGACGACAATTGAGGATTGTGATGGATTTTTGCTTGATCCTGTTCTAATACCTGCTTCTGTTCAGGTGATAGCCTGGACAGTCCTGTAATAGTCATTTTCTCAAGTGGACCTAATTTCAGGTTGCCACCGGCGGAATTCTGTGCCATCGCTTGTTGTATCTTGGCAGCATTTTCAATTGAACCAGCAATTAATAATAACGATACTACAACAATAGACAGTACAGAAGATATTATCATTGTCATATACATATATGTAGTAATGATCTCCACTTTTTAGTATTTGAAGAAAATGATTATTTTTTATTTGCGTTTATTTACATCCAAAAATATAGAAGAAGACTCTATTACTATTTCTGTAGTGTAGATAGAGTCACTCTCTCTCTGGAAGCTATTATGGATAGTGCTGTAATGGCAGGTACAGGGATATATTCGCTATTTTTCAATGATTGTTCCATCCATCATGGTGCTATGATGGAGGTTACATCTTATAGCATGCTGTGAGATTTATGCTTTGCTTAACTATAAAAGTACCTGGGAATATATAGTGCACTGTAACTCAGTGCGTGCCTTGTTTTTAATAATATCTAATTCATAGTCAACTCCATTCACATGACAAAAAGAAAATTCGATAATAATGATAATGCATATAATAAAAAAGTAAGCAACTTACTGCAAATAAAAAATCCATTAATGTTTACTCCAAAACTACCATTAGTTCTGACAGCACTTATGGCTCTTACGGGACTAATTTATTGTATAGCTGCATTAGAAGAATCTGCACAAGCTGGAAAGGAAGTGGCAGCAACACTTGAGACGATATTCTTTACAACTACAGCTGTAGCTTATTTTGGAATTGCAGCATGGATGTTTATAATTAAAAACAGATTTAATGGCGGACTGCCTTATACTATATCTATTGTAGGGTCAGCTGTATTAATTGCAATATATGTATCATCTAGAATTATCAATTTTCCAATAGTAGGACTACAAGAAGACGTTGGTTTCATTGATATGCTCAGTAAAGTCCTGCAAGTTTCAATAATCTTACTTGGAAGTTATTTGCTGTTATGTATAAGGAGGAAATTTAAGGAGGAGATTCACCGCCTATTATCATCATAACACTACTGCTAACAATGGCAGCTCTAGTAGTAATAGGAGGAGTCTTTTCAGTAGTAATATTGTTGCAACAACAAGCGAACGCTACTACTACCACTATTACTCCTGCTGCTAGTCACAACAAATGTAGTGCTGACATTATTACCTGCACAAATAATAAAAAGACTCAACATTCTACAAAATACACAACAACCCCTTTCGATCTACCTTTACCTTTTCCATAAAAAGAAAGCAGTAGATTGACAACGTAGTTGCTATGTAGACCGAATCTTTTGACAACGATCATAAACCTGTATCGGGGGGCGGAGAAAGAAAATCCTTGAGAGATTCACCTAAGGCTTGAATCTCATAATAAAAGAAAAACATATGATTAACTGTTCTGCTATTGTGTACCTAGCAAGAAATTTGTACTTTTTTAATCCTTTTTCCATTTACATCTATTAATACTAATGATAATAAAATATATGAAGTTATTGAAACGAAAATTTTCAAAAATATTAGTGGCTATGGATGGTTCGGAATCATCTAAGAATGCGGCGCGATATGCTACTATGATGGCAAAGAAAAATAACTCAGAGTTGATTGCTATTCACGTTTTAACTCCAGATGGTTATGCATACTTGTTTGATATACCGCCATCTGATACTGGGTCATTAGAAGAGCTCTTGAATATATCTAAGCATGTAGTTATGAATTGGATAGATGAAATTAAAGAAGAACAAACTAACAATGATGGTAATAAAAATATGGACAAAGTAACGGCTTAAAACAGAAGTAATCCTGGCAACTAAACCCATAGTAGGTGAGATAGTAGATTACGCTGAACATGAAAACATTGATCTTATCGTGATAGGTACCCGAGGAAGATCAGGTTTTAAAAAGATGTTACTTGGAAGCGTTGCTTCAGGAGTTGTCACCTATGCATCATGTCCGGTACTGGTGGTAAAATGAATTGGATAACTTAAATACTATTTATCAATCTAATATGATAGTTCTTGAAACATAGATTGCATTGCATAGTGTAAATCTTAGAAGGATTTCATAAGCGCGCATAAAATACAACAATACGTAAACAATTATTATATGATTTCTGACTAGTGTCTGACTAAAGTAGACTGCTAAATGTAATATTTTTAATCAGTATACGTTCTATAATGTTTTTTATTTATCAGCTGAAAAAATCTTTAAAGCTTGCCTCTACGCAGAAAATGGAATAAAAAAGTCTTCCTCATAGGTTTTTTACCTACTTGTATATAAATTATCTTCTTCTATTGCGTTAGTCTTCTGTTGAGCTGCTACTATCTATCTATATGGCATTGTAGGTGATATGTTGTTCAAGGCAGATATTACTTCATTTAGACTCTTTCCAGAACTTGTCAATACTAATAATACCTGATTTCTATCTCCTCCAGCTGTTGAACCACCTCCACGCAGACTCATAAATGGATATTGATTGTCAATTCCAAAACCTTGACCTTTTATTTCCGAAATGGCTTTGTCAAGTTGATTTGCTGGTACCATAAGTGTAGATATAGTGTCAACATTATTAGTTGCTGTTGTTGTTACTGTTGGTGATGGTGTGCTAGCAGTGGTAGTATTATTATTAAAAGAAGTAGTTAGCGGTTGGTTGACTACTGTTAATGTTCCATTCATTTTATAGCTTGGAACACCCTTATCAAAACTTGGCCCGGAGTAAGTAAAAGTACCAGTATTGTTAAGCTTAATTGGCCTTGAAGCAGTATAATTTTTGATAATACCACTTTCATATATAAGACTCTTCGAATTATTATCTACTAGACTTATCGTGTGAGGATGATCAACATCTGCATTAAACCATGTTACTATAGTACCAACATTTACTACTGCATTCTGAGGAAGATATGGCTGATTGACAATTCTTAAATCCTTTGGAGATTGATTAGGATCTTCGTGTCCTTCATCTGGAATTACTATTACAAGGTTCTTTATATCCTTGCCAAGAACCATAGTATGAGTTTGGTAAATATAAGATGCGTTTAGGTTGGGTTGCTGATGCTGCTGAGTACTACTATTTTCAGCTATTGCAAAGACAATGTTAAATGGGATTATTGACAAAACTACTATGGTCAATGCTATAGTAATACATGTAGCTAATACTAATGCAGAAATAGAAACTCCTAGGAGCGTTTTTCTGATTTGGAATATCTGTTCGATAAAATTATCTATTAGGCTCAGTATTCTGTATCTGGAAGAAGAAGAAGAAGAAGACGATACAGTTTTGAATTGTTCCTTTTTATTGTACTCATTATTATTAGCATTTAACATATGTCTAGATATGCTATTGTATCTCTTCTACTTTGTCTTATATAGGCAATGATTAACATAGTTAATTCAACTCAGCCTTACACTACTTGGCAGTTAACAACGTTAACTTACATGGTTTAGCATGTCTTAATATGAACTTGTTTCTATGATTATGATATGATGAGTAGTAGAAACAACAGGCTATCTAACAGAGTATGCCAAAAGGTTAGTTCGAGCTGCCAGCAAGATCAGGTGGACATGTGGTAATCATAACTGATTACGATATGGTTGGATTACATATCGCTTCGAAGGTTAGAGATATCCCAAGGATAGGAATTGACGAAGAAACACTAAACTATTTTGGATTGATCAAAGAGCCTCCTCTAATACTATCATACAGTCCACGCCTCAAAGAGAGAGGATTTCTATCAAATTATGATAATGTAATCGATAGTGATTTTTTAGAACACAGTAGAGTAGGATAGACGGTGTTCTTGCAGCGGTTGGGAGCGAGAGACTATGGGAATACATAATGCACAAGTTGACAACGTTGTTTCCTAAAAGAGATTACAGAAGGGTCATATCCGAGCAACCAGTATCGTCTAGTCCTGGAGCGATAGGTGATATCGAGGATTACATTGAGTATGTGAAATACAAGGCAACACACACAAAATGGGAGGAGATGGAGGAGAGTCTTGCAGATGTCGAAGGAATGATCGACATAGTTGCTAGACGTAAGGAGATTGAAGATGAACTCCAAGATCTGGTTACAAACTATGAAACTATGAAAGCGGTAGTTTCAAAGTTTGAGGAACTAAAAGCCGAGTTAAATATAGATTCAGATGAGGAATTTGTCAAGTATCGTAAAGATAGAATTGAAGAGCAGCAGGCGGCGAAGACTAAGGAAGCAGCTGGCAAGCAGCAACAGAATCAATCGACCTTAATGATGTTGTTGATGATGGCAATGACTCTGACTTAGATCTCAATATCGATACTGATGAGGAGGTGTAGTAGTAAACAATGCAGGCAGCAGGAGCACAAACTACACATATAAAACACGCATGAACTCGTGTGTGTCGTGTGCATGTGTGCTGTTCCTTGCAGCTCTGCTGCTGCCTGTAAATCTTATGAACGTTTTATCAATATTTTACATTTTTTTCACTTTTATGAGTACAATATACTAATAGTACCAGTACTACACTACTATACTACACTATACTACTATACAAAAAGGACAATACAACAATACAAATATATATATATCTAGAGGAGAGGAGGCTTAAGAGCTGGCAAGAACTAGGAGAGGTAACAACAATTACACCTTTTCTCTACCAATAAATCTCATGGACAGTCTGAAAGAGGTCGTAAGGGAGAAGAATTCAGGTATGTATGGTCTCTCAAATGAGGTTGAAATTGCTATCAAGAACCATCTGGCAGTTAGATACACACAAGCACAAAGCACACAAAAGATTTCGTATACTTTCTTACAAGATAACGGCGATGGCAATGGTAAAAACAACAAAGCAATCCCGCCCAAAGTGTATCAGCTAAAGGAGGAATTATTTAGGTTCATAATTGAAACTGGATGGTATGAGGAAGTCCCCCAGTTTATTCTAGATAAGCACCTCTATAACGCTATCTCTTCTCTCAGAGGCACAGACATGCGAACTATCAAGAAGTGGACAAACACCTTGAAGCGATATGGGATTGTAAAGGAAACTGGAACACACCAGTATGAGTTCTTGTGTTAGAGCTCTTTTCTTTTGAAATGCCAATGAAGAATAAATACGATTGATTATGATGAGGAGAGAAAAATAATAACACCATTGAATAAATGAAATATGATAGAATAGGAGAGTTCATTCGTTCGTAGGAGTTGTTATTTTGTAACCTGCTTCTATGTATAGAGGTATGTTAAGTGTTAGGTCAATAACAATCGCTTTGAAACATTATTTCTGTGGTCTAATTTTAGTTCTTAAGTGAGATAGAAATTAAAAGTTGACATCAACAGAGGAAGAAGCACAAAACGATAATCAATAGTAAGCATTTAATGTGATTTAATGCTGACTTTTCTCGTATAACTAATGAGAATATCAAATCAATTGAAGTTAGTCATTTACCCATTATTGGTAATAATCAGTAGTAACTAGATTATAAAGAAATGTAAGGCCTCCTTCTGGTTCTTACGCTTGAATGTAATTATGTAGCGCTTCTTTGCTTTTAGGATTTATCTTTAGGTCTTCATTCGTCATCGTATTATTACTCTACAGAATAATCGGGATAGGATTAGCTATAGCTCTTTCTAACAAACTAACCCCTTTTCTTTATTTATTTATTTACTAAACCTGATACTCTTCCCAATGGCAATTACAATGATCTGGATGATTTGGATTATTGTTCTTACACCATTCGAGATATTCAATAGCATCATCATTATTATTATTATTATTACGATCAGAACCAGGGCCAGAGGTAATGGTAGTAGTAGCAGCAGAATTATTATTATTATCTACATTAAATACTTGCATCTGATCTGCCCTAACAGAATTATGACATATCATAGGTAGTGAATTGTATATACTTGATAACGATACTGTAGTACCTGGTAGGGAATCTAAAGCCTTTATCTTTACCTCCTGTTTGGTGGTGGTGATGGGTAAAAATAAGTGCCATTACTGGTCTCTTAGTTATCTTTATACATGAAAATTACTTTGAGGGTTTCAATAACGTACTATTATTATCACCTAAAAAATCTGAATTAACATAGTTAAATCAAATTAATAATCCAAATTAGTAATATTTCATAGTAACATTGGTTCAGTTTGGAGTTGATCAGCTAACAGAGGCGCTATCGTAACTGTCCTGTCCTAATTGTAAATCACGTGGCTATTTAACAGTCAAAAGACGTGGAATAAATAACACCAACTCTATTCAATTGTGGAGTTGCAATATTTGTGGTTTTAAATGGAAAGAGATATGGTCATCATGTAGTAAATCTATATGGTCTTTGCAATATCAACATCGCACGCAAAAATCAAACGTGAGGATATATAAGATTTGTTGATGATGATACTTTAAAAATATCTGACAGCAGTAGTAATTCAACAAGATATATGAGCAAACCGATACATAATTTGAAATCTCGTTTACGTATTTTGCCCTCTTGACAATTTCGTCAGTCAGTAGGATTTCTATTATCATCTTAGTTGGTAGTACCAGTTATAGTGGTATCATAGTAATAGCAGCAATATTACAAAGATCATAGGTGAGTGATGTTATTAGTAGTAGTAGTTATGGTAATCCAGGTATGGGTTCCTGTGGGGTTGGTATTGTTTCTGAAGGTGGTGTTATTGGTTTTGGTGATGAAGGTGGTGTTATTGGTTTTGGTGATGAAGGTGTAGGTGGTGTTGGTGATGAAGGTGTAGGTGGTGTTGGTGATGAAGGTGTAGGTGGTGTTGGTGATGAAGGTGTAGGTGGTGTTGGTGTTGGTGTTGTGACGTTTTTTATTGTTTTTGGAATACCACATATATTTGACTCAGTTGTATTAACAAACCTAAGCTTTGGGTTATTAGGATCACACATCTTTGATTTTAGTTCAGGTGAAACAGTCTTGTTAGTAGGTGATGGCGAAGTAGGTGAGGAGGGTGTTATTTGAGATTGACTGCCATTAATAATTCCAATTTCCAATACTGCACTAGCAGATGCTATTGCTGCCGCTAATACAACAGCAGTAAAACTTATCCTTATAGAGATATTTGTGTTGAACATAGACTTACGATTTGCATTATTGACTAATGCATTGTATATTTAGATAATTAGATAATTAAAAGATTAGTTAACAAAGTTAATTCACATTTCGAAGCATTTGCAATCACGCTTCAGATATCTGGATGGAGGCTATGTAGTAGTGACTCTATCTGAGGTCTTAAAGAGAGTGAAGTAAACAAAAAAATTCAATAACCAACACTAAACCTAGGCCTATAAATATATCTTTTTGGATGCTTCTATTCATTGAGTCAACTACGCATCTATTCAAACCGTAAGCTGTGAATTTATTATTTAAAAATCTTAGTTAACATAGGAAATATATATGCATACTATCGTCATTATACCTTGTTCAACGCTGAATTAGATTTGTGAATGTTATATAGCCGCCTGAAAAATCGCTTTTAAGTGCGATAATGGTGGCAATCATAAACAAATAAGTCCTATTGTTACGAAAGGCGGTAATAATAATATAGCTTATGGCTAGTTAGCTAGATACTACTATTATCAGTACCAATTAATTAACTTATAACCACCTATAATCTAGTTATAATTGAACCGTAACTAATAATAGGTAAATAAACAAGTCTAGCTCCTTTGGGAGCAGAAGTCTCATCATCTATGGAAAAATACACATTCGGTTTGTCTTTGTGCTTTCTTGGCCAATTTTGATGTTGTTATCAAGAGTTTTTCTTCATTTTTATCATAGTAAAACCAGACGGAGTGAATATTGGGCCAACCTTGTCCATCGATGGTAGCCAACTGCAAATTCAGTTTACTTTCAAGGAATCTATCGACCTCTCCCTTGGTCATACCCGGAATCTCAGAGGTGGCCTGGATGACTTTCATGATTTTTCAACCAGCATACCAACAGAAAAGAGTTTCTTGTATCTTTGTAATAGTAATAGAGGAATCATCTAATGTAAGTTGGAATGACAGGCTATACATGCCTACATGCCATTCACCTTCTTTTTCAAAGTATATTTCTAAAGGGGTTAAAAGTTATAGCCACTTTCTAACAAGGTATGCGCTATATAGCGCATCCTTTTTCAAACTAATTTCAATCGTAATTCAATATGGTTGCTCTAGAATTTTTCTTCTCTTATGTTACAAATTTTGAAAGCTGTTTTGTTATATGAATCATCTTCTCCATATCTCTGCATATTAAAATTCTGAACAATTTCTGAACAATAAGTCATTAGCTTGTTAGCCGAATCAAGAGAGATAATTATGAATATACTTAACGCTTTTTACTATTTAATTAAACTCCAGTACTACTACTATCTGCAACTCTTTTAATCTCTATCGTAACTTTATCTCCAATCTTTAATTGCATGTCATCATATTCTTTCATACTAATTTTAAATGTAGGTGTATCAGAAGACGTACCCATCCCTCCACCTCCTAACATATTCGACATAGCTTTAGGCAGATTCTTCATTAGGTCTTCTGGAGAGCTAAATGGTACTGCACCTGCACCAACACCAAAACGACTTTGAGGAAAGTTTCTCCCTGCATGTCCTCCCGCTGATTTTGGCTCATTAGCATCCGTAAATACGACATAAACATAAGGACTTCCATCTTGGGAAGCTTCGATCTTTGAAACAATAAACTCTTTTCTCATTCCCACTCAAGTGGAAGTACAAATGCAAGGAGATTTTAATTTTCTGAAATTAAAAAATTGAAGAAAACCTCTTAAGATAAGAAAATGGGCGAATTTCTACCAGGATCTGATATCGATCAATTAAACCCTCTTGTGGCAGGAACCTTAATGGTCTTCAATACTTACCAATCAGACAGGTCTATTCAAAAGCTTATTGTATTTCGTCTTCAAAATAATGCTTACCACCTCTACTTATCACATATCGATTAATTCTGCTGGAAAATGATTTTTTAGTACTCTAGTGCTCGTGTTCCTGGTATTGGACCAAGAATAGCTTGATCTGATGAAGACAATTGAGGATTGTGATGGATTTTTGCTTGATCCTGTTCTAATACCTGGAACAGGATATAAACTCAAAAAGTGTAAATGTTAATGAGAAAGAAAATGACTTTATTCTATCTTTATCTGCTTTCCCTTTGGTTTTGTCTGTTCTTTTTTCTTGAATGCTATTTCAAGTATTCCATTTTTATAAGTTGATGTAACTGTTTCAATATCTGTTTCAGGAGGTATTTCAATAACTTCATGATATTTTCTATCTGTGCCAGTAGTTGTTACTTCTAATGAATTATCATAGACATTCACCTTGATATTCTCTTTGCTAACACCTGGCATTTCTACTACCACTTTTACCTCCTTATCTGTAGTTGTTACGTCTGCTAAAGGTTCCCGTTCAGATGATACAAGTGGCCTAGTGAAAAAGCCTCTGCTACTAAATGGTGATTTAACATTGCCAAATTCTCTTACTTTTGGTCTACCATCAGGACCTATTGTCATAGAATAACCATAAACAAATGGCCCATATTCTCTTACCTTACCCCCAGTAGATGTTTCATATTCTTTTACGAGGTCTTTTGGTGCTTTACTCTCTATATCCTTAAACTGTTGTTCAAATTGTCTTTCCATTTCTTTTCTCATATCATCAAATCCCCTGAAAATATCAGGAAAACCAAAAAATCCTCCTCCTCTTCCGCCACTTCTTCTGCTCCCACCAAAGAATCTATTGAACCAATCAAATGGCTCTATGTCACGATCTTCCGACGAACTCATATATGTCCCAACTTGCTATTGCTGGGTAGTATCTTAAATATCTTAACTTCTTAAAACTACTTTTTTATTTTAACGTAATTATGTACATCTTACTCCCGTTGGAAGCAGTCCAAGAACAACATCAGAAGATACATTGACGAAAGGCTGCCCGAAGAATATGAGAAATGTCTTGTTGGCTTCACAGCAATATTCAGAGAGGCATGTAATGCTCCACAGCAGTCAGATGAAAAGAGAGAAAAAATACAAGCTTTATCGCGCGCGATTGTCTAATGAATGAATAAATCTAAAACCAAAAATTGTAATTATTGTTTTTTGATTTTGTTATCTGAAAGGTTTGAAGTAAAATAACTATTTCACTACCATTACAGGACAATGTGCATAAGTTACAACATGTGATGCAACACTTCCAAGTAATAGTTTCTTAAATCCTGATAGCCCCCTTGTTCCAATTACAATTAGGTTAATATCATTTTCTTCAGCATAATCTACTATACCTCCTGCTATATTTATACAAGCAATAATTTCTGTTTTTATCTGAATATTCTTTTCATTTGCATTACGTTTAACTTTATTCAAATATTTTTCTCCTTCATTTCTCATTGTTGTCATAAACTCTGATGTTTCATGTGGTCCGAATAAATCAACATCAGCACGTATAACATGCAAAGCATAAAGTTCTGAATTATTATATCCTTTAGATAGAGAGATAGCATAAGTTGCTGCATCCATTGAGGCATCAGAGCCATCAATTGCAACTAATATTTTGGACAATATCGTTTTTTGACTAGCACCAGTAGTAGTAGTTGACATATTCATTTTTAGTTAAAAACAAGCTCTAATTAAAATTCATATCCTAAAATAATTACTATGGATCAGTTACTACAAGTTATCACAGAATTACTATCATGCCAATTTTTTATCGATAATAGGCCCTTTATTAATCATAACACAAGACTTAGTATTTAATGTCTTGAAATGTTGTGCATTGTAGTGTATACAGCATTTTCTAATATATATAAGTGGTATGAATGTCAATATGTTGGTTAAGGAGACAAGATCAATGGTATCTAAAAGAAATAAAGAAAAGAAAATTTCTTCCTCTGGAAAAACGACCTTAGTGACTCTGAAAGCAATAAATGTGGCACAATCACTGAAGTCATTAATAGATTCAATTGCATCTGGAGTAGAAGAGAAGCTCATATTAGAAGATAGTATAACTGGCATGGTAAATAATGCGGAAGCATTGGTATCATACTTAGATTACATTCATCCTGCAGACAAGAAAAGAAAGTTGCTTGAAGCTTATAAAAGGTTTCTTGAGGCAATGATAATTGATGTTGATAATCTGTTCTATTCAAAAACTACAAACAAGTAGTAAAGTAATACAATGCAAGTTGTAGAAAAGGTATGATCGCATGGGACAGCACAATCGGAAAGAAAAAATTAGAAGTATATTAAGTAATTATGTTGTGTAAGGTGATCCAAATGGCCACATAATGAACAAAAAACTAGAAACCATTGAAGAAATGGCTTCAGTTCAACAAGCAGCCAAGAAAATGAAAGATAAGAAGGTTTTCATTATCGCTATTTTTCTTCTTATCTTCAATATTACTATTTCTTATTTTAAAATTGTTTTATTATGATTGACATAGACAACGAAGAGCAAATTACTACTTTTATATTGAATACTAAATACTTAACACACATAATCTCGACCATCAAACCTCGTCTTTATTCTTATCCGATCTTTCGTTCATAGATATTCTCTCCCCTGTGTTATAATCACATACGCTGCTAGATATATTTCTCCTATTTCGATTTTTTAATAGTAGCTAAGAGACACTACTAAGCTTTGCATAATTAATATCAATAGTTCACTTTACTACCAATACAGAACAATGAGCATAAGTTACTACTTTAGAAGCAACACTTCCAAGCAGTAACTTCTTAAAACCTGATTTACCTCTAGTACCAATTACAATTAAATCTATATTCTCCTCTTCAGCATAATTTGCTATTGTACCTTCTACCGACATTGAGCTTTCAATTCGTGATTTGAACTGAACATTATTATTATTACCTTTTTCTGACACCATATTGGCAATCTTATCTAGCCACTGCTGGGCTTCTTTCCTTTCCTCTTCCAATTCTCTCATACCATAAGTAGGTGCTGTAATGAAGGTAGAAGGCAAATGCTTTGGCTTAGATATATCAAGTACAGTAAATGCGATTATTTGAGCACTACACTTTTTTGCAATCTCAATAGCATATTCTGCTCCTTTAAATGATTGCTCTGATCCATCTACTGCTGCCAGAATCTTAGAAAACCTTCCTTTTGTTTCAGTCAATGTGTCTGTAGTATATATTTTTTAGTTATTAATAGAATTGCAACTTCCATTTTTAATTGAGAAAGATGCATAGGTACTGGTTCTAAGTGAATTAGATAGTATACCACAAATTTTCCTATCTTACTATGACTACTGGGCACTTTGCATAATGAGTAACCTTATATGAAGCACTTCCCATAAGAAATTCTTTGGAAGCTTTAGCTCCTCTGCTACCTATTACTATTGTATCTACCTTTTGCTTATCTGCTACACGTAATATCTCTTCTGCAACATCATTTCCTCTTGACTCGATAACATCGATATAGGTAATTGCTGATGATTCTTTTGCTCTTGACTTGTATTTTTTCAACATCTCTAGATCTCTTTGTTCTAATTCTTTCAAGATCGACTGGCCAACACTAAGGAATTCTTCAAGCACATGTACAATTAGTAATCCAGATCCACATTTTTTAGCCAGATAAGATGCATATTCAAAAGCCTTTTCTGCATATTCAGAACCATCAACAGCGACAAGAATTTTTGATATCATTTGCTTATTATTTTGCACATCTGGCAGATATATGTGTGTGAATCACATATTATAAATTTAATTTTACATTGATTTGCTTTCTTCTCATTCACATATTTAGACCATATGGACAAAGTTCAATAATGTAATCTGCAAGCACTTTGCCATTGCCTCATATATCTCCTTCAAGCAAACCACTACTAATATGAATTCTATCAATACTTTTTGACATTTCGTTCTTATTTTCTAACGTTGCAGCAACCCTTTTGAGATAGGTTGAAGTTAGCTATTGCCAACAATACTTATCCTCTCTATAGGTAGCATACATTTCGGCTTTCTTCAGTCATCGGTAATTGAGGCTATATGCAACAATAAAATCGACAACTACTAATTATATAGGACTGCCATGACTAAGTTTTTGCTTGGTTGATACTAATATTGTCAGTGAACTTTTTGAATTTTTTGGTAATTTTGGCTACCTTGGTATACTTGTAATCAGCCTTGTAGGAAGTATTATCATTTTCATCCCAATCCCATATTTTCCAATTTTAATTACAGCGGCGTTTAACAAACATTTAGATCCTAATCTCATTTCCTTGTCTAGTGCATGTGGAGCACTTGCAGCTAAAATCATGATATTTTACGCCAGCTATTATGGTCGCAGTATTCTGAATGTTGATACAAAGAAAAGAATGGCTCCATTAGAGAGGCTTTTAGCCAGATATGGGTGGCTTGGGGCCTTTCTAGCTGCATTAACCCCTATTCCAGATGACCTTGTATACATTCCATTAGGTATTGCAAAATATAGCCCATGGAAATTCGCTACTGCCACTTTTTCTGGCAAACTTATATTAAATGAAGCTATAGTATGGGGAGCAGTATTTTTAGGAAGGCCATTTATTGAGCGCTTTTTTGGTTCTTCTAGTTCTGTTGCTAACGACCCGGTTTATCTTCTTATTGGAGCAGTTGGCGCTACTGTAATTTTAGGCACTATATTATACTTAATTGTAAAAATTGATTGGGGTAAAATTATCGGAAAATGGTTTCCGTGGACAACAGTTGAAAATGATGAATCAAAAGAATGAGAGGTGCTGATCATCATAATCGTGATGATAATAAATAATTTGTCCTACATAATAATATCAAAATGTGAATATTCTATACTATAATACATGGCAGAACAAGGTAAAGAAAAAAACAACTTCAATATCAACTGAAGCGTAGCATTGGCCTATTCCAAGCTATAATGTATGGTAGAGGTCTAATATTAGGAGCTGGAATTTACGTTATAATTGGCGATGTCGCAGGCATTGCTGGTAATGCAATGTGGATTTCATTTATAATAGCTGCATTTATTGTATTATTGACAGGATTTAGTTATGCTGAATTATCCTCTATCTTCTCTAAAAGTGCAGCAGAATATGTTTTTGCCAAAAATGCGTTTGGTAATGATTTTGCTGCATCAATAATAGGATGTTTGATAATATTCGTAGCAATAGTTTCTGCGGCTACTGTGGCAGTTGCAATCACAGAATTCCAGTAACGATTTTTTGGGATAACATTCTCTATGCTTGGCATAAGTGGTGAAAGCATCTCAGCCAATAGCTGTTGATTTTGAACTTTATGGCTGCTATTGATATAATTGATGCTATGATGATTACTAGTACCGATGTAACTTTTATCATAGAAGAGATATCGTCTAACGTGATATTTCAGCGTATAGGTGATAGATGGTTGCTTAATACATCTTGTTTATTGCCTGCTTGGACAAGAAGGAAAAGGAATTATATTTTATTTTATTTTAGTTTACTAACACAGGATGAATTTGTTTCACTGCACCAGATAATAGACCAAAAGCCTACAGCTTATACTTGACGCTATTTTGATGTATTAATCTAAATCTACGTTACGAGTATCAGGGTTTACTCTTGAACCTATAAATATTATTGCTCCACCAATTATAATATTTAATGCAAGTGCTAATGGTACAAAAAGAAGGCTTTGCCCTACATGTGATAAAAGATTTATGGCAATAAGTGGGGACCATGCACCAATTATCAGTCCACCGTTATAAGCAAAACCTGAAGCACTATTTCTTATTTCAGTTGGAAATCTTTCCGATAGAAATGCAGGCATTGGTCCAAAAGCTGTTGAAGATACAAATACTACCATCGATGCATACAGTATTTTTTCATTGATATTTTTAGTACTATATAGACCATAAAGCAATGGTACTGCAAGTATTATAGCTGCTGCCGCAAAGATGGTTAATGTCTTCATTCTTCCAATATACTGACTTAGAAATCCAGTAAATATAGTACCAATCAGAGCTGCAATTGTTACAACAATCATTATTGCAGCTACTTCATTTCTGTTTATCTTAACGTATTTTTCTAAAAATGTAGGCATAAAGCCAATAGAAGTATAATAAGAGTACAAAAGACCAGTCATAATTATTAGTGCAAGTAAGAATCGTTTTCTCTGTTCTTTATCAAATATTACCTTTTTTAACGGAGTTTTAGCTATTGCCTTTTGTTCTTTTGATTTTTTAAGCCATATTTGCGATTCGTCCATCTTAAGCCTTATGAATAAGGCAAGTAATCCTGGTATGATTCCCGTGAAGAACATTATCCTCCATCCTACTTCTATAAATAATTGTCCAGGAAAGGCAGCAAGTGCTAACCCATATGCTAATGATGCAATTACAAATCCAAAAGAATATCCACTTTGTACAAATCCAGAGAGCAGCCCACGCATACTTTTTGGTGCTGTCTCCATTGTGATTACAGAACCACTTGCCCATTCACCACCAGCAAATAATCCTTGTGTAAATCTTAAAATTATAAGTAATATCGGAGATAGTATACCAGCAGTTGACCAAGTCGGAAGTAAGCCAGTTAAAAATGTAACAGCTGAAAATCCTAGAATTGTTATTATCATTGCTTTTTTTCTTCCATGTTTGTCTCCAAAATTTCCAAAAATAGCTCCTCCCACTGGTCGCATTACAAGTGCTATAGTATATGTGGCAAATGTTGCTAGCAGAGCTAAGTGTAGGGTCAGTTGATGGAAAGAAAAGTTGGTTTACAGATGATATAACAAAGAGCATTAAAACTAGGTCATAGCCATCAAGAGACCATCCAAACCATGAGCCAAAGGCTATAGCTTTTTGCTGTTTAGATAATTCTTGTGCTCCTATTCCTAACTTTGATGATAATCTTACCATGTTGTTGTTGTAACAACCTCTTCCTCCATATTTATTAAGTTCTGAAAACCCCTACTTTTAATTTACAATCATGCGGCAAAGACACATTGTCCATAGCTCTGACACCGGTTCAAATCGACGACGATCTTTATGTGAAACCCCTTCCTAGTTCCTTGGAAACAGGCCTTCTGTATGCAGGTTTTGTGATTGTTATCATATTACGTGGACAACAATTCATATTTAACAAACGAACAGTGTAAGTTTAAAGGTTATGTTCCAAGGAAAGTACTCCCATAAGTGGACTTATGCGACCATTCTCGATTAATAAAGACACTTGAAAAATACGTCGATTATAACAAACTACAACCTAATGGTAAGCCTAATGCACGGCTGATAACAACTATGCCTATAATTGATGGAATAACATTAACAAAATAATAGCTTGCTGTTTGTATACAATTATTAACAATATATGTCACAATCGCAGCAGCAACAACAACAACAGCAACAAACACGATTAGCAATAGTTACAATACATGATGTCTGTCCTTTTTTCTCTACAAGAATATTCCAGTTTGCTGATGATCTCGAAGAGCTGGATATAAATTACAATATTGCACTGGTACCTTTCTTCAAGGAAAAGCAAGACCTTCCGCGGTTTCCTGAATTTGTAGACAAAATCAAATCTTACAAAAGATGCGATATAGCGCTACATGGTCTTTATCATGAGCGTAGAAATGGCAGATTTGATGATTTTCATACAATAACAAAAGCAGACCGCAGAAGAGGAAATACGTGCAGGGCTTGAGATACTTCACGAGATAGGAATAAAACCAAACGTGTTTGTACCACCAGCTTGGAAGCTAAACAACAGCTCAATTGAGGTATTGCAGAAGTTAGGATTTGATTTAGCAGAAACGCAAGAAAAGTTTGTATTGCTTTCCCATAATGTATCTATGAAAATAAAAGTTTCCAAGGTATTGAATTGGGATTCTACTGGCTATCCAGAAAAAAATGCTATAAACATTGCCAAAGACGAAAGGTGTTTCAATTTGTTGATTAAACAAAATCCTCGCATTATAAGAATTGCTCTCCATCCCCGGGATCCACATGGTGCATTAGAAGAACAAAAACATATGATAAACCGGTTAATTGACATAGGGTATACTATGTCAACGTATAGAGACCTATTAACCAGTAATTTTCATCTTTCTTCGTTCAGGTGAAATATGAAATCTATAATACCAAAATAGAGCACCTGCCATGATTATGAAATCTGTCACATAAAATATATCCCAAAACAATAGGTTGTGCAGACGGCCATTTACAAAGTCATTTACATATCGCTCATCCGCTACAGCATTGACTAATAGAGAGAGGGATGAAAGAATCCATGGAATTGATTGTACATCGTCCTTTCGTAAGCTAATTAGTATTATCATTGAGGGAACAAATAACATCATATCCAAAATTGGATAGGTGATAGTAACAACAAAAGCCGTAAAATCACCTTCGGCAAGAAATCGTGATGAAGGCAATAGGTTAATCACAATGTAAGTAATGAACAACAGTGTAACTATCGATGTTAGAATGACAGTCATTAATTTGATCCTACTGCGTATGAATCGAAGCACTGTGAACAAATGTGCTGCAAGGAATAGATATCCGATAAACCATAAAACATCTGTAACAGATACAAGTATTTGTTCCTCTATACCTAAAGCAAAATAGTAATAAGCAAGAGTCAGGTCTGCAGCGAACCAAGAAATAATACCTAGTGTTAGAAACAAATATGATCTACCATGAACTCCATGGAGTCCATGACGGTATACTACAATTATACCTAAACTTGACGCAATAGCTGCTGTTATATTTAGAATCAAAAAAGTAGAAGAAGGTTTATTGTGTGAATCTGAGAAAATTATTATAGAATTCGCAACAATGACTGCAACAATAATTGCAGAAATGAAATATCCTAGTGTTTTCCGTTCGTGTATTTGCTTTTCTGTTGACAGATCAAATCATTTTCAGATAAGCTTTTTAATGTATAAACATTTTCCTCATGAATCTTATTCCTAGTCAACAAAAATCAATCTTTTCCAAAACAGAAGATAAAAGAGAGAAGATATCTTTTATTAGCATAAAGCTTTCATTAGCAAACGATTGTTATTTAATAAAGCTACATTTACTCATAGCTATCACTATAAGTGCTTATTTTGGGAATTAAAGGACCAATGCACTTCGGTAACTATAACACCTTAAGTGTGTGACTTTTTAATTTGATTTGATGACCTTTGCTTATTTATTTTTCTTTGAAATAAATTTATCAGTCTGTGTGTGAATATACGAAATAACTGCAATCATAATATATGTCTAAAAATAATAATCTTCCAAACAACCAGGCGATTATAAGGGAAAGACGGCAACGGGTTTGGACACTTCTGACAAGAGGTAATAATATGAAAGGGTATGAGATTGCCAAAGAGCTGAACGTTTCTCCTCCTACTATAGTCAGAGATATCAAGTTCTTAACTGCAGAGTCCCAGAACTACCTGAATGATCTGGCTAGGGAAACCTTGCCATTTATGCATCAAATCTCAATTGAAGGTATTCGTGATATCATTAAGGAATGTTGGAATATCTACCAGCATGAAGATGATGAAAATATAAACATGTATCAAAGGATATCAGCTCTAAAGCTAGCAAAGGAATGCAATGAGGCAATCTTTAAGTTGATTGAGGAAGGGCCTTCAGTGATGTATTTAAAACAATTGCAAGAGAAGTTAGCGCAGGTTGAGTCTATGCAAGGAGTGTCGAAATAGGTAGAATCAAAATGAAATGAATCGAATCTACTGCGTTAAATGCTGGAAGACAGAGATCATGGAAAAAGAATATGAAGATCCATTGGACATACAAATCAAAAAGTTAGCCTCTTTGCGAAAGATCAAATATTTAATCTAGTCTTTTTATACTCCGCAGAGCTAACGTTTGACGATGAATGATATCGATGATGTCAATGTTGCGATGTGATTATATTTTTCTTATTTTTAGAGTATTATTGTTATAATAATCCCATGCAGAGGGATGTGCAATCAATATAAGGCTAGAAAGAAAGTAGGAGGTTTGTCTTATTATAAAGACTTTAACGCGAAATATTGCACAGGGTGTTCCGAATGGATACAATCAAATGGTAGTCTCAAATGCCCTTGTTGCAACCGCCAATTAAGGTGCAGGCCGCACAGCAAATATGGTATGTGGTATGTTGTTAAAAAGAAGAAAAAAGAAGAATAATAATACTTAGGCCTAGCCCAAAGAATTTAGATCTCATGTCTCTTATCAATGGATTGCATACTAAGCAAAAGTGTAGTAATCAATGCACACACCTTTTAGATAACATCTGCAATGGAAAATATGCATTAATTATACACGGAGTCTCTCTTTAGAACTGCTATTAGTGCGTGAAAAAGGAAAGTACAAGTGTAGGACATGCAGCAATATAATAGCACAATATGGTAAATTCAATAGCTAGGATTATTATTGTTATCTGAGCAATATATATGACAGGAGTGTGCGATTTGTACAAATCTGTTCTGAAAACCCCTACTTTTAATTTACAATCATTCTGCTTTGCTACAACCAGAAGAGTCATCTTTGTTTCTCTCCTGGTTTTCGTTTCTCTTCTGCATTTTTCGCACTTCATGTTCTAATATTTCTGCTGCCTGCTGATGATGATTGCGATGACAACGAGGACGGTTGTGCTCTTGTTGTTGCACTTCTCCATATTACTGTTGACGATCTTAGAATGTATATCGATATACCAGCTATAGCCGACTGCAGTACCTTTGGAGAGTATATCTATTGCACCTATATCATCTTGTACTCCTATAGATGGAATATTTATCGTTCTTGTAGATATATAAAATGCAATGAGCGCTATTGAGCCTATGGTTGCTATAACGTAAGACACTTTACTATAATACTTGTTCTCCAGCATCCATATTCCAGCTGCAGTGTATGCTATACCAACCACAATGAAAAATACTATTTCATTTACAGTTGCGATTGTATCTCCCTCGTCTTTGCTATCACTATTATTGTTACTAGCAGCTGACGATTGTGGGAGTTCAGAGTAATCCTGGGAAGCAACAATAAAGTATAAGGCACCAGTACAAATCATTAGTGCAGCAACAACATATACTAATATTGCAGGTTTATCAGATACAGCAATTATTGTTTTAGTGTTGCTATATTTTTTCATTTGTAAAACCCACTATTGATGTTTTTAAAGTCTTGCCAAAGGTCACAGTAGCATATTCCGCAAGTAATACACTGGACACAGAACTTATTTGCTTCTTTATCTGTTGCTCGAATAAACTCATGCTCATGAATGAGTTTATCATATGCAACACCAACAAGTATGTTAGTTGTTTTCATATGAACAGATTCTTGAAGCAATTATAATAGAATAGGAGTAACTTAGTTTTCTTAGCAGTGAACTAAGTTCCCCTACAGCTTTATATATTTTGAAAAAGAACATTTGAATATGAAATTTATCTATGAGTACTAAGGACTCTAGCAACAAAAAAATCGACGAAGATAAAGCTAATAATAATAGCAATGATGATGATGATGACGGATTATCATCCATACCAGAATCTCCAACATTAGCAACAAGATATGCTCATAGGGCTGCAACACTAGTACATTCAATAGAAAAAAATTCTTACATAATAATTGGTATAGTAGTTGCTCTATTTATTTTATCTATATTAGATATGCTAGAAGTTCACGCAAATCTTCCTTTTTCTCTTGATCCTTTAATTACAGTTTTTTCAGCTGGTTCTATAGTCGCTTTATTGTATATGGTTAGGCTGACGATAAAGTCTAAAAGAGTTCTTGAACGTTGGGCTGATGCCTTTGAGCGAAACTCCATATCAGCTGGAATAACTATTTCAATGGGTAGCAAAACTAAAGAGGAAGCAGTTCGTGCGATAGCAGAAACAGTCGAAGAAGTAGGGCCACAGCTGCGGGAGTATATTTCTTCAAGAGGCAACTATAATGAATTTTTTGATATTGCTTTTGGTAAAGAAACTTCAACTGCAACAACACAATTTGACATAGTTATAGACAAAGATAATCTAAAGCCAACCGAAAACAGCAGTTATCAAGACCTTAAAATGGTTCTTCAGAAATATGGTTCTATAATAGTTAAATTTGTAAACGGTACAATAGATACAAATACTATTTTGTCTTATTCTAATTTGCTGTCTAAATATACTTCAATAACAAAAAATAATGTTAGTTTGGCTTTGATAATTGGTGATGATGCAACTTCAGATGCATATAATCTAGCATTGCATCCAAAAGACAAAAAACTAGGATATATCATAATAATCGAAAGGCCTTTGCTTATGCCATAATGAAAATAACAGAAATTAGTTAAGATATATATCGAGCTGTTATCTTTTACAAATAATGTATAGCGCCTTTTTATCATATGCGCAGATAAAACAATATTTATCAATTTTAATTTATGCTGGCCTAATAAAATATCAAGAAGGAAATCGAAGAACGTATAGAATATCTGACAAGGGAATGAGGTTTTTATATTTATATGATGAGATTTCTAAATTGCTTAATAATTCTTCCTCAGACGTAAATATTATACATTAAAAAGACAGCTCTAGTACTACAATATCCTTTTAGAGATCTGGCGCAAGGGAATCAACAAGTTCTCTAAATTCATGTGAACGGCTATCCTTACCATGGCGCTACTACTCTAGTAATTAAATATATATATCTATATATAGGTGATAAATATTGTGTCAGTATGTAATTTTTTCTGTTGTTACATATCCATAAAAGGATAAGCAAGCAAACAAAACACATAATAGTAAAACTGCTTCCTTAACCACAATTCAAAAATGCATTAAATTTGACTGCAAAAAGGCGATTTTCATCCGAATACACTATGCTTTCAATATTAGAGTACTTATGTATTAACGCCATAAAGACTCCTGTAAGCAAGTATCATATTATAACTAAAGTTCCTGGTATTAAACAACAACGCAAAGATAGAGTATCTGATATTATGCTAACGTTGGAAAGTCAAGATTTGATAAATTCGATTAAAACTTCTGATTCTACATTCTATCATGTAACAGAAAAGGGGTTTGAAGCATATTCAAGGTGGGTTAAGGGATTTCTGAATTTTACTAGAATCAGCTTATGGATTAGAAGATAATACTAACAATAGTTGAAAATATAACGTGACAATGAGGTATGTAAAAGAGTTTCTGCTCCCTATTATCTTGTGATCCCTTGTTCTTCTTCTGTTGTTGAGAATAAGCAAATACGAGTACTTGTCGCCACTACTAAGACCTAATTTATTTTTGAGTTTCTTGAATGTTGAAATACCTTTTTTAGGTTCACTCAATTAAGATAATATAGATGATGGTAAATGTTTAGTTCAATCTTCTTAGATTGGCTTGGGAATCTACATCAACTCCACACACTTCACAATAACTTTGGGTGATTATGTTTTCAGTCATTATCTTTTATTACCATTAATGCAATTGTTACTACGATATTTATTAGTTAGGAATGCGCAGTATATGATAGATCATATAGTGTTATATTGGAATATGAGGCTTAAATTAAATTATGATATCGACACCAATCAATCAATCAATCAATAATCTTCCCTGGCTTCGATTCACATTATTGTTAGATGCGATGAATTTCTTTATTTTTATTACGTTTTTATCGATAAAATGTGATTGTCTCAATCTAAAGATGCAACCTGCATAATCATTATTTGAAAGTCAACACTAACACTTTCATAAACGTATTCTTCATTATTGGATGTGAAAGAGAATATAGCGGCTATTGCATTGTGCTTCACTAATGTCTCTGACTATTTATTGGTAGCCAGAAAAGTCCAATTCTTTCTCAGTTTGATGGCTTTTCTTCTTTCTCTTGTGTTTTTAGCTCTTGATATTCTAATATTTCTGCTGCTGATGATGATGTTCTTGTTGTTGTAGCACTTCTCCATATTATTGTTGAAGTCCTGACAATGTATATCGATACACCAGCTATAGCTGCTTGCATGACCTTGGAAAGTATATCTGTTGTACCTATACCATCTTGTACTACCTATAGAAGGAATATTCATTGTCCTTGTAGATATATAAAATGCAATGAGTGCTATTGAGCCTATAATAGCTATGATGTATGGTATTTTACTATAATACTTATTCTCTAGCATCCATATTCCAGCTGCAATATATGCTACACCAACTATAATGAAAAATACCATTTCATTCACGGTTGCAATTATATGTCCTTGGCCCTTACTTTCAGGAGTGGTAGTAGTATTATCAGATGACGATGCTGACTGCGAAAGTTCAGAGTAATCTTGAGAAGCAACAATAAAGTATACGGCAGCAGTAGAAATCATTAGCGCACTAACAACGTATACTAGTATTGCTGATTTATTAGATACAGCTATTATTGTTTTAGTGTTATTGTATTTTTTCATTTGTAAAGTCATGTACCAATGCTTTTTAACTATTAATTAACCAAGTTAATGAATAAAACGCCTATTGTTATTTTATGGTAGATTATAGGTGGTTATAAGTTAATAGACATATTTGTGTTGGGTTTAGATAATTAGACAATTAAAAGATTAGTTAACAAAGTTAACCTACATTTGCAATCACACGCCAGAGCAACTATGAATCAAAATTGACTCATTTTTGCAACTCAAAGTTCATGATGTGACATCTAATAACACAGGTTAATTCTATCAATATGACTGATTTATCATAATGACTACTAATTTCTTTAAACCATTATTGAGAATATTAGTAATACTTACCTGTGCAAAACTAAGGTGATATGTTCAAGATAACAAAATTCAATATTTGCATCATTGGAATGCTGGTTGGAGTAGGACTCATTAGCTTACTTCCATTCATGGGTCTTACGTGCAGATGGTGTACTCCTGGCGGAATAAGAGAAGGGAGACTCATAGTAGTATAATTTTTAATCTTTCCTACTTATTCTTTTATATAAACTATCAATAAATGCAAGGATACCTTCGTGTGTTTTCTGATCATACTTTCGCATATAGTAATAAAGTTCCTCAGTAGCAGCATGGTGATCGATACCAATATTTTGGGCAATTTCCAATGCAATTGCCGATATTAACAATTTACGGAGAACAATATCAGATCCATAATTTATAAGATCTGAAGTTAACTCAGCTAAAAGGTTTTTAAAATTAGATTCGACGAATCTGTCTTTTGCATCTCTACTCTTAATTGAAAATGGTATCGCCATCATCCTTTGCTTCATATGGATATTTTCTACCATTTCAATAAAAAAATCATTTAACTTTGGATTGTGAAATAGAATTTCTGATAATATGTCAGAAGCATCTGATTCACTTAGCTGCATTTTATCAACTAATTTGAACAGTATATGGCATGCAGCACATTCATTTTGATTTATAATTGTAGGATTGACATGGACTTTGTTTATTTCACCTGACAGTATTTGTTTTGCAATATCTTCTTTATTATCAGATGATGATGAATCCTCCATTGCAATAACAGGTGTATCGCTCTTTAATGTTTGTATACATACATACATATACTCATGTTGAAAAAAGTCCTTGAATGATGTTATTTCTGAATTAAGCTACAAACTAATTGAGTTGATTCCATTTTTATATAAGGTACATTGTCGTGTTATATAGACATAATAATGGTTAGTTTGTAGCTTAATTCCTTATTGCATGTTTTGATATTCAATTTATTACCATTTTTCCTGATGGCTACAAGCTAATGAACCTGTTGTAAAGCATTACTTTCAGGCCAGTCTCTACTTTTTGTGTAGAGAATTTCTTTCATTTTCTCATACCTGTAAATGGCGAATAAAGTCTCTGGAATCCGTAACCAATCCACAATATTCCTTTACCTTATCCCACGTAGACTCTTCAATACTTTCTATTTTCTTCCACATTAGCTTAGGGCGTGTATTTTAGTTATGGCTGTATGCTAAGCACACATCCCACCTTAAATTCGATATATCATTACCATTTCCGTTATTCACTGCATCCAATACATCCCTCGGAATTGTTAACAGTGGTTAACCCCTGTGATAAAACACCGGTGATAGGATAGATATTTGAAGGAATATATCTATTCTACCCCAAGAGTCTAAGTAAGATCTACTGACTGTCTGGCGACATTTGAAAATAGATGCTAGCTATACTTTAAAATGTGTCTGATAGTTCTTAACAGCAAACAGTCTTCATTGCCGTTCTTGTCTCTTTGTGGTTTCCTTTTCCTATCATCCATCGTCTTACTCTAATAGATGACAAATGAATATTTATGGAGAGCATCTATATCAGCGAAAGCTTTTAAGAAACAAGGCCCCTTAAAATGCTAAAAATGCCTGTTATTTACAATAAAACTTTATTACTTCTGATTTGCACTGCAGCGACAATAGCCTCTGCAGTAGCATTAACATCACTTACAACAACAACAACTACTACTATTGCTAACGTCTATGGACAAACAGGAAGTATGGCTACACTACAAAATATAGGAGCAACATATGCAGTAAGTATAGTCCCAGGAGCAGCTCACAAAACCAATCTTATTCATTATTATCCTCCTTCAATTGCAGTTCCTGTTGATACTACTGTAGCATGGTTTAACAATGATCCAGAACAACCTCATACAGTAACTAGTGGTTTACCATCAGTTTCAGGTTCTGGTGCTCTCTTTAACTCTGGTATTATGCCAGCCACAGCAAATTCTTTCTTTCAGTATACATTCAATAAAGCCGGCGATTTCGTATATCATTGTGAGATACATCCATGGAGACTTGCAGTTGTATCTGTAAGTAGCGGAATAGAAAGAGGAACTAACTTTGAATTCTCTTCAGGTGTAGGCCCAACGTTCAATCTCACAAAAGACTTGAGAACTTTGCTAGAGTTTACGCCGCTAACAGTACCGTTAGACAGGTCAACGCCACTTACATACAATGTAACTATATTTAAGGATAATAATACTAACAAGGTATTTTCAAAAACATTTACCGTAGCAGGAGAAAAACTACCACTTGAGTTGATAGCAGGAAAGGATATCAATGAGACAAGAGTATATGGTCCGGACTTTAGCAGTACCGGTGCATACCACCTTCAAGCACCGTTCCTAAAACCCAATACAGATTACACCATAAGAGCTGAAATTACTACAATAAATGCCAAACAACCGCAGAATAAAATAACGGATCAATTTAGTTTACGAACAATCACGTAAAATAGGTAAGTAATTGGATACATTACCATGACTACAAAGATCAGCCACATAATGAACAAAAAACTAGAAACCATTGAAGAAATGGCTTCAGTTCAACAAGCAGCCAAGAAAATGAAAGATAAGAATGTTAGTTCATTAGTAGTAGTTGATGGAAATGGCAAACCACAAGGTTTAGTCACTGAACGTGATCTAGTTAGAAAGGTATGTATTAATGATAAAAGTACCAACGCAGTTACAAATAGAGAGATAATGTCTTCTCCTCTTATTACTATTAATTCTCTATCATCACCATCAGTAGCAGCTGATATGATGTTGCAAAACAATGTAAGACATTTACTCGTCGTTGATAATGATGATAAAAGTGATTTAAATAAACCTGTTGGTATAATTACTCCACTCGACTTTACAAGATATCAAGAATATACAAATGACGAAGAAAAAGACAATATTGAAAAAATATTAGAATACTATATATAAATATCATCTCTATTAACAGGTCCGATTAACTTAAGATTATTTTAGATGTATCATAACTCTGCATATCTAAAATGTAGTTCAAAGATGAAGAGCATTGTAACTGAACTATATGATAATGTTAAATTCATCATCTGTAATTTCTTGTTTCTTTTGCCAATCTACAGGATAGATAGTCTGATACCGCAATAGCATTTTCTGGTGCATCGATAGAAGGCTCAGCAAGGAAGACAACCTGACTAAATAACAGCAGCAAGTATGTTATTAAAAATGAGAATATAAGGTAACTAGTAAAGACTATATCATATCTCTGTTTTATTAAATTGTTATGAAACGAATTGAAATAATAATACCACATAGAATGTTGGCAGATGCACATGGGATACTAAAAGAGGTAAATGTTGGAGGAATGAGTCATTATAGAATAGAAGGAAGTGGAAGAGTAAAACCGCAACCTGTTACTGCTCAAAGGCTTCACAAACACAACCAGAATATATGCCAAGAACTAAGGTGGAGTTGTTAAAGATGAACAAGTTGAAGAATTAATATCAAAGATTACAGATAGATTGGGTAGTAGTGAATTGGGAGGAAAAATATTTGTTGTAGATGTACACCCATTGCAGTAGATATAGCAACTAAAAAGAGAGGAGAAGATGCAATCTAATAAATGATAGCTAATATACGCTACTCGACAAGCTTTGGAAGTTCTTGTAATAGCACATGGTAATCGCCATCCTTATCGTATTTGTTTAGATACTTGAGATAATAATCAAACCATTTTGAATATTCAGCCCTGGTTACAGATGAGTTTAGCGAGTTGACAAAGTTGCGATACGCATCTCCCTGCCACCCCCCTTGAAACCGGATTATTGTTGTTATTATTACTATCAATATTTATTCTCAATTTGAGAGAGATCCTATCTATACTCATTAACATAAGTTCGTTAACTTACGTTCCTTAACAAATACTTGACTATATCAAGATTGAACCGTTTTGTCCTATAATACTCAGCAATAGCCTTCTTTAGATTTTGGAATTTGGGATAATATCTTGAAACCAGTAAGTCATCTTTTCCCTGTCTCCAACATTCTTCGATAGCGTTGAATTCAGGTGAACCTTTTGGCAAGTATTCAACTCTAATGATATCCTTCTTTTCTTCCAAATATTTTCTGACCTTAATTGAGCGATAGTGTTGAGCCGCTCTATCTAAAAACAGTATTAGTTTTTTTCCAAACTTCTTTTGTAATTTCTTCAGATACTGCAGAAACATATCTTGGTTGAAGGTACTGTATTGCCGAAAGAATTGAATTCCGTCGATGCTGAGTACTCACAAATACACAAGTTTTCTGGTGTGAGCCTGTAACGGTTACTACAGGGTGGATACTTTCAGGAGTCCACATTTTTCTCCTAATCACAGCATCATGCATGAATATCGATTCATCTTCTACTGCAACTGTGAAATCTTTAGGTATGGAAGAGATTATCTCCTCAATCTTTTTTTGAACTGCTTCTTTTCTTTCTTTGATGCAGTGTTGACAAACCTCTTTCTTGGGACTTTAGGACTGAAACCCCACTTATGTAATAGCCTGTATATATGAACCTCATGATACCTGACACCTGTTTTCTTGTAAATTATATTCATAATTTCCTTAGCCCTCCATCCTGATGGATTTTCAGATAGTTCCTTTTTTATCCCTAATAACTTCTCTTCAGTTATATCAGGAGGTCTACCGCTACGAGGTTTATCTTTCAAACCTTCCAGATTTTCATTATTATCGTATCTTTTCAACCACTTGTAGGCCCATCCTCTGGATCTGTGAAGTTCTAACTCAGCCACACTTGCGGCTTCTTCCTTATCCACTTTAACACGCCTTACCAGAAAAATCCTTTCTCGCATATTAGCGTCAGACTCATGTCTGTAAGCATAGTCCAAGTGTTGAGATGAAAGGACCACGTTGTTTCAAGTCATATTCCTAAGCTAAATACATAATGAACAATAAAAGTAAACTAACTATACGCAATTTTGTTAGTCAGTATAGTGTTATTTAAAGAAAATGATAGGTTCTTGGTCCATGTATATATACTCTCTATTTCATATTGTTTTTCTTCGTTCAGAATAATGCGGTTTTATGAAAAACTGTTTTTATCATTTAGATATTTCATCTACTCTAATTGAGACCTTGTACCAATTTTGATTGTGCCAATAACTCCCTTTTCATTTTCCTTGCTCTTTCTACACAGTACTCCTTCAATTACTGTTATTTAGACTAGGGTATTCCTGGAATTCCGCTTGATTCAGATGATGATATTGCAGTATTAGAATTATTGTTTTCTGCTGTTACTGATTGTTGTTGTTGTTGTTGCTGATGTGATAGTTGTATTGTTGCTGCAGAAATTACAGCAGATGGCACTCCAGTAACGTTTACACTATTAAACGATAATCCACCAGGATTAGCGCTACTGCAATTATATTTGGCTGTAATTTTATTTTGTCCTTGATGAATAGTAGTATATTTAGAACTGAGTACAAAGTTCCATTTTGAGTAGTCTTTAGATCCTCCTGGTCCAGCTCCAGTAGCAGGTTGATAAGGTTTTACATGATTAACAATTACAGTTATTTGACAATTAGAATTTGGATTAGCTAAAGAAGTACCTGTGATTGTAATGTCTTTTCCTATTGGGACTTGTTGGCCTTTAGTAGGAGATGTTATTTTTACGTCATGAGTTATTGCTGAGGGTGATGATAATGGCGCTTGTAAAGTATTATTATTGTTAGTAGCTGCCTGAGCAAGAACTAATGTAAGATCAGTTTTATTGTTATTACTAATTATCACAGCTATAAAGGAAGTTAAGACTATAAATGAGAAATACATCCATTTTAGCATAAACAACTATGTCTAAAATACAATATAAGAATTTCAGCGCTCCCTATGAGTTATTTTTTGATTTTCGAGAATATGTGTGGTAATATTAAGAGTTTCAATAAAACTCCTGAAGTATCATTTGCTAGGATGCCTATCAAATCAAGGCTTTATACTTTTGCTATATCAGCCATCTCAGCATGCACATACTCCAAAGAAGGACTAAAACAGCCAACTTTGCATTGTTTAAGGAGGTATGGTTAGATCTAAATCATTCTTTTTTATATATAGACATTATCCCAGACCATTTTGCCTAATTTCATAAGAGCTTCTGAAAGAGGTTGATTCGTGCTATATATAATAAGTGTATGATCTGCTGTTTTTTGATCTGGCCAAAATGCTTCTGGACAGTATTTACAAGTAGCATAATGGAAGTTGTATTCACTTAAAATTTTAAAGCCATTTTTTGGAAATTCGTTTGTGTAAAATCTCAGCCATCCAGGATGAGCTCCACCATCATTATCTAGGTTATTTGCTACTTGATTGGTTGGGGTATAGAATCCACCCATTACTAGATTACCATTAGTTTTTTGATCTGTCACAGTTATAGCGCCTTTCATCCATGGATACTTTGTATCTATTACATTATATTTTCCAACGGGCAAGGTTGTTGGTTGAGAACTGTTTGTATATCCCAGTTTTCCAGTAGTATATATTACATTTCCAGAAGTGCTTTCCACTATATTGATTGTATGCGGACGAGGAGTATCCCATGGAGCATCAGCATCAAGGAACGATAAATTAACTCCCTGTGGCATTATAAGATTAGTGGGAAGATAGTCTGGATTGTGATCAGAAATTTTCTTATGTGATTCACTAACAGTATTCTCGTGTGCTTCATCTACTATATACCAAACAAACGAGCCGACTGACATTGGTAACGACATTGATTGTAATGAGTATACAGATTCAGCAATTGGAATAGTATTATTATTATTAGCTCCATTGGCTTTAGTTAGTGGGATTGATGTTGGTGTTGATGACTGCTCTTGTGCATTTGCTATATTTTTATTATTACTATATGTTAAGTTACTTGGAATAGCAGATGACATATAAAATAGAAGCAATGCTGACAATATAGTTGCTGTTATATGACAAGAACAAGTAGAAGGATATACTATTCTTTTTTTCATTCTGCTACTATTTTTATTATTAATTCTAGGAAACAAAGAATACTTGAATGCCTCCTTTCTGGGATTATGCATTATAGCCATGAAAAAAGATCACTATCGGCTTGATTAATATATGTTATTCTCTACTGTAGTTTGTAGCCTAATTCCATATTGATAGCTTCATTGCATTATCTTATTACCTTCAAAGCTAATGAGACTGACTTTCTTTTCGTGTTAAGTCATTTTCATAAAATATATCACATCCTTTCATTCTTCTTCTATTCCATATAGAGGCATTGCATGTTACCAGAAGAGTATAAGAAAGTCCTTACAGGTTTGACAGCAATTCTAAAAGAAGCCTGGAATACATCATATCATTCAAGTGATAATAGAGAAAAGATACAGGCCTTGTCATTAGCAAAAGAATGCTATTCTATGAAGTTAGATCTATTAACCAATGCAACTGTAGTTAAAGATGCTATCAGGTTTGTATCAGAACATAATAATAATATAAAAAATGTAACAATTAAGTTGACTTTCAAAGACTAAATATTGTTGCTATCGACTGTAATTAACGTGTATGTTTTCTTTCAAACTTGCGCCTTAAAGCTATTAGAAGAAGACCAAAGGTGAGACCACCGCCTACTATTTTAACAACGTAGTCAATTATACCGACTTTGATATCACTTCCTGGGGAAAGTATGGGATCAAAATCTACAACGCTTCTTTCAAAGGCCTTTAGCAAATGTAAATGATTCCAGAATCTGAGCCAAATTAATAAAATTAGAAGTTGCATTAGGAATAACAGAAAGAGAAGGTTCTGCTATTGGGTTATTTTGAATGTGCCAAAATAATGCTGAAAGCCCTATCGTTATTGCACCAATTATAGCTGGCTTAGCTATGCTTTCACCATAGTTAGAAAAACGATAATACAAACCAGTCAATGATAGATTTCTTCTAAACCAACAGTTCTTGGAGGATATGAAAATAATTAATGATAATGAAAGGCAGGCTTACCATTTAAAACATAAAACTATAACTAAAGAACAAATCGAAAAAATAATTAAAAACAATCAGGTCCATGATGCAGGACGGCAGCAAGTTATAGCTGTTTCTAAACCGATATCCATGGGTTATGATATAAATACAAGTCATCCAAATAAGGAAAGATTAGAAGAAATTCATGAATTCATAGACGAATGTTCTAGCCTTCCTGAAGATGACGATCTAAGGCTTACATATATGCAAAAACTTAGACAAAAGTCAATTAAGTTTAGTCTATACAAGGATGATAAATTATTAGAATTCTTAAAGCAAATAGTGTATAACTCTAAGGACAAACACATCATCCTAGAAGCTCTTTATGTCTTACATTCTAATATTGACTAGCAAATCAGAGCATGATAGATTTTTCATGGAATATATACACAAGGAATACTTTCCATTATTAAAACAACAATTAGAAATCACTAAATATTATTTCCTAGAGTATTACCATGGGACAAGAGAGATATATCTATGACCGCAACAACAAGGATTAGGAAAAGAATGCTACCACTATTCTTTCTGCAAGGATTCACGAATACCAAAGACTGCTATCTATCGATGATATTCCAAAACCGAGAATATCTACAGGGGAGCAAGTTTTAGTTAAAGTAGCAGCCGCAGGCCTATGCCACAGTGATTTGCATTTGATAAGTGGTGAATGGAAGGATATCATTCCAATACAATTACCAATTACACCAGGACATGAAGTGGCAGGTTGGATTGAAGAACTGGGAAATTCTGTTCCCAAAGGAGTTTTAGACATAGGTGACCTGGTAGCTGTGTTTGGGGGATGGGGATGTGGAATTTGCATTCATTGCAAAAATGGCGATGAACAACTATGTATAAATCCAACATGGCCTGGACTATCTTCATCGCATGATGGAGGATATTCTGAGTATATTTTAGTGCCATCATACAGGTTTTTGGTAAATGTGAAAGATTACCAAAAATACAATATAAAGCCTGAGGCTCTGGTAGCTTTGACTGATGCGGGATTAACGCCGTACAGGGCAATAAAAAAAATCAGGCATCTGTTAGCACCAGGAACGAATATTGCAATAGTTGGCGTAGGAGGACTTGGATTTACGGTGTACAATACGCAAAAATATTTGGTGCAGGTTCAAATGTGATAGCAATTGATGTTAATGATAGAAAGTTGGAGTTAGCAGAAAGACTTGGAGCAGATTATACTATAAATGCAAAGATGCAACAGGACATAAAAAAAGAAGTATTACAAAAGACTGGTGGCAATGAGCTTAATGTTGTTATTGACTGTGTAGGCACAGAAGAGACAATAAGAAATTCTGTGAGAACATTAAGTAAGGGCGGAGTATTAGTGATGGTTGGTCTATTCGGAGGACAGATAAATATGCCTTTGATTTCAGCTGTAATAAATGAATATCAAGTTATATGTTCACTTTGGGGAAATTATAATGAGTACGAGAAGTTATAGAATTAGCAAAACATCAAAAGATAAAACACAGCATACAGAGTTTTCCGCTTACAGAAATAAATAAAGCAATAGATTCACTTGCAGTAGGAAATATAGAAGGTAGAGCGGTAATTGTTCCATAGCAAAGGATTTGCACTTGTTATAGGAATGTTTTGACAGGATATTTTGCTGGCCATAGACGCACATGTGATAATAAAATGATAATGATATATCCTATTTAATTTTAATATGAAAGGAAAATTTTCACCAGATGGTTATGAGTAACATCGTTGATAAACCACCTGGCTAAGTCTAAGCAAGTGTGATTGTCCTTGCAATTTGCATTTAAGATATGTATCCATAAGCTTATAGGATCATGATGATATTAGGTACTGCCGAAAAGAAGGAATATACATTACAATATAAGAAATAATAGAGAAAGGAAAAATGCAACAAGTAGAAAAGGTAAATCTAGCAATTAATGGTTTTGGAAGAATAGGAAGGTGTTTTCTAAGAGCTGCTTTAAAAGATAGCCAATTTATGAACCTTGTCAATTTCAAGGCTATAAATGATTTAACAGATGCAAAGACATTGGCTCATCTTTTAAAGTATGATTCTGTATTTGGGAGATTTGATGGGACTATAGAAGCAAAGCCTGAAAAAAATACCTTGATGATAAACTGCAGATCTGAAATCATGATCCTGTCTGAAAAGGGATCCATCTTTGCTGCCATGGAAAGATTTGCAAATAGATATAGTATTGGAATCTTCTGGGAAGTTTAATGATGCAAAGGAGGCAAAAAAACACATAACTGCTGGTGCCAAAAAAGTGGTAATCTCTGCTCCTGCTAAAGATCCTGACGCAACTATAGTAATGGGAGTAAATCAAGATAAATATGACAGCGAAAAACACCAAATAATATCAATGTCATCATGCACTACAAATTGTCTAGCACCAGTTGTTAAAGTTCTAAATGATAGATTTGGAATAGAAAAAGGATACATAACTACAACTCATGCAATTACAAATGATCAGAAGTTATTGGATTTGCCTCACAAAGATTTGAGGAGAGCAAGGGCTGAACAATGTCTATAATTCCAACTACTACTGGAGCTCCAAAGTCATTAGGAATAGTGATCCCTGAGCTAAAAGGAAAGATTGACGGAACTGCATTAAGGGTTCCAGTAATAAGTGGATCTATAACTGATATGGTATTAAATCTAAAAAAGGAAGTTACTAGAGATGAGATTAATAAGGCTTTACAAGAAACATCAGAAAAGGATCTGAAGGGAATAATGTCTTATACAGAGGAGCCTATAGTTTCAGCAGATATCATAGGTGATCCTCATTCATCTATTGTAGATGGATTGAGCACGATGACTTTGGGTAATAAGAATAATATAATAAAGGTATTATCTTGGTATGATAACGAATGGGGATTTTCTTGCAGGTTAGTTGATTTGATTAAATTCATCATTGCAAGTGATAATAAAAAAGCAGAACAATATTGATAATAATAGAAGAGGATAAGAACAACATTTGGAAGTATTAAAAGAGTAAACAACAAAATAAAACAGCAATACTAGGAAAGACTAATACACACAAATTAACAGACATATAACACCAATTTCTGGGAACGTATATGTACGTTAATCCCGCAGTTCTATATTATGTAAATAACGTTCAGATGCTCTATAGGGCAATAGGCGATAGGCTATTCTACTCCAATTAGTCCCAACAGGTCAAAGCCGTCGGACGTTAAATCTTGGACCTTCACACTTTGCTTAAAGATCTTCATAAATGCTTTAAAAATATCCTTAGCAGTAATTATACCTACCATTTGTCCTTCGTTATCAACAATCGGCAATCTCCTGATGTCTTTTTCCTCCATCAAAGCTACTGCATCTTTTACTGATGTATCGGAGTTAATTGTTATTAGAGGCTTACTCATAACCTCTGAGACTGTCATATCAGCAAAAAACTTGGCTGAAAATCCTACCATTCTAGCAATATCTCTCTCAGTAACTATTCCTACCGGTATCTCATTCTTCATTTTAGCATCTGATGTGTCGGCCTCATGACCGTCAGTATGCTTTTTTATGATAACTATACTTCCTATATTGTCTTGATACATTAATTTACATGCTTGTCTCATAGCTTCATTTTCTTTAATCGTTTTTACATTTCTAGTCATAAAATCAGATACTGCGACACTTTTTATATTCTCTGATGCTGAAGTCATACAGATTAAATTATTATTACTGATGCTTTTAGCCTTTTCGACATGAACTGTATAGAATCGCTTATCTGTGTTCTTGACAAAAGTAAGAATCATTTACTCTTTCGATTCTTGTCGCTTTCTTCTTTTGATGATACTGATGCAGCTGTGGCTATCTTGCAATACGCTGCAACTTAATATATTCCACTTCTTTCTCAGAAAACATTGTGTTAGCCATTATTACAGTAGATCTCTTGCGTAATTAGGAGCTATAGTCTAACACCCTACTTGTTTTAGCCGTCTTCTTAGATTGAAATGCTGTCAGACTGTATAACTCTGAAGTTCAGGAGACCTGGATATTATATCAGATACGTTATTGGTACTTCCTTAATCTGTTTCTAAATTTAATACCCATTATTCCAAACTTTTTGATCTTACATATGGTATGTTCTACTATGATCCTTAGCCTAGAATGATTCTTGTTGTAAGTTCTTTCATCACATGAAAGCAATGTACCCTTTTTCTTTTTGATACCAAAGTACAGACTTTACAGTGGGAAAGTCCTTTTCAATGCCAAGATAACCAAGATTAACTATGTTTTCAACTTGTGATGGAGTTATAGAATGATTGTGTTTGTAAATGTCATAATCATGTTTTCTTCCACTTCTGTGACCTGTCTTATGCAGTATCAATCCTTCACTGTTTACCATCAATTGTGTCTTGACAGTATGTTTCTTCTTTCTACCTGAATAGTAACTCTTCCTTCTTCTTTTGTTCTTAGGTCTTGGAATTTCTTGTTCTGTAGAGTCTATGAAAGCCTTGAATCCAGGAAAGTACTCTTCTACTTCATCTATAGTTCTTAATCTCCTAGTACGTTTGTATATCTTCTTTGGCAATGGAATACACTCCTTGATAAGTGGTTCCATCATTGATATATCTCTACAAACATTGCTTTGATCAAGGTCAAACAGAAATCCTGATAATGTATATGTAATGTATAATCTGTAGTATACTAGAAGCATAACGAATCTTTCTTTAACTTTAAGTCTTAAATGGTCTACCAGCACCTATATCCCGTATTCTCGTCCTTGATAGAAGACGTCTTCTTTCGTGCTCTTCGTAGTTATGTTCAATTTCGTTACAAATGGATTCAAATTCAGATACAGTTACTCCGGTAAATGACCTGAATATCAAAGGTTTCTTACATAATTTGCTATAGGACATCAAAGAGCTTGTCAGATAGATATCCTATGTGAAGAGGAATATAGCTCTAAGCTTCTAATTACACAAGAGATCTAGTAGATGAATTGTACCCATAATAGAAGATAAAGATATTATTATTGCATTATTTTTTTGTGCTCTGGCTTCTTATTTGCAAGGTAATTGTTTTTTATTATCATGCCATAGATGCTCGCTGAACAGTTTTGTCTTTGCATTATCATCCTCAAAATTGATTATCTCCAATCGGTCTATAGAATCTGCTATTATGGTTAACCAATTGATTACAGTTACTTCACTAGTAGTAGTAGTTTCATTATTCTTCTTCTATTCCATATAGATAGTGCATCGTTTTGTCAATGATGTCTGGAAGTACGACACCTAAGAAACATATTATTTACTAAATTATGATAGAGTCCAAGTAAATGGATGCCTTTGTTCGTCGTTTTATAGGTTTTATCCTCTTTATGATATTCCAATAAATTATTGTATAGCAGTATTTCCAAGTATTTCTTTAGCAGATTATATGGAAGACCAGATTTATGCGAAATATTACCAATTCTTACTTCATTGCCATTTCCCAGCTCAAGGATTTCTGAAAATATATCTAATCTGTCTCTGTACTTTTTATTGAAAATATATGTCATATATATATCATAATGGATGTTATAGACAATGGTAGAAAGAAAAACCTAGGAATCTGTATAACATACACACACCACATATTCTGCAAAGGCGAGTTGAATTTATTGTATAGAGTTCACCACATATTTACAATTAATCTTGCAGAAAAAGATTGATTACAAATTGGATCATGGATTAAACACCTAATATTATGACGATGATGATAATAATAGTAGTGGCGGTTATGTATTTAATGTATGACACATAACCTCATCTCTAATCCCCATCTTTCCTTCGTTGAATATCCTTCTATCCATTTCCTTTATCGAATTTCCTATTACAGGTTCAAAGATCATCTTGGATATAATGTCGCGTTGTAGTTCAATTCCAGGAGCAATCTCTTCTAAAACTAGTCCCCTCTGATTTAGCCTAAAAACTGCCCTTTCAGTAATATACATGATCTCTTGTCCATATTTTATTGCTTGATGTCCACTAAATACAATTTTGAACACGCTTTCAATGAACTTTGGTATTGTACCTTCATGCAAAATTCTAATTTTGTTATCTGATACACTAATGTCACTTTTTCCTCCCATAAACGAACCTGCAAAATATATTCTTGATACTCCGCCGGCTATGACTGGGAAGCCGCCTGGCCCGAAGATCCTATTTGGTAACATAGAAGGATTCACATTTCCTTTTTTGTCAACTTGAAGAAATCCAAGAGATGCTGCATCAACTATTCCTCCCTCAAAATTGGAAAATACATCTGGCATCGTAGAGAGTGCAAAAGGACTTATTGCTAATCCAAAGTCATTTCCTGAAAGAGCAAGCCCTCCCCAAGGCCCAGATTCAGTACCGTTATTATGAAATCAGTTACATTCTCCTCAGCTGCAACTAATGAAATCAAAGCAGGGATACCTATTCCTAGGTTGACCAAAACAGGAGATTGCTTAGTCTTAAATAATTTGAGCAACTCCAATAGAATCCTTCTGGCTATTATCTTTTTATGTCCTCCAAGCGATATTTTGGGTATGCCGTCTACAAGTAGATTCTCTGTAGATGGCGGAATTATTTTATAAGATAGTCTTGGATCGTATTCGATGCTGCCACACTGCCAGTGGTATCTTTTGGAGAAACAACAGTATAATTTACTAGTGGACCAGGCACGTCTACATCCCTTGGATTTATTGTACCAGACTTTGTTATCCATCTTACTTGTGCTATTACCTTACCTTGGTTTGGTCCTCCTGCTTTAGTAGCTTGGGCAATGCTAAGAACAGTACCTCTGATACCCTCATCTTGCAATGAAAGATTACCATTCTCATCAGATACGGAGGCTCTAATCATAGCATAATTTGGTTTAGGAGCTTGGTACAGAAGATAATCTTCTCCATCAATATCGATAACGCTAACGTGGCACGAAGCATTTCTCTTCGCAAGTTCATTTAATGCGGCGCTATCTTGCCTTGGGTCAAGAAAAGTATCCACACCTATTTTTGTTAAAAGGCCAGGTCTCCCAGAGCCTATTTCTCTGAACCAATATGCAGTAACACCTATGGGCCATCCATAACACTCTATTCTGTTATCTGTTACCATCTTTTGAAGCCATGGAGAAAATCCCAAGAAAGGCATCAAGGCGCCTCTGAGAAATTCCTGGTTTGGTTCCCTGTACAAGCCTTCGGCTATTTGGTCTAATGCCCTTCCGGGCACTGCAGGTAGAGCGTCTGAGATTATGAATATGTTCTTTGGATGTCCTTGTTGATTGTACTGTTTATATAATTCAAGAATTAGATATTCTGGAGTTATAGCCATGTTAAAACCAGAAATGGCAATGATGCTGTCATCTTTTACATCAGAAATAGAAGTAGATACATCAACGATTTTAGAAAACATTTAGTTACAAAAGTAGAGTCTTTTTATCCTTAATATAAAGGAATTTTATATTTTGTTGAAGTAAAAAGATGCAATTATCATTAAGGGTCTAATTAAAATATTGATTGCAATAATCAACTAATAAATAAGTCACAATATCAGAAATAGTGCTATTGGATTTTTTCAGAGCTAGAGGAAAAAAGGAAGCTAGGGGTGGAAAAGATAAACAAGAAGAATACAAAAATTTGACCGCATTTGAAAGAATGAATACACTCATGGATTCTGGAACCTTTGTTGAGATTGATCCCTTTGTGACTCATGAGTGCTACGACTTTGGGATGGAAAAGAAAAGAACTCTATGAGATGGAGTAGTCACAGGATATGGAACAATTGATGGTCGTTTGGTCTATGCATTTTCACATGACTAGATATGCTAGATTCTATAGCAGATTATATGATAAAGTGTTTGTTAAAACGTTTATTGCTCTTCAATAGAAAATATTGAGAAACCGGTATTAACTAAAGGAGAACAAGTTTTAGTAAAGGTAGGCGCTACAGGATTATGCCATAGCGATTTACATTTGATAAATGGCGATTGGAAAAATTCTATTCCTCTTCAATTACCAACAACACCTGGCCATGTGATAGCTGAATGGATAGAAGAATTAGGAGATTCCGTTCCTAACGGTATACTCAATAAAGAAGATGTGGTAGCAGTATTTGGGGGATGAGGGTGTGGTGTTGCATTTATTGTAAAAATGGGGCTCAAATGTGCAACTTTGTAAAATGGCCTGGAATCACAACTAACGCCGTAACGAAAATTCAACCATGGAAATTATATACGGTGACATTTGTCCTTATGCAATAATAATTCCCTGTGTGTCCTGGAAGTGAAAATGAAACATATCTGACAACGCCATCTATGAAATCTAGATTTATGTCGTTGATCGTGTACAGGTAGAACCTCTTCGCGTTTTACAAGTCTCTCGCTAAGCATGATAATTCACCACCTGGTCCCTACTTTTAATTTACAATCATTGTGCTTTGCTACAAACCAGAAGAGTCATCTTTGTTTCTCTCTTGCTTTTCGTTTCTCTTCTGCATTTTTCGCACTTCATGTTCTAATATTTCCGCTGATGATTGCGATGACAACGAGGGCATATTTGTATCAGATGTAGAAAGATTATTGATAGGAGAATCCTTACCAGAACTTGCTTGAGGATTTGAGATAACAGATATATCTTCAATATCTTTTACAGGAATTGCCAGTAATGTATTCTTGTTTTTCCTGAATTCAATAGTATTTTCTACATATGTAGGATCAATAACCAATTTACCTGCATCATGGACTATTGCAATATCGTCATTATCATTAGCTTCTATATCATACTCCGAATGACGTACGAGGTCTGAGTTTATTGCAATATCCTCTACTTTATTATCATCTTGTTTGCTAGAGGTCATTTATTGACTCCCCCTGCAAATAAGGTGTTACGATAATTGTCTAGAGTTCTTTGGATATATATGCAAAAACATCTCCTACATTCGTTCCCATATACCTACAAAACATACTCCTATAGAAAACTTTTACCGAGACTATAAACTCGTCCCACATACAATGAACAAGTAGTTCTTGGCCCGTGTTTTTTGTCACAATCAGGATTACCACATCTAACAAAATCCTATCTTATAGTAGCGTTGTGAGGAATCGTTTCTAGACTCATAATTTAATTAATTAAATCTCCCAGTACTTCCCCTATGGAATTAAAAAGAAAGTATCGAGAGGTTCCACGTAAGGACGATAGTAGTGATATTATAATTAAACGAAATTGTTGGTTCAGAAGAAACCTGTCATTGACTGGTTTGTATTATCATTTTTCTAACTATGGGGAAAGTATAGCTAAGCCAACATTAATTGGTGTCATAATAGTAAGTCTTTCAACAATATTTTGGCTAATCCAAAACAATCCAACAGCAGAACCTTCTCTTTCTCTTATTGCTAAGAACAGTTCACACATGTGCTTATAGCATTAATTTTGTCCAAAAACATAACATTAAAATCAGTTACTGACCTTCCCTATATGTAGATGTCAAATCCCGGTGACCGCACCATCCAAAGCGCATTAATCACTAAAAATACAATTTAATTTATTCTTAATATTGGAATAATTCATCAATTTTGCATAATCAGTTCGTTTTAATTCAGAATCTTGACTGTAATCCATATCAAATTTTCCAATTTTATCAAGAATCGACACTCTTTTAGAAATGTCTATTAGATCGAGTCCTTCAAAACAATACAACATGAGATAAGTATCTATGGCACCAGTGACCCATTTTTTTCTATAGTATTCTTTATTCTACTTAATCTGGCAGTCTTTTTCTTTGCTTCAAATAGGACTAAATTACTATGACTATTAGATGACTGATTATTATCTGGTGCTGGTTCTAATGAATGAATAAATACATAAACAATAAATGCATCTGGTATGTTAACAGCTTCAACAAAATTTTCTTCAAATTCTTTGTGATGAGGATATTATCTTCCTTTGGAACTAGGCTCATTGTCTTTGAGCTGTTGTCATTCTTTTTAAGAATTGGAGATACTAAATGCTCATTCAGACCTTTGCAATTTATTACGTCAAGATAGCAAATCTACTGCTGAAACTTCTAACAAAAGAGAAAATGCCAATAAAACTGAAGAAAACCATAATTGTCTTTCGCAATCTATGATGTTATAGAATGTAACGTAGTGAACCTATTTTGGTTAGATCATGCGTTCTTATATAACAACTATGCTAACATGCACAGATAACTATGATACTGACACTGTCATATGTTGTAAATTAACGTATATATTTTCTTTCAAATTTCCTTCCCAAAGCTATGACAAGACCGAAAGTAAGAGCACCTCCAACGATCTTAATAATATAGTCTATTACTCCTACGTTGATATCGCCTGGTAATGAAAGTAGAGGAAGAAAATCTGCGACACTTCTTTCAAAGGCTTTTTGCCATTGAGTATGATTTCCTTCAGACATCTAACTCAAGTTTATGTTATCTATCATTAGCGCAGTAAGTGGTAGTAGCAATGATTCTGTTGCCAACCACCTAAACGTCATTAGATGGGATGCCGCGACTAACCTAAAAGCTGATTGAGTTTCATAGTATTTCATTATAGAACTCACCACAAACATCACAGTGCTATTCCTTTCCTTAACCTCCTGTTCTATCTGCTTTTTGTTTTAATCTTAACAACTATTTTGCCATTGTTAGCTTAGTAGGAATCGTTTAACTTAGGTGTTCTCCGAACAATAGTTTTATGACTTACGTTCAAACACGGTTTCCAATTTAATTTACCTCACTGACCTATTTGGACAAATGGCATAGAACTGATTTAGAATTTCATAATGATTCTTTACAATAACATCCCTGAAGATTAAGTTGGAAAAGCCAAAGCAAATAACAATAATATTGATATTCTTGATCCATTGAATCCTTCTGCTGAGTAATGGGTCTTCTAGTATTAATAACAGCCCAAAAGAATCTTTTTAAAAAAGACGAACCTTGATTTTAGTTCCTGTGATTCTATCTTCACCTCCATCTATTATTATTTATGGAAGTCCAAATGCAACAATAGATCCTCCGCCTCTATGTATACCTTTAAACTGGACTCGAACGATAGTTTATCTTCGAATTATACTAGTAGAAGTAATGGTTTATACAATTTCTTTGCAACAACAGCTAAGAAAAGGGCTTTATCAATTGTCACTCTTGAAAAGGAGGACAATGTTACTTTAGCACGTATCTAGAACAAGTATTGAAAAGAAAATGTGTATATCTCTATTCTAAGGATTGTTTGGAATGATTACAAATACTATAAAGTGAAAAACCAACGGTAGTTATTAAATAAAACGTCTTTTTTTATACATATAGTTACATACTAACAATATGGAGACTACGGATATCACGAAATTTCAAAATAGGACTGATAAGTCAATTAGGTTATTGGCATTCCTTGAAGCAAAGGAAGGTCATGGGAAAGAACTAGGAGAGATTCTCTTGGAAGTAATAGAACTAACTAGAAGAGAACCTGGCAATATTCCATATGTTTTGCACAGATCAAATGATAATCCTGATAAATTACTTTTTGATGAAATATGGACTGACAAGTTATCTTTGGAAGAGCATTTCAAGAAGCCTTACATGGAAGCTTTAGATTCGAAGATAGAGCATTTGTTAGATAAAGAAGTAGAATTACAAGAATATTCGGAAGTAATGATACCTAAAACATAATGGCGGATCACTCGTTCTTTATTTACTATTCATTTTTAACTTACATTGGGTATATAGGAATCTATTCGCTTCAGATTTCTGTCTTTTCATAAACACTTTAAACTCTAATGTATAATTTTCGAAATTTTTTATACGATTAAGGATAGATAATAGAAAAAATCTTATGCAATAAGAATTTATCTGAGATGATTTGATCTGTAAACGAAAGCAAATAGATCAGAATAAGATAACACTTACATATTTCATTTCAGCTATTATTATTTCAGCTATTATTGCAAACTCCATAATAATACTCTCAGATTCACTCAACAAACGTTCTTCTACTATTTTGATTTTAAATATAACTGCAGCTATTGCTTCAAGTTTAGGTATGATTGCAGTATATGGTCATGGACTCCATGGAATTCATGGTAAATCATATTTGTTTCTCACTCTAGGGCTTATTTGTTGGCTCTCTGCAGACCTTAGTCTTGCTTATTACTATTTCGCTTTAAGTATAGAGGAACAAATACTTGTATCCGTTACAGACGTTTTATGGTTTGCTGGATATGCATTCCTTGCATTACATTTGTTCACGGTACTCAGCTACATATGCAGTAAAATCAATTTGAGCACGGTCATTATAGCGTCGATTGCTACACTGTTGTTCATTACTTATAACGTATTTTATTTAATCTCTTCTTCATCGCAATTCCTTGTTGTGGGTGATATTGACGCTTTTGTTGTCACCATCGCTTATCCTATTTTAGATTTGATATTAATTGTTCCTTCTGTCTTAGTACTTGTTAACTTACGAAAGGACTACCTACAATTCATTCCGTGGTTTCTTTCTTCACTATCTCTATTAGTCAATTCGATGGCAGATGATGGGTATATGAATGATTTTGTAAATGGTCGTTTACAGAATCTATCGTTTTGGGATATGTTCTATGTGACGGACTTTATAATCATAGCAGGTGCTTTATTTTGGTATAATAGATTTCATATTTCATATAAACAAAGAAGGATGAAAGTCACTAGTAGTTAACGATAGTACCCCACTGTTATTACTAGTATGATATGAGATTCTAATTAAAATCATCGGATAAAATGAAAACTAATAGCAATACATTACCCTTATTGTATATAACTTGGCACAGAATGAACTTATGAATAAGATATAGCGCTGTTGCTGACATTACGATTGCTCTCAATTCCTGCATACAGCCAATGCAATAATCACTATGTGCAATCTGTATGGTTTTGTCACATACTGGGCATTCTCTCATTCTTTGCTTAGTAGTTATTTGGTTCTGTTATTGTATAATATTCCTAAGTATTACTATAAATACCACGTAAAATAAGATTACTAGGAATACTTATAAATACTCTGGAACATATATTTTTAATAAGCTATGATTGAAGCTGAATTATTGACAAGCCTAAAGTTCTTCGGAAGAGTAAGCTCAATGGGACCGTCTAAGGTTGTAATTTATGTACCCCAAGCGATGCATAAAGACGTCATGAAGAATTTTAAGGGTAAGACGATTAGAGTTATTTTGGAAGATGCGGAATGACTTACAGTTGCCAGGATTATGAGTAAATGAATAAACTAAAGGATTAGCTTTTAATTTTAAGAACAACATAAGGCCTTAGGTAACAAAGTTACGTCTCATAGGTAAACAATAGTTATAATGAAAATCCAGCATCCTCAATCTTACAAATGATGGAAATGAGTAAGAACAAAAAGAAGAATAATAGTACAATATCTTTGATAGTAATTGCAACAATGGCTGCTGCTGTACTGTTAATTTCAGCAACAACTCTAATTCCAACGCAGGCTCTAGCAGGGGGACATAACGACGATGACAATCACCGCTACTACTACAAAAACTACTATCAGCACAAGTACTACTTCCGCAACTACCACTACTGCTTCAACGACCACAACGACAACCACCACAACTACTGCTTCAATTACAACCACCACAAACACCACGACAACAACGACCACAACTAAGAATCAATCAAATAATATCAGAAAAAAGGTAAACATGAGCATACTGCTGATCGATTACTAGAAGAGGTAGATGGTGATAAGAAATAACAGCAATCATAATAGATCTGTCTAGCCTTCGGTGTCCAAACTGCACTAAATTAATGAATTATTGTTGGACTACAAACAAAAAAGGTAAAGGTAATAGATGGATAAATGGATGGCATGAATGCCCAGGCTGCAGTAGTAGGTAACAACAAACAAATTATGTGAGAAAATATGTTCATTGTGAAAAAACTTCAAAAATAGCGGTTGGGACTCTATCAGCCTTATTGACGAAGATGGACACTTTCGTGGAGAAGCAAGATTTGAATCAAAAAAAGAAGCTGAGGATTATATCAAGATATACAAAGACAGAATCAACAACAAGCATCTAAATGCTGCTGAAGGAAAATCCAAAACTAGGCTAAAGCTGCAGGTATTTGAGCTAGATGGCAAATCAATTATTGAAGAGAAAAAGAGAAAATACGGCCGCTCTTATTATTACCACAATATTAGCCCGCTTTCATAACATAATAATGATGAATTTTAAATGCTAAAGTTGGCCAACCAAATAATATATATATATATATATATATATATGATATAATAATGTCTGCAACCTATTATTATCCAAGGAAAATACTCTTACAATAATCAATTATATCCGTCCGATGAAAATAGAAATCTATCAGACTCTCGTTAAATAATATAGTGCGCATAAAATCAACTTCAATATAGGAAAATGAACGAATCAAAATGAAGGATAAATTTTCAAATACCACAGGATTCTTGGACGTTAAGCAGGACGAGCTGCTCGCCTTCTATAGTAATTAAAAGGGAAAAATGAATATTGCTGCTGCAGATGAAATTTACTCGTACTTTCAAGACAGGATAGGGCTCACCCATTATTTGTTCTTCACAGATGGAAATAACTCGGGCAAGTCAAACAACCTAACGAAAATTCACTATGCTGCATATCGAAATATGATGAGCACAGATGTAACCGCTGCTAACATATACCAGTTTTTAGGCAGCCGAGAAGATGAGGGCCATGGGACTATATGCGAGGATGAAGCCGACAATTTAGATGAAAGCCCTGATAAGATGAGAATCTACAAAAACGGATACACTACCGGCTTTCCTGTATTAAGGACAGATACAAGCTTTGGGAGGCGGCAGCAAAAGTTCAATACTTTTTGTTTTAAAGCCTATTCAGCAGAAAGAACGCCAGATGCTCAAAAGGCCAAAGGTTTCATTCAGCGAATCATAGAGATTAACTGCTTTGCTGGTAATCCGCCTTATGATATCTCCGAGATTGTAAACCCAGCCGGCGATCAGGAAAATCAGGCATTGCTGGACGAACTGATGGAATTTCGAAATACACTGCTACTTTACAAACTGCTTCACTTCCATGAACCATTACCTGATGTAAAGGATCTGAATATCCACAACAGGGAGAAGCAATTGTTCAAACCCATAATAAGGCTCTTCCAAAGTGCAGATTGTCTTGATGAGTTGCTGAATGTTATCAGCGACTATCTCAGCCAAAGACGTGCGGCAAATGTTGACAACCTGCATGCTGCCACTTTTCGCTGTTATCTATGACATGGCGATTAAAAGTATAGCAGCCGCGACAGCTCCAACAACCGAGCTAGAACAAAAGCAAATCTGGATAGAAATTGTAGAAGCGTTAGAGGCTGAACCAGTGGAAGGCAAACCTGATACCTACCATACGAACGGTCATGGCATAATTTCAAAGAAAGCAACAATGAAGATCTTGAGGGATGTATTTGGAGGTAAATCTCCCAGACATCATGGAAGTTCTAGAATGCTTGTATTTGACAAGGCCAGGCTTGAGAAGTTAGAGAAGGCCTATGTAATAAAAGATATTGAAGTCAAAGTTAAGCGCGGCAGTAATTCGTCTTCTTCTGTTGCTGATGCAGATGGGTTGGACAACTATACGTCTACTACATTTCTTTCAAATGCATCTAAAAATGAAGGCTCTATACAAATTGGGACAGATGGGACAGATGGGACGCATTCCAGGGATGCCACTCACATCATACAGCAAATCAACAGTCCAAATTCGTCACAAATCCCTAATGAAACTGGTGAGGATAACAGCAGTTCAGCCAAGGAAATTGTAAATATTTCAGCTGAAAATGAATCTGAACAGTGTGCACATTCAAAAGATCTGTCCCATGCGTCCCATGCATCCCAATTTGAGTGCTATCACTGTGGCAGCTTTCAAAGCACCGATAACAAAGAAGATTATGAACGCCATGTAGTCTTAAAACACCCTGGAAAACCAGCTTATCCATCTAACGCATCTTTGGCTAGACTCGGCATAGAGGGAAAAGGAAAGCAATGGGAAATTTAGCGATGACAAGGAAGATTATAGGTGCAATAAGACTTGGAAAATACGAGTAAGAGAGACATGAAGACGTTTGAAGGTAGAGCAATGAAGTGATTACAACAACATGGTCAAAACAAATTCTCTAAACTCTCCTGTCAGAGAGAAAGGTAATAGTAACAGGGAAAGAAGGAGACCTCCAAATAAGTTTTGCAGATATTGCGGCAGAAAGAAAGTCTATCCAGAGATATACTGCGGCGAATGGGGCTATCCTAGCAAACAGACATGCTTTGACTGCGTCATGTTACGTGACGGAGAAATCAGTTATGCCAACGAAGGGAAATCAAGAGATCAGGATGAAGAAGAAGAAAACGCATTGCAGTTTCCTCTAACAATCCTTGACACTGCTAACGATATTTTTGTTGGTCAATACAATAGCAAACGAAAGACGCAGCAGGCAATAAATCGTTACCAGATAAATAAGAAGCTAAAGAAGATATCAGTTATACATCCTGCTGACTGTCGTTCTGATTTTACAGATCGCTTTAGAAATACTGGTTAGCCTTTAGTAAAATAGTCCTTCAACGCTCCCTGTTTTTCTCCTTGCTCAATAAGTTTATGCCTTATTCGCATGAGCCAATCTGCAGTTCGTTGATCATTTGTTACCTCTTCAAAATAGTGGCTGCTCTTTCCGAGAGAAGCTATTATTGATGTCAGCTCGAATAGTTCAACTTCTAGTTTCATTTTTTTGTGAATAAAATACTCTACGTACACATCGATATCAGCTTTTATTTTTCTTGAAGCTACTTGAACAGCTCTAACAACTACAACAACCGTAGGCTGCTAGACGACATATCGTTTCTGGTCTTTAGTAACATTTATAATAGTGATTAGTGCTTGTATGTTTGAGTGCTTTGATAAAAGTATTCAACAAAACAAAAAGCAAAAAGTGAAAAAGAAAAATGGAATCAATAACACAAGAATTAAACAAGGAACAGAACCAACAAGTTTTTGACGAAGAGACCAGGCGAAAGATTCAGGCTTCTCTGCAGAAGCTTGATAACAAGGCAGCAACAGCAAAATTCTTCAAATGGCTTGCTGGGAGGAAAGAGATTTGTCAAGTTTACGTATGACGGAGAACACAAGCGCCTTTCATTCACAGGACAGCATTCTGAAGAGATAGTTCCATACAAGGACTTTAAGACAAGGGAAATAGTCGAAGGCAAATTCTCAGAACGGTATTACTTCGAGTGCTACGATATTACCGACCCGAACCACCCATCTGAACTTTCCATATGGGAGCGTGGATCAAGGGATGCTAGAACAATCTTGTTCTGGCTTTCAAAGAGCAAAAATGTGCTAGACGTCACGCGCCGCGGCCAGCCAGGAAGCATGACTACTACATATGACATCTATCCGGCAATGGATTAAGAATCCTGGTGTATATGATAGTAAACTAAAGAAGTAAGTGATATCATAAAGGGTAATAGAAAAGGAAAAACTAGTGGTGAAGCATATCAAAAAGATAGACAGTGGACTATAGGTTTTCGTGGCAAGATGGATTACAAAGATAGATCTGAACAAAAACAAAAGATGATCGAACAATACAAGCCATTTAGTTTGGTGGATGTGTTGAAAAAAGAACAACAAGCGGCATCCTAACTGCTCAAATTGGAACTATAAAACTCAAAGAAGAACTATTATTTTTCTTCAACCAGACACTATTGACATCTGGCCATCTTCAGACTTGCACTTTTCTAAAAGAATTCTTACGGCATTCTTTTGCTCCAAAGCCCAAATGATGATCTCTCATGTGCTTACGAACTTGCTCATTTGATATAACTTCCTTTCCACATATGATACAGAGGTTTCTGGGCTCAACGTGACCTTCAAGAAAATCCAACAGCTCAATACGATGTCTAGTGGAAAGATCAGAGGAATCATCCAAAATTATAGACGGTTTAGCAAGCTTAAGCCATAAATTAAGACATCACATTATCTATTTTGAGGATCCAGTAGGGAAGACAGAATATGTACCAAACGACAAATTTGAAAATAATATTAGACGACTTATGGACGTCCTTCATCATGAAGATGTCTATATAGTAATAACTATGAGAGAAGGAATATATAATAAATTCCGACCCCTAGGTAAAACAGATATTCCAAAGTTTGTAAAACAACTAAACATACAGCAACGCTCTTACAATTATGATAAGAGAAAAGAAATGCTCCTTAGATGGGCTGAAGCAATGAACTGCGGATGGCTCAAAGATGAAAAACTAAAGAATGCAGTTTTACAATCTATAGAATCTGAAACCATGCTACCAACACCTTTGAACATCAAAGATTTCGTTATGGCAACAAGTAACAAACACTACATTACTAGTAAACAAGAATTGTTAGACATAATGAATGCAAAATCAAAGGAAACAGCGGAGGTTTTTGCAAAAGAGGTCAAGGATATGACAAAAGAAAAGATACTACTTCTTTCATTTCCATTTATCTCAGATCTCTTTTCTGTTGATTTTATCAAAAGGGAATATGAAGAAATGCTTGACATTATAGGCATAGAAAAGGATGAATGGTTATTTAAAAAAGTTCGAGATTTCAAAGATGATAAAATTGCTATTAGTGGACAATACTTGAGGTTTGCACATCCCTCATACTCTGAAGCATTACAATTCCTTCTTTTAGAAGATGATGAAATTCCTACTGAAATAAATACTGAAATATTTAGCAAAGTGTTGTTTAAACTAGCTGACTATGAAGAGACAGCTTGGGACGTATCTATATTTATAGAGTATAATTTTGATAATTTGACTTCTGACTTTAGAAATAAATTACTATTGAAGCTGGCAGACCATAGCGCTGCAGAGTCTGCACTTGTCAGTATTATTCGTCATAATTTCAATAACATCAAGGACAATGTTAGAAATAAATTACTATTGGATATGGGTGATAAAGCAATCATGGGTTCCGCAATGAATATTGCTGAAACCATATCTTGTAACTATGACAAACTGCCTGAAAATGTGAGGAATCTACTTTTTAAGATGTCTGATGAGGGAAATTCGCCTGATGCTATTCCTGAAACCATATCTTGTAATGAACGAATTATGAAAAACCACCTTGGTATCTTGCTATTTCTATAGCTTCTAATTATGATAAGCTGCCAGAGAACGTAAGGGATTTGCTATTTAAGCTAGCCGATAAAAAAAGTGATGATGTAATTAGATCAGTAGCCTATGCTGTAGCTTCTAATTATGATATGCTACCAGAGAACGTAAGGGATTTGCTATTTAAGCTAGCTAAGGATGAAGGAAAAGCTTCACAGGTGATTTGGGCTATTGTTTCTAATTATGAACATCTGCCTGCTGACCTTAAAGAGTTGCTTTTTGAACTAGCTACTAACAAAAAGTTGGCTTTTGCTATATCTTTTTCTATATTGAGCCATTGTGAACATCTGCCTGCTGACCTTAAAGAGTTGCTTTTTGAACTAGCCGACCATGAACAGACATGCGGAGCCGTTGGTAAGGCTCTAAGTGAGAAGCTTAACAGTGTACCTAGACATATAGAATTGCCACTTGGAGAAATATTAAGTAAACGTAACGTTTTGTATTTTAGATGGTGGGATGACTAGTATAATTTTGCTGACGAGCAGAACTATTATAGGATTCCTCAGCTTCATTTTATAACCGGTTGACACATCTACCTTCAGAGTAATTACATATGCAAATAATAAAAAGAAATCAGAAAAAGAAGAGATTTACAACAGCAATTATTCACTGCCTATCTATACTGGTTCTATCTGCAATTATTGTTCTGACTCCTTCTTTATCTTTTCAGTCTCAAACTAATAGTAGTAAATATTCTTCTAATAGCAATGCTAATGATAACAATGCTAACAACAGCCAAATAGCAGTTTTTTCAGCAGACTTTAAACCCTATGGTCTAACTTATGGTGAATGGACTGCTAAATGGTGGCAATGGGGTTATTCTATACCAAAAAATATCAACCCTGCATACGACGACACAGGCAAACTTTGTGCTCAAAAGCAAGAAGGTCCTGTATGGTTTTTAGCAGGTACATATGGACATCCTGTTAATCGGAAATGTGATATTCCAGCCGGAAAAGCCATCTTATTTCCTATTTTGAACTCGGAAAGTTCTTTTGCTGAATTTCCAAAGCTTAGGACATTATCCGAATTACGTGTATGTGCCAAAATTATTCAGGACCACGTTACTATACTTAATGCAAGTGTGGATGGAGTTCCTATACCCAATCTACAAAAATATCGCATTAGCTCACCACCTTTCAATTTTACTTTGCCTCAAAATAATATCCTTGGAATGCCAGCTAATATTACTACACAAGCAATAGCAGATGGCAATTGGGTTTTCTTAAAACCACTTTCTCCTGGCAATCATAAAATAGTGTTTAAAGGAGGAGTACAACAACAAACAAAGATAGCAGAAGTAGGAACCTCTAATAATATTAGTAGTTCCTTTGCATTTCCATCAGGATGGGATTTTGAAACAACTTATCATTTGACAATAAACAACAATGCAACAAATGGCTATCGTCATTATTCTTCTCCTTCAAATCAGAGTTCGACAATTGAGAAACAAAATAAGATGATAATAACAACAACAACAGCCACACAGCACAATGTCGTAAAACTGTTGGCTGATATGGTTAGAAACAGACTGCATGATGCAGTTAACCTTTTGGAGATAACAAGCCAGGATCCTGTTATTCAAAATTTGTCAACTGCAAATTTTATAACTAAAAAGTACATGGGAATTCCAGCCAATATGGATTTGCCAAAAAGAAAAATAGCTCAAGACATTCTGGCAAGAGATAAGGATACTAGGAACATATACTTTCTTACCCCAGATGCAGACGTATACTTTGGAGAGCCATTTTCAGATCAAAAACAACTTCCTAGATTAAACTATGCTGATAGAGATTGGTATAAAGGGGTAACAGCTACTAACAACACTTACATAAGTTCAGTATTTATGTCAGCTTCCATTCACGCGCCGGCGATAGCGATAGCAACTCCGGTGTATGCTCTTCAAGATAATAACACTACTAATAGTAAAGCCACCAATAGCCATAAACCCATTTCTGGATATTGGGTTGGAATATTAGATTTACTCGACATACAGGGAAGCATAAAAAACTTGGATCTTACAAATGATGAAAGAATAGTTATTGTTGATCATAACGGTACAGCAATAGTAGATTATTCTCCTTCTTCTTCAGCTGCAAATAACAATAATATCTCTTCAACTAAATTAGAAGACCTTAGTTATCTTAACAGTGTAAAAGCAGTAAGAAAGGGAAATACAGGATCAACATTTGAAACAGTTAGTGGTACAAAGATGTTATCAATTTATCGGCCAATTCAATTAGGTAATCGCTTCTGGGGAGTAATTTTAATAAAACCAGCTATCTGATAAGTCAAAAAAGGGATAAAAAAAGATGCAAGGCATTGTCTTTGGCTAAAGGGTGTTATTCTATGAAGCTTGAACTATTAACTAATGCTACTGTAGTTGACGATGCCATTAGGTTTGTATCTTCTATGTCCAAAGGTAAGATGCAACTTAGTTATTAGAAAATTAACTCATTTAATTTTATATGCAAAGCCAGTGATATATTCTTCAGGCGAGGCACTAGATAAATAAGAATTCCTTAATCTAAAAGAACTGACAAAAATATCACAATCTACAATATTTTTTATTTTTTGTATGCTTATAGGTAGTGCAAGCATCTTTAGACAGTAGCAATGATTATTATTTGTACAAGAAGCTCACTTACCTAGATTTGTGCCATACCCCCATCGACGAACAGTTCGATGCCGGTGACATAACTGCTGTCATCTGACGCGAGGAACGAGACGGCTTTCGCAATTTCGTCGGAGCTGCCCATCCTGCCCAGCGGCACGGTGGATACAAAGCTCGTCTTGAACTGCTCGATCTGTTCTTCACTCTGCGCCAAGCCATTGAAGATCGGCGTGTCGATCGGGCCAGGACTGATCGCGTTGACTCGGATCTTGCGGTGTTTCAGCTCGACCGTCCAGGTGCGAGCGAACGACCGTATGGCGAGCTTTGGTTGCGTTGTAAACGCTTGACGCCCCGACTCATTTGGATGCGGCTATCGAAGCATTCAAAATGATCGAACCGCCGCTGTCCTGAAATAGCGGAAGTGCTTTTTGCACGGTGAACAGAAGTCCTTTCACATTGATCTCGAACGTTTTGTCAAAGTGCGCTTCGGTAATTGCCCCCAATGGAACTAATTCTCCAACGCCGGCGTTTGCAAACAGAATGTCGATATGGCCCTTCTGCTCCTTCACCTTGGCATACAACCGGTCAAGATCTGCGAGGTTTGAGACGTCACCCTGAACACCGGTGATGTTTTTGCCGATCTGCTTGACTGCTGCATCAAGTTCACCTTGACGGCGGCCGGTAATGAAAACATATGCGCCCTCCTCTGCGACGAACCGCTGTGCCGTGGCGAGGCCTATCCCGCTGTTTCCGCCAGTTATCACTGGGACTTTTCCTTCAAGCTTTTTCATAACTTGTTTACTCATGTTAGTATTTTTTAAGTTTGTAAGAATTGAGGGAGATATTTACGCTGCTATGATTAGCGACGTAGAGCACCGTGCTGATGATTCAGGACGCGCCCGGGCTAGCCAGAAAGACGATCCCTGCCGCAATCTCCTTGGCCTGCTGAAGTTATTTATTTATTCACAGATGCTGCTGTGGTAGATGATGCCATAAAGTTTGTATCAGATAAATCATCATCTATCGAACTTGAATTAGAAAAACATAAAGTTGATGATGCTGTTACTGTATATAAGAAACATAGTAATGACATTCAAAGACCTGAAGAAGAGTTATATAAAAAATCTGCATAAAGACTGACCTATTTCGATATTATAACCAAACAGTTCCTCCGTAGTACTACCATAACATAGTTCCATCATCTATTACAATGGTGTTGCCTCTTGCAAAAGAAAGACACCAATTGCTATACATGAAGCCATATTGCCACTCTTCAGGTCTTCCTTTGTTTGTCTATCTGACATGATTTTGTCATGCTAAACAAACCATTTATTTTTATAGTTCGTCTATCATTTTCTTAAACACAGATGATGATTACAAATTATGGAAGGACTTGAAGTTTTTACAAACACCTTTCTTTTAATATTTATTATTTCTACGATGGTTTCTATCGGTTTGGGATTGAGCTTAAGGCAGATTAAAAATGTATTAGGATAATGACTAAAATAATACCTATGGATGAAGTCATAGCCCTTGGCTTTCTTGTGGTTTCAATTTCTGCAGGGGCTCCATTTGGTCCAAAGTTAGCCCAAATAGCCAAGTCCGACGTGCCCTTTGCAGTTACAATGATGTTTAGATCTCTTGCGTAATTAGCAGCTATAGTCTAACACCCTACTTGTTTTAGCCGTCTTCTTAGATTGAAATGCTGTCAGACTGTATAACTCTGAAGTTCAGGAGACCGGATATTATATCAGATACGTTATTGTACTTCCTTAATCTGTTTCTAAATTTCGTACCCATTATTCCAAACTTTTTGATCTTACATATGGTATGTTCTACTATGATCCTTAGCCTAGAATGATTCTTGTTGTAAGTTCTTTCATCACATGAAAGCAATGTACCCTTTTTCTTTTTGATACAAAGTACAGACTTTACAGTGGGAAAGTCCTTTTCAATGCCAAGATAACCAAGATCAACTATGTTTTCAACTTGTGATGGAGTTATAGAATGATTGTGTTTGTAAATGTCATAATCATGTTTTCTTCCACTTCTGTGACCTGTCTTATGCAGTATCAATCCTTCACTGTTTACCATCAATTGTGTCTTGACAGTATGTTTCTTCTTTCTACCTGAATAGTAACTCTTCCTTCTTCTTTTGTTCTTAGGTCTTGGAATTTCTTGTTCTGTAGAGTCTATGAAAGCCTTGAATCCAGGAAAGTCCTCTTCTACTTCATCTATAGTTCTTAATCTCCTAGTACGTTTGTATATCTTCTTTGGCAATGGAATACACTCCTTGATAAGTGGTTCCATCATTGATATATCTCTACAAACATTGCTTTGATCAAGGTCAAACAGAAATCCTGATAATGTATATGTAATGTATAATCTGTAGTATACTAGAAGCATAACGAATCTTTCTTTAACTTTAAGCTTAAATGGTCTACCAGCACCTATATCCCGTATTCTCGTCCTTGATAGAAGACGTCTTCTTTCGTGCTCTTCGTAGTTATGTTCAATTTCGTTACAAATGGATTCAAATTCAGATACAGTTACTCCGGTAAATGACCTGAATATCAAAGGTTTCTTACATAATTTGCTATAGGACATCAAAGAGCTTGTCAGATAGATATCCTATGTGAAGAGGAATATAGCTCTAAGCTTCTAATTACACAAGAGATCTTTTGTTCTTTCCGTGTTGACAGTAATCGCAACCCCTCTATGGCTCAGTGTATTTCTTGGTCCTTCTTCATTGGATTATGCATCGATTAATCCTTTGCCATTACTTGGTCAAATTCTCGTCATATATATACTTCCTTTGATTATTGGGCTTTTCGTTAGTAGTAAGTATTCAACTAATGCTCAGAAATATAGGCCAGTGGCATTAAAGGTCTCTAATGTGTCCTTCCCAATAGTTATTGTGGGCATGGTTGCAACAAATATAAGCGGATTTCAATCCTTGATCGGGTCACTGGGAATTATAACGAGTATCATAAGTGTTGTAGTTTCTGCTATGCTAGGATATATATTTGGAGGTCCTCAGATTGCTACCAAGCGATCACTTGCTTTTGACTCTGCAGTACGCAATGTAGGACTTGGTCTATTAGTAGCTGCACAGGTTTTTTCCAACCAACCAAATGTGGGCGTTATGGTTGCAACGTTTGGTATTATTCAGATTGTTATTATGGGAATGATCGGAGCACTGTGGTCAAAACGAAGAGCATATGATGCCGGTGAAATTATGCAACAACCAACAACGGAAAAGTAGTAGTAATGTGTGGCATAAAAAATCGAAGTAACAAGATTTCACATTCTATAGCCTAATAGGTATTGATTAATATAGATCGCATCAGACTACAATCATACTAGATCAGAAGCTTCATATCATCTGACAACATGTCAACATTAAGAAAGAGTAAAAAGATTTCGGGATATTTATTGCTGGGTTGTGTTCTTTCCACTTGCACTTGACAATGATCTTGGTCTCGGACTCTAGCCGTGTAAATTAAATATTTGGATGCAATATTGATTACAGCCTCATCATCGCTACCATCATCAATTATTTTTTGTTTTGATCTTTATTATTCAATAAATTATTCCACGTGGTGTTGGTCAACTAGTCGATCGTAGAATCTGATTGATTTGATGTTAGCAAACTCTAGTGTCCCGTATCTTGACGACTCTCTTCCAAAGCCACTCTTCTTAATGCCTCCAAACCGAATTCTTGGATCAGAAATTACTACATTATTGACAGATACTATACCTGATTGCACAACAGCTGACAATCCCTCTGCCTTATCTAGATCCTGAGTCCATATACTTGCTCCAAGACCATATTCAGAATCATTAGCAAGCTTTATAGCTTCAACTTCGTCACCGGCTACAATAATGAGGGCAACTGGACCAAATATCTCTTCCTGTGCTATATGCATTTTTGGGGTAACATTCTTGAGAACTGTTGGCCTATAGAAATAACCCCTGTTTCCTATCTGTTTACCTCCTATCAAAATTTCAGTGCCTTCTTTAACTGAAGCAGCTACCAATTTCACTCCTACGGATTATTCCCCTGGTATGTATCAAGACCTATCATACATATGTTGCCTGTACTAACTACATGTTCAATTATTAGATTTACCTTGCTACATATGAGAGACTATATCCAAAAGTTGGTCAGGTCTATTCAAGTTTGATGAGATTCAACAGGATCTCGTTTCTGTTCAGATCCAAAGGTCTGGAGACCGCCGCCGGCGGCCAAACGTTTGAAGCCGTCAAATACAGCATATTTGTAGGCCATTGTATAGGTAGGTGTAGCAACTGTCAGGTTATTAAACACGTCAATCGTGCCTGAATTGTGAAGCGTGGCCTGTCCAAGGGCGATGAGTTCTGACGCAATGTCGCCGAGGATATGGACTCCTAGTAAGCGGCGGTCGTGACGACGGAATACCAGTTTTAGGATGCCATCCGAGTCCCCCGAGATGATGCCGCGAGGGATTGCTCCAAAATTGCAACGTCCGACTTCGTAATCGATCCCTTGCTCCTTCGCGTTATCTTCGGTCAATCCGACTCCCGCCACTTCCGGCACTGAATAAACTGCCGACACGGACAATGGGTCTAACTTCTCCTTAAATCCAAGGCCCAAGGCATGACAGGCCGCTACCCGGCCTTGCTCCATCGAGACCGAGGCTAGCGAAGGACCGATTACATCGCCAGCAGCGTAAATTCCCTCGACACTGGTCTGGAAGTGGTTGTCTACTTCAACCATACCTCGAGCGTTCAAATTCACTCCCGCGACGTCAAGACCTAGGCCTTCAGTGTTAACCGTGCGGCCCGTAGCAAACAGCACGATGTCCGGTCGGAGCACCTCGTCGGTTTCCAAAGTGACCTGCAGTTCGCCATTGACCCGGCCGGCGGCGTGCACTCCTGTGCCGAGCACGATCCTCATCCCCTGGTTTTCGAATACCCTATATAACAAACGCGACAGCTCGCTATCCATGGTGCTCAGCAGATGATCCATAGACTGAACCACCGTCACTGGAATCCCGAAGGCGTTAAAAATTGAAGCAAACTCACAACCGATCGAGCCACCTCCAACGACCAAGATGCTCTTAGGAACACGCTTAAGCTTTGGCAACCCTTCCGAATCGAAAATGTCGGGATCATCGAACGGGATGTTCGCTGGATGAAATGGGCGTGACCCTGTCGCGATCAGAATTTTCTGTGATGTGAAGACGCGTTCCGTTTCTGAATCCTCGCGGGGAGTGACTATAACGGTGCGGTTCGGGCCCAAACACGCCGAGCCATAGACGACATCGACTCCTAACTTGTCTACAAAGACAGAGTGAGTAAAGTTCTGCAATGCAGAAGAAACTTCCCTTGTCCGTGCACGCGTGCGCTCCACTGCCATACCTATGTCTGGTTGCTCAGTCAGTCCATAAAGGGCCCGGTAGCGAAAACCCGTAAGATGCAGGGCCGCCTCACGGAGCGTCTTGGTTGGCCCTCCGCCAGTCGTGACCACAAGGCCCCCAAGGACTTTGCGCTCGATGACCAACGTGCGTCGCCTGGCGAATGCGGCAAACTCCGCCGCGCCCTGCCCAGCAGGGCCGCCACCAATGACAATGAGGTCATAGTGTTGAGTGTGTATCATGTCTTGGCATGTGCCACCAACTGCTTCTTACGCCATTTCATATAGGGAATGGTCACGAGCATGACCTATTTATTTATCCATTTATGACATGAATATAAAAAGTTTAAAAGATTACTATAGAACAATGTATTATGGAAACACAGCAACGGCAATATGTATTTGCTTGGTCTTGAAGCAGACGAATTGCAACTTCCTCACCACGCAGTACCTTGTACATAATCACTACGATAATGGATACCTGCAGCGTTTCGACCAACAGCAATGTTACTAGCCAATTTGTTCAATTCATTTCCTACTGTTAGAGTACCAGAATATGGTTTGAGGCTTTTACCTTCATCAGGGGTACCATCAAGGCTTTCGTCTACCTGTACTGGATTTGGAATATTTTGTTTCTCATCAAAATACGCCTTAGGTACAGTTACACAAGCACCACCGATAGTTGCTTGACCTGACGGATAGGAAGGATGCATGGCTGAACCTTCAGGATAGGCTTGAGGAAGTAATACAGATCCGTACTTTGTTTCAATTTCAGTTAATACCGGGGAGGTTAAAATCCCTGCATTGATAGGATAATTGAGAGTAGGATCCGCTCTCTTTCTAAAAATAAGTCCAGGCAAATGCCTCCGGGCGTAACCTCCTATGTACAAACCACTTTTGAAACCATGCAGCATAAAGAGCCCTGCGTGCTACCTCTGCTACAAGAGTAAGAATATATTGATCGCCAAATGTTGCAATTGCCTCCTGATTACGTGAATTAAGATATGGATTACCGTCTCCTACTGGTCCATGCGGCTGGGGAGCACATGGCTGATCATGGCCGAGAGGAATACCTAAATGCTTTAGTATCAAACAAGCATTCGGAAACCCCTGTGGCAGATCGTCATAATGTACATAGTTACGACAGATCTCGCAAGTTTCTTATAAAGCGACCACGACCATCACTTGCAACAGGTGGAAGAGGTGTAAGGCCGCATTGAGGATCATATTTGCAAGTATTAGCACCGGTATCGGGGTACCTCTGGGATCAGAACCATTTTGAAGTGAAATCCATTCATCATATGTCTTTATGAAATCTAGTCCGTCTTTTACTGTTTCTTGTCGTTGATCTATGCTACGCGAACCATATTTGATATATCCATGCACTACTTTTCTTGCATTAGCAAGATTATCGCTAAAAAGTGCATCATCATTTCCTCTTAATAGAAATTGGGAGATAAACGGTCCGTCTAAATCTCCAGGAAAAGCACCGCGAAATATGGTCTTTGCAGTTATCCCTGTAGGGTATGGAGGGACTGGAAAATTGGTATAATGATTTGAGCCCAGATCAGTTACCGCATCATGGATATCATTGTCATTATCATATTTTGAGAAGTTAACATCCCTACATATCGCCATCCAGTAAAGTTCAGCCATTTCTCCTGCACCTTCTTCACTACTGATTTTTGGTGCTCCATCTATAATGTAGTTTTGAAACTTTACGGGTATCTTTAGTGCACGGCTATCAGGACCTTCTAGATCGAAGGCGAAGGCTGCTTGTGGATTGGTAAGTTTACGGGCACATAAGGTTGAATCACCTAAAGGAATGGAGCAAAGTCAGATCGCTTTCCAGCGTTTTGTTTGAGGATTTACCTCATAATCTACATTTTTTCCTTCCTCATTTCTCTCATCATCTGGAATACATAGCTCTTAACATGGTTAATTCAAAAATTAATAGTAATGATATTCTTACCGGATTCTATAACGAATGTATAGAACATAGCTATCTATCTAATATCTGATATATTATCCGACATTAATATGAGTAAGCAAGGATCATCGTATATTGAGGTAAAAAATGAAGAAATTAGTAGAAACAATACTCATAGCGGTTGTGTTGGTGTCAAGCGTGATTGTAATAATGACACCAAACATAGGCAGCAGCAAAGGAATTTGGCGGTAGCGGCGATCGTGGTAAAGGTGGTAGCTCAGTCACAAAGATGGCGGCAGCAGTTTCAAACATATAAGCGATGGTGACCTTGGCAAGGGTAATGATTTCAAAGGTTCAGACAATTTTAAATTCAATAACAACGATGATAACAATAAACTAGTCATACATGATAATAACAACGATGATAACAATAAACTAGTCATACATGATAATAACAACGATGATAACAATGATGTTAGAACAGTGGTAGTGCATGACAATAATAATAATGAGGAAACTATTGTGGTGAATGCAAATACAGCTGGAACGTGCTTTGTAACCCAATCAGAGATATTCGACATTCCTAACATAACAGAGCAGTTATTGAATCAATGCCTTTCTGTGACTATAATACAAGGATAGATTGAGCTGCTTCACAACTCATACTATTGGTATCAAAACAGACGTCTAATTTCACCATTCATGTAAATGGTAAAAATAATCAACCTAGTGCATTTCTGGGTAACGAGTCCAGCGAAATCATAGATCTAGGTCCTGGTCTATATGCTATTACTGAGGAGGGTGGACCAGCAAAGAAAATATCTAATGAAGTTTCTGTGTTAAATCATTACAGCGTTAACTTCTCTTCTGACTGTGCTGGTTATATAAAATACAATGACAAAGTCCTGCACAATTATCAATACTCTTTATTCTAAATAACCACTTTAATTTTATAATTTTGCATTTACAGCAACTAGTCTGGTACGATTATATTTTCAAATCGCTAGGTATTCTCACATTGGGCATATTTGCTATACCTTTAAGTACTCATGCGAGCTACCAAATTAATAGGTACGTGTACCGCTTATCAATCTGATTATTCAATAGTACATACCATACATGTAAGACCATAGATTAATTCTTAGTTGCTGAAGGTTACAACTTTGATCATGAAGTTATGATAAGTTTTGCCTAGTTGATAATATAGAGTGAATTAGTTTAGACTGTGTCAATTTAGGCATGAATATATATAATATTGGCTCGGTAAAATAAAAGTAAAACCATTATTATTTATAGCCATTTAACGGCAATGGCTCAGTAGAAACCATGTGATTATAGTAAGGTTAGTTAATCTGTGCATGTTGTAGGCGATGCATCTGAATGATAATTCCCTGTTTTGTGTTCTCACTAGTCTTGAAGTAATGTGTTCTCCAAATAATCTTTTTATGACTGATATTATGGTTTCATCCTTGTTTCGTTGATTGTACAACAGTTTGGAATAGCCACGCTTCATCTGTTTCCTATATTTACCATGTGTTCTCCATATCTGCACATGTTCATATCTTGCAGGTATCACACTGAATGCATGTAAGTCTTCTCTTACCAAAAGATGGTTGTCTTCACTGTCATATCCTCTGTCAGCAACAACTACTGACAATGGTAGGATTTTTGCTATCTTTGTTATCAGTGGTCGAAAATCTACGTTATCATGTCTTGTAGGAGCACGCCTGATTTTAATTGTACATATGATTTGTTGCAACATATCTGCACCCAATGATAATTTAACATATTTCTTTCTCAATTTTGTTCTATCTGTATAATATTGTGAAGCTTTCGTTACTTTGAATCCTGATGAATCTATGCCAACGAATAATCTTTTGATATTGCTAAGTAACAATATATGAACGATGAAATTATCTTCTCCAATAATGTACCATTTATTCTCTGAGACAAACTTTTGAAGAGTGGTATAATGTGGAATATGCGATAACTGAAGAAACATTCTGAGATAATACGCTTCAACTAGCCATTCCACAAACATTCTATAACTTTTACCTTCGTATTGTCTTATTGCAAGTAATACAATATGTTGCCATACCGTGAATATGTGATTACTCTTTCTATGGAGATATAGCGCTATTCTAGTATTTCTTAAAACACGTAACATGGTATTTGCTAATCTGATATATCTTGATTCTTTCAACAGGTATATTGTATTAGGCTATTACAAAGCTTTGGTGTTTATGAGAAAAATTGTTGATTTCTACAGAGCCCATCAAATATTGTACTTAATATACAAAACCAGCCTCTGATAAATAGTATTGCGCAGGGGATAAAATTTGCAACTACAAGAGACCGAACGATTCTTGTATATTCTTCAGACCATTCATACTGGTACAACATATTATGAGCTTAACATATCGTGAGTTATGTTATCGAACAAACGTCATATTGCTTGTCCTGCCACTGATTAAAACCAAAAACCTAGTATTTACCGACAAGAATTTAGATGGTGTTACTTCTTGTTATAACTGTACCAGATAATACCACGACCTACTTTTACATCTTTAATAATGTTATTTGCAAGTCCATTTGAGTAGTTGTTATCATCCTTGCTGTCATGTACCTTTATCTTATTCGTTACATGATCACTAATACTAGCGCTGTTAGTGCTACTACTATCACTACCCTTGTGTACCTTATTAGATGAATCGATGTGCTGGAAGAATGGATGTGGCTGGATTCTGGAAGTAGTGTGGCTGGAAGAAGGAGATTTTAATTTTTTTCTGAAATTAAAAAATTGAAGAAAACCTCTTAAAATCGAATGGGAAGGTTTGTAAGTGAAAGTAGGGGTGATCCTATAATAATGGTTCTGTAACTTTCGTCTATAGATGGATGGCAGAATGGAAAGTGTAGCTGTTGTTTTATTGTAGTCTATGAATTGGGAGCTGTCCAGTTTCTTTATCAGAGAAACTAGTATGTGCTATATAGTGCATGAAAAAATGATTTATGCCCAAATAATAATCTGTGTAGTAGTAATTCACACCATGAACATTTTTCAGTGTTTTCAATCACATAGTCTTTTAATTACTCCTGTAGTATGTACCGTTGCTGCCTTGAGGGGTTTAAAAAGAGAGTTAGAAAGGATAGCTGAGGAAGCAACCACTGATTGCTATGGTGAATACGAACAGATAGCAGGCTGGTGCGCTTATCTTGAGGACGCAATAGATCTTCCCTGTAAATGCAAGGTTGGACAAAAGGAGATCTTGTTGACCGGCTTTGATACCAATAAAGGTGGGTCGTGTGTTCTGGCAAAGGTCAGAGTAGAAGAGGATGAATACAAGATGGCTCGCTGAAACATGGCAATTCTTGACGAAAAATATTCCAAGTACTTGGAAGCATATAAGGAGTGGCTTTGATTCTACTAAAGAAGCTTGTGAGTATACATTAGTATAAGCTTGTGAGTATAGATATCCTGTTAAGTTAAGCAAACACTGTCTGTACCTTCCGACACAAACAACTTTGTCATTTGATTTGTTATAAGGAGTATTTCATGTACAAAACGGTATCATGACTATATCAGGCAAATATTTTGACGGGAGCTTTTGTAGCAAAAAAAGAGTTACATATATTTAAGTGAGTTGGCTTTTTGATAATCACAACAGGTCTTGTACCTCATTTTCATTTATTGGTTGAGCTAAAAGAGAAGAAGCTATATTTCTTCTTTCTTCAATTTCCAGTTTGTTTCTGTTATTATCCACGCCCTCGTTCAAATATGCATATTTCCTTTGTGAAAGACAGCTTTATGTATTTGTATTTTTGCTAGCAATATCTAGGTTAGGATATATTGCTATATACCTTTGTAAATTCCTTTCATTTTCTACAAATTAAAAAATGAGATGTGATAGACTGTTTTACTTCTTTATGCGAACATCTTCGGTAATTGTGCCATATATTGGCGTGTTTCCAAAGTGATCTTTTGTCTTAGCTGGATCTGGCATGATACTTATTACGTTATCCTCCATTGTCCTTACGCTTAATGGGACAGCATTAACTGGCCCTTCCTTCATTGTTATTGTAGCAGTCCCATTAGATACAACTGTTTTTTCATTTGGCATTGATATACTCGTCAATGTAAAGTTGGATATCTGATGTTTGTGCAGAGCGGTTCCATTTAGCATCACCATGTTAAATATCGCATTGAATGTTGCAGTTGGGAGATTCTTATTGGTAGTTGTATTGTTACTACTACTAGACATTGGGGAAGTCAGGTTTGTCAAACTGCCTTTCCAAAAACCTGAAACTATCCATGCAGGTTTACCATTTTTATCATTTTGTAAACTTGCAATTGTTCCTGCTGCATATACTCCTGGTTTATTCATACCGCCGCCATACTGATCAGGGAAGCTGGTAACTCGTTGTTGTTGTTGTGGATAAGTCATACCAACAATTGCACTTGCAGATAAAGGTGAAGCAAATATGACTGTCATTCCTATTGCCAATACAGCTGATATTTCTAACGATGAAGAAATCTTGTGATTCATTGTGCTAAAACAATAGTACAACATTATATAAGAAAGATATTGTGATTAATGATTATCTTATACCAGGCAGCGTTTCGATGTCCGTATCGCAGCATTTTCTGTGTATTTTATTAGTTTATGGCTATTGTTATTTTTGTATTAGTAAATTTGCGCATTTACATTAAATATTTGTTTTGACCATATATGTATACCATATAAAAATGAATACAACTGTCAGATCTGTGAGAATAGCATTATTTGCTGTTGTTGTTATTGTAGGAGCAGCTGCTGTTAGTGCAGTGCTAGGAATTGGCATTATTAATGTGAGCCAAGCCCAACAGGAAGAACAATCATCACCTATATCTCCTATACTACCTTTTGTTCCACCACCACCGCCACCACCTTCTCCACCTGGTTCAGCTGGCACTACTACCATATCACCAGAGATAAAAGCACAAATGTGTGATCCTAATAACCCAAAACTGGAATTTGTTAATTCAACTGAGTCAGAGGTTTGCGGTCTTCCAAAATCAACAAGAAACGATACAACAACAACGTCACCAATAACGCCGCCTTCACAATCGCCAAAACCAATAACGCCGCCTTCACAATCGCCAAAACCAATAACGCCGCCTTCACAATCGCCAAAACCAATAACGCCGCCTTCGTCACCAAGATCAATAACACCAGATGAGGCATCTGAATTACCATAACTACTACTAAAATCACTCAATGATGATCATAGTGTTATCGTCGTTACTCAATCATGAAAAAGTAGAGGAAATAAGGACGAGATTCTAGCTATTATCAATATTTATTTCTGCTAATCACATTAATTCGTAGATTGAGCTAAGGCGCCAGATCTAATTAATTATGGAGAAATCTTCTGTCCTAGGTTAAGATCTTCCATTTTGAGACGGGTTTAGTGATGAAAGTGGTACATTGGACTTGATGTCAGTAGTAGTAGCATTATTTGGTGGTATTGTTGTTGAATGAAAACTATTCACGGCAATAGTTGATAGCTGAGGTAGTTGTACATAGTAGTTAAAGTTCTGAAGTAACTGATTGTAGTTGTGCTACTGCTTTATCTGAACCAACCAAACATCAATAAACGATATATTCCATAGAAAGTCTAAGGCTATCAAGCAAGTCCATCGAATACTCTGTTTTATCTAATGTCATCTCTTCATCACTTGTTGCAATTCGTAATTCTGTTAGTGGTAATATTTTTATTTTTATAATATAGTTCTTGTTATTATATAAGATTAAATCTTACGGAATGTGATAAATATAAATTAATTAAATGTTTATAGCACATTCTACATTACTAAAAGACACTAATATCGGAAAGGCTCCGTCGAGATTGGGAACAAATTTGACGTAATAAAAGGGCCCAGACTTTAATTAGACTAGTAATAGCAAGTAGATTATTATATTATTGGTAGGTCAATTAGTAATCGGTAAACTAAAGGAAAATGTGGCTCCTTTACCATCAATATTATTCTCAGCCCATATCTTGCCACCCTGGGCTTCTACAATGCTTTTACAAATATACAACCCTAATCCTGTACCCTGAAAAGATTTTGATGCAAACTTTTCGAATAACCTAGGCATTATCCGAGTCTATACCGATACCTGTGTCCTTGATACTGACAATAGCCTGACCGTCATCGTCAACCTTTTCAGTGTTAATATTTATAATTCCTCTTTCTCCTTCTCCTCCATTGACTTTTGCTTCTGTAAATTTAACAGCATTACTTAGAATGTTGAAAACTACTTGAGCTATTCTTGCTTTATCCGCTTGTATGAATATATCGCGAGGCTGATATACTAATTTTATAAGGTCTCCTTGTTGGCCCTTCTTAGCAATGTTTGCTTCTATGTCGTCTATGGTATTTGCTATTACATCGTTTAAGTTGAAAAACTCCTTCTTTAGGTTTAGTGACTCACTTTCAATTTTTGTAACGTCTAAAATGTCGTCAGCAAGTCTATGCAATCTCCTTGCATTCCTCATTATAACATCCAATAATTCATCTTGTTCTGCTGCTGATCTTCTATCTCTGCCATTATTAGAACGAAGAAGTTCTCCAGTTAATCCAAGTATTGGCTGGATAGGTGTTCGTAATTCATGTGCTGCTATATCGATAAATTCTTTTTGCATTCTATCATGAATTCTTAGTTGCTCATACATCTTGCTTAATTTTTGATGTAGTTCTGTCTGTTTCCAAAGACTGTCAAATATAGAAGCATATGCTAAAGCAATTGGTTTGCTATTAGAGTATGGAGCTAATCCTGCTGCATCATACGAATTATCTTTTGAATCGTCCTTTGTCTCGATAATTAGAGATTCTTTTCTATCAACTACTAGAATTCCAACTGTACTTTCTAAACTTTTGTCGACGCCTCCAATATCTAGCTGAGGCAATACCAAATTTACTTCGTTTACTATTTGTATTACCTCATTTTGATCAGCAGGAATTAATATTCTAACTCTTACACCACGTTCTACTGCGTCTTTGAATAAGCGCATTATACCTAATCTTACTTGACGACGAAATGCGTGCTTGTTATTACCATCTAACTTGTTTATTAAATATACAATAAAAAAGAATGATAAGGACTGCTACCACCTGTTACCAATTTTGTTATCCCTGCTGCCTCCTTGTTACTGCTTGTTTCCACCTGCTACAGACTTATTTCAAATTAAACTCATAACAGGATTAATACACACTTATTTCTATGACATGAATTTTTTATTGATTATATTTTATAGGTTACTATGATCCTTTAAGGGTGTTGACCTTTCGAATGTAGAATTCCATAACGTTAAATGGCAGAAAACAAAGGAACTGATTTTCATTACTAGAAACGTTGTTGTTGATGAGATAATGCTATACAAAAATGGCAACTATGAAGAAGTATCAAAGATATACAACCAACTAAGAAAGAATTATGAATCTAAACTGCTGTTCAATGTAGCTTCTAACTTCTTTATAGGTGAAATGGAGGCAATAAGAAAGTCTCTATCAAATGGTACTGCAAGACAAAAGTTATCATCTATACCATATTCACTTTATAAGCTCCTAGCATTATATGGAGAAAGTTATTTCCTGCCATTGATTGTATGGACACCTGCCACTATTCTTGTATTTTTACTTTTGAGACATTATCTTGGAGTATGTTCTGTTCCTGTTCATTCTCCTTGTAGCATAATGGATAGAATAGTAGATAGTTTTGCTGCCTTACTTTCAATTTCCTAGGTCAGCGACCAATACCTATGATACTATAGAACGCATAGTAAGTATACCCATACTAGGTACAGCATTTATTGCCATAAGAAGGAAATTCGAAAGGATAAAATAAAAATGTCGGTTTGGAACAAATTACACGTTCCCAAAAAGCTTTCGCATCCATGATCGTTGAATTGGGAGCCACTCAAAGCCGACTCTGTCCTTGCACATTGGTAGCTTTTTATCATTAGCCGCATCGTTAAATCCTTCACTATAGCCGGATTTGTAATGTCCCTTATCAGCTCCTTTGAAATGTGTAGAATCGTCAAAGCCATGACCATTTAATCCGTGAAAGTCTCTGTGTGCATCATTGTATCATCAAAATCATTATCTACGGGGAGGCGGTTCCCAGAACTGGACCACGGATAGGTTCGCTTGATAATGCCATAGGCGGACCGTATTTTACATCCCTTGTGTTGGAGCTCTCTGCCGCGTTTGCGTTATTGCTATTGACTGTAATTGGTATTATTACTAATAACGGCACGATCAAGATCATCGTTATCGTTATTGCTAATGTTTTCATATGTTTTAGATTTATGTAAATGAGTATTAAAATAACAGGGGTACTTTGCAACTAAATGCTGATGTTTTGTATAATCTTGATAATATGAGAAAATAGTTGCAAACTATACCAATTAGCATAAATACGAAAATTTTTGAAATTATTGGATGTAAATTCTCTACCACCATCATGCATTACTTTCATAGGTGCAGAAATGATGTTACTTTAGAAACCAAGCAAGCCAAAGTTAAGTATCATAAAGAGATTTTCTATCGTAATTACGCAATAGGTCTAATGAATAATATAACAGGGCAACATTACATTCTTTATCCTTTTGCTAAATTACACAAAGTATACGACAAATGCTCAGGGAAGGGCTGTACAGACATAGGGAGAACTCCACTAAAAATACTCTATATCAACAAAACACTATCATTGTGACATTTCTTTATATATTATCAGCTATATCTCTATGTTGAATAAGCAAGGAAAATGAAGACCAATGAATTTCATATATGTCATCTTTCAGTATCAACAACAAAATCCAATGTATTATCGTTAACGTCAAACTCTACTCTTTTCAATCCAAATTCTTCAAACACAAATCTATATTGTTCTGCCATATAAAGAGACCAGTTTCTATCCATATCGTGCTGTATAACATACGAATGTCGAGTATAATTGACTTCATGCCTATATGGATGGCCTGATATTTTAATCCAAGTTTCAATCACATCTAAAGCCGATTCAATATTGTATTCATTTCTTAGTAGCAGTACAAAGTCCTTGGTTTCTTTCTTTGCTATATATTCTGCAATGGAAGATATCTCTTTCTCTGGGAGCCTATTTATGAGGTTAATTAGCAATCCCCTCCTTACAGTAACAAATCCAGCTTTTGCTGCCATTAGAATGCCAATCAATATATCTTCTTATTATATGACTTACTAATGTATTGACACTGATATCTTTTTGGTCTGCTTCACGATGCAGTTTATTTAAAATAATACTGTCTAACCTAAAGGTGATACTTTCATTTTGGTGCGGCTGATGATTATGATGTTTTTCTCGTTTTTTTCTATTATGTTAGTTATAGTACCTCAAATATGGTATAGCATTGTTAAATAAATTATTTTAAACCAATTTATTATTATATTATCTTATGTAATTTAGTTGCAGTGCAATTATTTGTTTACGTTGTAACTATTGTGTTGAATTACCGAAACTATATAAAAAAATCGACATTTAGTTGCAAAAAACTCCTACTTCTTAAGTACTCTTATGCTGAAATGCATTTATGAGAGCAAGAATTGGAAATGAAACACCAGATAAAAACAAACATACAAAACCCAAGTGTGCAATTGCAGTTATTGCTACAATTTTACCATTGAATGCCATGTTTATGTTTTTAATTTTAATCATTGGAATAAGCCTACTTTCATTATCTGTATCGACAATAATGATAAATGCACAAACGTCTAGTGATGGTATCAGTGGCAGCGCGGTTGGCGGTACACACATGGGGATTTGTGTGGTAGGCGTAAGGAGTCCTTGTAATGGCCCTAGTAATTGAGACAGGTAGAGATGCCAGGTCTATTGACAAATTGATTGTAGTACAGGCACTGAAGTTCCGACGTAATAAATATACATACTTGAGATAACCTCCAAGGTCCAAACAGGTTAGTTGTTAAGGCTTGACCGATAACCTCTAA
>CAWGVG010000004.1:0-33707 GCA_963825865.1 uncultured Nitrososphaeraceae archaeon | reverse complement strand
AGACTCATATAATAGCAGTTGGTCAACTCTCAATGTTAGTTGGTCAACCAGGGCCCCAGAGATGAGGATGCAAATTTATTGCCACAAGAGATGGAGGAAAAGAAGAAGCAGAAGCAATTACCATTATCATCATCATCATCATCATCACGACATGGACAAATTAGAGTAAAAGAGCGTAACGTTGTATCGATAAAAGCCAAGAAGAATCAGCCTCAGTTTGTATATAATCGAGTGTATGTTGGAATACAGGCTGGAAAGTGCCAAGAGTATATTATAGACGGTAACACTTCGCTTCTAACAAGAGACGAACGCTTCAAGGAATTTATGGACAGGCCGTACGCAGTTATTCCCCAAGGAAATTATAAAGAAGAAAAAGCTTACCTGTTGATATCTCCCAAATGGACTGGTTTTAGAGCAGGGTGGTTGGAATCACAGACTGAAACCTACAACATTTTTCGAGTCGATAGATACGCTCCTTGGTCTGGATTAGTTCCGGACAATCTTAAAGAAGACTTTGACTTATCCCCTAGGTATTATTCGATCAAAATATTACAGAACGGTGATTACCTTGTAGGCAATGAATTTGAGCTTGAAGATGCCTGGATAAGATACAGGGAGCATCTGCTAAGAAAGGAAAAAGGTATCGGAATACGAGTCAAATCCACAGCTTCTGCTAGGTTTAATCTTGCTTCCAAGCTAGTATCCGATGGCGTTATTCCATGGACACCAAGAATGGTAAAAAATCAACAATCGTGGAAATGGCTTACTGATATTAAACTAAGACCATACCAACAAGAAGCGATGGATTTCTTCATAAGGCATGGCGCAATGACACTTGTCTACCCTTTTGGTGCTGGTAAAACACTATTTGGAGTACAGGCTATCTCTTGCATATCAGATAGGACTCTAGTAGTAGTACCATCGGTTTCTCATATAGCAGTATGGCAAAAATATATTGAAGAGCATCTTCTCAAAAAGAAAAATAGCAATAACATTAACATTAACAATAACACACTGCCTCGGTTAGCATTATTGTATGGAGGAGCTAGTAGAAGAGACACAGCCAAAAGATACGCAGATATAATAATATCCACATATGAAAGTGCTTTAACACATCTGACAGACGAGCGATTCAGACTTCTTGTCTTTGATGAGTGCCATCACTTTCCAGCTAACACCTATTCTAGGCTTGCTTTTTTAGATGCAGATTACAGGTTAGGATTGTCAGGTAGCCCTTACAGAGAGGATGGCCACTCTGAGTTAATTTATGTACTTTCAGGCTACCCTTATGGAAGTGATTGGGATAGGCTCTTCGAGGAAGGATGGGTTAAAAAACCCGAGATAGATCTGCATATTACACCTGTAAAGCTATCTTTTCTACAATCTCTACTTCAAACTTTGAAAGGTAATACTGTTGTATTCTGTGATAGTCTGGCTATAGGTGAAGAGGCATCCAGGCTTACTGGAATTCCGTTCATATATGGAGAGCATAGTTTGAAGGAGAGAATAGACGCACTAAATAATAATCAGAGGTTCATTTGCAGCAGAATATTTGATGAAGGAATGGATATGCCAGATGTAAAAAATATAATTGAACTTGACTTCCTTGGGGGGTCAAGAAGACAGCAACTTCAAAGAGTAGGAAGGCTTATGCACTCCCTTATAGATGGGGTTGAATACCATCTGCTCATGTCCCCAGAAGAGCTGAAAAAATATGAGAGGCGGCTGTATGGATTATACTCAAGGCAGTTTAAAGTGAATGTGGTAAAGCATTAAGAAAGATACGGGACAATACAGCAAGACACATACAATAATAGCTTACCAAGACCAAGCTAATAATATAATATCGACGTCATTCTTATCAATTATCTCATCAACATGTCATCATCATCATCATCAGAAGTAGTAGACAGTAATAACGATGCCAGTTTAGGGGAGGAGGAGCAAGATGTAAGTGTATCGATAACTACACAGGCTATGAATGTACAATTCAAAGGTCCTCTACAATCTGTTCTTAAGAGTTACAGTAGATTTCTTTATTAAGCAATTTCCAAAAGTAGATCTAGCCAGGAAAATATCTCTATACTATGATAAAGATTATCTTATGCAAAAGTATTCCAGCCTAATCAAAATCAGCCCTGAGGGAGTGCAAGTGTTAGTTCAACCTGATACATCATCATCCAAAATAGTAGACATAATACAAGAAGAAACACCAAACGAATCAGGCCTCAAAGATGATAAGGTGGTCGCGGTGGCAGACGACTGACTCTTCTAAAACCAAACACGAGGCAAAATGGTCTATAAAAGAGTTTGTTGCTCTACAACTTGTTGCATCAAGGATTGCTAAAGGCCTTGGAATAATCCAAGAAGAAGGCATGAAGATATCTGATATTGAGTCTGCTACAACTAAAGCCAATCCCAAATCAGTAACCCCAAGGTTATCGGAAATGATCAGATCAGGACATGTAACAAAAGACTTGAGGTTTGGTACCGAAAATGCGGCAGAAACAAAAGAAGAAGAACCTTCCACAATATACAGAATAACTACTGCTGGAATTCACTGGTTGAATAATATAATAGACAAGAAGGTAAAAAGACTGTAAATGGATAATAAAAGAACATATACAAATATTGCTTAATTTTTGATACATTCAAAATAATAGTTCAAAGATTTATGTTAAAGTATCTTTTTAGTCATCAACTACAATAGGCATAAAGTTAAATCAGCATATCACAGACTCTATAGCATATAAGATTATATGGACAATAACGATCTACTCCTGGACTCGGTAAACCTGTAGTAGCACATTGCCAGCCTGAAGGCGTCAAATATATCGTCATATGATGTGGCTTCCTTGTCCAGCATGCCATCATTTTCTACTGCCGTTCTTAGTGATGTTATCAATTTGTCAAACTTTGGATTTATTGCAATATATCCCCCATCTCTTTCCAGGAACATTTTGCAGTTTCCAAGCATGGATTTGTGCTCAGCTGCGAAACTTACAGGAACTACATCCATGCTAAATTCATAATTTCGCTTTCTGCTCTTTGCTTCCTTTATTATCTCCTCGTATTCTTCGTCTTCGCCTATCTGTATTTTCAGAGCTCTAATAAATGATGGGTTGGAGCCGTCGATGTATATCTTGTTTATTTTGCCAAACCTCCTGAAGAGATCCCATACTACAGATAACATCTGGTTGAAGTCAGGCCTCTGGTATTCCTCGGCGTGCATTATCTGTATCTGGTTGTCAACTCGCTGCGTGATTACAATTCCAAAGGCAGATGATCCAAAAGCTGGATCTATTCCCATGGATTTCTGGGAGTAGTCGTTTATCTCAGACGGGCTGTATCCTGTACCTTTCTGAATTGCAGCTTCAATATCTTTGGTATGGAAGACATTTCCGATAAGCCCAAGGTATTTTAAATTGTACTCTCTTTCAAATGATGGCGAGGCTTTGGCCTTGTCTATCTCCTCCTGGGTGTATATCTTGCCAAGGCCATAAGTGTAATCTAGGAGCAGTCTTTTGTAAATGCAAGTTTCTTCACCTTCTTTTTCTATATGTTCAAATAAGCCGTCAGGAGCATTTGGTGTTGAAACCATGACTATGTAAGGGTCTGACTTGGCAATGTACCTTTCAGAAACATGCCTGACATCTTCCTGTTCTCCTTTCCTGAAAAAGTCAGCTTCATCAAGTAAAATGAATTTGGGATTATCCAAAGCTCTGTATGCATCTATGTGGTTTGAAGGATAAGCTTCAATTCTGCACCCATTTAGTTCCAGTACTGTTTCCTTGTTTGCAAAAGTTAACCCCATCTTTCTCTCAAATAATGACTTCATTCTCTTTATCAGCTTGATGGCAATGTCTATGTTAGGGCCTGTAACTATGCACATCTGGCTATTTCTATAGTCATTATTTCTCAAACAGAGCCATGCCATAAACCGAAGAAAAAATTCGGTAACTCCTAATCCTGTTGCCTTTTTTATCCACAGGTGCTTATCTTTGAAACCGTAATTCAGGGGATTGCAAAAGTCCGGTGAAAGCAAAGCCTCATACAACAATTCCTGGTAATCGAAAATTGGTTTTTCCAATCCGTCTTTTGTTGGCAATCCAATTATGTGGTTAAAGCAGCACTCTCCTTTTGTCCTGACGTCTTCCAACTTATGCTCTTGTATGTTCCAGATCCAGAATGGTTTGTTCTGTAGTTTATCAAAAGACTGTGTTTGTTGTTGATTGAAGCTGCTGTTTATTATCCTCTTCTTCAGGTCCTTGAATGTCATTGTTACTATGCTTCTTATCTACAGTAACAATATTGTCAATTTTATGTTTTACTAACTGTTCTCAGGTAAAACCACTTTATCAAGTCCTCCAGTACGGTGGCTCTAATAGGTCTCCATGTGGGTGCAGTTAATTCAGCTTCAACTAGTTGAAGCATAAATCGGCGATGGCGTGTTTTATATTAGACTATTTCACAGTTTTTATATTACATAAGAGAGTGATTATGAACTTTTCTGTTAATCACGTTAGCAAATTCAAAGGCCGTCCTCACAAAAAATAATGATGAAAGTGCAATGGTTACTAAAACTAGTAGAGATGTAGAAATCATAATAACAGTATGATTAGCAGACAATATCGATCCAACAATAAATCCAATTACAGCCGTAATTATGTAAATGGCAAGTTTGTAGCTGATCTTAACTCTTCTTAATTGTTTAATAGCGAAAGCCACTGGTGAGAAGTATACTGCTCCTATTAATGAACTCGCAACTAAACCTGCTACAACTGCTCCATACTCACCGGGAATTGATGAATAAGCTTTTTCTGACAATATCAAAATACCAAAAAGAGGATATATAGCTGCTTTAACTATATGTTGAAACCAGGGATGATCTCTCTCATAATTAGCAACATATGGGCTAAAAGAATAATACCATGCATTAAATACACTCATGAAATCTGACCCAGATACAGTCGAAAATATATAAACATCTCTAAAATTTCTAAGAAACTGAACTTGCGGTGTTAATTCACTACCAAATGCGGCAGTTGCAATTAGGCATCCGCTTGGTGGCTGTCCTTGATGGATTAGTTGATGTTGTCCTTGATGGTTTTGTTGATGTTGTCCTTGATTGTGTGGTTGCTGTCCTTGTTGTTGATGTTCTTGCGGTTGCTGTTGTCTCTGATCCGGTCCCAGCACTTGATTTCCATGTCCTCGCTGTTGTCTCTGGTCTGGTCCCAGCCCTTGTTGTGAAAATGCAGTTTGAAACATAGACAAAACAATAACCAAAACAACTAGGAGCATCAACGATAAGATAGTTGTCTGCGAGATCTTTGCCAAGGTAATTGTATGTTTTTAAGAACTAACTCTTATGTATATTGTTCGTCAAAGCAAGTATAGTAGTATGGCCTAGAGTAGTTCTTACATTTTAGAAATAATATTCCCCGGTTTTAATATGTATATCTTTCGAATGAATATGTGTTATTGAAGCTTTCGCATAGAATCAATTAACCTTCATTAATTAAAGTGTGCTTATTCATCTAACGTTTGCTAAATCATGAGCTTTTTCTTCATCAGCTTTAGTAGTTCCTAAGCTTAGAACTTACGAACCTTATCAGAGATTGTATTACATCATCAGTAACAAGACCAGTCGTGAAACTAATTACTGCAAGCATAGGTGTACCAGTTTGGTCTTGAACTCCACCTTGAACAAGTAGCAACCAGACAGCAATTGCAAGTAAGGGAGATAACAAAAGCAATGCAATATCTTCCAACGATTGGTAGAATAACCATCTTTGTCCAAATGTTTCTGGATAAACATTCAGACTACCATCCTCATTCTTTAGAGTAAATCTATATACCATTTTATTGTCGGCCAAGGTCCTGGCACCTCCACCCTCACGAATAATAGATAATATGTGTGGTTTTGATTCAGAAGTTAAATTTGCTGATGATATGCGAGGTGGAACTCTTATGCTTATAGTGTTTCCTCTATTTTCAAATTCTCCATCAGTTATCCAATTGAGCTTAAGTTTATGTTTTAGAAAAAATCTGAGTCTGTCGCTATCTTTTCCTGGAACATCATTCCAATTAAATAGACATATTCCATCTGGGGTTTGTACATTTGTCCGTATTTTAGATGTATTGTATAGATATCTTAGGTATCCTCCTGCTATCCCGAATATGAAAACGTAAACGGGAACTTGAACACCAGTTGTATAATCCATGTTTCCTCCAATGTTTATAACCCACTGTCCATCTATGGCTGGTTTTCTAACTAAACCAACTGGTGAACCTCTACCAAAATCTTCGTTTACGAAGATAAAAGTTCCTATAGTTGATAACACAAAAAAAGAAATGAATGCGAATCGCAATATTTCACTTGCCAATCGCATTCTAATTTTCCGTATTGAAGTTATAATTACAAGCGCCGAAAAAGAAAACAGAGCTATGAATAGCAGATAACCTGGTGGAGATTGATAAAGATTTACAACTCGAAATGTATTCCAAGACTTTTCTTCTTTACCATTTATTATAGTACTTGCTGTAACATTATAGTCGCCTGTTCGAATTAATCCACCTATTCCGAAATTAGAAAGATAGGCACTTTTTGTGAGTATTGTTTGTTTGTAGACCTCTATATCCCTGTTTGAATCATGATATATAGCATCTATTGTTACCCTTGCGTTAATTGGACAACCTTTATCATCTGTTACATTTGTAGAAACCATTGCGACCTGTCCTGGCCAATACGTCGTCTTATCAACATCGACCACTATAGAAGCTGCATTACCTAACTGTACTACATTCATTCTGTATTATCTTATTATTCTGATAGGTTTGAAGAGTGTTAGTGTGATTTGTAAATGGAACAGTCTGAGCTATTGCATAATCTCTATTAACCAAATAACTAAATAATAAGTAACTAAATGTACCTAGTAAAAAAATCCAAATAAGTATATTTAGATTAAGCATTAGCTATGGAAATGTTTCGTAAATCGTATAAATGAACCATCTGCTAGATGGTTATAAATAATTCTTCTTAAGTTATCTATTGATTTATAGAACCCACTCCAGAGATTACATTAGATGGTAGAAAATTTAAGGGCTATAAGTTACCTTCGCGATTTATTAGAATAAGCCTAGGCGCTTATCTACAGTAACAAGAGCATCATCAACTTTATGTTTTTCTTTTTCTAATTCGGGTTTGATGGATGATGATTTTTCAGACACAAACCTACAGATAAATAAAGGATCAATACTTATATTCCAAATTAAGTTCAACTGATTAGTGTGACTTCAAGTCCAGAGACTATTGCTGCAGACAAGGTAGGACTCTTCTTTGGTGCTGGAGCTTCTATTGAATTCGGAATTCCTTCGATGAAGAAAATGACTCAGGATTTTTCTGAAAACATAAAGAAAGAATCAACCGATCAAAAGGAACTTTTTCTCAAGATTTATGGACTATTAGAAGGCATCTATGGAGATGATGAGGTCGATTCTTGAAGCTATAATGTCTGTTATTGCTGGTTTAAAAGAAAGAGAACATTTAAGGGAAAATATTGGTGAACTAGGAGGTTTTTTACTTAGTCAAGAGGGATTGATATGTGCTCAAAAAGGAGTAGAGACATATGATGCCAATATATTGAATAAGCTTTATAACAAAGATTCACGGTAGCCGCTACCATGTTGCTTAAATACTTCAAACAAGACATTGTCGACGCCATAGCAGAAGTCCTTTTCGAAGCCAATGAAGGACGTCTAAACTATACCGAACTTTACTACAAAGTCAATAGCAAACTACTCCATCAAATAGAAAGTGATGAAGAAGGGAAGTTATCTGACCGAGATTTTACCGCTCAACTGAAAATTATGGTAAATGAAAACAGATTGATCAGAGAAGAAGAGCAATACGACCCAAACAAAAGGAGAATGCCAAAGGTGTATTATTCATTGACAGCCAATGCAAAAAAAGAACGTCTGTTTGGCACTTTGGGAAATGATCCGGTAAAGGAAAGGCGTCGCAAGCTGTATCATTTGTTGTTTTTCTTCATGGCATTCAGCCCCATAAGACATATTTCTTCAGGCGAGGCAGCTCGATAAGGCATTATCTCGCATCCAAAAATCTAGAAAAGACTTGATTCCTGAGAGCAGCCATCATGTCGAGGGAACGAATTATTCAGAAGTAAACTACAGGTCTATAGAACATGCTAAAATTTCCAAGGCCGAGTACCGGATTAAGGGCCCCATAAGCTGACCAAGATCTTCTATTATTACAGGCTTGAAAGCTTCTCGTTAAAAGAAGTAAAAAACCACCTGGCAAGACCTCTGATACATAACCTTTCTTCTGATGATGATAATGATAATAATAATGCTCACATATTCGCACCATTTGCGAACGGCATTTATTTCACAGAAAAGAAATAACAACTACGACAGAAGAAGAATTAGATAAAGCATTTAACGCCTTACGAGAAAACCACCTGGTCAGACCTATCATAAACTGGCTTTATGATGACTGATGAAAACAAAAACAACAAAAGAAGCGAGGACTACACCAGATTCATTTTTGTCGACGGATTGTTACGGGAGTTGATCTACAGGATCTGGACTATACAAGGGCTCCAACTAGACATACTGCGCGATAAAATCACTTATTTATTAAAAATACCGAACGAGGCCGAGATACGAATGCTGACGTGGCTATACGGTGAAAGAGAGGCCGATAGAATTATTCATGCCGCTCATTTAAGGAGCAGGAAATCGTCTAAGAGTAAAAAGGAAAAGAAAAAGAAGGAGACTTTCGTAGCAGACATTAATGCAACTATCGAAAACAATGAGAAAGTGGTACGTGGACTTATCAAGCTGGTAAACGAAAAATACTGGAAGGTTATTTATGATGAATACAACTTTCCACCTGACTTAATAGAAGGAGTTTGCCTTGAGAAAATATTTATGCACAGAAAAAATTTTAATCCCGTTTAAAGTCTATTACTACTGCTGCCATGCCGAGCAGGTACCAATACTACTACTTCCTTTCTGTTTCTTCTTCTCCTATCTTCAGGACTCCTGATGAAAACAATGACTGTGTCATTGTGTTAAACTGATGTTGATCTGTGGCCTTGGAAAGGCCTGCAATTAATTTCTCAAGAATAGATTCCATGTTGTTGAACCGTTTCTTCATATCCTGTAGTTCGTCTTCTTTTTTCTTTTCTGATTCTAGCGCTTGTAGGTATCACTCAAAGCTCATTATCATTTACATTTAACACAGAATTTGGCGTCTTGGGTATTACCTTCATTGCAGTTTGTACAGATCTTTGGATTTAGAGTATCTATAGGAATATTGTTTTTGGTGACTATGCTATATGCTTCTAGCAATGATTCAGAACTTTCGTTACCAAAATAGTGTATCTACTTCTGGGACATGTTACTTGTAGGACTCCAGCCCGTATGTTGGGACAGTGTACTAGATTTTAGTTTGACGCTTTTTTCTGTAAGAGCCGTGTCTGCGAATGTATTGATTAAATGGTTCGTTAAGAAAGAGCTTTGAACTTATCTTTGGCTTTGGCAGTATAGTTGGATCTCTAACAAATTTGGAAAGAACTCCTTCTTATAGCCGCTATCTGGCTGGAACACTTTTCTACCATGGGCAAGATATTTAGTAGATCTAAGATTTAACTAATGTTCTAGCACATAATATTAATGCCTAACAGTGCTAAAGGAACAACAACTATGAGTTATAAAGTGAGAATTTTAAACGATTCTATAAAATTTTATCTTCCACGAACAGAAGGATATTTGGAAATAATGCGTCGCATAGCCGAGCAATATGGTGCCATGTCCCTAATAGAATTTGACGGCTATTTTGAAGGTAAGTTTGAACCCACTAAATATATGCGGGTAGAAGTGCATGTTAACGATGCTAAAGAGGATGGTTTAATAGAATTCGCAAATAAAATTCGTATTATGCTTAAACAAAAAAGTCTCGCTCTTGAGTTTAATAATCGTCTAATACTCGTAGAAGAAACCTAGGTTCTATTGCAAGTTTTGTCCTTATCTCCGGCAAGTTCAAGCAATCTGCTGATACCATTTCAATGTGATCCTGAACCTATTAGTTTCTGTAAAAAGTTCACATACAAAGAATACAGGACAGATATGCCCGAAAACTAAATATGAAAGTACCCGAGAAATACCCTGTTATCGTAAAAGCATTAGAAATGTCCTCATTTTTCGCAAAAATACACCAATAAAGCTGGCTGACTTATAGAATAACTGTTGTCATGCCTTCTGTTCTATTCAAAGCAAATCCTGCTCGTCTATCATTATGGAACAGTACTCGCCTCATATGTTTATAGCGCCGTTCTTATTTACCAACCGGGGTTGTTGCCTAATTTGATATCGCATATGGTGTCACCTTTATTCCCAGTTTGTTTGCACATTGTAGTCTGTTAAGGACTTCTAGGTTCCAGCCTATTGATTTAATTAATCCAAATCTTTTCTGATTGTTCTTTAATCTGAATGTGCAGTATAGTTGATGATGATGATGTTTAGTTTCTTCATCTCCAAATATTCCTTCTATCAATCCTCTATAACGATATATTGATGCATTGAATATCTTTGCAGCCTTCTTTCTGTATTTGTTCTTCTTACTACTGCTATTCTTGTTCTTGGAGTTTTTTCTCTGCTTGATATTTGGAAGCATGTTCATGTTAAACACTGACTGGAAGTTCTTGTTGCCATCATAAGCTCTGTTACCATTGAATGTTGAACCTGCAAAGTCTAATCTATATTTCTTCAATCTGTTTAGCATTGTTCGGAGTACTGGAGAATCGTGTGTTTTCTTACTGGTAAGTCGTGTATTAAGTATTATGAGATGATCAAGTATCCCTGTGATATGCCATTTCAGATACTGTTTTACCCTTATCTTTTCGAATTTCTTACTACTACTATTTTTGATAAATCGTACTTCGTATCCGTACCTGTTTGTCTCTACACCGGTGCTATCTGATGCGAGAATACCCTTCTTCCAGCCTGATTCTTTCAAACATAGATAAGCTGACCATATTAGTACACGTTCAAGATATATCAGCGGTATCTTCTTGAATGTACGTGATATCCACGTATGATCTGGATATGGCTCGTTATTCCATGGCAAATTAAGAGAGGGTACTATATTCTGTATATCTCTGTACGTTGAACCGAAAACAACCATCAATATACAAATACAGACAAGTTTTTCCCAAGAATGAATTGGTTTCCTTCCTCTATTACTGTTCTTCTTTGAAGTAGGAGGAGGATTTTCTTTGACCAGAGAAACTATATTTTCGATAAGCATATCTCGTTCTAGGGTATGTGCTAGATGGTAACACAACCAGTAACCATCTTTCCTCTTGTGCTTGCAAGTCAATAAGAGGGTGCATACCCTTTCTAAGCTAAATCGAAAACCGTGAAATCATATTTACAGTCAATTAAAACGAATTAGGCAACAACCCCTAGACCATTTCAAAGTAGAACCAGGTCACGTAGATCTATTGCATAATCTAGTATATCTGTTGGTGCTCATTAGTCGAGCTCTTGAATTGTTATTTTCAGCTGCTTGATCTGTTGTACGGTTGTACGTTTAGCCACATTACTTTGGGTATGTTGATATAGTATTTCTCATTTGATATTTTAGATATTTTGCTTACAAATATAAAAGGCGGTAACTTTTGTTGTTGTTCTTTTTTTTGTTCTCGTGTAATCGTATATACACTCTATCTATCTAATACAATATTAAAAAAATATAGTTTCCGATAGAAATCATAGATTAAGTAATTCTGTCATCTTATAGGCATATACGACGACGTTATATGTTAAACACATATGCGCGTACGCACAGACGAATTTGTAAAAGCTAAGTATTATTGCTGTATCTTGATAGTAATGTCTTCTCATCCTTTCGGCTCTATTAGCTCTGATGGTACCACTAACAAACAGAAAACATAGCTGATGACGGTAGAAACATCAGTAGGTGTTGTACTTACACAGATGGGTAACAATTTTGATTACCTACATAGGTTACACTTTCTTGCTTCCTTTTTGTATATGTCTTAGATTTAATTAACCTTTGTACAAACCTTTCAGAAGGAGTAAGACCATTTATTCCACCATGTTCCCTAGTTTCATTATATGCTTTGACAAACATATCATACCTTAGTTTTCCATCATCAATACTTGTTATTTCTTCAACTGTCAAGAACTCATTCTTTACAATCTTGTTATATGCTTCTATCTTTCCTTGTAACTGTGGATATGAATTTGGAATTGGTTTATCCTTTATGTTATTCTTATATAGAAAGTGTTTGAATAGTTTAGATGTAAACTGCTTACCGTTGTCATGCATAACTTTCCTGGGCTTTCCGTTATCCATAATCCACTCCTCTAGTACATTCAAAACATCAATGCTCCTCTTTCTTTCAGACCACTTGCTAGCAACTTTTCTTGAACAGTCATCTATACAGCTTATCATGTAATTTCTTGTGCTAGAACAGCGTACGTAAAATGGTCCAAGTATATCCATTTGAAGCATGTCATTTGGATGTTTCATTGCAAATCGCTTATACTTTCTATTATTCTTTACCTTACAGTTTAGAACGTTGAGAGTATGTTTTTTCAATGTCTTGTATATGGTTCTACTGCTCAATGATACTCCAAGTCTTTTTAATCTGAACCTGATTCTACTAGTACCAAAGGTCTTTAATCTTAAATCAAGTATTGTTTCTTCTATTTCTTTAGATACTTTGGTTTTGATGCTATGAGGCCTTCTAGATAGGTCTTTCAACCCGTCTATTCCGTGCTCTATGTATCTATTTTTCCACTTGTAATATGTCTTCCTAGATATTTCGTATTTATTGCAAATATCGCTAATACTATTACCAGTCCATTCATGTTCATGAATGAGATTGAATTTTGTTCTAATTTCTATAGAGATTTCCACTTCCTAGCAGAAGTGTTACCTATGTCTGTAAGCTATATTGTTACCTATGTTTGTAGGTACAACAAGTAGGTAAGCATTGTTATCAATATATTACATTTATTTTTAAACTTATTTTTTGCTAATTATCTTATCATTTGATTTCTTATAAGGACCAAAAACATGTACAAAACAGTAACATGACGATATCAGATAATGGTAGCATCTTTTGATAAAATAAATGAGATGGATATATGTATATCCATCTGCAAGTATTGCAATATAGCACCTACTCGCTGGCCTAAATTATCCCAGATGGAGAGAATATTCAATAGATTAATTCTGAATTTACTACCGTTAATGGAACTTGTGCTTGCGAAAACCTTCCAATATTAGTCGCTATTATTCTTGCTATTGCATCTACGGATTCAGCAGTCCATCCTGCAACATGTGGTGTAAGCACAAAATTGCAAAGTTTTAGTAATTTATCATTAGGATCTGCGGGTTCTTCCCAGAATACATCAAATGCCGCTCCGGAGATTTTGTTATTCGATAGTACTGTAAATAATGCTTCTCTGTCTACTATAGACGCCCTGGCAACATTTACCAGGAATGCTGATTTTTTCATCAAACCCAATTCTTTTGCTCCTATCATATTCCTTGTTTCCTCTGTAAGCGGAGTATGTAATGAAACATAATCTGCTCGAGCAATAGATTCTGAAAGGATCTCAGGTCCGCCCATATTATCTACAAAGTATACTTTATCAATTCCTGGCTTTTTTAAAAAGGGATTCTTTGTCACTGCTACAACCTGCATGCCAAAAGATTTTGCTCGCTTTGCTACTTCCAAACCCGTGGCCCCAAGACCAATAATAGTAAGACTTTTTCCTTGCACCTCTGAACCCGTAATGCCTGCTACTCTTCTATCTAGTAGGCTTGGTATAGTAGTAGTAGCAAAGAAGAAGAAGAAGAAGAAGAAGAAGAAGAAGAAGAAGAAGAAGAAACGCCTTTCAGATTCTTTGCTAAATATAGTATAAGAAAAAGAGTGTGCTCAGCTACTGAAACAGCATTAGCAAGTGGAACATTCGCTACATAGATTGATTTTGACGTGCAGTATCCAACATCCACATTATCAACACCAATACCAGTCTGGTGAACTAGCTTTAAGTTTGGACAAGCATCTATAATTGTTTTATCGATATTGCTAAAACCAGTTACGATTACCTCTGCATCTACTATTTGTGGCAATAAAGGTCGATTATAATCAACATTTTCACTAGTTAGTCCGACCTGATTTAATTGGAATTGTAAAATTTCATTCAAATCAGAGGAACGAGTCAAAAGCTTTATCTTCAATTATTATGTAACATCTACCATTGTATATGTTATCCTTGCTTCTATTGCATTAAGTTTACTGCATATTCAGTTCTTATGAAAATGTAGTTAAAATGCCAACGGGCAATTATGAAAACGCCTTATTAGAACACATCTTATAATTGTCTATTGTCTATGATTCAGCTTTCCTTTTCTGAATGGAGCAAAGAATAAAACAAAGACTTGATTCTATTAAATGCAATTGCAATCATCTTTACAAGGCATTGAAAAGGAAGGTGGAGGTAATTGAATGATGATAATAGTAATAGCCATCAATCATTAAAAGCAGCTGACGTTATCAAGAATTTCCCATTTACATCGCAACGAAATAATCAGGCAAAAGTATTAAACGAGATTTGTAATGCGTTCAATTCATGCCACAAATACATTATACTAGAGGCGCCAACTGGCTTTGGAAAGAGCCCTGTAGCTATAGGACTAGCACAACTGCGCTCTTAATTAATGCAGATAGTACTTTTCACAGTTAGAAGCTGACTACGGTAGGATTGAAACAGACTTGATGCGCTATATAGCGCATCAAATAACCGATAAAGAAAATGAACAGCTGTGTTATTTCATAGACCATAAGAGTAGCAGTGCAAAAAACCAATTTTCAGATACGCCAAAGTATATTTAAAACGACCATGTTTAATTGACCGTCCTAACCATCTGCAAAATTAGGCCAATATTAGAAACTGACTAAGGATGACTGATATATGTTAACCTCCCACACAGACATTTTTTCTTCAATATCCCATAGGCTCCGATATCTCATGCCCTTTCTCATTATTTCATGTGTCGATTAAGTGATCCTTTCATCGTCAGATAGTAAATCTTTAGATATCTTGACCATGTCTGCTTGGGAAGCTTCATGAGTGAGATCAAAGTACTTACCGGACAGTACCGTTAATGCTTTCCAAAAGAATTCTGAGCAATCGAAAAGCCATGCATAACACGAAGCATAACGATATATGTTAAAGTTATCTTCGGCGTTGCTAAATGCTGAAAAACATTCCTTTTCAAGGAAAATGTAATAATCTTGCTGAGCTTTGCTTAACTTATTTAGCAGTCTTTTAACAGTCATAGTTGAAAATAGATCGATACTTATATTTTGAGACTTCTAATTGAATATATTCGATATACACTGAGAATACAGGATAAATATAATAGTCACAACTTTATTTTCTATTGCATTTCTGGGATCGTTTTCAATAAACCCGTTGTTCTGGTACTACCATTCTTTCAAGGCAATGAAGATACTCTATGTTATTAAGTGAATCACGAAGACACACAGAGATAGATGCTATCCCTACTCTGTGTTCATCTGCCAGATGATGGCAAAATTTTCCTTCTTCTTCCCGATATCCCAGCTACAATCATTTGTATTCCTGTTATCAATAGCGCTATACCAATCATAAGGCCTACTAATCTAACTCCGAAAGCTGGTGATGCCATTATCAATATACCTAAGGCGATTTCCAATGCCCCCACACCAATATTAAATCCCCTTGACCAACTGCGGCTTTCTTTATCCCCAAACCCATGTATAACTCTGGAAATGCCATTTATCAAGAGTGCAACTCCCATAAGTATTATCAGGAATATTGTAGTTCCTAATGGAAATGCCATCACTATGATAGCCAATATGATAACAAGTATTCCTAAGCCAACACTTGCCCAACGAGATTTGCTTCTAATAAATATACCAGTAATAACACTTTCGATACCAACAATCAGCAAAAGGATACCAACAAAGTATACAATTGATGCTATCGCAAGCCCGGGAGAAGCAAGTATTGATATAGATAAAATGACAGCAAGTGCGCCCAATCCAATTTGAGCTGCACGAACCCATCCTGGGGATTTCCCATCCGGGGGATTCGAGTTAGTCATATTTTGATAAGCATTATTATTGTCATATGTATATATCCATTGTGACAAATTGAACTTTTTAAAGCTGTATATTTTTGTTATTGTAATTTATTATTATTATTTTTTAGAGCGCTTAGATTATAAACATTTTTCAAAATGAGACATCGTATGTATAGACTAGTGGTGCGATATACATAGACATCGATTAGATGAGACTTATAATAAATCCCATACCTACATGGGCGCACTGAAAAAAAAATACCCCTTAGTAGCAGAATAAATTCTAGTTCTAGTTATTTCGGATTAGATGTATCACAAAAGGAAAGAATTGGGATAAATTATAATAATAATAAAATATTTTTTATAACTAATAAGGTTCCTGTAGTTGGTTGTGGTGTAGGTGTTGGTATTGGAGCAGATGTAACTCCTTCTTGTGAACAAGTTGCATTTTCGCCTGGGTGTGTACATATCAGGTTTTCGCATTCCTGGTTTACTGCGGTATCAAATCCACTAGGCTGAAGTGTCAGATACTCTAGAGATTGCGAGAGAGGAGATCGGGAGGAGTAAGATAGAGGTGATGATGTTGTTGTTGGTAGTGATAGTATGCCTACCCCTGTGGGATGTACTGGTGTATTCTTTCCAAGGTTTTCAATTATTTCAGATTTAATAGTAGTAGGATAGTACTGCTGAGGTCTTTTGTTTGCTAATGTAAATAGCGTTTCTTTTCTGAAATGGTACTTCAGTGTATCTTGGGATTGTTTTTTATGCCTGGCAAGACCATTTTCGATTAAATACTCGAATGTAATACCTTTTCCTTTCTTGGTTCTGTAATGACTAATTGCTAGATCAGTTATCTCGTGTGATGAGATATAATTCCGGCCAAAAAGTTCTTGTGCAGCTAACACTAGTGGTGTAAACTTCTGATCCACTTGTGGTGTATTGTTGGAGTCTTTGGAATTTACAGATTTATTGGAAGTAATAAAAGAATCCATTTACACCACCTCAATCGAGGAATGTCTGCTCCTACTTTCCCCTATATCCTCTGCAAGACCAGACTTCAACAAATCACTAGCACATTTATCGCAGAAAATACCAATTTTCTTAATGTATTTTATTCTCAAGTACTTGATTGGTTTCTGGTTACAGCCTCTTCTGTCACAGCCTTTAAATTTGTCGGATTTATATGATGATAATCTAGAGTTCATCTGGAAACTATCACATCCTATTAACGTGTTACTTGAACAAAGGATATGTCAGTTAATTCTGGGTACTGTTCCTTTCTCAATTTATCAAAGTACCTCCTTAGCCGCAGTTATGAAAAACATGTTTATAGTACTGTGTTCTCTAATCTTCTTAAAAAATTCACATCCATTTAGAGCTGGCATTTTGACATCAATTACAATCAAATCATAATAATTTGCCTTAAACTCCTGTAATGCTTTAACTGGATCTGTATATACAATGCATTGATATCCTGCTCCTTCTAAAATGGTTTTATAAGTTACGCATATGTCGGGTTCGTCATCAATTAAAAGTATCTTCCTTTGCTGCGATAATCCATTGTCCAATGATGATGGCTTTGACACTATCCTATAATCACCTCTGCAATAGTGCTAGCAGTATTTTTTCTGCTAACAGCAGTACCAATTAATTTACTAAAAGATATATATGTTTTATTACTTTGTACAAGAAGTTGTGGCCGCATCTCTACATAATAGCTATGATTTTTCTACCTGTTCATAACTATATGTCGACATGTTAAACCAAAACTGATATTTACTTTAAAACTTATAACCAAAGTCATAATTATGGTATGGCTCTCGGTGCAACAAAAACTAGTAAATAGTTCAAAACTGTTATTATATACAAAGACTAAAGTTTGTTACTTTAAGTTATAACATTACAAAAGGAAAGGCTTGGCTTATTGAAGATTGCAAGACTGGATTATTAGAATAAGCAAAGTTTTGCAACTTAAAATAAGATGAGGTAGATTGAAAGTTGTAAAAAGGCTTCCTTATCACTATAGTATTAATCACTATGTTATTAAAAATTAATAAATCATATCTACTGTTTCCTCAACGGTAGGCTAAAGTAAAATGTAGCACCTTTTCTGCCATCAGCATTGTTCTCAGCCCATATTCTACCACCATGAGCTTCTACAATACCCTTTGATACATACAACCCTAAGCCGGTACCTGTAACGGATTTTGATGTAAACTTTGTAAATAACCTTGGATATATTTCAGGATTTATTCCCGTACCTGTATCATTTATACTGACTATAGCCTGAGTGTCTTTTTTTTCTATCGACACAGATATATCTCCTTCTTTGGTGAATTTAACTGCATTAGCTAACAGATTGCCCAAAACCTCGAAAAGTCTATTCTTGTCTGCTTCCACAATAAGAGTATTATCATTTTCTTTATCTTCGTACACTAATTTCAACTTACCATTAGTTTTTCCAATTTCATCCTTATAGTCCTCTAGAGCCACTGCCACCATATCATTTAGGTTTAGTTTTTCTTTCCTAAGATTTAGTGATTGGCTTTCTATTTTTGTAACATCTAAAATATCTTCAGTAAGTCTTGCAACCTTCTTGCATTCTTAATGACGACTTCTAGTAATTCAAGATGTTCACTATCTTTTATTTTATTACAAAGAACTTGTGTTAAGCCAAGCTATATACATGCTTAGTAGCACTGTTGAATCAGTGAAGCTTTTTCGTCGAAACTTGTTGCTATTGGAAATTTTGCAAATCTTTCTAAACTTCTCTTTAAGGGTCCACTGTCAAAGCGATACCTGTATACTTGCATGACCCGATAAGTTAACAGAACCTAATTTGAAGATCATCTTAATATGTTTGACTGAGCCTTATTGCTATGTCTGCGTCAGCTAAATACAAATACGTCAGGTCAGAGAGAGATTGGTTACATATACAAATTCTCAAAGCTAGGAGGTTGCATTTGCCGAAAAGAGGGCGAGCTAATAATTAGTTGTTAAAAAAAGGGAGGCTGACTCTGATGTATACTCACTGAGTCGCATTTGAATAGACAAAATATGTTTTTCTAGTCGGCCTCAGAAGATATTGCCTTAACAGCACCAAGCTGTAGTGCTGCAGTGAGCGCATCGACTACGACCCATCCTTCCTTGATCTTGTTATCTTGAAAATGGAAAATATTCATTCCTACAGTTTCTAATTTCTTATGAGTAGCGGGAATGCCACGAAATTCCTTTTCTTGTGTACCTTCCACAATAAAAGCTGAAGCAACTTTACCAGACTCTGCTATGCTATCTACGATTGTAATTCGGATATCAGGAAATATGCTACGATCTGAGGAAACCCATTCATTATATGCTTCGATTCCTTCAATATCCTCGCCACGAGCATGGTATGCAAAATCAGGAGTAACAAACCTATCTGTGTTTTTCAGATTGCCTTTGTTATACGTTTCGTCAAGAAACTCCTGAACGATTCGTTTGTTTTCTGTAAAAGACATGTAGAAACTTTCACGAGTTTTAATTTAATCGTTTTCACTGAAAGCGCGAATGATTTGAACTTTAGTTAATAATTTTCTTTAATGATTGCAGCATTATTGAGCATAAGATATAGTATTTTCATTATAATTAAGCCCTATTGTAGAGACGAGCTAAACATACACGCTTGAAATCAGGTGCTAGATAAAGATATATGGTATTTCAGGGTAGAGATAAGAACATGTTTAGGAGAAGACCTGTGGCTCGTGGAATGATAGCAGGAGGAGCTACAGTCTGCCTGTAGTAGGACACCACGCTACTAAAAAGCAATTCGAATCAATGCAAAAAGCCCAAGCCCAGCAGGCACAGATAAATCAAGCCCAAGCTCAAGCTGCTCAAGCTCAGGCTCAAGCCGCACAAATGCAAGCAGCTCAGACAGCAAACCAATCACAAGGTCAGAAGAAAGATGTTGTCCAAGAACTTGAGAAATTAGCTAATCTCAAACAACAAGGCATACTCTCAGAAGAAGAGTTTCAACAAATGAAAGCACGATTACTCTCGAGCGGTTAAGAATATTCATGCCTCGTGACTAACTCTAGGTTGTATTCTCTATTCAACAATCAGATTTATTTTGCGAGGTTATTTATGATCCGATTTGATTCGGTACACAACCAAATGAAATCAAAACAAAAGAGTGTGATGCATTAAGTAACAACTGTGCAGCTCTCTTTAATTTAGGAAAATACGAGGAAGCTATTTATAGTTATGATAGAGTTTTGGATATACAGCCTGATAATTCTGATGCATTGAATAACAAAAGACTAACGCTTGATGCTTTAAACAAAATCAAATAACAAAAGATAGGTAGCCTACGGATATAACAAGAATAGCAGTGGGCAGTAGTAAGAGTTAATGTTCTACACCAAATGCTATTTTGACAGCTGTATGCAGTCATATCTCCAACTTCTACTCCAGTTATTCCATGTATTGTCTTCTTAGCCTCATCTAATGCCCCCTACATCGGCTTCAAAACACCCTAAACCGACTCCTAAGGCTGGACTCATCCCAAAGGCCATCTTCCTACCAATATTCAAACAACTTGTGGCTAGCTCTCAGGTGTACAAAAAGCTTCATGATGCAGAGTACTTTGATTGGAATGTTTTTAATGAGATGCTTATGGCATTTATATATGACAAAAGACTTGTAAGAAGATCTATCAGAAGAGAAGGAGAAGCAGAACGACTAGAAGTTATATCATCTAAGGCAAGCGAGATGCTCTCATCAAGCAAGGTGCTCAACGAAGCCTTCCACATCTTGAAATATTTAGGGAAAAGAACTGGGGATTGATAATATACGATGAAGTTCACTTACTTCCAGCACCTGTGTTCAGGATAACCGGAGATTCAAGCCAAACGACGCCTAGGTTTGACAGCCACAGCATGAATGGCAATCAACTACCTCTAGATTTACTTACTAATGTTAGATGGTTTGATCAGGCTTGACGATCCAATTGAAAAGTATCTTCCACATAATGTTGCAGTACCACAACATAAGGGACATAAAATTACTATTGAAAACTTAGCTACTCATACTTCTGGATTACCGGAATTCCATACAATATAATTGAAATAAAATCTACGAGCATTTTTTAGTCCTCCTGTAATTTAACTAATTTTGGAATAGGCTTAGCTAATTTGGTTAGGTCCAATAATGGCTGGAATGTAATAATACGAGATTAGAATTTTTTATTTGATGGTAGTAGTAGAGTTAGATGATGAAGATGTGTAAGTTGACGGCATAGAACTGGGAAGACGTGTAAACCCAGAATGAGCTTCAAGCCATGAGTACAGATCTGTCAAAACATATGGTTGTATCGGTCCAAATGAGATCTGCCATTGAGATGAGGGATAGAATAGGTGTCCTAAATTAGGATAAGTTATCAACGTATGGTCAGGGTGATTTACTTCAGTCAGCCTTTGTTGCAAGAGAAGCGCTTGTTGAACTGGAGTCTGAGAATCATTTTCTCCATTGAGTATTAGAATACTTGTAGATTTAGAGACATTACCAATAATACTTAAATTCGGTTCTAGATTTGATTCCGATCTAAACCATATTGGACATCCAATAATGTTGTTACATTTAGACAAATTGAAAGCTGTTTCGTTTTCATATTCATTTATCAATAAAGGTTTAAGTTGTTTATCAATACTTAGGTGTTGTACTTACACAGATGGGTAACAATTTTGATTACCTACATAGGTTACACTTTCTTGCTTCCTTTTTGTATATGTCTTAGATTTAATTAACCTTTGTACAAACCTTTCAGAAGGAGTAAGATCATTTATTCCACCATGTTCCCTAGTTTCATTATATGCTTTGACAAACATATCATACCTTAGTTTTCCATCATCAATACTTGTTATTTCTTCAACTGTCAAGAACTCATTCTTTACAATCTTGTTATATGCTTCTATCTTTCCTTGTAACTGTGGATATGAATTTGGAATTGGTTTATCCTTTATGTTATTCTTATATAGAAAGTGTTTGAATAGTTTAGATGTAAACTGCTTACCGTTGTCATGCATAACTTTCCTGGGCTTTCCGTTATCCATAATCCACTCCTCTAGTACATTCAAAACATCAATGCTCCTCTTTCTTTCAGACCACTTGCTAGCAACTTTTCTTGAACAGTCATCTATACAGCTTATCATGTAATTTCTTGTGCTAGAACAGCGTACGTAAAATGGTCCAAGTATATCCATTTGAAGCATGTCATTTGGATGTTTCATTGCAAATCGCTTATACTTTCTATTATTCTTTACCTTACAGTTTAGAACGTTGAGAGTATGTTTTTTCAATGTCTTGTATATGGTTCTACTGCTCAATGATACTCCAAGTCTTTTTAATCTGAACCTGATTCTACTAGTACCAAAGGTCTTTAATCTTAAATCAAGTATTGTTTCTTCTATTTCTTTAGATACTTTGGTTTTGATGCTATGAGGCCTTCTAGATAGGTCTTTCAACCCGTCTATTCCGTGCTCTATGTATCTATTTTTCCACTTGTAATATGTCTTCCTAGATATTTCGTATTTATTGCAAATATCGCTAATACTATTACCAGTCCATTCATGTTCATGAATGAGATTGAATTTTGTTCTAATTTCTATAGAGATATCCACTTCCTAGCAGAAGTGTTACCTATGTCTGTAAGTACAACACTTAGGTAACCGCTTGAATTTCCTTTATTTCCAAATTCTTTTGTTAGAACTTTAGTTGTGGCTTTGGCATTGTTGGCTTTCAAAATAGAAGACCCTGCCAACACATCATCTAACAAAGGATCTTTTGCAATTTGCTGTACCTGGATATCAATCCAGTGTGATTTTTATCCAGTACCTGTGTAGCGTACTCTGAACGTAGGTATACAACTTGATAGAGCAATATATCTCGAATTAAATTCTGAGCTACTCTGCCCATTAGTACTATATTCTTTACCTTCGTTGAATTGTCAATTGCAACTCTAGGGGCAATAACTGTGCCTTCACTATGACCTATTATACTTATCCTCTTAGGATCTACCTCTGGCTCTTGCAAAAGAACATTCAAAGCTTTCTCTGCGTCGTGTATTAGGTCATTGACTGTAGCATTTCCCCGTGGAAAATGATGGAGTGCTGGATAAGGAAGCCACATCGTATGACGATGTTTTTGACGCTTTCAGGCTGGCAATGCATTTCTATAGGTTGAGTGAATATCAACATGGTTGAGTAAATCCTGCTATGAGTAAAATGATCGCAAAAAGGTAGCAGTACAATATCGCAAAGACTGTGAGGGAATACATAGAGGAAAAAAGATGTTCTAAAAGTGTATATACTTTCCAAAAGGCATCTGAATTTAATGCTGTTGAAGAATGCTGGATACAGAGAAAGTATGATCCGGTGGTATCAAAATACTATCCAAGGTTTACCGACCTATAGAAGCCTCTTATAGAATATTACAGAAGACAGAAAACGGTTGAATCTGTACATATGAGCAGTTTATTATTATATACTCATATAACGTAAGAAATGTGTTTTTTATGACTAGTGACCATCACCTCTATACATTACCAAAAACAAACATGAGTGTTGTTACTTTAGCAGTTCTTGTTTCATTGATTATAATTTTTGGGGGTATTGCTGTATATCTGGCAGAACACGGACATCAAGGTGCTAATATAACCAAGTTAAGTGATGCCCTATGGTGGGCTGTAGTTACAATCGCGACTGTAGGATATGGTGATTACTATCCAGTTACGGCAGCCGGACGGTTAATAGCAATACTCATGATGTTATCAGGAATCGGTATCTTTGCGCTCTTAGTAAGTACGCTAGCACAGAGAAGAATGCGGCGAGCAGAGTCAAGGTTAAAGTCAAAGACTGAACTTCAACCCATTTTATTAGGTCATGAAACGAAGACAGCCATAAAAAACAAAATCGAGGGGATAGAGAATTTGACTGAAGAAGATTTTGACACACTCATTATTATGATGAAAAGTCTGCGTCGTACTTTACTTGAAGAGTCAAAGATCTTATTCAAGTGCCCAAGGTGCGGTATCACTTATCATAGCAAACCTAAATTTTGCAGCAACTGTGGTCTTGATCTTAGGTAATTTTGTTTATAACGCAATTGTGAACTTACTTATCAGAGGAAAAAGGCCAAAACAAAAACCATTAACAAATACCGAAGGAGGTGGTAATATTATACTTGCACAATATAGTAGCTTAGCAAAACTAACAGTTCATTATTTCAGATGAGATCAGCAAATAAAAAATTTGGAAATATTGGAGATATAGAAGTTATTTCTTGCTCAGAAGCTGAAACAGAAATAATAGAGGCATGGGATGCTAAATATGCTAAGCCGTATCTTTATGACGAGCTGGGAGAATTGGAAGATAAACTTCCTTCCCATAAAGCAATAAGTCAAGCCGGATTTGTATGCAACACTGAACCCATCATTCGTGATGATATAAATGAAAAGGTCAGCAAGAAAGGTTTGATGTGTCGTTTCTGACTCTGCAGTGTTAATCGATTTGTCGTATCAGTCAAACCTTCAAATCGTTTGACTATTATGATGTGGCATACATAGCACAAAACTCGAGAGGTTAAGGAATCGTCGGCAATAGTTTAAATGAATTGAATGGAAATCTTTCTCTACGGCTTTTGATTCATAAATGTTGAAGGTCATAAGCTCCGCCATCATAGCAAGGACAGAATATAACTTCTGGACAAGTATTAAATCTGGAGTAGTGAAATAACCTTCAAAGCATCTTTGATATTGGCTTCATTGTAAATGCTGCATTAGACTGCAACTTTAGTTTTTTCAACTTCAGAATCTTCATCTGATACAAACAAGCTGAGGCATTGCTTGATATACCTCATTCTTCTTCTATGTGTAGTCTTTTATACACAAAACCTTAAAACAAGGCAGAGGAATACACAGGTTATCAGAAGCTATGTCTTTTTGATAAGTTAATAATACCATTTGCGTCATACTAATAATTACGAGATTATTATTAGTCTGCTTACTTTTATTTTCCTTATTTAGCAACGGTTTTTTGTCTGCTGTATGTGAGAACCAATAATAACCAGAAGACTTTTCACTATATGCACATAATTTCAGTCTTAACGAGATGAAGAAGAAACCCTGCCAGTCTTGAATGGTAGTAGGGTTATTACAAGCAAGTCTGGATTTGGTCGCGCGACACCTTTGTAGGGATTTGAATTGAACTATCTATGGCACGAGTGTTATGCATATTACCTTATGGAATCTTATGAATATTGCTAGCAGGATGAATTTCATTCCAAGGCAGCATGACGGTCTTTTGGGTCCACAGTCATATCTATGTCTTGGACCCATCTGCCGCTAACAGATAGTTTGTCACCTTGGGAAGGCTTTTGGTTGTATGGATATACACTGTTTACGCCTTTACAATAATCACCAAATTTGTTATAACTTGAGTCGATTGCATTATGACATATGACTTCTACTATTATGTTCTTACAGGGTGTTCCTGAACCTCCATGTGGTATACATTGGGGGTCAAACTGGTTTGAATAGTGTTCATATTGTGGATCTAACTGTAGAGTAAAATGCAGGTCGCCATCTGGTTCTTGAGTTGTTCCTGCGCTGCTGTAAACTGTTCCTGTCACGGTTATACATTGGCCGTAATCATGGAACCTGTAGAATGTTTTAGTCCCGTTGATACGAGTTTTACCGTATACGTGATTCCAGAGGTAGTTGTCAGTACCAGAACAGGGGTGGCTTGCCACTCGTTAAAGTAGTAGCGTTATGTGCAACAGGATTTTTTGCTGTTATTTTTGAAGGTGTGAAGGAAGGAGGAGGAGGAGAAGCTGTGCTAGTAGTATGCTGTGTACCTGTACTATTGGTTTTCACTGCAAAAGAAAATGTCCCAAATGCTGCAACAGATACAATAACCATAATAACGATAGTAATTGTGATGATAGTAGCTTGTATTTTCATATATCTATCTCTCTATATGCTATCCTAAAAAAATAGGTTTTTTAATTATCGTTGCCACATTTGATTTCTTGCCATAGTATAAAATAGATGAGGGAAGGACATGACAACCAATAAATGGAAAATAGGCTCTAAGATATGATTTTTAACATTAAATAGAAAGATTACGATATTTTCCTTATTGAGCTATCAGGACTGTTGTAAATACTTTGGACGTAAACTTGACTACTGGAATACCTGTAAGGAAGGATGTGATCTTAATCAGTACATTACCCTTCAAGAAAAAGAGTATCTTTAATGAACTGAGAGACGATGATCGGTTCTTGAGAGTTGTGTGTCCATTGTTGCGCTCATACACATGGGAGGAAAGAGGAAATGTTGTTTTATCGATAATATCTCAGGCCTACTCAGTTGCACGCAGAAATCTTGTGCAACCTATAATGGAGATCATCATTGCATCAGCTCCCCATTTTTCCATTACCTGATTCTATTTCAGATACAATTGCGGAATTTTAGGGAACCTTATATATTCCTCTAACAATTCCAGATTTATGGAGAAACAACAATCCTCCTCCACATCAAACGAAGAAGAGGAAAAAAATGAAGCTCTAGCTCTTCGTTACCACAATGACATATTTCAAAAAGGTAAACTAGAAGTAGCAGACGAGATTCTATCGCCTGATTTCGTTTTACACAATCCAGTTCTTCCTGAAGACCTACGTAATGGCCCTGAAGGAACAAAGAAATGTGCATCTGCAATAATAGCAGCTGTACCAGATCGAAAACTTGTACATGATGATATTTTTGCAAAAGGAGATAAGGTACTGATTAGATGGACAAATAGTGGAACAAACACAGGGCCATTGTTTGGTAATCCACCTACAGGCATGCCATATGTTGCAACAGGGTTTGATCTCTTTCGCATCTCAAATGGCAAAATTATGGAGCTTTGGGGAGCAATATAATTTTGGTAGCTGGTAGGAGCATAAGCAAGCTGAAAATCTTAGATTCATAGGCTGAGAATAGAAGTGTAAAAAATAGCAAGAGTAGAAGAGGAAGTTAAGTCCTCTGGAGTTGGTGGTATCGATGGCTCTGATGTTGATACTGGAGTTGATTCCGCCGAAAAAAAGGATAGCATTCACAATCATTTGCCCATCATAGATTACAGCGATGAAGAGGTTTGTGAGAAGACATTGTTGGATGAGTCAGAGGCAGCTTTATGACAAAATGGTAGAAGACCTTACAAATAAGACCATTAGTGATGTAGTAAGGAACAGCGAATCATCATTGTCATTACCCCAAAACGAACTATCTGGTTTACAAAAAGGAGATACACAAAGATTAGCAGCCTATACGTACAGGAAAGAGGAAGAACATACATTCATTCAATCAGAAACCGATAATGAGGACGAAGATAATTAAATCGATTACCATTCTTCCAATTCTTACACAATCTGTAATATTGCTGATTTCATATTATTTAATAATAACATCCCTATAATAAAATATTTCAACAAACACTTATACAATAATATATTTACATAGAATATTATGTATAAAAATACATATCTGATACTGGCCCTAAGAATATACAATACCTAAGACAGAAATCAAAAGAGAATATTAAAAAGTATGTAGATGAAAGATTGTCAGAAGAGTTACGAGAAATGTCTTGTTGGATTGACAGCAATTCTGAGAGGCATGGAATACTTCATAGCAGATAGAAGAGAGAAGATACACACTGATTTGTAAAAACTGCAGCTTGTATTATATAATAAAAGTTATGTCTTCTGGATAAAATTGTCTTATAGAGAGACCTTGTTTTTCCGTCTCAGACAATAAAAGGGAAGACATACTCTTAACTAGAAATTGAGTCATGGAAAGACTTTGCATATGCCAACTCTTCCAAGAAGGATACAATAGTGTCGAAGAAACCCTTGTCCATACAACGGTAATCAACAACAAACGTAGTAGTACAACAGCAATCCATAGACTTCCTACTAACACAAATAGAGAGAAATTGCTTGCCGGCAATTTATTGATAAAGCTCTCAGAACCTTCTCGCGTTAAACCAGCAGTTACGGTTCTTGCTGATTATGCAATTAAATATAAATAAGCAGATATGACAAATAATATCTATATATAAATACATGACAAATCAATAAAGCCTTGCTTCTACAAGCAAGTTGGATTATTGAAATAAAGAAAAGGGAAGAAGAAGAAGAGGTTACCGACAATGGCAAGTATTGACGGAATTGAGACTCTGTGGAACAGATCAATCCTTGCAGAAAAGAGAATTAAAGAGATAGAAGAGGGAACAGTACATTACGAGACTAGGATAATTGAGGATGTTCAGGAGATTGTCAAAGAAATCGGTCGCTTAACTGCCAGCTCAAGTGAATTATATACTTGTTTGACAGCTGGAGGAATGCAATATAGTTACAATAATTTTTTTGAGGTAACCAAAAAGTTATTGGACAAGCAAAAGAAAGGGGAGCACGAGGGTATCAGATACATAAGTAATATAGATAGAGATGATATGAATTTAGCTAACATACTTCTGAATGCAGGTATCGAAATAAAACATGTTAAAAATCTACCACCTATGAGCTTTGCTGTTTCAGATAAAGAAATAGCAGCTACCATAGAAAAGATGGAAGGTGGTAAAAATGTTCAAAGTCTATTACTTAGTAATGAACCTGTATATGTCAACCATTTTTATTATATATTTGAAGAATTATGGAAAAATGGAATTGATGCTAAAGATAGAATAGGAGATATTGAAGAAGGCATTGAATCGACTAGCATAGAAATTATTCAAAATCCTACAGGCTCGATAAAACGAGCTTATGATTTAGTAAAATCAGCAGAAGAGGAGGTATTAAGAATATTTTCCTCAATCCATGCATTTCGTCGTCAAACAAGATTAGGTATAATGCGCTTATTCAAAGACGCAGTAGAACGTGGTGTAAGAGTTAGAATATTAATTCCTGCTGATCAAAATGAGGTAATACAAATAGTAAACGAAGTAAATTTGGTATTGCCTCAGCTAGATATTGGAAGCGTAGACAAGAGTTTAGAAAGTACAGTTGGAATTCTAGTAGTTGATAGAAAAGAATCTCTAATTATAGAGACAAAGGACGATTCAAAAGATAATTCGTATAATGCAGCAGGATTAGCTGCATACTCTAATAGCAAACCAATTGCTTTAGCATATGCTTCTATATTTGACAGTCTTTGGAAACAGACAGAACTACATCAAAAATTAAGCAAGATGTATGAGCAGCTAAGAATTCATGATAGAATGCAAAAAGAATTTATCGATATAACAGCGCATGAATTACGAACACCTATCCAGCCAATACTTGGATTAACTGATATTCTTCTTTCTAATAATAGCAGAGATACAAGATCATCAGCAGCAGAACAAAATGAATTATTAGATGTTATAATGAGGAACGCGAAAAGACTGCAGAGACTTGCTGACGACATTTTAGATGTCACAAAAATTGAAAGTGAGTCACTAAACCTAAAGAAGGAGTTTTTCAACTTAAATGATATAATAGCAAATACCACACATGATATAGATATCAAACATTGTTAAGAAGGGCCAACAAGGAGACCTTATAAAATTAGTATATCAGCCTCGCGATATATTCATACAAGCGGATAAAGCAAGAATAGCTCAAGTAGTTTTCAACATTCTAAGTAATGCTGTTAAATTTACAGAAGCAAAAGTCAATGGAGGAGAAGGAGAAAGAGGAATTATAAATATTAACACTGAAAAGGTTGACGATGACGGTCAGGCTATTGTCAGTATCAAGGACACAGGTATCGGTATAGAACCTGGGATAATGCCTAGGTTATTTGAAAAGTTTGCATCAAAATCTTTTCAGGGTACAGGATTAGGGTTGTATATTTGTAAAAGCATTGTAGAAGCCCATGGTGGCAAGATATGGGCTGAGAATAATATTGATGGAAAAGGAGCCACATTTTCCTTTAGTTTACCGATTACTAATTGACCTACCAATAATATAATAATCTACTTGCTATTACTAGTCTAATTAAAGCCTATTATTACGTCAAATTTGTTCCCAATCTCGACGGAGCCTTTCCGATATTAGTGTCTTTTAGTAATGTAGAATTTGCTATAAACATTTAATTAATTTATATTTATCGCATTCCGATTTAATAACAAGAACTATATTATAAAAATAAAAATATTACCACAATGTATATAATTAATCGTGATACAAATTACGATTTATCGTAATGACATTGGTAGGATCATCTTTCTATGACCACAACAACAAATTTTGGCTGCAAGTATAATCATAGGTGTTGAGCTTTGTTGTTTCAATCACTGACTTCCAAAGTTATTTATAAAATAGGACTTTTGGCTACAATTATCATTGTCTTTATTATTAGCAGTTTTGCAATACTTGCATATTTCCAATCACAACAAACTCTTTTGGGAAATTCAATTAACATTGCAGGTAAAAACAGATTTCTCACAATGAACGTGCTGTTTCAGACATCAGAGTATTTAAATGGGATTTTTTCTTCCTCTCCGCTCTCCTCATCTATTTCACATAATAGTATAGCCAAACTAAACGATGCAATGAATAAATTAGATACAAACATAATGGTATTAAAAGAAGGTGGAAAAATTGCTGGTATAGAATTAAAACCATTGCCATCAAAGTTTCTAGATTCATGGAAAATAATTAATAATGATTGGAATCATTTTAAGACTTTTATTACTTATAAAGTCGTTATGCCAGCTCAGCAACAACAACAACCTCAATTAAAAACAACTACTACTGCTATACCTACGAATGTTACTGGTACTACTGCCTCTTCAGCGGCAGCAAAAATATACCGATCTACAAAAACAGAGTTGGAATCGCTGGCTGCGAACCTAATCAATTCATCAGATAGACTAGTAATACAATTAGGAGATGATTCAACGAAAAATTCCCTGAATTTAATGCTGTTAGAGATCTTTCTTGGAATAATAAACATAGGTGTGGTTTTACTAATACTTTATTTTGTAATTAAAGTCCTCAAACCAATAAGTGCACTTACTCGAGCAACATCTGAAATAAAAAAAGGAAACCTTGACGTTCCAATTCAAGAACACAAAGGAAATGACGAACTTTCACTTCTAGGCGAATCATTTAATTCCATGGTGCAATCTATCAAAAACTACATTACAAACCAAAATCAATTAACGTCTGAACTAAAAAAATTAAATGAAGAGCTCAAATATAAAGATCAATTAAAAGATCAATTTATAAATATAGCACTCATGAATTACGTACTCCTATACAGCCAATACTGGGCTTGACTGAAGTTATTCGTTCCCGTAAAGCGACTTCTTCTAATATAGATAAAGAAGAAGACGAAGAGTTTCTTAATGTTATTATCAGAAATGCAAAAAGGCTACGATGTCTTTCAGAAAACATTTTAGATGTTTCAAAAATTGAAAGTCAGACTTTAAAGCTAAACAAGGAGAAGTTTAACATTAATGAAGAGATAAGAAATGTTATAAACGATATAAAATCAAAAGAAGATAAAATAGAGATAACCTTTGCTGAGCCAAAAGTCGATCCTATAGTTGTAGAAGCAGATAAAATGAGAATTTATGAAGTCATATCAAATCTTTTGACTAATGCTTCTAAGTTTACTAAGAAAAGTAGTAGTAATAATAGGACTGACGCTAGTGTTGATGACGATGACAACGACGGCGGCAGCACTATAACAGTCTTTACAGCCATAAAGTCCAATCAAGCCTATAATAAAGGTAATAGTATTGGAGGAGATGAAGTTATTATTAGCATAACCGATAGGGGCACGGGTATTGATCCTGATATACACGATAAATTATTTTCGATATTTGTTAGTAAATCAGACACAGGTTCAGGATTAGGCTTGTTTATTTCTAAAGGCATTGTAGAAGCTCATGGTGGCAGAATATGGGCCCAAAACAACACAGATGGTAAAGGAGCTACATTTTCATTTAGCCTTCCAATTTCGTAAATATTGGGTTTGCTCCTAAACTAACGTCCTTAACCAGTATAGTTCTGAATAACTTAATGAATCTCACTTTTTATTTGAATGGTTCAGAACCATTTATTGTTGTTGTTGTTACTATTACTACTACCTTCACTTCTTTCCCTTTCCATTTGTACAGTGAGTTTGCATTGTTCTTCAATATTATTACCAGGTATTTTGATAAAATCAAAGAATCTCTTTAGCCTAGCAGTATATTTATCTCTAGTTTGCTTTGCATTCATTGCAAACACAAACATCGAATATGGATCCGATTCCAATTCAAGCATTCTATTTTTTCATTTTCCTAGAATCCTATTTGAGAACTAATACCAATGCGGGCTCGAAGGTGTGTAAACCAAATTTGACTCAATATTTATGCCCAAACTGTACAGCGAACAACTAGACTTATACCAACAGTGATGAGATACATAATGACATTTTACATCATAAAGCTAAACTTGTTGACAATCAAGAAATCTCTGTTATTCTACCTCACCTATTCCATTTAAAATAATAAAAATAGAACCAGCTGAATCCGATTCTGGATTTGGTAAGGATGAAAATAAAACCAGGAGCAGATTATTATACTATGTATTTTGGAGGGAGTAAAATAGCAGTCTTGCTTTGGTCATGATCTTCAGCAGTTGATCTAATAAATAACAAAATCCGACTAGCTCTCAAAGACATGTGGCTTTCCTTTTAAGACGGCTTCTAATAAGTTCCAAAGCCACCTTTTGGTTTGCCCTTACCGCCGTATCATTGTGGAGTTCTTCAAGCTCTTTTGAACTGAAGATATACCTATTATTATCATATGGCGGCAACTCATCATTTCTATGGACATAGTAGGCCTTTACCTCCTATGCAGATTCTGAATGATGGATCGTTCTTCTCTTTTGGTTAGTCGGATGCATATATAGTGTATATTCAAAGATTTAACTTTATGCCTTAAAGCTTTTGAATGAATATGTAAACAACATTAGTTCAAAGGCGATGCTATAGCACGGCTACCAGATCAAGTCACGGTCTTAACTGGAAGAGTGCAGGAGATTGAAAGAAGGGAGCAATCATATCATTATTAGAGTTATACGGTGAATGCAATATCAATTTTTTTGCTCGTATATAGTCAGTATGGTTCCAGCTAGGATTCCTTGTCTTAAACTCATTTGAAACCAAGAGGATAGTGTATGCCCCGAAGAAGAAAGAATATCCTTATTCGGGTAGACAAAATGGAAAGACATTTACTATTTAGACAGAAGTATGGTACAATAATGTATAAGAGATCATAAAAGGACATTGTAAGATCTTCAAAGAGAGAAATATCCTCTTTTTGAACTGAATGTTGGTAGCTAGCTAGTATTATTATTAGTATTGCTTTTGCTTTATAATAAATAGCAGTCTATCTAGGAGGGTCCCATAATCCCATGAATCATTGTAAATGTACTCCATTTACAAAGAATGTCGGAGTCC
>CAWGVG010000003.1:0-243417 GCA_963825865.1 uncultured Nitrososphaeraceae archaeon | reverse complement strand
TTCTACATTCTGGGTGTCCTAATTCTTCTTCTTTAGCAATTTGTCCATCAGAAAGAACTTCACTCGTGAGTAGCCTTTTGAAAAATCGATATTTCCTGCAATGTGTAATCTTTACTATTATTATTCTCATTATTACTCAGAACTTAAACAGCTGATTCTAGATCTTGGTTTGACTGACTATATTATTTTTGAAATTAATGCTAGCCCAATAAGTCTTCTTTCTATTATGCAAGAATCAAAGGTATATTTCCATCCTATGACAGGGGAACACTTTGGCATGGCAGTGGAGAAGCCATGGCTGTGGACTAATTCCAGTGGTTCCAAATGCAGGTGGTCTTACAGAGTTTGTTCCGCAAAAATATCAATTTAATACAATAGAACAAGCTGCTGAAATTATAACACATATTTTTAAAACATATTTGCCAAAGACAGAACGAGTTAAGATAAGCAGTGATATACATAAATTCTCAACTTATCACTATATTGAGGGATTCAAGACCATATTAAATAAATTGTTATCTCGAAGGAGAAAATAATGATGTCTGCTGATGTTTACTAATATACAGACATCGTTACTTGATGTAATTTAGTAATGAAACTACTTAATTAGTAATCTGACTCTCCTGCCAAAGAATTAAATTAAACTATTAGTCTGTATTGTGACTGTCTTACCAAAGAGTTTAAAATGATAAAACCAAAATAGCCAAGAAGTTTCAAGTGCGTTTATTATTCCTCATTATGCAGATGGATATGAAGGACGAAATGGAAAAAGCTATTAATCGCTGAGACCATCGAAGGATTATTTTCACAAACTGATGAAGATTGGTGTGCAATTATTGTAATTGATATGCCTCCTAAGGAAGCAACCTGTGATTATTTAAGCCTTTAAAGCAAAAATATTATCCGAAAATTGATGTTATTTTTTTAGAACGAAATGTTGGTCCTGGAGTAAGTAGGAATTTAGGAGTCCTTAAGGCTTTAGAACGTGGTCATTCTATTAATACTCTTTAATGACTCAGATGATATATCCCATCCAAAAAGACTAGAAGTTGTTAAAAAAATATTTTTTGAAAACCCTCATATTGATGTGGTTTACTCGACTTTTGAAGTAATTGATGAAAATAATAGGTTAAAACCTAGCGAAAAAATTTCTTCGCCTATTTTAGAAATCTTAGAATCTCATTTGCAAAATCCATTAGAAGGCAATGATATTTGGATTAAAATGGGAACTCAGATAGGGATTATAAATAACCTCTTCTACAGCGGTACGTATCAACTTTGCATATCAATGCCCTTTCCCTAATGAAAAAGCATCAGAAGATTTTCATTCGTGGATGAGGATGTCTGCTTTTGGGGCCTTTTTTAAGTATACTTCCTTAATCCCAACTAAATACAGAATTCCTAGTTTTATGAAATGTCAAGCTTCAAGGACGAGGATAGGCCTAAGCAATTTTAATCAAATAAAAGCAAGGGTAGATAGTGATGGTTTTTCTAAAGCTATTGAAATCGCGCTGGTAAGAAATATAATAAAGCCTGAGGACATACCATTGCTTAAAGCACAATTCTATAAAAGATTAGCCAAATCTATGAAACGAGAAATGGAAAATGAACTGGCTAATGAGCTCTTAAATAAAGCCGCACAACTGGAAAACGAGAATTTTGTTTACTTTGAGAAATAAAGTGTTATAATTATCACCAAACCTTTTTAATTTAATCATATAATTGGATCACCAAGAAAAGAAGAAGTAAACAACCCTGGCTATGGCCTTAGCTGTCTCCTATTTTGTCCATTCTCCATTAAATCAGAGCAATTCCAAAAATTAGTCTGCTAGACCAGTCTACCAGTGCTCGTGTAGAGGAATTACAGAGTGCCGACAAGGGCTATCACTACAACCATACCTATGATATAGAAGTTTGATCTTTCCACATGTATTAGACTTACGCCAAGTAGTTCTTTTAAGGCATGTATTAGGTTAGTGCATTATTTCATTAGTTGCAAATGCTTCTCAGAAATATATAGTAATTTGGTTTGTCATATGTGTACTTTTCATATGAAAACTATCCAAAGCCAAGATGATAGTGTTTAGCGAATATCGAGATCCCATGAATTGCCGTGGATAAATCTCTGCGAAAGTACAAGGTTGGTATCATATACGGCACCTAGAAGATGCTTTGGAAGAGACCGTCTTTTGCCCCTATATTGACATCAAAGCTAATGTCTAGTTCAAATGAGGACACATCGGGGGAAATCGTGACCAAAAAGACCCGTTGTCAATCATAATGTCTTTCTATAATCATAAAAGAGTTTTATTAAATTACAATAGTAGCTCATAGATACTATAAGAAGTATGAAAAAGTTATTGTCATGTCGTGAGGTTGGATGCTATGAGTGTGATTTCATTGTGACAGGAGAGACTGAAGAAGAAATTATGAGTAATGCTGCAGTGCATGGTATCAAGGAACATAGTAGGACACACAAGGATATGGTAGATATGAGAGAGAGACTCAAAGGATTTGTTCATACGCTGACTAAATAATGACGTCATTTAATAATAGTTATGTGATTATGTTGTTTCCCAACTATTCGAGTTTCGGCTAAGTTTCTTTACGACGAAAGTCATATCCATATATATTTCATTAATATTATCGTCCATCTTCATAAAATCTCTTTTGTCTATTGCAGTATGTATACTACTATATTCATATACCGACCACCAGGTTATCCAGTCGAGCGTCTTTTCGAGTTCTTTGCTTTTCGTATCACAAATCATTAGCAAGTCTTACAGCAAATGGACCAAATACTTCCTCCTCTGCTATACACAATTTGGTATCCCGGAGGAATATAACTCCATGAATATGATTTTTGTTTATTAGTGGGAGAAATACTATATTATACAATCAATGTTATTCCCAATTATTAGATGGTGGTGTGAGAAAAATTAAATATAATCATGATAGATATCGTGACGCTATAAAAACATGGATACCTTTAAGCGCAGCTGGCGCACTAATTTCTTTTATAATTGCTTTTATAATGCATGTACCATTAAGACAAATGCTATTTGCTATTATTTTTACAGCAGTATTGGTTTTTAGCGGATACATATTCAGATCGTTTGGTAGAGACAAAGAAAAATATAAAAGTTAAGAAATTCTGGTTTTCAATTTGTTATAATGGCTATCATTTATCCTTTTATTGGTATGCCTGCAATTAGAAAGACAAGGTAAAAGATTGTATAAACAAAATTATTACCTTGAGGCAATGTCATCACTATCTAATAATTAAGAACAATAACAAATCATGTGAGATTAGCAGCAGTAGCAGATTCGCAGATAAAGAGAGAAGAACATACATTTATTCAATCTGATGTTGATAATGATGACCTATACATAATATCACAGTTATCATTATATCGTTGTTTTTTGGAATGCTAAGTTATTCTCTTAATTATGTAAATGAATTTTTCATCCTTTATTGTTCTTCAATCCTATGGTCTAGGTCGATTTGAAAAACTTGGATTTGATATAGAACCACGCTATTGTAATTTTGTCATTGTCAGCTTGAAATCCCTATAATTTGAGACTTGTAAGATTCTTGATGATATTGGAAACAGTTTTAATTGACTGTCGATGCCAAATAAATTATTGACTTTAAATCAACAATCAAAAGTATGGCTAATCCTAGTATCTCTTTGGATTATTAATGGTTCAAGCTTTCTTGCTATTAAGGTTGCTATTGATACCATTCCTCCATTGCTAAGTGCTGGATTAAGATTTTCTATTTCACGGGCTATACTTTTTACGGTATACTTTTTCCAAATTAAACGTACAGAATACAAAAGGGATCATCGTAATCTTCAGCAATACCAAGAACAACAACAGCAAAAACATCCACAATACCAACGTGAACATAATAACAGTCCACAGCTCGTGCATCCAATTACACAAGGACATATCACTAAGCAACAATGGAAACACAGTTTAGTTCTTGGATTAACATTATTCGTGGGAGGTCAGGGACTACTTACGTGGGGCACACAATATCTTTCTTCTGGAATAACAGGGTTACTCAATTCTACTATTCCCCTATGGGTTGCAATAATTGGTTATTTAATATACAAAAATAGAAAAAAAGTTGGATTAGGACAAAGACTAACAAAATCAACAATCATTGGATTGTCTGCTGGATTCGGTGGACTTATGCTACTTGTAGGTCATTCTATCAGTAACGGTGATCTTAGTCCGATAGGGACTGGAAGCTCTGATAGCATGGGCCGTAGGTTCAATTTATTCGTCTAAAGCTGAACTTCCTGTCAACATTCTTGCTTCTTCTGGCATGATAATGATAACAGGAGGTTTCTGCCACCACCATCAGTGCCATTGGATCTTTCAAATAAGAAGTTTGCAAGCTCAACAATATCCTGCTCGACTACTCCTTTGGAAAAAAGTCTTTGCAATGATGGTGCTACCAATGGTTGGGCAAGCAATGCTGTTCGTAAGACATTTAAGTTGATATTAACAGTAAAAATCTCGGACCTTAATATCTATGAAGAACTTTTGCTGAGCCTGATTCCGAGGTATATTATTTGCTTCTGCAATCTCGTTAATGGTGTTGCGCAACAGTTTCAGCTCCTTGAGACCAAATCCCATTTCTTGTAGCTCATCATACAAAGAAAGTTTTTGGCTATAGGAATTCTAATATGGAACATTCTTGGTTCAGCGCGAGCTTTTTAGCGACAATTAAACCGCCTACTCTTCCAAAGTAATCGTAGGTCCGAATCCGGTGGGATTCAGAACAAATTTGACTCAATTTTTCCACCCAAAGGGAGATAAATAACTAACCAAAGATAGTTTATGAACTGCAAATCTACTAAGGAAGGCATAAATGACTTAGCGTTCTTCTTTGGTAATGCACAAAGAAAATATTCATTATTGCATGAGATCTGCCATTGAGATGAAGGATAGAATAGATGTCCTAAATTAGGATAAGTTATCAATGTGTGGTCAGGATGATTTACTTCAGTCAGCCTTTGCTGTAAGGGAAGCGCTTGTTGAACTGGAGTCTGAGAATCATTTTCTCCATTGAGCATTAGAATACTTGTAGATTTAGAGACATTACCAATAATACTTAAATTGGGTTCTAGATTTGATTCGGATTTAAATCATATTGGACATCCAATAATGTTGTTACATTTAGACAAATTGAAAGTCTGTTTCGTTTTCATATTCATTTATCAATAAAGTTATAATATATTATAAATATTTTAGAAATTCGTCTACAGGGATATTGGTATAAGAGATAATAGATTTCATTACACCTATTTTAATCACATTGTGTCTAGGAACGGTTAGACGCCTTCCATCTGCATGTTTTAATTGGATATGACTCCCACTTTGGGATTCAGGATAAAAACCAAAGTGTTTTAATGCTTTTAATACTTCACGAAAACTATGATTTCGTAAACTCAAACTACTGGGACTTCAATTACCATCTCGTTATTTGTCTTTTCCTTTAAAGCTTTCTTTTGAGATTTTACGATTAATGTGATTGCATCAATCATGTTTTTCTTTAATTCTTTTAGCGTTTCTGCTTGACTGATTGCACCGGGTATCTCCAAACATTGACCGCTGTAACCACCCTCTCTTTCTTTTTTATATAATATGGTAAACTCTCTAAAATGGGATACTTTGGTCATACATTTTCTTTCTTAGCATTCTGTATTAAAGTTATCCATTTATTTTCATCTTGAATTTTAATCCCTGATACCTCAGCAGGTGTTTTATTTTCTAACCCTTGATGCTCTCTTATGTAGTTATGATAGATTTGATAGCCAGTTAGTATGGATGTATCTTTTCTTTTCAAATTTCTCATTACTTTCTCCCTATCTCTAGCCTAACCATTGAAACGTTCCATCTTGTTGTTATTCATATCTCCTTGCATCCTGATAGTGTTGATATGCTCTGTTTTTGGTTTTGTATTTGTGTAAAACTCTTTATTGAAGGCATTATGATATGAGCGTAAACCATCAGTTATCAGGGTAGATGGTTTCTTGTCCATTGCCTCTTTTCCTTTATGAAATAGGTTTTGAGCATCATGCATGTATTTTGTATCTGCTACCTCTTGAGCTATCCAGAACCTTGTTTCGTCATCCATTAGCGCATACAAATATTTCATATCTCCCTTAACTTTGATCCATAGTTCGTCTGCTCTCCAAACATCGCCAACATTTGGTTTTAACTTTTCAACATAGCTTTGCATCAAATTAACGTATTTTCTAATCCATCTGAAAATCGTTTGATATGATACTTGAACGCCTATCAATCTGATAGACTTTTGGGTATTACGTATTGATTCTCCACTAAAGTATAGTTGCATGGCTGTAGTTACTGCTTGAAGGTAAAGCTATCATCTCCTTTAAAGTCTTGGTTTGGAGCACAATGCCTGTGTCTTGATTGATGTCGCTTAAATTTCCATTAGAAGATGGTTTTATTATATGTGCTGTCAGTGTAGCAGTCGGATTTAGATTAGAACCTTGCAATCTACAGAGAAGACTTCTTATGGAAGAAGTCAAAGAAATATACAATATAGTTATTCAGGAAATTGAGGTTGTATGTGAGTTGATAGAAGGGGTTTGTTTTCCATCATTTATCTCACAAAGCTTTAGCCGGAATTAGAATTTGTGTGTTTGTATAAACCCATTTCAATAAGTTGCTTTGCTATCCCTTGTTTTCCTGATTCATCTGTGTTGGCCAAGACAGTAAGAATATTTTGAAGGGTTGAGTTCATTTCTTCGTATTTCATCTTTATGCCTTGAATTTCTTTGTCTTTATCAGACAGCCCGGCAGTATAGATAAAGGTCTTCTCCATTTTCATCTTTAATATGACTTTTACCAAATGTAGTTGCTACATTTTTGAACTTATTATGCTCTTGTGCAATCTTATCTGGTGACCAATAATCAGGGTTTTCATATATTTGGTTGGTGGATTTAATGGTAGGTGTTCTAGAATCTATGCCGATTGGTACTAATTTAAACCCGAGATTATGATACCTAAGTAAAACTTCTAGTGATATTACTTGCGAATTGTAGTTAAAATCAAAAGGCTTATCTTTACCTTCAGGATATGTATCTTTAGTCATAGTCTTTGGATAGTCTCCTTAGAAGATGGCTGAATTTCATGTATGGTGTTAGCAACAGGTTCCCCAACCAACCCTAACGCCATTTCTTTTTTATCATGTGAGCATAGACATCTGCAAATGACTTCAAATCCCAAGCCTTTCCATTTACCGTGGCAGTTTTGATGTAGGTTACTTTTACAATCCCTGCTTACAAAGTCAGCAACAATAGTATTACTTATCATTAGAATCCACTACCCCCAATTTTATTTATGACTGCCTTGTCTAACTCGTCGATTATGCGTGAAATAAGATTGGAAAATGTTTCTCCAAATAATATGATTTGTATTGCGGAGTGTAGGTTTCAATTGCCCTGAATCTATAAGGGATTGAATTAGTTGTTCAAATTGATTTTGCTTCTGCATCAAAGCCTCAATCTGTTTATCTTTTTCTGATAACTTAGCATTAACTAAATATTCGTTATCTTTGGATTTGTTTGCAAGATCTTCTACCTTCGTTTGCAAGGACTTTGTATCTTCGATGGTCAATACATCTACACATTTCAAATAACATACAAAGGCATATCCTTTGATATCGATAACGTGGAGTTTTCACATCACATGGCATCTGTAAATGGCATCTATGTATCTATCTAAATCGGCTACTCGTTAAGGGTTATCTAACAATATTTTATCTATAAGACTTTCTTTTGTATGTTGATTCATCAAATGGTTTCTTAATCCTAACTCTGACAAGTCATTATTGCTTGTTTTGCATATGGGGCATGTATGAAACACTTTTTCATACTCATAGCCTAATTTTGATTGGCAATATTGTTAACTTCTTTCTTTTTCTCTTCACACTTAGGATGCACAGAATAAACATTATAATCTATCATTTGTGAATAATTACCAGTTCTTCCACAGATATGACATTTTGGCACAAGGCCAGTCAATAGATCTTCACGAACTAAATTATCCTGATGGAACAACGAAGGGAGCTCAATATATTGATAGCTCTGGGTTTATCATGTTGTACTGAATATTGGGGGAAGCTTCTGCTCGGTTTGCCAAGAGGTGAAAGTAAGACATGTTATGAAGCGTTTCTTAAACGTCTAGGAAAATCGTATAATCCAAATCCTTATGAAGAATTATTGAATAAAGGTTTACCTATTTATCAGGATATAAGATGTGGTTTAGTTCATGCATATGCGGTAGATAGAGATTGCGTGGTAAACTTGAGTGAAGGTATTTGTTATGATGAAATTAGGGATCATTATGACTTTAACATTAAAACGTATTTCAAAGACTACAAATACGCAGTCGATGGATATGTAGAAGGCCTGAAGAATGGAACAGAAAGTATCCTTAAAACGAATAATGCAATTAAAGGTAAACCGTTAATACTGTAAAGTATGGGCGACTTGGTCTCTCCAAAGTACGGCTTCGCCAGGCTGTAACTTGTTATCAATAGTTGTATCGCTAGTCATTCTAGATGCGGAGAGAGGATCTTGAAAAGGGTTGAAAAGGGCTTTTGTTAAGGCACAGGGCTTTAGAAGAAGATACATTATATTTAAGTAATATTCGAGATAGACCATCTTATGCTTTCGTTACTCTTAATTACTAACAAGATGATGTTGCTGGAATGTTTGCATTTCTGTTGTTAATCAATTACCTCCTTAACTCGTCCAATAGTTCCATTTTCAAGAAGAACCTTAATGCCAAAAGGATGAGATGAAGATTTAGTCAGAATTTCCTTTACTATACCCTCAGTCAACTTTCCTGTTTTTTGATTAGCTTTTTGGACTACTTTTACCATTGAACCGCGTTTTATATTACCTCTTGTCTTACTATCCAATCCAATTATGTTATAATTGGGACAATAAAAAATTATAGTCAAAAATTAGGTTAGTTATGTTGTTGCTCAGATAACAATTCTATTTATTGAATTTACTATCACAAAGAATTTGCTGAAATATTCAGTGCTAATGACATCAATAGCAATAGCATTATTGATATAAAAAAATATGAGAAGGAAGATTCTCTTATAATTATGGATTCTGTAAAAGGGTATTTTGATTCAGATAATAATTACAAGGGGAAAGATAGGTTAATGTCATTCTTCAAGCAATTAGTTAAAAAGGCAGAGTTTAGGTACGAATGGTGTTTCTGTGATTGCTGATTTGGGTTCATTTTATCATCATTCCCCTATTAATGCAATAGACAAACTTTTTGAACATGAATTATCTCTGTCCTCAAAATACGAAGGAATGAAGTTCAAAGGATTTTGTGCTTATCATAAAGCAGACTTTGATAAAAGATTTACAGAAGAGCAAAAACAAAAGTTATTGCAACACCATTCAAAAGCACTAATGATAATCAATTGAAACACTACAACTAAAATGATATTTGGTCTTATGTTAATTGGGCTACTAAGAATATTATAATCATAACTGAATAAATACTGAAATCTTATTAACACTTATTAGACAATAGTTATTGATGTGCGGTGAATAGACAGTAATCAATCCCATTATTAATTGTTGGTACTTACACAGATGGGTAACAATTTTGATTACCTACATAGGTTACACTTTCTTGCTTCCTTTTTGTATATGTCTTAGATTTAATTAACCTTTGTACAAACCTTTCAGAAGGAGTAAGACCATTTATTCCACCATGTTCCCTAGTTTCATTATATGCTTTGACAAACATATCATACCTTAGTTTTCCATCATCAATACTTGTTATTTCTTCAACTGTCAAGAACTCATTCTTTACAATCTTGTTATATGCTTCTATCTTTCCTTGTAACTGTGGATATGAATTTGGAATTGGTTTATCCTTTATGTTATTCTTATATAGAAAGTGTTTGAATAGTTTAGATGTAAACTGCTTACCGTTGTCATGCATAACTTTCCTGGGCTTTCCGTTATCCATAATCCACTCCTCTAGTACATTCAAAACATCAATGCTCCTCTTTCTTTCAGACCACTTGCTAGCAACTTTTCTTGAACAGTCATCTATACAGCTTATCATGTAATTTCTTGTGCTAGAACAGTGTACGTAAAATGGTCCAAGTATATCCATTTGAAGCATGTCATTTGGATGTTTCATTGCAAATCGCTTATACTTTCTATTATTCTTTACCTTACAGTTTAGAACGTTGAGAGTATGTTTTTTCAATGTCTTGTATATGGTTCTACTGCTCAATGATACTCCAAGTCTTTTTAATCTGAACCTGATTCTACTAGTACCAAAGGTCTTTAATCTTAAATCAAGTATTGTTTCTTCTATTTCTTTAGATACTTTGGTTTTGATGCTATGAGGCCTTCTAGATAGGTCTTTCAACCCGTCTATTCCGTGCTCTATGTATCTATTTTTCCACTTGTAATATGTCTTCCTAGATATTTCGTATTTATTGCAAATATCGCTAATACTATTACCAGTCCATTCATGTTCATGAATGAGATTGAATTTTGTTCTAATTTCTATAGAGATTTCCACTTCCTAGCAGAAGTGTTACCTATGTCTGTAAGCTATATTGTTACCTATGTTTGTAAGTACAACACCTAACCTCTAGTGCATTGTCAGGACAATTTTCTTTTAGCTGATTGTACTTTTTGGGATAGATGTGTACCGAAATATTCACACTAACTACCTTAATTTTGAGCAAGTTTAGACTTGAAGTATTATAACTTATATGACAGGAGACAAAATTCTCAAAGAGGGCTAATGTATCATACTAAAATCATATTTATTTATTCTACGGTACTACTAAGTGATTGATATACGTTTAACACACCTCCAACAAAACAGAACAAGAAGCCACATGCATGTAATGATAATTTATTTAATTGTGGTCGGCTCTGCAAATATTGCGGTATAAACATAGACACTGCTGATTTAGAAAACCTAAAATTTTTCCATGGAACATGCTGGCAAGAATACCGCAAACATAACGAAGTAGACCCATTCCCTGAAAACCTGTGATTGCTAAAATATAAGAATGGTTTAATCTCCTCCTTCTACCATTCTTCCGCCAGAGAAAATCTAAGAAGGAAATTGGCATTAAATGGAGGAGTTAAATATGGATGAGTTTTCTTAGCAGAGGTATTTTTGTGCTGATCCCCCTGTAACAACCTTGAGATCACTGCCATCTACCTTTGAGCTTACAATGCATCCGCTACATTTCATATCTCCTTTGATTACTTGACCTTTGGTTGTAGATGTTATAGTATAGTATATGTGTTTTAAGAGATGGAACCGATGACTCAAATTCCACCCGACCCATTTCCTTTTGAATCTTATAAAAACCATTAAAGTAGATAGCTAATGTAACAAAGGTACAACAATTTGTCAATCTACAATAATAGAACACAATGGGCATCATATTGCTAGGCAACTGCTCTGTAGATTTATCTTCTGATCCGTAATATCTCATTCGATCACTTTTGGCTATTCATGGATAGAACTCGATCTGTGTGGGAAAAATCATGGTCCTGTTCCTCCATCGCTGCTTGTCACCTGCACTGCACTTTTGACTACAGCCAATAGAGAATAGGCCATCCTTATGGAGTAGCCGATCAGTAAGGAATAAAGACAGTTTTGTTCATAAGTTGAGATATCGTATGTGGATGGAAATTATATATGGTCATCTTGATGTAGTTAGGTACCATTGGGTTGCAGAGATCAGTCAATTTGTTCTGACTGATCCTGTAATATTTAATAATGAGTAGTGAGAGTATCAACCGATCTCATGATGCCATTTAAATAATGCATGCAATTTGTATAATTAAAGGGCTATAATACAATGATAAAATTCGAATCAGATTTTATCGTATTTGCAATTTTGACGACTTTTTTCTTTCTATATGCGATAGTAGTGTTTATTCCAATCGCCCATGCTAATAATTATTCCCTTGTTAAGATGACAGAACAGAGTAACTTTTAGAGATTCTAATGGCAGTCTAAATGTTGTAGGTGTAGTAGACAACAATGGCCAGATGCCAGTTGGAATCACCGTTGGATTGAATACCACTGGAGGTGATAGTTCTAAAACGACGACAACCATTAAACAATCAATTTATGGTAGAATTATTTATCCATTTGCGGGTGCACCATTTAAATTTGTAATTGGACCTGAGCGATCGGTAATCAGCAAAGCGTTTATCACAAATATAAATCAAATTTCAGTTCCACACTATAACGTATTAAGATTGAATTACTCAAGCATGCCAATTGGAGATAATAAGGCCCTTGTCGGGACAGCGAAGAACGTAGGTCCATTTGATGTTTATAATGTAACTGTATATGCATCTGCCCACAATAGAAATGGAACACAGCTTGATTCTGTTAGAAGTAATGTAATTCCAGTGATAAAACACGGTATGGAGGTAGCATTTACTGCTAAACCTTATCCTAGTATAAGGTCAGGTATATTATATTACAGTTGTGCTGGTGTTGATTTGAATGCTCCAATAACTACATTGGACTTAGGTAAAGGTCAATTTATTGCGTATGACTTACGTGGTCTAGCGAGGATTAGCGATTTTAAGTATGACAATAAAACAGATAGCATCGTCTTTGGAGTAAATTATTATAGTCCAAACGGTGGCCCTCTAAGTCTAAAAATCCCTCAAGTTTCAGAAAAACAATCTGTATCTGTTATAATGGATGGAAAATTGTACAAACAAGTATCGGTAGGAATGGATGGAAAAACAGTATCTATAAACTTTTTTGTTCCACCACAGGACCACCAGGTTCAGATTAAAGGAATTAAAAGTAGTTATTAATACTAATTATCTTAATAGCCTATCTTTTAATTAATTTCTCTTTCAATGCATCAACAAATTCTCTGAAAGTTTGGTTTTTGTATAACATAGTCTGATTAACCATTAGTACTTTCAATACTTGCCATCACAAACCACAAAAAAGCTTTATTATTGATTGAATATTAAGAAAATAATAGTATAACTCATTATATTTTATTATTCAATATAAAATATATTATAAAACAAAAATGTTTAGCGTACATATCACAAGTTGCCACTCAGTAAACTTAAGTAAGTTATAGTCAGCAATTACATTCTATCTTTGGTATTTGGAGTAAAGACTTTTCATTTGATTGTAGTCAAAATCCGGTCTTTAACTTCCATGCGAATATCCACTAGAGCAAAGTGAATATTAAGGCAATCTTCTAATCTTTCATCGATTTCAGAGCGAGTAACCTCTCTGCAGTTTGCTTGTCCGTTATCATCGTAAGAAATTAATCTAATACTATTTGTATGGTTCGTTGTCAAGAATTCATGTGAGGTATCCAATATTGAATGTACAAGCAAGTCATGATATCTAATTATATCTAAATTATTTATCAGCTTAGGATACCGTTGAATTAAATCTTGATAATGGATCCTAAAGAAGCTTTTCAAGGATCTCGATACCAAATGAAAAAGTATAGTAGTTTTTTCCATTCAATATGACAGATACAAACTGTTTACGCTTATCTCCATCAGAACAGAAATGATATGAAATAATGTCTTTAATAAGTGTGTCAATAGGAATTATGTAAGCTAAATAAGCTCCACGTATAGCCATGTCATATTCAATAAGCCTGGCGGCACCTTCGTTCCTGTTATCTATTTTATCCTTCAATTTTCGATCATTAGAGCATAGTCTTATTATTATAATCTATTGTATGATACGGTTTACGCTGAATTTATATACTCATTTTCTTTTTTTTGTAACATAGCAGTAACGATCGTTTTTCTGCTTGCCCTATAGTCAGCAACAACTCTAATTAACTGGCTGTAATTCTTCTCTTTTCGTTTAACAAAAATCTAATTGGATTTTAATTTAATTTATCATAATTTCACTGAGCAATTTAATCTTTGTTTGTTTTTCATTACCAAAGTCTATATAAAACATGGTAAATGGAAAAGAAAAATTCCGTATGGAATATCTAATTAAAGCAAACTTAAATAAATTATAATATATTGAATATTTTAATATTACGTCTATAATAACGTCATCTAACCTTGTATGCTACTGAGGATCTTAAACACGACCATACTACTGTGAGAAGGCTAAAGAATATAATTGAAAGATGCTCTGATAAGCTGTATGCTAACGAAAATCTTCCAATAGAAGATATAGAGATTATATCCGTAGTGATAGAGGAATTCGTAGATAGGTTTCATCATGGCAAAGAAGAGCAGGCATACTTTCCTGAGAATAGAAATAAAAATGGATTTGCGGAAGATATTCGGAAATTTTTAATTGAACACGAACTTGGCAGAAGAATCGCTATGATGCTTAGAAGAGAAATAAAGTTATGGAAACAAAGGAAGAAGGAAAGGAGAGAAGAAGGCCAAATAATAGAAGATCCAAAAATAAAAGAACCAGTATCAAGATTCCTTAAATCATATGCTGTTTTTATAACCGATCACACCGGAAAAGAGGACAAATTTTTCGACTTGATAGAACAGAAAGGTATTCTATCTACAGAAGAAGATAAGACTCTACTACAACACTATGAAATATGTAGAAACCAGGTAGGAGGGAAGGCTAGGATAGAGGAAATGGTTAGGCTAATAGAGTATCTGGAAGATAGAGAATGGATGAAAGAACTAAAATAAGCTCATATAGCATTATTTGGTAAAAGAGTTAAGTTGTAAGAAGTTGTTGATAAACGACAAGATTGTATGAATTACTGCTGTCTGAAAAAGAGATGTTTCTCTAATGTTCAGATATGACAGGAAAATAGAGTATTACTGTCTTCCCGTATTGTTAAGCTAAGTCATTTCTTCTCCTCAAAAATAATCCACATGTAATGCTGGGAAGTTCTTCTATACAATGATTAATATAGATCATTCTTTAGTAAATTTTATCGAAATAATTTGAGTAATCATCTATAGTTTAGCTTAAATTTATTAAGTGCAAGCTTGTTGCAATAAAAGTGCCAGGTCATGTAGTAACTGCGAGCTCTGTTGAAATACAACAAGACGATGGCAGATCGATCAGATTACATTATTTGAAAGAAAGACGTACTGAATTAACATTGGCTTCAACTTATCCATCTCAATAGGCCTTCCCTAGTTATGAAAGACAAAGAAACCATTAGAATAGTGAAGATCAGTTAATAGATTTCCTGCAACAAATAAAGGATGTAACTTTTGGATTATTCAAAGTTAATTCACAAGTATATTTAACGGCAATTACCAATAACATCGCAGAAATATCCTGGGTATGAAACTGCAATTAAAGTCAGGTTAACATGTTTCTCTATTGCCTATGCTTTTTATTCCAGTGTTTCTACAAATGCATCAATATTACTTAACAATCCTAACTTTGAGCGTGACAGAAAAAAGCCGCCACATTTCCAACCTAGATTATCACATTCTTTACATTCCTTTTGATATGTGGGACAATGACCGTAAGCTTCACCAACAATACATTTTGAAGGGTGGTCAAGCTCATAATACCACCTCAGCCATGTTAATGATAATGGAAACGGGAGTTTATGGGTATGTTCTAATCTTTTTGCCCATTTTGGGGCAATTTCTTTTAGAGTTAGTTTTTTCTCCTCTTCTCTAACGAAAGTCGCTACGGATTGCATAACATACTATTCTAACTATTAGAATATTAAATGTATCTGCATGGGGAAGAATCTCCATTGTCTTCTTGTTTTATTCCTTCATCTATTATTATAACAGAGCCATTTCTTGCACTAACTCTATCATACATCATTTTCTTTCCACCAGGTAATACAATATAATTTTGTGTTGAAACTAATACAAATTCCTTAAAAGAGAATATTCAGATTGGTGCTTTTGCCAAGAGGATGGACTGATATTTCAGAATGGTCAAAGACTATACCAAAAGAGAAGTTCAAAGCTGTGGAGGTGTGGTACAAGCGAGAGAAACATGTCTACTACTGTTATGCTAAGGTTTCATATGATAATCCAGAACTTGAAGGTGATCCCGTATTTCTATGTACTAACAGACTTGACTGGGAAGTGTTCAGGATATTAAGGACATATGTTAAAAGATGGCGCATTGATACTTTCTATCGTGATGCCAAACAGAGCTTAGGCTTGGAGGATTATGAGATTAGGAAGATCAAAGGCTTTTTCAAAAAACTTGATTCCTTGTTGTCATTTCCACTCCCAGACTTTGTAGAGGAAATTTTGATTCTCATCTATTTGGGTTTCGTATACTCCTACAAGGTTGTTAAGGAAAGCTAGCTTCCCTGTTGAGTATGTACGGTAGAACAATGGGCCATGAAATCTTATTTTTCCTTGACCAGTAAATTTTCCTATTCCTGAACCAGTCCATGTTGCGATTTCGCCATCCTTAGTAGTTATCACTCCTTGTCCTTCGCCATATAGTACTCCTTCAGGTCTATAGATTGTCGAATATGTTCCAATCTCTGTATCATCAGTACCTCTGTATTTTGCGCTACCTGAAAAAGAGGTTTCCATCTTAGCTCCTTCAGCAGTACTTGCTTGTTGTACTCTCTGGCTTGTAATTTTGCCTTTATGTTCGTATATTAGATCTCCTAACATGTCCTATATAATAGCGAAGGTATCTATTAAGAGGTTTAACTCTCAAAAGACATGATTTGTCAGCTTATATATAAAATAATCGCCTTATTATTATTACAAAAAGAAGAAGAAGAAAAAGGACGTCAACAACGGCAACAACAACAACAAATATCATCAGAAGAAGAAGAACAAGAAAAACAACATCAAGAAGAAGAAAAAGCTAAAGCTAATGATCTTGTAATAGAAAACCAAGAAGATAACAGCGAGCGATGACATTCAAGGATCTGAGGAAGAGAATCAGGCAGCAGTACGCTAGAGATATCACAACAACAACAAACCAGACTTTTTGATATTTGCAAAGATAAGCCATTTTGGATTTGGGACGTACAAGAGCATAAGCTGGAAGACTTTAGGACAAAAGGAGAGTGTTGTTTTAATCACATAATTTCATTGCCAAAGAAAGATGGAATAGAAAAACCAATGTTTGATTATGAGAAACTGCTGTACGATTCTCTTTTATTATTGCCTAACGGCTGCTATCCCAACAATATACTAAACAACCACAACTTCAAGCACAAGCATCTATGGGTAAAGAAGGCAACTGGATTAGGAGTTACCGAGTTTTTCCTCAGGCTCATGGCCTGGCTATGTTTGAAAGATAATAGTTACAGAAATTCTCAGATGTGCATAGTAACAGGTCCTAACATAGACATTGCTATCAAGCTAATCAAGAGGATTAAAGGATTGTTCGAACCAAAGCTGGGATTAACTTTTGCAAATAAGGAAACTGTGTTGGAGTTAAATGGCTGTACGATTGAAGCCTACCCTTCAAACCACATAGATGCTTATGGCCTTGACAGAATCTACAGTAGACAAGAGATAGAAAAAGCAAAGGCTTCTCCAAGTTTTGAAAGAGAATACAACCTCAAGTATCTGGGTAGGATTGGTAATGTATTCCATACCAAAGATATCGAAGAAGCAATTGAAAAAGGCAAGAACTATGATCCTGATAGTACCGTTAATTCATACGCTGCCAAATCGATGGGGATAGACCCTGCTTATGGTTCTTCTAACTTTGCAATTGTAATAACGCAGTTTTCTGATGGTGCAATACAGGTATTATACGCTGACGAATTCCCAAGGCCAGACTACAATGAAATGCTTGGGAGATGTATTGAACTGATTGAAAACTACAATATCGCTAAAATGTATATTGATGGTTCTAATCCCTCCTTTATTCGTTCACTAAAACAAATGTTAGGTGAAAGGTCAGACTACGAGAAAGTAATAGAATATTACAAGAAAATAAAATGGCATTGGAAGGAGCATATGCAAGTAATACCTGTCAATTTCTCTACAGAACATAGAGAGATGTTGGGCCATGCCAAGATGTTGATGGAATCAGAGATGGTTGCAATCAATCCCATATTTGATAAACTCATAATATCGCTAAGAACTGCAGTAGAAAGCGAAGGTTCGCTAGACAAGGAGTCAACGTCGCATAACGACATACTTGATGCCAGTGTTGCAACGACAGAATATCTATGGCTTTTTTATATTTAATACATTTTAAAAGTAAAACAAAAAAAGGAAAAAAGAATGGCAAAGTAAGAAATCCTTTTGGTTAGATTAATTAGTACACCATATCAATACATAAAAATGTTTTTTGATACGTAACTATGACACGGCACCATGTTACCCAATGATATTATAGTTACTAACCTAAAGTAGTTTGATGATAACCATAGTAAAGTTTACAGCAATATTAGCAGTAATTGCTATGCTTGCATTATCACCTTCTTTCATGACTACAATGACGGCCTTGGCTGTTAAGGGTGATTTTGGTGGTGGTAGCGGTAGTAATATCCACAGTACTAACAATAATGACAACAACATTAAGCACTTCGGTGGTGGTAGTAGTAGTGGTATTCCCAGCAATGACAACAACATCAAACATTTCGATAATGGTGGCAATGATAAACAAATAACTCATACTGTTTCGAAAGGCGGTAATAATAATATAGATAGGAATTTCAAGAACAACAACAATAATTTCAAGAACTTCGAACGTGATAATAATAACTTCGACAAGAATTTCAAACACAACAACAATGATAACTTCAACAACTTCAAACACAATGATGGTTTTAGGTTCAATAATCATAACAATGATGGTTTTTTTAGGTTCCACGACAATAATCATAACGATAATGTAAAAGTGATCCATAAAACAGTAGTAGTCCATGATAGAGATAACAACGAGAGAACAATCTTTATTAACAGCAATCTACAAGGCACGTGTTTTGTGACACAATCGCAGGCAGCTAATGTTGATAATCTTGTGGCGCAACTATTAGATCAATGCGTTAGTGTAACCATAATACAGGGTTAGCTCTTTCTACCTTTTTTTACTATCCAAACGGCTCCCTTAACTTAGGTAGTTTGCGCAAGGAAGGACATACTTATATTTTAAATAATCCTACCATTTATGCAGATACAGTTAACTTCGGTACTAGAGATACAACTGCTACATCCATCAATACCAATGTAATATCAGATCAAACTATTTCCCATAGATATATCATTGATCAAGTTAACTCAAGTCCTTACAGTACAGAAAAAAAGGAAAAAATCAAAAATATACTGGAAGAATTAAACAAGGAATTAAACTCCAAACCTCTTCCGGATATATTTGATAATTTGAAGAAGAAATTTAAAGAATATTTTCCTCTTGCGTCACCGTTTATCCAACAAATCATAGGTTTACACTTTCAAGGTAAATTCTAGAAACATTATTACTTTCAAAAACACAATTTGTCGTATAAATGTAGATCTAGTCATGGACTTTCCTAATAATTTAAACAAAAAATACTGAAATTAGTTAACAGATCCATTCAATTCTATATTTGATTCCTGCATCTTTGATTGATTATCTACTCCATTACTGTGGTTATAAGTTATTTCTCCTTATTTACAATTGATTTAAATGGAGACAATTTTTCTTTTACTATTTATCTTTACTGATATAGACTTAAAATACTTCTTTAGAGTTGTTGCTTCGGTATTTAGATTCCCTGGATAATAACAATCCAATATTTTACCATGATTAATAAAAAATTTGATATTTTTTTAGTGCACATCTGCAGTATAATTGTTTATAGAGTGTGACTCGCTCATATGATCACATACGAGCATTTTGACCTTCAGAGACACAAAGAGATATTGTATTAAGATGATCCATATAATCAAATATATTCTTCACATCAAAGAACTAGAATTTACATAGATTCAATCCCCAATTACCTAGTAAAAGAAGAAGTCGATTACGTAAAACAGACAAATGTTGAAGCAAAAGAAACTTAGCATCGTTTAGCAAATTAATTGGTAAAGAAGTTCAAGCAATAGTTGATGCGATAAGAAAGAAAAAGAAATTGAACCAATAAGGACTATGAACAATTTGAAATGCAATGAGCATTGAAAATACATAAAGCTTGGTTTCGAGATATATTCTAAGCGTGGGATTGCAAGACCTTATTAAAACAAGCGAGGAGAAATGCAAAAAATCAGCGTGACCTTGCAAAACAAATACAGCAATTCTAAATTCCTGATTGAAGATCGCAGAAGAACAGTTGCAAGACTATTAGCTCAGTCAATGACTGAAACTGAAATTGCCATTCGCCTTGATGTTCATGTAGAGTACTATCTGTAGAGACATCAAAGCTCTAAAAGCTAAAAGCCAACAATTTGTCTACGATCTAGCAAAATCAGATCTTGCTTACTATTACAAACAATGCATAGAAGATATTGATCAAGCTAATAGAGAATCATGGAAAATATATAATGACAATAAACTCCCAATAAAGGAGAAACTCTTGGCACTAAAGGTAATTATAGAATCCAATGAGTCCAAGTTTAAGCTTTTATCTGAAGGGCCAATTGTTCTAGCAGTAAAGTCATTAGAAGAGAGATTAGAGAAAATTGAATCTAGAGAGGTCAATCAATAAATCGAGCCACCATCCACAATTGTCTGATCGCATTGGTCTTTAGTTAGGTGAAGATTATTCATGCACGCCACTTCCAGTGGTTTAATATTGTTGGTGATAATCATTGGATTGTTGGTAGCTGTTGTGTTGACGATGATCGTTTTCCAGATACGAAATGGACATTCAAATAAAAAACTTTTAATCATACCTATCTTGGTATCGATTATTGGCTATTAAATCAGAACGAGAATTATTCGGAAGAGAAAAAGAGCTTGACGAGCTTTGGAATAGGATGAATAGTAGCCAAAGTAGCATTACATATGTTATAGGAGAATCTGGAATTGGCAAGTCTGCATTATTGAACAAGATCTATCAAAAACTGATCAATAAAGATAAGGACTTCTTGGTAGGTTTTTATGGCAAGGATGAAGTCTTGATCGGTGAATCACTATAGCCAATTTATCCTTTCATGACAGCTTTACTTGATCTTATTGAGTGGATTAAAACTACAGAGCAGGACTTGATGAACAAGTGAAGAGCATCGCCAAAAGGTTCGAAAAAGCTTTTGTGAAATTTGCTAAAGAAAAGGGGTCGGAGATGGCACTCAAGATACCCTAAAGCTACTCTTAGGAATATAGATTAAAAATGTATAAAGCTAAGCTGACTGATTCATGATTTCTAATAGTTTTTAGAAAAACTAAAAGCAAGAGATTTACAGATATGCAAATGCAGCCATACAATTTTATTGTCTTCGTCGTCCTATTATTATTATTATTACAAGGACTTTATTCTTACGGTAGATGGAACTAGAATAATTCTTTCTTCTCCTAAGCGAAAAACAGAATAATTTTTTTTTGTAGCCATCGAATAAACTTCATTTACTAACTTCATTCCTTCTTCAATATTTTTTGTCACTATTGGTGTGATTCTTGCGATTAGAATAGCAGGTTCTTTATTATCGCAAAAATGGTCTTGCAATTCTGATAGCTGTGAATAACTGTGAATAGAAATGGTTTTCAACCAGAGTTGTTGTTGTTCTTTTTTCTCTTCAGATTTTTCTCTTAAGTTAGTCTTGTGATGATGATGTTGTTCTCAGATGCTGCTGCTCTGTACTTATATTTTCCACAGCTCTACTTTATCTTAAGTTCCCCTAATAAAAAAAAGTACTATTGCAAATTGTTAAACCAAATTGTAAATTCTGAACTAATTTATATAATATTATATAATAATATTTTTCTAATACGTAAAAATTGAAAATATTGTCCAAACTAACGAAATTAAAAGATATAAGAGTTATCTTTGGCTAAGGAATAAACGTAAGAGAATACATCTACTTGCCAAAATGCTAAAATTGTAGATATTTTGCGCAGTAAAGAGATCTATCTGTTGTAAGACAACAAGCAAAGGAGTTAGTCCTCATTAGCATTTATTTTGTTATTGAAGATATCTAATAAATCAGTTTAATACAAATCGGTTACTAACATAACTACTACTACCCACTTTTCCCGTTATTCAAATTCCTTGTATCCTAACCATTCATTTAACCAACGAAAATACTTTGCTTCTTCTAACCAACTATCATACCATCCAACCACCTGCACATATCTATATAGAGCATGCTTTCATGATATAATGGTAATACATTCAAGATTGAAACGATCGGGTATATATGATAACATCTAAAAAGATAAGTTTGGTAGATGTCCAGAAACAGATTTTTGAGTATCATTGGATATCATATATTAACTAATAAATTAGAAATAGATAGATATCTTTGATATAATGGTAAACTTACTACCGCAATGTATCAAATGTGGCTCGCCTGTTACCGATTCGCTAGAAGATGAAATAGAACAACATGGGAAGATAAAGGCAGGTAGTTATATCAAAGGTGTATGGACATGCAATGACTGTATTGCAAAAACTCAAGGACAAGACAAAAAGACAGAGCAAGAGAAAGATTCATCGTCTTCCACTATAAATCGAAAGAGTAGGCAGCAGTGATCAACAAGATACTGTAGGAGTAGCAAGTAAATCCGATGTATCTCCTAATACTCCAAGAGCAGATGAATGAACGGTGTCTATTGCAAAAAAGGGATAGCGTCTTTTATCAGAACTTCTATTATTGCATTCTTCTTTAGAAAAAGGAAGGGTTTTTTACAACGATAAATATCCATCATCTATCTCTCTAAAGAATAATTGATTCAGTACATCGGATAGACACGAAATAAAAAACTGTTAGCTTAATTACGTGTTGCCTTCATGCACAAACCAGACTGGCCTAGGGATGTCTCTGCCTGATTTTCTACCTTTAACGCGGAGTGTTATCTCGTATGCGGGCCTCTGCTCGAATCATTTGTATCCGCAGCTTGGTTATCTCGAGTCTCTTTTCTTCACAATCTGACTCATATTGCTCCAATGTGTTGCGTGTAGTTGATATCAGATCACTTAATTCCTGAAAGGTTCTGGCTGAATTATGATTACCAGCTTGTAAAGATGCTTCTTCTCTTTTGAGCTTTTCATATCTCCACTATACTGATGGTAGATCATTATTAGCGATTGTAAGTGTTTGTTGGCTGCTGCTTATTATCATCTTCCTCAGATCCTTAAATGTCATTACTATGTTTCTTATCTACAGTAACAGCATCATCCACTTTATGTTTTCTTTTTCTAGCAAGCAATATCCTTAACTAACTCTCGACGGCACTATGAAAAGAGGACTTATACTCCGCTTATAATCGGACGTCCAAGCCAAGACAAACCACTAACGTCATATGGACGGCACAGATGATTAGGTCTCTCATGATCAGCGATTCTGAATTTGCTGAACTGCGTGCTAATAGCGGACTAACAATCAGAAGCAGTCAATCAGATGCAGAAGCTTGTTACGGCAATTTCTTGTCAAAGTGTGCTTGATAAACACGCTTGCGCGCTCGAACAGATCGAGCAGCTCAAGACGAGCCTCATGAGCACGGTGCCGCCCCATCAAAATCTATCATTTCTTGTTTAGACAGGGATTTAACAAACTCCAGAACTTTACTCTAAGTCACGTTAGAAAAAAATTGTTACTTATTGGTAACAGGAATTATCATCCTACCTGGCTGTCATTCTGACCAGTCTTGAAAATTATTGAGAAGATCGATATTCTAAAATATATGCATCTATCAAAAAAAGGCACGAGAAAGCAAAAACGGATGAGCAAGCCAACATTGTTCATAGGTTCTTCAACGGAATCTAAGCATAGGTGCGTATATGAGAGCTCCGTTCACTCAAGTTATCCACCTGGTTTTGCTCTGATAGACCATAATGCACCGACAGATAACGCTGGAAGGGGTGTTACTCTACAGAGCACTGAGCCTGATAATACTACTAGTACTGTATGCTTTGATCTGGGAGTCCTAAAGATGATATCTGCTCCAGCAGGTCAGGTGATGACTCATCTTTGAATGTCATTGGTGTGATTCTTATCTACAGTAACAGCATCATCAACTTTATGTTTTTCTAATTCGGGTTTTATAGATGATGATTTCTATGATACAAACTTTATGGCATCATCTACCCCAGTAGCATTTGTAGATAAATCTAACTTCATTAGGCTAGTCAGTATAATTTTAATGATGACGATAATCGCGATGCAAAGAAAAAAGGAAGGGAATCTTTGCGGTCGGGTTGAAGGTGAATTGTTCTTCTATATTTTCAAATATTCGGATCTGTGTGAGTCCTTGTCCAACTTTATTAATAGTTTCTCGGAATCTGCTCCAACCTGATTCATTTTATTCATCTTTACAGGATAAGGAACCATAAGAGAGAAAATCTTATAATCCCAACTAACTGCATCTATTAACGTAGTAAACACTATTACTGGTATAGTTTCAATAGTCTGTTTCATGGCATTCTTGTCACAAATGGAGATTGACTCTCTAAGTGCTTTTAATAATGGAAAGCTCATATTCTTTTCAAAAGTATATTTAGCAAAACCTATTGCTAAAGAAGAAAAAGTAAGATACATAAAAATTATATCTGCTTTCTTAGATAGTGCTTCATTTATATCGTACACTGCTTTTTTTCTTTTTAATGTACATTCTATCTCTTTAATTAAACTACGTTCTATTTTTGTACCTTGCTTATAGCTATCTAAAAATGTTTTAACTTCAGTATTATGTGAGTTAAAAAGTAAATCACATGTTTTAGAAGCAGTTGTTGTTGAGATAAACCTGATGTTAAAACCTTCCCCTTGAACAAGCGCAGCTAACATAAATTCTGGCAAGAAACTAGAGATTTTAGTTCTAAAACATTCTAATTCTTTAACTAGCTGAGTTGCATATGCTTTTCTATTATCGTATGGTATATTTCCGTCTTTCATAATCCTGCCGAAAGTAATAAATTTGTTATTCAGCCTTTTCCTAAACTGACTCCCATTTTCAAATTGTACTGCACCTCTAAACTCGTTAAACTTGATTTCAAAACTTTCTTTATCTATATTGTATATCTTTTTTCTCAATTTCATCATCAAAAAAAAAGGGAAAAGGGCGGCATCAATATTATACTCTGTGGGATATTTTAAGAGCCTTACAATTGGCTTTAAGGTTAGTTAAGGCATTGTTTGATGAAAGTAGAAATGAGACTTGAATAATGGTCCAATCTTATATTGTCAATCAAGTACACTGATGGCAATTTCAGATGATATTTCACACAATTTGGAGGAAATTTGAAGAAGCAAGAGCGTTTGCTAATTCACTCAAATTAGAAGGTAAGGATGAATGGGAAAAATATGCTAAGGAGAAAGGTCTTCCTGAAGGTATACCATCTCGTCCTGATTCTGTATATAGAAATAAAGGATGGATAAGCTGGCGTAATTGGATTGGTAAAGAATGGTTATCTTTTTCTCAAGCAAGAGAATTTGCTCGTTCATCGGGAATAAAAAATTCTAGGGAGTGGGAAAAATATGCTAAGGAGAAAGGTCTTCCTGAAGGTATACCACGTATTCCTCATAAAGTATATAAAAATAAAGGATGGATAAGCTGGGGGAATTTTCTTGGTACTGGGACAGTATGGAAGCAAGATTTTAAACCACTGCCTTTTGAGGAAGCAAGAGAATTTGCTCGTTCATCGGGAATAAAAAATAATAAAGAATGGCGCAAATATGTTAAGGAAAAAGATCTTCCTGAAGGTATACCACCTCATCCAGAAAGAACTTACAAGAAAGAATGGATAAGTTGGGGAGATTGGTTTGGTACAGGCACTATAGCTACACAGGATAGAAAATACTGGTCATTTCTAGAAGCTAAAAAATTTGTTCATTCACTTGGCTTTAAGAATACGAAAGAATACAATAAGTGGTCCAGATCTGGAGAAAAGCCTGATTATATACCATACAGTCCTAATCGAGTATATAAAAAAGAATGGAAAGGTTGGGGAGATTGGCTTGGTACAGGCACTATAGCTACACAGGATAGAAAATACTGGTCATTTCTAGAAGCTAAAAAATTTGTTCATTCACTTGGATTGAAAAGTTGGCAGGAATGGAGAAAGTGGTGCAGATCTGGAGAAAAGCCTGATTATATACCAACAAATGCTAATATAATATATGAAGAAGTATGGAAAGGTTGGTATGATTTTCTTGGATATGAAGAAACAGATTGGTCAATAAGAAGAGTAAAGGAATTGTTAAAGGATTGGATTGAAAGTGGAATGCTTTATGAGGAAGATGAAATTGTTCTATACCACTTATTAAGTACAAAGGGACTGTTGAATCTACAGAGCCGTCACACACAATTCTTCAAAAACTTGATTGAGGCAAGACGTACAGCTGAAGGGCGTAAGACTATAGAGGAATATGTAAATTCTGATTTAGAAATTCCACCAGATTTATCAGAAGAGGAAGAAATAGGAACTGCATCTTCTCAAGAGATTGCTGATTTGGTAGGAAAGGAAACAGATCCACTAGATTATGGTAAAATCAAGACACCACAGCAAATCTTTGCCCAATCTGATAGGTTAGAATCATATACTGAAGATATAGAGTCCATGCAGTTTTATGTTAATAAATCAATAAAGGATTTATGGGCAAGTGCATTTAGAGATAAAGAAAATACTATTTCAGATGTAAGGCGTGAAGGCAAAGATGGTAACAAATATCATGACATAATATTGGAAACATTTCTTTCAGATTATGAAGGAGCACAGAGTATTGAAATTCCAAAAGGCTATACATTCAGAGATAAAGATAAGGAGATTCTATCACCAACACTGATGCAGCGATATGTAGCATATAAAATCAAAACAAATAGGCGTTTCGGTAATTTCTCTGGAACTGGAGCAGGAAAAACACTTTCAGCTGTGCTGGCAAGTCGTGTGATTGACAGTAAAATGACTCTCATAATATGTCCAAATGATGTAGTAGACCAATGGGAAAATAATATCCTGGAGATATTTCATGATTCCGTCGTTATAACAAGAAATGAAGCGTTCTATGAGAAATATGATAAAAATAAACACAAATATCTGGTCTTAAACTATGATCTATTCAGTCAGCCATATTCCCCAAATCTTATCTTAAATCTGGTGAAACAAAAAATCGACTTTGTTGTACTGGATGAAATACATTTCACAAAGAAAAGAAATGAAAAGGAAGAAAGTAAAAGACGACATAACATTGAAGGATTGATGACTGATGTTAGTAAGAAAAACAGCTATGTAAATGTCCTTGGACTATCAGCGACACCAGTAATAAATGAATTAGAAGAGGGTAAATCTTTGCTACAGTTGATAACAGGTAAAATATATGATGATATATCAACCAGACCAACTCCACAAAATGCTGTCAAATTATATGAAAAATTATCTTTGATATCAATCAGAGAAATACCGCCATATCCTATTAGCGTATACACAGAACATATAGACGTCGAAATAGATATAAGAAAAAGTAATATTAGCGCAAAGGAATTAATAAGAAATCCACTCACAGTTGAACGGTTAGCATCAGATGCGAAAATACCTGAAATAATAAAACATATACAAGGTACGACTATAATTTACACAGAATATGTTACAGACATAGTTGAAAAATTATCAAAAGCAGTAGAAGATGCTGGGTACACTTATGCAAAATATACGGGTGAAGATCACTCAGGATTAAAAAGATTTTTGGATAAAAAAGTCCAAGTATTGATTGCTTCCCGCCCTATATCCACTGGTGTAGATGGGCTGCAGCACATCTGCAATAATTTAATCATAAATACTCTTCCATGGACTAATGCACAATATCAGCAGACTTGTTGGTAGATTGGTTAGAAAAGGCAGTGAGATGGACTATGTAAATGTTTACATCATCAAAGCAAATATCAATGGATTAAAATATGATGATAACAAATGGAAAAGAATTCAATACAAACGTACATTGGCAGACTGTGCAGTAGATGGTCGACTACCCAATAAGAACATGGTAACTCCACAGCAAGCTATGATGGAAGCAGCAAAATGGTTGGAAAGATTAGAGAGAGGAGAAATATCAAGTATTAATAGAAGAGATCTTGAGGTAAAATTAACACCTGTTGAGATAGAACAAAGAATAAGAAAATACGGTGACTTTACAGGATTAAACAACCAAATTAATAATGAAAATTCTGAAACCACCCATGAAAGAATGCTGGAAGACCCAAAAGAGTGGGAAGAATATCACAGACAGTATAGAGAAGCACGCAAGACTTGGAGTGTTATTCCATATGAAGAAATTATCAAAAGAATAAAACGGCTATCCCCGAGACTGCATATTGGAGACTTTGGCTGGGAGAAGCAAAAATCATGGAGGCAATCGGATCACAAAGAGTGTCATAGCTTTGACCATGTTGCTATAAATGATAAAGTCGTAGCATGTGATATGAAAAAAGTACCGTTAGCTGATGAAGCATTAGATGTTGCAATCTTTTCACTATCGCTAATGGGTAAGAATTGGCAGGAGTATATCGCAGAAGCAAAGAGATGTCTTGTAACTAATGGCATCTTGATGATTGCAGAAACAACAAAGTCTTTAATCAAAGGAAGATTGTATAATCTTCATCAAATAGTAAAAGAGCAAGGTTTTGAGATATACTCAGATGAAGAGAGAGGAGACTTTACCTTTATAGAAGCAAGAGAATTATGAAGAGATTTTTCAAGATCAAAGATACGGTTCTTAAAAATAGAATGCTCTCAATAGATATAACTAAATCTCAACGGTAGAAACGAAACTATCCTATACTAAAAGTCACGGTTTCTGCCTTTTTCCCGAAGTTGTTGAATCCTGTTTTGCATTGGTCATAAAATGAAAACCTGCTATCTGTGCTCTTTATACCTCAACGATGATGGTTTCCTAAAAGGATATTCGATAGGAATATTGTTTATACTATCTTTTATTAGTTTATAGAAAAGCTTTCAGCTTCACCTATTATGATATCTGCATTAGCTTCAGTATTATAATCCGGTGATGACTTTTGTTGTTGGTCCGGTCTTGGACCTCATACTCTAATAGCAGAGCAGGAGTTTTATCTTATGTAGCAATATTTGAGCCATCCAATTTACAAAAGAAGGTACTATAACTATTGGCAGCAGCAGCGGCAGAAAAGATGGATTACAAGGATGCCATAGTTAGCGTGAAGGATACGGGCACAGGAATAGATCCTGAAATATTTCCTAGATTGTTTACAAAGTTTGTATCAAAATCAGTTGCAGGTACCGGCTTAGGTTTGTTTATCTCGAAAAGTATCGTGGAAGCTCATGGGGGCAAGATGTGGGGTGAGAACAATACCGATGGTAAAGGAGCAACATTTGCATTTAGTCTACCATTAACTAAACAAATCTAGTAAGTGAATGGGCAGTAACAAAAAATGCAAATTATTACTTTTGTTTCGCGCCCAAAGATTATGTCAAAATTGGCTATCCATATTATTCTTGATTATAATAAATTTTATACACAATATTTTAAGTGCAAAACTACAGTCATTCGAACATTTATAATTTCAAAAGCAGTGCAATATCATGAAATGGATAACAAGAGAACATGCAAAAGTTGACAGAATAGCCTGTCCTTGGCTTATAAAAAATTTCATTGATAAGGATGCAGAATTTCTTTTTGTAACAGCACATAAGGTAATTGAAATATCCAAAGAACAAAATGCTATACCCGGCAATTCCAAAGTACCGGCAGATTTACTTTACGATAAATTCTTGGCATATCTAGTAAACCAAGGTCAGAATTTAATAACCAAACATAGATCTAAAACCCATATCTTTTCATCTAAAAATGGCAATGGTTTGTTCATTTTCATTTTGGCTTAACTTGTTTAAAATCTGTTTTATTTCATTTACTTGTTTACGCGATTCATTTGAAAAATAGAATTGCACCCAATTCCGTAAATAGAATTTCTTTTCCGACACTTCTGGTGGTCTGCCGCCACTTCTAGGTCTATTTGTTATCATGACAGAATCATGCCTCCTATTGGGAAAAAGAGAAGATATGAAGAGCTAAATGAGAAATCATTTGAGAAGCATCATTATAGTCTTGTTGGAAAAGTTTCAGGAAGATCTATCGGTTTCAAGCTTTGGGCATTCATTGTAGGAAGAAATAACAATACTTCTTCTTTAGCTGCGAAAGTACTTTATTTGTTATAATAAGTGCAACAAGGCTTTTACCTATATTAGGATCTATGATTCCTGTTGTCTACTAACGATCCTATAAATGAACAGTTAAGGCGATTTAAAAATTTAAAACAAAAGCTAGAAGTTCCAGAATTACAAAAGGAAATGAATAATAATTTAGATAAACTCAGGAAGCAAAATCGCCTGATACATTCAGATATTTTGAAAGAAGCTATTGATAAAATGGAATTGTTGATAATAGATGAAGATTTGACAAATGCTTTAGGCTATAAGATGTATATTGAGCATTTAATATCTTTAGTGCAACACCTATAAATTTGGAGGATCACTCCCCGTCATATGCCTATTTGCCACCATATGTTGAAAGTAGTTTGACCGCATAGACACAGACACATATTTTTTGGTTATTCTCATTAAATTATGGGTTTGATAGCAATATTGTGATTAGGCCTTGTTATAATACACACTCGATCATTACAATATTCGTTATTGAGGAAAGACATTAGCCAAGCCATAAATCTAAGAAAAACTCAGTAACACCTAATCTAGTATCTTTTTGAAAGAGTTATGTTTTTGAAGTAATGTCTCGACAGATTATAATAATCTAGAATTATTACTGAATGATTTGAAACAAATTCTTTCTGCTTCTATTTAGCTTTCCTATTATAGGAAGAGGATAACCACATTTTTTACAACAGTTATTATTATCAAGATTCCATGAACCTATGTTATATCCATGACGTTCTATAGCAATGCTTTTGCATTCAGGACAGTAAGTGTGTTCTAATGGATGACCTGGAACATTTCCTAGATATGCATACTTCAAACCTTCCTCTTTTGCAATAGCATGATGCTTCTCCAATGTTTCAACTGGCGTCATACCAAACTCCATCATTTTGTAATCTGGATGGAACCTCAAAAAGTGAATTGGAGTATCAGGTCCAAGTTCATTATAAATAAATCTACACAATCTTCTTGGCAGCTTCCTAAGTCATCACCAACCTGGGGAACAATAAGATCTGTAATTTCGGTGTGAATCTTTGTCTTGTCCTTAATTGCTTTTAAAGTCTGGAAAATTGGTTCAGCACTTGGAATTCCTATGTACTGTCTTACAAACTCCTGCTTGCCACTTCCCTTGAAGTCTACTGTTATGCAATCCAAGAATTTGCTCATCATATTGACAGATTCAGGAGTGTCGTAGCCATTTGAAACAAAAATGTTAAAAATACCTTTTTTATGGGCCTCAATTCCACAATCTTCTGCAAATTCAATGAAGATAGAAGGTTCATTATACGTATAGGCAATACCATGCGTACCATAACGTTCAGCATTCTGAATGACTTCTTGCAGGAGTCATTTCAACACCTTCTACTTTACGCCTTTGAGAAATATCATAATTCTGACAATATTTACATAGCCAATTGCATCCTGTTGTGGCTATAGAATAAATCGCTGTACCTGGTCTGTAATGTGTCACAGGCTTTTTCTCTATCGGGTCTATATGACCTGCAATAACTCTACCATATACGTATAAATATAATTTGTTATTTGTGACTCCTCTAATACCGCACAATCCTGTTTTGCCTTCTGGAATTTCACATAGCCTAGCGCAGGCAGGTACATTTCATCCTGCCATTTGGAAGTTTAATATATAGTTCAGCTTCCTTACCTGTTATTTCGCTGCGTTGCACAATATATTAGAGTTGCAATATAATATAAAATTATAATAGATATATATAGAAAAACCCCTTTAGATACCTCTTCTATCTATAATCAATGGGGCAATAGGAAACAAGATGAAGTAAGTATCTACACTACTGCGAATAATGTCTGTACCTATCACTTATGTTCTAATTGCACTTGACTAATACGTTCTAATTGCACATAGTGTAATCAATACTGAACACCTTTTGAAATATAACCATAACAAATGTAGTGAATGCGGTCTAACAATTCATCCAAACTTTATAGGATATCATAAATGTGGTTATGGAAACTGCCCTATTTGCAAAAATGCAATTGAAAATTCAAGATATTGGTACCATATAAGATCACACCCGGGGCATGAGAATGACAGTCCGCCTTCATCAAGAAAAACCTATGACAATAGAGAATATAGAAATACTCGACGCACTAGTTAAGTAGCAATAATAAACAAACTATCAAGAAACCATATTCAATAGATCTTTTGCGTAATTGAGAGATTACAGCTATACGCACTCATTCGACGATACTATCTTGTTTGTTGTTTCTTGGTTCATAAATTCAATGGCAAAATAAGCATGTTTTAGGAAATCCTTCATTTTAATTTCCTTATGTGGCAACACTGCGCAAGAATTATTTGCTGTCGCTTCACCACTACCAATAGCCTTATAGTTTACTAAGTTGGGTTTACCATTAAAATCGATATGATATAGTTCTGAATTTTTTCCTTGATGTTTTGCTACTAATACTTCAAAGAAAGAATCTTGGTCACATACTAGCTTATTGAAGCGCCTAACCGACTGGGATGATTCAGATATGAAATTTTCCGGAGTATAAGGGTCTTTGCTACGTCTAATGACTACGTCTCCTACAATATATTTTCTAAAAATATCAAACATGCTTACTCTGCCAGCGTATCCGATTAGAATATGTCTTACGTTTATTGATAAGAATGATGGAATGACATAGAAAGATAATTTTCTGGGTTCGCTTATGATGATGAAGACATCATTTTGGCCAATATATCTGCAGCGCCTTTATTATTTAGTGGATAGAAAGAGTCATAAATTAGCAGCTGTTGTTTGTCATGACGATTTCTCAAGGCCTCTAAAACAGTGTATAACTGCTGCCAATACTACTGCTTTTTTATTGTTCAAAATATCGCGACCGATACAACAGGCAACCACGGCGGTAGCGGCAGCGGCCCGGCACTGGTTAATAGTGGATCGTAGGCAGGATCACTTTAAACTATTAATCAAAATGGCTTAAGAGAAGGAATAAGAAGCCTTTCTCATTTATTTTTTATAAAAAGTACAATACAATAAACAAATTTAAAAAAAGATGTATAGGATATATTGCTTAACTTTTCTCTCTATGTATTAGAACAATATGTCTATCTAATTAAAAGGTACAATTACTAGATAGAATCGCACATTCATATAGAATATTAATTTCTCAAATCATATTCTTCACACTCTATTATTTAGTAATAACACATTGTCATATTATAGTATTATTAGTTAAATGAATAATTTCAATTGATTTGATATTCTATATAAATATACTAGATAAGTCAAAATTAACTTACCCAAGTCAAATATACAGATATATTGTTTGATGATATATGAACAACGCGACTACTATAAGAGCTCTCGCAGCAATAGTAATAGTAGTTGTTCTTATCTTTACAACAGGATCATTAGCAGTAGGCAGCAACATCATCATTTGCACCACAACCACACAACCTGATATGTACTCATCCAGACAACAATGCAACCTGTTCACAAGAGGGAATTATATCTGCTACTCAAGTATCGCTGCCAATATTACAACCACATGTAATAAATGACATTGTTGGAACTATTTTTGCAAAAGATTTTACGAGTAGTGCAAGCGACAGTAATGTATCGCCTCAAAGCTCTTTTCCTCGTGGACAATCTCCAGGTACTACTACTGTTACATTAAAGCCAGGTACATTTCCAGTAGTATTATCGCAACAAGCAAATGCTACTACTACTGCTAATGCTGTTGTTGTTGCTGCTGATCACAACAAATGTAGTAGTGATGATATTATTGCCTGCACACCTAAAGATACTCATCATCCTGTAAAAGATACAACGCCTTTCGATCTACCTTTACCTTTTCCCTAAAAAGTAGGTAGTAGATTTACTACATAGTTGCTATGTAGCCTACTGCTGACGTGTCATCTTCCATGCTTGATTTTTGTTCTGGGGTTTGGCAATATAGTCATTAATAATTGGCAGAGGAGAAATAAAGAAAAGTTGGTCAACCATTAACTACAATTGGTCAACATACATCACAACGGAACGCTTTTGAGCCTTCTTTTGAGATACGATATATGATTGCAATGAACAAAGATAACAACAAAAATAATAGTAGCGGTAACAATTACTACTTTTCTGCTCCTTACTGCAACCGTTGTGAAGACAGATTATCAGAGATCTTCCAAGTTAATGGTGATTACTGTTTGGAGTGCTGGCAGGAACTAACATGCCCTGAAGTATAGTCAAAGATGAATTAAATCCATCCTCGATATATGTACTTTTGACACTTTCAAAGAAAAAGGATTTGTTAGAAGATGGCTGAGATCATCTAGTTAGTAATGAACTCAAATTGGTTTAACTCCTACCAAAAGTGCCAGTTCAAGCCACTTCCAATAACAATCTACATCAATAAATCCAATTTCCTGCAACCATTTGAGCTGCGTTTGCATGTCTAATAATTTATTGGACTTATCTTCTTTTTTGCATACTGTTTTTGCCAAGAATTGTTTATGGAGGCTTGGCGTCGGCGAAGCAACATGGTCTAAATTACAAAATACTCCTCCAGGCTTCAATAAGTCATAAACCTCCTTGTAAAGCGAATATTTGCGCTCATGAGTCAGATGATGTATTGCAAGTCCAGAAATTATGGCATCAAATTGTCTTTCTATTTTAGTATTAGAAATGGGATATGAAAGATCATGTTCTATTATTCTTACATTATTATCATTTTTAAAATACATTCTTACCTTTTCAAGCATGGTAGGTGAAACATCAACTACTGTAATTTCTGGGGTTAATGACGACAACGATGTGGATGAGGAAGCGGACAATTGCTGTTGTTTCTTCGACTTTATTAGTTTGATTAGTCTACCATCTCCTGTTCCTAAATCAAGTATTCTTTTTGTATCTGCTGGAATATATTCAAGAAGAACTTTTTCTCCTTCATTCTTGTGTGGAATTTTCTCTGCAATTTCCAAGTATTCTAAAGCATATTCTGCTGATGACCACTCGCTGCTAGAGTCTGAGTGAGGACAAATATGCTAATTATTATTATTATCGTTCTTAATCGATGCCACACATCTCCTGCTGGTCTTTTTAATAAATTAAGTTATCTAAATGGTTCTGTTAACTTGACAGGCGACACTAGAAGCCGTTAGCTGTCGGCTGCTGATATGTAAAACTAGCCTATGATACGTTGGTACAGGTAGCAATAAGATAGAGAATATGTGAATGATAGTGGCGTAGCAAACTTTTTAGAATTTTATCTTCTATCTCCATACTATTACAACAGGCAAGATAAATAATAATAATAATAATAATAATAATGACAGAAATGTCCAAAGCACAAATTCGAAGATTTCTTATACAGGGAATATATGGATCTGCTTCCTTTCTTGGAAGGATAATATCTAGTGCTTTTGAAAACATCTTAAATGCATATTCAAAGTCATCTCTGACGTTTACAGGTTCAAACTTTTCAATTATTGCATCATCATTTCTTTGTCAATATCTGTGAAAAATGACATTACTTCTTGGTGTCTGTTCTTCAACTCTTCCAGCTCTTTCTCTGCTGGCTCTAACGCTCCTTTGATATCTTCTTCTTCAAATATGGCAAGTGCTTTTTGTAGATCTTTTGTTATTCCACAATAATCAACTATCAATCCATATGTTTTTCGTACATCATATAATCTGTTTACTCTGGCTATTGCTTGAAGTAAAGTATGCTCCCTTAACCCTTTATCTAAATACATGACCTGGACTATTGGAACATCATAGCCTACAAGAAGCATATCAACTACTATTAGAATTTTAGTTGCATCATTTGGATCTTTGAACCTATCAGCTTCCTCTTCACGTTGCTCAGAAGTAAGGTAATATTCATCCCAGCTGCTTCCATCTTTACCTTTTTCACCCAGATGGGATGTCATAATAATCTTGGATCTGGGTGCATTGAGCTTGTCCAATTCCCTTTTGTAAGTAACAGCAGCTTCCCTTGAAGTTGCAACTACCATTGCCTTGTACCCATTGGGTTGAATATGTGAAGCTATAATGATTTACTAAATCAAGGCAAATCTTTCTGATTCTTGCAGGGGCTTCTGATATTTTCTCTTTTGTCACATACTCTTTTTTGAGTCTGTGTTTAGTATCTTGATCAAGGTCTGAAAAAACACGTTCAAAGATATGGTCTATGCTATCTGCTCCTTCCACATAAAGATCTGGCATCCTGTCTTCATACATAATCTTTAATGTGGCACCATCATTTTTTGATTCTTCAAAGGAATATTTATCAAGCAGAGGGCCAAAAACGTTGTAGGTGCTTTTGTTTTTCTTGTCTATTGGAGTTCCACTAAATGCAAAGAATACTGCATTTGGCATGGCTGATCTCATGGCTTCTGCATTGAATTTGTACTGTGTTCTGTGCGCTTCATCTACAAGAGCAATAACTTTCTCATCTGTATGAATGTGGTTTTCTTTAGAGCCAAATTTCTGAATAGTAGTCATTATAGTTTTGCCTCTGGGATTGCTAAGCAAGGATTGAAGATGCTTCCTACTTCTAGCTGGTATAGGATCTGGAAATCCACAAGCCTTGAAAGTTCCATGGATTTGTTCGTCTAATTGTGTTCTATCAGTAACTATTACAATGGGTGGATTTCCAAACCTATACATTAATTGAGTTGCAAGCCAGAGCATAGAAAGCGATTTACCTGATCCTTGTGTATGCCATATTACGCCACCTTTGTCTGCAATATTTTCTTCCTCTTCTAGATTTAGTCTTTCAACTGCTTTTGTAACTACTCTGTACTGTTGATGCTTTGCCAATTTCTTGATTTTCTTGTTATTATCAACTTCATAAATTACATAGTTTTTGAGCAAACTTTCTCTAATAAATAATCAAAGGTAGCACTGAAACTGGTAATCCGCACGCTGAGGGTATAATAGGAAATCCTACAGCAGTATCCAGGAGGTTTAATATTTAGCATTAATTAGAAAAAATAAATAATTAAATGACTCATAAGAATGCTCTATATTATCGATAAGATGAGACGAGATGAGTGAGCGCGAATATTAAAAGAGTAGTAGCCTAGTCAGCCTCATTTTTGAGTAATCACATCTATCTTTTTATGACTGGCTATCCCCATTACACGTCTGTAATCATCCCAATTCGTTATCGTAGAAAAGTTTTTGCTACTCTGGACTAAAACTTCCCATAACCGAGACTCTATCTCATTAACCTCGGCTTTATACGCGTCGAGTATATCTATATTGTCTTTCAGCGCCGTACTAATACTATTCCAACTCTCCGTATTCGATTCTGAGAGCACTTTCTTCTTCTGAGGCCCTCCGTTGCATTTCACCGTACTCTTCTTCCAATTTCTTTATGCGTTCGCTGTCATCTCTCAGAAATTTCTCCGTCTGATCTCTTGCTTCATTTCTCTCCTCTCTTACTTCATCTAGCGTTTTCGCGCTACCTAATGGTATGTACTGTATGTCACGCTCTTTTTCCTTCCTTGACTTCTCCTGGTCCTTCCACATTCTCTTAGCGGATTCGATATCTCGCCGGTTTGCCTCCATCTTCTCTTTTAGTTCCTCTTCCGTTTGCCCGATATTCAAGGTTCTCCTTGTTGGATATAACATTATACTCATCATCATCCCTCTCCGTCCAAAGTCCTCTTCGTTCAAGTAATTGTTCAAATACTCTAAATTCACATGTAGAGAAGAAACGGCAATTATAGCCGACCTGAAATTCCCATCAGACATAAACTTTTCATAAAAAACATCCCATCTGAATTGAAGTGCTCGAATAAGGATAAGTGCTTCCTTATCTAATTTAGGTTCAGATAATTCAGACAATTCAGACGTTATCAGAAAGTCATTAATAAACCGCTTTATTTCTCTTGGATTGGGTTCAATAATGGTTGCTAGAATATCTTTTCTTTCAGCAATAAAATTCGCATATGCTCCACCCAATCGATTTCCATCAATCAGATCCTTAATAACGCTGATAGTATCACCGACTTTCCATGCTGGCAGAAAAATAGGAGTTTGGATAATTTTACGTATATAATCTCGCCCTTTGATATCCGTACCCTCGTACTCCTTTTCAACTAATTTGGCCATAGTGGTAAGACTAAGACCCATAACGAAAATAAAACCCTCCACATCTAGAAAGACTTTTACAGACTCAAATACCTCTAATGCTCTTTTAGGAGAGCATCTATCTAGGTCATCAATGAATATTACAATCCTAAACGTTTCTGTACCCGGGTTTGGTCCTAATTTTAGATAACTCATTGCTAATCAGTTCTAAACCATCATAATAGATTGTCTCTCTATCTACTTCTGTTAGAAGTTCGAATTTTGGGATGAATTCTGCTTTAAATTTATTGACCGCATCCTCTGTAACCTTTTCTCCCACTTCACCGAAATATTGCTTAACAAGCGAAGGGATAACGTCTGGAAGTCCTTTTAAAACATTCATCCCAGCCCTCTTGATTTTTTGTTTGAGGCCCTTTAATTCTCCTACATTATCAGGAATAGCGTATGCAATAGTCTTGAGAAGAGGTATAACTGCAAATTGCTCTTCTCGTTCGTATCTCCAGGCATTGAACCATACGGTTACCATTTTTGTTTCATCATTTTTTTCCTGAAGTTGTTTCTGAATAAGCCTCATCAATGTTGTTTTTCCAGTACCCCAGTCACCAAAGACTCCTATCGTAAACCTCGGGTTAGACCCTTGGATAGTTCTAACTAGGACATCGCTGAGAGGCCCAAAATAAACTAACATTAACGATTTCTACTCAAAGGGATTTAACCTTACGATACCAGCTGACACCGATATCGCAAACCAAGTGACAGGAGCATGGCGCGCGGTAAGTCAAGGATGGTGGGTCTTTCTGAAGCCACTGCCTCCTGGGGAGCATACAATCTTTTACAATGTTCGTGTCACCCCAACAGGCGCCCTCACCTCACCTGGCACTAATCCTCATTTCGCAGATATTACCTATAAACTTCAAATAGACAAGTAAAGTATCGAGATCATCCTTTATTATAGCCCATACCATGGAATATGCTGAACCCATTTATATGCAGGGTTCAACTCCCTTTCGGCCCACATTGGTATTAGTTCTCAAATAGGGTTCTAGGAAAAAGAAAAAATAGAATGCAAGAACAAAATGTAATAGGAGGATGCCTGAACGTAGATTCAGATCCTTACGGTATATTCATGTTTGCGATAAATTCACAAGTGACCAAACAAAAATACACCTATAGGCTAACGAAATTCTTTGACTTTATCAACCTTGAAGGCGAGAACATACAACAAAGGTGCAGAAATGCATTAGAGATGGATAGAATAAATGGCAATAGTAACAGTAAATGGTTTCTGAATAGCATCCTGAGGTTTCTGCAAGCACAAAAAGAGAGAGTAGAGAGAAAAGAGATCACAGGAGCTACTGTTCATAATTTTGTCAAGGCCATAAAGTTGTTCTGCGAAATGAATGATATATCCATACCATGGAAGAAGATTACAAGAGGATTACCTAAGGGAAGAAAGTATGCCTATGATAGAGCCCCAACGATTGAAGATATAAAAAGAATAATTGAATATCCAGATAGGCGAATAAAAGCAATTGTTTGCACCATGTCTTCTTCTGGCATTAGACTTGGTGCGTGGGATTACCTTAGATGGAAAGATATACACCCTGCCAAGAGGAATGGAAAAATCATAGCAGCTAAAATAATTGTATATGCAGAAGATGAGGAAGAATACTTTAGTTTCATAACTCCAGAAGCATATCATGAGTTAGAAAAATGGATGAACTATCGCAGAGAGTCTGGAGAGGCAATTGATGGAAATAGTTGGGTTCTAAGGAATATGTGGAATACCAAACAAGGATTCAAACGTGGTTTTATTGATTCACCAAAGAAGCTAAAATCATCAGGTGTAAAGAGGTTGATGGAAGATGCACTTTGGATTCAAGGGCTTAGAAAAAAGCTTGAGGATGGTAAGAGGAGACATGAGTTTCAGGCTGATCATGGTTTCCGTAAGTGGTTCAAGACTCGTTGCGAAATCTCTGGGATGAAGCCAATAAACATTGAGAAACTGATGGGCCACTCCATAGGTATTTCTGGCTCCTATTACAGAGCAACCGAGAACGAGCTTTTGGAAGATTATTTGAAGGCTATAGAATTTTTGACGATTAGCAACGAGAATAGACTTCAAAATCAAATGGAAGACGTTATAGAACAATCAAGGATTAACAGTGATAATATCAAATCTTCTTCAAGCAGTTAATTAGTAAAATCTGTAAAGCTGCTGGGAGAAAACGTGAAGACATAGGTATAATTGCAGGGGTAAGGGCTGAGTGTATTTTGATGGTACTTGGACTAGTGTTAGTTTTGATGCAATAGATGAACTTGCAGAGAAGGGAACAGATATTGTGTTTATAGAGAAGGAAGGTGTTCCTGAAGTACTTACTGAATATGCCGATAAATATGGTATCTCCATGGTAAATACTAGAGGTTATCTTACTGAATACGGCAAAGGGACTGTATTTGGCAAACCAATGGTACAGACTACAATTTTCAAGAATGCTTATCGAACTCTAAAACTAGATGATGTATCTAAGGCTGTATTAGGAGATGGTCTTGGAGGAGTAGGAGTAGCTAGAAAATACAAAGGACTAACAGGAAAAGACATTCAAACCCTTCCAATTGAAGAGCAGAAAAAATATGTTTTAAGAGATGCTGAGCTGGTAATGCAGCTTTCAAAACATAATAATGGTGAAGTCCTTAATGCTATGAAAGCCACATCAGAACTAACTGGTTTAGATTTTGAAAGAGTATGTAGAACTGGCATATCAACATGATGGGCAGCTATTTTTGATAGTATGATATCTAATGGAGAATGTCAAACACCAGCAGTTTCATTATATGACAGAAATGTGGAAAAATCTGAACTACAACAATATGCTGGGGGATTTGTTCTTCAACCAAAGGGACTTTACCATGATCTGATTGTTGTAGACGTTGCCAGTTTGTACCCTTCAATGGCAATACTTTACAATATATCATTTGATACAGTAAATTGTGAATGTTGTAAAGATGATTCTCAATGTAGAATAAATGAAGATATTATAAAGGATTGCAAAATTCAAAAGGAATACTGGACATGCAGACAAAAAGAAGGTGCATTTCCAAACAAATTAAAGGTGTTCAAAGAAGAGAGACTTAAGCAAAAGAAACTAGGAAATCAAGTAAAACAGCTAGCATTAAAGATTCTGATCAATGGTGGATATGGTGTCTTTGGAAGTCAATATTTCAAGTATTATGATCCGAGGGTTGCAGAGCTAATTACCACATACGGTAGATACACACTTTCAAAAATGCAAGAAATTGCCAAAGGTATGGGATTTGAAATTGTCTATGGTGACACTGATTCTTTATTCCTTTACAACACAGTCTATGATACGACTGGAACCACATGTAGCAGTAATATTATTTCAAGATTTCAAGAAGAATGCTATAACCAGTTAGGTATAGAAGTAGAACATGCCAAGACCTACACAACAGCAATAATTTCTGATAAGAAAAAGCATTACGTTGGTTGGACTGGCATACAAGGAAAAGAACCAGACATAGTTGGTATGGAAGGAGACAAGAATGATCGACCTAGATGGATTAATGTTGTATTCAGACAGACAGTATATGACATTGTTAATAATGCGGACGCTATTGCTAATCTGAAAAAAGCAATCTCTGATTTAGAACTTCATAATGTAAGTCCAGAATTACTAAAGAGATCTAATAGATTATCCAAAAATCCTGAAGAATACGAAAATGAAAACGATCGTAAGCGCAAGATAGGGTTAGCGATTGGTGCAAGGAAAGGAGATGTCATAGAGTATTTTGAATCTGACAACAATAAAGAAGGATATTCTCTTAATCTGCAAGACATCAGTGTCAAAAAATACAAAATAATGTTATGGAAAGCAGTCAAAGACATTCTAGAAATTGCAGGTCATGATATCGCAACAATAGAACAAGATTTAATTTGTATAAATATGACCACACAGCAAAGCCTCCAAGTGGCGTGGTCGGGTAAAGCAAATTTGCAGACAGGAGGTGAGATTTAATTTGGCAGCAGCAGAAAGATTGAGTCCAAAAGCTAAACAGAATTTGCAAAGGAATGCAGAACTCAGACAGAAGGACAGCAAGTTTATAAAATTACAGCCAGGAGAAAAAAAGGTTCTACAATTTAATCCAGAGAACATAGAACAGGTAGAAGCGGAATTTAATGGCAAAAAGACTCAGAGATACCAATACACAGTAACAGAACCTAATAATGGCGCAACACCAATCAAGAAGAAAAGTACATTACTGTAGGAAAGAGAACTTCGGAAGAGATCGATTCATACCTTAGCGAAGGACATAACGTACTTAAAATTCAAAGGTTTGGCTTAGGCAAGGATACACGATACCACGTTACACCAGCCTAATAGAACCAAATCTTCCTCCTTATTTTTTGCACAGATCGAAGTTACATTTGACATAGATGCAAACGGAATCTTAAACGTTACTGCAAAAGACCGGGCTACATCAAAAGAGGCGAAGATGCAAACACTATACGCAAACACCAAACTATCAAAATCAGAGATCGAAAGGCTGAAAAAAGAATCAGACCAATTTGCAGATGCTGATAAAAAGAAGGAGGAGGAAACAGAAGTCAAAAACGAAGCCTGATAATTTGATTTATGCAGCCAAAAAACTGGTAAAGCAAGATTTGAAAGACAAGATGAAACCAGAACACGAGGAAAAAATCAACAAATCTAGTCAAGAACTGAAGGATGCAATTGCTACCAACAACATTGATAATATTAAAGCAACGATTTGTATACATGTAGCAGATTACATAATAGTAATCCTGATCTTATGCAAGGATAATAATCATCAAATATCTCACTTCTATCCTTAAAATATACTATTACTCTTTCTACAACACTCTTTTCATATGATGAATGTAATCTATGTTTTAGGCCTAACAAAAAATACATGCTTCAGGATACCATAATCCACCATCGGTGTAGACAGCAGTATGTTTCCTATAACTTTTGATTAATGATCTAATAAATGATTCCGCTACTATCATATTCCTATGCCTTGAAATGTGAACTCCAAGGATTTGTCTATGGATTGGCTCTACTGCAATCCATAACCACGCTTCATTAGAACCGACTGTATCATAGTGGAGAGGCGCATTTGAATGTAAGTATCTTTCGTAATTCAGGTTTACTAAATTAATTGCTATTATAATATCTGAGATGATTTCAAAAAAATTATCCTTACTTATACCATCAAAATAGATAACAACCAACTATGTAATACATCCTACTGCTGTGTCTCCAGCACTAGTCAACATGCCGTCCGGAGTAATCAAAGAACCACATGACTCTAGCAAATATGATTGTGAAGCACTACAGAGCGTTTTCCAAGGTATAAAGACTCCATTTTCAGTCTGTCTAATATCCAGTTAATATTGGAGTAGTAGTATATTCATAACATATTCAAGCTAAATGATATTGAACTAGTTCTTTAGACAGTTGTATCAAATTATGTTATGCAGTATAGATTGCAAATTAATTTGGATTATATTAAAAGAATGTTAAGGAAACCTAAACCAAAACATGTTATCTTTAACTGAAAGATATTTCATGCACTTTTGATTGGTCAAAAGCTAATAAGTAAAGGTAACTATGAACAGATCAAAATCTTTAGGATTGATAATAACCAATGCGTTCTGTTTGACAAGTTCTTCCAAGCTCATTATTGGGGAATAACAGATTATGATAGAAAGGTAATGATTCCAACTCTAATTAAAGAAAAATTATCTTCTGAAAGAGACTGAATAATAATAACAAATATCGAGTTTGAGTTTTTTATTTGAATATGAGAAGAGTGCTGAAGCAAGAGCAAACAAAGAGGGAATACAATATAGAATTTCAATAAGGAAAAAGGATTGAACATGTCAATATTGTTCGTGAAAAGGATTGCATCTCTGTAAAGCCAAAAAAGTGGATCGCTAGATCAGTATGGAGGGAGATTAACGATATATTGGCAATCAATGGCTTTGCTTGGTTACAGAACGGCAGAGAAAGTGAATGGATAAAGAGAAATATTTAAAGTGATGATAAAATCTCGGTTCTCAAAAACATTTCTACAGTTGAGAAAATCAGCATATAACTTGTCTGGTTTGTTACCTTGAGAAACAGGAGCACTCTTTTACTTAGAAGGTTTTTGAATTATTATGAAAGATAAATAGTTATTCATATAGGAGGTATGTGAATCATATTCCAATTTTAAAATCTAGACTACTGCTAATTTTAACAGCAGATTTGGAATAGCACCTTTATTCTTTACGCATATCCAGTATCTTTCTTTGCGTTTCTCTTTTTCATATATCACCTGGGATTTAATCTTGCGCCTTAGGCTGTTGTTAATAGAATCTGAAAATGATGATAGTGCTCAGTAACTGGATATCTAATAATAGATACTAGATGATAGGATGAATAATACAGGCTTGGTTACATAAGATTTACTGTCTTTTTTTACGAAGCCTTATGCAACTACAATACCTGTGTCTTCAACTTCTTAAGCGTATCTAATTCATTATTCATTGAGGCAGGAGGAGAAGTAGAATCATTATTCTTTTTGTTATCATCGTGCTCGTCTATTATCTTGCCTAATAGAACATCATAGAAATTTCCTTCCTCTAAATCAAATTTCATTGCTTCCACTAGTGCTTCTTGCATATATTCTGAAATAGATGTTTGATATGTGTCACAAATAATATTCAAAACTACTAACTGGTATATATTATTACAGCTGAGTTGGTAAAGAAGATATTTTACAAAAGAATAAAATTATAGGTAGATTAAAGGAGAATAGAGAGTGTTATTACATTTACAAGGTTATGATTATATTATAATGTCATCCTAACTTTCGTACCGTCGAAATTAAGATTCCTACCTAATAAAAGAAGGCATAACTGCAATTCTATTAATAACCAAAAAACAAACATAAAACTCATTGACTGAAACAAAAGAAAGGTTTTCTAAGATTCTGGTAGCAGTAGACGGCTCAGAACAATCATTCAAAGCAGCAGAATATGCTATTGAGATTGCAAAAAGGTATAGTGCTCAAATAGTCGCATTGACTGTAACTTGATATATCTAAACCAAAACATTTGTCTTCTACCTTCATTACAGCACCTACTTATGGCATGAGGGAATTGGAAGAGGAAAGGAAAGAAGCTCAGCAATGGTTAGATAAGATTGCCAGTATGGTGTCAGAAAAAGGGAATAATAATAATGTTCAGTTCAAATCACAAATTGAAAGCTCAATGTCAGTAGGAGGTGCAATAGCAAACTATGCTGAAGAAGAGAATATAGACTTAATTGTAATTGGTACGAGAGGTAGATCAGGTTTTAAGAAGTTACTGCTTGGAAGTGTTGCTTCTAAAGTAGTAACTTATGCTCATTGTCCTGTATTGGTAGTAAAGTGAACTATTGATATTAATTATACATGTGTAGAACTATTAGTTAACTACCAGTAAAAAATGGAAACAGGAGAGATATATCTATAAGCATGTCATTATGACATATGTTGCAGCAATTCTTTCAACCTTTTGCGATAGATTGAAGTCAAAGTATAATAAAGAAGCTACTTCTACTTGCAATTCATATTTGTCTCCTTTGTCGACTAGATCATATAAAGCCATTCGATACGGATCAAGCTTTACAAACAGATAAAGGATCAGTTACTTGCCGAGTTAGATCTATATCATAAGCAAAAGAAAGAGGAACATGCAATAATAATTTCTGACTCGATGTAACTATTAGTGTGTGATAACGATTAGGTGCTCCTTTATGACAGGCAAAAGAACAAAGCTGATAATCTAGCAGGTTGACGTTTCTAGGCAAGCTATTGCAGCAGCGTATTTAAGCATCATCTGTCATTCCTCCGATTTTTTCTATTTCACTCATCCAACAATCATGACACAGTAAATGATCATTGTTTGTAACAAAGTCCTTGCCGCACTTGTCACATTTTCTCAAGATAGTATTTCTAACAAGCCTCTCGATATATCTCTTCAAACCCGATTATACATAAAAAAATATACAACATGTGTTATTCGCTGCAGTAAGGTATATTGGTAATTTTCTTCTACACTCTTCCCTAGGTGTCAAAGCACCAGGTATCCATGATAATAACAATAAATATCTTCTTGTATAACTCATCCTCTTCGTTATGAATAATCCTATATCTAATTTCCATACTTTACGACTTTTAGGGGATAGAATTTGAAGTCATGATAGTATAACAATAATTAAATAGCGTCTAACTTTTGATTTAATTTGGCTTTAATGGCGACAGTAAATAGAAGTCAAAATATAGCAAATAGATTACTGTTGCTAATAGATGATTATATTGTGGGATTGACAGGAACATCGGTATGACTAAGACTAATCAAGAAGAAGATTATTCCTATTGGAGTATTCCTACTGCTGATATTATTCAAGAGCTTAATAATAATAATAATAATACGACTGTAGAAAAACCTCAAGAATACCAAGAAACAGGGTTAACTTCTACAGAAGCAAATCTGAGGCTATCGAACTATGGTAAAAACCTTGTAAAACCAAAAAAGAAAACAGATTTATTATCGTTATTAATCTCTCAGTTCAAAAGTCCGATAATAGTTATTTTCATTTTCACTTCCATATTATCATTTTTCCTTGGTCAAACAGAGGATGCCTTAATTATTATTTCAATCGTAATTGTAAGTGGACTACTCGGATTCTGGCAAGAAAAAGGAGCAACAGATGCCATTACTAAATTATTGGCAATTGTACAGTTAAAAACTACGGTACTGCGCGATAAAAAGCTACAAGAAATTACTTTTGAGGATGTTGTTCCTAGTGACATAGTTATACTAAAATCAGGAGACAGTATACCTGCAGATTGTATAATCATTGAATCAAAAGATTTTTTTGTGAATGAAGCTACACTAACTGGTGAAAGTTACCCCGTAGAGAAATCTGCAAGTATACTACCGGAAGAAACGCCGCTTAGAGATAGAACAAACTCTATTTTTATGGGTACTTTTGCAATAAGCGGTACTGCAAAGGCATTAGTAATAAAAACTGGTGCTAATACGGAGTTAGGCAAAATATCTGATAGATTAAGACATAAGGCACCAGAGACAGAATTTGAAAGAGGTGTAAGAGGATTTGGATATTTTCTTATGGAAATAACATTGATGCTAGTCATTTCCATTCTTGTAATTAACGTTTATTTTGGTCGACCAGTTTTAGAGTCATTTTTGTTCTCATTGGCATTAGCCATTGGACTTACGCCTCAGCTTTTACCTGCAATTATTAGCGTTAACCTAGCTCATGGTGCAAAAAGGATGGCCAATGAAAAAGTAATTGTGAAACGCCTTGCATCCATAGAAAACCTAGGAAGCATGAATGTACTTTGCTCAGATAAAACAGGGACCTTAACAATTGGTGAAGTAAAACTGCAATCTGCAATAGACGTAAAAGGAAATGCTAATAATAATAATAAAGTCCTTCTCTATTCTTATCTTAATGCTATTTATGAAACTGGTTTTACAAATCCTATTGATAAAGCCATCAAAGACTTTTGTTCTAGTCAATTTGATATATCTGGTTATAGTAAATTGGATGAAATTCCATATGATTTTATCCGAAAAAGACTAAGCATTCTTGTTTCATCTTCAGATAAAACACTAGAATCTTTTTTTATAATAACGAAAGGTGCTCTACATAACATACTAGAAGTATGCTCATGCGCTGAGATGCCTGATGGAAAGATCGTCGATATATCGATAGTCAAACAAGAAATCCAACATAGGTTTAAAGAAATATGTAACAAAGGTTTCCGCATTTTGGGTGTATGTTATCGTAACATGATTGACTGTAAGCATGACGATAATAGAATGACAAACGACAATAATCGACGTACTTCTATTACCACGGGTGACGAGATTAATATGACTTTCTTAGGATTTCTTATCTTTTTTGATCCAATTAAATCTGATGTAATAGAATCAATATCTAATTTAAAAAGACTTGGAATCTCTCTTAAGATAATAAGCGGTGACAACAGACATGTTGCAGCCTACGTAGGACAGCAGATAGGACTATTAAATCGTCATGTTCTTGCAGGACCTGATCTACATCACATGAGCAATGATGCACTAATAAATAAAGCTGACGAGGTAGATATTTTTGCAGAAATTGAACCAAATCAAAAAGAACGTATTATTTTAGCATTAAGACAGTCAAGGAAAAATGTTGTTGGTTATATGGGAGACGGAATTAATGATGCTTCAGCACTTCATGCTGCTGATGCGGGTATTTCAGTTGATATAGCTGCAGATGTTGTAAAAGAAGCTGCTGATTTTGTATTACTTGAAAAAGATTTAGGAGTATTAGCTAAAGGTGTACAAGAAGGCAGAAGGACATTTGCCAATACATTGAAGTATGTCTTTATGGCCACTAGTGCGAATTTTGGAAATATGTTCAGTATGGCCGGTGTATCATTATTTTTACCATTTCTTCCATTGCTGCCAAAGCAGATTTTACTTATGAATTTGATGACAGATATGCCAGAGATGACAATATCTACTGATAATGTAGATATAGAAATCGTTGAGAAGCCTAGGCGATGGGATATAAAATTTATTAGGAAATTTATGATTGTATTTGGTCTATTAAGTACAATATTTGATTATATCACATTTGGAACACTCTTGTTAGTATTACATTCTGGCATGGATCAATTCCGAACAGCATGGTTTATGGAATCGGTTATCTCTGCATCTATGGTTGTACTTGTTATCAGAACCAGGAAGCCACTGTTTAAAAGTAAGCCAAGAAAGCATTTGTTATTAGCAACTTTATTTATTGTTGGTGTTATCATCATTTTACCCTTCACTCCACTTGCACAGATATTTGGATTTATAGGGCTTCCTCCTTTGTATTTGGTTGCAGTAGGAGTAATTGTGTTATTCTATATTATTACAGCAGAAATAGTAAAGAAGATTTTTTATAAAAGAATAAAATTTTAGGTAGTGAAAAGAGAATAAAGAGTAAGAAGTCTTTCAATAAATTCATTCACTATTGTTGATGATGATGATATGATCCCTCTACAACAGGAGTTGCATATGTGATTATGCCTGTTTTGTCCACTATAACAACAGGAATTCTTCCAATAAATAATGCAATCAGCTAAATCCAATCTCCAACAGTAAGATTGTAGCAAGATGCAATGAAAAATTGCACTCAGATTCCTGAAACGGCAAACTCTGATATTGGATATCTTCTGCTGTGTTGAATATAGAATATTCAAAATCGATTTGTTCATAGTAATTAAATAATTATCTTTTAAGTTATTCTGTGTCAATGACTGGACAATGCTCATACAATACAACATTACAGCACCTGATATACCACTTCCAAGTAACATCTTTTTCAGTCCTGATGTACCCTAGTGCCATTTTAATCAAGTCAACATTCTGGCTTTCAGTATAATCCTACTATTTACCCATATATACTACCCTTATACCTAACCTTTTTGAAGAAAATTCCTTGAAAAAGCAAGTTGGTTGCAACAAATGACAACCCATGGGCAAGACCATCAAACATTACACCTGACCAGGAACAATACCGCAGTCCTTTAGCCTTCAACATCAAATCTTCTAGATAGATAAGCAGATGCAATGGATCTCTTTCTTGCAATTGCCTTAAGTATGTCTTTATAGGTGATTATTCCAATCATTTTTCCATCGTTACCAATTACTGGAAGCCGTCGAATGTTGTTTCCATGCATAATTCCTATGACATCGCTTATTGTATTATGTGGTTTAATTGAAATTATATTGCTACTCATTAATTCTCTTATTGGAGTCTGAGTACTAAAGAGTTCTACTGAACCTATTTTGTGTATTATATCGCTTTCAGTAATTATTCCCAATGGTTTATTGCCATCTATTTCTCTTTTGACAATGACCACACTACCTATGTGATTTTCGTGCATGATTTTACAAACAGATTGTATAGTTTGGTCAACATTTGCTGTTAATACTGTTTTAGTCATAAATTTAGAGACAGGAGCAGCAGCATCAGACTCATCATCTTTTATACTCATTAAGCACTACGAAATATACCTACCTAAAATATATACTAAATGATTCACTCCTGGTAAAACGTCAGGTAAAAATGATTAATTTAAAATAAGGAGTCCATCGAATGATAAGACAGATTGCTGAAGTAAACTTTTTAAAGCTTTCTGATATTGCTTAAGAACTTAAGACAGATATTCTAGAGGAGTTTATTTCAAACTAGTTTTCAATTGTAATTCAGTACGGTTGCTCTAGAATATTTCTTCTCTTACGTTGCAAATTTTGAAAGCTGTTTTGTTGTCTGAATCACCTATTTTTCTACAATCAATAATTTTTCAACGCCTATGGAGAATATCACCAAACCAATATTCACTAAATTGTTCATATACTGGTTTGTGTTGTGTCAGTAATTCATCGTTTAATAGACTAGGTATTAGACTTTGGTTTTTCATTATTGCTCTGAATATATCTTTATCGGTGATTATTCCTACCATATTATTATCATCATCATGATTTACTTTTCCTTCTTTTTTAGCTACTACTACTAGTCTACGGATGTTCTTCGATTGCATAGTCTGCATTGCATCTTTAATGGAGCTATTAGGTGATATTGTAATTAGAGGTTTGCTCATCAGCTGGCGTACTGGTATTTTGAGTAAATCTGGTTCTAGTGATCCTAATATCCGTACTATATCCCTTTCTGTGATTATTCCTACTGGCTGTTTGTTATTGTTGTTGTTGATATCACTATCGCGATCTTTATTATTATTTTTTACAATAACTATACTGCCAATATTATTTTCATACATAGTCCTCGAAACTGCTCGAATATTTTGATCTTCTGTTTGTGTTATTATATTCGTTGTCATAAAGCTAGATACTGGAATAGATTCGATACTCATACTCTTATTCTATTATTTAGTTATACCCTATATTATTAATTGTTTCAATAATAAAATAAGGGAATCGTAAAGATTCAAGTGATGCATCATATCATGCAAAGTGCCTAAAGGGTTATGTAGAAGAACATGCATCCACTAACTTTGAAGGGAGCGAGTTCTTGCATGAACTATCATCTTGATCTATAAGGTATTCCAATTAAAGATGCAGCATCTCATATTTTTAGACGACCGTACTTGTTCGTAAACCCAACTGCTCATATGTTGCAAATAGCGACATTTCTTGCAATCGGTCCTCAGATCTATGTAGATGGTCTAGTAGTAATCAACGAAAGCAAGAAACCTATCGGCAGGATTAGTAGCAAACATATCATTGGTGGTTATCTGTAGAACATTAATGATGTACGTAACTAGCGCAGTTACAAATAAGCAGATAATGTTTTCTCCTCTTATTACTATTCTAATTCATCGCTATCGGTGGAGCTGATATGATGTTGCAGACGTAAGGCATTTATTCGTTGTTGACCATGATGATAAAATTAATTTAAGCAAATCTATTGGCATAATCACTCCACTTGACTTTACAAGATATCAGGAATACACAAATAACGAGGAAAGATGTTTCATGTGGCCCAAATAAATCAACATCGGCACGTATAACATGCAAAGCATAAAGTTCTGCATTATTATATTCTTTAGATAGAGAGATAGCGTAATCTGCTGCATACATTGAGGCATTAGAGCCATCAATTGCAACTAATATTTTGGAGAATATCGTTTTTTGACTAGCACCAGTAGTAGTAGTTGACATATTCATTTTTAGTTAAAAAGAAGCTCTAATTAAAATTCATATCCTAAAATAATTACTGACATTGAACAAAAGCAAAAGTTAGTAAACGCCATTGCCAAGCATTAATGATGGTTAAGTCTGAATGAAACGTATAATACTTACTCAAGCATTTAATTCGACTCATCCTGATTCTCTTTCAAATCAAATCAATGATTTTTTAAGGGAAAATAATATTCAGAAGATAATAGATATTAAATACTCTTCATTTAAGAGAGATGATAATACTAACGATTACTCTGCACTTCTCGTATACATAGGAATGTCAGAGGAATAGATAAGCAAAAAGCAAAAGCATACACACGCTATTTCCAAAATAAACAAAAAGTGGTCTGATACCCATAGTGTAAATAGAGCAACGTTAATCTATAGATGTTCTGTTAAATGAACACAGCCCTTTGGACAAACGAAGTATATCTTCATATACTTCCTCGAAGAATTTCTTCATAGACTTGCCAGCAAGTATTCTTAGCCCAAAGTAGAGATTTGGAATACGAATATGAATTTCCTCTACTATGTGTAATAATATTATTTGTATACTTTCTGTAGTAGTTCCACTTGAAAACGAAAAATCAGCTAATTGTATTGCTTGTTGCAATGCATTTTCTGATTGTTTAGAACCATCATATGGTACTAGTATTTTTTTATATGGAAATACCATATCTCCCATTACCTTTCTCCTTCCAATTGATTACCTTCCCTTACAATTCTTATTTATTAGTATTCTGTTTATATTATGCTAGTAATGATGACAGGCTGTGGATTTTGATTAATTCATGTCAAGACCCAACTCTTTTCATCTTAGAACCACATTTAGGACATGCAGCTTGTTTGTGTTGTGTTCCGCAACTCATACAGTAATATTTTAATGAACTATCTCCAAACATTGAAGATGGCGACATTGAACCAAACATTCCTACTCCTCCCATTCCCATTCTTTTCATCATTCTCTTTCTCATATAGAAGTTAAGCAAAATGAAAACTCCTATTATCACAACTAGTGTGAGGAAGTGAATAAAAGAAAACGGGTAAATTTATAACTTGCAAAAGTTGCAAATCATATTGGGAAGTTCCAGATGAGTACAAAAAACCACTAAAAATAATTTGTTTTGCGTGTATGGCGGAACAGGAAGCAAAAGTAACTTAATTAGATTTTTTGTCGATTAGACTATCTATTGTTTGAATAGATCCCGTACTACCATCGGTATACCTTAACTTTTATACCAATAAACTGCACAGCATTGCACTATACACATACTGCGCATATAGTTTTCTATTGTAATATATACATGAAGGGGTGATACGAGAAAATGTCTACTACTACCAAAATAGGAATGCTGCTAGGAACGATATTTCTAGTGCTCATGATAGGCAGTCTTGTCTTGACTCCTGCGACTGTATATGGCGTTACCACGGGAATCCTACCGCCAGTAATCCCGGTACCACCATGGTCACCACATCCACCATACCCAATCAAATACGTTCCACCATCTCCATATCAGGTAACAACTCCCTGAAGCGCTTTATTTTTTATTTTTACGAAAACATTGGTATTTCTGAATAAAAAATAAGGAGAACAATACATAGACTGACTTTTAATAATATTTATATTATTCAGCTTGCAGATATGTTAAGATTATTGAACCAAGAATATTATCTTTCTAAAGACGTTGGAAGTATCACTAGCAGAAATTACATTACTTTAAATGAAGACAACACAGTAAGCGAAGGAGTAAAAGTCATGCGTAACGGTGACATGTCTAGTATTATAATAACTAACAAGAGTACTCAACAACCTATAGGAATTGTTACTGAAAGGGACATATTATATAGAGTGATAGGAGAAGACAAGAGTCCATCTGAAACAACTTTGAGGAGTATAATGAGCCATCCTCTTGTTTCTATAAATGATAAAGCATCAGTAAAAGAAGCCATTTGTATAATGAGAAACAGGCATATAAGAAGACTGCTGGTAAAGAAAGCGGATGGTAGTATTTTAGGAATTATACCCTTAATCAGCTATTGGTAATATTCCAAGCCAAGGAATAGATCTAGCTGAAGTAGAATTAGCAGGCGAAACTCCATCAGAAAATATTGGAAAACTTGCTGTGATCATTTGTCCATACTGTCAATCTGCGTTTGAAGATAAAAGAAAAATAGATAAACATATGGATACAGTTCATTTATTGAACTGTTGACGTACTCAGCAAGCTTACAAATATTATATATAAAGTATCGCTAAACAAATATTCGGTGAATTTGACATGTATTAATTGACGCTATATTCTAATATAGCACTACACTAATAGTGGTGTTCTATTCCTTTTGAGTAGCATAAGAGAAATATAACATCTTTAGCTATAGGTTTAATGCGAAGTGAAGAGCCTCTAATAGTAATTGATTGTTTAACAGATTGATTTTATGCATTAACTCATATTATCAACTACTTTTTCTGATACAATTAGTTCATAATTCTGATATCCCTCTTTAGTTAGCATCATATATTGCTTTAATTATATCGCTCTTTGTAACTATTCCAATTAAATTTTCACTTGAATTTATTACAGGAATACCACTTATTCTATTTCTTGACATAATTCTGGCAGCAGTAGCCAAATCTGAATCCTCGGTAATAGTTATTGGATCATGTGTCATTACGTCTTTTGCCAAGAAAATAGATTTAACACCAGATGGAACATATTGTGAATATTTCTGTCTTTTTGGAAGAAATTGTTCTTCTACATGTTCACTTCCTACTCTTTTCTCATGAGTATTAGTTTGGTATATAGTGAAGTATGTATCTGAAAGTGCACTCATAGGTAACAAGTCACGACCTGTTATAATGCCAATAGGTTTACTATTTCTTGTAACGACTATTCTTGACACTTTATTATTAACCATTAAAAGAAGGACAGATTGTACAGTTTCATCAGGATCTACTGTAAAGACTCTCTTAGTCATGTATTCTTCTACCAATCTTTTTTTTGTATAATATTTTGCATAAACATCTACCATATCGCTTTTTGTAAATATGCCTTTGAGATTTCCCACAGTATCAACTATTACTATTGAGCTCAAGTTTGTTATCTATCATCAACTTTGAGCATGTTTTCAAATCACTATCCTCGCTGGCCGTTATGAGTTCTTTACTGGCTACCTCATCTAATCGAATCTCTTTGAGGTTCCTGTTAGATGTGTCCTCGTACAAGAACCGAGAAATATCCTTCTCAGTAAGAATCCCTAAAGGCTTATCATCCTTTGCAAGGATAACTCTGCTAATGTTGTATATCAATAAGGCATTACGAGCATCATAAAGTGTTTTATCTGGTTGGAGTTTGATGACTTCTCTCGTTAAATCTATTTGTTTTAACGTTTGCATGCTTTAAGATAATGTTGATCCTTGTTCTTATATTTATGCACTTGTAGCACAGATTAATCCTGTTTGAATGATATATCGATTGCAAAATATAGTATACCTTCATTTTACTACCATGATAGGGTAAGCTCCAGATAAAGCGTAGAGTTACTTATCTTGCATAAAATCTGCCAGTTATCTAATCGACATAGTGAAACTCTATGTCCTACCTATCTTGCCCTTAATGCATTTAATATAACACTTACATCCAATATTTCTTGAAGCAATGCACCAATTGTTGGAGGAATTAATCCAATGCTTGCAACAATCATTAGGATGAAACTGACTCCTAACCCAAAGTAAATACTCTGCTTTGCTATTTGTATTGTTCTCTGACCTATTTCTAATACATCCGCAACTTTTGTCACATCATCAACTATCAATACCATATCTGCGGCCTCAGCTGATATTGCTGTTCCTTTAGCTCCCATAGCAACACCTACTGTAGCAGCGCCAATGCAGGAGCATCATTGATTCCATCACCAACCATGACAATATTTTTGTACCGTTCTTTCAATTTCTTTATTGCCAATACCTTCTGCTCTGGTAAAAGGTTAAATTCAAAATTAGTGACAGCTGCTTGCTTGGCAATAACCTGTGCATTGTCAAAGCTATCTCCTGTAAGCATAACTGTTTCTTTTACTCCAAGCTTTTGAAGACGTTGCATCATCACATTAACTCCTGACCTTATCTTATCACCAAGTACTATAGCTCCTACAAGAATACTGTTGATACCAATGAATGCTATCATTTTTCCTTCGCCTCGTTTTTTTATAGTATTTAGTAGTAATTCTTTATCGAATCCTAGTTCTAATTGCTGTTGTTGTTGTTGCAGTTGCTGACGATGATATTTCTTGTTATCATTATTTTCAAAAAGACTTTGTGAACCAACTATAATATGTTCACCATTAATATCACCTTCTACCCCAGCTCCAGCTATTTCATGGAAGTTTCTTGGAGTGGGCAATAAACTACTACCAAACTTTTCTTTTGCTTTTTGGACAATTACACGAGCTGCTGGATGAGAAGACATTTGTTCCATACCTGGCAGCTTTGAGCAATAGATCATCAGAAGCATTGTTATTGTTGTTACTAATGACAGTATTGCTATTATTGCTATTAATACTATTATTATCGTCCTCTTCTTGTCTTATTTTGCCACCTTTTGTTAATATAACAATGTCCTCTACAACAGGAGATCCATAAGTAATAGTGCCAGTTTTATCAAATACAACTGCTTGCGATTTGCCTATCTGTTCAATTGCAGCTCCAGTCTTTATTATTATTCCTATCTTTGCACATCTATTTATTCCACTCATAATAGCTACAGGAGTTGCAAATATAAGTGAACATGGAGTAGCAACAACAAGGACAGATAAGATAGTCTGTGGATTTTGTGTTATGAGCCAACCTAGTCCACTTATTGCTACTGTTATAGGAGTGAACCATAATGCATATCTATCTGCAAGTCGTTGTATTGGAGCTTTCTCCTCTTGGGCTTTTCGTACTAGTTGCACTATTTTGGCATACTGACTGTCTTCGCTAACTTTACTAGCTTGCATTTCAAAAGCACTTCCTCCTGCATTAATAGTACCACTAAAGACTTTATCACCAACACCTTTGTTTTTAGGCAAAGGTTCTCCTGTAAGTGCGGATTCATCTATTTGTGCTCGTCCGGAGATTATCGCTCCATCGACAGGAATAAGATCGCCCGCTCGGTACTACAAGTAAATCACCGATCCGAACATCGGTTACTTTTATTTCTTCTAGGCTTTGATCATAAATACCATCATAACCATTATTATTATTATTATTTTTGTTATTTACTTCCCTCATTTTTCTATATGCTATGCGTGGAGATCTAGCCATTAATTCATCCAGTGAAGATGAAGCTCTTCTAAAAGCATAATCTTCTAGCGCTTTACCGCCAGTTTGCATTATAACAATAACTACTCCTGGTAATGCTTCATTTGTCAAGATAGCTGCAACAATTGCTAACATTGCTACTATATCAGAAGCAAAATGACGATGTATCATTCCCTTAACAGTACCCCACACAACAGGAATTCCTCCAATAATTAATGTTAAAAACCAAATCCATTGCCCCACAACAGATTGATTTAATACATAATAGATGGCACCTAAGAGCAATCCCAAAACTGCAAAAACTGGTATAGGATAACTTCTTGCAAATAGTACAATTTTACTTAATTTTAGAGAGAGTGATTGTAAATGGATAATATATTGTTAGTAATATTACTATCGATATAACTTTTGTCTTTTTGTAAAAAATTCTTTATAACCTCTTTAATATTTCAACAATAAACATTTAGAGGCACAAGTTCATAGGAAAAGGACAATATTGAAAAGATATTGGAATACTATATATGAAAATCTCGCCTTGATTCATTTGTTATCATTAGACGCGAAGAAACAACAACCATTAAGCCGTTATCCAATTCACTTTACTACCAATACAGGACATGTTGCATAGGTAACGACTCCTGAAGCAACACTTCCAAGCAGCATCTTTTTAAGACCTGTTCTTCCTCTAGTACCTAATAACGATAAAATCTATGTTTTCACGTTCAGCATAATCTACTATCTCACCTACTATAGGTTTAGTTGCCCGGATTACTTCTGTTTTCAATTGTATTTTGTCCATATTTTTGTTACCATCATTGTTAGTTTGTTCTTCTTCTTCTTTGATTTCATCTATCCAATTCATAACTACATGCCTAGATATGTTCATGAGCTCTTCTAATGACCCAGCATCAGATGGTGGTATATCAAACAAGTATGCATAACCATCGGGAGTTAAAATGTGAATAGCAATTAACTCTGAATTATTTTTCTTTGCCATCATAGTAGCATATCGTGCTGCATCCTTAGATGATTCCGAGCCATCCATAGCCACTAATATTTTTGAAAATTTTCGTTTCATATTTAATACCTGCTATATTTTATTATTTCAGTATCATTGGCGTATATAGCTAGAAATGGAAAAGAGATGAAAAAGAAATACAAATCTGTTGCTATGGAACAATTACTGCCCTACCTTCTATATTACCTACTCTAAGTAAATCTATTGCTTTATTTATTTCTGTAAATGGAAAGCTATGTATTCTGTGTTTTATCTTTTGATCTTTTGCCAATTCTATAACTTCACGTAGCTCATTATAATTTCCCCAAAGTGAACAAATGACTTGATATTCATTTATTACAGCTGAAATCAAAGGCATATTTATCTGTCCTCCGAATAGACCAACCATTACCAATACTCCGCCCTTACTTAACGTTGCCACAGAATTTCTTATTGTCTCTTCTGAACCAACACAGTCAACAACAACATCAAGTCCATTGCCACCAGTCTTTTGTAATACTTCTTTTTTTATGTCCTGTTGCATCTTTGAATTTATCACATGATCTGCTCCAAACCTTTCTGCCAACTCCAACTTTCTATCATCAACATCAATTGCTATTACGTTTGAACCTGCACCAAATATTTTTGCATATTGTACACGCATAAGACCCAAGTCCTCCTACTCCTATTATCGCTATATTCGTTCCTGGTACTAACAAATGCCTGATTTTTTTTATTGCTCTATATGGTGTTAATCCAGCATCAGTCAAAGGTGCCAGCTCCTCAGGCTTTATGCCATATTTTTGATATGTATTCACAGTTATCAAAAACCTGTATGATGGTACTATGATATACTGTGAAAACCCTCCATCATTCCACGAAGATAGTCCAGGCCATTTTGGATTTATGCATAATTGCTCATCGCCGTTTTTACAATAAAAGCAAATTCCACATCCCCATCCTCCAAATACAGCTACTAGATCACCTATATCTAAAACTCCTTTAGGAACAGAATTTCCTAGTTCTTCAATCCAACCTGCTACTTCATGTCCTGGCGTAATTGGTAATTGTATTGGAATAATATCCTTCCACTGACCATTTATCAGATGTAAATCGCTGTGACATAGGCCTGCGGCTGCTACTTTAACTAAAACTTGCTCCCCTGTAGATATTCTCGGTTTTGGAATATCATCTATAGATAGCGGTCTTTGGTATTCGTGAATCCTTGCAGAAAGAATAGTAGTAGCATTCTTTTCCTGATCCTTGTTGTTGCGGTCATAGATATATCTCTCTTGTCCCATGGTAATACTCTAGTAAATAATATTTAGTGATATTTTAGTACGTGGAATACAGTGTCATGCATTGCATGAGAATTAATTTTTAGCTTAATAATATTACACAAATTGTCATGAGATATATATATATAAAGTGCTTTTTATCTTCCTTTATCAGAGCCTCAACACAAGGGTCGAAGAGATAAATATTAAAGAGGTTAACTTTAAAGAATATATTTTTGGCAAGGGAGATAATGAAACATAACCCAATAACAGTTGCAAGAGACACTGACTTGACTAATGCTGCACAAATAATGACAAACAATAGGATAAGCGGCCTGCCTGTTGTAAATTCAATTGATAAGCTAGTTGGAATAGTTACGAAGACCGATATCACAAAGGCATTCCTTGCTAGTTAATGCAGTCAGTAAAATAATAATAATAATAATAATGTGGAATGTATTGTCAATAAGAGTACGCAACGGTTGTTATCTGCATGTTAGAACATATATCTAGAACATATACTATCAAATCGAAAAGCATCAATATATTCGTCTACACGTTTATTGAAAGGATTTGCATTTAATCTCTTGCCTCTGAATAAGAAATTATACAAAGGCAAATGGAATTGTGGCAATAACAAAGAACTATTTGACTTTGCGAGCTTCGTTTATTCCTTCATATTTTTAGTAGATTGACTGTGCATGCCAATGATAATACCTATGGATTAGGTTTGTTAAATTCGGAAATACGTTCAGAGAATAAAAATGGAAAAGTTAAGTTAAGTACAGAACCAGTCCAGTAACTCGTCATAGAACTAAGTCTAAATATTGAGTCTCGAATATAAAGCGGTCATAAAGAGCAAAAAGTGATTCTAGAAAGGTACAAGAAAAATCCAATACTGTTACCGAATAAAGATAATTGGTGGGAATCAAAAGCAGTCTTTAATCCTGCAGTTCTATATGATGGAAATAAAATCCACATGCTCTATAGGGCAATAGGAGAGTATGAACAATACATTTCAAGATTAGGATATGCATATAGTACTGATGGTCTTAACTTCGAGAGAAAAAAACAAATTGCATTTGAATCCACTCAAGAGTATGAAAAATATGGAATAGAAAATCCCCGGCTAGTAATGGTTGATAATCAGATATATTTTACTTATGTTGTCCTTTCTGACTATGTATCAAAGCAACCTGTAGGGTTAACTGCTTTAGCTGCAACTGTTGATTTTGATAACTATGCACGACTAGGAATCATTACTAGCAAAGGGTCAGATAATAAGGATGTTGTCATTTTTCCTGAAAGGATAAATGGAAAATACTTTTTTTTACACAGGCCAAGAACTTGGATTGGACAAAGAATCGGCATCGATAAGCCGAGTATTTGGATCGGCGAAGGTAAGTCTCTCTCAAAGTTTGAAAACCACACGCTCCTTCTAAAACCAGAACAACAGTGGGAAGAGTTAAAAATCGGATCCGGTCCTCCTCCGATAAAAACTAGGCACGGCTGGCTTTTAATTTATCATGGTGTAGATAGAGATTTAATTTACAGAGCTGGCGCTGCACTTCTTGATCTAGACAATCCAGTTAAAATAATAGTCAGGACTAAAAAGCCTATTTTAGAACCTGAGGAGCCATACGAAAAGGAGGGCGATGTCAAAAATGTGGTTTTCCCAACCGGTACATGTATTATTGATGATAAATTATATGTATACTATGGCGGTGGAGATAAGGTGTGCTGTCTTGCAGTTGCCATGTTAGACATATTTGTACGAACATATTTTAAACGAGCCTGAATAAGGCAGCAAGTTTGGAATAGTTAGTTCTTGACTTGTACTCCATGTTTTTATGAAATCATGATACATTACAATTTCAAAGTTAAATTACTAAATCAATTGTCGAAGCAATTTGTGAAAAATAGAATGAAAAAACAAGAATATTTTTGAATGTAGGATCTTATCACGACCTATCTTATTTATTTAATGCCTTATCAGACAAAAAGATGATCCATCGTGCTATTTGAACGGCACTGTTAATTGGACTGCTCGAAGTTTACATCACAAAAATAATGCCTTCCCAATGTTCTTAAATGAACACTATAGTGCTCTATCAGCGGTTTTCTTTGTCCGTAAATCATAAGCTTCTTCTACATTGTAGACAAATATCTTGCCGTCAGAAGCTGAATGTGTGCCTACAACATGTAATATATAACCAACAACCTTCTTTGCTTGTGAATTAGCTACAATTACCTCAATCTTTGTCCAAGAACCAAATTCTGGTACATATCTCCTTATACCTCTGCCAACGTCTACTGGCTCATATTTTGAATGACCCCTACCTTTGATATCGTAAAATGTCATACCGCCGACTTTATTTCTGTGAAGAGTATCGTTAACTTCTGCTATGTGCTCATGAGAAATTATTATGTCTAATCGCTTCATTTCAAATACAACCACTTAGTAGGCTATCATTGGTTGTATTCTGTGAAACCGCAATTAAGTAGAGTGATACATCTTGAGTTAATAGTCTATATGGTTTACCTTCTGCACTTTCTGAGTACTGCAAATCAATATAGCATCCACCTTCCTCAGACCATAATTTTTGTTCGACTCCATGTATTGCTTTATCCATAAAATCGATCATTCTATCAGCTTCTTTATCCCTTCCAAGCTTTGAAAGTAGACAAGAAAGATCATTTAAAGCAAGTATGCAGCAAGCTTGGCTGTAAACTATTTTACTTGCTCTTAACGCCGTATCCATCCAGTCTTCATTATAGTTTTGTTGTAATATGCCATCATTATCAAGATCACGGCTGTTCAGGTACTCTTATAGCTTTGAGCATTCTAGGAACGGCGAACTCAGCAACTCTAACTTGATCCGTTATAGCATCTTTTGACAATAGTGCAGAAACATAATCTGATGACTGTTCTGGTGCCATGACTGAAGACGAGAGTGATGCGGATGAACCTCCAGACAAAGAACCTCTTCGCTGTTGTTTCTGTTCATTCTCCTGATTTTTGAGGGATCTATCCAAAATCCAAGACGTTGTGGAAATTATCAATGCTGTAGAATCAATGTCCGGATTTTGACCGTATACCTCAGAAAAGCCTGCTTGATATATTGTTGTAGGAAGGGCTCCATCAAACTTCTTTTGTATATCAATATTTCCTGCTTTGGCAGTAAAGTTCGTTACTGGCGATCCTCTGCCGTAGAGCAGTTTTTCTGCTCTCTCTGGAATTATCTTTGCATAACTTATAAATTTTTTATTAATGATTCTCGTAACATAATAATATTCTAGAAAATAATGTTAGCCACATTTTAATAGCTAGAATACAGTGCCATGCATTGTATATGAGAAACAGGTATGTAAGAAGACTGTTGGTAAAGAAACCAGATGGGGGCATTTCAGGAATTACTACTCTTAGGATTTATTTTAATTCGATTCATTATCCCACTTACAGATTAAAATGTACCTTGGACTGATGATATAATTTGGGCATCTAACTGCCGTGCCATTAAAGGATAAGATTGGATAAATAAAGCAAAAACTATTCTGTGCGCTATCGTTAAAGTTTTAATAAGAATGTGAAGCAAATTGAATTAAGCAGTGGGTCATCGGTATGAATGCATATGATGTAATGTCAGTAAATATAGTAGCACTAAAGAAAATGCAACTGCTATTGAAATTGCTACAAGGATAGTTCTCGGCACATTTAATGGTCTTCCGATAATTGATAATCAGGGCAAAGTAACAGGCGTTATTACTACTATTGATCTCTTGAAAGCAATAAAGGATGATAAGAATCTTGACAACATATCTGCAAAAGATCTAATGACTCTGGGCGCAGCTCTATCAAGACACCACTATAGATGAAATGATTGATATTATGTACAGAAAGAGAATTGATATGTTACCTGTTGTAGAAGATGATGGCAGACTTATTGGGGTAGTTTCCAGACAAGACATATTAAGAGAAAAGCTAAATGAGAGGTTTGTCACAATAGATAAAAAAATTCCCATTACAACATAGATGGATTGGAAAGTTTCTAAGAGCCTATCCCAAAAATATAGACATGATGTTTTTATTTAACAGATAAGGATATAACTCGATGTTCTTTTATTTTATCTATGAGTGGTCTTTACAGAAAGAAGAAATGCTCTAAGTATGCTATCATTGTATGCAATCGTGATTATGCAAGCTATCTAACAATCAAGACACGATTACAATATATCAAAAATAAAGTATGTGAAGGATAACCATTTAGCGTAGTTGAATCGATTCATTTGTTTGCTCTTTAATGTTATTAAACCATTCTTCTGCTTCCTATGTAATTCTACTTGTATACCAAGCCTATCAGTATTGGTCCAATAATAATCAATATTGCAAGTCTGATCAAATCAGATACCATACCTGTCTTAAACATACTTGATATGCGAACAACCCTTGAGGAATAAATAATTGCCATTGGTGGAGTAGTGGAAGGAATTGAGCTTGAAATTGAAGAGGCCAAAGCTCCAGCGATTATAGGTGGAATAGGGTTTAATCCTGCGCCCATTGCAAGTGTAGCCGCTAGAGGACATGTGATCACCGCTGAAGCAGTATTAGACGCAGAATAAGACATAGCAAAGCCCATAATTGCACTTATAGCAAATATTGCACTGGAATTACTCAACAATCCAGTTGTTCCAAAGTTAGCAGATATCTGATCACCCATCCAAGCTGCAAGGCCACTGCTTTCTATTCCCAGTCCAAGTACCAAACCACCACCAAACAATATTACAATATTCCAATCAACGGCATTTACCATTTCATCCCAATTCATTAGTTGAGTATTTTTTCTCGTTCTAGCCAAAGCTACAGCCAATATTATGAGTAATGCTGGCATAGATTCAGGGTACATTTCTTGTCAAAATCTCAGTAAATTCAGAGAAAATCCTAAGACTTTCCTTGTTCAAGAGGCTATTATTATTATCATTATCATAAATGGATCTCAATATGGCTAGCTCTGACTTATTTACAAAAATAATTTACTATTTACTATTAATTCTTTATATTTTTAATTTATTTAAGTCTACGAAAATATTGTTTAGTTAATGAACAAGCATCACTGGGCAATTTGCATTTTCAGATACTGCACGAGAAACACTTCCTAAAACTCTTACCTTGGAAATCCAAAGTCAACTGAAGTGTATGTTCCTAGAAATCTGCATCGTCAGATCATAAACAATTAGGAAACAAAATGAAAGTTGATAATAACTACATAGTCCTAAGAAGTATAACTGTTCCCATATTGGTGATAGACGTTGAAAAAGATGATCTGGTTGCTACAGACTCAGCAATAGCAGTAAGCGACATTTATCCAGCAAGAAAAAAGATTGCCTTAAAAGACCTGGTGGTGAGAAATTGTGGCCAAAGGGCTAGCAAAATGGATTCATTGCTTACGGTGAGTTAACTTATTTATCATCATTTGTATTTCTAATTGGACATAACCTGGATATGTAATAAGGATAAATGTCTTAATGACAGTTACATCTTAAATTTCTGCATAATCTCATCTTTAATACCCATTTTCCCATCATTAAATATTCTTTTGTCCATCTCCTTTAGCGATTCTACAATAATAGGCTTAAAACCCATCTTAGATGTTATGTCTTTGTCTAGGTCAATCCCAGGAGCAACCTCTTCGAGAATTATTCCACTCCCAGTAAGTCTAAAAACTGCCCTTTCAGTAATATAGAGAATCTCTTGTTCATACTTTAGCGCTTGGTATCCGCTAAATACGACTTTAAAGACGCTTTCAATGAACTTTGGTATTGCCCCATCGTGTAAAATTGTAATCCTATTGTCTGAGATACTAATCTCACTTTTTCCCGCAGTGAATGAGCCTGCAAAGTAAATTCTGGGTGCCCCTCCAGCTATCACTGGGAATCCGCCTGGTCCGAAGATCTTATCAGGTAACATAGACGGATTCACATTTCCTTTTTTGTCAACTTGTAGAAAGCCAAGAGACGCAGCATCGATTATTCCTCCCTCGAAACTAGAAAATACGTCGGGTATAGTCGAGAGGGCAAAAGGGCTTATCGCTAAACCAAAGTCATTTCCTGACAGAGCAAGTCCTCCCCAGGGACCAGATTCGAGCACCGTTATGATGAACTGTGTCAGGTCCTCTTCAGCTCGCAACTAATGAGATCAAAGCCGGAATTCCTATTCCTAGGTTAACTAACACAGGGGCTCGCTTATTTGCGAATAGCCTGATCAACTCCAATAGAATTCTTCTGGCTATTACTTTTTCATGTTGTTTCAATGGTGTTTTAGAGAGCAGGAAATCTTCTAACAGCTTCTCTGTCATAGGCGGCATTATCTTATATGAGATCCTAGGATCGTATTCGATAGTACCACTCTGCCAATGATACTCTTTTGGAGCAACTATGACATAATTTACTAATGGACCCGGAACATCCACCTCTCTTGGATTCATTGTACCGGACTTTGTTATCCATCTTACCTGCGCGATAACGGTACCCTGGTGCGGTCTTGCTTTTGTGGCTTGGGCGATGCTAAGAACAGTTCCTCTCAAACCCTCATCCTCCATTGAAAGGTTAGCATTCTCGTCAGATATAGAAGCTCTAATCAAAGCATAATTTGGTTTTGGAGCTTGGTATAAAAGATAATCTACTCCTTCAATATCAAATACACTGACTCTACATGAAGCATTCCTCTTTGCACGTTCATTTAATGCGGCACCTTCTTTTCTTGGGTCAAGAAAAGTATCTACACCTATTTTTGTTAAAAGACCTGGTCTTCCTGATCCTATCTCTCTGAACCAATATGCAGTAATGCCTATAGGCCATCCGTAACATTCAATCCTGTTATCTGTCACCAGCTTCTGAAGCCATGGTGAAAAGCCCAAGAAGGGCATCAAAGCTCCTCTGAGAAATTCTTGATTTGGGTGTTTGTATAAGCTTTCTGCGATTTGGTCTAACCCCCTTCCAGGGTACGGCAGGCAGAGCATCAGAGATTATAAATATATTCTTGGGATGTCCTTGTTCATTATACCGCCTGTATAATTCAAGGATTAAGTATTCAGGAGTTGTGGCCATGTTGAAGCCTGAAATTGCAATGATGCTGTTATCTTTTATATCAAGCTGAGGGGTCGCAATATCAACAATCTTGGAAAACATTTAGTGATATGATTTAGTGGTATATCTTCTCCTTCATAAATACCATTACTAATAATTAGACTTACCCCATCCAAATAGCTTAAGTTAAAGCCCTTCTGAAAACTCACCGAAATATCTTTTTCTTGTAGAGCATATTTGGCTGAACTTGTAGAGCACATGGATGGCAAATTTAACTTTGACGTATTTCTGCATTATCTCTCCTACTTTGCTACCGCTGACTTCTGCGAAATCATGACGTTATGACGATCAAATATTATCATAAAAAGTTTGTCGTTGTTCAAGATCCAATACTCTCTGAGCCGTTTGTCTGCAGTACCATCTGCTTTACAGAAGCTGCGGCTAACAGGTGGTTGATCTTTGAATGCATAATTATTAAACTGTGTACCACGGATCATTTAATAAAATTTGCGGATTTGCCTACATAACAGGTTGAATGAATCAAAGTGCTGTAAAATGTTTTTAAAGCTTCCTTATATTATTCTGGAGTTATGGACTTTTCAGAGCTGCAGGAAAAACGGAAGCAGCATCTACTAGGAGGAGGGAAGGAGAAACAGGAGGAGTACAGAAAGAATGGAAAGCTGACGGCATTTGAAAGGATGAACGCACTCTTTGACTCCGAAACGTTTGTAGAACTTGATCCTTTTGTGACCCATGAATGCTATGACTTTGGAATGGAAAAGAAAAAGGTTCTTGGAGATGGTGTGGTAGCAGGATATGGAACAATTGACGGCCGCCTGGCTTTTGCTTTTTCAGACGACTTCACAGTCATAGGTGGTTCTCTAGGCTGGGCATTTGCTTCCAAAATATGCAAAGTGATGGATCTTGCGTTAAAACAAGGAGCGCCAATAATAGGCGTAAATGATTCAGGCGGAGCACGCATTCAGGAAGGCGTAGCTAGTCTGGCTGGGTACGCTGAGATTTTTCACAGGAATGTGAAAGCCTCAGGAGTTGTCCCTCAGATATCTCTTATCATGGGTCCTTGTGCAGGCGGAGCTGTTTATTCTCCTGCGATAACAGATTTTATCATCATGACCAAATCATCACATATGTTTGTCACCGGTCCTGATGTCGTAAGAGAGGTTACCAATGAAAATGTGAGCTTTGATGAACTGGGAGGAGCTTGGATCCACAACCAAAAAAGCGGCGTAGCACACTTCATTGTAGAGGACGAACAGCAATGTTTTAGCGTCCTCAGAAAGATTCTTTCGTTCATTCCTTTCAATAATCTCGAGAACCCGCCTCGCATAACTCCAAAAGATAATCCCAGAAGGCAGCCTCAAGAGCTCAACTCAATTCTTCCTTCGAATCCTAATATGTCGTATGACATGGGAGTGATAATCAGGAAAATTATCGACAATGAGGATTTCCTAGAAGTTCAGAAGTACTGGGGATGCAATATAATAGTGGGATTTGCAAGACTCGATGGTAATTCAGTAGGCATTGTAGCAAATAACCCGGCAGTTCTCGCAGGAGTTTTAGATATCGATTCCTGCGATAAGGCTGCTCGTTTCACTAGGTTCTGCGATTGCTTCAACATTCCACTAATCGCATTAGTTGACGTACCTGGATTCCTTCCTGGTACCAATCAAGAATGGGGAGGCATAATAAGGCATGGAGCAAAACTCCTCTATGCCTTCTCAGAAGCTACCGTACCAAGGCTTACTGTCATAACAAGAAAGGCCTATGGTGGGGCCTATGACGTTATGAATAGCAAGCATATAGGGGCAGACTATAATTTTGCTTGGCCTAACGCCGAAATCGCTGTGATGGGACCTCAAGGAGCATGTAATATAATATTCAGGAAGGAAATATTAGCATCCAAGAATCCTGAAAAGAAAAGAACTGAATTAGTAGAAAATTATAAAACGAAATTCTCCAACCCTTATATTGCAGCTTCAAAAGGCTACATAGACGATGTCATTGAACCTAAGGAAACAAGAGAAAGACTGATTTCTGCGCTCAAGTCCATATACAGGAAAAGAGAAGAGAGGCCTAAGAGAAAGCACGGCAATATACCAGTCTAGTTTTTAGCTTATTATTATAGCATAAAAAAAATAAACCCATAAAAAATTGAAGATATATATTATAGATCTCTTGTGTAATTAGAAGCTTAGAGCTATATTCCTCTTCACATAGGATATCTATCTGACAAGCTCTTTGATGTCCTATAGCAAATTATGTAAGAAACCTTTGATATTCAGGTCATTTACCGGAGTAACTGTATCTGAATTTGAATCCATTTGTAACGAAATTGAACATAACTACGAAGAGCACGAAAGAAGACGTCTTCTATCAAGGACGAGAATACGGGATATAGGTGCTGGTAGACCATTTAAGCTTAAAGTTAAAGAAAGATTCGTTATGCTTCTAGTATACTACAGATTATACATTACATATACATTATCAGGATTTCTGTTTGACCTTGATCAAAGCAATGTTTGTAGAGATATATCAATGATGGAACCACTTATCAAGGAGTGTATTCCATTGCCAAAGAAGATATACAAACGTACTAGGAGATTAAGAACTATAGATGAAGTAGAAGAGTACTTTCCTGGATTCAAGGCTTTCATAGACTCTACAGAACAAGAAATTCCAAGACCTAAGAACAAAAGAAGAAGGAAGAGTTACTATTCAGGTAGAAAGAAGAAACATACTGTCAAGACACAATTGATGGTAAACAGTGAAGGATTGATACTGCATAAGACAGGTCACAGAAGTGGAAGAAAACATGATTATGACATTTACAAACACAATCATTCTATAACTCCATCACAAGTTGAAAACATAGTTGATCTTGGTTATCTTGGCATTGAAAAGGACTTTCCCACTGTAAAGTCTGTACTTCGTATCAAAAAGAAAAAGGGTACATTGCTTTCATGTGATGAAAGAACTTACAACAAGAATCATTCTAGGCTAAGGATCATAGTAGAACATACCATATGTAAAATCAAAAAGTTTGGAATAATGGGTACTAAATTTAGAAACAGATTAAGGAAGTACAATAACGTATCTGATATAATATCCGGTCTCCTGAACTTCAGAGTTATACAGTCTGACAGCATTTCAATCTAAGAAGACGGCTAAAACAAGTAGGGTGTTAGACTATAGCTTGCTAATTACGCAAGAGATCTTATATAGTCATATGAGAGCAGCAATCTGAAAATCAAGAAACTAAGTTGCATGTACACATTACTACTACAATCAATATATCAATAGACTCATTAATTAGAGTATATCTGCAATACTTATTGTTGCTCTTTGCCAAGCAGAATTCTATGTTGTAGCCAATACCGAATTTTTCCTTTTGTGATTTTGCTATCCTCGGTAGTTAAGTTTTTCCACAGGATCAGAAATAGCCGAAGATGTCTCTTGGACTAAAAGTTTTAAGCCTTCCATATGATTTTGATTTGAGGTAATGCACAACAAGGTGCTTATAGCTAACAGAGGAGAAATCGTAATAAGAATCGCAAGGACTTGCAGAAAGCTTGGCGTACATCCATGTGGTGTTTATTCTGATGCGGACAAGGATTCTCTTCATACAAAGCATTGTGAGGAAACTATAAACATTGGAGGCTCCATGCCCTCAGAGAGTTACCTGAGGCTTGACAAGATAATTGACGCTGCTAAAAGGCTTGGATGTGATTTGATACACCCAGGTTATGGATTCCTTTCTGAGAACCCAAAGTTTGCTAAGCTGTGTAAAAGAGAGGGACTCATTTTTGTAGGACCTCCCATTGATGCTATGGTTTTTTCTGGAGACAAGGTGCGAACGAGAAAAATTGCTTCAAAAGTCGCACCAATTGTTGACGGAGAAGAGGTGTCGAATGAAAACGACGCCATGAGCCTCGCCGGGAAGATAGGCTATCCGGTAATCCTAAAGGCAGTAGAAGGAGGAGGAGGAAGAGGTCTCAGGATAGTCAAGTCTTCAGAGGAGCTAAATAAGGCCTTGACATCCTCCAAGAATGAGGCTGTGATTAGCTTTGGCTCAGATAGGATATACATTGAAAGGTACATGGAAAATCCAAGACACATCGAAGTACAGATTATAGCGGATAATTCTAATGTACTTCATCTTGGAGAGAGAGAATGTTCTATTCAACGACGCAATCAGAAGCTCATCGAGGAGACACCTTCCCCTGCTCTGACAAAGGAAATGAGAAAGAACATAAGCGAAACTGCTATATCAGTAATGAAAGAAATAGGTTATCAGAACGCTGGTACAGTAGAATTCCTATTCAAGGATGGAAAGTTCTACTTCATGGAAGTCAATGCAAGAATACAGGTGGAGCACCCTATAACGGAGGCGGTTACAGGAGTGGACATAGTAGAACAGCAGCTCAATATAGCTTTACATAAGGGGTTAGCCATAAAACAAGGAGAAATAAAATCAAGAGGACATGCAATAGAGTGCCGAATAAATGCAGAGCATCCTTTGAGCTTTATTCCTTTTGCAGGAACTGTGAAGAAAGTTATTGCTCCTGAAGGAGAGGGCATCAGAGTCGATACTGCTTTATATTCCGGGTACCACATACCTATCTTCTACGATTCTCTAATAGCTAAGCTGATATGCTTTGGAAACGATAGGGGCGAAGCAATAGAGAAGATGAAAAACTCACTTCTGTCCTTTAGGATTTCAGGCATTCCATCAACTATACCTTTCCATATATCGGCACTAAATGACAGGAGGTTTATCCATGGAAGCTATGACACATCGTTTATCAATGAAATGATGCCTTTCTCATCAAAAGATGTAGATATAGCTGCAGCAATTTTTCACCTTCTCCCCAAGAAGATAGAATTTGCCAAGATCAAAGAAGAGGAAGATACCTGGATGAAGAGCAGGTTCGATTGGATTGATACCTTCGATGTCTTTCATACGACAGACAAGTGGACTAAATGAAAATCCAAGTTAACGGGACCAAGTACGATGTAGAAATTATCGGCGAAAAAGTAAGAATCAATGGCAGAGAACTTGCTGCAAAGATAAACGAGGATAAAATTACAATAGATGAAAAGACATTTTACTTGGATTTTGTTGAGGAAGGAGAGCCCTCTCTCATGATAATAAATGGTATGACATATCTGCTCTCTGAAAGTTCTTTGAGCTATGCGCAACTTAAAGAAATAAAGGCGCCTATAAGCGGCAAGGTGAAAGACGTTTTCGCTAAGGCAAGGAGCCACGTAAAAGAAGGCCAGGTTGTTGTAATCATCGAAGCTATGAAAATGGAGATCCAAATCAAGTCCCCAGCATCTGGCACAATAAAGGAAATTAAAGCCTCTAAAGACCAACCAGTAAAGACAGGAGAGATTCTCGTAACGTTTGAATAAAGGCAATAACAGAATATAATAATGGAACGGCTCTGTAGCGACCAGTTGGGGGAGCTATTTTTGGAAATTTTGGAGACAAACATGGAAGAAAAAAAGCAATGATAATAACAATCCTGGGATTTTCAATTGTTACATTTCTAACTGGCTTAATTCCAACCTGGCCAACTGCTGGCATACTATCTCCCATATCGCTTATAATTTTAAGGTTTTCTCAAGGATTATTTGCTGGAGGCGAATGGGCAAATGGTTCTGTAATCACAATGGAGACAGCACCGAAAAGTATGCGTGGATTGCTCTCTGGATTTGTACAAAGTGGATATTCTTTTGGATTTGTAATTGCATCACTTGCGTATGGGCTAGCACTTGCTCGCCTTTCCCGGACAATTATTTATAGAAATAGGATGGAGAGTAATGTTCTTCACGGGAATTATACCAGGATTACTTGCGTTATTCATAAGGCTTAAGATGGACGAATCGCAAATATGGCTTAAAAAATCAAAAGAAAAGGTAATATCCAAAACTCCCTTAAAAGACGTAATATCTGACAAAAAACAAAGAAAGCGCTTTTTACTTGCTTTAATAGTTATGACTGGTCTTTTGTACTCTTATTATACTTCTATTGGCTTTATGCCTACTTTTTTAGAAAAGTACGTTAAGATAAACAAAAACGAAGTTGCTGCAATAATGATTGTTGTAACAGTTGCAGCTATGATTGGTACTATACTTACCGGACTTGTAAGCCAGTATATTGGAAGAATGAAAACGCTGACTGTTTTTGCATCAGCATCTATAATACTTGCAGTACCATTGCTATATGGCCTATACCATACTACAAATATTAATGAAAAAGTACTTTATGCCTCTATGGTGGTATTTGTGTCTTCAACCGCTTTTGGGCCAATACCTGCATTTCTATCAGAAAGATTTCCAACTGAAATAAGAAATACTGCTTCAGGTTTTGCTTACAATGGTGGATTAATAATTGGTTCATGGTCCCCGCTTATTGCCATAAACCTTTTATCGCGTGCAGGCTCCTCCTCCTCCTCCTCCTCCTCAAATCTTCTTATACCGTTTGCACTAGCATTAAATGTCATAATTGGTGCTGCAATAATATTTGCAGGTTCAAGACTAAATCCTGACACTAGAAATGTGGATCTAAGTTAAATGAAATGTAGAGTATCCTTTTCATTAGAATGAAATATCGTCTACAAAGAAAAGATCTCTTGTGTAATTAGAAGCTTAGAGCTATATTCCTCTTCACATAGGATATCTATCTGACAAGCTCTTTGATGTCCTATAGCAAATTATGTAAGAAACCTTTGATATTCAGGTCATTTACCGGAGTAACTGTATCTGAATTTGAATCCATTTGTAACGAAATTGAACATAACTACGAAGAGCACGAAAGAAGACGTCTTCTATCAAGGACGAGAATACGGGATATAGGTGCTGGTAGACCATTTAAGCTTAAAGTTAAAGAAAGATTCGTTATGCTTCTAGTATACTACAGATTATACATTACATATACATTATCAGGATTTCTGTTTGACCTTGATCAAAGCAATGTTTGTAGAGATATATCAATGATGGAACCACTTATCAAGGAGTGTATTCCATTGCCAAAGAAGATATACAAACGTACTAGGAGATTAAGAACTATAGATGAAGTAGAAGAGTACTTTCCTGGATTCAAGGCTTTCATAGACTCTACAGAACAAGAAATTCCAAGACCTAAGAACAAAAGAAGAAGGAAGAGTTACTATTCAGGTAGAAAGAAGAAACATACTGTCAAGACACAATTGATGGTAAACAGTGAAGGATTGATACTGCATAAGACAGGTCACAGAAGTGGAAGAAAACATGATTATGACATTTACAAACACAATCATTCTATAACTCCATCACAAGTTGAAAACATAGTTGATCTTGGTTATCTTGGCATTGAAAAGGACTTTCCCACTGTAAAGTCTGTACTTCGTATCAAAAAGAAAAAGGGTACATTGCTTTCATGTGATGAAAGAACTTACAACAAGAATCATTCTAGGCTAAGGATCATAGTAGAACATACCATATGTAAAATCAAAAAGTTTGGAATAATGGGTACTAAATTTAGAAACAGATTAAGGAAGTACAATAACGTATCTGATATAATATCCGGTCTCCTGAACTTCAGAGTTATACAGTCTGACAGCATTTCAATCTAAGAAGACGGCTAAAACAAGTAGGGTGTTAGACTATAGCTGCTAATTACGCAAGAAATCTATTGTATTTTTTTACCTGGTAGACACATTTGAGAAGATGGAGCGAACAACTAGCAACACAAGGAGTCGAGATTGTTGATGATGTTTGTGATTGTTTTTATCAAGAAAAGTAGTTGATATTGGAAATGTTACCTGTTCTACAATTGTTCAAACAAAAAAGATAAGACTCATGTTAGTATAATATAAACAACAAGAAAAAATGAATAGCTCGTCCTCATCATCCCCCTCATCGAGTCAACGAAACTTACAGTATCATGATTTTTATATTTACTTTTTATCAGAAATTGCGGATTTGGTTCTTCTACCATTTTTCTACCCTTGCATTATGCAGACAAGAATAATAACATAATATTAGTAGTTTATTTGCTAAACTGCTTCTTAATGGACAGCATCGCAATATAGGTATGAGATTAACATTCTTATGGCTTAACTGAATTCAACTCATCCACAGTCTTAGATCCATCCGACTTGTCTACAGGCAATGTTGTGATTATCAATACTAGTGAGGATGTTTTATATATCGGTACATAAAAATTCAGTAATATCTGGTATGCGACTATTACATTTTAGAAGTGAGAATGCACAGCAATGCACAATATATATAGTAAATAGTTATAGAGATCCTGATCTGATTGTGTGTGTGTTAGAATATGATACTAAAAGAAATGAACATCCAGTTGTATGAATCGTTAAGAGATTTCCGCACTAGATATGTAAAAGAGTTAATTGAACCTCCGGTTGTAACTGATACTAATACTTCTGTGTCAAAGATTATAGGTATCTTGACAGAAAAAAATGCGTATGACATATTTATACATCTAACAGGTACGGCTGTAGTAAGCATCAATATAAGAGACTTAATTTCAGTGCGAGACATTAGTGCTCGCAAAACCATCTATTTTAGGTAACAGAATTCCTACGCTTGCTGATAAAGACAATATAGGACAGGCGGCAAGAATAATGAGTCTATATAGACTTAGAGCATTGCCGGTAATAGAGTCTCACCACAATGATATAGTAGGACAGATTTCTGCCAAAGCGATTATGAAAGCTATGTACGACGCTAAAATTACAGAAAAAAGAGAAGCTTCAGCTGGAGTAGGCCATGCTAGGATCACTGCCTCCGATATAATGACTCCTAGCCCTATAACGATAATGACAAAGGATCGAATATCTACGGCTAAAGATATAATGATAAGACGCAGAATCGATCACCTTCCTGTTGTTGAAAAAGAGCGAAAAGGTCCACCTACTCTGAAAGGAATACTAACATCAAATCATGTTTTAGAATGTATGCTACCGTCAGAAAGAATTGGTAGAAAATCAATTGGAATTGATAATATACTTAGCAGACTAGATATGCCAGTAACTGGCATGTTAGATCAGAATGTTACAGTATCAGCTGTAGATGATTCCATACATTCCTTGTCAGGTCTGATGTTAAATACAGGTTCAACATACTCTGTAGTAAAACAATTTGATGAAATTCAAGGAATAATCACATATAGGGATATAATTGCGTTATTAGGAGAAAAAGTAGAGCATGAAATTCCTGCATTCATCATAGGATTGCCAGATGATCCTTTTGATGCTGAACTTGCAAAGTCAAAGTTTACAAACCTGATTAAATTCTTAAGCAAAGTATCGCCTGAGATTGAAGAAGCAAGATGCCGAATGAAACTGAGAGGTATTCAGGGACAAAGAAGAAGATATGAGGTTGATGTTAATATAAGTACCACCATACAGGCGTCACACATATACGAATATGGGATGGGATCTAGCTAAAATGTTTGATCAAATGAGCGATAGCTTAAAGAATCAATTAGGACACAAGAGATCAGGTAGGCAAAAGGAATCTGTTAGACACATAACTGAATAAAATCGTCAGCACCAATTTTTTTCTCTTCTCGAGCCTTTTCATTGTAGATAAAATATATTATAAGTAATCTGACGTTTACTATATTTTAGACCAGGACATACAAAGATCTGGCTAGAACAAGTATAAATGCTGCTAAGTGTTTAGAACAAACATCAAGAGAGTAGTACAACATGCTCATTCTGATGATACTGCTTCCAGATTCTAAGGTAGAAGCAGGATCATTACTAATTGAACATTGTAGCCAAGCCCATTTTTCAATTCCTTAAGATATAGGCTAAGAAAAAGGAAAAAAAGATTTGGCATAAAAAAATAATGATAAAGGGGATATTGCTATCTATTACATTCACACTTCTATTAAAAAACCTAAATTCGAATAATAGATGCCTTATAAACAATAAGCAAAACAAAAAATATAAAAAAAGAAACTTTCTCTTCTTCTTCGTATCTTTTTTCTATTTAACTTCTACCTTTGTCATTTTTTCTTCTACTTTCGTAGGTGTCTTCTTTGCAGCGTCTATCACTAATACGCCATTATTCATTTTCGCCTCAATTTTTGAAGGTATTATTTCTTCTGGAATTGCAATTCTTCTATGAAATGATTTGTATGACCTTTCGTTGTATAGGTAGTTTCTCCCTTTCTCTTCAGTTTTCTCTGATTTTTCTCCAGAAATTTCGATAGCATCCTTTGTTGCTTTGACATCTATTTTATCCTTTTCAATCCCTGGCACTTCTACCTGCAGTTCATATTTGTCTCCCTTGTCGACTACATCACATACGGCCATTCTTGTGTCTTTACCAAAAGCTGGTGCTCTCAATGATAATGACGGTAACCTCATAAACGATGACGACGGCCACCAAGAGCGTTCCATAAAATCTTCTATATCTTTCCTAAAGTCATCGAAAATGTCTTGCATATGGTATCGTGGAGCTTTGCGACTAATGCCTCTAGGCTCCTCTCTTTTTGTTATCTCCTTTTTTTTCTGAACCTGAGTCAGATGACATGAATTATGTTAACATTTCTTAATATATAAGGAAGTGCGTCTGCACTGCATCGCATAACATTCCAAGTTGTCAAATAATAGTATCTATTACCAAATGGTTAACTCATAAGGATCTAATTTGAAGTTTGTCTTTTATCAATCGGCTACTTTGTCTAAGACTCATCCCATGTTGAATAGTAACTTGGTGTAATTTCTAAAATAACTGAATCTCCATTCTTGACACTGCTCATAATGGATGTTGCAATGGGATGCGCTAGGCTTCCTAGATATCTAACCATTATCTTTTCAGCTATGGGTATATTGTGATTAACATCTACATGAATCCTCACCCTTCCCTTGCCTCTAACTCCCTTATACGGCAGACACGGGACATCAACACAATAATAGATGACGTTATCTCTCCTCCTCAAATTCTCTACCTTCTTTGAATTCTTGGCTGTTTCAACGTAAAGTCTTATTGTTAGTACTATCAAAGTAGTACCATGCTGGATGTATGTTAGGATGTCCTTTATCGTCAATAGTAGCAATATGGATATTCAGTTTCGTATCGGTCAAAAAATTCCTTATTTCATTCTCGGATAATGGCCTAGCAAATGAAGGATCAGCATTTAAAATTTTCATATTATTATTATTATTATCAATCTGCAATTAAATATATGTGGCCATCATCATCAAAGCACTCAAATATTATTAAAGAAAGATGCATAATATAGAGCGAATAGTATATGACTGATAGAGATATTATTTCATTAGGAAATCCATTTTTTGAAGAAAAGGGCAAGGTTATCAGTCAGAGAATATTGGCTGTGGAACCAGAAGTTCAGATAGAATATATTATCTCCCTGGATGGAATTATGAATGGCAATGTTAGTGTCACAGATAATGGGACACTTATAAGTTCTACTAGAAGAAGTAGCGAAATATTCTATAGCCAAGGACAAGGAATAATAACTATCAAAGATGGAAGAGAAATGGCAACATGGACAAGCCAAGGAATTGAAAATGTTGCAAAGGAAGGCAACAAGAAGTTATTGCATGGTTCAGCATTTTACAGGACAGCCTCATCGCGAGGAAATCTTGCTTTTCTCAATAACGTTATGACTGTTTTTAAATCTGAAACAGATGAGGTTGGAAACATTTCAAATAAAGAATGGCAGTGGAAATAAGGCAGCGGGAGAAGAAGATCGGCATTAGCTCGCTCTCTGCTCTTTCGACAATAAAATGCATCATAATAAGATGTTATTAATACTGATAATCCTTTAAGAATTGATACGAAAATACACACTACCCTCCTACACTCTAACAGAATCCTTCGTCTTAATAGTAGCACTGTTACTACTACGATAACTACAACTGAATCGGCTTCTTCTCACGATGGTTCTGGTTGATACTTGTTTTTTGAATATTAAATAATGCAAGTCATTTCCAATGCTTTTTTTTATAAAATATCATTTTGTTAGTATGTATACTATATTGTTTCGAAGACGAAGAATCTTTGTTATCATTAAGATCTACCAGATTTTGTAGTGTTACTTGGATTGCACTAAATTACGTAATAGACAAAGATCTGATTGTATCTATCATTAATCTTTGCAGATCACGTTGGGTTATTATTCCAATATATGTGTCGTTTTGTTTAACCAAAAGTCTGCGGATTTTTTTCTTCATCATCATTTCTGCTGCGTCTCCTAGTGTTGCATCAGCTTCAATCGTAATAAGAGCCTATGAATTCGGATCGACGACTCGCCATTTACAGGTATAAGAATAGCTAAATTCAAATAAATACTATCAAAAGTGGATAGAAATTATTTTATGATTCTTAAATGATGGTTATAACGAAGTAATCAAACAATAATATCTAAAATATACTTTCTTAGGTATTTTTTGTTATTATGCTTACAACATTACCAGGCTTTGAAATCATGTGCTATAGACTTCAGTTTGTCACTGTACATTACTGGAAATTCTCCTGGTGCAAAATCTAAATCCTTGAATCGAGTGGGAAGTAATTCTATCTGTTGAAAGCAATATCTCTGAATATCCCATAATGAAGGCATTTCGCATAAAAGGTTTCCTTTATCAAATAATTTTCTTAGTAAAGGGACTCCTGGATCGCCACGAATCTCTTTTTCGCCTTCTAGTATTATCACATCTTTTTTTATCTTACCATTTTCCGTTATCCTCTGTATTTGTTTAGGACCAGGATAAGTTTCCTTCCCCGGGCTGGTCTTTAGCTTATATCTTATGTTATTACCTCGACTCTTTTTTTTCTTATCATCTTCTTCTTGTGTGGCATGCATCCTTACAGCCACTAATTTGTAGACTCCATTCATTGCCGGGTCATCTCTTCGATGTACTTAGCTCAGTTCCTACGCCAAAGGAATCTATAGGAGCGCCTCTGTCAACAAGGTCACGTATTATGTATTCATTTAGATCTCCGCTTGCCATTATCTTGGTGTCCTTATAGCCAGCAGAGTTATCAAGTAGCCTTCTGGATTCTACGCTTAGATAATACAGATCGCCGCTATCAAGTCTTATGCCATTTGTATGAATCCCTAATCTGATTATCTTTTTTACAGCTGCTATACTATCATAGGTGTCAACTAGCAAAAACCCGGATGAAAATATTTTGCTAAATTGTTTGAATGCCTCTTCTTCATTTTCAAAACTCATGATAAATGAATGAGCCATAGTTCCAAATACCGGTATGCCTAGCTTGTAGCCGGCAAGTGCATTTGAAGTTCCAACGCATCCTCCAATATAGCTAGCCCTAGCGGCTAAAAGTCCCGCTTGAGGTCCATGAGCACGCCTAGAACCAAATTCTATGATTGACGATTTCCCTCTTGCTGCCTGTGACTATCCTTGATGCCTTAGTTGCTATTAAGCTTTGAAAATTTATTGTAGACAACAGATATGTTTCAACTATTTGTCCTTCAATTATGGGCGCTTCTATCCTTATAATAGGCTCATTAGGGAATAGAATAGTACCTTCAGGTACTGCCCAAACAGCCCCAGTAAATTTAAATCTCCCTAGATATTCGAAAAAGTCTTGGCCAACATCTTTGAAAGCCTCGAGAGACTTTAGATAAGATATATGTTTGTCGTTGAACTTTATCTTCATAAGAAAGTAAATTGCTTGTTCAAGACCTGTCGGCCACAAAGTACCGATCTGTTTGATGGAAGCTTTCTGACAAACATTTCAAAGATTCCATTCTTTTTCATACCCTTCAGATCACCATTATTAGAGTGGTAGTATGCAGCAGCCATCGTTAATTGGTAAAAATCAGTAGCTAATGCAATATCGCTGCCGCCGTCATGATCATATTCCGATACTAATAGTCCTTCCAAACAGCATCATCTAACAATTTATTATCATCCTACACGTCAGTATTATTATATGATTCCAATTAGCTTGTTTTTACGTTTGAAGATGACTTCGTTGTTTCTTCTTCCTACTTGTGTCTTGATGGACATTAGCAAGGGATAATCCGAAGCTTTGGCAACAATTATGATAACACCTGTCCCAAGACCCCACTAGTCATCGCAAAGATAAATGTGAAATTTGTTGCTGTCCGAGAATACGCTCAGACATTAATATCACCTCCTATCCGTTGCTATTATCACTTGTTGGTGGAAATCCTTCTATTCCATCTAGAACCATTGAATGATCATGTCCTTTGCAGCACGTACATCTTATTTTAAGACAATCCCTTACAAGGCCATGATCACATGTTTTGCAGGTACATGTTCCTATCGAACCACGACTGATCTGGAGATGAGTTCTTGTTGCTGCCCTTTTCCAAAGGCTGTCCTTCTCCCGGGGTCATAATTTTATAATGCCCATTTCTTTATTAGAATCGAGTGTTATATAAATCTCAACAATCCATGATAATCCGTTGTGGGAGCAGTATTTAGAGCTAAAGACTTTCCATTGTGTCGGAAAAAAATCATATAAGATACAATAAAGATCTCTCCAGATGTTAAAAATGATGTAATTAAGATGCTGCAGTTCTTCTTCTTGGAAGGGATCAAGATGAGAGAACAAGAAGAATAAAAACTAAGAGAAATATTGGAACAAGAGAAAGCTAAATTACCATCAAAAAGATAAAAATAAAAACAAAAGTAGTGAAATTAGCTCTTAGTTAAGCACATTCAATGTGTAGCCTAGAGCCTATTTTTGGACCAAGTAATAAGAATACGTGGTAATTGGACATTTACAAATATATAAAAAGAGAACAATATCTGCTCACCTGATCAACCACCTGTATACGTCTGACGATGAACCACACAAATAGTGTAATATGCCCGTGCAATTCGTGTTTTTACACGGATTTAGAAGTAATGCTGACGATGTGAAAAAAAGGGAGATGACTAATTTAGTATGAATATAGCTTGAACAAAGCTCATTCGAAGGCTTTAGCAAAGGGGTCCTGTAAACTTGTAGACACGGTGTAGTAGTAGTCCTCATTTGTTATTGTTTTCTTGCAAACTTGCTGATTTCCTTGTTGTTGCAAATAAGATTGAGCGCCGGTGTTTAGAAACCAGCCTATGAGTAGTATCCATATTCCACTAACGAATTCCCCGGAGATCATGGTCATAAAGCCTAGTGCCATAAACCCGTAGGATATTGATATTCCAATTTTTACTGCAATTTTTGTAGACTGATCATAATCTTTTTTCCATTGTAATAAAGCAGAACGCAATATTCTGCCACCATCTAATGGAAATGCAGGTATAAGATTAAATCCTCCAAGAAGTGTGTTTACAACTGCACCATATTGAAGAACACCTTCTGCAATCCTTTTTGCTATATTAATTGTAGTAATAGTAGTGCTAGTAGTAACCGTAAATCCTCCTCCTGTAGTATCAGTTTGAACCAATATCCACCATGCCAATGCTAGCACACTTGCAATAATAAAACTCGTCAAAGGACCCACTACTGCAATTTTAAACTCTTTGCGAAAGTCCATTTTTGATGGTCCTATTATTTCTCCTTCTTGTTCCCACTTGTATTCTTCTTCTTCTATATCTGAAACTCCACCAAAAATGAAGAGCATTATCTGGCGTACTCTAATGCCATACCTTAGTGCTAAAATGGAATGTGCTAATTCGTGTAAAAGTACAGATATAAAAACTATAGCCGCACCCAGTACACCCATAATCCAATAATGTACAGTCGTATGACCGGGATAACGATATATTTGAGGCATTAGCGTTGCTGCAAGTGTCCAAGATATTAGAAAAAAGGCAATAATTAAAGTAAAATGTAAACGGATAGGTATTCCTTTGATTTTCGCTACCTGTAGTGACAATATCTATACAATACTTTCTCGTTTAAGGACTGATAAAAATCATAGGAATTTTTCTATTATTACACAGGACCACCATTTAAAAAAATTTTAACCTCATGCTATCTGTATTGTGTCAAGACCTGTCTATAGTGTTCCTGGTTCTTCAAAAAGATGTGTTGCTCCAGGAACAATTACTAATTCACTTTCTTGTAATGTATTTGTTAAATAATTTAGAGCTTGTTTATTTAATTCGATGACTACTGCATCATTACTACCAATAATCAATAATGTATGTGATCTCACTGTTGATAACCCATGTTCTCCTGCTAGATCAGGTCTTCCTACTCTTGACACTATTGCGTTGACAATGGCATAATTGTTGTTATTATTATCTTGAAGCTTTGAAGATGCAACCAGGGCCGCTCCTGCACCTGTAGTGGCACCAAAATGACCTATATTTAGATTTAAGAAGCTATTCTTCTTTTCTTTGCTCTCTGTTGGTATTTGTGTACTATTAATAATACCAATGCCAGATTGTTCCTATTATAATCTATAATCCAATTAGTAACATCAATGAATCTATTAGCCAGTAAATTTATATCGAATCTAAAATGTCTAGTCAAAGTATCAAGGTAGCAATTTTTGATTCTCTAAGTACTTTGGCTACATATCTATTTCTTCTAATTCCACAGAACCAGATGGTATGTTTACTAATAATGATTGTTCTTCTTTGTTTTGTTGTCGTCGTCCTTGTTTTTCTGTTGCTTTTGCTCCTGATGATGGTGATGAATTTGAGGTTTTAATCTTTCCGTACTTTGCATACCTAGTAGTCATCTTAAGAATGTCTTAACAATTAAATACACCATTATTATATAAGCCCTTATTATTATTATTGCTCTTGCCAATTTCCGATAGCATGTGTATTAATAGTTGATAGTTATTCTCTTAATTTATGGAGCTTCAATTTTCAAAAATAGAACTTCCAAAGGACGTTCAAATTATTCTAGCTCAGAGTCATTTTATCAAAACAGTAGAAGATGTTTCAGAATGTTTAGTTAATTGTGTACCTGACATAAAATTTGGTATCGCCTTTTGTGAATCCAGTGGTCCATGTTTAGTGAGGCATGCTGGAAATGATAGTAATCTAGAATTACTTGCAACCGATTATGCATACAAACTCTCTGTAGGACATAGTCTAATAATCTTGATAAAGGAGGCTTATCCAATAAACATTTTACCAAGGTTAAAAGAGGTACCAGAGGTAGTTAACATATACTGTGCTACAGCTAATCCAATTGAAGTAATCTTTATTGAAACTGAACAGGGAAGGGCAATAATTGGAGTCGTCGACGGATTTAAATCAAAAGGTATAGAGACAGAAGGAGATGTCGAAGAGAGAAAACAATTTCTAAGGAAAATTGGATACAAAATGTAGGAATATACAATAACAGATGGGACATTTAGGTGTTCTATTTGTGGTAAAGAGTTCCTTACTAGAGATGATGCCGATAGGCATTATCAAGACGTCCACTCTAATCAGGACGTTGAAATCGGGGAGTAGAATAAACCATGTACTGATGAATACACTCCTGTATTTCTTACCATTATGCATATTATTCTTAATCTGATAAAGCTTTAGCAATTACATTTGGTTAACAGCAGTAGGTTCTTTTTTCTATCAAGTCTAGGTGCTTAATTAAAATTCTAACAACGGATATTTCATAGTGTTTTATTTAGAAGCTATAGTCGTAAAGTCTTTTCTGACGTGTTTCAGAAAGAGAATCAGTATAAACGTCATGGTATTACTTTATTAGATTGTATTACATCTATTTATGTAACTGACTATTTATTGTTTGTAAGATTTACAAGTTTTTATAAAAATTACAATGTCAAAAATTAGAAATATTGTCGAGCCTAAAGCTCAGATAGATACGATAATAGAAATATTTCTTCCTTATATAATTTCACAGTAGATATGGCGCTACGGCTGTTATATCTATTGACCTTAATCTAATATCCGTATAATATTTCTTTATTATTATAGATATCTGTATACTACTTTGATTGCGCGTACATCTCTAGCTTGTCTCACAGAAAAAGATTTGGATTTCATCGTTATCCTTAAAGATTTGTAATTTAAATTGTAAATGATCTTGACTCACACAACCGTTATAGATTTTATGACAACGAAGCTAAAAACAATTAAAGAAGAGGCATCTGTCCGGCAAGCTGCAAAGAAAATGAAAGAAGAGGATGTTAGTTCATTAGTGGTAGTTAATAGAGATAATGACAACAAACCTGTAGGTTTAGTAACTGAGCGCGATATAGTCAGAAAGGTATGTGCAAATGAAAGTATTGGCAATATTGATGCTATAAGAATTGTCGACATAATATCTTCTCCTCTTATTACCATTAATTCTGATTCCTCGCCAAAACAAGCAGCTGATGTGCTTCTCCAAAATAGAATAAGGCATTTGCTTGTCATTGATAATAGAGATGCTGTAGGAAAGCCTGTAGGTATTATTACTCCCATGGACTTTACTAGGTATAGAGAACAGGCTGGAAAAATAAGACATACAGAGGAAGATAATGTTATCTCAGAGATAATAAAATATTACCGGGATTAGCCGCTGCCTGTATTTTTGATTAGGTACCATATGAAATAGAGTGAGATGGCCTTAAAAACATACAATATAGCCATAAGGAAATAAACGACAATACCTACTTCCATCCAATCCATGCCTTGCTCGCTTATACATGAATTAATCAAACTCCACAGCCTATCATCATTACTAGCATAATACAAATAAATAAGAATTGTAATGGAAGGCAATCAATTGGAAGGAGAAGGGTGATTAGGAAAGTATGATATTTCCATATAAAAAATACTTTAAAGACACAGTCATTATATCCAGCTAAAGAATATACCTACTTACAAACGCCACACTAGTGCTTGAGGGGATAGTTATCTTTCTGTTTTTGCTTATTTAACTTCAAAGTTGTGTTTGCCTTTTTTGTGATTTCTGCCTCTTGTGAGTTAAGATAAGATGTATCAATTTTCAAACCAGGAATAACTTTCCGATGTTTCAATGGGAGTAGTGGCAGCTCTTGGATCTGTCTGGTGGAGAGTCGTTGATGATGAAATTATCCTAAATGAGCTAAGGCTTTTTAGTTTCACTCAGATTCTCAAGCGAATGATATATAGCCTTCCTTACATCCGCTAAAAGATCTTTAAGAACGTTTTCGTCAGTTTTATTGCTTTGCAGCTCAGTATTGTAGTATTTCATGGACGAATAAGTATGCTCTAAGTCTTCGAACATTTCAAAAGGAAGTAATGCGTGTCTACCTGCTAATATCATTGCATCCCACATGTTAGTAAAGAAGGGTTTGTAATCGTGGTATTGGATTGATTCTTCTATAAATCGCAATTTTCCTTGAAGGTCAGAAGTTATGAACATAACTGTCTGTCTGATCATGTCTTTGTCTTTGCGCTGTTGTGCTTTTCTCTGGAACCATCCCTCAACATAAATTGTCCCAACAATTATCAAGGCTAGTAACACATTTTCAACAATTACTGCATCCCATTCAATTGTCAAGTCGTAAAAAACCACCCAAATAGAAGATAATAATATTTTATTGTTTTCTTTGCGGTACGTATTTCTTGATTATTCATGCCATCATCATTAGACCGTAAAATCGTGTGAGAAGGCGATGCTAAGCTAGCTCGCTACCCTTAATGAAGGCCAAAAGGAAATGATACTTGAATATCATAGAAGAAGAAGAATACTAGTAGCATAGATAGAAGCTAGTAATCAAGCTCTATTATTTACCGTCTACTATTGCTCTAGCAATGTCTGTTTTTGTGATTATTCCAACAAGCTTATCATTTGAATCTACAACAGGAAGACCGCTTATCCTATTCCCTTTCATTATAAGTGCTACGTCCACTAAATCGGCATAATCTGTAACAATGATAAGATTAAATTTCATAATATCCTCAGCTAATAGTATCCTTTTCATTCCATATGGTAAGTTGCTTCTTCTGCTCCTGCCAACAATATCCGTAGCGTTATCTTTCATTTTGTTATTTTGGATATCTTTGCTTTTCATCCAATATCGAGTATAAGGTGTCGTTTTATTTGCATGTAATTTTGTGCTTGCAGGCAATAAATCATGACTGGTAATTATTCCAACAGGTTTGCTATTTTTCTTATTATCTTCAACTACAACAACCCTAGACACATTGCTATCTACCATTATAAGGAGTACCATATGCACGGACTCATCGGGATTTACCGTTAGCACTCTCTTGGTCATGTATTCATTTGCTGTGACATCTCCGCCATAACTCTTTGCATATGCATCCAAAAGGTCCGTCTTGGTTAATACTCCTCTTAAAATGCTGTCTGCAGTTATTATTAAAGAGCTTATGCTATTTTCCACCATTGATCTAGCACAACTACTTACATCAGTATCTTCTTTCGCTGTTATCAGATTTTGATTTCTTATGGCCTCATCTATTCTTATTTCACCAAGACGTCTCCTAGGTAAGTCTCTAAAAAGAAAGCGAGCGATATCTTTCTCTGTAATGATCCCTATCGGTTCTTTGTTTTCCTTTTCCTTTTCCTTTACAATTATAACTCTGCTAATGTTATATTTAATTAGGAGATTGCGAACGTCATAAAGTGTTTTATTCGCTTCTAATGTGATAGGATTATTGTTGCTGATATCTCCTGCTTTGAGTCTGCATAGTGTACTAACTCTCCTATCTATTTGTCATTTATATTGTTAATTAGTTTGCTGCTGCGGTAAGCGGTGTTATAATGGCAAGGATAACTTCGTCCTTCATATTGCTGCAGACAGTAATTATCCTGAAGGGAAGTGTTGCTTCTAACGTAGTAACTTATGCACACAAACCCGTATTGGTTGTAAAGTGAATTGGATAACGGCTTAATGGTTGTTGTTTCTTCGCATCTATGATAACAAATGAATCGGGGCGAGGTTATCATATATATATAGTATTCTAATATCTGGCTGGAGAGCATAAATCTTTTATTGGTCTATCGATATTAGTTCTCGCTATTAAAGGTAGAATATCTCATGGAAAGTGATGCTGCCTACTGTTGAGCTATCTTTAGCTATTATGGAAACAAAAGCAAACCTTGTTTTCTCAAAGATTTCTAATGCTTTGCCCAAAGGCGAATTCATATCTACAGTTACCACAAAATCATCCACAATCTGTTCTGCGTTCTTTCTAACCAGTCTGGATAGCCAATCCTTAGAATATCGGAAATGATGTGTTTGCTACTAATCCTGCCGATAGGTTTCTTGCTCTCGTTGATTACTACTAGGCCATCTACATAGATCTGAAGTACCAATATGGAGAACGCATGGAAAGTATAGAAAACAGATGAAGCGGGGTTACTCCAAGGTAGTCTACCATCAGAGAAACAAAAACGAAATATATTTGGAGAACATCTTACATCAAGGTCAGTAAAAACGCAGAACAGAGAATTGTCGTTTAGATGTATAGCGTATAACATGCATAGATTAACAAATCTTATTATAATAATTAATGGTTTCTACAGGGCCAGTGAGTATTGGTTTGGAGATATTCTTCGTAGGCGTTGAAAAATTATTGATTGTAAAAAAATATCTTTTATTTAGCATATTGATACGTGAAATCCTGCGTGTGATGATTTCAAACTTTCTTTGCCAGGCTAAAAAGATATCCTAATTGGAAGAGTATTTGTATTTAATACTTTCCCCTTGAATCATCTTCATTATAAACTTTGTTAATCAGCACAGGGTCGGGTTGATCTATTTTTAAATTGTAAAGTTTTAATTTATTTTTGCATATGGTATCAGTTATGATCTTAGCAATAGACTTTTACGTTCAGTAATTTGCTTTAAAGGAGCAATTAGGATTTGATATAACACATATTGGATAGTTGTTTAGATATGATCAGGATTAGAGAGAGCTGCCAACTTTTTCATCTAGTTCTACACCTTTTGATAAAACTTTCGTAAGCAAATCTCTTTCAGTAAATATTCCGTATGGCTTTTCGTCTTTGGTTACAATAACGCTGCCAATTCTTCTTTTGCGTAATATTTTGACTGCCATGAGAATGGAATTGTTATATGCCAGATCAAATATTTTATTGCTCATTACATCTTCTACTGGCGGATTGCTATCTGTTTTCCTAAATGCTCTGACTATATGTGATGCTGTAATTATCCCTGCTAATTTATTATTATTATTATCCTCAAAAACCAGCAATCTGGTTTTATTGGAAATCATTGATTTAGCTGCAGCATAAATCGTATCATCTGGCGATATTTGGCTAAATGATTGCAACGCAGTATATTCGATATTTTTATTTGGTATTTCCCTATTCAATGAAAGATATTGAAGGATTTCCCTTTCTGTAAGGAGGCCAACAACGACATTACGATTTTCTGTTACAATAAGATTGCCAATTCCTTTGGTGGCCATGATAGTTACAGCTTCTGGAAACGTTGCTCTAGATTGTATTGTTATAGGATTATCAGTCATATAGTCTGCCACTTTTAATTTATGAATTTGGGTTCCTGAGGCCATTTTTTATTAAATTACACATAATACAATATTTATTTAAGTAGCGCGGTTGCAGTGCATGACGTTATTATATGCTAGATAAAGCTACTTTTCCTGCGTGTTATATGATTTCGGATTTATGATCATAATTCCATACAACATGCCGTGTGTTGTTTTTGATTCTAACTCTGATGTATATGTACTATATTGTCTAATGGGAATGGATATACTTACGTATATTGTGCATTGCACTGTATTCAATTTCTATATATATTCTTCTAGTGAATAGATGGATACATTACAATGAGTAGGAGGAGAAAAAGAAACGGAAAACAGCGCTATCAGTACCAGCCAAATAGATGATAAACAAGATTCAACTAAAGGAGCGGATTCTATCATCATCATCAGCTTCTTTTAGAGATGAATCCATAAAAAGAGCAGCAAAAGCGCAGCAGAGGTATGCTATTTTGGTAATTGATATGCAAAATGACTTTGTCAAAGGTAAACTCAAATGTGAAAGGGCTACTCGAATAATACCGAACATAAAACTCTTGGTTGATGCCGCAAGACAAAAGCAGATACCTGTTTTTTACTGCATTGACGAACATCTTCCAATTGATACTTATGAGATGAATTTATGGGGTCCTCATGCCATGAAATATACTGAAGGAGCGAAAGTAATAGATGAGCTAAATCCATCATCATCATCAACAACAGACACAGATTATATAATTCCCAAGAGAACGTATAGTGCCTTTGATGGGACTGGTTTGGACAGAGCCCTCAAAGGGGTTTACGATGGAAAGGGTGCTGATACATTAATAATAACAGGTCTGCATACCAATATCTGTGACAGACATACGTCCTATGACGCTTTTATAAGAGGGTTTAATATAGTAGTGGCAGAAGATGGAGTAGAGGCATTTACAGAAGAAGAACATACCTCAGGCTTGGATTACATAAAACGTATTTATGGAGCAAAGATAAGGAAGATACAAGATATTATAAAGTCTTTGTAGCTTGTATGATTGATATGGACAAGAAAACAAGTGCAGATAATACAGCAATATCAGAGGCAGCAGAGATTGTTACTGTTGTTTCTTCTGCTGACGGAAAAACTAGCATAAAACCAAAAACTACTATTAAGAATATTAAATTAAATGAGCCAACCACTATTGTTGCTTTTCCAGGGCCAGGCATGGTAGGATCAATAGCGACCAACTATATCATAGAACAATTACGCATGCACCAGATAGCATTTGTCGACTCGGAGTTTATTATTCCAGGAATAATATACATAGGTGGAAAGCTCAGGCATCCATTTCGCATATACGCAGATAATGATGGGAAAATATGCATTATCCTATGTGATATACCCATAATAAGGACAGGAATTCACTCTGTACCTAAGCACAGTTGTAAAGTGGATTAAGAAGTATAATCCCAAAGAAGTCATACTTTTAGATGGTTTTCCGGTTGAGGGTATTCCGGGACCGGATAGAAAGACCCTGGCATTGTCAAGTGATGTCAAGGCGGCTTATAATGATGGTGGTTTACAACCTATCGGTGATGATGATGATAGTGATAGTAAATTCATGGCTTTTATAGAAGGGACTTCAGGCGGCTTCTTGGCATCATGCTTGTCAGATGAGATTAGATGTACGGGCTTATACATACCTGCTTCTAACGGTATTCCTGATTCTGAAGGTGTCGCATTGCTCATAGAATCAATTGGTTCCCTTCGCCACGGTATACTCGATATTAACACAAGCCCGTTAAGACGAAAAGGAGAGAAGACCAGAAGACAGATGGAGGATCTAATTAAGGTAATGCTAGCACAGCAGCAGAAACAACAAGAACAAGGACAGCCGAACGCAAGAGTAGAACGAATGTACACATGATAAAAATACAGCTAACCAATATCCGAGTATCAGCATAAGCAATATAGTGATTTTAAGAAATGAGTTCATCTTTTCCCATATTTGACAACTATTGACATGTATGTTAATTAAGACAGATTATAAAGTATTTGTTACGGCTAGTCTTCTTTGGGTGGATTTGATCGTTTTTCACCATAAAACTGAGGCTAACTTTATACCACATCATCAATGGAAATTGGCAAAAATATGAACAGAGTATTATGCCCCAGTCTCAGATACATATACTATCGAACCATGGCGGATCTCGAGCTGGGTTCTTGTTGTCCTATTTTCTAAAGACTGTTCTTTCGTGGTCATAATCTTACAATATTCGTTTGTTTACTAGAATCAGGTAAAGAACATTCGAAGACAGAAATAAGCAGGAAGAATGAATCAAATCGACAGTGACATTAAATAATTAAAGTAGCATAAGGAACAACATCATATGGATCCTAGTAAAAAGACTGAGAAGGTAGGTATTGATGAGATTAGTGCATTGCAGCTTTCAGATTCTTTCTTTCCAACTGGGATGTATACGATGTCAAATGGGCTTGAAACGTATTTCTATGATAAAAAGATAAGGAGTGCAAATCAGGTACGTGATCTGACAAAGGTTTTTTTGACACAACAAGTTGGTCCTGTAGATTGTGTCGCCATAGGAAACTCATATCAAGCCATACTAATTTCAGATATACAGAAGTTGATTGAAATAAATCAAACAATATTTGCAATGAGGGTATTGCAGGAGGTAAGAAACGCTTCGACTAGATCAGGCAACCAGATTCTAAAATGCATAAGTTCCTTTATAAATAATACTAATAATAATGGTGTCGCTGGTAATAATGATAACAACAGCAACGCCACGGCCATTCTAAATAGATAGCAAGAAGCAATAAAGGAAGCCAGAGCTTCTGGTATTTACCCCGTAGCACTAGCGGTGGTTAGCAGTATCTTTGGAATTCCAAAATACAAGTCTGCTGTAATGATGCTTTATAGTTTCACTGCCAGTATGATTGGTGCTTCACTCAGACTAGGTATGCTAAACCATTTTGATGGACAAAGGATAATTCATGAATTGAAGCCTGTAATCCTGGAGACAGTAGATACAAACATAGATAGACCTTTAACAGGCATATGGCAATTTGCTCCTGGAATAGATATAACTCAAATGAAGCATGAAAGGGCAGCTTCAAAGATGTTTATAACTTGAATATATCTCATAATATATTTTAACAATAATGCGAAGCTGAGTCAAATCATTACAGATTGGCTCCAGCGTGTTTAAGCATCATCTGTCATTCCCCCTATTTTTTCTATTTCACTCATCCAACAATCATGACATAATACATGATCTTTGCTCGTCACAAACTCCTTGCCACATTTGTTGCATTTTTTCAACATAGTGTATAAACCTCTCGATAATCTCTTCAAACCTGATTATACCTAAAAAATATTCAATATGCGTTAATCGCCACAGTAAGGCATATTGGTAAATGATCCCATTAATATGTATGGACATATATGGAAATAGCAATATTATTATTATGACCATTCATCTCCTGCTACCTTTACTGCCTTAAACTGTCCCAAAGGTTTTCCATTTGAAGGCCAATCATAAGTCAAGTGTCATAACTAATGTCGTCATACCATCTTCCAAATCGTTTGTCCAAATATTCTGATACTGCAGCTTTCTGGTCTTCCATATGTTCATAGAATCTATTCGCACATACATCTGACTTTATTTGCTGGTTTACTTTCCTTTCATTCGGATTTAGGTATGGTGCTTTCTTTGGAAGGTGGATTATGGTCAGCCAGTCTTCTTTCTCTGTGCATTGATATAATTCCGTACCATTAGGCTTACATGATATGAAGCGTTATCCCATATGAGTACCAGTCTTTTCCACCAATCATTTTTCATAATGTTTGTCTTGAGATTCTCTAGATGGTCGATAGTATTCGTAGAATCCATTTTATCATAGAAATCATACGTCATTAATTTCTCTTCAGGCCATACCATGGATATGTATGCAGAGAACTTCTTTCTACTACCAGTATGTTCTATCCTTTGTTGCTCACCTTCAAAACTCATGGATTTTCGAATACAAGGTTTCTGTGTTATAATAGTCTCATCTTCAAATGCTACTACAACTCCCTTTTTTTTAGAGCTGAAGCTATCTGTTTGTAGTTTTGCACTTTCTCTTTTCCCTCTTCATAATCCTCTCCTCCATGTAGCAATTCCAGTTTTGGCCTTTTGCACCTAACTCCTAAATCTTTTGTTATTCTCTGCAGGTGCTTGAAGCTGATTGGGATTCCTAGCTCATTTGTCAGACAGTTTGCAAGTGATCTCAGACTCCATGTATTTCTAAGATAACCAAAGATGTGCGGGTCGTTAAATAATGCTGATAGAATAATCTCTCTGTTTTCATCTGTTATGCCAGATTTTGTTCCGCCAGGTTTCTTCATCTTTATTCTATCTATCCCACTTTGGATATAGGCGAGCAACCCATCTCTGTACAGACCTGCTGCTGACTCCGTGTTCATTTGCTATGTCTTCGTAAGTTCTACCTTCAGCTTTTTGGAGTATAGCCAGTAGCCTGCGGTATTCTTTTTTGTTACCCGTATTCTTCATAAATGACTTTAATTTGTTCCTCTGTCCTATGGTAAGTTTGAGTTTGAAAGGATGATTCACAGAATGAAAATATCTCATTTACTAAGCTTTAACTATTTCCAAATCTAGGTTATGTAATGAACAAATAACGACATAAATTCAGACACTTCACTTAGTACTACTACTCTTTCTACGCCAGCTCCTAGTCAAGAATAAATAAGAATCCTGCGAAATTCAATTCATAGCGAATTATTGACATTGTTGTTGCGCTCCAACATCCCTTATTTATAAAGAAATTGAGTTCTTTTGGTACAGCAGATGGACAATTCGAATATCCAAATGGTGTTACTGTTGACTCTAAAACATATAATGCTGCATACTTAAGAAACCACCTCTGAAGCTCAAAAATAGGTGTAATCAGCTGGTCACGTGTTTTAGTTTGCATTTATTTTTATTACAAGGAAAATAGTCGTTAAAATTCTCTGTTCTATCTTTTATGTATTGAATTTATAGCTCAACGACACTTTTCTCTAAAGAAGAATGGAGATGGTGTCCTATTTTGAGGAACTTACATACGGATACCACGTGCCACCGTCTGTTGAAATCTGGTGTTTTCCATATTTGTTTATTAGATTCTGAAGAAAATGTTCTGCAACAAACATGGTTCTTTCTGCGGAAAGATAAATATGAAGAATGGATTTATCAGTAGGTTCAATTACAATCCAAATCCAGAAATAGTCATTGCCTACTTTAATTTGTGTTTCGTCAACTACAAATTCAGAAATCCTTCATCTTTTATAGGATATTTTTTCTGGTCTAAATTTCTCTGTATCTATTTCCAAATTGGAACACGGCTTCTATTTTGATAAATCTTGATAATGCTTTTTTGCAGTTTTTCTGTAGAAAAGGCAAAGAAAGTATAAGTATAATTCATAGCCAATTTCTTTTACAGGGGTTGACGGCATGCAAATATTACTGGATAAAAAACAAACAGAACTAAAGAATAAGAATAAAAAACCTTGTTCTTCTTCTTAATCATAGCTTTGGTTGTTGCCCTCCTTCACTTATTATAATGAAACATAGCCTTTCGCATAGGCTAGTCATGTCTTCGGCACATGGATTCAAATCTGCTAGACTAGAGATAGGATACCCGTAAAACAGATTATTGGGGTTCAAGTTATAGCTGGAAACAAGAAGAGGATGCTGCTGTCGGTACTTAGTAGAGGAACTACTCTATAGTCATTTCTATATAGTCACTTTGTGTATATATTATAGGAAACAATATGTCAACTACAAAAGAACAGCAAGAACAACAACAATCTGTCAATACAACATTAGATCAAACCACGGAGAATGCCAGAAGAACAATAGATGAAGCTAGAAAAGATATTCCTAGTTATACTCAAATGATTGTTGAATATCAAGAACAGACTTTTCAACAAAGACGTTTTTAGGAATTCTGTTTACTGGTCTATAAATTCTACATTTCAGCTGCTACTGCTTTGCAGACGTATTGGGATAATTCTTACAACAACAACTGTCTAAACAAGTAACAAAATGCCATTAACTATGCTTGAATAGAGACACTACGAAAGGGAGACAACAAGGACGGAAATACTAATCTCTATATATATAGCGACATTAACTGAGGCGTGAAGTTAAGAAAGGTACCTGTACCATAATCTCATTCGTACAGTTTATTGTCCTTTGGGTAGTTGGTCAGCTATCCTAAACCTACCAATACTCTCAAGACAATGTTGAGGTGTGATCATTGCAAGGCGTTGATATTTGCAAATGGTGAATTGTCCCAACAGAAACTACGTCAATTGTAGGATTTTCCTCCATCACATTATAATAATAACAATTATTATTCTGGATACTATCTATGGCAATAGTAGCAGTTAAAAATAGGTTAGAAATAATTGCAATAGACGACACATACTAACTTCTAATTAGGTTGTTTTTAACTTAGGTTAAGCGGGATTGCAATACAAAATATGAAACCTATACAGCTCTACAAAATGACCAATATTGTCTTTAATTTCTTTGTAAGTCTGATTAAGATTGTATTGTTGCTTTAGCTTCCAGTTTTCTTTATTGACTTACTTATCCAATTCTTTGCTTTCTCAAAGCATTCTTTGGCGTCTACATCCATTCCTAATTTTTGGCGCAGGTACCCAACAACAGCAGTATTCACAGCGCTTGGATTTGTCAAATTCGAAAACAATGAAATTCCCATCCAAATGTCAAAACAAAAGCAATCGATTATACTATTAAGGTATACTGTACTATTATGGCACAATTGTCGCTTTTGCGAATCTATCTGCTACCTGTGTAACCTTTACCTTAACCTTATCTCCAACCTTTCCGTTCTCAACGAAAACTACAAAATCTTGGACTTTTGCAATCCCGTCTCCTCGTCTACTGATTTCGGTAATATCTACTTCATATTCCTTGCCTGCTTCGACTGGTTTTGGGCCAGGAGAACCTCTGTTGAAACCTCTATTACCACTGCCACCATAACTTCTGCCCCTGCCGCGGCCATAACCGCTGTCTCTACCATAACTCATTTTTAGACCGACAACAATTAATATTAAGACCTATGATTTAACCTTTAACTCGCATAACACTGAGGTTAAAACATTTTTAGATTCTTCTTACGAAGGCATAAAAATAGAATCTAGTTTAATTAAAGAAATAGAATGCACATTAAATTGTATTTTTGATTGTATAGCCACCTCATAAAATGTTCTATTCGTCCAAGATAATCATTCCAAGTTCGGCGTAAGTAGTCGCTATAAACACCAAAAGAGCTAGTAGGAACTCAGTGGATCAGTTGCTGAAAGGGACACAAGTTAGTAAGTATAAATCCAAGGATTGAAATTAGTAGTGTAACAAGAAATAATGATGCCAATTAGAACAATTGCATTTGCTATTATTATTCCTCTTTTGTTGTCGATGTTCGTGTCTATTATAGTAGCATCTGCGCAAACTACTACAGTAGTGACCACAGCCGCTATGACAAAGACTTATGAAAACAGTCAGTATCTGTTTAGAATACAGTATCCTTCAGACTGGTACATAGCCCCAAAAAATACATTACATTCAATGGAATTTCTGTATTATGGAACTGACACAGTTATAGCATTTGTAGCACCCATTGGCACATTTCTTGACATAGACAAACATACATTTTTAACCATCGGCGTAACACCTGTAGAGAAATCCCTAGATAAAAAAGATTTGAAAGTGAAACCTAAAAGTTTAGATGATGTTGTTTCTGATAAAATTAAATTCTTATCCTCACCAGGTGCTTCTCTAGGCAGCAGCGACATTAGTCGTGAGATTCTCAGAACTAATTCAACAACTGTTGGAGGTAATTCTGCAATGCAGATACAGTATATCACTCATCTCAGTGGTCTAGCTGATACATTCAACATAGACACATATATGATTAGAGGTGACAAACTTTACACATTGATATTCACTACAGGATCATCCCTGGTACCTGAAACACTTCCAATGGCACAGAAAATGATTCACTCATTTCAATTCATATCTTGAATGCACTACTTCTACCCTGACTTTTTATTCAATAGTCGTACGTCTCCCAGAACTTACGTTGATCAGCTTTATTACGCTTTCATGGATTGTATTTTAAAATACATAAAAGTTAATCACATTCCCACAATTCTGTTTCTAAATAAGGACTTGTTCGTTTCATCTTCTTTTTTCTGATTTGGATAAATTTTTTTCCGATGTCTTAAGTGGTTGTTAATGTATATCTAATTCGTAAAGCAATAGTAAGAATTACCTATAATTTTAATTAAGTAAAAGGAACTAAATATTAAAAGACGGTAGTTCTAAAATGCTAGAAGATAAAATAAAGAGTATACGAATAAAAATATCAGAAGAGGATGTAAAAGATGATGTAATCAAAGATTACGATAGCGTAATAAGAGATAGCTCATTATTAACTACTGTATGTGGATTTTTATTTGGTTTTCTTCTTACTAAACCGTGTTGTTTGATTATTATGTAATATATAGATTCAGATTTTGTCCGTCTTCTAAAATATGACTTATATGGTCAGAAATGACGGTACCATCAACGGTTGCCTAACTGTTTTGCCTTTAAGATCTAACCCCCAAATATTTAGAAACTCTCCTAATGTATAATTTCTGTTTGCTGTAGACTCTACGTGAATGGTACCACTATCATCGTGAGTATGCAATGGCGCGGCCCCACTCGTTCCAAAATGATCTAGAGAATGATCTTTATGCAATAGTGAATCTATACCTATATTTTTTGGGACAGTAATAGACTTACCATTTACCATAACATTTAGAAGTGGATGAAGGTGCATTACTAGTGATTTATCGTCATGGCTTGTTATAGAAGCACCAGTTATTATAACCATAGCAATGAATGCTGCTATAACTGCTGAACCTATAGAAAGAATTTTAATCATAATTTTTCTTGTTTTACGACGACTAACTGCAAAGTAGCTATCATCTGTTTTTCTCTTTTTTTCATTCCTCTTATTTGTCATTTTCCTTAACCACTGATATCATATAATTACAAATGGCTTTCTGATTCTCCTATTAACTATAAATGAAGAGATTAAATCGACTATATACTTCTGGAAGGGAACATATCTGAATGTTTGGAGTAATCAATCTGATTTTATTTTTTACCATTACCTCAAATATCTACGTCTATCTCTATAAGGAGCACTCATTTGAAGGACGTTTGTCAAGGGAGTTAAAATCATAGTGTGACGTATATAATGTTCATCATACAGTTGGGCAATAACAGCCTTTACATATGATCAATACGACCATATGCATATATAGATGCAATCGGTCGGCTAACCTCCGAGAAGATAGATCAACTGTAGGTACCTTGACGTTATTTTCTGTTAAAGATGAGACGCTTTTGAATATATGGATTTTTTAGAAATCCGTAAGTTCATTGGTTGCAGATGCATTAGTACAATTAAGTGCAGTCGTAATTTTATTACAGGAGTCGTTAGTTTGAATGGCATCTATAATTACAAGTTCCTGTAGCAACACCTACCTTCTTATCACTATGTACTATGGATCAGGAGTTCGAGAATCAAATTTGACATATTTTGGATTAAAAGTTTTAAACTACCTTAGTTATTAGTTGTTATTTCTATTCTTCAATTTCTTATCCTTATTCTTCAGTATCTTCATTATAATCATGATCCTTCGACTGCTTATTGTCTTCCTCTTCTCTGTCTCCAGAAGATGGCGATTTTATTTTCCCTTTAGATTGTTCTACAAATCTAATAGCATAATCAACCACGGTAGCATTTGTAAGCAGTTTCTATTCTTATTGGATAACGTTTTTTGTTACTGATCTGCTTATCTCTTGTTCTGCTTATCGCAGTGCTTTCTGATTATGTTTCTTTGTATTATCGTTATCAGTTATTGGTAACACTAACCAACTACTGTGGAGTATATATCATTTTTATGTGATTGCAGCTATTGCATTGTTGAAAATAGGCTGTTATTCTATTACTTTTGTGCAGGCTGCACAGCTAATATCATTTTAGTCTCTTCTATTTCCTTTCTTGCTTTTAACTTTGCTTTATATTTCAAGTTTCGAGGTTTTGTTCTTAATCTATATCCGCAGCAGGGGCACCATAATCCATCCCATCTTATAAATAGCTCACATATTTGACAACGTTTCTGTCCCATAGCATAACGACCCAAATGGACTGGTTTCTGTGCTTTATGGCGTATACATATACCTTTACATGTCATTTTTACCGTTCGCTTCCTTGCTTTGGTATAAAATGGTAGGAGGTATTATACTTTTATTAGACAATAGTCTGAATTTCTAGACTGATTTATTAGGAATATTTGGCAATTTCTGATATTAATATTAATTTTTTGCATAGAATAACGTGCATTTGAATCTTACTATGAGTTTTTATTCACTTGAGTAATATTATGGACTTGACGGCTCGATGAAGTATTCGAAGACACAAACATGTCTTCACTTCCTGCTGTGGTAGATACCCATGGTAACCTGGCTTGTTGCTGGAAAATATAGAAACGGAGGCAAGGACTCAACAGCTTCTGTAAGTAATCCACATAATCATCGTCATTTTGGAAGCTGATGCATAAGAGAAGGAGAAGAGGGAGAGGAAGTGCATTTTCATGGCTCTTGACTATCCAAAATAGTAGTAGAATAATGATGAATATACGAATGGAACATCAGCGTCTCACAGCCGATAATTCTTTAAATAAAATTATTATTTTTAATTTGTGTGTTATAACAAAAAAAGTATAATCTGGCTTTCTCTTATAACACCCACAAGAATTCGTCCAATTATTATGTCAAAATTATTATATCCATTATCTTATCATCGTTATAAACAACTTTCCAACAATGCAAATAAATTGATAACATATATCTCTAAGAGTGTTACTAACATCAATTACATTAAAGCTGCACGAATTTATCCTTAACTAATTCTAATTTCTCTGAATTATCTGTATAAGGTCAAAACTCTTACTTTTAACTCTTATACAACCTCTGTTTGTAACAATTCTTGAGCTCATTGGAAAAATGTAGCTATAGTATGGTTTATGTTCCACTGGAAGAGAATTAACATCCATAGCCTGACAGTCAATTCCAATTTCCTCTCTTATTTCTTCTGCTAGTTTATCATTCAAAGTAATTCTTCTAATTGTAGTCTCAGGATCGGGAGGATTTGATAAAGTAGTTGTCGTCGGCACCATTATTTCAGGCTCTCTGGTAAGGTAGCTTTTTGTTTTCTCTGGTATATTATATGCAATTACTATTTGAATAGTTTGGTGTGCAGCTTCATTAGTCTTCCTAGCCAAAATAATTGCTAGATGTTTTAGTAATTGTGCTGACTGAATAGCCATTTGTTTTCCAGTGGTATTTGCCTTTATAGATAAAAATGTTATTAATCTTTTTAAATGGTATCCAATTTCTTCACCTTTTTGTTTTCCAACAACCTTTCCTTTTTTAGAGAGAATAGTGATAATCTTTCTCAGCAGGTTTCTTCCTTGTATAGCTCCTACTTTAAGTAGAGCCAATATAGTTCTAGCCAAAACAACAGCCATCTCTTTAGCTCTGGCAGAGCTCAATCTTCCTATATTCCCTTCATGAGACCACTTCATATCTATAATACTATTTGTAATGTAATGCAGTTACTATAATCCTTTATAGTAAAAGACTATAACTGTACTGTCAACAATAGTATATATATATAATTTCCATGGTCCACTCTCGCATGCCATACAAGGTTATCGCCACCAACTCCCAAAGAGTGTAGTTGCATATCTGTATTAGGCTTTTATCTTTTTTATGCTTTTTATAGTATACTGCAAATAATGATTATTATTATTATTATTATTTTATGAAAGTGAAAGTATATACTTTACAAGAATTGTCTATAAATCTTGGGCGTTTTAAAAATGATGATGACACCTGAACTTGCAAAACGTTTTTTCATGGTTTAAGTCAAACCAACATTCTGTAGCAGTAGAATACATCATAACCATTGCAATGATAAAGATAAACGCATATTTACACTAGTTTATGTTGATAATATACCGTAAGTCTGTATTATGAATATATTTATATCCAAATAACAAATTATTGGTATAAATGACTTCATCAGCAAAGACTAAACTTGCAGTCTTGGATCTTAAAGCATATTATTTTACAAATAATGGCGTTGTAAAGGCAATAGATGGAATTAGCTTTGCAATAAACGAGAACGAGTCACTTGGTATAGCTGGTGAGTCAGCTTGTGGAAAGACTAGTCTAGGAAACGCCATTTTACGAACAATGCAGCCGCCAGGCAAGATAGTAGAAGGCAGTATTATCCTAAATGGTATTGATATTGTAAAACTTCCATATTCTGATTTTAACAAAAAAATTCGGTGGAAAAAAATTGCTATGGTATTTCAAGGGGCAATGAATACACTTGATCCCGTTTACACAATAGGAGACCAAATGGCAGAAATCATGGAACAACACAATTTCAAAGATAATATTGAAGGAATAATTTCAGAATCTCTAAAACAGGTCGGGCTTGATCAATCTATAGCAAAGAGATATCCTCACGAGTTGAGTGGTGGAATGAAACAGCGTGTAGTTATAGCAATGGCTTTATTGCTGAAACCAGACATAGTGATAGCAGATGAACCAACTACTGCATTAGACGTACTTGTCCAGGCACAAATAATTAATCTACTCAAGAGTTTGAAAAAGGAGAAAGGAATGACAATAATTCTGATAACACATGATCTGGCTATCATTTCAAAGATTGCCGACAAAATTGGAATAATGTATGCTGGTCAATTGGTAGAATTCGGTAGCGCGGCTGAAATATATAAAAATCCAAAGCACCCATATACTCAAGAGTTAATATCTGCTGTTCCAAAGTTACATTCTAATAATAAACAAATGCATTTTATCAAAGGCGATCCGCCAAATATGTTGAATTTACCGTCTGGATGTCGGTTTTATTCACGATGTCCTTATGCGATGGAAATTTGTAAACAGGATCCTCCCGAAATAAAAAATGAAACAGGTTATACTCGCTGCTGGCTCTATAAGTAATCAATCAATTATAAAAAACCCTATTAAATTCCTATATCTGGTTTTGCTGTTCTCTCTTTCATTCTTATTTATATTGATGCAATGTTCTGTCTCTATGTGCATCTATTTTAGCATGTAGTTCTTTTTCATGGTCTCTGATAAAATAATTTTTGACCATATTTATCAGATAAATTTTTGCAAGCAAAACCAGCTTGCTTACAATGTGGTCAGAAGTTGCACACGTAGCCAACTATGGGATCAAAACATTCAATGTAAATAACAATATCGCAGGAAAATTCAACGGGCAGGCTAAAAGAAGGAACTAAAGTTCAGACGGTAGTTTAGATAACATAACCCGGAATTATACATTCATAATTTGAATATATCAATAAAGGATAGATTAGTTTTAGTAGAACAGCCACTTCTATTAAGAGATAATTATAATTAATAAAACACGTACATAGTTTTATCTAAAAGAAGCTGACATAAATTTTAGTACAGAGAATAGCCTTTTATAAATACTTAGTATTCACCATACCTTTCGATGAATAACAGAAGCAGAACTGAAATAGTTGGAATGATTTTAGAAGCTGCGAATGGTGGAGCTAGCAACGCCAAAATAATGTATAATGCATTTCTTTCTTTTGATCAATTGAAAGAATATCTGACACTTTTGATGGAAAATGATTTGTTAGAATATGAAATAGGAAAGCAATCTTATAGAACAACTAAGAAGGGGACACGTTTATTGGGAATATACCACCAAATTGACGAGTTAGTTGCTCCTGTTGAAATATATTAAATGCTAACATAAATTTATATTTTTCATTTTTTTGAACTAACCAGTTAACCTACTTGTAGAATTTTTTTGTTGCTAGAGAAATTGCATATAATTTAGGAATCAAAACCAATCCTTTTATCTGATACAAGTAATTCATTTGTATGGAAACTGAGGATACAAGCCATGCAAAAAGAGGATTGGCATCAGCAAGCGATGAAACAAGGCTTAGAGTGGCAAAGAAGGGAGGAGTTTCGCCCCACAATATAAGAGGTCTCGCAGCTGCAGACCCTGAAACTAAATCAAGAGTAGCAAAGGCGGGAGGTGAAGCAAGGGCACAAGACATAGAAAGTCTTCGCGTTGCTGGAAAAAAAGGCGGGGAAGCAGTTAAAGCAGAATATGGTATTGATTTTTATCATTCAATAGGCGAAAAAGGCGGAGAATCGGTAAAAGAAAAGTATGGTATTGATTTTTATCGTGAAATTGGAGAAAAAGGTGGTGGTATTGTGAAGGAAAAATATGGCAGCAAATTCTATAGCGAAATCGGAAAGCGAGGAGGAGAGATTGTGAAACAGGAGCGTGGACCAGAATTCTATAGTGCAATAGGTCGAAAGGGAGGGGAAACCAAGACAGAAGAAAAAACAACAGGAGATGTCTCAACCATTTAATAATTTATTTACATTATCTCTCAATAATGCCTTTATAAATTGAATGTATTCTGAGTCATCAAATTTGATGGCTACAAATTTATTCTGTTCCACTGCTTTCTGAACGCTTTTAAGATGGTAACATAATTCTGCATTTGAAAGTGTTTTATAGTAGTAATTTTTGCAAGAGCAAAATTCTAGATCTAAATCAGCCCATTGTTCATTGTCTTTTCCTACTACTGTCCAAAGCTTTCTGCCACTTGGTTGAAAAATGTGAAGTTTTACTCCGCCTGAGTTTACTGTGTTATCTACTCGCTCAGACGCAGCTGTTTTCATAAATAAACAATTTAAATCTATATATTTAAATAGAATTAATCAAAAAAGTGTTTCCTGTTCTTATTCTACTATAGAAATTCCTGTGGTACAACTCAATATCCAAGCGATTTGTAAAGAAGAGGTTTAATAATTGTAATACAAATTAATTTTATTGTGGTCAAAATCTATCCCTTATATCCGCATCCTGCGTTATTACTGGATGGTGTGTGGGATAGAAAACAACATAGGTATATAGCAATATCCGATTTGCATCTCGGTTTTGAGTCTGAACTTGATGCAAAAGGGATTATAATTGACTCTACTCTCTTGCTTCATGAAATGCTCGATGAATTATTTGATCTTATCAAAGTTCATAAAATTGACGGTATAATATTACTTGGCGATATAAAGAGCCATATTGGTCCTATAAGCAAGAATGAATGGGACATAATTCCTCAGTTTTTTAAATCACTTTCTGAATATACCAATGTTTACTTGATTCCAGGTAATCATGATAGTAATATTAGGTTCCTAGCACCTCTAAATATCAATATGATTAGTAACCAAGGAATGGTTTTAGATGACACCTTGCTGATCCATGGCCATACTATGCCTTCCAACACTAGAACATCTATAAGAAGGATTGTAATGGGCCATATTCATCCAATTTTTATGAAAGATAGCAGTGTAATCAACGGACAACGTGTTTGGATGTACCTTAAAGTTAAAAAAGAAGCGATTTTTCCACATATCGAAGGAATGTTAGACATCTTGGTTGTTCCAACTTTTAACAAGTTTCTATATAGAATCAATAAACGAGATTATTGTAGGAAATCGATATCTCCCTTAATAAATAGGGCGTTAAAGGATAATGCAATTCAGCAAGGTTTGATTATAACACTTCTTGGGTCAATAGTTGGAGATACCGCCATGTTGCAGAATATTATTTGAAAAACTCTACTCTATATTGCCATTGGGAAGTACTATCATGGTTACTTTAGTATATTTTATAAATTGACATAAGTTCTGAGAGAGTTTATTGTCGGAGTATTTGTTTTTAGCCACTCCAAAGTTTTTATAAACGAAGAGGCTGATTCCATCGTAGTCAGGACTGGAATACCCATTTCTACTGCTTTTCTCCTGATTTGGTATTCATCATACAACATTCCGACATATTTTTCAATTGTAGAGGTAGATGGGATATTGACAATAAAATCAATTTTGCGTTCGAACAACAAATCTGAAATATTCGGTTTGCGATCTGGTTCACTAATCTTATAGACATGCTGAATATTCTTGAATTCTTGATTCTCAATAAACTCTGCTGTATGTTCTGTTGCCATAATTTTATATCCCAAAGAACAAATCAGAGAAACCAATGGCAACACTCTCTCTTTATTTTTTTGTCCCCCAACTGTAATTATTGCAGCGCCTGACATTGGAAGCGAGTATCCTGCAGCCATATATGCTTTAGACAGTGCATCATAAAAGCTGTTTCCAAAACATGCTACCTCACCAGTTGATTGCATTTCTACGCTGAGAACAATGTCTGCTCCTTCAAGTTGCATAAATGAGAACTGGGGAACTTTGATTCCAAATCCTGTACTCTTTAGCCATAAATCTTTTGCACTTTCCGGCAGCGAATTACCTGTCATAGCTCTCGCAGCAAGATTTATCAAATTTATCCCAACAAATTTCGAAACAAAAGGCATAGACCTCGATGCCCTAACATTGGCCTCAATTACTGATACTTCATCGTCCTTTACAAGGTATTGTATGTTAAATGGTCCTTTTATGTTAAGGGCTTTTCCTATTCTTATCGAATAATCTGTAATTGTTTCAATAGTTTTTCTATCAAGTCTCCATGGGGGAATACACATTATAGCATCACCAGAATGAATACCAGCGTTATCAATATGTTCGATAAGAGAGCCAATTATAATTTCATTTCCAGCAGCTACAGCGTCCACTTCAACCTCGGCAGCTTCCTGCAAGAACTTACTTATGACCACAGGGTGATCAGGATTAACATTTGTTGCCTCAGTCAAAAACTGTTCTAATTGTTGATCGCCCCAAACAACCTTCATTGCCAGCACCACTTAGAACATAAGAAGGCCTGACCAGAACAGGGTATTTTACTCTATCTGCAAACTCTTTAGCTTCTGATAAATCAGTAAATTTTTTCCAAGCAGGTTGCTTGATACCTAGTGAATCTAATAATTGTCCAAATTTTGCTCGGTCTTCTGCTCTATCGACATCATTACTGCTTGTTCCAATAACATTAACTCCAGCTTTGGATAGGTTTGGAGCCAAGTTATTTGCAGTCTGTCCGCCTACACAAGTTACAATTCCTGTAGGCTTCTCTTTTTCATAAATGTCCATTACCCTTTCAAAAGTCAATTCTTCAAAATACAACCTATCAGGGATATCATAATCTGTAGAGCACTGTCTCAGGATTGCAGTTGATTATAGAAACTTCTTCGATGCCATTTTCTCGCAGACCCCATACCATATTAACAGTTCCCCAGTCAAACTCTACACTGCTACCGATCCTATACGGACCTGCACCAAGTCCTATCACATTCTTTTTCTTACTTTCAACTACAATATCGTCAGTCTGACCACCATATGTCAAGTACAAATAGTTTGTTTTTGCAGGCCATTCAGCAGCCAATGTATCGATCTGTTTTATTACAGGTTTAATTCCAAATCGTTGTCTTAGACTCCTTGTTTTAAGCTTCATCAAGACCTAAACACCTTCCGATCTGTTTGTCAGAAAAACCAATTTTCTTAGCTTCTCTAAACACATCCTCATCAAAATTAGATTTCCGCAGTTTGTCTTCCATGTCGACGATGCTCTTGATTCTTATCAAGAACCATGGATCAATTGCAGATAGTTGGCTTATTCTTTCGACAGTCATTCCAGCTCCTATCGCTTTGACTACAGAAAATATTATTTCATCGTTCGGGTGTAGCAACGCGTGCTCTATAGGTTCCATGTCTTCCGACTGCGCTGTCATATTATCACTATTAGCCACCAGACCATCTCTGCCAATTTCACACATTCTAATTGCCTTCTGAACAACTTCCTCAAAGTTTCTGCCTATGGCCATTACTTCGCCCACAGATTTCATAGCACTACCTAACTTGCGTTTTACAAGTTCGAATTTTCGAAAGTCAAATCTTGGCATCTTTACAACAATGTAATCCAATGACGGTTCAAAATATGCACTTGTAGCTTTTGTGATTCTATTAATTAGCTCTGGAAGCGAATATCCAAGTCCAATCTTTGCAGCCATATAGGCAAGTGGATATCCAGTAGCCTTGCTGGCAAGAGCCGATGATCTCGAAAGTCTGGCATTAATTTCAATAGCGCAATATTTTTCAGATGTTGCTTCTAATCCGAATTGAACGTTGCATTCGCCAATAATTTTGCAGTAGCCAGTAGCACGCAGAGCTGCTGAACGTAACATATGATATTCAAAGTTATTCAATGTCTGGGATGGAGCAACAACTATGTTATCGCCAGTATGGACGCGCATTGAAAGAATATTTTCCATGTTGCAAACAATGACACCGTTTCCTTTATTATCGCGCATTACTTCGTATTCAATTTGTTTCCAGTGGCCAACATATTTTTCAATCAACACTTGATGAACCATGCTAAGGGAAAGGCCACGCTGAACAATTTCTTGTAATTCATATTCGTTGTAGGCAACACCCCCTCCTCTTCCTCCAAGAGTATAAGCTACTCGAATAATGACAGGATAACCAATCTCTTTGGCGATCTTTAAAGCCTCCGATAATGTGTATACAGCGACACTCTGTAATACAGATACATTGCTCTTTATCATGGCTTCTTTAAAGAGCTGTCTATCTTCAGTAATCTCAATTCCTTTTATTTGCGTGCCTAAAACTTTGATCCCATATTTTTTCAATATTCCCTCTTTGTGTAAGGCCACACCGGTGTTTAGGGCAGTTTGCCCGCCAAAGCTTAACATGATTGAATCTGGTCTTTCGGCTTCAATCACTTTTTCAACATAGCCAGTGTTAATAGGCAGCAGATATACCTTATCTGCAAACCTCGTATCTGTCTGAATGGTTGCAATATTTGGATTTATCAAAACACTCTTGACTCCATCTTCGGTAAGCGCTTTTAGGCATTGCGAACCAGAGTAGTCAAATTAGCGGCCAGCTTAACTGGCTTTCGCCGGCTTCTCCGATTTTAATTGCCCCGCTTCCCAGAACAAGAACCTTTTTTACTGTTTCATATTTTGGCAATTTTCCTCCTCTTTTCTATTTTAATATTTCTGGTGGCAGTATTAGTAACAGAAGATCTTTTTACCTTTGCGACTTTATTACTGTTGTTGATTAATTCCTTGAATCTATCGAAAACAAAAATGCAGTCATAAGGGCCTGGGGATGCTTCTGGATGAAATTGTACTGCGATAATTGGTTTTGATTTATGTGCAATTCCCTCTATTGTGTTATCATCGGCATTTGAAAACCATATTTCAAAATCTGTCTTGTCTAGACTTTTGGGATCAATTCCATACCCATGATTCTGACTTGTAATATACGCTTGTTTATTTTGCATATCTATACATGGTTTATTCTGACCACGATGTCCGAACTTTAATTTATAGGTGTCTGCTCCTGCTGCTAACGCAAGAATCTGGTTTCCTAGACAAATACCCAAAGTAGGTATAGATCTCTGGATTAAATTGGTAGCAGTCTTGATGGGAGTCTGGCAAACCTTGGGATCACCTGGACCGTTGCTAATCACAACACCTTTCGGTTTATATGATATTATTTTTTCATAAGGTGTATTCCAAGGAAGGCGGATGACTTTATAACCTATCCTGAGAATATTACGGATGATGCTATACTTTGTGCCAGTATCTAACAAGACAATGCAATCCCTGTTTCTATCGCCATATTCTTCAGGATTATTTATCGAAACTTGTGAAAGAAAGTTTTGACCTTCATACTTATCACTTTTTATCAATTTTGGTAGTCTTAATTCGTCTATGGATGATTCTGAAACTGACATTACGCCCATCATGACCCCTTTAATCCTCAGCTTCTTTGTAAGTTCCCTTGTATCTATGCCATAAATTCCTGGTATTTTCTCCTCATTTAACCACTGATCTAGTGTTTTAATACAACTCCAATGGCTGGCTACACTTGATAGATTATGAATTAATAAACCTTTGACCTGTATTTTGTCAGATTCGAAATACTTCGGCAAACCATATTCGTCTTTAGTTTCCTTACTTGGGACTCCGTAATTTCCAACTAATGGATAAGTCATACATAATATCTGACCGAAATAAGAAGGATCGGTGAGCGTTTCAGTATATCCTACCATGCCTGTATTAAAAACTACTTCGCCTACGATTTCGTTAGGATGTCCAAACCCGATACCAATAAAAATGCTTCCATCCTCTAACATTAATTTTGCGTTATATCCGCTACAGCTTGATTGAAGTGTCGGAATTTTTGACCCACCGCATATTTTTTGAATTGCAAATTTAAGTTTTTTCCCTCTTTAAAAGGTAGGCAGCTTTTCTATCAGATTTATTTGATGATGCCTCAAATTATTAGTGCTCTCTTGAGCTTTGAATATCTTATGCATTTCTGTTAGATGGTATTCCTATTCCGCCTTTCAGTGATACCTATTCTCTTGCAGGATCAAAAAGGTGGGTGAATATAAGGATGAGGAGTTTAATTATGGTCGACCTGTTTTTGATATTCTTAGCAAAAGGATTCTTGATTTTGCATACAAAAAAACACCCAAGTCATTGCATCTTGCTGAATGTCTGCCTTACATATTCTGACAATCTTGCTACATATGCACTTTTGCAGCTCTGATTATGATTTATGTAAGTAACGATAATATTAATAAAAATGAATCTTTACTCTCATGTTGTATGGCATGGCTTACATACTTCTGACAAAATTGTCAACAATAATCTGACGCGTAATAAATAAAGGTAGGAAGATAGCTTCGTCAAGTAAGAAATGACTGCTGAATTGAAGGTACATCCGTCATTTTTTAGAGAGTTTGCAACAAAAACGTGGGTTTCTCCAAATGAAATTGTCAAGGAATTAATTGAAAATGCTTTTGACGAAGACGCTACCCAGGTTATTGTTAGTATTCTAAAAGATGGTTCACTTGTCATTGAAGACAATGCTGGAATGGATCGTCAGGGTATGGAAAAGTTCTTACTTTTAGGCTCTCCACATAAAAAACAGGATTCAATATCGCCAAAATTAAAAAGAATTAGAACTGGAAGATACGGAACCGGAAGGTTATCGTTCCTAACTTCATTTGAAAATATGAAGATAAGAACTAAACGTGACGACTTTAGTATGTCTATTGTAATTGATGGCAACACTCTTGATAAACTTTTTTCTGGATTCGCTAAATTAGAAGAACTTAACGAACCCCGTCTGCGTCGAAATGGGACTGAATTTACCATGAGAGGTCCCAAAGTTGTTATTGACGCCTTCAGATTATCAAAAGAGATTCGTAAACTAGCAATTTTAAGACAGCCAATATTCGAAGTATACATTAAAAATGCAGAGGAAGTCATAGAATGGGACTTTAATGGTGCACAGCAGATAAAGGCACCTGATATTCAAGGTCATCGAATTCCCGTTGATATTAATAATGGTCGAATAACAGGCGAAATCGTAATAGCAAGGAGACCATTATCTGAAGACGAAAAGGGAATCGCTGTCATGGTTGGCAACCATATTGTAACTCGTAGCAACTTTGGTTTTGAAACAAAGTTGAACAGAGTAACCGGATACATCAGATGTGACAGACTAACCTCCAGATTTGCAGATAAATCTGCTTTAATTGAAGACGAGGAATACAACGAATTCAATCAATTGATGAAGACATTCATAATAGACACAATTCTTCCAAGCTTAACAGATTATGAAGATGTATTGATTACCCGGGAAGAATCTAAAATCTACAAAGAAATTGATAAAGTTCTTGGACAAGCTATTATTGAAAACGTTGAGACTCGAGAGGAAGTAGAAGGCTATGAGATGATTGATGTGAGAGAAAACTTTAACTCAGGAGATACCGAATCGCCTAATCTTAGAAAAAAGGAAGATGTGTCTGATATTGTAACTACATCAGAGTCTGGAAATAGTGATACTAATACAATACTTAAAAGTTCAAAACAAATCCAAAATTACGAAGAAGGGGTCGATTCGTTGGTCCCGACGACTGAAAAATTAGAACTATCACCGATAGATTATGGCGAACAACAACAAAGAATGACTAAGACAGAATTCTCGCAACAGAGCGTTGAACAGATCGCAAATAATAGTAATAATAATCCACAACAAGTAGAAATGATAGAAGCGATCGATAAAAAACAGACCGAACGGGATGATGTGGTAACAACAACCCGCAGAGTTAGAAAACCCATTGTCAGAAAGACATTTGCTTTGAAGAAAGTTGGCTATAAGGTTGTTCCGTACGAGGATGAATCAGATTCTAGATACAGCTTTACAAATGAAAACGTCGTATTCGTGAATAAGGCAAACTCTACTTATCTCGCAGAATCTGCTAGAGGAGATGAGTTCTTGATAAGACACATAATTAGTATTGTAGCGGAGGCTATAGCTGAAACAAAACATCCAGAAGGGAAAGATGCTCTAGAACTTCAAAACAGACTTGTTGCCGAAGCCATAAGAATCCACGACTACTCTGTATCAAAAAAATTATGATATTTGTGTAATCTTTAAAATCATCTTTAGAATTGTTAAATTGATATTTGGGCGGCGTGGTTATCAATTTTTATGACTATTGATATCACCAATGTAAAGCACAGGATTAACTATAAATTTCCTATCTACATTTTAAGGTTGAAGTACAAAAATAAATAGGATGTCGTTATCTACCATCAAGCGAAGACAAATTAATGGAATAGTATCAATCACGATGTAAGGCGCTAACACTATATGTTGTTGAGGTTTCGTTCAGATGTTTGCCTTGACAGAAAATAGAAACGACTAAATCTAACTGATATGGGATATATCCTGAAAACATGGCCTTTCAATTTTTGCCGGGTGCAACAGCAGTAGGAATTTCTTATGATAAAGGGGTTATTTTATCTGCCGAAAAGCGCGTTTCATATGGTAACTTTGTAGTGAACAAGAACACAAAGAAAACTTTTTCAGTTACTAATCAGGTTGGAGCGGCATGCGCTGGAATGATTGCAGACATGCAAGTTCTGGTAAGACAGGTCGCTGCTCTTGCCAAGATTCGAAAACTGGAAACTAGACGTAATGTAGCACCTAATTCTATTGCAAAGTTGATGTCTGTTATAATGTTTGAGAGAAGATTCTTTCCATTACTAACACAGGTTATTGTTGGAGGACTTGAGATCAAGCCGGAAATCTATACATTGGATCCACTTGGATCAGTGCTTCCAGATGAGTATGCGAGCAGTAGGTACTGGTGCCGAAATGGCATTGGGTATTATCGATGCTGAATACAAACCTAACATGTCTGAAGAAAAAGCTAGAGAAATGGCAATTAAGGCAATCAAATCATCAATACTGAGAGATTCATCTAGCGGAGATGGTATAGATATATTGGTAATAACAAAAAGCGGATTCCGGGAAGAATCTTTAAACGTATAAGACATTGTTTTTCGTGATGTTAAAGAGAAAATATACTAACTGATTTTTACCTTTGGGGAGTGAGAACATAATAAAGCATCAGTCGTTTGCTATCCATATTATCGCTTTATCATCTTCTACGTTAGTTTTCAATATATATCTCCATCATCATTTCGTTCTTTTGAAGTTTCACCGCAAACTATTCCTTGCCGATAACACGTTGAATATTATGCATATTTGGTATCATGATCATTATTGGCTAGGCACCAATTTCTTTGTATACTTCCCAAAACTTATCGCTGATGTAATGTAGATTATCAATTACATAACCCTTAGGATTAGCCGCAGCAATTTCGCTATTGTCCAACGCTATCCCCACTGCCAAGGTCTTCCCATAAGTCTGATCCTTTACAATAACGATATCATCTTTTTTGAAAATGTCGAATTTTGTGATTCCTGGTCTCATTATTTTGGCACCATTACAGACGAATTTGACAGCGCCCATGTCTACATGTACACAAGGAAAATATTTTATGAAATCGGAGTTACCGATAAATGGTAATATGATATTTTGATTTATTTGAACTGCAGTAAAATTTTGAAACTTTAGTATATATTTGCCTGCCTCTACTTCATACGATGTAAGGCTTTTTATTTTGGGAACAATATCCTTAGGCCATTTTTTTTTATTATTTCTATTAGATCTAATGTGTCTCTTTTTGAAAGAACAGATATTTTCAATTTATCTCTATCTGCCTTCTTATAATATACATACTAGTTTATAGTTTCTGTCTATTTAATAGCCAAACCTTATTATACCTTATTATCGAATCTAATTTACTTAATAAGTTAGAATTTTAATTATTAGTAATTTGTTATATATAATAATTGTTATCTACATATCTGCACCTCCTATCAATGTTTTTACCCGCCTGCAACATTATATGTATATCTAGATCTTAGATTCTAAGACTATTTATTCGGTAGTGTAAAAAACCTTAGGCTCAGTTTAATTCACATGCAAAAAAGAGACAAACAACCAAATTCTATCTAATAATAATAATAATAAGAAGAAGAAGAAGAATAAGAATAAAATTGACCGAAGTATTCAAAAAACCGTTATAGACTGCAGATAATAAAGTTATGGTGGTGGCCGCGGATATGGATTTGAGGGAGGGGAGGAGAGTACAGGGAGAAATGGAAGTGGAGAAGGTCTTGCGGTAAGGATTGTCTTTAAATCCAAACTCTGCCCATTTCTATATACCTTCAATGTTATACTATTACCAACAGGTACATGTTCATCAATATAGGAGATTAAATCGTCTATTTTTGTCACAGCATGTCCATCCACGGCTGTTATTATATCGCCTCCATGTTTTTTAGAGTATTGATCAGTATTACTTCCATGTATCCCTGCTTTATCGGCAGGACCATCCTTTACAAGTGAATCTACAACTATACCTTTGAAGTTTGCTGGCAAACCGTTTATGGTCCCTGCTAAATCCGAAGTTAGAGTAGCACCAGTAAGTCCAATATATGGGTGGGTATAATTTCCCTTTTCAATTAATGAAGGAACTATTCGTGTTATCGTGGTAGATGGAATTGCAAATGCTATTCCAGAAAATGTACCTGTGTCAGAGCTAATTGCAGTATTTATTCCAATGACCTGTCCTTGCATATTTAGCAAAGGACCACCGGAATTACCCGGGTTAATTGGGGCATCAGTTTGAATTACATCTGGTATAGAAAATCCAACTCCTGAAGCTGGTAATAAGCGTCCAATCTGGCTTACAATGCCTGTAGTCATAGTATCACTAAGGCCAAATGGGTTACCAATAGCAATTACTGGGTCTCCTGCCATCAATTTGGAAGAGTTTCCAATTACAAGAGGGCTAGGGGGTTGACTAACATTCTCAATAATTTGCAATACTGCTATATCGCTATAGATATCATTCCCTATCACTTTTGCAGTATATCTATTCCCATCTACAAATGTTACATCCACTATTTTGGCATCGCCTATGACATGATTATTAGTGATTATCCGTCCTAGCTTATCATAGACAAAACCAGAACCTAATGCAGTAGCATTTGGTGCTTGTGGATTCTGTGGGTTAGATGGTGTTGGAACCTTACTCGTTATCTGAACAACAGAGTTCTCCACCTGTTTGAATATAGTATTGAGAGGAGAATGGGGAGTGGGAGGAGGAGATGGAGGAGAAGCTGCCTGCTGCTGCTGCTGATGCGGAGCCTACTAGTATCATAGCCGGCATTTGAACTATGAACATACCCAGTAATACCGCAACTGTTATTGCAGATATTGTAAATAGTTTAGATTTTTGCATAATAATTATAGATACCATTATTTTGGCAAATGTTGAAATGTATATGGACCTTAAAAACTGTTTGCATTTTCCCCTATTCATATACCCTATATCTTCAAAGAGCTTTTCTAAATCATGCTGTTTACTATTTTTCATTTGAGAGTAATTAATTATTTACGGTTTTACAGCATAAGCGATTTCCTTGTACCTACACTAATTGTTCTTTTAATTGCACATTGTATTATTGTAATTTTTTCTTTTACTGCTGTTCTTATCTTTTCTCTCTAACAAACCTAATAATGCTCCGTATGCTGCTTGCTAAGGTAATTGCTTTATTTGATATGACATAACATAGCATAATAATATATAAAAACTTCAAAAATGCAGTAAAGTGTAAATATACGTGTTATACACTTATCAACGTAAAATTTGTTTCATCTCAATTATATTGTTTCAAGATGTAACACTATTCAGCCGATTATGGATAGAAGTAAAAAAAAACTACATCACACATGTTGTATTGCCAAGTATTCGACTAAGGTACTATACGCAGGTATTACTACTGCTATTGTACTGATACTTTCGACATTTGCCTTTCCAAGTTTTTCAATACCATCAAATGAGCAAATACAAACAGCCTATGCATTACCGGAATCAGGGTGTATAGCCTATGATGCAGCAACTCTCACAATCACGGTGTCATGCAAATCTCCTGTAAGCCTAACTGATATATATGAACAGCTTGGAGGAGCTGAAAATAAGGCTTTGTACAAAGATCCCGATAATAATAATAATGGAGTATGGTTGTTAAATGCAAATGTGACCATACAACCTGGATCTACATTAAATATCGATTCCAAAGATACCAAATGGCTAAAAATAATTTCAGATGGCAACACTCTTGCATATGGCATACATGTCTATGGTAGTATGAAGATAGATTCAGTAAAAGTAACTTCCTGGAATCCACAAACAAATGATGTATGTTGAAAGTCATGGATCAAGAGAAACTTCTGGAAAAATAGTTCATGTAGGAGCCCCAAGGCCATATTTTAGAATAGAACGACTATGGAACGGGCACACTAAATATTACAAACTCAGAGATTGCATATTTAGGATATGAAGGAGGATGGGTACAGGAACATCTGGCATCCATTATCATTTGGCTGGGGATGGTAGTGTAATAAGAAATAATGATATACACCATCTATATTTTGGGTTTTATTCAGTCGGCGTAGGAAATATGGTGATTGAAAACAATAAAGTTCATGATATGGGTCATTATGGCATAGATCCACATACAGGAACCCATGATATGGTAATTAGAAATAACACTGTATATGGCAATAATGGTACAGCTATAATCTGTTCGCAAGATTGCTATAACATACTTTTTGAAAAAAATGTAGTTTATAATAATACAGGGTCTGGAATAGCATTTAGCAGAAATGTGACTAATTCTATTGCTAGGGACAATAACATCTACGGTCAGTCCAGAGCTATTCACGTTTCTCAGTCACACAATAATGAGATATACAATAATACAATTTCAAATGGCAAATCGGGTATTGTTTTGATTAGCAACTCTTCTGCCAATAAGGTGCATGATAACAATATCATAAATGCCAAAAATCCCTTGAGGATTGATCCTGGTCTTGATCAAGTCAATACGCTTTATGCTAATAGAATAGAAAATAGTAGCACTCCTAATAATAATTCTCCTCCTCCAGACACTTCTCCTCCAGACACGTCTTCTTCCCCCACCGACACTTCTCCTCCAGGATAAGCAACCAAAGTTAATTGGAAGAAAGACAATTCAGTGAAACATCATATTAAACACAATTGCTCTTGCAAGTAGGAGGATATGCTTTTCATCCTGGCAAGGGAAGTTTTGAAATCATCACAATCAGGATTACGTAGGAACAAAGAATAATAGAAAGAGGCTTTACATCAAGGTTTCAGGCAGGCACCACTACTCTGTTGTAGAGATTTCTCATATACGGATTCATATATACAACGTTTCAAACTACGAAAATGATCATATGCGACAACGCTATTACGAGATTCGATGAGGCCAGAAGATCATATGACATGGGGATTTTAAAAAATATATTGACAAATGAGGTTATAACAAACTTATTCTATTCATTAATTTAACTCATAATTTACTTTCAGTTTAATACTTAGAAAATTGGGATTGCAAAAAAACAGTAAGGAGGGAGATGAGGGCGATTCGGTATATTGATTCGCTTGTTAATATTTTAATCGCGATTTAACATTCTAACATTGTCATATATTACTTTACCCTCAAAACAATCGCTTATACGATGGAATAGTTATAGCCATTAGTAAGTGTTTTTTTTTATATCGAATAACAATTAATACAATATCGAGTACAAGGTAAAGCACATATTAAATATTAATTCCCCGAGTGTTGCCTTGTGAAATCAGGACAGATGTTATTAGCAGAGCTACGAAAATCCAAGAGAATACTGAAGACATCAAAATTAAAATGTTTTACATTTGCTCATAATAGCGAGCTAAAAAATGAGGTGACAGATTATGTCTAGACTAATAAAACCGCTTTCAACCTTTTTTGCAATTACGCTCGCTTTTAACATCTATCGTTATTGTTGTTGGTGGTGGTGCTGCTGGTGGTAAATTTGCATCTGCTCGATCGCACAGTGTATTACCATCGTCACTTGGTTCTCTATTCTCTGTTAATCATCCTCCTTTGCCTAATCCCAAGACGGTTACAACAAATGAAAATACCCCAACTGAGATCACTTTAACAGGCACTTACCCCGATCCTGGAGATACTATAACATTTACCATATTAGATAGGCCATTCCATGGAACTATTTCTGTCGGTTCTACTCCCAACAGCATCAGATATACGCCAATGACAGGATATGGTGGACCTGATGCTTTTACATATACGGCAACAGATAATCATGGATTTGCTCGTACCAAGGCATTAGTAAGTATAACTGTTAACAGGGGTACTACAAATCCTCTACCACCAACTGCTATTGTTGGGCCTGACCAAACGGTCAACGAGGGCACTAATGTTACACTTGATGGACATTTAAGTACCTAACCCACAGAGTGGTCCACTAACATATGCATGGACACAGACTGCTGGTCCTCCTGTTGCGCTAAGTAATCCCAATTCAGCCATAGCTACATTTACAGCTCCCTCTGTTTCGACTAATAATACGTTAATGTCCTTTACATTGACAGTTACAACCACTACTCCAGATCATTTAACTGGTAGCGCCACAGCCCATATTGCAGTAAATCATGTTACTCAACCACCAATAGGTAAAGATCCATTTGGAATAAAAGAGATCTATCCTACAGGACGTACAAATGAAGAATGGTTCATGAATATGAATGATCCTAACCATGATCCTAGAACTGAGCCACAGACAACACTCACAAAAAATTCAGATGGCAGTTGGAAGATAAAGAGTGATGCAGTGAGGTTTCGTGCATATACGTCCAAAGGATATCATCCAGAACTCATCACTACTACTAATCAAAAACAACTAGCGGCCAAAGGATACATGCAAACGCCTAACGATTGGCGTGATGTAGAGATAACAGGATATGTTAAATTGAATAAAGTAGGAGGAAGTGTCACAGGTGCATCCGGGAACTTAGTAGGTGGCCATTATACCTGGTATTCACGAAATGCAAGGAATACAGGGTCTGATGGACCTGAAGGATGTTTAGGAACCGCGTATAAAGGATGGATTAATTTTGGCGGGAGTCCCCTGCAAACCCGATTTGCAAAGGAACAGTGGCATGTATCTTATGCATATAGTCCCTATAAAAATACTCCATTTGCTTCTCTTTTTGGCAAGTGGATAGGTTTTAAGACTATTATATATAGCATTCCGCTAAATGGGAAGACGGCTGTAAAGATGGAGTCCTGGCTTGATGGCAATAATGATGGAAACTGGGTAAAATTAAATGAGTTCATAGATTCTGGAGGATTCGGACAAGACGGTAAAACATGTGGTGGAGACCCTGACCAAATAATAACTTGGGGAGGTCCAACTTCGGTTTATAGATGGGATAACGCTCCAGACGTAGATGTAAAATATTTCAGTGCAAGAGAAATCAAATCCCCTGCTGCCTCTACCTTAAGTTCCTTAGGTTAAGGTAGCTTATCTATTATAATGTTAGAGGGAGAGGCAGGCAGGGATTCTCACTTATTTAAGAGGATAGTCGAAAACTAGAGGATCAGATAACAATTGTCATATGCTCCATTCAAATATCTAATAATGACACACACATTCTTCAAGATAAGATGAAAGTGACAGACAATTGATTTGTGGACTAGTCATCGCTTTCTATCAGAACGAGGATATTCAGAAAATGTAAACACATTTTCTGAAGGTAATAAATATCCAAGCAGATTTGTTTGGTGCAGAAGTAGACACACATTAGAAGAAAAAGGGCATATTCTCAGGTAAAGATATTCTGATGTTGATCTACGGGATTGAAGATGTCATAGAAACAACTTACAATGCTTGCGGAATTGAAATAAGATTTTTCATTCTTTAGAATACTGACCCCTCCAGAATTTTTGGCTGCTTTCTTCTTATTTTTTGAATTAAATAGGGCTAGGCAAGTTAAGAGTTTTCATTAACAAAGAATAATTATACTGATTAAGTAAGCTATTAGAATATTGACCGATAAGATATTCTATTTGTGTCTAATGGGATTTTATGCTGATATTATTGTTATTAGTGATCACTATTAAATATAGTTGTGTATCAAGTTTAAAGAATCCAAAAGTCGCATTTCCTACTTTATGCAGGAAATCGATCAGTTCATGATCGTTCAACATAGTTTGTTTTTCTTCAATAACTCTTCTTACCCAGCAACTTTCGTCTGCAAGGCTTGTTAATTCGATGTATTTCTCTTCTGAACACTGCAAAGTAATGGATCTCGCTGGAATTCCGCATTTTACCTTAATTCTGTGATTACCTGTTATTATTTCATCTAATGATAGTTTAAGTGCCACTGCACATGTTTTTTTATTATTATCATTATTTATTTTTGTCCATCGGTCAGCAAGGTTCTTTAATATCCTGAGGAATTTTTGCTGGCCATTCTCGTTTACCTTTTTGCAATTATAAGGTAGTTCTATTGAATTACAGCAAGTCATCCCTATTCTTACTTGTCCGACTTCACCCTCATTCGCATAACAAATCATGATTGGTTTTATCGTCGAGCATTTATCGCATACGCGCACTTCAAATCCAAAGATATCTTCTAATTTGAAAACAAAGCCTTGGGAGGAGAAGAGTGGAACGGGAGGAGACTGATAATAACTTGGCGTTGGGGATGCTTGAAATTGATTAGCGAAGATTTGCTGATGATTTGGTAATGGCGTTTGGTGAGGCAGATGATACGAGGTCTTTTTATTTACCGACTTCCAAGCAATTGCTTTCAAGAGTTCATTTTGCAGGATATCCATAGGCCTAGTTTTTGGAATAGTAGTAAAACTGCTCTTCTTTACATAAGTAGAAGGTAGGCCCTGGGGATATATTCCAGTTTGACTGCCAGCTATGTAATTGACAAACGAAATAATTTGCCCGTTTCCATTATGTAGGTTTTGAATATGACGCTTTATGCTATACTTTCTCGAAGAATGCATACCGCAATCGGCACAGGCCCAATTGGGCTTAGTCATAGGGCTGAATTTCTCCTACTGACAACAGAGCTTCGCAGTGTAACGCTATGCAAAACATATATTATATTATAGAATAATCTAATATAAGAATATTATCTATTCTATAGATACTACGGCAATAAAAGCATGAAGAAAATTTATCCCTTACTAACGTATTATTCCTTGTGATGTCCAGAACCCCAAGAATAGAGAATAAAGGCCGTTATCCTTCCTTACACGCAGAAAATAATATTGTAGCAGTTAGGGACACAATACTCATATATCATAAGGTACAAAAAAATTTTCACCGAGTTTTTTTGACGCTGCTCTAAAATTATTATTGAGCCCTTTTGCCAAAGCTTGCGACAATTACAGAGCTATATCGGCTTCGGTTAGCAGATATACTATTTTAGTCATTAAGGTAACTAGGATAATAATTTATACGGAAGCCCATTAGACTACTCATCTATGACGTTGGCTAGGAGTAGCCAAGCACAACCCCTGCTAGGAAAAATTATTTATAAAAAACATTTGACAGATGATTTGGCAATAATAAGGATTCAACCAGAAGATGGCAGTGAAATTCCAGAGTTCAAACCAGGGCAATTTGTTACATTGGGGGTAAGATTATCTGATGATGGTAAAATAACAAATAGAGCATATTCTATCGCATCTCCGCCCGAAGAAAAGAAATATTTTGAATTTTATATCAAGTGGGCAACTGAACCCATTCCAGGGAAAATTACGAGTATGATATTTAAATTAAAGGTAGGCGATACTATTTTCTGGCGGAAACCTGCAGGTGCTTTTACAATTGAAGAAAATAAAAAAGATAATACGCCCGAATCTAGGAGGTTGGTCTTGGTTGCTTCAGGAACTGGCCTTGCGCCATTCATCAGTTATATTATTCATTTAAGAAAAATAGGAACGTCTAAAGAAATAATGTTGCTCCATGGTGCAAGATATGCAGCAGAGCTTGGCTATAAAGACATTTTAGAAAATCTCGTAGTCAATCCAGATAGTGATTGGAATTTTAGATATGTATCGACTGTTAGCAGGCCCGACCATCCTTTGTCTAAAAATTGGAAAGGAAACACTGGGAGGGTAGAGACATTGCTTATGAGAAAAAATGGTAATAAAAATTCAGAAGTAGAACGACTTGTAGGCGAAAATATTACACCGCAAAATTCATTCTTTTACATTTGTGGATATCAGGGAACAATTAACGCAGTCATTTCGTTACTAACTCCATTAGGATTTGTCACCAATAGAAACAAAAGAAAAGATGGATCCTTTGATATCAAAATCGAAACATATGGTTAATAATAAAAAAATTGAAAATTAATTATTTTGAATATGATAAAAGAATAAGATGAAGAAGGATGTATGTTATTTAGTTCAATCATCTTATAATCACCTTGTGGAAGCGAGTTCCTCTTTTCATAATAGTTTTAGGTACAAACTTCGAAAGGAAGAATCAATAATTGGATTCTGCATAAATAATCCTCAGATTTCCAGATACTGAAGTAAGATGATTTTATTAAAATCCAGATGAGTAAATAAAGAGACTCTTCTTTGGTAGATGTGTGATATGAAATCTAATAACATGATACTTAGAAATACTTATAAAAAGGACATTTCCCAAATAGTTGCAATACAGAGAGAATCATTTCCAGATGTTGCTGCTGGAATTATATATGAACCATCATTTCTTGAAGATCATATTAATCTATTTCCCGAAGGACAGTTTTGTGCAGAATTAGATGGAAGAATAGTTGCGTCTGCAACCAGCTTAATTGTATTATTATATCCTGAATATCGTGATCATACTTGGTATGATATTGCTGGGAATCGGAACCGTTTTAAAAGCCACAATCCTAATGGCGATAGTCTTTATGCAGATGATATCTGCACTCATCCTGATTTTCGTGGGCTTGGAATTGCAACGATGCTCTTTAATGCTAGAAAGAAATTGGCCATAAAATTCAATTTAAAAAGAATAATAGGTGGGGGTAGGTTATACAACTACTGTGAATATGCAGATAAGATGTCTGCAGATGAATATGCAGGTAAAGTGGAAAGAGGTGAAATGCATGACCCAGTTTTGTCATTTCAGTTAAAGAATGGATTCAAATATATAAAAATAATTCCACAATACCTCCATGATAGCCGTTCATTAAACTGCGCGCCATTCATTGAATGGTTAAACCCAAACTATCATCCTTAAAACCTCAACATGTATTATTATTGTCTGTATTTCTCTGGGTTATTACAGCTTCCTCCAATATGTCATGTGCATGTGTGTGCTATTACTGTAAAGATTATATCGTCTCCTGTTATTCAACAGAAGACATATTCTAGCTCGAGATAGAACTAAGAAAAACATTATCTGGATATAATATTTGCTCATACAAAATATTATTAACTAATACTCTATATGTAAAAAGAAAGAAGATGTCCAGGCATTCATTATCAACATCGTCATCATCAAACAAATCGAGATACAAAACAATCAACTGCAGGCTTTAATAACAGCACTTGGGAACATAAAAAACCAAAATCAAGTTAATGAATTCTAAGACATTGTTTGACTCTGGAATACTTAAAAAAGGATCATTACAATCTCAATAAATATTCATTGATCATTCCATGTCTTTACATATGTATATACATACAAATTGTTGTTCTCTTTTTTAACAGTTAGGTTTTTCTCAAATATACTACTAATGTCCAAATCATATGTTCTAAGAGTAGCTGAACTATTGTTATATCTAAATGACCATGAAAAGCTAGTTACCATCTTCATTACTACTTATGAACTTGTGATACTCTTACCATCATTCTATACTTTTAGTATCCACATATTGCCATTCTGCATTAGATTAGAATACCTCGGCGTGTTGTGACTCTGGATGTTCAGAATCTATATGTGCTGCCTAGAGCTTGTTCGGTTGTGAAAGCAAGGCCACATGTTTTACATACGTAGCCACCGTTTGGATCGGCAGATGATGGTGATGAAGGGCTAGAATCAGACATTTCTCACTCAAACAGTGACTGCTATTATATATATAGCTCTTTTTACCATTTTGGTATCGAGATTTAACCTACTTACTTCGTGTCTGGAGAACAGAAAAGCTTCACGCGTGTACAAAATAATGGTACAAAGAAGAAGATAATACTAAAAGGTGCAAGAATGCTACTACTAAACGAGTATGGGCATTTGGCATAGAATGTATGACAACTCATATATTCGATAGCATTATTTACTATTCGATGTTTTTAGAGAAAAGTACTGGTACTTTTTGCAACACGCAGGAGGTAGTTGAGTGAATCTTGTAGAATCCATTGAAATTAGGACAAATAATAATATCTCTTACAATAACAAAAAAGAGGTTTTTTTCAAACAACTACATTTTCTGCTTTGTGATTCGTGCCTTTGGTGTGCTTCATATGTTTGTCATAATAGTAGAATTGTATCTATTTCCAAATGTCCTTCATGTTACAATAACAAAATAAAGTGGATGCCAATATCTTCTGTAAACATTTGCAAATCATATTAAAGTAAGTTACTATCGAAAGAAAGATCCAGAATAGATTGTGTACGGTATGTATTTGCCATGAATAAATAAGTAAAAAAGCTAAATACAATATTCCCCTTATTGTTAGTGATATCTACATCATGAACAATAATAGTACTACTAATTCTACCATCTACGAAGAACTAATAGGAAAGCCGTATACTGGTCCTACAAAAATGGTTTGGGAGGATGGTCGACAGATTAGAAAACCTGATCTACTTATCTCTGCTATAGAAGCTTGATGATCCAGCACCCAATGCCGCCACCTAATTCCTCTTTTGTTTATACTGCTGTCTGAAAAACCCCGGAATTGAGAGATCCACAAACGTTTAAAATAGCAAAAAATAACTTTGTAAATAATTGCTCTAAATAATTGCTAAATGGTGAGTGGTCAAATAAGTATCACTTACAAGATGATTAATCATGCAACAAAGCATAAATAATAATAATAATAAATGTGAGCCTAAATGAGCCAGTAACTAAAAGAAAAATGTTGGATGTTATTGTTACGTTTCATTTAGATTTTTGACTTTTGTGACGTATTGTTTTTGATATTCTCTACTAAGTAGTCGAGTATTCTTCTATATTTTCAAATATGAATAAACGACGATAAAAAACAGGCATCATTTTCAAATACTAAAATGCAGATCAATTACTAGATACATATACGCCAAAGATAATAGTAGCTTCTGTATTGTCTATTGTTGTAGTATCATCATTGCTAGTTGCTGGTTTCTTTGAAAATGGTGCCGAAGATACAACAAGCGATAGCTGGGACTTTTACTTCATTGCAGTCAACAAATAATACAATAATAACAATAATAACCATAATGGCGGCACTTTGAACGTAGGTCCACCTGAGAAAATAACCGTTACAGAACATTCCAAGCCCCCTGTGCTATCACCTGAAAAGAGGCAGGCGTTACAACAAGATCAAGCAAAAACTCACCATAGCCCTGAATTGCCGATATCAGATCAAGCTATTAAGGGTCCAAAACCAGGAACACAAGCGCAGTAGAACGCTTCTCAGTAAATTAGTCATTTTCCATAGCAATAGGGAATACGTGGGTAAGAAGAAACGAGAGAGCGGGGCCGGTCAAAAACATGGAGATGTATATGAGGATTTAGAAAGGTTGTCCAGATAAAAATAAATTATTCTAAAACTCATACCCAACACTTCTAATAGTAAGTCTGAATTATTTACTTCTACTTCTATAATATCGCTATGTTCCTATGAACTTGCAGATTGTTTACATTAATCCTTTCCAATTATTGTATAATTGTTATTCTATGTTTAATAGCACAGAAACGATATTACTAATAATTTATCAGAAATAAATCTCCTTCCAATATTAGTAGGTAGATAGCAGAATTATTTAGTTAGTTTTTGTAAGATTTACTACAAAAAATAGACTAGTCTATACATCTAGAAAATTAGCATGTTTATCACTTTTTTCTTGTTCTTTTTCTATTCTTTCGATATTTGGATGGCACGAATAACAATAATTACATGTAATACAAATGTGAGGAGTTCTCTTCTTACAATCGATACATTCATGGTAGATTAGAGTAAAAGGAGCGACGTACTCATGCACAGAATCTGCTACTAAATAAATAGACAATAAATAAACACACGAAATTTATGAATCAAATGCTAAACTTTTTCAAACTTTTAAAATTCAAATGAGAGCATGAAACAGTAGGAGAAAGTATTTGGACAAAAAGTGTTGCTATAGTACGAGGCGCGATTGTAGCAGGGTTTACGATTTTTCTAGTATTAAGCCAGACAGTATTTTGGTTGTGCGGGTAGATTGCTTACTTTTGGTTATATAATGTACGTTGTTGTTGTATGTTTTCCTAAAACTTTGGAAACAGAAAGTCTTCCCTGGATCTGAGGGCCTATTCCTAATATACGCTACAAGAATTTTTCTATATAGGAATCTCAAGGGTTTATTGTTTCTATCTCCTCATTTATTTGAGAAAAAGAAATGGTTTAACAGCACTGTTTATTGGGCAACAGTATAGAGGTATTAATTACTTATTTGAGATTATCCCTTTTGATTAAATATCACAAATAACACACAGGAAGAAGAACATTGGATGATTTCCCAATTTTGACTAATTAACAGTATGTGAATAAAAGGGGGTAGCATGAATCTGACATGAGTAGATGGTGAAAACAATAAACAGTTGTTCCGGTGCTTTTCCTGCAAATGGTACATTGCTGAAATGTCCTACCATCATTTGAGGACCTTCACTATTTATATCCTTATGAGCTTGAATAAGGTTCTTTAGTTGTATTTCTTCAGCAGTTACAGCCAATGCTATATGTCATTTGATTGCATTTGAAGTTGCATATACTGCAACTAGTATGGCGACAATTCCAAATGTTGTATATACTTTATACATATAGAGCAGAGTTTTCTAGAGTTCAATAAAAAGAAGTTATCATTATTTATTTTTCTATTATTTTATTTTTAGTTTCATTTCTCTATCAATCTTCGAAATGAATATCTACGTTCGATCCATTTATTGTACAACATTAGGACTTATCTACAGGTATATTTATTGTCGTTATATAAACCACAATTTAGACTATGGAGTACCGTCAAGAACAAATTATATCGTATTTTTAGTAATTAATGCACGTCCAATATATTTATTTAATTATATTTCGATCATTAAAACTACTGCTATAGTTTGTATGAAAAAGAAAAAGGCAGCCAGAGATATGGGCTAAGAACGATGAAATATCAAGGTTCAACCATGATTAATATATGTGATATTGAGTTGATAGGGTTAAAATTAGAGCAAGGAGAACTGATAGTCGATCTGTCAAAAGAATACTTTCAGCAAGAGATAATTGAAGATTCTCAGGCTGAAAGGCTATTGAGATCTTGTTCTATTGCCAATTTAGTTGGAGAAAGAATTGTGAAAATGGCTTTGGATTTGCGATATGCAAAAGAAGTGACCATAAAGAGAATCTCAGGAGTACCGTTCCTGATGATTTTTAAATTTCATAATAAATATTGATGACCAAGAGTTAAATAATAAAGACTGCATCATAATAATATATATTATATTGTTTGAGGAAATAGAAGAAATACAAGAAAAAGAAGGAATAGGAGAAAATGAGTTTGATGAAGAAAAGCAAAAAGTAATCAATAAAGTAGACAGGAGGTTATATCGACATGAGCGTGAAAACAGATTCCTTTGGAAGAGATCTGAAGATTACAGTGTTGTTGGCGATGTATTTGATATGCCCACTCTTATGGTAATTAACAAATTGATTAACGATAAGATAATAAAAACTATCAAAAGTTCTATTGCATCAGGCAAGGAGTCTAAGGTATATCTAGCGGTAGACGATAGTCACAATTTTCTAGCAGTAAAAATATACCTTCAGGCAAACACCGAATTTAAGAAACGAATGCAATATATAGATGGCGATCCACGATTTTCTCATATTAAGAAAGGCACTCGTAATTTAATAGCGACTTGGGCCAAGAAAGAATTCAAAAATTTGAAAACTGCATATAATAATGGAGTAAATGTTCCTGCTCCATATGAGGTCCGGCGAAATGTTTTAGTAATGGACTTTATAGGTGATGACGAAGGCAACCCTTGTTCCAATTTGCTATATTCGGAATCGGTCACCTCTAAAGACTATGATGAAATCATTCTACAGGCATCAAAACTATATCAAAAAGCAGAATTAGTCCATGCCGATTTATCTGAATACAATATATTCAAGTGTAGAGACGGGCGAATTATGTTCTTTGATTTTGGGTCTTCGGTAAACATCAGACATCCCAATTCAAAACAATTTTTGATCCGCGACATAATTAACATTAATGGATTTTTTGAAAAGCGAGGTATTCAAGTTTTGAATAATGATTTAGCAATTCAGGAAATTATAGGAGGAAAATAAAATGAGTTTCCAACAAGGAGTAAGAATTCCTATGGATAGAATAGGTGTGATAATTGGCAAAAATGGTAAAGTAAAGGAAGAAATTCAAGAAAAATGTAATGTCATGGTTGAAATAGATAGTGAAACTGGTGATGCTATAATTTCCTCGGGACCTCAGGAACCATCCACGAAAATTGAACCGTTCAAGGCAGTAGAGATAATCTCTGCTATTTCAAAGGGATTTTCACCCCGACGCGCATATAGACTACTTGAGGAAGAAGAAGAGACCTTTCAATTAATAGATTTAAGAGACTATGCTGGAAAATCACGTAATTCAATGGAGAGAATTAAAGGAAGGATAATCGGAGAAGAAGGTAAATCTAGGAAAAACATTGAAGACCTAACTGGTGCCTATATTTCAGTATATGGTCATACTGTTGGACTAATAGGAACATTCAAAGAAATTAAACTTGCTACAGATGCAGTAACTATGCTTTCAAAAGGAAGGTCGCACAAAAATGTTTACAAGATGCTAGAAGAGGCCAGAAGGAAGGATAAACTGGATAGGATGAGATTATGGGAAGACGAAGACATTTCACACATCTAAAACCAATTGTAATTCATACATGTATTAGCAAAAAGGCCGGGTAATGCCCACTATTTGTAAATTTAATTTAATTAATATTTGAGCAACAACCAAAGCTCAAGGCTTTTAATCTGTTCTCTGTATATAATATTGTAAAGAAAAGAATGCTCAAAGCAGTTTTAAGGTATGATAATGGTACAATACTAATAACAGGCGGTATTGCTCACATACCTTTTGCTACAGTTGATCCAAGGACAAATCATCTAAGAGCACAGGCATTGTATTATCAAAATATTATAGAGTATTTAAAACAGAGCGAAATAGAATATGACGATAATCATGTTTTAGATCTTGTGCCTTGTCCAAATATTTTAATAGATAACAACCATAGCAGTCTCTCTCTAAGAGATTACCAACAAAAAGCACTTGACAGCTGGGTTAAAGCAGGTAAGAAAGGCTGTATAGTATTACCCACAGGTTCAGGTAAGACAGTCATAGGAGTCAAGGCAATAGAAATAGTAAACTCTGCATCACTAGTCATAGTACCAACTATTGATCTTATGGATCAATGGAATTCAGTTCTATCAAAATATTTTACAAATATAAAAATTGGAAATTTGGGTGGAGGAACAGATGACATTCAAGCAATTACTGTATCTACGTATGACTCCGCATACATACGAGCAGCAAACATAGGTAACAAATTTGCTTTTATAATATTTGACGAAGTACATCATTTAGGAGCACCAGGCTATAGATCGATAGCAGAACAGTTAGCATCTCCATTCAGACTAGGATTAACAGCCACAATCGAAAGAGAGGATAACATGCATAAAGAATTTCCAAGGCTTGTTGGTGGTGTAGTATTTGAAGCTCAGAGTAGTGATCTTGCCAAAGCAAAACATCTTGCTTCTTATGAAATTGAAAGAAGACAGGTAAATATGTGGCCAGAAGAACTTGAAGAGTACAAAAGGAGCTTTGGTATCTACCAGACTTCTTTGCTGAAGTTAGGATTAAGAATGAACCTACCTATCGCCTTTCATAAATTAATAATGATGTCCGGGAGAAGCCCTATTGCAAGACAGGCTATACTTGCAAGAAACAAAGCCATGGACATAGCGCTAAATAGCAAATCCAAATTAGAAGAGCTAAAGCAAATCCTTTCAGATAATAAAGGAATAAAATTAATAATATTTACCCAACATAACAAATTGGTATATGAGATATCAGACAGGTTTCTAATCCCTTGTATAACTCACAAATCAAGCAAGATAGAAAGACAGGATACTTTACAGGGATTTAGAGACGGAAGATATACCGCAATAGTTACTTCTAAAGTCTTAGACGAGGGAGTGGACGTTCCAGATGCGGAATTAGGTATAATTCTAAGTGGAACCGGAAGTAGTAGGGAGTTTATTCAAAGGCTTGGCAGGCTGCTAAGACCCAAACGAGACTCAAATAGAAAAGCGAAACTTATCGAAATTGTTTCTGCTGACACAAGGGAAACTGGAACAAGTGCTAAAAGGAAAAGAGCTTTTAAAAAGAAGGAGCAACAATAAGTAAAATAACCGTCATTATGTGCAAAAAAAGGACTGGCAAGTTGTTTTGATAATAAGTATTATTGTAGGATAGAAAGAATTAAGTGGTTTTTTTTGGTATATTATATTGTAAAAATAAATCCTCCAAAGAAGTAGTATATTCTAGCCAGTATCTACAAAAAAGGGGAAGATGATGGAGAAACACCTTCAGGGAATCGTAAAGACTATGGATGCTGCATCTTCTGAAGGAGAATGATACTATGATATCAACGATCTTCTTAGGTTGGAATGTGATATCGATAGTTCATATTTGGTATGAAAATTTTACTTTATAAACTACGTTTAGATACTGTTGTAATAAATCTCTATTCTAGGCGGTAAACCCAAATTATGTCTTATATAATAGCCGAGCCTAAAGACGTCGCTTTTCCTTTTTTAGTAGATTAGAATTTCCTATAAATTAAATTCTCTAGATAGTAGATTGTTATTTATTTTATTATTATTTTTTATTCTTGTGAATCATAAATATCTCCAGCTCAAACAATTCCAAGAAAATAAAAGATTAAGGTGATTCCCTAAAAAATGCCGAAAGAAATGGAGTTTTAAAAATTGGGAGCGGTGCTTGAAGGATGTCGAGCGGAAAGGAACAGCATACAACAAATATGCCATCTACAATAGCATTTGCTTGAAAGAATAATGGCAAAAGCACTTTCTTTTTTTTCTGCTTTTGCTATTGTAAACATGTAGACTGATTCTGTTTACAGCTGTATACAATTGTTTACAATTTACTCCCGTTGTTTACAATTGTTTACATTTGTAATACAAACTCGTGGAAAAGTATTTTTTCCATTGGAAAAGTGTGGAAAAAGACGTGTAAAACGCTTTGGAATAAGTGACAAGGTAACATGAGGTAAATGTCATTAATTTTTCCAGACAAAAGTTTTCCAAGGGCTTTTCCATTGGAATGCACTTCATTCCAAGGCCTTTTGCAGTTTTTTCCAGAAACATTTTTCGATAGATTTTTATATATAAAATATCTGTATAAGTATTATATTGTCTAAAGAAAAACAACTACATGGAGTCATCATATCTATGCGGGTAAGGAATGAGGATTACCCCGTTATAGAGGATATCGCTAAAAAATTATTTGCCCAGGGCCAGATAAAATCGCCCAAGCCTGCAGCTTTAACCAAGGTAGCGCTTAACGTTCTGTGTAACCAGTTTCTACAATTGGAGCAACAGTAAAAGCAAATTGCAGAGCAAATGCAGACCCAACCTCAACAGGGTTACTGGCAAAAATGACAGAATCACCAGCTCATTAGGCCATCCACGAGAGCTCAAGCCCTCTTCTGTCAATAGATTGGATTCAGACCTGCTCCTTTCTGGTCACCTTCAACAGATCGGTCATATGGAATGGATAATGTACAAGTCCAGGTGGGGAGCATTTTACAATACGTTATTGGAAAAGCATTTACATGAGCTGAATGTTAGACGGTCGTAGTATACGGTTGTAACTTTCCTAACTGCCCGAGAACAACCATATATGAGGCAAGCGAAAGAGACTTTAGAATTATTTTGGCTAAAGATGCTACGTCAGGTTTGCATTACAATATTTTCACTCAAATGACATAATTCTTTTGTTTCGAGATTGCAAAATATTATACGTTACCATCTCATTCGGTTGATTATATCTTGTTCACATATGGTTAACTTGCAATGGGGGCTTCTCAATGAGTATTGTAAAGATGGATTAATCAGCAGCAACAGCGACAGTGAATCCTTTAGGTATATGCGAGATTATCCTTTTAGCTTTTTTCTAAATTTGCCTTTTTCTTCCTTTGATGTAGCATTAACAAATCTCATTCTTTACTTTAGGACTGAAACCCCATTTGTATAATAGTCGATGTTCCAAATGACTTGCTTCAAAAATAGCACTAATACTCGGTATAATCAATAATTTCCTCCTCCCCATCTTTTGAAAGTATGGTGTTCAATCCCAAATTGATCCAAAATCTTTCCTACAATATGAATTATTAAATCATCTATAGTTTTTGGTTTGTGATAAAAACCAGGCATCGCTGGCAATACAATAACCCCTATTTCAACCAGCTTTATCATATTTTGAAGATGAATCTTTGAAAGAGGAGTTTCTCTTGGAACAATAACTATTTTTCGAGATTCTTTAATGCATACTCCTGCTGCCCTTGAAATTAGATTCTCATCATAGCCATTTGCAATACTTGATAATGTTTTCATGCTACATGGAACGACTATCATACCGTCTGTCTTAAAAGAACCACTTGAAATTGCAGCAGCCATGTTATCCTTGTCGTAGAATTTTGTGGCAAGGGATTTGACATAATCAATGGACTTGTCAGTTTCAATCTTAATGTTCTTCTCGCCCCATTCACTGATAATGAGGTGGGTTTCCATTTTTAGATCCCTAAGGATCTCAAGTGTTTTAATCCCATATACGACACCTGAACCTCCAGTTATTGCCACTATTAATTGCATTAATTCAATAGCAGTCTTCTCTTAGTAGTTATTTAATCATGCTGATAAAATAGGTTTGGCAAGCATTTATTATTCATAGAGAAAATTAATTCAACTATGTTAACAGTCTTTGGAACTATTGCACTAGATACAACTCGAACTCCTTTTAAGACCGAAACAAAGATTATGGGAGGGGCAGCCACGTATGCTTCACTTTCCTCTAGCCTATTTACAGATACTTCTATAGTCGGGGTTGTAGGTTCAGATTTTCCATCTGAATATCGAAAGATCCTTGACAACCGACTTGATACCAGAGGCATTATTACCAAACAAGGGGATAAAACATTCCATTATGATTCTTCGTTTGAATATGACCTTTCCCATAGAATTTCCAATAAAACTGAGTTAAATGTAATAGCAAATTTCGAACCTATCATCCCTGACGAATATGTCAATTCTGAATATGTGTACCTTGCAAACAATGACCCAATCCAAAACCTGAAGATACTCGAATACTTTTCAAATCCAAAACTCATAGTATGTGATACTATAGAATATTGGATCTTGAACAAACGCGAGGATATTATAAAAATGATGAGCAAGGTTAATGGAGTGGTGATTAATGATGAAGAGGCTCGGCTTTTATGCAAGACTAACAACTTAATCAAATGTGCAAAAATGATAATGTCTTGGGGACCACAGTTTGCAATAATCAAGAAAGGCGAGCATGGTGCGTCTGCTCCTCACTAGTGATACGATTTTTCCAGCTCCAGCGTACCCTTTGGAAGAAATTATGGATCCTACGGGTGCAGGAGATTCTTTTGCTGGAGGGTTCATAGGATATATCGCTAAGCAAAATGGCACAAATGCCAATAGGATGAAAGAGGCAATGATTTATGGGAATGTTATGGGTGCATTTGCTGTAGAAGATTTCGGAGTAAGAAAATTGCTTGCGATTAATAACGAAGATGTTCAGGAAAGATATCAAATGTACCGTAATATAGTTAAATTTTGACGTGCTAAATATTGTTAAATATAATTTAAGACCTCTGCCTTATCTCTTATTATAGAACAGGATATACTCTATCCTACCTCGAGACTGTCTTCCTGTATTTTTTCATTTCTCCCTGCTCTCCCTCTCCCCTTTTACCTTTACACTTTTTATCCCACTACTTCACTTTTATTTTTCTTATTTTATCAATCTTAATTACTTTTACTATTCTTTTATAACATTCATTATCTCCTTTTCTTATTATCTTTCTTCTTTATATTAACCATTATTTAATATTTTCTTACCATTTTTAAACTTATTCAATATATATTGATATACTTTCATCTACCTACTTTTAATCTTTACTCCATCCTAGTTCTTTCGATAATTAATCTTTTCTATCCTTTCTAAGCTTTTAATAGTTTACCCATTATTTAATTGTGATATACCTATATCCAGATATATTTCTCACTCATATACTATTTACAATATCTTTTCATAACATAATTTCTTCTACTGAATTAACTACCATTATCAATCAAAAAATAATCTTATTTCTATCCATATATTTTCTTCATAGTCTCTATCACTTTATCATCTCTTTCATTATCCTGTCTTTTAGCCCATAACTTTCTATAATATTCTTCTTCCATTGTTAATATTATTAATCCATTAAATCTTATAATATCAACCTATATTAATTCATCATTCTTATCTCTCTCAAATAATTCTTATTCTTTTACCATCTTTTTCTCTACATCAACCAATTCTTATCTAACTATAATATTCTAAACTATTTTCTTACTAATATACCTATTATATTTATATTCTACATTCAAACTCTCATTAACTATATTTACTAACTATTCATAACCAAAACCCTTAACTTTTCTTACTTTCATTATCCTTTTTCTCTATCTCTATACTTGTTTTTTTTAAAATATTATATATCTTTTTACATTCAATTCTTATACTTTTTATACCTTCTTCTCTTAATCTTTTTACTATTCTCTACAATTAACATCTACTTCTATCAATCATATCATTAATCTTCTTATCTAATTATTCTAACAATATCACTTACCTATAGTTCTAACTATTACATATATTGCTTTCTATCATTCTCTTATTCATACTTTTATATTGGCTATATACCATTCTTCCTACATACACCTCTCCTCTTACAATAATCATTTATTCTCACTTTACTTATTTCAAATAACATTTACTTTTATCTCCCTCTCCCACATACCTTAGAGTCAATTTCTAACTTTAATATGTTGGATGAAAAAAGAATTAACAAGTTATAATCTATAATAAGCAAACATTGACTCAACATTCAATAGATAGATTTTGCTTACTTATATTGTGGATTACGAAAAACTATGTGAAGCAATCTTTGCTTTACACGATGATATACGTTATGCAGGAGTCATAGATGATACAGGATTACTAATTGCTGGAGGCATGCGTAACGGCATTGATTCAGTTGTAGATCAGACCAACGAGGAATTATATTTAGCTCAAACGGCTCTTCGAAAATCAATGAGGCAAAGATTTGATGACAGTATGGGTAAAGCAAGGTTTGCATATGTAGAGCGTGAAAAGATTTCTATAATTACGTATTACCTGCATAAAAAAATATTTTTAGTTACTTTGGAACCGAATGTTGATTCACACACCGCAATAGATATCGCTGAGGATACGCTGGAACTCTTAAATAGAGCAAACTTGACTCAATGATCATATTATACCAAGTGTGATGTTTTTTTGTTGTTTGTTTCAGGTTGTTTCAGGAATAAAACTCATTAATGTTGTCAGATTTATTAACGACAATTTGATCACGAAACTCTTTACACTTCAAAAAGATCGAATGAAGAATGTTCATAAAAAATTGTACATTCATCTACTTTCACTTTTCAAATTATGCATAATCTGAAGATCTTCTTTAAATGGCTCCAAATCAGCAGGAACAGCGATATCTATAGAGTCTTTCAGAGAAAGTGCTTTTCCAGTTCCCTTTGAAATAGTCTCTTTTTTCTTGTTCCACACAATCGAGTTGAAATCCATAATCTGTTTAGTATGTTTTGTAGACTCATTATAGTTCATTTGTGATTGAGGTACGTGCTGTAAATGGATACTCTTGGCAGAATAAATTGTTGTCCACAATTCTTCTGTAATAAAGGGACAAATTGGCGCAAGTAATAATAAAATTGTGGATAGACATTTGTGCAAGGTAAATATGGCTGACTTATGTCCAGATTCATCTGTTGAACCTACACACGACCTTTTACCATCTCTATATAATGTGATGCAAATAGATTCCGAGTAAACTCTCTAATTGCATTTGATGGTACAAAAAAATTGAAATCATTATAGCCCTTTTTACAATCCTCTATCAGTATTGACAGTTCTGAGATAATCCACTCGTCTGTTGCAAAAAGTTGCGCAGGAGTCTCTGCTATAATATCAAACGATGAAATAAACCTACCAATATTCCACAATTTTGATAAGAATTTCTGTGAACCGGCGATTCTCTGCTCGGAACACCGGAAATCATGCCCAAACTACCTTCGCTTGCAGACCAGAATCGGAAAGCATCTGCACCATAATGATGTATGATTGGAAAAGGATCAATAACATTTCCTTTACTTTTGCTCATCTTTTCGCCCTTCTCATCTACGCCATATCCCATAATCCACGCACTTGACCATGGCACTTTATCAGTCAGCTGGAAACAACGTAGCATTCTATAGTAGAGCCAAGTTCTAATGATATCTTTGGCCTGGGGTCGTATTTTTGTAGGGTACAGATGGTTGTATAATTTCTGATCCTCGTTTGTATTTTGAAATGAAGAGTGGGGTAATACTCGAATCCATCCAAGTGTCAAAAATTCTATCCTCACCTGTGAATTCGGTACAGACGCATTGCATGCATTTTTCAAATGGGGGTTTTTCCTTCCATGGCCTATAGTATTTGTCTGATGGTTGATTCTGGAAGGTTTGGGGTTTGACAGTTATTACAATACCAGATTGGAATTTCTGTGCCGTAAAAGCGTCGTCTTGATATCGGCCAATCAATTGATACAGAATTTAGCCAATTAATTAAAATCTGTTTATGCATTGGAGGATAGAATGTAATTTTCTTGCGAGTTCTTTTAATTTTGGAATGTACTTAAGTTGTTTTAGATAGTAATCTTCCATTGGTATAATTTCAATGGGGGTTTTACTCCGTTCGCATAATGGAGTCCTGTGCACAATATCTTCAACTCTATCGATAAGGCCAGCAGTATTCAAATCCTCAATTATTTTAGCCCTTGCTTCTTTTAGCGTTAGATTAGAATATGGTACCAGCTGCTGGAGTAGTAATTCCATTCTCATTGATGGCGACAATTTCTTTCAAACCTAGTTCTCGAAATAGCTGGACATCATTTTGATCGCCGTAACTGCATACCATCACTACACCCGAACCAAATTCTGGTTTTGCTGAATGATGCGGTAAAATCTTCACCTCCCTTCCGAATATAGGAATCTGACATGTTTTCCTTGTATCGTAGGTAGCGCCCGTCTTTGGGATTTACAATTATACACTGACACGCAAACAATAACTCAGGCCTGGTAGACGCAATTACAATTTTCTCATCAGTTTCCTTACCTTAAAATTCATGTAAACAAGCTTTGTAGGTAAGTCCTCATAGATGATTTCTGCATCAGCAATCGTTGTACCGCAGTCAGAACAATAGTTGTTTGGTCTATTTGCCAGGTATACAAGATCACGTTTCCATAAATCAATAAATGTGTTCTGAGTTAAAGCCCGAAATTCATCAGAATCGGTACGGTAATATTGTTTGAAGTTGCAACTCAAACCCATATTTTTCATTATCTGAATCATTTCAGTTTCCAGGTCATCTAGAGCAACTCTGCAGAGATCAAGGAACGCTTCCCTCTTCATCTGTCGCATTCGGATTTTATGTTTCTTTTCTGTATAAATTTCGACTGGCAAACCATTTCTATCTATGCCTATAGGAAAAATAACATTATATCCTGCATTCTTGCAAACCGAGCGATCATGTCTATTTGTGCGTAGTGAGCCCAGCCCCAATATGCCAAGGTCGCCCAGAGGGGTAGGGTGGTGGCGAATCAATCACAAAAGCACGTTTCTGTATTGTTGAAAATTCGTAAATATCTTCGCTTCCCACTTTTTAGGGTCTCTCAACATAGGATTCCATGATTTGCCTCAATTTTCGGGTCCATTTGTATTTTAGTTAATTGCGCACATATACGGTTATTAACGTTAGTATGATTACACTATTCTGTAAATGGCTAATCGATTATTGATGTTGTTGCACGTTCTGATATTGATATTAGCAGCATCGTTCTTCTTGTTTAGCATGGGTATTTCTATTTTCCTGACAATGTTACTTTTTGCTTCTGAAATGTTTAAAGAATATGCCTCGAATTCGATGTGGATTGCTCTGATAGCGCCATCTATCATTACTTTTATATTTTTGCAAAAAATACTGTCTAGACTTTACGATAGACTATACATTTCCCTCCTTCATTCTCCCAGTGACAGTAAAATAATTAAATCATAAAAAAACTATTAAGTTATAATTTATTGTTGTTTTATTCAGTTGTCAGAATAATTTTGTCGGGATGAATATTTCTAAATAATTTCTTTTGATATTGTCAAAAAAGAATAAGAATAGATTTGCTTTATCTACATCAGGTAGAATACTAAAAATCTCCTTGCGCTATACTTCGGAGTGCAAGTATAGTTGATAGGTGGGTAGTCCTCTGTTAAATCACTCGACAGATACGAATTTAAACAATAGCTATATAAATAAACCACCACACCTACTTGCAGCATTGAATGTACGCTATGTAAAAAAAACTGGGTCCTTTATACATAATGAATTGAAGGCTTCAAGTCTCTGTTCGCACGAGTAACATTGTCCACAATGTTTTTGGCCTTTATTATGGCAACTCCAGGTCAATTCTAGGGGCACATTTAATTCAATTGCGAGGTTGATTATTTTTTTTCTATCCATTTCAACCAATGGGAGAACGATTACACATGGTTCATCATTGCAACATATACGGCCTTGCTTGAATAGGAAATTTATCTTTTGTATGTAGTTTTTTGTTGCATCTTTGTAAAATTTCCCATCATGGCTATTATGTCCGCCTATGATCCATTTAATACCAAGAAATTCTGCATAATATGCTCCTATAGAATAAAATATTAGATTCCTTGCAGGAATATATGATGATTCTCTGGTATCACGAATCGATTGGAGATGACGGCCGTCAGGAAATTCCGAAGATTCTTTGATAAAAGGAATATCAATCTCTAATAAATTCGTGACATTGACTTTATTCGATAATTTTATAGTAGCCTTCCTTTCGTTTTCAATTCTTTGGTAATAATTGAAAGTAATGGCAGAAACGTCTTGAAATTTCTTCTTCGCCCAGAAAAGACAAGTTGCAGAGTCTAACCCTCCAGACAGCATTACAAGTGCCTTTGATCCTTTCATTACTCAATCTTATTTTATTTCGGCTATTATGTGCGCTCCTTTGTTGACGCCTTCGTAAACATACACACCTAATGCTTCTACATTTGGTGGCATTTTCGGCGCAAGCAACTTGATTATTTCTGTTGAAAGATTTTCTACGGTAGCTTCTCCTGAGAGGAGAAAAGTTGTCAATTTTGGCAATTGCAGACTGAAATAACCCTTTGGTCCTTCAAATGATATATGATAATGAAAATCATCTTCTTTCTGTAAATACTTTTTGCTAATAAAGAATTTATGGTCAATGATATTTAATGCTTCTTTAATTATCCTCTTGGCATGGCCAAAATCGATGACAAGATTGTTATTGTTCAGATTACCTATTATTTCAACCATAACAGTAGAAGTATGTCCATGCAGAATAGAACATTTTTCCACCAAGGGTAAAATATGTGCATAATCAAAAGCAAGCGACTGATCTTCTATAAATATAGAGGCAGTTTGATTTTCGTCATCAGAATTTAAGAAAAAGAATGAGTCTAGTTCATTCACTTTACCCGCATACTTTGAGTGACCAACACCAATAATATTAATCTCGGGTAGATTCTTTCGTATCAGTTTCAATTTGTCAGCGTCAGCCTCGGAATCGATAACTTCAATATATCTGTCACCAGTTTTGAAATCGATTGTGGTAAAAGTCTTATCGTCAAAGTTCACTTTCGTATTATATTCATAGCTTCGTTCCATAAATTGTAAGATCTTTGAAACAGAGAATTCCGTTCTACTACGTAACAAATTCCCATTTCCATCAATATATCTGATATCGCTGTCCAGCACAATCCTTTCCATTAGAATGTTTTCTCACAAAAAATTGAGCATTCTCACATATAAACGGTTTATCGCATTTACTCAGGAAATTTTTTGGGTTGATTTCAACTCCTATACCTTTAATATATGGGCGCCCTGGTTAAGACGTTCGCTAATAGATGATCTTTATAAGGTTACCAGCAACAGTATCAGCAGAAGGAGAGTCACATTATTCTGTTTCTATTAGTAATATTTTTTCATTTACCGTTAGTATCTTGCTTTTTCTTCCAATTCCTTTTGTAGTTTTTGTATGCGACAGACTTTAGAAGTTGAAACTCAACATACATTTTCCTTCATGCCAGAATCCTTGTATCGCCGCATTTCCACATCTGGAACTCTTGCTTTTAGTTTTTCTAAAAAACTACCAGAGATCATGGGTCGGTCAATCTCATTAGGTTAGGTTTAAAATATAATGCCTTTAACTTATCTATTATATTATAAGTGTCAATGAAAACCTGAATCTGGTGTCTTATATCTTCAACTAAATTAAGTTGAAAAATCACTAGGTGACGTATGACACATGGACTTATTCCTTATTCCTATGAAAAAAGACTAGGAAACTTTTTAGTGTGCCTGTGTTCCAAGTATTGGGCCAAGAATAGCTTGATCTGAGGATGGCAATTGAGGACTATGATGAGTTTTTGCTTGATCTTGTTCTAACGCTTGCTTCTTTTCGGGTGATAGCACAGGAGGCTTAGACAGTCCTGAAATAGTCATTTTCTGAGGAGAACCTACATTCAATGTGCCATTATTATTGTAATCCTGTGCCTTCGCTTGTTGTATCTTTGCAGTATTTTCAAAGCAACCAGCAACTAAAAATGATACTAAAACAACAGACAATACAAAAGCTATTATCGTTGCCATAATGCATTAAATTGATGTGCTCTTTAGTATTTGAAGAGGATGCCTGATTTTTATTCTCGTTTATTCAGTTCTGAAGACATAGAAGAAGACTCTACTTATTTGGCGATACTGGAATAAGAGTCACTCTCCCTGGAATCTGATGTACAATTCCTGTATGTGGTGTGTATAAATGGTCTGGTAGCTGTGCTAACGCTTGCATCTTTGTATTTATAATAAAACTGCCTATTAATAACAATAAACAAACGGATATTATGATGGCAGCTATCCCAAGCTTCATTCCTTTTTTTATATATTCCATATATAGATATCTTAGTAATTATTGTTAGTATATTTGCATTTCTAACATTGTTTCTATACTTAGTTTCTCTTAAATTAATAGTAATTCTTACTACTATAAAGATTAAGTAGATAGATATTGTTGTTTGAAATAGTATTATGCTTCTGTCTTTGTTTTATCAAGTTCGCTCAAATAATCACTTCATTCTCTTGATTAGCTTGATGGCAATGTCTATGTTAGGACCCGTTACAATGCACATCTGTCAATTTCTATAATCATTATTTCTCAAGCAAAGCCATGCCATGAACCTGAGAAAGAACTCTGTTACCCCTAATCCTGTTGCCTTCTTTATCCACAGGTGCTTGTCTTTGAAATCATGGTTCAGCGGATTGCAAAAGTCTGATGTAAGCAGAGCCTCATACAATAATTCCTGGTAATCGAAAATTGGTTTTTAGACATATTATATACTGGTGATGATAATACTACATTCCCAGACAAATAAAAATTGTCATATGTATGTGTGTATGTAAGTCGTTTGTACTACGACTGACATATATAGTTCTGTCATCACGTGTGAATAATAATACTCTGGAATGTAGTAGAAGTAAGGTATTAGAGATAGCAAGTCAAAGATCATAATCACTCAGAGATATCCAGGATATTGCAAATAAGCCAGGCCAATATCAAAAAATACATGAATGAAACAGCATTGTAAGTTAGTCAATTGACAATTAAGGTAAACTAGTACTTGCCTTTTTGACAAATTCTATCTTATCGTTATAGCGTTAGCTTGCTAGAGTCTAGTCAGTTGTGTGAGATATACACCTGTCAGAAGGATATCGGAGGAAAAGAAAGAGAGAGTTGTACGAACTTCTAGATAATAATCCTGACACAAAGTAGAGCTAAAATTATACTTCTCGCTAGAGAAGGCTATACATTACCAGAAATAAGAGATTATAAAATATATTACTAATTTCTTCGATAAACAGAGGGACACTCAGCTTATATTGTATTTCATCCTCACTATGGAGTGAGTACGACCTTTCCTCCCATTTCGAAGCTACTACTCCTATTCCAATCATTTCTTCATATGATAGCCTTCTTTTGTTTAGGATAGGATTGAAACGATTGAGTATATACAATAATATCTGAAAATATGCATGCTATGAGGAGGTACTTTAGTGAAAGGCTACGAGATAGCCAAAGAGCTAAATGCTGATCAGTCGAGCAGCTATGCCTAATGCACAGCATTACAAGAGACCTAAGCTGTCCTACATGTAGTCTATCCAAATCTTCAATTTTATCCAAGATTGGTTTCATGGTCTTATCGGATTCAATAATATGTCGTGACTGATCAGCCAGCGTTTGCTCGTATTTACTGATTGTCATAATGTCATCTCTCGCCTTTATTCAATAATACCTTATCAGTTCGGTCAAATAGAAATCCAGGGCCAATATCAGAGAGACGGTCCTGTAATTTTTCAAACGCTGTTCTTTCAGTATTGCGACTATCCTATCTTCTCTAATCTTTTCGTTAAGAGATTCAAGACATTTAGGCATCATATATTCAGGAATATCAACTGCACGGTTGTAATTTCGTGTATCAAATCGGTCTCGTAGTTTTTGAACAATCCATTCCCAGAATTTAGCATTATCATCTAGTTCAGTTACGACGCTATTAATCTCTACACGTCTATTCTCAACATAATCCACCCAATCTTGTGGATACACATCAGCAAGTTCTCCGCCTTCTTGTAATGGTTTTAAATGATTTCCTTAGGCTTGTATTCCTCCTCTACATCTTCGATATCCAGTCCAAGGTTATCTAATGTTTCAAAGTCAATTCCTATTCTATAAGCTCCAGGGACTTTAGTTGCCAAAATCAAACCTGAAACATCAAAATCAGTTAAGATAGCAATGTTGCATCCCTCTTTCTCGGATTTCTTAGATAGAACTTCAGCATATTCTGTCAAAAATCCTCTTGTATTAAGTAATGCAATTCCTTTCTGATCTGGAAATATTGCTAACTGTTCTGCAATACCTTCTTTTTCGATAATTAGCATGTCTATACCATAGAGACTTTGCTCTTCAATCTCTTTGAGACCGACATCCATCCATTTACCTTTAAAGTATAGCTGTGCTCTGTCAGCAGCTAAAATTCCAATGTCTTCACGCTTTACACCTAATTTATCTTCACACATTTCTTTAATTAATCCGGTTATGTAATCCCTGTCAATCTCTTCATTTGCGTAATGATACTCTATTATTAGCATCTTACGGGTTGCATAGAATACATCGGATTGAGTCCACCAATGTTTTAATCTTGATAGCAGCATCCATTGATTCCCATTTCTGTTTTCTTTTTTCCAAGACTTCCAATAAAACATCTTTTTTCTTTGGTTTACCATCTGAAGCACGCTCCACCGCCCATACAAGCTAATACAGTAGTTTTCGCTACAACATCAGCAAATGGCCTGAAATTTATTCTGGATTTCCCGTAACTTTGATAATCTATCTTTGGAGATATCAGGTTTGCAATTATCAGACTGTGTGGCTTTTTGCATTTTTTATTATCATATGAGTAGCCGTAATGTCGAAAAATATCTTGAATTGTGTTTGATGTATGTATATATTTGCTGCCTGGAGTAACCCATTCAAACAATTCATCTCCACCAAACACAGTCCAGCCAGTATTTGGTATAGCTGAACAATTTAAGGCCTGTTTGAATGCCAGATTACCACGCAGATATTGTACGTCATGAAATATTGCAATTTCAAAGAAGAAGGGGAATTGAGATTGATCACCACCGCTTTCTACATAAGTGCCAGTTGCTGATCTGTATTTCATTTCTGGAAAATGTCCATAGTGTCTGCTCAACTCTTTGCTTTAACGCCTGTGCTCTAACATCTTTCTTAGTGATATCAAATGGTAATGTTAGAGCAGTAGGTGCACTCATGCTGTTTCGCAATTCATCATATAATCTATCTATGTGAGTCAGGAGAGTGTTTTAGCTGGCTAACAGTCATCTGTGTAAGTTCGGTTTTACGCATGTTGCTTGCTTCTCTGAATGTTTTATATAATACGCTATAGATTATCGAGTCATTATTTTCCAGTCCTAAAATAAAATCATGGAACTGCTTTCGCTTGTAATAATGAATGCTGCTTTGATTCTTCCATTTTGGATTGATCGTCTGGAGTTGTGGGAATTCTATAAAGACTCCTTTCTCTTTATCACTTTCATCCTCAAATGAAAATCCTATGTGGGTTGCAAAGATTGCGTAATTACATAGATAGTTTGATAGTCCGGTTATCAGATAGTCTTTATTTTGGCCTTCAACAATAACTATCGGCAGAGTGACTTCTATTTTCGTATTATCGTAGTATGTAACCTCTACGTCATCATCGACTTCATCATGTATTCGTGAATGAATGAGTTGATTGATTCTGTCTATAGCAAGGTGAATCTGGAATACTTTTTGTGCTGAATATATCTTTAATGGATAATCCCAGTTGTTTATTTCATTGTCATGTGCTAGAACGTGAGGAATGCACAGGACTTCCTTCAAAGCATCGCCTAATGCACCTTTTGTTATTTTGAACTGATTGCGTTTACTGCTATGGTATCTATCAAAATCGAAGATAGATTTTAGCGTCTGTTTGGAAAACGTGGCTTTGCTATACTACTACTCTGCTAGTAGTAGTATCATAGTTGGAATTACTGACCACTATACGAATTAACTTCTCATGCGGGTCTAGTTTTCTTGATGGTGATATGAATTTCTAGTGGTGGTATGTTAGCAGCAGTAGTAGCAGCACTGTGTTATGTTGAGTTTCTAAATAGTCCACAGCGTTGTCTAGTAGTTCCTTCAGAACAAAATCATAGGCATGTTCACGCTCAATACCGGTCTTATTCTCGATGCCTTTCCAAGTTGTGTAATCTGCAAACTGGCTTCTCTGACTTGAGAATACTACTGCTGTAGTATCTTCTTGACTATCTGCCGAAGAGGGGGGTAAAGTTGGCGGTCTAGATTGTTTGGACTTTGACCCCCCTATTTCTATTTCTTGATCTGCTACTACTTTTATAGTTGGATTATCATGATTCTTGTTTTCGAACATAAATTACTACCTCCTCTTTCTTTTTTCTAATTTGAATAAATGAAGGTGTTCGTCTTGTATAATTCAGTTACTCGCGCGTTTCTTAGGTTTAATGCAATGGCCACTCGTAGTGAAGTTTTACCTTCTGAAAATAATTTGTAAGTCTGGGAGGCTAGAGATAGCTTTCGTTCTTGCTCTGCCTGTGCCTCCTTTTCTTTATCTGCTTTTTTCAGAATAGCGCCTATAGCACTAAATGACATTCTGTCTTCTTCAGCTATCCCGCGTGTGTTTTTACATTGATTGTAAAGGTCTAAAACAAGTCTTTCCCTTTGCTGTGTTGTTAAGATCATCTAACTTGTTTAATAAATACGATATAAAAATAAAAACAAAAGCTGCCTATTACCTGCTACTACTCTGCTCCCTCTTTGTTTTCACCTGCTACTAGTTACTTTCAGTACCACAATACCTGTCACTGTGATCAGGCATGTCATTAGATTTCGAGTTTCCTGATGAGTATTCCTTCGCCCCTTCGTTCGAGGACAACACTGGATGGTAAATCTAAGCCGTATTCTTCAGCCAACTTCTTCTTAATTATTAAGCAATTGCAAATTAGTAAGTATTGTTGTTGTATTCTTCCTTTGTCCCTATGATGGGATAACATGGGGATTGTCGGTAGTAATGGTTTGTATGGTTCATTTGGGGTATCGTAAAAGAAATCCTGTATATCCGATAAATGGGAGCTAAGACGTCGGAGTTTACGGGTATTTGAGGTAGATAATAATAAGTCATGGTACTGAACCCTGTCTTTATCGTTCACGTAGACACTTTGCAGAAGGCATTAATTCCAGCTCTTACGAGTAACGGCGTTACTCTGGATTTTATATAAGGGTCCTTTTGGATCTGCTTTCAGTAGAATGTTTGATGCTGGCCTGCCCATAAGATATTCGTATTATTGATATAATCTTCAATTTTGTGAAAAATTAGTGTCTGGACTAATCTACAGTGTTCATGCAGCGGAATTACAAATAGACTGTTAACAAGAGCTAATCCTACGACCATACCTATTATGTAGATGTTTGATATGTGAATACGGCCATATTTGCCTAAGATGCTTGAGACTAATTTCATCTACTTCTTCTTCTTTTGTTGTATAATCTTTGATTCGTTGTACTGTGTTGTTGGAGGTTCACATAGACCGTATCGTCGATAGTAAGATAGTAGAACATCTTCAGCATCATCCTGTGATGGGTTTTCTTGTGAATCTATATCTTTCTGGGTTATTTCTTGCTGATTCAGTTACAGACAGAAGTGCGTATCTTAGGAGTACTTTTGCATTTGACAAATACCTACTCACTTTGTTAGAAATTGCGTAAGACGGGGTCGATACCCTAAGCTATACTTCTATTGTACCATATCGTATTGACAAAGGGATAACACGGCTAATGACGATTCTTTTTAAAGCCTATTTTTCTAAATTTACTTTAATATTCAAAATAAGTAAGGATGTGTTAGAAGGTTATTTGATAGCAGAGGGCCTTAAGAGGTATCACGAAGATGACTTGAAAAATTGCGATATCTAAGTTTGATATATTTATATCCATATCAAGAAGGGCATGCTTTCATGATATAATTTAAACTGTCAATATCGATCCTTTATCAGGTCCTCGAAGATCCAAATAGGTGAGCGCCATGTACTACTATAAAGAGCAAATACAGAAATACCAAAAGTCAGAGGTGTTTACTGATTGGGAGCAGTATATGACAGCAATTCCAGTATCTTTCGCTAGATAGCATAAAGATATGATTGCACACTGCAAAATGCTGCTGTATGATGGACTTGTTGCAATACATCCAAAAAGGTCTGACAAGCTGATAACTTCCTTAAGAACAGCTGTGGATAATGAACGAACTCTAGACAAGGAAGCAACATCACATAACGATAAAATTCATGCTTTTTCGTCTAGCTATGAAGTTTTATAGATTTGAACAGTAGCAGAAGGAGGAAGCTTGGACACCCAGTAGACAGTAGAATATTGTTTCTGACACATGTGACAATAACAGGTTTCGAGCAAGTACTGTTATTGCAATATATCATACTAACAAAGTGATTATACAGCTGACAATAGGTCTATTGAATTACTTTTTAAAGCCTATTTTTTCTAAATTTAGTGAAATTCATCATTAAAGTAAGGATGTGTCGGAAGGGATAATGGTAGCAGAGGGTTTTAAGACCCAGCAGGAAGGTGACTTGAAAATGCAATATCTAGATTGGATATATTTATATCCATCTGCACATATCTATATAGAGCATGTTTTCATTATATAATAGTAATACGTTCTCGTACAAGATTGAAACAATCGCGTATATACAGTATCATCTAAAAAGATACATTTGATAGATGTCCAGAAACAGCACCATTAGAACTAACAATCATGATACTTGCTACTATTGCGATTCCAACTATATATCTATATCAAGTATTATGTGTTCCATATATAGATATCTTAGTATAGCATAGCATTGTGGCTATCCGTGACCTGAAAGAATAAAGTAACATATATCATTCTAATATTCTGAAGCAGGATTAGTAATTCATGTAGACGAGTGACGATTTAAATTTAATTCTAGTGGAATTAAAAGATAACAATGTAAGAACAAACAACAGAAAGTTCTGAATATCTAAGAGCTGCTTCTCAGCCAGATCTACTACTTCTTAGGATTATTGTTAACATTGATTGGTAACATTATACCATGTATGCAAATGTTAGAAGTAAACAACAAGCTGTGAATTATCATCTTTTCGCTATGGAATACTTGATTCGTCTAAACAAAATATTTTATTATACCACTTCTTCCGCTCTTAATAAGTAATATTTGAGCCATCGGCAATAACAATTCCAAATTTCTCCTTTGCTTTTAGAATGGCGGAATTTGAGATTACTCCACTTTTGTTCCGATTAAGTGATTCTTCTATAATGATTTTGAATGCTTCTGCACCTTTAGTTATATGTCTAGTGAAATCTGGCTGCTGTGGTTGTTGTTGTCCATCATTTCCACCGCGATCAATTCTAAATAATCCAAACTTTGCTTCAGGTGTATATCCTTCATGCCACTCATAATTATCCATAAGAGACCAATGCAAGTATCCCACGGCATCTGCACCCTCATCTATAGCTCGTTTGAACTGTTGAAGGTGTGCTACAATAAATGGGGCACGATATTCATCAGATTTGTCGGCAACACCGTTTTCAGTAATAAATACAGGTTTATTCCATTGATTTTTTATATGCATAATCAAATGGTATAATCCTTCTGGATAGATTTCCCATCCTAAATCGTTTAGTATATGGCGGGTATGACAATGACGGTAGTTTTTTTTATCCTGTATATGTAGATCATTTACTAACGCTCCTCCGACAAACCTTGCTGGAGATAACGCAACTATAGGGCTGTAGTAAATATACACTCGCCGATAGTAATCAATGCCAATAAAGTCGACCTTATCCTTCCAGTCATCATGTACGATAAAATCCTTACTATCTTTGTTTTGTATTTGAAGAGTATTCAGGTAGTTTAGATCCTCTTCACCATATGTAACAGCATTAATAAAGTAGTCATTTATAAAATAATCAAAATTTTTGGTAGCTTCAATGTTATTCTTTATAGTCACTCCAAATATTTTGGTGGGTTTGGCTGGACTGACAGCCATCATTAAATGTGCAAAGCCAACTCTGCTCGGAAAGCCGTCTCCATCAGCATCGATATCATCAAGAGCATTTATTTTATTATATGCTTGAACATGTGCCTCGATGAGATTATGTAATACTATTTTCGCTCGTTTGCCATCAAGCAAAAAACCAGGAGGCGATAATCCTGCTATATAGCCTACACCTACAACGGATGCAACGGGTTCGTTCATCGTTATCCAATAGTCAACCTGATCTTTTAATTCTGAAACAACCCTTACCACATATTTAATAAATTCTTCAACAGTGCTATAATTCTCCCAGCCTCTAAGAGAATTCCAATAGGGATCTGTTGATGGTGGATCTCCAAGTGGGGCATCTCTTAATGGTGATGGTAATAAATGCTGACCTATTATTTTCTTAAATCTGCTAGGAGGTGTTAATACCCACAATGGGAGTGTGAAATGGTTCAATGTAACAATAGGAGTTAATCCTATGTCTCTCATGGATCTTACCATTTCTTTGTAGTGATCAATAGCTATTTGGTCCCATTCACCTTTCTCTGGTTCAATACGAGACCATTCCAAACTAATTCTAAAACTATTCATTCCTATTCTTCTGGCAATCTCAAAATCTTTTACATAGAATCTTGGATCCCAAAATCTTACAGCTTCTTCTGCATGGTTGTAAGCGAACATGACTCCTACCTTTATAGAATATACTTGGTTTTGTCAGAGAAGATATCCTATTCTTAATAGGCTCTGATTTTGTAAAAAAGCTCCAATCGTTGTTTGTAATTCCGCCTTCGACTTGATAAGAGGACGTTGGACCCCAAAGGAAAGAATTAGTAATTTGCATTTTATTTTAGTGTAATTATGTTAATTAGCCTTTTGTATGTAAGATTCCTTTATGATTGAATAGGTTATTAAATATCCTTAAACTATTAATGAAAGCATTAATAATTTGCATTTAAATTCGCTTATTATATAATATTTGGTTAAGGAGCATAAACGACACCAGTATTTAAGCCAAGCTACGCATTCTGTCATATTTATGTTCACCGAAAAATAATGGTGGAGCGAGAATCTGTCAATAATTTTATTCGTAGTTCATAATATATAAGAATAACCTAACCACGTTGATTGTTGAGTATCCATTGCTTCTATGACTACACAATTATTTCGATTATAAACTTGTCCCATTATTCGTGGTAGTTAACACGAGTATTTTACTGATTTATGTTTTTTATTTTTACTTAATTAATTCTATCGTCATCGAAGATTATTATATTAAAACTGATTAGATGGGATGCCGATAGAAAGATTTAATTTTATAATGTAAAATTATGTATTGATTCATATATCAACGGGAACTGATTATTCTGATCTAAAAAATGCACTTTTTGCGGCGGTTGCAGAAACCATAATAGGCGAAGCCTCGTTAGCAATCGCTTTTTCTGGCGGAGTTGACAGTTCATTACTTGCAAAAATATGTAAAGACCTCGGACTGAAAGTTATATTATTGACGATAGGATTTCCAGAGTCCAATGACATTGAATTTTCGAAGGGAATTGCTTCAAAAATGGGTTTGTCTCATAAGATACACAAATTAAACAAAGATCATTTTCGCGATAGCATAGAGTACGTGCGTCAAAAAATTGGCTGTCAAAATATATCTCATATTGAAAATTGCGTTGCGTATACATATATAGCCCGCCTTGCTGGCGAAAATGAATCTAGGCTCATTTTAACTGCAAATGGCTCGCGATGAACTATTTTGTGGATATAACATATACAGATTAATGTATAATCATGGCAAAACACGCATAATGGAACTGATGACTGAAAAAATCGAAAATGAATGTATACTTATGAAAGAGGTAGACGTGGTAACGACAGAATTTGGGGTAAATTTCAAACAGCCGTTTTTATCGCGTAATTTTATTTCTTTTGCCAAGCATATTCCTATTGACCAAAAAATCAGGCATACTGATGATCTTGTTCGAAAACACATATTGAGAGAAGCTGCTTCTTTCAATAGGAGTTCCAAGAGAATCTGCAATGAGGCCCAAAAAGGCTCTTCAGTATAGCGACTTAATTCACAAGAATTTTAATAAATTACTAAATCAAAAGCAGAGTAATTATAAAGACTTTGAAAAGCTAGCCTGAGGCAAGCGCCACTATTATACAATATCATTTATTCATTTTGTTTTCCTTTTTAACAATTTACATCAAATCATAAATCTCCTACATTACAAAAAATTGATAACAGTCTAGAAAGTCCTATCTGACGAAAACTGGCTAAAATTATGACAGGTGAAGAGATTCACCAACAAGATCGTAATCTCTAAATTACTCAGACAGAATATTGAAAAAAAAGTACGAGTTGATTTCCTCATGTCTCTGGTGCCATTCAATTAAGCAATACAGGGTAGGTAAAAGTTCATCAAAAGGCGCCACTATTCATTGCATCTATACAAACTCACAAAACAAAAAATCCTCTTTGCAGAGTTGTACCTTAGGTGCACCAGTAGTATGAATGATTATTGCAGAGAAGTATGGAGAACTGATACTTGATGCCATAGAAACAGTTCTAGGGTTTTTTTTGATAGGAACGCAGTTCTTTTTTAACTTTATATGTATGGAGAGCTTGAAATAGCTGGTTAGCGGTAGTAGATTATGTACGATTAATCTAGGGTTTTTTAAAAAAGTCATTTAGTTCCATAACATTATGCAATCTTCTTGCCAGGATTCAGGAGGAACTTGGGATCAAATATTTTTTTTACCTGTAGAAAAATAGAAAACATCTCGTTACCATACATATATGGAATATACTTTACTCTGGCTAGTCCATCTCCGTGTTCTCCTGTTATTGTTCCACCGGTTCTTATTACTCTGTCGAAAACTTGTTGAGCAAGACGTTCTATTAATTCAACTTCAGATTTGGAATCCATATCGATTAACGGTCTTGTATGCAAATTTCCGTCTCCTACATGACCATAAACTACGTAGTCTAGTTTATTATCAAAGTACAGTTCGTAGGAGATATTGCGTGTAAGCATGCAATAGAGTTGGTTTAACCACTGTATCTTCTATTAAGCCAATCGGTTTTCTTGTTCCATACGTCAATTTCATAATACGATTTAATGCACCTTTGCGCGCTTCCCATATCCGTGTCATACTATGTTCATCACTTACGCTTTCTATGATGTTACACTTGCCAGACAATTTTTCTTTACAGTGATTAAGTTTTCTCTCGACATATCCAATCTTGTCTCCTGCAAATTCTACAAATAATATACAACCAGGTTTAGTGGATAGTTGCTGAGGAGTATTCCTCTCCTCTTGTGAGACAACTGTGTGATCAAGCATTTCAAGGGCAATAGGAGAAAATTGTAAAATAAGTGGAACTTCCGATATAGCAGATAACAAATCCTCAAAACCTAACACTAGCAAATGACGATACAGGGGAATATCCAAGATCTTTAGCCTTGCAGAAGTTAGTATTCCTAATGTGCCTTCAGAAGCAGCAAATATTTTTTGAGGTGAAAAACCTTGGTCGTTTATTACCGCATCAAGCCTATAACCACATGAATTTTTGGTCACTTTTGGATATCGGTTTTGAATAATATCTGAGTAAGGTGATAGTAATCTAAACAACTTTGTCATCATGCAATCATCAGCTTTATTATTGCCATTAATGTAGCCGGTATTACCATCAGAATAAACAACGCAGATTTCTTGAAGAAAGTCTATCGTACTACCGTAACCCAGACAATGAGCACCACTTGAATTATTTGCAATCATTCCTCCAATTGTGCAGTAATTGCTACTTGCAGGGTCAGGAGGAAGGAACTTTCCTCTCTTTTTCAGTTCCTTATCTAAAACACCTTTAACTACACCTGGCTGGACTTCAACATAATCAGTTCCAATTTCTATAATCTTGTTCATGTATTTGGTAAAATCAATAACGATGTTATTTGAAAGAGACTGGCCAAGAAGGCCAGTTCCTGCTCCCCTTGCTGTTATAGGTACATTCTTGGAAAAACTGTATTTACATATTTTCTCTATATCATACTTATCTACTGGGCATACTACCACTGATGGTTTTATAGTATAATGACTTGCATCTACAGAGTAAATTTCTCTACTCCAGTTATCCGAAAGGATTTCACCCTTCGCGATACATCTTAACTCATCAGCAATTGGTATCATCATTATTTTACTGGCAATATATTAACCATTCAGATTATATGAAAGTTAACAATGACCTTGAAAATCATGGACTAAAAAGCCTATATGGCGTAGTAAGAAGCGGACCTACACGAATATTTCATAAAAACAATGTTTGAAATAGAAATGGACAATCCGCCATAACGACCAGTTACAGTATAACCTAATATACTAACAATTATTATCGATCGATATGGTCGGTAAGTGAGAATATGTATAAAAATTTTTAATTCTTCTGTTACTGTTATCTATCTCCTTCGCCATGTTCTTGGTGGAATAGGTGTATGGGGTTTTGAGTCCTGAAAAAGAAATACTTTCAATGATATCCAAACTAATCTGTTATAAATCAATATAGGATGATTTCTAAAGATATAGTATAAGAAATTAGAAGTATAATATACAAAACAATGTATACTAGTGAACATTCGTTCAGTTTTTATCGTATCTCTTCTTCTTCTATATAGACAAAGAAATCATAATGAAAAATCGAAGCAGAACCGATTTGATTGGATCTATCTTGGAAGCTATAGTGGGAGGTAGATCTACAAAAACTAAAATTATGTACGGAGCTTATTTATCTTACACTCAGTTAAATGAATACATGTCATTTCTACTTGAAGCTGGACTTGTAGAGGATCAGAACAGTAAACAAGATTTGTTCTCTCCTTCCTTTGTAATAACAGAAAAAGGAAAGCATTTCTTAGATATACAGAATAAAATTAACGAAATGGTTAAAGTAGTTCAAAGTGGGTAAACGATAGGGTACAATCAGAACTAGGCCTACTGGCAAAATGTATTTTAATCTTCTGCCGGAAGCATAGTCGGGGGAAACTCTAGGCATCAATAACATAATAATTTCAATAGATGTTATCCATTGTAGTTTATGAGTATGGAGGCTTTGTAGAAAACATGCTTCTGATAGATTCCGTCAAAGCTTTCTAGAAGCATAATACACTAGATTAACTAACCCTACTATAATCACATGGTTTCTACAAAGCTGAGTATGGAAAAATTATTATATATTTGAATTTAATTAGCATCGATTTGGATCAACTTATGTCTTATGTCGAAAAGGATACAATCCAATAATCAACATTTTTAGCCAACTTTTTAAATGAATCAAACAACTAATCAGACTCTTCGTCAACTTTGCCCGACAGTATCTTTGAATCGGCTTTTCTTGTACAAGTAATTGGTGTAAAGTGAATTTATTATTATTGCTGCAACAAGACCATAAAACATGTTAAGAGCTAAAGCGCCAACTATGATATTGTTTTGCATAGATAATATATCACCTATTACAAAATATACAATCCTTCCTGTTGGATCTTGCTAGTTATCACCTGGCCTTCTTTAATATTATTAAGTGTTGGAAGCACCGTGGAATAGGTTATAGGAACAAATAAAAATAGCCAGACGGCAAAGCCAAAACACAGGCCATAAATTGGCGCATATTTACTTATAGTTCTACTAGTATCTGTTTTATTGTTATTAATATACATAGCAAAAGGTATTGCCATAACAAGACCGATAAAGCTCCCTGCTACAAAATGTAATAGCAATCCAGCCATAATCATATAAATTGAATATAAATGGGATTCAGTAATAGATGATATAAGTACAAGATAGAAAGCGCCTGCAGGAATGGCTGTTACTTTTTCTACCATCACAATTAATGCGCTTATTCCGATAGATGATACCAGTCCAGCTATCAATCCAAAAGCTATCACTCTAAACCGAAGTTTCCATTCTTGTGCTAGACCAAAGATAAAGATATGATTATGATTCTTTGACCGTCTCATATATACATACACGCGAATGTAATATTTTTACTTTTATCTCTTATTATTCCTATGATGTCGTCAAACTGAATTTATAATTAAAAAACCTTAATAATTTATAATATTTAATACAAATTCTATATATTAAAATATATTGACATGAAGATCGCCACTTGACGAGGGACCGTTATAGACCCTTATGCTACATGCTCTCGGTAGTAATCGCTTAAAGCAGAGTATATGCGTCATATATCATTCTTCTCTATCTGGTCCTACTACTGCCACCACCACCACTACCAATTTCAAGCATTCCTCTTTCCATTTGTTTTTGTCTTTCTTGGGCTATTTTTCCAAGGTCTAATTTGCTATATCCTTCAGACTAATTGTTCATTAACGTGAAGTACTGCTTTGTTTGTCTTTTCATAAGGGCTTCCTTGTCTTGAGGGTAGTGCATCTGCTTGTGTTTGAGTGGTTATTACATTTCCGGGTTGTACAAACTTGTTGTCATGAATGGAAACTCCATTTGCTATAGTACTTGAGATTCCAATGGCTACATTATTACCATCCTTTGCATTAAAAACAATGCTTTCATTCCAAAAAAGGTATTATTATTTCCAATCCAAGCTGAACTATGAACCATTGAATCATGAGCAAGGCTTGTATTAGAACCAACAAACACAGAGAATCCTTTACTGAATTCTGAGCTGTTTGCCATTAACTTCTCACCAGATGCCGAATATCTACTCCAGTCAATGTTCTTACCATTTTCTGTTGTCTCAAGACCGTGCAAGATTACACCATCTTGAATATTTGAATAGTCTCCAACATATATTGGAGTGCCCTCGTCTCCTCTGCATACGACAGTTGGAGCGACTAGCACCATCTTGCCGATATAACAATTGCTTGATAAATAAGCACTTAAAGCAAAAATAGTTCGGAGTGAATCGTCTGACTCTAAATAAATATATAATAAAAATTACTCTGTTCCAATTAGTCCTAAGAGATCAAAGCCTTCTGTAGGTTTTGCCTTCAGCTGAACTATTGAGATCAAGTGACCATCAGGGTCTACAATAATAGCATGTTTACCGAAAGATTCCTCTTTCGACTTCTTGAAAAACTTTACTTTCTTTCTCTTTAATTGTTTAATTAAATCATCAAGGTCGTTGACCATGAAACCTATTAACATGTTTGGTCCAGCTCTTAATTTATACTTCTTCTTAGCTGGATGCAGAGCTAGACTTGTACCATCGCTGAAGAATTCGGTCCAGTCTGCAGATTTAGTTTTAATAGGTAGACCAAGGGTATCCTTATAAAATTTTATAGATTTTTTCATATTGGTTGTTAACAGAATTATTGCTCCTACTTTTCTGAATCCCACTCAATACACCATTCGAATTTTATAGATGCCAAATTAAGAACTTATCGATGATATCTGAATATGTCATAACTCTGGAACTTAATTAGATCTATGTAAGATTGTTTTTTTGCCTATATGCAGGCTTAACTGTTACATGATAGGAACTTTATTGAATCATCATATATGATTATCTGGTATTACAACAGTACATGAGCCTAATGGATGGTTTTTATTATATATATTGCAGTTAAAATTTTAGTAGATTGCTAACTAAGAAGCTTTTCTTCATTTATGTTGCGAAAAACGAAGAATGGCAACAGAGACAGAAAGAGGATTGGAATTATGTTTATTCAATGTCTAGATTTTATCATTGGTGGATTAAACACTATTTTGATATACAGTTTAGTGTAGATGCTGACATTTTGCCCGTAGTTACTGGGAAATTGTTTGATAGGATGTCCGTAGGTTATCTCGCTAGAGACCATAATAAAAGAGGAAATACAATTTACCATTTTTATTTAGCATACTTCAAGCCATTCTGGACAGACTGTAATACGGAAGGATATTCTTCTGAGAACTTCGGAATGGTTTATTGGAAAAGGCCTGATAATAATACCCTTACTTCAGATAACCAACGTACCAAATTCTTTGCGGATACAAATTGCGCGAATGTTTCGCATTTGTTATCACATGAAGCTCTGAGAATGAAGGGAAAAAAGAGAAAGGAATATTTTGACGCAGTTCATGAGTTGTGGGATCGTCACGTCTACAAGAATTTGCCTTATGCATACTATAATGAACGATTTACTAGGGTATCCCAGGAGTGTCCCTACCGTTTTACAACTGTGGATATTAGCCAACTTACGCCATTATGATCCGAAAACAAATATCAGTCCCTATACCGCATTTATATTCAAATTGGAGCCACAGATACTAGTCAAGTCAGGGGCTATTTTTTCATCGATAGGAATTGGACTATTAATCATATTCGCGATGGTTTTGCTTCTGTTTCCTGTTCTAAAGGAATGTCAAAGAACTGGAGAAAAATGCGAATTTTCTTCAACAGCCCCTGAGCCTCTAAAATTTATAATTAAACCAACCTTTTTAGTAATTGCTCTTCTTGCAATTGCCATAGGAGTATTCATAATTAGATTTGGTACCAGGTATTATTATAAAAAATAATTATTAGTATTTAGTATTTTTATGAAACATTCAGCTACAAATCCTTTTAAGTGGATCTCTTGACATTTAATTACGAAAAATTGCTTTTCAATTGAATTCATAGTGACCTTTGCTATAGTTACATACTGCTAATAAGAATTCTATATGTCAAAGGAGTGAGGATATATAATTATGTGCATACTTTTGGGCGTACCGGCGGGAAGGATTGCTGTGCTTAGGTGTCAATGAAATGTTATGAAATTATTTGAGAATGTGACTCACGAATGAGGTTACAATTCCCTACAAAATTAAAAAGTAGGTAACCCTATATCTTAGATATCGTTTGAGTGATGGTTAGTAATAATGACTCAATATGATGATGACACATACTCAGTGCATTTTGCTCGGTTTGCAGCCAAGTTAGAGGCTAATCTCCTTAAATATGGTGTCGCATGTTCTGATGCCGACATGATCATCGAGGAGAGTTCAGTTATTTATTTTGAAAGATTAAAGTCACCTACAAAGAAACTTTTTAAATTAATCAAAAAGCAAGAACCTGCAAAAGTGTTCGTAGATTCTGCCTTCAAAGCTATCGAAAAGCACATTCCAGAAGCGAAGCAAACTTTTGGATCCTACGGCGAAATATCAAATTGCATTCATTAGAATAGTTTCTATGTAAATAATAAAAATGGACTGGATTGTATCTTCGATGCTCTAATAACAGTAAGTAATTATTTATTATTATTATTATTATATTTATTTTATTGTTGGATTCGAATTGTCACAAGGAACAAGGATACAAACCCACAGAAAGACCAAAAGAGATTTACTATAAGGATAAATTCTACATGCTATATCTGAACAATATCTTTAGGAGTCTAACCAATTGACCAAACTTGAAGTTAAAAATGTTACAAAACGGTTTAAAGCAACAGTGATGGCTGGTACAAATCTTATTACAGCAATTGAAAATGTAAATCTTTCGATTGAAGAAGGTGAGTTCGTATGTCTCGTTGGACCTTCTGGATGTGGAAAATCTACACTGCTTAACATCTTGGCAGGATTAGATAAGCCTACAGAAGGCGAGGTAATTCTAAATGGTCAACCCGTAAAAGAAACAGGACCTGATAGAATTATGGTATTTCAAGAAAATGCGTTATTTCCCTGGCTCAAAGTTATTGATAATGTAGAATTTGGTTTGAAAATGGTTGGGATAGAAGGAAGAAAAAGGCGCGAAATAGCTATGCATTACCTTGACATGATGGAATTGACAAAATTTGCCCAAGCCTTTACGTACCAATTATCAGGAGGAATGAAGCAGAGAGTTGCAATTGCTAGAGCTCTTGTAATGGACCCAGAAGTATTATTGATGGATGAGCCTTTCGCTGCATTGGATTCTCAAACGAGGGATTTGCTTGTAGTAGAATTACAGCTAATTTGGGCTAGAACCAGAAAGACTATTGTCTTCGTTACCCATAATATAATAGAATCGGTATGTCTTGGAGACAAAATCGTAGTATTTACAAGTAGACCGGGTAAAGTTAAAAAAGAAATCGAAGTTGATTACAGAAGACCAAGACTGAGTGAAGATAGCAATTTGCATGAATATCAGAGAAAGGTTTTGGATGAACTTAAAACCGAAATAATCTCTGCTCGAAAAACGGAAGAAAGAGTTTAATTTCGTCTTAGTCATTTTCTGATCTCTCTGAGCAATTCTAGTCCTGTTCTAAAACTATTTGGTGAAGTAAGAAGTATTTCGTTTGCTACTTTACCTGCCTGTTTTATAAAGTCAATAGGGTTATTTTCATATTCCTTCCATTCTAGTCCTATGATATCTGCTGACGACTTATTTTTTTCGGAAGGTGCCATGATACATGCTACCACTTTGATTTCATAGGGTTTTGCAATATCTACAATTTCGCCCAGATCAGACAAAGAGACAATAGATTGTGTTACAAAAGCATAGGGTCGTGCATCTATTTTTTTCTGAATTGAGGACTTGTTTTTAATTTTATTAGGGGCTGACAAATTCAAATCAATTACTTTATCGTAATTTTTATTTTTTAACATATTCAAAACATTGCTGGGTTTCAATCCTAAATCTTTTTTTGGACCGTCTGACGGCTCATCTCCTATTAAAATCAGCAAACTATCTATTCCAACAAGAATTGCATCTCCAACGATCTGACAAATCGACGTAAAATTTCTATCTCTTACCCTAATGCTACAGCTGAGATTTAATGTATTACCTGATTTTTTTACATGGCTGGCTGCGGTAACACTAGAGATACGAGGAATTCCAAGAACAGAATCTGTTAGATGGATTCCGTCAACAAGTTCAGTTAATAAAGAAGCTCGCTTCACCAGATTTTCCATTTCTTGAATTAGACATAAAAGGTCAAAATAATTTCCTTTTGCAATTTTAGGGGGATTTAATTCGAAAGATATTTTCATTATTATGGCTGTGACATTCTGATTCGTTTTTGACCTTATTAAACCCGAGGTTTATTGATAGTGGTGATTAATAGATCCTCCACTTCTGGAGATTCTGTTGCAAAGAAATCAAACCAATGATGATATATTTTTGGATTTCAATAGTTTTAACGTTTCCCCCATATTGTAATGATGAAACTATATTTCTATTCGATGGTATGGTATTAGGAATATCAATCAATAATTCATACACTTCAACTTAAAACGCATAAACTTTAATCAATATAATGATTGTACAATATAAAATGTTAAGTAAGAAAGATATGTTATTACGCCTTGCACCTTTATTGATTCAGCCAACGATATTTTCTTCAGATTTTTCTATTTTTCGTGCAGCATCCGTACTGGTAATAATTCATTATAATCAAATAATTCCGCATATAATTTTAACTAAGAAAAGCTCGAACTTAAGATGTCATGCTAGCGAGATATCCTTTCCTGGCGGAAAATATGTCAAAGAAGATAAATCCTTGATTGAAACCGCGATTCGAGAAACAAAAGAGGAAATAGGAATTGATATCATGCGAGGAGATATCATCGGAAGGCTTGCAAGGGTTAGGACTTTGACTTCAAAGTTTATTATAATGCCATTTGTTACTTTGCAAGACCGGATCTCTGTGCCAAAAATATATGTCGATGAAATAGAAAAGGTCATTGATGTACCCCTTATGGATGTGTTAGAAACTATGGCTCCAGATATTGACCATTATGCTCTATCAGTTAAGGAGGTATACAAATTTACATGTGAAAATGAAGTAATATGGGGAGCTACTGCCAGAATTCTTAAACAATTGTACGATTGTTTATGCATAAAGCATAAATAATATCTACTGCGACTATGCAATCATAGCAATCATAGCAGTAGTCTACCTCTAGATATTATATACTCATATTACGATGGTATTCCTGGAATCCCAAAATTCGACTCGGGCGCGGTATTTCCAATATTTCCACTAGTTCCGCCTGCTACCCCTGTGACATTTACATGGGCAAATTGTTTTGTAGAGTTTGAGTTAGGGTCACTGCCACAACCGATTTTTGCAGCTACCCTGTTTTGTCCTTCTTGAATTGGAGCATATTGGGAAGTGATTGTAAAACTCCACTGTGAGTAATCATTGGCTCCACCAGGTCCATCTGCCACTGCTGGTTGATATGGTTTTATACGATTTAAATTAACAGTGATTTTGCAATCAGAAACAGCGTTGGCTATGGACGTACCTGTTACTTCAAGATCTTGTCCAATGGGTATTTTTTGACCGTCTTGGGGTGATGTTATTGTTATAGCCTCATCAGGTAATGTTGTTGTTGTTGTTGTTGTTGATGATGATGAGGATGGCACTGCTGGTGACGGTGTTTGTGGACTTGATTGTGATGGTCTTGTTGGCTGTAGTAATTGTGCGTATGAAATATTTGCAAAAACAGTAGGAGCAAACAGTATCATTGAAGAAACCGTCAGTAATAGTGTTGTTGATATTACTTTAGAATTCACGTATATATATTTTTATATTATTATTATTAAAGTTTTCGATAAATTACTGAATATTGACCATATACTAGTGTAAAGATAAAAAATTTTTATTGGCTTTGCTCGGATCATCGACAAGTTAATTATTGATAAAATATATATCTCGAAGAAATACGTAGAGTTTATTATAGAATTTCAGAAGATGTTCTATGGAATATTAGGGAAGATCTTTTAGGTGAAATAACTAGAGCCAAGGATGATAGAAATCATTATGAAGCAATGGTATCAGCATCAGCATCAGCTGCTGCCGAGCTTAATTTTGCTATTAAGACAAACTCTTCTGCACTTTATGAGTTATAGGGAAGTTATCTAAATTTAATTTTATTTTAATTGGGACCAATACTAGTCATAGCTAGTTATTATAAATATATAGATTATATATATATAGTCAATGAAGACAAAATGTTTACTTAAATGTTGTATCCACTTGCCATCATAAAATGCACATACACAAATGAAATTTTATATCCTAATTCTTTCTCCATATAAATATAAATAATATTCGACCTAAATCTTTGCAAGGTTCACTGTTCCAATTCTTTAACATGATTGCAACGGTTGTGAACATAAAGTACCGAGTTGATATGTAATATTACTCTAACCAACCAATCTGTTTCATTAGTTTATAGTAATATTATTTTGTTAGTTTATTGAATATTGCGTAAATACTAGAGCATTTATTTAAAGACATAAAGGTGGTTACAATGATAAAAACAAGTGTCACAAAAGGGATCGCAGATCATGCGATCTTGAATAAACAATATATGTTCATTATTTTTGTGTCATCGCTAGTTACCTTACTTTTATTTGGTCATATGGCTATTTCAGCTTTGGCTCAAAGAGTAGATCAAGCAACTCCCTCAACTCATTCAGATATACCCCAAGTTAAATTAATCTATAATAATAATCGCTATGATATGTCTCCTTTTGTTTTTATAAATGGTGGGCAATTAAATAAAATCTCATTTCCAGGCCTTCCAGGCGATGAAGTGAGCAGTAACACTAATGTGGAATTAAAAAATGGTGATTTAGTAAGTTTTCAGTTTAGCAAACAACCAATACGAGTGGATGCATACATGTCTGATTATGATGGAGACGTACCTACACTAAATTTACTCAAGAAGGTAAGCTTAAATTCATTTAAAGTTGAAGGAATAAAAGGAACATTAAACTTAGAGGTACATGCATTTTTTCCAGACAATGAGTACACTACCTATACTCTTTTAGTTAATGTCAAAGGTACAAACATAGATAATCAACTATCAGCCGGTAAACAAAGACAGTTTGCGACAACAAAAGAAGATAACATTAGCAATATTGGGCAATCAACTGATGTTAGTCAAGGTTGCGATAAACAAGTTAGGCTTCGCATAGATGGAGTCTCATCTAGGTACCTGTTAATAAACTAAACGTACCAGGAAGTGTTTTAGACAATAGAATGAACACGATGTGGTCAGTAAAAGGAATTGATGTGATGTCCTTTATACAGGGGTTACCTCACAAAGAAGCAACTTCAATTAACGAAAATCCCTGGCTTCAGTTAGACCTCGGGACAAATAAAGTAGTGTGTAATATCGGTCTTGCATTTAACAATGCAGAGAATAATGTGAACTTTTTCACAATACAGGCATCTTCAGATGGAGTACACTTTAACGATCTAGGAACCGCTCAAAGTAGTCCAATAAAAACCGGTGGATCTTTGTTCGTATTCCCAGAAATGCCATATACAACGAGATATCTCAGACTCACAAACCTGGGAAACTTGGTTTCTGGACTTACTAGCAGTGCAGAACTTACTAGCAGTGTATCAGAACAACCTAGCATAGCCGAATTTGTTGCCATTGGTAAATAGCAAACGAGTGGAATAAACATGCCTTTAAGAAAAACAAAAAGTTCTTTTTTCTACTTCGCAATAGTCGAAGGACTTCACCAACTATCTACAATCCGATTAATAATATCTTTCACACACTGAATTACGTTGCCATCCTGCTGATACTGGCTGATTTGATATTATTCTTCCAAACCTGGAATAAGATGATGAATTAGTATATAAATTAACCTTGAAATACCTCCCAGAAATAGGATATGATATAAGTAATAACAAAAATCCGAGAGTAAAGAATCCTGTCAATACATACAATAATACTTGTATTTCTTTTAGTCTGTAAAACATCTCTTTAGGAGAAATCCAATTTTAAATTATGTATACAAGAAGGAAATGCAGTCTTTCTTTTACTGAGGTAACTATATGCTTAGTTTTATTTTATTCTTGTCTTGATACAATAAAATATTCATCGAGAATTTTAGTCAGAAAGCAGTAATATATTTATAAAAATAATAATATATATTTAAATTTATAACTTAGTTATATAGAAGTACAATGAAGAAAATGGCTCGTCAATATGTTGTTGTACTGACATCGGTACTCATATCAGCATTGCTGTTTGGCATGATATCCCATATACAATTGGTACCAGCAGCTGCAGAAGGAAAGGAGAATGCTATTACCACTACTACTAATACTACTACTTCTCCAAGCAAAACTATAAACAACGCAATTCAATTATCTGTAAAGGAAGTAACATCTGGTGTTTACAGATGGATAAATGGTAGTAATGGCGCAGACAACCCAACGTTAAAGGCTTTTACAAATACCAATAACGTCATAAAGATTCAAAACCCTACCGATACAAAACATGAATTAATCCTAGATACAGGAGCAGATGTCACTTCCATCAACTGATGATATAGCTCCGAATGGTTCAGGCCAGCTATCTTTTAATCCAAACATGGTAGGGACATTCACATATCATTGTGCCTATCATCCCTATACAATGAAAGGAACAATCGAAGTAGTCACTAAATAATATACTACCATTACTTCTTTTTTTTGACCAACTTGATTAGATTCATTTTTCCTTTATGCACAACACACAAAAAAGGAATTTAACATAGACAGCATGATCTTTTCGGCAATCTGAATATTCTCTCTTCTTTTAAAATTTGATCTGCTGCTATTGAATTAAGACTGATTCCATCTTTAGAAACCTCATTTAGAATAGTAGCAAAATATAAAAACACGTAGAAATATGTTATCTCTTCAGGCTATTGTAGCACTAAATCATTCTTGTTGTTCCTACCGCTATTGTTGTTGCAGACCTAAGCAATTATCAACGCACTTTTTAGCTTTACTTTTGATATGTCATTTTCTCCTATACCTGCAATACATTTTAGGAACTTACTAACGTCCCGGGTATTTGATTTTGAAACTGAGTTACTAACTAACGCAGGTTTTGCAACAGTAGCTGATGATACAAGGATCACAACTGTGATGATTGCAAGCAATAGTCTACTAACCTTGTTATCATATTTTCTTTTGTAGATAAGAAAAATATTAGAACAAATGAAACTTTTAGGTGAAGAAATTAATAATTCATGTGTTCTCTACTGAGATCTTTATGTTGCATTTATTGATTATTGAGTGAGCAGGTCTATGGCCAATCTGCTTAATGATGGATGATTAAGGCCTTACTAGTTCTATCTATTACTAGTGTCTATCCTAGAACCAGGAACATAGTTAACTAAGTATTATAAAGCCAGGTTTTAACAACAGTATTAGCAGAGGATCAACAAAATGGTAACTACAGTGCTCTCAAAATTGTACTCAAGTGGTAAGCAAAGGTTCTTTGTTTATTTTGCAAGTCAACTTGTAAATGATGGATTATTCCCATTCAAACAAGGCGATACTCTTCAGTTGGAAATAGATAAAAAAACACATAATAAAATAATAATAACTAAAGCAAACAATAGCAAGTTAAAGCCGTTGAGAAATAACAAGCAAAAGAAGAAATAAATTAGGCCTTTCATTTGAAAGACAGAATGAAAATATATCCTACATGATAATATTATATCTGAACGTATAAAAGATAAATCAAGCGATATCAAATCAAGACGGACTTCAGAAAATAACAAAATTAAAACCATTGGTTCATGTTTAAAATCAAAGGAGTTTTATACTATAACGGATTTATATTTCTGTTGCGTGATAAGATCCAAACCAACGAATTTGAGTCAAATTGGTTTTATAATAATAATTTATAATAATATATTTTATAATAATTTATTATTTATTTATACCAATCATGCAATATAATCAAGAAAAACGGCAATTCGAATAAAAGTCACTTGTAAAGGTAATCCAAACTCCTATTTACGATATAGAATTCTAATTTTCTATATCTATCTTGACTATTTTTACCACTACTCGGCCTTTACAGTCACGGAAATATCATATTCAAGTCTTGTGTCTTGTATTGTTAATTGATTTACACTCTTCATATATAGAATAACTAATATTGATAACGGAAACGGGTTAGGAAAGAAATTTAGCCAAAAAAATTGCACGTGTATATGTATACATATCCTACCTTTCGTATGACATTATTTCGTATTGCTGTTGATTTTGTTGATTACACGTAACCCCTTTAAACTCTCCCCCAAGGCCTTATCTCTTGTATACTAAACTTAAAAGTCATTTCCTAGACTGTTAAAACGGCATAAAAAGAATATAGTAAAACAATCTGCTATCGTAAGTATCCAGTCGGTTTTTATTATTGCATATCTCTACCATCACAGAGATACACCGTTATGAAAAATAGAAGCAGAACCGATCTGATTGCATCGATTCTAGAAGTTACTAGTAAAGGCGAAGCTAGAAAAACAAAAATCATGTATGAAGCATTTCTATCATATATGCAGTTGAAAGAATATCTATCAATTCTACAGGAAAAGGAGTTGATAAAGTATCAAGGAAGTGAACGAACTTCCTTTATAACAACAGAGAAGGGAAGGCATTTCTTAAACACCTATTATAAGATTAATGAAATGATTGCTACAATAGGAAAGAAATAACAACATTAGTAATTTATATTCAATAAATCTTGAGAAATAACTATCCACAAAGATATTATATGGATTATCGCAATAATTAATGCTTGATTTCTTCACATGAAATCTAACTGCGCTGTCCAGAAAGAAGACAGACTATAGACAATTTTCTATCTCTAAAGGGTAATCTCAACAAAGGATACTTAGAAGGGCAATGATAAACAATAATGACTTTTCAAAAGATTCAGCTGACAGTTAGGTCAGAGATTGAAACGCTTGAACACCGAAGGAAAATATGAACATGTGGTATAGAACAGAAATAGAACAGGTATTGGAAGTACATTCTCTATATGTTTTACTAACAGGCAAAAATAGTGGAATATTTTTACTTTTTATTCTCTTGTTTGCATGATGCTGAGTGTTTATATTATTTATTATTTACTCAGCTTTTCTTCCTTTGCTTCTTTTTCCAGAGCCTGTCTTAACATCTGCATATGCTTTTGTCTATCCTGTTTTATTGTATTCCACATATTTACCAAGTCTAATCTGTTAGCCTTTTGAGCATCACTTGTGTAGGTATCAATAGTAGAATACAAAAATTTGGCTTCTTTTCCAAGTGCTATTAGAATATTAAAGGTAGAATTTTCTAGTCTAGTGGTTTCATGCTTTGTTGTTGTTGATGATGATTCTGTCATGTGTAGGGATTACCAATACAATAAAATTAAAAAGAGTTTGTATTTTATTAATCTACAATAAGTGACTCCAATAGATCAAAATTGAGTATCAATTTCGTTTAATAACTTTCAAATTCTTGCTAGATTCCTATTATTTCTTATAGCGTATTGAAATAATCCAAATGCTTAAAAGTTTGGTTGTTTTTATACTTCAATCTTCGTCTGTTTGCACCCACACGCGACAGACTATAAACCGATTTTTAGAACACTGGTTTCTTCATATGTGAACCACATTTACCGCATTTTTTACCCGATACTTTTGTACCACACAATAAACAAAGATAATTCAATTTTCTGTAGCCTCCAGTAAAACTAGGTCCTCCCACTTTTTCGTCCCCAAAACCAAATAATCCTAAGGCTTTCATTTGCTTTCTTCTGATGTAAAAGATTACCGCTATAAATAATGCTATATTTAATGTAAAACCTATTAGAAAGCCGAAGAAATAAGTCGATACTAAACTGATTCCGAGGCTTGCTCCTACAAACAATAGTTGTCGTTTCAGAACTGGTTTGAGTCTATTATCCATTTTAACCTGTTTATAATTAGTATGACATATATAAAAAAATTATAAGTCGATTTCGAAAACCTAGCATACAGGATTTTACTGTTTGCAGAGATATAGCACGACTTCTATATCTCTGCAGGGATATTACAATAAGGATAGAATCTGGAGCCTGTAATTCTATTATACACTTCTCAATTGAGCTATCAAATAAACTGGTTTTACTAAATCAGCTACATCAACCCAGCATCTTGCAATTTTATCCATTGAATAAATCGAATTAAGAACTGCGATAGTTGATTCCGAATTCTTTGATTCTGTCTTTGCAGATAATTCCTTTATTGAATTCATAAGTTCATTAAATTTATTGTACATTTTCACAACTTCAATGGATTCTGATCTATTCTTGTTAGTAAAAGCAGCAACGGATCTTTCCTGCATTTTCTCAATTATTATGCTGGGCTCGGTAATGCAATCAACGAGTTTTGTACGAGAAATATCAGATGCAAAATCTACAATGTAATCGCCAGCACTTTCTAGATGATTAGGCAGCAATCCTGTAATCCAAGATGTCAATATTGCTCAAATTGAGTTTGCTTGCCAGTTTCCGATCCATCATGGCACTTCTTATCAATCTCACGAGTAAAAAGTATTGCCGATCTACTTCATCGTCTCTACTCGCAATAAGTTTCTCAATACCACTTTGTTTGATTCTTAATCCATCCAATATATCTCTATACATTCCTGCTACTATTGAGCTCATTCTTCTAAGAATCTTCTCAGCGTCCAATGCATTTGCGTCAAGCAAGAATTGTGAGATGATGTTATATCCGTCTTCATCAACTATTTCTAAGCCGACAAGCTTTCGCATTGCATGCTTAATAAGCTCCCGATCATCAAAAGATATCTGCAATTTGCCTCTTATACGTATAATATTATAGCCAAGAAGATAAGCACCATATATTTGATTAACAAGACTATCCATTGATATCCTAGGATAAGGGATTGTTACTTCTTTTACATCTTCACTACCTACATCCGAAGGAAACAAAGAAATTGAATTATCTCTATTTACTTCAATTAATAGCATATTCCCTTTTTTCAAATTGTTGCTCTTGACCCATTCACTTGGTAAAGAAATTAGTATACTGCTACCTATTTTTTGCAGCCTTCTAGCGTATCTGTCCATAGACAATGTTTATACTGATTTATACTAATTAAACGCTATTTTTATATTTTTTAATATCTATAAACCTAATATGGCATCAATGGTTGCGATACCCATTGCTGTATCTAATGCGTTCAGTCCAGGTCATATTACGGGTTTTTGTACAGAAACCCGCTACTATTAGTAGTAGCAATTATCTATATCTTGGATCCAAGGGTGCTGGTTTTTCAATTGACCGTGGGATCTCAACTACCGTTGAAGTCTATGACTCTACAACAACAAATTACCAGATTTCAATTAATGGAATCAGAGCTGAAGATGCAGAAGTGTCAAAGTGGATTACAGAAGAGTATCTTAATCTTATTAATCGACCATGTTATGTCAATATTAAACACAGAATTAGTATTCCCATTGGTTTTGGACTTGGTTCTAGCGGAGCGGCAGCTTCTGAGTTTATCTTACGCACTTAATGATGCTCTTAATATAGGTCTCGGCAGAAATCAGACAGCACAAATTGCACATCACGGAGACATTGCTTGCAAGACAGGCCTAGGCACTGTAATTGCAGAATCTGTAGGAGGATTTGAAATGCGAACTAGTATCGGTGCTCCGGGCATTGGCACTTTAGAAAAAATAGACCTTAGAGACTATGAGCGATCATTTTGTGCATCTCTCCAATCTCTACAAAATCATACCTTAATAGCCATATTGACTTGGTAGATGGGCCTGTCGAAAAGATGTTAAGGAGGTTAAAAATAACAAGAGAGATTAATGACTTTTTAAAGATGTCATATGAGTTTTCATACAATCTTGGCTTGACTGAAGGCAAGTGCAAATCTCCGATTCAAAGTCTAAAATCTCGAGGTTTTGATTGTGGGGTAGCTTTATTTGGAGAGACAGTATTCACGCTGGTTCCCAGCAAACAAACAAAGGAAGCAAAAGAGTGTCTTAAGGGTTTTGGTGGTACTTTGATTGTATGCAATATTGACAATGAGGGAGCAAGAGCACTGTAATAACAATAATAATATACATGCATATGAATATTCCATCAAACCATCCACGGGCAAAATCTCTTTACACAAGAGAATTGCTTGTCAATGGCTTTAGAAATGGGCTAGTAGCTCCTGAGGGTTTGATTGCTCATGGAAGAGGAGAAGCTTTTGATTATCTTTTGGGTGAGCAGACCACCAAAGTTGCGCGCCTAGCAATAAAGGTCTGCTTGTTATGCACTTTTACTTGCAAAATATCCAGTAATTTCAATTAATGGTAATGTTGGAGCACTTTGTGCAAAAGAAATTGTAGAGTTAAGTGATGTTACAGGTGGAGCAATAGAAATCAATCTCTTTTACCGAACTCCGGAGCGGGAACGAGTAATTCAAGAGGAGCTCAAAAAGAATGGCTTAAAAAAAGTTCTTGGAATAGGCTCGCGGGCTTCTGCGAGAATTCCTGAATTACAAAGTGAGCGGAGACGGGTAGATCCTGATGGTATCTATAAAGCCGATACATTGCTTGTGCCACTGGAAGATGGTGACCGGACAGAAGCTCTTGTAAACATGGGTAAAACAGTTATCACAATTGATCTTAATCCATTATCGAGGACGGCAAAAGCGAGCACATATTACAATTGTTGATAATATTGTCAGGGCCATTCCTGAAATGATTAGTGCTGCAAATAATATGAAAGGGACAAATGAATCAATAATGAAGAGGGTTATAAAAGAATTTGATAACAAATTGAATCTTGCAGAGTCTCTCAAAATTATTCAACGTTAAGTTGGTGGCGACATAGATTAGATGCAAGGAGAAGATAATAATAGCAAAAGAAGAAAAAAGTTAAGCGTAAACGATATTATGGCAATGAAGCGAAAAGAGAAAATTTCTGCGCTTACTGCCTACGACTATTCTACCGCATCGATCTGTGATAAAGCAAGTATCGACATTGTACTCGTTGGGGACAGCGCAGGAATGATAATGCTTGGTTATCCAAATACAATCCCAGTGAGCATGGAAGAAATGCTATTATTTTGCAAAGGTGTATCTCGAGGGACAAAGAGAGCAATGATCATAGCTGATATGCCCTTTGGATCATACCAGCATAATATCAGTGATGCAATAGAAAATGCTATTCGATTTATCAAAGTGGGATCTGACGCCGTAAAGCTTGAAGGTGGGTTTGAAGTAGTTGACACAGTTAAAGGGATAGTTAATGCAGGGGTACCAGTTATGGGGCATATCGGTTTAAAACCTCAAACTTCTGTCTTGTGGGAGGGCTATAGATTACAAGGGAAGACAAAGGATTTAGCATTGAACCTAATTGCAGCTGCTAAAGCATTAGAAAGAGCTGGGGTATTTAGTATTGTATTAGAGATGGTTACAAGTGAAGTAGCAGAGATCATTTCTAAAAATCTATCTATCCCAACTATTGGAATAGGTTCTGGCTGCGGTTGTGATGGTCAGGTACTTGTCCTTCATGATATGCTCGGAATTTATGAAGACATTAAACCGAAATTTGTAAAACGCTACGCAGATGTTTCTAACTTAATTTTCGAAGCTATTTTACGATACACTAATGATGTCAAGTCTAGTAGATTTCCAGAAGAACAAAACATCTTTCATATGGATCCAGATCAACTCCATGAATTGAGTAAGGCTCTAAAAGAAAAAAAAGTGTGTAATAAAAATGGATACAAAGAAAAGAAAAGATAGTAGCAGCACTACAAACCATCCATCAAAAGATATTACAGGTTTAGAAGGTAACGAGATAACAGGGAAAAAAATAGTTTTGTGCATAACTGGTAGCATAGCTGCATATAGAGCAATCGATTTAGCCCGTCTGCTTATGCGGCATGGTGCTGATGTTTATTCAGTAATGTCAGAAAGGGTAGAATCCGCATTTATTACGTCAGACATGATGAAATGGGCTACAGGTAATGATGTTGTAACAAAGTTGACAGGAGATCTTGAACACATCGTTCTGGCTGATTATAATATGTCATCTCTAATTCTTGTTTACCCATGCACCGCCAATACAATAGGAAAAATGGCTAATGGAATTGACGACACACCTGTTACATCTGTTTTAAGTGTTGCTCTTGGATCAAAAATCCCAATAATGGTTGCGCCTGCTATGCATGAGTCAATGTATGACAATTATTTTATCAAAAAAAATATTTCTAGATTGAAAGACCAAGGTGTAGAATTTTTGGAGCCTTCGGTCTGTGAAGGAAAGGCCAAAGTTGCGCCAATAGAACAAGTTCTTATATCAGTTATAAATAAATTCAATAATCCCACAAGAACTGTCTTTTCACTTTCTGGTAAGAATATATTAGTTACCGCAGGTAGCACAATTGAGCATATAGATCCAATCCGCATAATTACCAACTTAAGCTCAGGTAAAATGGGAAGCGCAATTGCCAACGAAGCAAAGAAGATGGGTGCAAATGTTACAATTGTATGTGGACATGGATCATATCCCCATTTAGACTCATTAGACCTCAATGTTATTAAAGTAAACACGAATGAGCAAATGTATGACGCAGTCATAGCAGAACTATATTCAAAAAGATATGACATTGCTATTTTTGCTGCGAGCAGTAACTGATTTCACACCTGCAGGAAAAAAATTCACAAAAAAAATGGATACTAGAGCAGGAAAATTATTGTTGTCACTATCACCTACGAAAAAGATTATAGATCAGGTCAAACATGCCAGCAAAAATGATATATTCCTAGTTGCATTCAAGGCAGAGCACAGTGTTTCGAACTCGTACATGATAGAAAAGGCATATCGGAAATTAAAGGAATGTAACGGTAATTTAGTAGTTGCCAATGATATTGGCAGAAAAGGGTCTGAAGCTGGTTCGGATAATAATGAAGTGTTTATAATAGATAGACAAAAAAAAGTCATTCATTTACCATTGCAAAATAAAAAAGATATAGCCAGAAAGTTGCTTGATATTATTGGGAAGTTCATTTATACTACAAATCCAAAACAAATCGGAGTCAACACTAACCTTTCTTAAGGTTAAATCTAATGTAGTTATTAATTCGAAAGATTAGTAAATAATTAAAAAACACCGGCACTATATTACCACTATGAATACTGCCATAAATATAACCCGTTAGACAAGATCCTTTATACGTTCATTAAAAAATATAGCAATCAAGGTTGTAGTTGCTGAGTTATATAACTTCCTTGACTAATTCATATTTCGACCTATATCCCCTTGGGTTTATCATCATACCATTGTAGTTGAAAGTAGATGAGTTGCCAATAATTATTGTTGTAATCATTCCAAGCATGTCTTGGTGTTCGAGCATTTTATCTAGTGTAGTCATAACTATAGACTTGGCTCTCTCTATATGCACCCTTTACTATTGCCACTGGAGATTCTGGTTTTCTATACTTCAGAAAAATGTCTCTGGTGTCCCTCAATTGATGTACTCGTTTCTTACTTGCAGGATTGTAAATTACAGTAACATAATCGCCTAATGCTGCCTGCCTCAACTCGTTTCACAATTATTTCCCATGGAACGAGCAGATCGCTCATGCTAACTACGGCAAAGTCAGTCATTAATGGAGAGCCAACCAAAGCAGCACATGAGTTCAATGAAGAAATTCCAGGAATGCATTCAATATATATCCCATCTTCTCTGTCCCATCCTTTGTCAGCAAGGATTTCATAAATTAAACCAATCATGCCATAAATACCGGGATCCCCTGAAGAAACTAGCGATACAATCTTGTTTTTTTCAGCAAAATGGATCGCCTGGTTTGCTCTCTCGACCTCCTGTGTCATGGCATAACGATAAACTTCTTTACCAGCTATCAAATCTTCAACTAGGGAGACATATGTGTCATAACCAATAATAATTTCACTCTCTTCAATCGCCTGTTTTGCTCTATAGGTCATATGGTCATGATGGCCAGGACCAACACCTACAACGTATAACTTGCCTTTACTTTTGCTCAATTCATCAAGATGAGATAGAGTACAAATTATTATATTTTATCATATGCTGCCCTAACTCCAGTACAAAGATAGATTGACAGAGTGCATCTGTACGGTAGGAACTGCTCTCTTATTCTTAGTCTGCTTGGCCAAATTACCACTCACTATATACGGTATAGATTACGCCTAGTTGACCACTCCGATTTGCATTCTTAATAATATATCTGGTTCAATAAATGTACAGAGGCGATGAGCATAAAAAACCTCATTTAAAAACGGGATTGTTTTCCATCATACGAACAAAAGTCATTCTCGTCGGCGCACACACTGATGTTCTTGTGATGTATTTGCCTATCCTAATACGGCTACCTTTTGTTAATTATGTTTTTAGTTGTCGGTGAGGGGTCTTGAATAGGTGTTGATTTGATGATGTCAGTGATGGACCATGAAGATAGGTTTTTTCTTCAGCTAAATGATTTGACATTGTAAATAGATTTTACTACAACCAATATTCTTATCTTATACCGGTATCAATGAGTAAAATCAGTTTAGTCGTTTTACCAACTTCCACCATAAAATTATTAGTCCTTGTATTCAGACCCGATGAAGATATACCTGCTTTGGTATATATGACATAATTCCCTGGAGTTAATAGCATGGTATAATTCCCATTCTTATCAGTTTTAGTTTTAGATACTATGGATTTACCATCAGTAGTATATATGACAATTTCATAATTTGGGTATAGGCCATCACATGGTGGAACTTTGATATTGGTCTTAGGATTGCAAGGCAATCCCTTGAAATATGCTCTGCCTTCTAGACTACCTGATCTTGAGTTTGATTGAGATTGCGATTTAAATGATTGATTGTTATTTCCAAAGACACTATTTGCATTGGTGTCTGGATTTGTCAAGTTAGCTGTAACAGTTGCATCAAATGTTATCATTGTTTTGTTTTGTACATCTATGCTATTTTTTCCGGTCCGATCTGTTGCTGTTCCATTTTGATTCATGTCTTCATTAGAAGTCGGGCTAATTTTTATGGCGTTTTTTTCCAGAGGTGAATCTAGACTTGTAACCTCATTCTGGCGGCCAAATACAAGGTAGCGAGGTTCTACGGAATCTCCTCTGCTACCTCCTTGGAGAGTATATCCAGAAGCTGCCCATGTGAGACCTGAACCGCTAAATGGCCTTATCCTAAAATAATCTCCCCACCTATTGTCTGAAGGCCCGTTTGTTCCATTTATCAGTATTTTCATATCCCATGGTGAGTGAGATCCATTGGAGTTGTCATTTGTCCCTACTGCCACGCTTGGATACAAATCTCTGCCTCCGACAGAAGCCACTATACGCTAAATCTCCTTGCACATTAGGCGAAACAAAACCATACATCCATGCTTTATCTGAACTCCAGAGATAAGGTCTTCCAAAATATGTCATAGCACCATCACTTATTTTAAAGTCTGCAGCATTCAGATATGGCCAAGGAAAACCATTTCCCTTATCTGCAATCCAGATGAAACCAATAGTATCTTTTGAGATCCAGCCATTCAATATTCTTGTGTCTGCACGTCCACACCAGTCTTTACCATCCGGACCATTATTACAGGACATTGCACCCCTTGAATCAGTAGTCCAAGCAGGAATATCACGATCAAAAGCTCTAACACTTGCATTATTACTTGAGAGAATTTCAGGCCATTCATATATTCTCATGCGGCTATTTGAAAGGTGGGCTGCCCAGTACCATTGTATCTGTCACTCCTTGAACAGGAGTAAAAGTGAATACTGTTTCATCATCGTAGTAATTGAACGAGACATTAGTTGCTCGCATTTCCCAAGTCATCAAGAGACCAACGAGAAATTACAGTCCGAAGAAAGCTACCGTCTGGTTTAAAGACATTCGAAGAGATATACAGGTATTTATTGCTAAGTGCAAGTTGAGGATAATCCCAAGATTGATTTGTCCATTGGCTGTTGAAGTCCTTTGGTGATATATTGTAAAACCACCAGTTCAATGCATCAGCAGAAACACCCAATCTGAAGCGATTTTGTCCATTTGCTGTTTCTATCCCCTGCCTATACCATATGAATATTTGATGATGTGGATCATAGATAACATCTTGATCACAACAAAAGTCATTCATATCATTAGTCGGATCTATATATGTCCAAGTTAAACCTCCATCAACAGACCGACTGGCATACCAATTGCCTGTGTAAAATACTAGCTTGCCATTATTGGCCACGCTTGGTTCATTTACTATAGAACGAGAAGAGGATGCTGGGGAAACTATGCGATTAATAGAAACTTGAAGTGGCAAATGTGAAAGTGAAGTAGATCGCAATTGGGGTGTTGTTGTTGTAAAGCCATTATACCCATTAACATTAATTTCTGTTATGCTTGTATAGTTGTTTTCTGTATTTCCATTGACTGTTATTCTTATATATCTAGGAACAATTTCTGGAAAGTCATATCTTTCAGCAGATAGTGTTTTTCCGCTACTTTTCCCTATGTAGACAGTTCTAAAGGTAGAGCCATCAGTTGAAGCAGATATTACAAAGTTATTTTGTCTTAGATTACCCCTATACCAAATAATATCTACGCTGCAAACAACTTTCATCTCGCCTAAATCAGCCTGTATCCACGAACCAGAACCAGAATTTGACCATGTAGTACTAACATTATGGTCTATAGCATTTACAGGCATATGGCTACCACCATCACCGTTAGATGTGACAGCATTTAGTGTCAAGCTTTGGCATTTGTTACTTATAATATTAGTTTGTTGAATACTTGGACCGGCTCGACTATTAAAATCATTATTGTTATTATTGGATTGGATGATACTCTGGTTTGGAATTGATATCCCTTGTACATCGGATCCAGGATTCGGGCCCTGAATAGAATCATTTGATAATTTTAGTGGTGGGCCACGTGGAATATCGTCCTTTACCTCTTCTTCTAATTGATATTTCTTTTCTGGAGTGAGTATTGGAGGGGCATCTGATTGTTTGAGCCGCATTTTATGAACAGGCCCTACAGTACTCGTTTTTATAGCACTGGTACTGTCGTCAGTTGGAGTAAGTTCGGTATGTATCTCTTTTATCGAAGGATCTCTTGCAGTCGACTTTATATTCAGCCGATATGGATCCAATGATTCGGCAGCGGCAAGCAGTGTTGTATTTTCAACAAGTCCAATAATTAATAATAAAATTGAGGTAGTCGTTAATATCATTCTGGTATGCATTGTATCACAATTGCTCCTTTAGTCAGAAAAACCCAAGATGACCCGCTATTTACATAGAATCATTATTTGTACTGATGATCATTATAATATATTTTAAATGTGACTTTGTCTGTGTTTTATCAAATGTAAATATCTACTCGTATGGGTGCGTGTTGTTCTACTAAAGTCCCACTGACGCTGTAAAATATAACTAAATTAAATGAGGTCCTTGAGGTAAGTTATCTTATTATATAATTACTCTAAGTATAGGCTCTGTTGTTTTGTGTTGGATGCTAGTAAATAAATAAACGCTCCCCACCAGATCATCGATCAATTATTCCATTTTTGACTATTATATTTTATACGTTATTTAAATAAGCAACAAGTATTTTAGTTCTTTGTGGCCTTCGATTTACTCATTGTACTCACCTAGAACATTATATTCTGGCTTGCAACTATACATAAATTCTACAAAACATTTATATAAAATGCATTCAACCTGGTTCCGATGAACAAAAGTCTAAACTTTGCGGTCATTGGTGTCGGTTTACTGGCAACAGTGCTAGCACTTTATATGATAGCAGCAACTAATCTGGCTGCTGCACAAGGCGGCAACATGAGCAGCGCAGGCGGCAACATGAGCAGCGCAGGCGGCAACATCGAGCAGCGCAGGCGGCAACATGAGCAGCGCAGGCGGGCAACATGAGCAGCGCAGGCGGCAACACGAGCAGCCCAGGCGGATAATAACCCAATAAGAACAGTCGTTTGTGATAAATTCGACGATCGACCTACTTCATTTTTTTAATCATATTTTTTTCTTTCTAGCTGAATTATAATCAATAATCAGTCATCTATTTTTTGGATTAAAGATAGGCTTACAAACGAAGATGTAGTCTAAAGTCTCATCCATATTCCTTTGAAAGATAAACTTATCATTTTTTCAGTGAACTATTGATATATAATTTATGTCTGGTGTTGGAGCAAGTAAAACTGTTGCAATTGATGTGGATTCAGTCCTTGCAGACGTCATGCTAGTGTGGACAAACGAATATAACAAACGCAAGCATTCAAAAATAACCAAAAATGAAATTACTGTATGGGATATTCCCCAAGTCCTTCCTATTTCTGTAAACGAGGTTTATAGAATATTCAGCTATGCCTGGAAATATCGGTGGCGGGAAATTCCCCCAACGGAACCACAGATAGGTGAGATTGCAAGGCGGATCCACTATAAAGGTTACAGAATTTCTATATTAACAAAAAGAGAGAGAGCGACTGTAGCATATGTTGCAAAATGGCTTGATCTTTATAATGTATATTCTGACGACTTAATGTTCATATATGATGCTACTTCTAAAGCAGATTATCCATTTGATATATTGATTGACGATGCCCCAAAGAATTTAGTAGATATAGTTTCTCCAAAATCGGGGATATTGTTCAACCAACCATGGAACAAAAGCTTTGATTGGTCAGTTAGAGTAAATTCGTTAAGCGAAGCAGAAAAAATACTCTAATCCTATTACTATGTCTTTAAAGATGCTAATATGGCTAGCAGTGCATTTTTGAAGAATAATCTAAAGTACAACCATATAAAAGACAACCATGAAAAACCTTGACATTCAGAACCTTTCCTGATATGAACCAGCAAACGATTATTTAATAATGTCAATACAATCATACAATAGCAATAGGCAGTCTTTTACATTTACTCTATACTAGGCAAAAGTATCAAAAAAAGCAAATATTGGAGGCATATCTGAATAATCAATAACTGACTTTAAATTCTTGAAATTCGCCCGTATAATTTTCATATCTTATAGCAACATCATTAACAGTAGCCTCTGCTGGGCCTACATGACACCATTCAATTACATTGCCAACATCCATTTCACTTCCTTCTACTATCACTTCGACCCGTCCATCTTTTAGATTTCGTACCCAGCCTGTAACTCCATATCGGGCAGCCACCATCATTGTATTCTGTCTAAAATACACACCTTGTACTTTTCCTCGTACGAACAGGTGTGCTCTAATTTTTTTGTTATCGTTTAACCCTTTTTTGTCAGGAGATGGGGATGAAGACAATATAATCGATCCTATTTTTTAATTAAAAATGCAATAGTAAATTCTAGTTGAAGATAGAAAAAGGTTGTTACCCTATGTTTCCACCTTCTTCTAGAATAAGTTGTTCATAAGATGTGCCTTTTCTAACCAGTTTAAACTCACCATTGCTAGCCTTCATGACGACAGGTGGTTTGGTTTGGCAGTGAAAAGGCATGTTGAATACGATAGAGTATGCTCCTACATTATAGAAGCATACATATCTTCCTATATTTGCGTCATTAAGACTCGATGCCTTCGAGAGGGGAAATAAATCGTATGTATCACACAGACGACCTGCTAGATGGATGTTTTTTGGAGTCCCTAGACGTGTTATCTTCTTTTTATTGTCGGGTATAGCAACTACCTCCTGAGGATACTCTTGTTTTAAAAGTGCAGCGTCTAACAACAAATGGTAGCCTGCATCCAATATGACAATTTTGTGATCATTATATTCCTTTGTATTCACTATCCTACAAATCAAGATTGTTGATTCGGCTACAAGAAATCTACCGCTCTCAATTGTCAATGCAAATTTACCGTGGGATTCTGCAAGCTGGTTCAACTTACACACATGGTTTTCAGCCATCTGCGTAGGCGTTGGTACTGGCTCATTATAGAATACTGGTGTTCCACCTCCTATATCAAAAGAATTAACCTGGAAGTTTGGATATTCCTTCTTCATTTTTGTCATAAATGTATCCATTTTGTCGAGTGCGTGTGTATAGCATGAAAAATCTGTAATCTGTGAGCCCAGATGGAAGTGGAAACCTTCGAATTTAAGTAAATCATTATCCATCAAGTGCTTGACTATTTTTGTCGCGCTATCAATAGTCCCTCCGTTAAATGGAACTCCAAATTTACCGTTTCTATATGATGCACGAATTTCAGCCTTAACTCCTACCTCTGGATTAACTCTGATCATCGTTAAGGGTTTGACACCTATTTTGTTAGCTGCTTTGGCCAAGTTTGTCATCCCATTAAATGAACTGATAACGACCCTTCTTACTCCATTCTGTAATACTTCAAGATATTCTTCTGGTTCCTCTGTAACGCTTGTATATATGATGTTTTCAGGATCTCCATTGCAGTGTTTTATAAAATGAAGTTCACCGATCGATGTCAAATCAAATGTTATTCCGTCCTTCATAAAAGCACGTAAAATTGCCGGGCTAAAGTTCGCCTTAATCGAGTATGCGATCTTTACAGGACCAGTGAATTTCGTATATGCGTTGTGTAATTCCTTTACTTTTGAGTGCAACGTGTCTTCATCAATTAAATAAAGCGGGGTACCATATTGTGTAACCAATTTGGCTATGTCACTTGGTTTTGCAAAACGATTTAACGCTGGTGCCGTTAGATTCTGACTTGCCACCAGTTGAACTTGAGAATTTTCCACCAATTCCTTTTTGTTATTTATCTCTAAAACATATAACTTAAAAACTTTACCATAAAAACCACAGTGAATTACAATTCTATCAAAACTTTTAACTCATTATAGACAGAGCATACTAAAAGAATATGCATCTTCCTATATTATCAACAAACCAAAGGGGATTTTATCATGTCTGAAGAAATATGAATAACACGACCATAACTAATATGCGTCCCATGTATTCTGTCATTACATGATGATGATACTAAGATTAAGGCTTGCACATATTTCGTATTATTTTTGGATTGACGATTATTACTTCTACACTAATAGTCGAGAAATATTTTAATGATATTTTGTATGTTATTTAAACTTCTAGAGCGACACTTGCTGAATATTCTATGTTTTAAATATATTGATAATACTCAGAAGAAAGATACAGAGCAAAAATAAATAAAATATCACTTGACTCTTAAAATGAAAAGGAAAAACAATGAACAAACGGAAAGGATACATTTGTTGATTGTTTTTATTTACCTGTAATACGGCACTGTCACCTTTTCTCCTGGTTTGCCCTCTCTTTGTGTCTTTATTTTCTTAACTGCCTCTTCAAAGTGACGCATCATTATATGAGCTTCTGAAGCATGCTTTGCTGCTTTCCTCCGGCGTCGGATATTTTGCCAAGTACTCGTGTAGTACAAGTGAAACGGCAGTATTTGCTACAGAACTTGTATCTGCTCCACTGAAGCCGTCAGTAAGCTCAGCAGCCTTTAACAAATCTACATCAGGGCCAATTGGTTTGTCCTTTGAATGAATCTCCAAGATTCTTTTGTCTGGCTGTCTTGTCTGGCATGGGAACAAATACGATCTTATCGAATCTTCCTGGTCTTAACAATGCAGGATCAATCATATCAGCTCTGTTTGTTGCTGCCAATACTACTACACCAGACAATGCCTGAATTCCATCCAACTCAGTAAGTAACTGTGACACAACACGTTCTGTAACCATACTGTCTCCTCCCATACCTCGTGTTGGAGCTATTGAATCAATCTCATCAAAGAATACTACGCATGGAGCTGCCTTGTCTTGCTCTTCTAAATATTTCTCTAATTCCTCTTTCTGATTCTCCAACCCACTTGCTTAGCAATTCTGGTCCTCTGACACTAATGAAATTGGCCTCAGATTCTGTTGCAACGGCTTTTGCAAGTAATGTCTTGCCGGTACCTGAAGGTCCATGCATCAACAGACCTTTTGGCATTGAATGCCCTAATTTTGTATATAAATCTGGATATCTTAATGGCCATTCTACTGCCTCCTGTAACTCACGTTTGACTTCCTCTAGACCTCCTATTGCTGACCATGGGATATCAGGTGACTCCAAATAGACTTCTCTCATGGCAGATGGCATTACTTCTTTTACGGCATTCTCAAAGTCGTTCATAGTAACCACTAGTTTGTTCAATACTTCTGGAGCAAGTTTCTCATCTTCTAAATTAAGTTCTGGCAGACAGCCTTCTCAAACATTTCATGGCTGCCTCTTTGCATAAGTATTCAAGATCCGCACCTACAAAACCATGGGTTACTGCTGCAACTCTATCCTGGTCAACATCTGTATCTAATGGCATATTCCGTGTATGGATTTGCAATATTTCTAACCTGCCTCGCTTATCAGGAACTTTGATCTCGATTTCTCTATCAAATCTGCCAGGCCGTCTCAGCGCAGGATCAATTGCGTTTGGTCTATTGGTAGCCGCAATTACAATGACTTTACCTCTTGCTTCGAGACCATCCATCAATGATAATAGTTGGGAGACTACTCTTCTTTCGACTTCACCAGTTACTTCTTCTCGCTTTGGAGCAATAGAGTCAATTTCGTCAATGAATATTATGGAAGGCGCCTTTTCCTTTGCTTCTTTAAAGATTTCTCTTAACCTTGCTTCAGATTCTCCATAGAACTTACTCATGATTTCTGGTCCAGAAATACTGATAAAATGAGCATTGCTCTCATTAGCTACTGCCTTTGCAAGTAGAGTTTTTCCAGTTCCAGGAGGACCATATAGCAACACACCCTTTGGTGCTTCAATGCCCAACTTTTCAAATATCTCTGGATGTCTTAATGGAAGTTCAATCATTTCTCTAACTTTTTGGATTTCTTCTTTTAATCCACCAATATCCTCGTATGTAACCTGTGGAACTCCTCTTAATGTTTCACCCTTTTCTGCAATATGAAATATTGTTTTTTGAGTGACTAGAACCGCGTCGGCAGCTGGAGTCACTCCAATAACTTGGAATGTAAGCCTGCCACCAAAATATGGAACCATGACATTGTCTCCTTTGATGAGGGGAACGCTCTCAAGAGCATCGGCTAGATATCGCTCATCGATAGGGGGTATTGCCTCTAACGGGGCAACTATAACTTTCTCGGCTGGGACTGCCTTAATTTTTCTCACTACGACAGTATCTCCTATAGCTACACCGGCATTATTCCTTACAAGGCCGTCTACTCTGATTATTCCCTTGCCTTCATCTGAAGGATAAAGTGGTAAACACTTTGCAACAGTTCTACGTTTGCCTCTAATCTCAATAACATCACCTGTAGATGCACTTAAAGAATCCATCGAATCATAGTCAATTCGAGCAACTCCTCGGCCTACATCTCTGGTATAAGCTTCGAGTACCTTTAGAGATAGAGTATTCTGGCTCACAATGACACCTATGACCTTACTCATCTTTATACCTTTATTACCTTTCGCTTGGATCAGCGTAGTATCTTGTTACTTAACGTATTTTGTCTCTAATAATAAAAAACTATGCTCTTGCAGGTGCCATATAATATTTGATGATATATATTCAGTAATAATAATAATAAGCCATGGTTTTAATGTACAATACAGGCTGATGTAACAATAGATGGTACTATCGTTCTAATCTATTATTAATATACTCCTCATTTTGTTTTAACACAAACTTAAAATCACCTAATGAGCTCATTTACTTTGAATAGGTTTGGGTAAGCGAACGTTAGTCCGTAGGAGGGGTAGAGGAGGTAAGCAATTCAGGGCGATAACAGTAGGAAAGATTGCACCAGCGAAGTACCCTAATTTCAAATTAGACGAACATCATTCTGGTACAGTTGTTGATATTGTTCATGAACGTGGAAGAGATGCTCCATTAGCGAAGGTTCGCTTTGATGATGACATATTTTGCTACTTTCCAGCACCCGAGGGTACTAGTGTAGGGAGCAATGTTGAAGTAGGTGTTAGAGCAACAGCAACTAGGAGAAATATTTTATTATTAGAGTCAATTCCAGACGGAACTCTAATTTGCAACATTGAAAAGAACCCTGGTGACGGTGGCAAATTAATTAAGTCTGCAGGTTCTTCTGCTCAGGTTTTTGCGCATGGCACTCAAGGAGTAACTATAAAGTTCCCGTCTGGCAAGTTTCTCATAGTCAATCCAAGATGTAGGGCAATGATTGGAGTAATTGCTGGTGCAGGCAGAAAGGACAAACCGTTTCTAAAGGCAGGTAACAGAGCCAAATATATGCAGGCACATGGAAGACTTTATCCAACTGTCAGAGGTATTGCACAGGCTGCAGTCTATCATCCACATGGTGGCGGAAGACATCAGCATATTGGTCGGCAATCCTCAGTTGGTAGAACTACTCCGCCAGGACGTAAGGTTGGAAATATTTCGCCAAGAAAGACAGGACGAGGGAGATTGAAGAAACGCCAATAAAAATAACCAACATCTTTTAATTATTCTTCACACACACTTTTATTTGACATGATGAATTTGCAGCTTTGCAGAATCTGACAAATAGAAGATAGATGAAGTTACAATCTAATTTTTGATGTGTCAAAGATATGATTAACTTTGTCATCTTTATTATAGAAAATTATATTTGTTCTGAGCCTTTATTTGATTGACCATGAATTCTGTGGGCAAAGTAATTAAGAAAATGAAGCAAGTTCTCGATCATGAGAAGTTGCCACGAATTACTGCCCTCAGAGGATTACAAATGGAGGAGCAAGGTGATCCATTCAAAATACTTATTGGAACTATACTGTCTAGTCGTACAAGGGATGAAAAAACCACAAAGGTCGTGAATAGCTTATTTAGAAGATTCAAGAATGCCAAGGAACTAGCTGTAGTAGATGTAGATGATATTAAAACGATAATTCACAGTACTGGTTTTTACAATGTCAAAGCTAGGAGGATAAAAGAAGTTTCACAATTAATAGTTGAAAAATTTAATGGAGAAGTTCCTGACGATATTGACGGACTCTTAGAGTTACCTGGAGTGGGAAGGAAGACAGCAAATTGTGTTTTAGTATATGGTTTTAATAAACCTGCAATTCCAGTTGATATTCATGTTCATAGAATCTCAAATAGGCTAGGACTTGTTAACACTAAAACCCCTGAAAAGACTGAAATTGAGCTTAGTCGCATTATCAGTAAAAAATACTGGCCTGAAGTGAACCAAACTTTCGTGGTGTACGGGCAGAACATCTGTCTGCCCATAAAGCCAAATTGCAAATTATGTGAATTAAAGAAAATATGCAAATTTTATCACACTACGATTACTCTTCCTGAGAAGACTTCTTCCTCCTCTTGAATACAAGCAATCCGATAACAACCCCACCAACTCCAACTAACATGCCCAGAGGTAAATAATAAATTGGAGAATTGGCAGGATCGCCATAAACCACATCAAATGATATGTTACCTGCATATGTGTTAATAGGAGATATTGGATCATCCTTACCGTAAACTGCAATCGAACCAATAGTGAATCCATTTATAGATAATCTATCAACGATGATTCTTTTTCCATTTGTAATAGTAAGACCCTGATTACTTGCGTGCGCCACAATTATTGGCTGGTCTCTGGACCAACCATCAATATCTCGTTCATAGATCCTGATATATCCTGAATCATGTGTATTTACGGCTGCCCAGAATTTTTTGGAAGCATCACCGAACATTGCAATTTCAATGAATTTTTCGCTTGGTGCAGGTTCCTGCAATTTTACAATAGTCTTTGCATCTTTTCCCATAGCATATGATATATTATTCTGTATTGTCAAAATCCAGTTTGTAACTTTTGGTTTGTCATAAAAATAAACAAATGGATGGATTCTATCATTATTTGACGCTATGAATGGTAAATCGAATTGCTCGCTGTTTTTTGTCTTGATTACGTGGTATTCTCTTTGTAGAGGATTTAGTGGTTGGATTTGACCAAAGGTTGTTACTGGAATGAATATCATAACTATTATCAAAACGGACTGCAACATATTATTGCTCACGAGAAATAGACTCGATAATTTGATATATTAATTAATATACTACTGAAGATGGTTATGGTGGGTCGGCCTTTAAATCTGTGTTATTCCAGTATTCTTTAAAAGAGATTACGATCGCTTTTGCCAACTTGAAAAGTAGCTGGTATTAATAGAATAATGATAGTAATATTTGCCTTTTTCAATTTCTGACGATTGTGATAGTTAGTACGTTCTAGAGTTGCTTGGTTTAGCAACTGCACAGACTTGGAATGGTTTATGACTACGCATAGTAAATACAACAAAAGACAAATTTTTCTATCATCTCGAAAATTTAAGCATAAAAGAAATCGATTGATTAGACATAAATCCAATCTCATAGAACAAATGGGTCTTGATAAGATAGAATTACTTTTGCTATTTCTGGTCTCATCAAGTGTTCTGCCGGGATTACGCCTGAGCTAATCATTTTTCTTATCTTTGTGCCCTTCAACTCTTCTCTGTATTCTGGACCATGTGGACAGTTTCTATCATTTGCATAGCTTAAACACCTTCTACAGTAATAAAATGCTGGAAAGAATACTGGTTGAATACCGAGATCAGGATAATCTTCAAAGATCTCATGGGACGCAAAAGGTCGATAATAGTCTCCGACTCCTGCATGATCTCTTCCAACAATAAAGTGAGAACAACCAAAATTCTTTCTCATAATAGCATGATGAATTGCCTCTTTAGGTCCAGCATATCTCATTTCAGTGTGAAGAGTTACAAACATGGCTCTGTTCTTCGGATAATAATTTTCTATAAGTGTATCGTATGCCTTAAGGATTACTTCATCCTTAAAATCACCAGGCTTTTTTTTGCCAATCAATGGGTTTATAAACAATCCGTCATAAACATTCAAGGCAGCTTTTTGCAGCATTTCGTGAACAATGTGTGGAACATTTCTTGTTTGGAATCCTACTACAGTTTTCCATCCTCTCCTCTGTATCTCTGATCTCGTTTCAAATGGATTCATTCTATGTTTTCTTAATGGCGATTGTGAAATTCTCTTTATAACATCGATTTTGCCTCCAATAAGCCGATCTTTCATACTTACCATTTTTTTAACTCCAGGATGTTCTAGATCGTCTGTCTGATAGATTGCTTTTATCACACTAAGTTTATCAAACGAATATACTTCTTCTACATGAATAACCCCAAAATAATCGTTACCAGTTCTCAAACCAACTTCCCTGGCATCTTCCATCTTTCTTGCCGTTAGCTCATCAACATCTAAAATTATAGGTATAGTCCATGCTAAACCGTTCTTTAGCCGACCATATTTTACAATACCTTGAAAGTCGTCTTGTCCTACAAATCCTTCAATCGGGCTAAAGATACCATCAGCAATATTTTCAATGTCATTTCGAAGATCGGTACAGACTTCAATCGAAAAGCTTTCGTCAATATTCCTCTTAGTAGTAGCAAATCTGTTTATCAACTTTCCTCCGTGTGGGATAGGTATGCTGCCGCTTCCGCTCAAAAAATATACCCTACTTTTTTTGTATTATTTGGTTGGATCCCAAGTGAAGTCCGCATTCCTTATGTGCTCATTTTCCCACCACCATCTTCCTGACCTGGGGTCCTCTTTAGGATGAACTGCTCTTGTACATGGCTCGCAACCAATACTGGGATATCCAATGTCATGTAACTTATTATACGGCACACTATTTTTATGAATATAGTCCCAGACCATTTCATGAGTCCAGTCTGCCAATGGATTGACTTTGAGAATGTTGCCATGCGGATAATCAATCTCAATTTTTTTGATATCAGACCTCATTGTTGTCTGTTCTCTTCTCAATCCAGTAATCCAGCCATCAAGATTATCTAGTGCTCTATTTAGAGGGTGTACTTTTCTGATATCGCAACAAAGTTTTCTGTTTTCAACGCTTTCATACATCAAATTCATACCTTTTATTCGAACCATCTGTTCAACCTCAGTTTGTTCCGGAAAATACACTATAATCTGGATTCCATATTTTCTTCGGATTTCGTCCATTACATTATATGTTTCTTGATTGAGGCGTCCTGTATCCAAGGTGAAAACCTTGGTTTTTTCCTTATTGATATTTGCCATCATATCGATAAGAACAAAATCTTCAGCCCCAAAACTTGATGCCAGGCCGATCCTTAATCCATAAGTATCAATAGCCCAATTTAAAATATTGTGTGCAGATTTTCTCTCCATTTTCATCTGCAATCTTTTTAAACTGTTCAAATGTTATCTTGGCGTCATGCCAGCATAGGTAATTATTCATATAGTAGGCTTATAATTATTGTCCTCAGAATTGAAGTAACTACAATAAATCAACACAAGATATAATACAGGTTTGTACACGTAACATGTCGATCCAGAATCCTAATAATCATAACCTAGGTCGATTTTTGATATTTTATTAGATTTATTATACAAAAATTTGTTTATTAACAAGTGTTATGTTATATATCACATTAGAAAATCAGGATAAAGTGATTGTTAGGAGAGGTTATGATTGACTGAAAATTTTTGGGGGCTTATAGAAGAATATAGACATCTTGGTTTCGACCCTCTACGATGGATTCCAATGTGTTCAAATGAGGTTGATAGCAGTTTACTTCAATCTTCTTTAAAGGAGATCAAAAGAAGTAGCATAAAGCTAACTCCTGACTGGTTTGACTCTTTTTACTATACTGACGGAAGACCTCCTGAACTTACTCGAAGAGTATACAATTTTGATACCCCTGTTATTGAAAAAGAAGTTGAAATTAAACGAGCGCTTTCTATGTTTCGAATTCACACAGAAATTGGAGAGGATCCAGCATTGCTATCAGAAGCACTTCAAAAGTTCCTGAGAAGTTTTCATTCAAAGGTTGCAGTAAAAAAAATCACTATGGCTCTAACAACATATCCAGAAGCGCAATGGGCACTTCTAGATTATATCGAGTTGCATAGAGGCAATAAAGTTGGATATATACCAGCTAATAATTCCACTACTCAAATAACAGATCCGACCCAGAGTCCAGAATCTGAAATTCACAGTAATATTGCTTTGACGGCTCGCCACAGAAAACCTAAATCTCCTTGGATGCACGTCAGGGTTCAAATTATTTCCTATATACGATGCGCCAACTGAAGAAATGCTAGACAATATTAGAAAAAATCTTGATGCATTCACTTCACGATATAATCTTGCTATGGAAGACTACAGTTCCGTTAAGATCGGTAAACTTTTCTTTGGTTCAACTGCAATCGCAAATACCCTGAAGGAATTGCCTACTAGGTATGATCAAGTTGAGGAAGGAATGCAGATTATTATTTCAAATAAATTTGGAGCAATTCCACCTGTTAGCCTTTATATGTTAACAGAAATGGATAATAGTAACATAGTCAAATTTGAGCAAAACAATATCTTGCTAAATACTCTCTCTTCAGCAAAAGACGAGGCTATAAAAAGTCTAAGTGAACCTCGCTTTACACTAGGCAAAATAATTTCAAAGTATTGTCCTGATTTTGGTATAGCGTTTGATAAGCATACGCACATAACTGCTGTCCATCCTGTTGCGTCAGACGGCATCTTTGCTATAGGAAAACTTGCAGATTTAACAAATTCCTCACATTGTGATTAATGAGATTCCAATGAAGTATGAAGAAATTGGCAAGTTCGCGACAAAGGAATTTCTAGTGGAGAATGCTACCGCCACTACAAACGGCTGTCATCTAATAGTTGCAACAAAAGACGTAGCAAACTTGGTTCATAGAAGATTTACGAAAATATAACTTTGAACCTACGATAATTGGATTCGTCGCAAAGAAGGAAAGACCTTTTGTGGCTATTGAAAAGGATATTAATCAATACGTATCTTCTAACGCAAAACTTGCTAGACTAAATACCATAGCTCAAACAAAAGCACAGCCACATCATTAACAAAAGCATTCAGATGATATATCCTTAATGATAACAAAATGAAGATAAACTATGCAAGTACAACTAGTATTGTATGCTTATATAGAATTTTGATCGTCTTCTGAAAACTGCTAAAGAGAGAGTAAAGAAAATAACTCAAAGAATATTTCTAATACTACACTCAGAAATCCCGCACATTACTTTGTAATAGCAAGGTTAGCCATTGTGATTCTGTTAATGCAGGGTTAACTGAACCTCTTCAATCTTGAGGACTGACTTATTATGGAAGACTATTCTATTGCTATTAAGTTTTACCCACGCTCTTCATCAGATTATATAACTCAAGCCGCCGATCATTCTCTTTGGTAATATTTGATTCAGTACAACCATGTCCAGAAATTTGTTATTTTTGTACTTCAAACGCAACGCAAAGGTATAATTTTGGTCCAAAAGTATTTTTTTCTGAACGATTATGATTGACTGACCGCCAAATTATAGAGACATTAATCGCAGTGATATATCCACTCCAAGAACAGGATTCATAATGGGGGAGTTTAGCTACCTGGAGATATAAGCCGTTTTTCCCTTCGAGATGACTCCAAGAAAGTTGCTACTGTTTGGACCTCTTCCAATAAGGGTTATGTCTGAAATTGCATTTATAGTGGCTGCATTACCAAAGTTTGAAAGTATCTCAGTCAATCAAGGCTTTTTTGGTAGCCTTGAGCTTCCCCCTGAACTGGCTCAATTTGTGATAGCTGTCTTTGAACTACCCATAATTCATTCCACCAAAACCAAACCAAAGAAAAAATGTAGCTGATGCTGGTCTTTCAGAGAAAATAAATGTTATAGTTGGTGATGCTTTAAAATTCCCAATCCTACCCAGAAGATGACAACAATTTCCAATCAAAGCAACAAAAAGAGTTTGGGTTTATATTCAATAAGGCAAACATTAATTTCTTTTTGATTATGTACATGCAGCAAGTGCTTATGCTGGATTTAAAAAACTGTATTTTCTGTAAAATCGTCGCTGGCACGTTCCATGCAAAAATCATCACTCAGAATGATAAGGCCATTGCATTCTTAGATGCTTTCCCGTTGTCTGCAGGGCATACACTAATTATTCCAAAATCACACTATTCTAAAATCCAAGATATGGATGCACAGCATTCATACGCAGTATTTGATCTTCTGCGGATAGTATCTGCAGCAGTAGAAAACGCTGTTGGAGTTAACGCTTCAATTATCGCCATCCATAATGGCAAAGAAGCAGGACAGGATATACCTCATCTTCATGTTCATATTATTCCGAGGAATATTGGTGATGGAGCTGGACCAGTTCATTCTATGTTTAAGAATAGGCCGAAATATACTTCTCTAGAAATGGATTTTATGCTTGACAATATAAAGCGTTCATCCAAAAAATTCGATATTTAATTTGCATAATTAAACCCTCCTTTGTCGATTTCTGAACCTTCAATAAAGAATACTTCTAGTGTGCGTGGTGTATAGCGCGTCATGATTAGCAGAAGCCTTTTCTTATTCTTTAAAGAATCAATTTGAGTTTATATATATTGTAAATCTTTTGATCTATTATTGTAATTATATAAATTACTTTCAACATCTTTTTATTATTGCTAATTCACAAATCAATTATTGCGAAAAGGCAAGATTATAGTCATTGAAGGATTGGACAAAGCAGGTAAGAAAACTCAGTCTCGACTACTCATGGATGATCTGAAAATTTTAGGTAAAATTTGCGTCATAATGGATTTTCCTGATTACGTCACACATATTGGAGCGGAAATCAGGGCCTTTTTAGACGGCAAGCGCGATTATCCTGCTGAACTAACGCATATGCTCCTTTCAGCTAACAGATGGGAGAAGAAGAAAGAAATAGAGAGTATGATGGATAATGGCACAATATTAATATTGAATCGATACTATCAATCAAATCTTGTTTATGGTATCTCCAATGGTCTGAATATTAACTGGCTATTAAACTTAGACAAGGGTCTTCCAAAGGAAGATTTGGTGATTATCCTTGAAGTTAACCCTAAGGTATCATATCAACGAGCAGTAGAATGTCCTGATGCATTTGAAAAGGATCGAAAATTGTTGGCAGATGTACACAAGAATTACCGCAAACTCGCTAGACAATTCAAATGGAAGATGATCAATGGTGAGAAAAGTAAAGACGATGTTCATCAAGATATAATGAAGATTGTAAAAAAAATCAAGGTATAATTTAATTTCCTTTAGGATGATATACAAAGATCATATAAGATTAGTATTTCTAATGGAACGACGACATGTGAAAAGGTTACATAGCGCGATGGCTCTAAAACAAAAAATCATGCTATAATAGAAACGCTGCCTTTCATGTACGAGTTGCATAGGTGGGATTAGAACAGCCCTAAAAGAATGCTGTTACGAATCAAGCGACGAGCATGTAACCTATTTTCAAAGGCTGGCAGCTCTCAAGTTGGCAAAGATTGCTGTGAAGCACAGTTCAAGCTATCGTCAGAAGGCCCTTCGATCATGTATGTCCAAACGCTTGAAGAGAAACTGACGCAAATTGAAGAGGCACAGCAACCCAAATGAGTAATGTTTTAGTTAGCAGTTGTAGATAATCTTTCTCAACCTCGCCTAGCTGAAGGTAAAACTCCGCAAGAGCTAGATGCTATTCAAACAGAGCTACATGACGAGCCTCACAGGTTTGGGGATTACAGGCTTAGCCAATGTCTTCTGCAGAATTGGTAACTGTGCAGGTCTTTTAATCACCCGCTGCTATGGTACCAGAGCAACCTAATACTAAAACGAGCGCTATCATAAAGAACATCTTTACCAAGACCATTATTATTACAAGCGGCAGCATCACTACTAGAAATTTGTACTTACCTCCATAACTTGATAGCCACCTGGGCCTAAAGTGATTGTAATACATTGGCAATTATTGGCAGAAGTAGATGTGTTCTATATCCTCATCTCTTATAAATACAGGCTTTACAATCCGAATCGTAGTTTCTCAGATAATTCAGAATGAATTGAAGTTAACAGAGTTACAACTAGTTTCAAATACCGTTTATTTGAACAAGTACAATTCATCCAGTCATTTTTAACTTCGTCACATTTAATTTCTGCCGCCGCAAACAATTGACAGCATAATTATGAAGTTTGATGGTGAGATTACTGATCCAGTCCATCGATACATACGTTTCTCTGAGGTGGAGAAAGAACTCATAGATTCTACAATTTTCCAACGTCTGAGGAGAATCAGACAGCTTGCTGGAGCGCATTTAGTTTATCCTAGTGCACAGCATTCTCGATTTGAACATTCTCTTGGTACAATGCATCTAGCTGGCTATGCAGGGGAAATTCTTCTTAACAAAGGATATATCGATGATGAAGATAAAGTACAGAAATTGCGGTTGGCTGCATTGCTACACGATATAGGTCATGGACCTTTTTCTCACTTATTTGAGGAAGTATTGGAGTTAAGATGTAAGATGAGCCATGAAGATATGGGAAAGCAAATTATATCTAGGAGCGAGATCAGCGACATTTTAAAAACGCATGGTTACAATTCATCCGATATTTGTAAGTTATCATTTGGTGAATCCAAGATAAAGTTTTTCAATGAGATTATTGCAGGTGGACTTTCAGCTGATCTCATTGATTATTTGTCAAGAGATGGATTCTTTACAGGAGTAGAGTACAGGAAAAATTGACTATCACAGGCTGATAAGTTCATTTGAAGTGGTGTCCAATGGACACTTAGCTATTAACAGATCTGCACTGTATTCTTTTGAATCGATGTTAATCTCTAGATATGAAATGTTCAAGGCAGTCTATTTCCATAAAACTGTAAGATCTGCAGAGGTTATGCTATTGAATTCAATGATATTGGCAGACGAACAATTGAATTTAACAGATACATCTTTAGATAATTATCTAAATCTGACTGATGAAGTTACTCTAGAACGCATTTGTTCGCTAAAGACTGGGAACGAAAATGCAATCAAACTAGCAGTAGATTATAGGACAAGAAGATTGTTGAAATGTGTTTATGAAAAATTTGTGCACAAGCGCGATAAGTTATACACTAGGATGGAAAGGCAAGAATTGTATGATATAGGGTTACAGATAGCTGAGACTGCTGAAGTAAAAGAAAAATCCATTTTTGTTGATGCATCAAGAGCACCATCTATGCCATTGACTCCTAGCAAAAAAGAAATAAGCTCAGTATTACTTGTTGACAAAGAATGGGCTTATGAAACTCCTATCGCAGAGATTCCACTAATAGATTCTATTACAGGCTTTCTTGATATGCTGAGAGTATATACAACTGCTGAGAACAGAAAGGCAGTAGAGCAATCAATCAAAAAAGTACTTGGCAATGAAGAATCAATCTATAAGGGGACAAACATATGAATAATAATACTAGAATAACTGCCGAAAAAAAGAGAGTAGTTATTAAATTAAGCGGCAGTATCTTCTGCCAAAATGCAAAGAAGAACGCAATTAAAGAATACGCAGAAATGTTATTTCATATCCACAATAAGGTACAGCCAATAGTTATCACTGGTGGTGGCAAAATTGCACGTCAGTATATCAATCTTGGACGAAAATTCGGTTTAGATGAAGCAAGTCTAGATATGATGGGAATCGATGTTTCAAGGTTGAACGCGAAATTATTGATAGCTGCTTTAAGGGGCGACGCATATTTACGAGTTCCAACAGATCTTGAAGAAGTGGCAATAGGCAGCAGAAAGTGGTAAAATAGTAATTGCAGGTGGTCTACACCCTGGTCAAAGTACTAACGCCACTTCCGCATTAATAGCTGAAAAGGTAAAGGCATCAAAATATCTTAATGCAACTGACGTTAACGGTATCTATAACTCCGATCCAAATACCAATAGAAATGCAAAATTATTCAAAAAAATTACAGTCAAGAAATGCATAAGTCTGCTTGGAGCTGGAAGTTCCATGGCTGGAACATATGACCTTATGGACATTGTTGCACTGAAAGTGATAGAACGGTCAAATATTCCTACCAGAATATTGCTATCAGATGTATCTAATATAAAAAATGCAGTCGAAGGCAAACATTGCATCGGTACTGAAATTATAATAGTCAGGAAATGGTCTTGATATCACCTTTAAATTCTGGAATTCCGTCTTTTATCATCTTTGTATAAATTTCCTCTCCCTTTTGTATCGATAAAGATTTTGATTGTGCTTTTGCATAACCATCCTCATCGCAGATAAATAGTAGTGCTTCATTACCTCTAACCATTTTACCGACAAGCATTTCTTCCCCTACAGGTTCAAATCTTGACTTTCGCTGCTTGATAGTGTAAGTTAGCATCGCAAATCCCGCATAGTAGAATAGTTTCATCTGAGCTCTTCTTGCTCTTTCCTGTCCCATGAAAGCAGCCTTATGGTACTGCATACCTTATACTAATTTTCATTTTATCAGTATAACCTTTCCGCTCTAATCTCTCAATCATTAACTTTTATCGATTTGCATATATTTACTACACTGTTTTTAATATCGATGGTAAGTCGTCACATGTATTTTACCTTGACTGTAACCTTCTTCTAAGATATTATTTCTCTATAACATATAGATAACTCTCTACTAGAGAATATATATATAAAACCCTGCAGCATAACTCGGGGGTCACTGATGAATCTTGAATATAAATTGGTGCTGAGTCTTCTGGATCCATACTGTTTGTTCTACTCTTTCACCAACCAAACAGGAAATTAGTAGCAAGTGATGATGCAGATATGCGTGTAGAATGGTTTAAACTAGATAATAATTGCTTTGAATTTTAGATAACCTTAGTATTACTTTTTTATTACTATTACTTGGGTGCATAATATAGTAATGATTGGATATGCTATAATTAGTACATTTGACTGCTCTGTTGCATAATTCATTAGGATTTTAGGTTATGCAAACCGTTAGCTAGGTCATTCGATTGAACATGTTATACAGACTGCCTTTAGGAGGATTTCTTTTACCATGTGAGGAAACTTTCTAGCTGTTACATGTTCACCAAATGTTCTTTTAATGGAAGAGAATGCTGTTTCTGCTATCCACCTGTACCCATAGCTCACGCTACGCTTCCATTTTTTGAGGTTTGTCTGTTGTCTTACTACAGACATATTCCTAGCATGACAGTTAGTTGACTTGACCTTGGAATTACTTCTTGTCTTTATACCAGGCTTAATGTGGTTCTTTGATAGGTATCTAAAATTCTTATTGTTGTCGTACATACCATCTGCTAATATACCCTTCAGATTATTATTTTCAGAAGCATTGTCTACTAACTTCTTTAGCATCTTACCATCATGTACCTCTTCACTTGTTACCTCCAGAGATACAATTCTTTTCTTCTCGATATCAACTGCTATGTGTATCTTTAGATATCCTTTTCTGACATGCCATTTGTGGTGCATCCATTCCCCTCGATTAGCTACCTTAATGCCGGTGCTGTCTAAAGCAATGACAATATCATTTCCTAATTTTTCATCGATTTTAATCTCTAGCCTGTTTATACGTCTATTAATGGTACTATAATGTGGTGTGTTTGATACTTCTTTACTTGCATGAGCTATGACTACACCCTGTGTTTGTCTATATGGTAGATGGAAATATGCTCTCATGTAACCTAGAAGCTGAATAAATGAATTTGGGTAGCAGTAGGGCTCACCAACCTTACCAAGGTTCATTTGACATAATTCATGATCCCATCCATCAAGTACATCAAAATCCAAGAGTACTTGACCACGCCTAACTAGTGATTCATTATAGCAAGGCCAGTCAACCATACCAGAATAATTAATACTAGCAAGCTAAATGGTGAGTGGTCAAATAAGTATCACTTACAAGATGATTAATCATGCAACAAAGCACATTTGACATTTATGCTTTCATGGCTAAAATTAGAGGTTTGTTAGCTTCATTGGGTTAAATTTCTTAACGAGAAATAGCAGAACATAAAGATGCTTTGCAATTTAATTTAAGTCATCAACACCATACTGCCTAACAAAAATGAGTAGAATGGTTTAATGGCTTTGTCTCTAGAACGAAATAATGATGTCATGACAGTTGAATACCATCAAAAAAGATTGCCTGAATTCAGCGCAGTAGAAGAATGCTGGAAACAGGGAAAAGATGATCTATTGATATCAAAAATACTATCCCAGGTTTACAAATCTAAAATCAGCTATTACAGACTACTATATGACAAAATGCTTCAATTTGAATATCGTCAAATACATGATGAGAGTCTGCGAATTTATGTGAGTAGGTATATTAGCTTGGGATGCGTTTTTCTCTTCACTCTAGAGACTAGTAAATTAAATTGAAAATTTGATATTAAAAAAATCTACTTTGCCTATTTGGATGTACGAATCTGTTTGATTATGTCTAGAACAGTATCTGCGTCTTCTGCTTCCGGATCTAGTTCAAGATACAAGTTTAGCATTTCAAGTGCTTTTAGAGGTTTTCGTCCCTTTAGTAGTATCATACCTTTGTCTCTTATGGCATCCGGATTATAGTGATCTATGGCAATTATCATCTCATTTGCGACTTCTACTTTATTCAAATCTTGTGCTTCATAATAGCTTTCCTTTAAGTTATTTAGCATCCGTATCATAACTCCTGCTGCCTGTTGCTTCTTCAACAAACGCACGAGTCAAAGGGATGTTTTGGTGTGGATATAACTGATCAAGCAATGCTTTAAGTGCATAATCATCCATTATTCTGCCGCCATTAAATGGATCAATTATAATCCCATTCTTGTCACTATCCAAGATATGTTTAACTAGAAAGTGACCAGGAAAATTAATGGGATATAATTTAAAATTCAAGCAGTAAGCCATTCGCATATATAGTATTGAAAGAGATATCGGAATGCCAGATTTATGCTCCAAAACGATGTTAAGGTAACTATTTAGTGGATTGTAATAATCTTGGATGTTTGCTTTAAACTCTTTGTCTCTAAAAAGATATTCGTTAATTTTTTCTATTATTTGTGTTGGGCGTAAGGGCATGAATTTCTTTATTGATTGCCTAAGTTCTTCGCCCATAGCATCTATTTTTTTTAAAGTGGAATTAACATTCAAATCTGGGTATGCAAGAATTCTTGAAAGATGTAGAGCATATCCTGCTAACGCATCAGCATCATTTGAGGACACGACAGGGTTTACAACATTAACTTTCCAATCCTCAATTAAACATTGGAAATTATTGAAGGACACTATATGTATATGAGAATATTACTTACTTAAAATTTTGCTGAATGTTACTTGCGTAGACACTCACTCTAGTACAGATGTTTATGATAGTGCTAATCACTTACGTGTTCATACATTAACGAAATTTTATACTGGTCAATATAATTTGTTACTCATTGTTAATGAAATTTCAAGATGGATATCGGTTCTAATTATGTCTGGATGAAAAAGATGGATGTTGGATTCAGATCTACAAGCATTTGAGTTATATTGTGATCTATTTTCGAAAAGCATTCTCTAGACTAAATGTGAGATGCTAGATGAGTTAGCCAAATTAAGAAAAGAAGCATAAAAATGATACCATATTTTTTGTGAGAGCCCACACTGATTTAAAATCGATACTAATAATAATTATCGATTCCAGATAACCATGCCTTGGAAAATTCGGTAATTCGATATAAAGTTAATCAGATGACGGATACAGGCATAAACGTCACTCTCTCTCTCTGTGAAGACGTTGAGCTTGAGTCTGTGTCTCAGCAGCAGTTGATGTTAGAGGCCATTGAGCGAGCAGTCACTGACAAAGAAGTTAAACAGCAGATCAAACCAATTTTAGAAGCTATTCTTGGATCTCAACCTCAGACTTTAATCAAAACATATTCTCAAACGGTCATACAGATTACAATGCCAAAGAGACGATATGAAAAGATAGGAAGCCCTAAAGTAGGAGAGCGACTTTTAATAGATATTAAAAAGACGGAATAGGTATTTTAAGTGTATTACATTTAATTTCTATTCTTCTTCATTCAGGCTATTGTTAACTAACGTCTTATTATTGTCATGGTTTTTGTACACGTGGGTTTGGTTAGTAATGCAGAGGGATTGAGCTCACATCAGAGAATGGAACATAGTCAATCAAGCACAAGTACACCAACGCCAGCTGGAGTAAGTTGGGTCCTGTCAAGTTAAGCAAAGATAACGCCTAAAGCTGATTCAATCAGACATGAATGTGAATATGTTTGAGCGTGAAAGGACCAAACCATATGTTATCAGATACGTCTTGTCACCTGTACTTCTTAGCTTGAGTCCTAGAAACATAACAAATAGTTCTAAGATCTACTCATATTCACATTATTGTAAAATTTACTTAGTCGTGTTTAATCATCATAACAAAAATTAAATAAATTAACAAGTGATTTTGCAACCACTTGCTAATTATGCTGCAGTTTTTTAGATATATATCAATGACTGAGATAAAGCAGATTGTATTAAATTATTATAGTATTATATTTGCAATTACCATATTAACAGAATATAGAGAAAGATAGTTTTTTAGTCATTTTATTTATTATCATCTGGTAATAGCAACTGATACTTTAACAGATAAATGTATAACTTCACTTCATTTGATATTATCGATAATTATCTTAAATATGTCAGCATCAACTTCATGAATTCAAAAATAGAGATGGCAGTGTTTGATAATATATAATGAACACGCTATCCTGTGGATAAAAACTAATGATAAGCAGATCCTCAAACTTATAGACTCTTATCAGCCAAGTTTATACATATTACCCAGAAATGAATTTGATGGATTATCTCTTTTTCTAAACAAAAATTAATTTGTGTTTATTCCAAATCTACACGAAATTACATATCCATACCAAAAATATTAGAAAAAAAACTAAAGCAGTTCCAGAGATAATTACACATAACAAAATGCTGAATGATAATCAAAGTGTTATGGCAGACATAAGTTTTTGGAGTTTATCATATTATGAAAATCAGAATAACATTCCCTTTTTGACCCTTATTTTCTATTGAAATATCAAAGCTTAGCTTAAGCTTATCTCTTGACTTATCTTTCGATTAGATCCTTAATTATAATACGTTTTAATTTAAATATTTTTTTGTAAGATAGAAATGCTATTTGTTTTATATTTGGCTAACTCAATTTATATATACTCGCAACACACTTTCTTGAGACTATTCGAAAACTTGACAGAGTATTCGTGATTGTGAAGAAAACTATATGAACAACACAAGAAATCACTACCAATAGCTTCCTGTCTTAGTATAGTATACTGCACTTTAATAGACCAGATTGTCGTGGGTTATTGAAAAGTACAAGTAGATATACGCCGGTCTTTTTCAAATATTTTCAGCATCATCTTATCCTCCAATGAATCTTGATGTACGTTTGATGTTTTCATGGATAACAGATGAATTAATAAATAAGGTGTAGAAACCATGTCGTTAGAATTGAATCTTAATCAGTGGTGTGAATTAGACGAACTAATCTATGTTTCAGAGACGGATGAACAATACAAACAGTATGCAGGTATCGATTATAATGAAAATATAATACAACAACTTGCAGAAATGAAGATAAATAATTCAAAGATTTTTATAGACTTTTTTTCTCATCCAAGAGCACTTCTTCTTGGAGTTACATAATACAAGAAATACAAAAATCATATCTTCAAGACATATGTTCAAAGATTCTCCTGTAAATTGGAGTACGTGGCGACAATACAATAGTATTGAGAAAGGCGATACAAATAGGAAAGATGTATTTGATGCTACAGACACTTTTTGAAAAAGTGCTTATAGATAATGCTATCCAAGAATTACAGAGCAGTAATATCAATAAGACAATTACCCATTTAAGAGCATATGTATAAGAATTATTATTAGCAGTTATAGCGAATAATCATGATCATTATTTCCCAATTCAATCATTGTCAACTTTATTACTTGTAAAAGATGTTATTTAATCATCAGAGAAAGGTGATACTAACAAAGCACTTGTATACCTTAATTTAGTCGATCAACAGCTTGGCACTTGCATATTACTATCAACTGCCAACACAATAGTTGCGAATTTAATAATTTATTATTATGGGAAATGGCAGGCAATAGTTCTTGTAGTCCTAGTTCCTGTTACTGAACAATTGCTTGCTATTTGGTCCTCTAATTTTACAGTAAGTTTTCCCTTGATGGCATCTGAAATATTCTTTTGGGCTTTAAAAACATTCTCCGGATATAGATCTATCCCTGTGCAGTTCCTTCCAAGAAGCGCAGAAACAATTCCAGTCGTTCCTCTTCCTGTAAAAGGATCCATAACCCAATCTCCTTTTCGGGTAGCAAAATTGATAATTCTGGCAATTAAATCCTCAGGGTATATAGCAAAATGTTCATTTCCATAATGTGCCTTCGTAGCAATTTCCCAAACATTTCCCGGGTTTTTACCCGATGGATTGCATACCGCATATATTGGGTAGTGCTTATGGTCTCCTATTCTTTTGCGTGTAGCATGACGTTTAAATTTGCGGTAACAAGTAGGACAATATTTCTCTGGATCATATCCATAAGCCCAGGCTATTTCGCTTGTTGTAGGGAGTTCTTCAAAAGGTGTATTTGGTTTTGCATTGTGAATAATCTCTTTTATCTTATCAATCTTGTCTTTGTCCTGCTTTAATGATTCATATTGTATCATGTGTTTGGGTGGCGTCTTATTTCTTCCTTCTCTTGCCTCGTTGCCTCTTATTCTTATATCGCCCATATTAGCAAAGCTTTTCTCATTCTTTGATAGAAATAATATTAGTTCGTATGCTTGTGAAAAGTTATCCTTTGAACTGCTTGAGACATTATTTTTCTTAAACCAGATGATATCCTCTCTGATAGTGTAACCTCTTTCAGCTAGTTTGAGAGCTAGTCTATGTGGTATCAAAAGTTTTCCATATTTAATTCTGGTATCCCCTATTACTATCCATAGACTGCCATCTTCTGTCAACAGTTCTCTGCATACTGTAAAAATATCAGCTAATTTATCTATAAAGATTTTATCGGTACGCTCTTGGCCAACTTCTTTCGTATCTTTACCATAATGTCTATGTCTGTAATAAGGTGGAGAAGTAACAATAAGCCTGTATTTTCTTTTTTCTTGTGGATTAGAAGATAGGCGTTTTAAAATTTCAAAACAGTCGCCTTGGAGAACATTATAAGAGATCATTCTCGAGATAGAACTCCCTTGTTTATATCAATAGAAATATCTGGCATCTTCTTTTTTGTCTTTATTAGATTGCCTCTTATTATTATATATGATGCGAAAGCATAAAGACACTAATAATTATTATCCCCCGTCGTCCCAGGTAGTGAGAGGTCTGATAAGTAACTTCTTTTGTTTGTGTTCAATGGGTCAAGGGTTTTGAAATCTGATGAATAATTGCAGAACTTGGAAAAGATTGCGTTAAAGTATTTAGCATCTTCTTTTAAATATTTTATGCTGTGATCTATATCATTATGACATCGTACCAAGCTCTGAAGACACTAACTAACTTACCATATCTCCATGTTATATGGTTTTTAGGGTTGGCTACTAAATATTTACATATTGCTCATTGCCACAACGAAAACTGTCAAGGTATCTTGTATGTGCTAGGCGATTGGAGCAACGCGGAGACTCCCTACTTATTCCAGTTGACAATTACCGTATAGGTAATGATACATTGTTGCCTGGATGATTACATGTCACGTTTTGTTCTTCTTATCCTAAATCGTTATCAAATTCACTTACTGACCCTTTTTGTTTCGCTGCCTGGATGGTAACTGTGTTACCATTTTTACTTCTTCTTGTCCATTCTTGTAATATGGTGCGTATATTTCGAGTATTTATTCAAAGAGGAAAACTGCAAATCGTACAACGCACATAAAAATCTATGGATTGACTCTATAGCAACTCTTAAAAAAGAAATACCAAATCCATCAAATATATGAATTTGAACTATATTCTCGTTATTGCCAAATGGGTTCATCATAAGTCCATCCTATTGGCAATACCTTTGATACTATCAGCTTTTACTCATCTCTGGAATCCTATAGGATTTCCCTTTGGGCCGTCTAATGATGAAGGCATATACATAAGAAGGGCTATGCATGTATTGACTGGTGTAGGACCTCAAGAATCACGCCTTTATGATCATCCGTATTTTTCACAGCTCTTTTTGGCAGGCGTATTTAAGATAATTGGTTATCCAGATTCTTTGAATCTTTCCCTTGGCAATGTGCATTCAATTGAATCGCTTTATCTTGTTCCAAGAATACTGATGGGAATACTTGCTGTAGCTGATACTTTTCTAATATATCGAATAGCTGAATATCGTTACAATAGAACTGTTGCTACAATTGCATCCATTTTATTTGCGGTAATGCCGATAACATGGATCATAAGAAGAGTATTACTAGAACCTATCCAGCTGCCTTTTTTGTTATCCTCTATATTATTTGCAGTTTATTATACAAAAGATTCTAAAAACAAAAATAAGCATATTCTATCAATTTTACTTTCAGGTATTTTTCTTGGTCTAGCTATCTTTACAAAAGTTTCTTTATTCTCTATGATCCCATTAGTTGGTTTTCTTGTTTATTCAAATAATAACAAAAACAATAATACTCGAAATTTGAAGACATTGGGATTATGGTTTATGCCGGTTATTTTGATTCCATTAATTTGGCCTGCTTACGCTGTTTCTATTAACCAATTCGATCTCTGGTTACATGGGATAAATTTCCAAACACATAGAGGAGCTCAGACCTTATTTGAAAGTATAAACTATAACTTTCAAGCTGATCCATTCTTCCTATCACTTGGTGTTGCAGGGTTAGTGTTTGCAGCAATAAGGAGAGATGCATTACTTTTGTTATGGATAATCCCAATTCTGATCTTCCTCTATTTTGCAGGGTTTGTCTCATATTGGCACTTGGTTCCTCTATTTCCTCTATTTTGCATTGCATCTGCTAGATTGATAGAAAATCTGTCGAAAATGATCAAAAGAAACAAACTCCAACAGATTTTACCATTAACCGCAATTTGCGTAATATGTATTTTTGGCCTAGCAACTATCATTAAGTTGATGATAACAAGCAACAATAATTTTCATTATCAGGCAGCTGCATTTATTAGTCAATATCTACATGACAATACTAATAACAATAATAAAATAACTTTGATTTCAAATCCATTTTATTCATGGATACCCAAGTATGGATTCCACCTAAATAATTATCAGATAGTTGATTACTACGATAACATTCCACTCAAAGCTAAAAGAGTTGTTTTAATGGCCGATACACCTTGGTTCATCAGGTTATTTCATCACACGTTAGGCAATAATATGGAGGAGAACGTTATTTCATATGGTAAAAATAAACTCGCAATTTTTGGACATAGATATTACCATGTCTCTATATATGAATCACAAGATGATAAAAATATATCATTGCCTACTACATTTGGATCAACAGATAAGGATGCATTTCTTAAATATAATAATATAACATCACCAAATCAATAATAATTGTTAAAGGAATTAAATCGCAGGTGTTAGGAATTATCATAATATAACAGTATCATTATTCGCTGTTGATTGTATGACATGATTTGGGCATCTGAACGATACTGGGATAGAGAAGGCGGTCTTTTACAAGATCCTGATGATATAACAGTACGATCAGAACATAAAATGATAATTTACTAATTGTATATTTGACATATAATTTGGTTTTTTATTGACAACTCAGAGCATGTCTAAGGAGCAATACGTGAGAATATTACATCTATGTTTTAGAAGCTAATTTAAACACGTATATGTCAGGAGCGGCTAGCGGGATTCAGAACAAATTTGACTCGTTTTTGCCGCTCAAAATAATAATAATAATATACCATATATGTCTAAGTTGAATAGTTAAATTTACTCTGAACGGTAATCTCAGAATATACTTTTAGTACAAGTGGTTTGGCTAATAGGTGTTCTATTTTTGGCAAAAGATCTTTCATATGTGGCTTAAAATGGTTATCTATAGTTCCTTATCGACCCGCTAAGGCTGACAAGTATTATACTTTTAAAGTTGCTATGGGACTTCCGTTTAAAATGATAGGTGTACTTAAGCAAAATGTATTTGACTTTCTCTGAACCATTCTTTATTGGCTATGGTGTTAAGGACGACGACTAATAATTTATTGTTATACCGTATCTTTTTTCCTTTCTATAAATGGCATAACTTTATCTAGTCTGCCTATTTTTGGTTCGAAATCTTCACGAGTAGTAGCACGAAGAACAGCCTGTATGGCATAATGTGAGGTTTCTTTATCATCCATTAAGGAAGTTAAGCCATCTCTGTATGCTGTTGCAATTAAGCTACCAAGGTTATTGGCTATATCTACAAATCTAATAGAATTACCTAATTGTTGTATTCTTTGCATATGACCCTAAGGCTTTCTTCAGTCGATAGCATACCAATAAACTATAATTTTGTCTTATAATGATAAACAGTTTGTCGATTGCAATCTCAATATTTTTAACTAATGCTAAAAAGTATAAAATAATAATAGAATGAGTTTATTATATAATATAGTGGAAGATTCTAGTATTTTGTATAATAGAGTTCTTAAAATAGTGTCAAGTGACTAAGAAGCATTGAGCTCTGCTAAAGGTATTAGTAATAGTAGCCTGCCAGAGCAAGAAGAACAACAACAGCAATTTTCTTATCATCAATGTACAAAATGTGGTATGATCTATAGATGTGAAAAGGATAGCTGTAAAATGCCATTTTTGTATGATATATGTCACATGTGTCAGAAAAGATATCTTATTTTAATCCTTGGTTATATTGATAAGAGTAATATTCAATTAGGTGATTGTAGTTACCATAATATTGAACCATTAAAGTTAGTTAAGTTACTCACGTTAATAATTTGAATTTATGTGAATGCCTTTGTGTATGTACTATTCACTCACTATAGCAGGCCTTATAATCATAAATGAACTTTTACTTTATATCATCAATCTGATCTTCAGAACTTTAGTTAATCAGATCAAATTTGTCATTGAAGGCAGCAGGACTTTTTTGCAAGTAACAGAGACACAGATGCGCCTATAAGTTAGATACACGATGTCCGCTCTGTTATTTACTTAATGGTAGGCTAAAGTAAAATGTATATCCTTTTGCAACAGCATTATTTTGAGCCCATATTCTTTTACCATGTGCTTCTATAATACTTTTTGAAATAAAGCACTAGCAGTAGAAACCATTATCAACACTTCTCGGTTTGCAGACCTTATCAAATCCTAAGAACAGCCTATACCCATCTTCTGGATTTGTAATGATTTCTATGTCAGATGTTTCAACACCTTGTCCTATATCTTTTATTCTTTGTTGAGCCCCAATTCCGTTCTTCCATAACTCGCCAAATAAATTGTTAAAATGATCCACATATAGTGGCTTACTACTTATTAAAACCTCATGCCATAATAACCTATACAGAGTTGGAATTCATGGTAGAAAATGGATCATACCTTTGATAGTGAGTTACCACATGGTAATTACGCTACTAACTATATAAGGTAAAGCTACTTTATAGTATCTATGGAAGCATCTACTAAGCGTAACAGTGAGCAAACTTCGGACAATATTAAAATGAAATCTTGTCCCATTGACAAGACATCTAAGATAATTGGCAAAAAATTTACAGTGTTAATTCTAAGAAACATGATAAACGGCAAACAGAATAGGTTTAACCAGTTATTAAACTCCCTTGAAGAAGGTAACCCAAAAACTCTATCTGTGAGACTTAGAGAAATGGAAAAGTTAGGATTAATAAAACGTAAGGTCTACTCCCATGAAACACCTATAAGAATAGAATATTATCCGACAGAAAAGGGCCTAGCTTTGCAACCAATTTTGGATATGATGGCAGCATACTCTATGAGGTATTGTAGTAAGGATGTTTTCAAAGATGCAAAGCCAAGGGAATTCAAAGATGTATATGGAAGAGACGTTGCTGAAATTCCACAATTGAGCTGAGGCCAGCTAAACGTCAATGCTTGAAAGTTAGAATCGACAACGAATGCTAATAATAATTAATTTACATTTTTTATAATTCAAATTTATGAATTGAAAGATGATGCCATAAAGGTAATAGTTGTTATAGGGTAACAAGAGTGAAGACTACAAAAATTCGATCTATGACATATTGTTAATATCGGAAGAATTTGTAGGATAAGAAAATACTACTTTCTTTAGATCTGTCACAGAAATTCCTTGTATAATTGATATGGCAAAGACAGGCTGTTTGTCATAGGCAAAAAGTCACTTCCCGAGATTAGGAAGAGTGAAGCCAGCCTTTTAATCTACTAATACTGCAATAATCTTGATTTTACTGTTGTTTGGAAGAGGGGGAGGCAGCAGGTCTATATGGAAAACGGGATATGAAGACACAATATACAAGGTCTATGATTGGAACAAGAATTTAGCGGGATACTTTTTTCCAAAATATGATATGAAAGAATGCATAAGCGGTGAACAAGAAGAACAATATGAGGAAAATAATAAAAATGGCATTAAAGACGAGGACACCATTATCGAAAATATGAACAAATTACATAAAGTTGTTAGAGGAGGTAATCTTATGGTTCCCATGGTTAAACTCAACCTCCTTGACAAATCAGACGGGATAGATCTAAATTATGCTATTAATTCATTACAACAAAATCTTCAGCATATGAAAAAATGGGAAGAATGGTTAGAACAAAACCATATTGAATTCAAGATAATTGGTAGTGCTGTATACACTGCACGAGAAGATAGGAATATGCTTTCAATTGTTGTTGGAATTGATTCAGATATTACTCTAGGAGAAAAGGAAGTATGTGTGAAACTAACTCCAATATTAAATAGACTTCACGAAGATGGGATGTTATAATTATTAGAATGGAAGGAGTCCAGTGATAACGATAATCCAAATTAAAACTTCATTCTAAGAAGAAAATAGTAGGAAGGGTTTGGCCTTTAGCTAGGTATGACGTGGAGACGTAGCCTGTTCCTTCTCTCTGTATTATAATATTTCCGTTATTTGTTGCAATATTATTCGATTTTTCAACTGAACTTCCATATGTGATAAACAGTGCTCTGTTGCATAATTCATTAGGATTTTAGGTTATGCAAACCGTTAGCTAGGTCATTCGATTGAACATGTTATACAGAGCTGCCTTTAGGAGGATCTCTTTTACCATGTGAGGAAACTTTCTAGCTGTTACATGTTCACCAAATGTTCTTTTAATGGAAGAGAATGCTGTTTCTGCTATCCACCTGTACCCATAGCTCACGCTACGCTTCCATTTTTTGAGGTTTGTCTGTTGTTGTCTTACTACAGACATATTCCTAGCATGACAGTTAGTTGACTTGACCTTGGAATTACTTCTTGTCTTTATACCAGGCTTAATGTGGTTCTTTGATAGGTATCTAAAATTGTTATTGCTGTCGTACATACCATCTGCTAATATACCCTTCAGATTATTATTTTCAGAAGCATTGTCTACTAACTTCTTTAGCATCTTACCATCATGTACCTCTTCACTTGTTACCTCCAGAGATACAATTCTTTTCTTCTCGATATCAACTGCTATGTGTATCTTTAGATATCCTTTTCTGACATGCCATTTGTGGTGCATCCATTCCCCTCGATTAGCTACCTTAATGCCGGTGCTGTCTAAAGCAATGACAATATCATTTCCTAATTTTTCATCGATTTTAATCTCTAGCCTGTTTATACGTCTATTAATGGTACTATAATGTGGTGTGTTTGATACTTCTTTACTTGCATGAGCTATGACTACACCCTGTGTTTGTCTATATGGTAGATGGAAATATGCTCTCATGTAACCTAGAAGCTGAATAAATGAATTTGGGTAGCAGTAGGGCTCACCAACCTTACCAAGGTTCATTTGACATAATTCATGATCCCATCCATCAAGTACATCAAAATCCAAGAGTACTTGACCACGCCTAACTAGTGATTCATTATAGCAAGGCCAGTCAACCATACCAGAATAATTAATACTAGCAAGCTAAATGGTGAGTGGTCAAATAAGTATCACTTACAAGATAATTAATCATGCAACAAAGCAATAAACAGTATAAATTACTCATAGGGGTTTTATTAAAGATCATCTATAGGATTGACTGAAAACTTGTAGATGTGTTCTAACTGAAAGTATTCTCACAGGACCACTGCTGAGTGATTTAGGTTCATATGACGCCAGCGTCTATGATAAAATAATTGAGTCGAGTAGGTGAAGTTTTAAAGAAATTTGATGAATTCGAAGACTCTATAAGAACACATCTTGGAAAAGTCGATCCCCTATTGATCGTCGATTTATTACTACGCCAAAAGAAAGAGAAAAACAAGAAGCCAATATACACGCTTGAGGTTTTCATAAAGCCAAAGCAGAATACGGACGAAATCAGGAATAGAATAATTAATGAAACGGGCATGGTACCTGCATTCTATGATGGAGGAACCCATGTAGTAGTGGCACACAAGATTGATTTTGATATACTCAAGATGATAAACGATATTGAAACTGTAGAAAGAATAAGAGGGACTTATGCTGGTGGCGGTATGGCATCGATAGGTCCAGTATATGAGTAATCTCAAGCGCAGCAAATCCATATTGTTGTAGCGCTGCGGTAGGTGTACCCTAGTTGCTGCTTATAAGAAACATACTGTTGGTAGCTACATTTGTATGTAGCACAATCCAAGAATGCCATATTTTATTTCTTGGATTGTAGTCGTCATCATATAGTTGTATCACAAAATATTTAATGAACATGACATAGTTATTCGATGAGTAAATTGAACATGTCTCTTCTGCGGCAGAGGTTAATCTCGTTTGGGCCCCTGCCAATAAGAATCATAGCTGGAATTGCATTCATAGTACATGGTCTGCCTAAACTTGCAAACGTAGTAGGAACAGAAGCGTTCTTTGCAAGCAAGGTTGGATTACCAGCAGCATTGGCTCTTCCAGTTGGATTGCTTGAAGTGATAGGTGGCATTGTTTTGATTATAGGAGTATTAACTAGAATAGCATCTATCCTGTTTATAATAGAGATGATTGGCTCTACGATTATTGCCAAGATTGGAAAAGGATTTGTTGGCGGATATGAACTGGATTTATTGTTATTGTCAATAGCAGTTAGCCTTCTACTTACAGGTCCAGGAAGACCTTCTATAGAGTGGAATATACTAAATAGAGAATTATTTCCAAAAGGTAAAGAGTTGGTTGCTGCCGCAAAATCGGAACAACAACACCACTACCAATAGCTGCAATAGTAGTAATAATAACAACATAGTTTACAAAGTGTTGTTTGCCAGTAGCCTACTTGAGGGGTTCGTAATATCATATTATTTGTAGCAGGCTCTAATAACATGTATCTCCTAAGCATTTTTGTTTTAATATTTGACTAGTAGTAGTACAGGAAATATGTTACAAGAACCTCCAAAGATATCAGTAGGAGCGAATCTGTGGATTATTATACCAATTGTCGCACTAATCTTGGCAATTCTGACTGCTAATTTCCTTCTCCTCAACTACGTGCATGTATTTACGTCTATGTTATGGACTGGAACTGATATCTTTATGGCATTCTTACTTGGACCAGTACTTAGAAATGTAAGTCTTTCAACACGAAAAGAAGTTATTTCCTGGCTTATGCCAAAGATGGTCTTTTACATGCCAACTGTTGCTGCTGTGACAACAACTGCGGGTTATTTTCTTGCTTCTAGGTTGGGTTTGATCACTTTACATCCTCCTATGGTATATTGGATATCTGCAGTCTTGGTTATTGTAGGCAGCAATGCTGGTACAAGGTCTAGGGATACTACTACCTACTAATATTCGTATATATTTTGAGCTGAGAAATAATGAACCTGATATGTCGAAGATCCAGAAACTCATGAGACGATATGTTAAAGTAGTTGCAATGCAGGCAGTGTCTCAATTTATCATCATTTTCATCATGGCAGAGTTTGCAACGGGATTTTCCGTATCATTTTAGTTAATAGCAATATACACAAGCAAGATGTGTTTCTCTATCTATTCTTATATAGTTCGAACGGTGTTGGGCTGGCTAAATGGCCTAGATGGTTCAATTGCGCACAAGGTTGCCCCGAGCCTAGCGGCGGGTGTGTCATAAACATACTATCTTTTTCAGTAGTAAGAGCTTTGCTCATTACTTGTATTTGACAGCGATTCATGTTCATGCAGTAGCAATAGAATCTCCTGTGCTTTAATTGTCACTATCGCGAGAAACTATTCTAAACAGAGAAGATACACCACCAGTAATAATACCTAACGTTATCTCCTTTTCTTACTCACTTACAGGATTGATGGAAAAGAAGACTTTGGAGATACCGGATAAATTAAAGGAAGAGAATAAACAAGAGTTCACACGCAATGATAAATACTACGCCTCAGAGAGCGGTAATAAGCCGACAACAACAGTTGGGTATCCACTACCCACAGGCATACACGAATTCTCAATCATAAGAGAATATCAAAATACGGAAAGACATATACGAAAACCTCTAGGTCCATAGGAGGAGAACGAAACGATCAGTTAGATCAGAATATTATAACGGATATTAAACAAATAACTTTAGCTAGCATCAAATAATGCTATAATACTAATAGAAACTATGATAATACTAATACCCGTTTCATTAATTTATGATAACCTTTTAAGAACATTATCTTGGAAGTCACATATTCATATCTTTAACTACTCGCAGATATAGATTTAAAGTCGATGTCGGTAAGCTTATTGAGACAAGATTTGTCACAGTTAGACTTTGCTAATTAAATTGCTTTGTAAGCTAAATGAATAGATATGTCGAAAATTACCACAATACAAAGCCAAACTATTCAAGCATATTCTTACTGATTCTTCAGTCTCACTTCAGAATGTGACACCTAATCTTTGCCAGCCTTGAATATATGTGTCGGTTAGCCTATCTAATTCATAAAGAGCATAATGCCTTGCTGAAACTGATTTTGCACGATCTGCTAAAATATCAGCCTCATTCAGCTTGTTTTGAATAAGCGAGATCATCATCATAACGACAATGGTCTATAGACAAAAGCAACTACCAAATCAGAGGCTTAGTTACATAAGATTTTCGAAAAAGTGCAAAATAAATTAATTTGCTTATAAAGGCTTTTAATTTACCGTAAGAGGAGATTGTAATACTAAATAGGCTCTATAAATTATAACAAAACTACTACACTATTTGGCTAACATTACTACTATCAAAAAAAGCTATGTGAGCAAACCATTCATAGTTACAGCTGTAATCCTTCTGTTTATTGGATCATCAATTGGATCTATATGGATGATGACAATGTTTGGCATAGACTTACCACAATGGTTCGGTAAATTATTCCAACAGCATAAAATACTACAGATGAACGGCTTTCTAATGTTGCTTATAATGGGCATAGGATATATGATAGTTCCAAGGTTTAGAAATATTCAGCTTCCGTCTGTAAAATTTGCTTATTTATCATTCTTTCTTGTGCTTATTTCTTTGATATTCCAATTAATCGTGGTACAAATAACACAGGATAATTATGGTTTTTCAATATGGGCCATGATTATGACTTTGAGGCTTGCCGGACTGATTGTTTTTATAATTCTTATTTTAGTGACACTAAGAGTAAAACCAAAGCTTTTACGGATATCAGATTATTTTATTGCACTTTCGGTTATTACTTTACTAATTGTTAATGCAATTGAACTAGTATCTCTAACAGAATATAGACATAGCATCGTCACCGATACGGCAGTTAATTCGTTAACGTACATTGAATTATGGCTACTCTTTCCTATAATTATGATATATGGAATTGAGTATAAAACATTGCCATCTTTTCTTGGATTTATACGGCCAAGAAAGATAGCAGGTATTTCTTCTTTAGTTCTCACTTCTAGCAGTATAGCTTTAGGTATTACATCAATCTTATTTATAGATATTTGGTTTCTTCCTTTAATTTTTAATACCTTATTACTTGTGTCCGCACTAATATTTGCCGTTTCAGTTTACATATTTGGCGGATTTGATAATACAGAGATTCTACGGCTTATTCAAGGAGAGAAGAAAGCTCGATATAACTTTACAACTCTACATATTAGAATATCATTTCTGTTTCTTTTTATAGGCATTATTATGGCTATTTTGTTTAATTTTGTAGCTTTGCTAGAACAGCAACAATATCGCATTATTTTTTATGACCTTGCAATTCACAGTATTGCTATAGGATTTATTGGAATTACCATTGCGTTGTATTTGCCACTTATGCTTCCACCCATAATCGGTAAAACAATTAATTTTTTAAATTTCGATAAAATTCCTGTACTTTTTCTAATTCTATCTTTAGCTATGCGTGCAGCTGGAGATTTTATTCTAACCCAGGAGTCTTTTTCATCTTCTTTTCAGCAACATATTTGGTCGATATCCTTAGCACAAATATTAAAGTATTCATTTGGTATATCTGGCTGGTTTGTAGTTGCGGCAATGTTTGTTTTTGTCAGAATGATACATAAATCTATGAAAGGGATTAATCCTCAGCAACCAGAGAAAAGTAAATAATAACTGTATTAACGGAACAGTTAGTACAGTACATCATATTCGGCTAACACTTCCCATCGCTCCTGATGGGTCTATTCATCTCGTCGCTCGTGATTGGGCCGTCTGTGGAGTGCGTAAGAACTAAGATCTGAAAGTATGATCATTTTAGGATATGAATAGAGCTTTTTTTACCAAAAATACATACATGTCGACTACAACTACAACACCTACTACCACTGCTAGTCAAAAAATAACAATATCCAAAGTGTTGGTTGGAATAGATGGTTCTGATTTAGTAACTAATTCACTTGTCTTTTTTTTTGTAACCGCTGATGATGATAATGGGGGCGTTAAAATACGTTTTGTGATTGATAGTATTATAAAAATAGCAAGGCCCGCGATCAATTTGTTGTCCATAGTTGGCCTATGTTTTTCAGGATCTTTCAGTGTTGTGCAAACTTTGCCTGGAGTCCAGGCTGCTGCTCCTGCTGTTTTACCAGTAGCTGGCTCTCCAGCTCAAAGTGAAGAACTGAACATAAAGATGGCACAGCTTTCATCCTCAAACAATCCAGAAGATGTAGCTATACTTGCATACATCTGGGGATTTCCCCTTGTTACGATGGAAAGGCAATTCCATTTTGTGACTAGTCCAAATGGCTTTTAGTTCGCCTTTTATCATACCGGTCACTGCCTTTCAGTCTTAGAAGGTCAATCTAATAATAACAATATGGCAGATTAGATTTAGCCAAAAAGACATACTGTTGTGATATCTCTTTTGAGCTTTCAACAATCTCAGTAGAATAAGGTCGGTCCTGGAATACTGTTATCATGCACATGGGAGGTTGTTTTTTCTCTCTTTCTTTACCTTTCTAATATTCTCAAGGGCTGTTCTCCTAACTTGACCATCTGAATCATTTCCGGCAACTTTCTCTCATGCTTGCCTACTCAACCAAATAGTCCACCATGTTTAGACTCGTCAAGCAACATGCAATTTGTCTCTAGTTATCAGGTTTTGTTGAAAAATGTCTCTTAATATCATAAGATCAAGTAGCACAGACATGTCTTGTGCAAAACACAAGAGAACCATGGATGGCCTTAAGTACCTGCAGTTAGATATAGAAGGATAAATGGATTGTCCACTTTGTAAAGACAACAAGGTAGTAGCTACTGACTCAAAAGATAAGGCTGGTTTTGAATACCGTTGTCTTAAATGTGGTCATAGATGGTCAACTTAGAAGGCACTTATAATAGCAGTGAGCGAACACAATGATCCCGTCAAACCTTTACCTTTTTCAGATAGCGTTATTGCTTAAAAATAAGGAAATGATACCAACTGAAATAGCTGAACACTTTAACTTTACACTTCCTGCGCTATCATCTCATTTACGCATATTAAAAGATACAGACTTGATAACTGAAATCAGAAAGGGACAAAATCGATTCTATTCATTGAACAGGAAGACGACATCAGAGCTGGTACGATTCTTCGATGATATGTACGATTATAAAGTGAGCTCATTGAAGGAATACATTGAAAACAAAGAGAGCAAAGAGGAAGAGAAAATAATGACTGGATCTTTAGAAGATCACAAAGTTGTTTCCAATGACGAATGGCTCGAAGCTTGAAAGGCGCTGCTCAAGAAGGAAAAAGAGTTTACAATCTTGCGCAACGATCTTAGCCGGCAGCGACGCGATCTTCCTTGGGTAGCAGTTAATAAAGAGTATCTCTTTGAGGGACCGAACGGGAAAGAATCTCTGTCAGAGCTTTTTGATGGAAGAAGCCAACTAATAGTCTATCACTTTATGTTTGATCCGAGCTGGGATGCAGAATGTTTGCATTGCTCATTTTGGGCTGACAATTTCAATGGAATAATTGTGCACTTGAACCAAAGAGATGTTACCATGATCAAGGATGATAACCGTACTTTTGAATTTGGCTAAAGGGCATGCGCTATTAACAGGTAGAAATTATATTTCAAACGAAGATGTTTCAATAGTTGTCGAGACCGTATTATCTACCGCACAAATTGAAAGGGTGGGTTTATTTGACCTACCCTTCTACTTGTTCAATTTTCTCAGGATTGAACTGCAAAATCTTCTTTTCACTCGGCTCTATTTTTACAAACTTGTCGTCCTTTTGTCTTAGCTCTGCATTTCTTTGTCACCGTTACAGGACAGTACCCATACGCTACAACTCCCAACGCATCACTTCCAAGTATTAGCTTTAATGAGCGGGGTATGAGACAAATTCGAACAATAAAAATCTTGGCAATAAAGTGATGGAATAATAAATCACACATTCCACCACGCACGCTTCAAATCCATTTTTTCTTCCTAAAATATATGATCATACCTCCTGCTACCGCTGCCATCGATGATAAAGCATAGTAATATCCTAATGGTGAATGAAGCTCTGGCATGACATCAAAATTCATACCATAGATACCAGTTATCAAGGTAAGAGGAAGAATAATTGTGGCAATGAGTGTGAGTGTTCTGATTGTTTCATTCAGGTTTGCGCTCAAAGACGAGTTGTAGGCTTCACGCAAGTTAATAACTCTCTGATGCATATTCTCCACACTGTTTTCTAAATATGCTACTCTATCATTTATTGAGCGAATCTGTCTCATAGAATCGTTGCTAAGCTTAGCTTGTACGACCCCGTTGATAATGTCTACGAATGCGCGTGTTATCATCGCAAGAGTACTTTCAAGAAAACTTAGTTTTCTTCGAATCAAAAGTATATCTGATAGTTCTGACTTTGTGGGTTTTTCAAGTATAACATAGTCTTCAATTTGCTCTAGTCGAGTATTGATCTTGTCTATTATGGGATAATAACTTGAAATAACTTCTTCTATTGCAAAACGATATACTATTTCACATACTCCTATACTCTCGTCCATGGCATCACTCTTTTGGGTGGAAGATGATGGTTGTCTTTTATGTTGTTCTGATAATGGTAATGGAGATAGATGAGATGATAACAAACTTCTACTGATCCTTTGTTTAATATTGGCCTGAAATTGCTGATTGTGGAAATTTATGGTAATTATCCATCTTCGCTCTAAAAATATATACAGGTCATCTTCTTCAAGATTACTATCAACATAGCCATCATTTTCACTGCCACTATCTTCTCCTCCTTTTGCTTTGCCACCTTTTTGTTCTTCATATCGCACTCCATCTATGATTGTAAACAGATATGTATCATATTCTTCTATCTTGGAAGGTTGATGTCTGTGAACTATCGCGTCTACTGCTAATGGATGTAAACCAAAAACGTCTTGTAATTGAAAAATATTGCCAGGATCATCAGCGTGGACCCATAACGACTCCTCTGGATTTTCCACCATCTCTTTTCTAACTGCTAGTGGCTCTGAAATATTGGCTTGTTTAATATTGTGTTTGCTTATAATATAAGCAGATATTGTCAATTGGCTTGTTATACTTGGAGTAGCCTACCTAAATAGTTCAAGGCCCATTGGTGGAAAACAAGGATCTTCTCAGTTATCCTTCTTTCTGTAATGATGACATAATTGATACACGATAAGAATTCTGAACAATCTAAACGTTTCTACTAGTTCTTATGTTGCGAGAAGCCGAATTTTAATATCTCTTCTAAAAGCCTTTTTTACCACCCAGAAGAAGCTGAATAATAATTACTTACCCTGTAGAATACAACCCTCTCTCCTTTTATAGCTCCAATTCTTTTAAAGAACAAGACACTGAGCCTACTATCTTGCGCTGGTATGTTTAGCTTGTTGTATCGTTGTATACGGGAGGATAATTTTGGGATAGGCCTTGTTGAATTCAGAGTTTCTAATCCTGACTTTTGAATAGGAAGGCAGCAGATATAGTAACATAAAACCAACGTTACTCATATCAGCAGTCGAGGAATTAGCAAATTCGAAAACCTGTTTTACCTTCTAATTCATTGTGAGGGTGGACAGCAGTACCTACTTGCAATTTGGACGGTTACATTTATCCCCCACTACGAGAAGTCTCCGGCATAATCCATCTTGTTGTATAAGGCTTCTTGCTCATCGAGGAATTGATTTATTGCGTGTCTTAGTAGCTCAGGTTTACTTGACATACCCATACTTTTGGCCCTAGGTGTTTGCAGGAATTGATCCAGTCTTTTGATCAGAAGTTTTGGAAGGTGGACATAATACCAATCCTTATGTATCGCATAACATGAGAAGTTACTATGTGCTATTATAGTATTGTCTTGGCTGTATGATGACAATAAAGACAATAAACAATTAGACAATCAATAAAAGATAACCTTTATTAGATTATATGACTAGTCGACTTTGAATAACATACACAATCTAGATAATTCTATAAAAAAGGATTTAGAAAAAGTAGATACTCCAAAAGATCGAACCATACTTAACATTTCTTACTATACATCAACTAGAAAGACTCATTATGAAATATCAAGCTGATGGACAGAATATTTCTACAGTCAATTTTGAAAGAGAATCGAAGGTTAGGCTTGACGGACTCAACTATACCTTCGACTGGCAGTTTGATAGCAAGATAGAAACTAAATCGATGGAATGACGGAACTGTTGATTTTAGTCAGGGTAATCTAAGCAAGAATACTCCAGGTATACTGGTAGCTTTTCTTTCTGAATCCTAACCTAAGTACTGCTATATGTTAATAGTAATAGCCTCATCCTTTTGGCTTTAGAATCTCCAGTTAACATTTGTTAAATCGTGAAAAACCTATTTGACTTTTCAAATGTGCTGTTAGTATAGTTTATCATAGCGGACGTATATAAAACCACATTACAATCAATCATAGAGCTCTGTGTTCAATAAAAAATAACCTTAATTCTATTACTATACCATTTAGCTGTCGTCAATCTCCCTTACGCTAAGGTTTTTAAAATCCACATCGCAATCAGTAGGCCTTTTTCAGCACCATTTGTTTAGAATATGTGGGAGTTGCTTTTTAATTAACGATTTACCAATATTAATGACTAATATTAGAGGGAAAGAGATTAACGTACTGTAAATCCTCCAATACCTTATTTGGAATTTGGCACAAATCTAGCTTCACTGGAATAATGAAATTATATGACTGCGGTAATTTCTTCTTAAGTTCTATGGCATATTCTATCTCTTTTTGTACGTAACTATTTTGCTTCAAATAAAAATGAATTTAACAAAAATTGCATTATATTTATAGAACAGATAAAATCACTTTCATCAATAGAATAGAGATATTAATTAGATGAAAGGTGCAAGTCGAAAGTGAGAAATAAATCGCTAGCAGGATCATTGAAATTATAGTTTCTAAAGTTGTTGGTTCATTTTATCATTCAATAATGTTCTTTGAATAGCAAAGAAAAAAAGGTAGGAAGAGCTAACCCTGTATTATGGTTACACTAACGCATTGATCTAATAGTTGTGCCACAAGATTATCAACATTGGCTGCTTGCGATTGTGTCACAAAGCACGTGCCTTGTAGATTGCTGTTAATTACGATTGTTCTCTGATTGTTATCTCTGTCATGGACTACTACTGTTTTATGAATGACTTTTACATTGTCATGATTATTGTTATGATTGTCATTATGAAATCTAAAGTTATCATTGTTATGATTATTGAATCTAAAAGCGTCATTGTGTTTGAACTTGAAGTTATCATTGTTGTTGTGCTTGAAGTTATCATTGAAATTATTGTTGTTGTTATTGTTATTGAAATGCTTATCTATGTTGTTATTATTGCCTTTCGTGACAGTATGAGTTTTTATTTGTTTGCTACCACCATCGAAATGTTTATTGTTAGTACTATGAATACTACTACTACCAACATCACTCTTAACAGCCAAAGCCGTCGTCATAGTCATCATGAAAGGTGATAACACGAGCATGGCAATTACTGCTAATATTGCTGAATACTTTACTATAGTTATCATTCTACTATCTATATTAGATATAGGTAGGTAACTATATTATAGTTGGGTAACATGGTGCTGTCTCATTGTTCTAATTAATCTATGCTAATATTTTCTTTCTCTCTGCCTTTCAGCCTTGTTAAAACTGCCCTCCATTGATAACAAATGTGATAGTTTGGAAAGTCTCGTAGGTTTGAAAGCTAGAATAACACTAGTGGACCGATCAGCAAGGGTCGTAACAATACAAAGACCTTACTAATGCTATTGCCGTAGCCATTATTAGACAGATTTTTGCTCATGTGTAATTGTTAGACGCTTATTTGCAGTGATTTCTCCTGTTAATATTACTGGATGAAGCCACGTATAAACGGGGCAAGGCCGTTAATCATTATTTATCATTTATCATTCTCATTAATTACTCTATAATCGGACAGCACATCCCAATATTAGAAACTAACTGAGTGAACTATTAGTTTGATGCGTGTTATAGGTCGGGTTTATCGATTTCAATAAACCTGATAATGATTCATCCTGTTCATTTAACACACAAAAGCCGTTGGCACTGAGCCACAAATTTTATCTTTCGATTCCATTCTTGCAGCAAATGCGGGTATACTGAGCTTTATCTAAACAAGAAGGGAAAAAGAGTTTAAAAACAAAAAAAGGCAACTGATTATGCTCAAGCTGTAGTATTAATATCATATGAGGTCTTGCAAGTAGAGAAATGGTTTGAAGAGAGTGAGTTTTCACATATGCAAGCAAGGCATCAGAAATGGTAAAATTCTTAACAGGACTTATGGAGGACACCTGTACCTACATCATCAGAAAACTGTGTTATTACGATTCCAAAGTTGGAACTCCCATAAGCAGGATCTATTCCAAGTACCTGAAGAATATCTTCTATAGCGACTTTCAATACAAGAATAATCGAATTCAAAATTATCCATAGTAATTGTTTTTTTATTTTTCTCTATATACCAGTATACTACGGATGAAAGCATTTACGAATTCAATCTCTGGCTGGAAGATGAATGGCTTCACTATTAATGTCTCTTACAGCTTCTGCAAATGACTCTGGAAGAGTAGGATGAGCATGTATAGTATCGAATACGTCTTTAGGACTTAGTTTCATTTTGATTGCTAGTGCTGCCTCACCTATTATTTCTCCAGCATGTGGTGCAATAATATAGGTTCCGACAAGTCTTCCTTCCTTCTCAAAGACCTTAATAAATCCTCTTGTATCTCCCAAACAATTTGCTTTTGCACTTGCCGCAAGCGGAAATTCTCCAGACCTTCCATTTAAATCCCCTACGAATGCAACTTCTGGATAAGTGAATACACATACAGGTAAAGATTGATAGTCAATTTTGTTGTCATTTATTCCCATTATGTTTTCAGCGACGACCTCACCTTGCTTTGATGCAACATGTGCAAGCTCATACATACCAGTTACATCACCAATTGCATATACATTGGGAACGTTAGTTCGCATTTTTTCATCTACACTAACACCTTGTTGATCGAATTTTATACCAATATCATTTAGTTCATTAGGATCTGTATTTGGTTTTCTCCCTATACAAACGAGTATCTTTTCTGCTACAAGCTCTTTCTCCATTAACAAAACCTATGTTATCAATAATTTTTTCGACTCTTGATTTTGTCATTACATTGATACCATCTAGTCTCATATACTTCTCAACTGCATTTCCAATTTCTTGTATTTGAAAAGGCATTAGATGATCTTCAGCCTCGATCAAAGATACCTTGCATCCTAGAGCATTCAGAATAGAAGCAAATTCACATCCACTATACCCGCCTCCAATAATAGTAATAGACGTGGGTAAGTCTTCTAATTCTAGAATCGAACTGGTTGATAATATATTTTCTCCAAATTCGTAACCTTGCAAACAAACAGGGTGGCTTCCGGTAGCGATAACAATATTTTTTGTTTCTATCGTGATGTCATTAACTTCCACTTTATTTTCTGAAATCATATGTGCTTCACCTTCCAGTAGATTGACACCATTACTTTTTAGAAGAAGCTTTATCCCAGAGGCAAGTCTAGAAACTGTAGCATCCATCCTTGACTTTAAAAGTTTATAATTCAATTCAATTTGGATATTTAACCCATTTTTCTTTGCTGCAGTTGCTCTTCTAATTATATCTCCTAATGAATGAAGATACTTAGTAGGAATACATCCCCTTTGAGTACAAGTTCCACCTAGTCCATTCTTTTCAATTAGGCAAACGTTGCCACCAAGTTGCGCTGCTCTAATAGCGCAAGCATAACCGCCAGGACCTCCTCCTATGACTATTATATCATACATAATACCTGCTTTCCATAACTACCAAATGCTTGGCAATAAGTCTTTGAACTAATTATAATTTCTTTTTCCAATTCCATGGATCTGAAGCATATTTCTCACTAGCCAACTTTTTGGTTTTTTCCGTCTTCTTTTATAGTTAGATCATCTACAATAATCTCAGAACCAAATTTTTCACTGAAAGATTCTTTTAGATCTTACGCTACCTCGTTCAAATGTCTTATTCAATCCCATCACTCTTGCTTTTACATCGTTGATCATCTTGTCTTTGATTTTTTCAGATGGAATCTTTAACACAGAAAACATCTTCTCAACATTAACATCTAATAATATCGTTCCATGCTGCAGAAGTATGTTTTTCTTCCTAGTTTGAGCATTTCCAGATACTTTCTTGTCATCAACAATTATGTCATTTAGTGGAGCAAATTTTGCATTAAAGCCAAGTTTATTTATGCACATTACCACTGGATCACATATCAAATTGTAAGATTCCATGATGTTTTTTGGATAAATCTTTGTAATGAATGAATAAGTCAATTCAGACTCATGCAATACCGCTCCACCTCCTGTTATTCTCCTGACAACATCAATATCCCATTTGTTTACATTTTTTTACATCCACTTCTTCATCCATGCTCTGAAATATCCTATTGAAACAGTTGGTGGTTGCCAGCCATAAATTCTTAAAATTGGTATATCATAATTTGCACCATACATTAATACCTCATCAAGAGCCATATTCCATGGTCCTGAATTATACCCAGTCTCTAAAATTCTGATTTTGCTAAACTTGAAACTCATTGTTTCTTTTTTCCTTTTGTTTTTCCTTGTTACTTACTAGTCGTGTTCTGGATTTAAACATCCAAGAATTGCATTTGTCATAGATTCTGAATCAAAACCAAATGCTTCAGAGCCACTCAAGCATTTCTCGACCTTTTGCTTAATAGAATCTTTCTCTAATTTTGTGCCAATTAGATTGACCTCAAGTGTGTCCAAACTTTCTTCAGGATAAAGAAAAAAATCTCCTGTTATTGTTATTGAGTTAATTATTTTACTATGCTCATCATATTCGAGCGAAACCTTGATCAATTTTTTTGATTTGTATATATTATGTACCTTTCTCATTGATCATTACTACTACTCACAGATTTTTCAACAGACAAATCTTCTCCTCATCCTCCTCCTTCACTGTTTTTTTCCATCAGATTGTGAAGACGTAGTCCATCTTAAATTCGGTTTTCGTGCTGCTGCAACCTCGTCTAACCTGCCAATTGATTTTGTATATGGAGCTCCTTTGGCAATATCTGGGTTTTCTTTTATCTCCCTTGCTATGCTTCTTAATGCTGATGCAAATCTATCCAATGTTTCTTTGCTTTCTGTTTCAGTAGGCTCAATCATTAATGCTTCTCGAACAATCAGAGGAAAGTAAATAGTTGGTGGATGAAAACCATAATCCAAAAGTCTCTTTGCAATATTTAAAGCGCTCTTTTCGCCAAATTTCTTAGAAGATAAGACAAATTCATGAGCACACCTACGATCGTATGGAAGTTCGTAGTCATCCTTTAACAAACTGAGAAGGTAATTGGCATTCAAAATCGCATGCTCTGATACCTTTCTTATATTTGTGCCCCATGACTTGATATAACAATAAGCTCTTACCAGCATACCAAAATTTCCATAAGAATATCTAACCCTTCCTACAGATTTTCGTTTAGTGTAATCTAGGGCGAACTTGTTATCTTGTTTTATTACCCGTGGTAATGGCAAATAATCTTCCAAAAATGACTTTACTCCTACAGTTCCTGCTCCAGGTCCTCCGCCTCCATGTGGAGTTGAAAAGCTCTTGTGCAAATTCAAGTGAATCATATCAAATCCCTGGTCCCTCGGCCTGGTTATTCCCAATAGTGCATTCATGTTTGCACCATCACAATACATCAACGCCCCATTGCTATGTGCAAGGTCACTAATCTCTAGAATCTTTTCTTCAAAAATTCCAAGAGTATTAGGATTTGTTAGCATAACGAGTGCCACATCATGTTTAAGTAATTCTTTGAATTTGTAAATATCCATATTGCCACGGGAGTCAGAGGGAATGGTTATAGTTTCAAACTTACACATGGTTGCAGTTGCAGGGTTTGTGCCATGGGCAGAATCAGGAATAATTATCTTCGTTCTTTTTTCATTCTTTTGCTTATAGTAAGCCTTTGTTATCATAATACCTAAAAGTTCGCCCTGTGCTCCAGCTGCAGGTTGCAATGAAAAAGCATCCATGCCTGTAATTTTCTTCAGGTCTTGCTCAAATTCCCACATCAATTGCAATGATCCTTGAATACAACTTTCATGAGAAAGGGGATGTAGATCCATAAATCCATCTAGTCTTGCGATATCTTCATTTATCTTCGGATTGTACTTCATTGTACAGGAACCTAGTGGGTAAAATCCAAGGTCAACGCCAAAATTCATTCTTGATATGTTAGTGTAGTGTCTTACAACATTGATCTCACTCACATTTGGAAGAGGAAGTTCTTTTCGAATTAGATCTTTTGGCAGTCCAGTAAGAATATCTTCTCCTTCTTTTTCCTTATCATCAATATCACATACATGTCCTGTAGTTTGTTCTTCGTATTCGAATATCATCTTCACTTTATTATTGTCCCCTTTGTTACTGAAATAAAAGATTCTATGTCTTGAACTGTATTCATCTCAGTACAACAAATTAATATTTTATCTTCATCTAAATTAAGACCGCCAAGAATTCCATTTTTGAGTAAGTTTGAAGAAATGTTTTCAGAGGATCCCTGAGGTGCATTCATAATGAACTCGTTGTAAAATGGTTTTTTGTTTAGAGGTTTGAAGCCACTGCTCCTCAATTTATCATGCAATAAGTGTGCTCTACTGTAAGAAAGTTTTGCAACATTGATTAATCCATCCCTACCCATAAGCGCCAAATAAATAGTAGAAGCTAGAGCCATCAATGCCACATTTGTTGTTATATTGCTTGTAGCTCTTTCTCTTCTTATATGTTGTTCGCGAGCTTGAAATGTTAGCACAAAGCCTTTGTTTCCTTTGGAGTCTGTAGTCATGCCGCAAATTCTTCCGGGAATTTTCTTTAATAAAAAATCCTTGACTCCCATAAACCCAAGATATGGGCCTCCAAAATTTACTGGAATACCAAATGACTGTCCTTCACCAACTACTATATCTGCACCATAATTTCCAGGTGGTTCTAGTATTGCAAGAGAAGTAGGCTCTACAACACAAGTAATAAAGAGCGCACCTACTCTGTGTGCCTGTTCGGATATATACTGTAAATTCTCAAAATTTCCGTAGAAATCAGGGTTCTGAGCAATCACACATGCTGTATTCTCATCAATCTCATTTGATAGTTTGAGATCTGCTCCTTCACAATATGTTTTTAGAACTTCCAGATATTGAGGATTGAGTCCACTCTTTACAAAAACGCAATTCCTTCCATTATAAGATGAAGAGAGCAATACTGCTTCTGCCAATGCAGATGAACCTTCGTACATAGAAGCATTAGCCACATCCATGCCTGTAAGTAGACATATAAACGATTGGAATTCGTACATAGCATGTAGGGTTCCTTGATTCATTTCTGCTTGATATGGTGTATAGCCTGTAAGGAATTCTCCCCTCATTAACAAATGGTTTACTGCAGATGGGATATAATGGTTGTAAGATCCAGCTCCAATAAAGTATTTCATGATCTTATTCTTTTGTGATAAATTCGTCATATGTCCTACAAGTTCAAGCTCGCTCATTGGCTCAGAGAGATCCAGTTTCTCATTAAAAAGTGGCTTGAAATCCACGGTTAAATCATTTATCGATCTTACCCCAATTTGCTTTAACATCTCTTCTCTATCGTTTTTAGTTGTAGGTATGTAATTCATAATAATTAACATCTACCTTGTCTTTCATCTTCTCATTCTTTTTCCATTTCGCCAATGAACTTGTTATATTGCTCATTTGTCATCAAACTGTTAAGTTCCTCCTCCATATTCGATGGTTTCATTTTTACAATCCAACCCAATTCATACGGAGATTGGTTTATCCATTCGGGATGCTCAAGTAACTCCTCGTTGACCTCGACAACTTCCCCACTCAAGGCACAATATATATCAGAAGAAGCCTTTACTGAATCAATTATAGCCATTGCTTGCATGTATCTAAATCTACTACCGATCCTTGGCAATTCTATCGAAACTATATCTCCTAGTTGTCTTTGAGCAAAATCTGAAATTCCCATGACAACCAGTCCTTCCTTTATTATAATCCACTCGTGCTCTTTTGTAAATCTTATCTCCTCGACCACATAGATCTATTTTCAGTATTCTATAAAAAATCTTATTTTCGCCTATAGAAGCGTGTGCTACTAACTTTTGCTTTATACAATTTACCACCAATATTAATTTCAATTAATTGGTTGGGTGAAACATGTATAGGAACAAAGCAAAAACCAATAGACTTTTTTATAGTCGGTGAAAAACTTCCGCTCGTTACAAAACCCACCTTCTCCCCATCCATTAATACTTCATTTCCGTGTCTAGCTATCCTTTTTTCTAGAACCTCAAACCCTACAAGCTTTCTATTTATCCGCTGAGTTAACAATGCTTCCTTTCCAATGAACTCTTTCTTCTCAAATTTTACCGTCCACTTAAGTGGAACCTCTAATGGAGTAGTATTTTCATTTATGTCATTTCCATAAAGCATTAAACCAGCCTCTAATCGGAGTGTATCTCTGGCACCCAAGCCAGTCGGTTTAATATTAAATCTGGAACCTAACTGTATGAGCTTATTCCAAATATCTATTTTTGAAGAATCAAAGAATATCTCAAAACCATCTTCTCCTGTATAACCAGTCCTTGATATCATGCATTCTATTCCAAAAATATTTGTAATAGTAATATCAAAGGGTTTTAATTGATCCAAATTTACACCAACTATTGTTTTCTCAAGGACTTTTTGTGCAATAGGACCCTGCAGTGCCAGAAGAGCAATTTTATCACTAATATTTTCAACAACAGCTGACTTCGAATGCTTAACAATCCACCCTAGATCCCTTTCCCTATTTGAAGCATTAACCACAACAAGAAATTTCTCCCTGTTAATCCTGTATATGATTAAATCATCTATTATTCCTCCATTATTATGACATATAGGAGAATATAATGCCTGATGATTGTTTAATTTAGAAATATCATTAGTTACTAATGTTTGTATACAATCATAGGCATCGAAGCCTTTAACTTCAAAACGACCCATGTGTGAAACATCAAATAAACCAACATTTGTTCTAGTGTTGATATGCTCGTCAATTATTCCAGAATATTGTAGAGGCATTTCCCATCCATGAAAGCTCAGCATTTTTGCTCCAAACGACCTGTGAATGTCATAAAAAGGCGTTTTCATGTATATGTAAGCCAGCTAAATAATTAACAATTGATGTGTTTAACTCTTATTATTATGAATGTTGATTGATTACAAAAGTGTGTAGAAATGGAACTAATAAGAAAACCAGTGTGGCTTAGAGTAAGAGCACCATCAGGAGAAAATTATACAAAGGTTAAACAATCACTTAAGTCACTAGACCTTCATACCGTTTGTGAAGAAGCAAGATGTCCTAACATATCAGAGTGCTGGGGAACAGGAACAGCCACAATTATGATCATGGGAAACATATGCAGTAGAGGATGTAGATTTTGTGCTATCAATAGCGGTAAACCAGTTTTACTTGATGCAGATGAGCCCGAAAGAGTGGCCAAGGCAATTAAAGAATGGGGATTAAGATATGTGGTAATCACTTCCGTTTGTAGAGATGACTTAAAGGATGGAGGAGCAGAACACATATCTAAAACAATCAAAGCCATAAAAGTTCTGTGCCCAAAAATAATAGTAGAATCGCTAATCCCTGACTTCAGAGGAAATGAGGATTCGATAAAAAAGGTAGTTGAATCTAAACCGAGAGTTATAAGTCACAACATAGAAACCGTAATTAGACTTACGCCTAAAGTTAGAGATGCTAGAGCTTCATATGAACAATCTCTCCTAGTCCTAAAGAAAATTAAGAATATCGATTCAATGATTTATACGAAGTCTTCCATGATGCTTGGTCTTGGAGAAAATGAAGAAGAAATTATTCAGACAATAAAGGATCTGAGATCAGCCGGAGTAAATATATTAACTATAGGTCAATATCTTCAACCGAATCCTAAGTATTTGCCAGTTGTCGAATATATCACACCAGAAAAATTTAATTGGCTTAGGAAAATTGCAGAGCTAATGGGGTTTGTTTATGTAGCTTCCGGCCCACTTGTTAGAAGTTCTTATAGAGCAGGAGAATTTTTTGTAGAAAAAATTGTAACCAGGGATAAAGGCGTCTAAATGTTGCTTAACAACATCATATTTACAAAATGCAAAATATAATAGTATAATAAATAAAGAATACAATATAACGTGTGTGGCACTTTACCGCCTGCAGAATCAAAGACAAGAATTTGAAACCTTGCATGTTCAAAGAAATTAAAACTGTCTTGATGGCACCGCAAACAAGTCCAAGTCGTCGTCGTCAAGGAAGAGACGGTGTATAGTAGTAAATGAGGACGACCACCGAATTGCGAGAAATAAGAAATGTCTTCCAAGGATTAGAGACATTATATCACACATACTTTCCAAAAGTAGATCCTGTGCTCCTTCATGACCTACTAATACGCGAACAAGAGAAGTCTGAACGTGCGCCTTTTTACATGGTTGAGGTATTTACCAAGAAAGGTAGTGGTTCACAATGGTGTAAAAATCATATATGGAAAACTACTGACTTTCTTCCAGCAATATATGATAGCGGTACACACGAGATTAACACTTGACATTCTCAAGAAATTAGATGACTTTGATTTTGTGATTGAAGTTTTAGGTGATTATACTGCCACATTAATATTACACGAACCTAGAGGTCACACACGTTAGTAGTTGGAGAGAGCATAGTCATGACGATAGGATACGGGCACGATGTATTTTCTTTGGCGCCAAGCAAATCGATATTCCTCGACACTACCTTTAATAGCAGTGACTTCAATGCTGGTGGGGACTATTTGGTACCCATGATGGTGGCCGGTGAGCATACTGTTTTGTTCTTCATTTAAGGCCTATCGTGTAACGTTCCCTGTAAGATGTTTCCAGCACCATAGCCGATTTTGTATCCAGCACAGTATCCATCAGAATGTTCACCACCTCAGAAATTGTTGTTAGAACCTCCACGCCATATATTTTTATGGTGTTACTGCAGACAAGAAGTACAAAATGTGGGCCCAAGGGTGTGTGAATCAAATTTGACACAAGATTTAGGCCCAGTTGGCTACTTTAGCTGAATATATTCAGTATCTATAGCCAACTATATGTTATAAATATCCTTGATAAGTCAAAACAAAGACATCAGATTTGTCATCATCCTGGTATTTAGGCATCCTTATCAGCCTTACTGGTGACAAAAGGGACAGAAAGCTTCCATCCAAAGCCAAGCGATCCATTGCGCGAACCATACTCGTATGAAAGTGACGGTTGTAGTCCAAAGCCAGATCTCCACTTATAATCTTCTTATAATTCATCCGAGTGATAATGATACTTGGTGGTTCAATTTCATCCTTGAGCTTGGTTCAATTTCATCCTTGAGCTGACATTCAGTAATGGTGAACGTATTAATAAATACGCTAATGAGCAAGCCCTGAGGATCACACAGAGAAAGTGTATACACACCACTATTTTGAGATATAGGAAGAAATAAGCAATTCATGAACTGGATTGGAAGAAAGAAACTCGCTCTCATTCCTCTGTTCCGGCAGAACGCGCATCCGCCTGACCTGATTCCGGCAGACTGGCCTAATGAAATTTTGCGAAGGGTCCTATTTGACCCAGATCCGATGACTGGCGCAAACCGATCTCTCGTACTTATATTCAGAAAATGTCTTCTGGACGGGCGGATCTCGATGCTGCCGTGCAGCAAATGGCCGTCGTCGACCAGCAAGATGTGCCGCCAGATATATTAGAAGGAGCACTTGGCGCCCAGTTGCGAGCTGATGGTTTCGATGCCGCGGCGATCGTGATGCTGGGCGGAGTTGGCGCAGCCACGAATAATGGATTCTGGTCAAGGTTCGTCATGGTTGAGGGCGTTGGGTTGTTTAAAATGCATTAATCATAAATAATACAGAATATGATTGGCTCAGAGTGTGTTTGTTAAGATAACATCTATTCTGTTTAACCTCTTATTATTATTATTTTAAAGAACGTTCTTGTGGTCACAAGATAAAGAGCTTAAAATGCTTGAGTTATAATGGTTATTGAGACCATAGGTATAAACAATATAAGTTGACCATTGACTGTCTTAAAGGATTTCCGTTAGTAGTTACCGCTATCGCCTCTTCCTACAATTAAACAATACTCATAGGAGTTATATAATCTTAGTTTAGGTAACTATCTGAGCCCCATTAATAGCGAGCTATCCGAGTAGATCCATACCTACAAGCATGGATATTTTACCGTCTAATTTTTTCTATAGAACGGACTCGGTATCCCAGCTAGTGGGCTTCGTGCTGTGGGGGTTATACCATTACTTATATCCTTATCCTTCCAGCTACCACTACTATTATACAGTTCGTGTACATGTCCCCCTTGCTCAAAGTAGTAGACATGCTGGCTGCGACCATCATCTAACGCGAACCCACCGAGTGTGCTCGTTTGTGCGGCCGTAGGTACTCGAACCGGCAAGTTTGGTTAGATCATTATCCTTCCAGCTAATCGTGGGAGTATTGTACAGTTCGTGTACATGTCCGTCGCTATCGATGTAGTTCACATGCTGAGCGCTGAGGAGGTCCCAGTACCCATTGAGTGGGCTTCTATAATACTCCCATGCTGCGGCCGTAGGACTCGAACCGGCAAGTTTGGTTAGATCATTATCCTTCCAGCTAATCGTGGGAGTATTGTACAGTTCGTGTACATGTCCGTCGCTATCGATGTAGTTCACATGCTGAGCGCTGAGGGTGTCCCAGTACCCATCGAGTGGGCTTCCTGCTGGCCGTCAGTCGCACTCGAACCGGCAAGTTTGGTTAGATCATTATCCTTCCAGCTACTCGTGGGAGTATTGTACAGTTCGTGTACATGTCGTTCGCTATCGATGTAGTTCACATGCTGACGGCTGAGGGTGTCCCAGTACCCATCGAGTGGGCTTCCTGCTCCGCCGTCAGTACTCGAACCGGCAAGTTTGGTTAGATCATTATCCTTCCAGCTAATCGTGGGAGTTTTGTACAGTTCGTGTACATGTCCGTCGCTATCGATGTAGTTCACATGATGACGGTACAGGGTGTCCCAGTACCCATTGACTGGGCTTTCTGCTGCAGCCATCAGTGACTCGAACCGGCAAGTTTGGTTAGATCATTTATGACTCCGAAATCCATTCCCGTTCCGAAATCCACTTCGCTTACATGTCCGCTCATGCCAATGAAGATGACATGATCAAGCCTTTCTGGATCAAAGCTGGCATACGTATGGACTAGTTATTGCTAGCGACATGACTTTCGGTTAGAGGATATTGTTTCCAGCTACCCTGGAAGTATTCTAGATTTTGTACTCCCCAGCTAAAGTCAATAAACCTTACATGAGGATAAAGCCCTGTTGTACTCATGGCACTCACGCGCGTGTATTGCATATATACGTTATTAAATACAAATATATCCCATTTATGGTAATTGAGAGACATTGTGTGTGTCTAAAGGGCAATATTTTTTCGTTGCCTATACAACTGTGACATATAAGCTTAAACTGTAAACAGATGTTGACAGCTGGTGTAACTGATTATAAACAGCATTGTTATGTGTTAACATACGAACCGGGTGAACGTTTTTCGGGTGTCGGATTTAGATACCTTCATAGTCACCTGCGTCGTAGAATCGCAGTAGGAAGAACGTTTTTGAGTATAATATAGCCGGTTGCACACGAGGGATCTTTAAGTCAAACCGTAAGCTTAGCGCCTTCGATGTCTTTTCTTTTTTAAATGATGTATGCACCTTTCACTTTAGGCTTAGATAGACCAACCATACTCATCTTTGTGTATTGCATGTAGTAGCATAATCTCGTTGTATTGTCTGAAAAAAATTCTTAGTCTATATCAGTTTAAAAGATAGCTCATAAGTTTGAGTGGATAAAGCTAATTCTTGCAAAGACATTCTTAGCGGTTTTGCTATATTGGCTTAGAAAAACTTGCTATAAGAGCTATACTATAGGATACCGATGCTATACTGTTGTTGCTATCATCATTGAGGATAGTAACAAGGATAGAAACTGGAGAAACAGCATCAGCAACAACTAATCACGTTTTCTCAAAGAGTTTGATGATTATGATGTATGTATAGTAATATAATATTCGCTACGTCGCTAATGCTTATTATTAACATTTTTACGATCCTGCTTAATGGTTGAAGGTATTGTAATAGGATTTTCTGACATGCTAAGTATAGCACAAACAATTGGAATAGTAGGAACAATGGTATTGACGCTTTTTTTTCTCAAAGAAGCAAATACAGAGTCTGTCAATTGATACGCAGACTAGAGGTATCCGTCGATACAAAGAGTGATAGATGATGAAGTAAAGCTATCACAAGAGGGAGCATACTCATTTTATATACTGTGGATATGTTCTCATGCATATGCGATGCGTAAAAGAAAAGTACTTGATGATAATGAATGGACAGGTTGGTTACAATGGATGAGACATATTTTTCGAAGGGGAACCATCAAAGAAACATGGAAACAAATAGAATCAGACAAATGGTTTAATCCTGATTTTCAGAACTTCATAAATTCAGAAATAGTTGGAGCAAAACTTACCTGATAAATTTCAATTAAGAAACAAAGTATTTGATAAAAAGCTAAAGATTAGTTGTGCCATCATACTATTACGTAAGTGACATTCAAAGATCTCAAGAAAAGAGTTACATTAGAAACTGCACAACGACAATCCAGCCTTTTTGAAAGATTGCGAAATAAGTCATTTTGGTTTATGCAAAAGCACCAGGCTATTTTTGTGCTTGCTCTTTTTCTTCAGGTTTGTGTTTTGCATTGTGTATTTACTGATAAAAATGGCTTCTTATTTTCTAAAGAGTAACTGAATAAAAGGAAATAAACCATACATAAATAACTATGTCATCATCATCTGAAGAGTTTAAGTCTATTTCTGAACTAAAGAAATTACTTGCTGCCAATTGTAAAATAGAAAAGGTATATCCTCCTGTTTTTGCTTCAGATGCAGAAGTGAATATAGTAACAGTAACAGTGGCATTTCCTGATGGAAAAACGCAAACAATTCGTGCTTATAGGGAGGAAGCACATGTATTAAGGGAATTTATAAGAACTCGTACCTAGTTAATTAACTTACTCACTCCAGTAGCTCAAGTGTACAACTTGTAGACATATATACTTAGATTTAGATGACGTAACAATAGTTATTATTGGTCTTTTTAGCTGTAAAAATCTTTATTGCGCAGTCGTAAATTACTTCTACCATTACATTTATCGCAGTATTTCTCTATTACAATAACGCCGTCGCCGACATCAAAGAAAGCTTCCTGAGTAGCCATATTACCGCAATATACGCAGAATTTTGGCTTATCTTTATTATTCGCAAATGAGTTTACTGATTTCAAGATTTTTTGCATAAACCTAACCTCTTACCATCCGTAAGCAGAGGTAAGCACACTTGGTACCAAATTCAGCTAGGCTTTGATAGAATGTATCTATGTGAAACCTTTTTGTTTCGTAGTTATTATCGACTGTGCCTTTATTATTAGGCGTGTAATTTCATCGTACCCATCATTAAAATGATAAACATTCACTGCTCACTATAGTAATAGTGAGCATCATACTTAAACATACGGTTTCCACACATAATAATTTGTTACTTACGATGGTAACATTGTATATAAGGCATCAAGAGATACTACAAAAACTTTCTCTCACTAGAAAACAAGTAGCCACAAAGAAAGAAAGAAAGCAAAAGACACATTCTCTATTATTACTCATGGAGAGAACATAGACTCTCAAGTTTCTGAAAATATCTTTTGAGATCATGTTTCGTTATAGTACTCACACAACATTCACTTGAGAAAGTTATCTCAAGAATCTGTTGATGGCAGAAGGTTTTACTAACGGCGAAATAAGAATAAGAAGAATAAGTTTGTACCTTGGATTGATAGGCTTTTGAAAACACCCATACCACCTCCGTTGTCGTGGGAACCTCCGTTATTATCATTGCTATTATCATGTTTTACAGCCGCACTCCTATCACATTTACACTATCAAATGCGATTAGTCTAGGTGTTTGGTCCGCATTATCAATTTCTGAATTCACTATTCATTCATTTCTCCATACATGCAGGCAAGTTCCCACCATGGCTTTCACGATATTCCTTGAGCAATTGATCTTTTACTTGTTCAGCTTTTTCTGTAACTAAATAACTAAATCTCTTTGCCTTGCCTATACAAGGATCTGATACCGATTCTAACAACGATTGTCTCAGATTCATACTACTTCCTATGTATAGAATTTTCATACTTGCATGTACCTTAAAGACTCCCAACTTCTCAGGAATAGCAGTAGTAGTAATGTTAGATTGGTCAAAATCTAACCACTCAGACCAAAAATCTTCCTTCTCTTCCTCCCTTCCCACCTCAGGCTGAACTTTCAGCGTCGCTCAAATTTCCCAAAAGTTAGAGCCTTTAATAGTTCTTAAATTTATTTATTGAACTCTAGCTTTATGCATACGAAATCCAGCTTTTCAAAAAGCATTCAGCTCAAATATACAGATGATATTGAATTGAGAATATATAATGAACAATACAAAAACAACTACAACTTTAGTCGGGAAGATCGAGCTCGGAAAGGTATTTACTACATAAAAAAGGCCTTGACACAAAAAAATAAAATCGCTGAAATAGATGATAAAGCTGGAAAAGCAGAATGCTATGCAAACCTCTCTCTCATAACAGTTAATCTTTTTGATTACAAAAAAGGCCTTGAGCTCAGCAAATAGCGACAAATATCTTCAAGTTAGAAGTTGAAGGACTGCGAGGATTGTCCGATATGAAGACTTTTGCTAATAAAGCTGGTGAGCAATAGTAGCGCAAAACTGAACTGTTACAACCAGAAAATAATTGTAAAATATTAGTTTGTCATAACCTGAACCTCTACTTTGATATCTTTAAGTTCTTTTCTACTGCTTGTTTAATAGGTTTTGGAATAGAGGGAGATTTGCATTAAGAGAGAGACCAACATTCAGGCTTTCTTCTTTTGGAATTGAATAGCATTCTCTATTGGAATCAAAAGATTGTTTCTTGTTGATTGCTACTCCTCTAATTCTGTTGATAATACAAGAAATATAGCATTAATGCGAATTTTTATAGGATTTTTATCTGTAATGTTTTATAGTTCATTGTTCTATACTGTACTGCATGGTTCGAACAAATGAAGATGATAGCATTATTAGAGAATTCAGAAATGATATTAGAATACATGAACACGACTTTATTTCAATCATAGGCAAAGAAGAGAAATCAATCATTTGTTTAACATGTGGTTCGCTTTATTGCGAAAAGTGTGGTAAGTTATTAGTAACAACGCACGGTAAAAACTATATGCAGCATAATAATCTCTATAACTAGTAGTAGAGATTAGTTAAAACTATTCAGTCATTATCAAAAACAGGCAAATGATCGCAAACGACAATGAGATTCTTCTATACTTCTATCCGTAATTGTTACTCTACAGCCAGACATGCCGCTATACTCTTCATTGCGAAATCTGCGACAGGCCCCTCAAGACCTGCTGAATATTTTCTATTCTTACTACTATATTTTATTGCAGGCCAAATTCTGTATCATTTAAGAAATTCTTATGCTGCAAGTTTTCCATCATATACCTATCTTTTCTGATCATTGTTATCGTGTAACGTCCTATGTGTGCTTCAACGTCTACAACCACTGATGTATTCATGATGTTGCTCTCCATTATGAAACTTTTTAATTATTATTGTTAAGTGATTATCTATAAGTATATGAAAGAGTCATATCATTGCATGCCTTGTGATAAAGACTTTATAGATAAAGAGATGGCAAAGGAACATAGAAAGTCTACTGGCCATGAAGTCATAGAAAGAACATTGGAAAAGTAGCAATAAAAATTTTATTCTAAGACTAATTCATCATCATCATTTTTTGATTGTTCTTTCGTTGTTGTTGACACTATCTGTCTATTATTGTCGTAGCATAATTATCATCTATAGCTTTTTTATCTTTTATCCTATACAGATGATAACTATAAGTTAAACTGACTCCATTTTTCTCTTAGCATGTAGACCCCTTTAAAAATAACATTTTCATACAAATAGATATAATTTTTGTAACTCAGAGTTACAATGAGATCGGAATTAGCATATGTGTCTCTCTGATTATGCCATTATATCGTCTTCTATATGGTGTTATTTATCTTCATAATTATCTCTTGATAAGATTCGGCAACTGGAGATTCGAGATATACACAAAGGAATTTGTCTTTGCACTGTGTTAGTGGAGTAATAGCCAACTTTATTTTATTGTTGATATCAATTACATCAAAATTAACTTCTTTTATGTTCTTTGCTTCTTGTTTTTCTCTTATGCATCTGCTTTCAAAATGAGATTGCCGTATAGCCTTAAGCAAATAACCTACATAGAAAAGGTAACAACTTGTTGTTTGATGATATTGACCACTGGAATCAGGTATAGGAGTTGTTGTTTTTGTTACTAACCTTCTGTCTACCTTTCTTCTATATTTGCCAACAATGAGCTTTCCATTGACATCTACCACAGCTGCGAAACTAACGTCTTTGCTTGCAGATAATACGGTCAAGCATATGTCGTCAAGGAAGTCGCACTCTTCCAACGATATAACGAGCCAACATTCACAATATTAATCGTTTCCATAGAATGTTATGGTAATACTTACAAGCATATTACTAATATACATGCGAAAAAACAAAAACAGAAGCAAAACTATGAAATATTTTTGATATATTTGTCTAGAACTTTACCGGCATATTCTATTAAAGTATAAAAACATCAATTACAATTTGATACTAAAGGAAGAAAATGTAAAGAAATGACTTGTAAAGGTATATGTATACGCCACAAGGCACAAAAGCCAGTTGGATCTGGTCGTTATTCTATGGGACAAAAGCGTTGCCAGATATGTGAGCTATTTATCATGTGGGATGGATTGTGGTGCCCATGCTGTGGATACAGATTAAGAACAAAGCCGAGAAATTTGAAATATAAAGCAAAATTGAGAGCAACGAATAAAGTAGAAGAATCTAAAATATTGCTATCTATGCAATCTAGGCGGAAGACTACTACTCGAAAATAGTAGAACAACACCATATTTTCTACAAATACAACGACAGCAGCAATCAAATTTAAAAATAAGATTTTTCATAACCAAACATGTCAGTCACACCACGAGAAGGTCTGCATCATTGTGACCAAATTTGTCTAGTGAATGATTTCGGTGCTTATTGTCACTAACTACAAGTCGGAGCTAAGAAGCTACTACTATCTTGCGCTCGTCTCTTTAGCTTGCTGTTTTATTGTCTACAGGAGGATAATTTTGGGATAGGCTCTAATACTACCGATGTTACTAGAAGATTTGCTATAGTATGGCACGATACTCAGATTGTATTTGATTTTCAGCTTATCGAGTTTGTCTGTCTATATTTCACAACCTTGGATCTGGTTTCAATGGTTTTTATTATTATATTGATATTACAAGCCGATTCAAAATGTTAAAAAATATATTACAAATCTTTCTGGGATTTATTCAGAATTTTAGCTTGGGGTTTAAGTAAATTGATTCACTGCCGTCATCATTTAGATTCATATCATTTGTCAGCTCTGAAGAAGAGACAGCAGATTTTTTGGGATTCCTAGACCGAATAGTTTTGCTGCATTGCATTACAAAAAATATCAAACCAGAGTCCTTATTATTGCCGTGAGCCATTTGGTGATACTGTTCTTCTGTTTTTACCCAGAACACGATGAAATTGTACTCATAAGTATATGTATGATATGGAAATAGTCGTTGGGAGTAGAGGCAATTATAAAGTTATTTTAAATATTTTGTTATATATTTATCAAACTCTTTAAGAGTATAGAACATAAAGACAGCAGATATTATACCTATAGATCTTACATCTATATACCATTTACCAAATATCAAAAAGAATACTATATTGGAGACAATAAAAATACTTCCTGCGAAGGTTGAACATGCTACGACATCCCTGATAAAATTAAGATTTTGACTGATTCTTAAAACTGGAAAATGGATTAAGAATCCCGTCACAGTAGTTACAGCAGTTACATCATATGGAAGACTATAGATTGAAAAATAGTCACTTTTGTCTCAAAAAAATGATCGGTAAATCTTGATTTTTAAAGTAACTGTCGCAAAGAAGCGTTGATCTATTTGTGATCATGTCATGATCTCATTAGCAGGAAAGTATTCCCTACTCTCCATATACCGTAACCAGCGTAACTAAATGCAACTACTGCATACATCATTATTAGATCTCTTGTGTAATTAGAAGCTTAGAGCTATATTCCTCTTCACATAGGATATCTATCTGACAAGCTCTTTGATGTCCTATAGCAAATTATGTAAGAAACCTTTGATATTCAGGTCATTTACCGGAGTAACTGTATCTGAATTTGAATCCATTTGTAACGAAATTGAACATAACTACGAAGAGCACGAAAGAAGACGTCTTCTATCAAGGACGAGAATACGGGATATAGGTGCTGGTAGACCATTTAAGCTTAAAGTTAAAGAAAGATTCGTTATGCTTCTAGTATACTACAGATTATACATTACATATACATTATCAGGATTTCTGTTTGACCTTGATCAAAGCAATGTTTGTAGAGATATATCAATGATGGAACCACTTATCAAGGAGTGTATTCCATTGCCAAAGAAGATATACAAACGTACTAGGAGATTAAGAACTATAGATGAAGTAGAAGAGTACTTTCCTGGATTCAAGGCTTTCATAGACTCTACAGAACAAGAAATTCCAAGACCTAAGAACAAAAGAAGAAGGAAGAGTTACTATTCAGGGAGAAAGAAGAAACATACTGTCAAGACACAATTGATGGTAAACAGTGAAGGATTGATACTGCATAAGACAGGTCACAGAAGTGGAAGAAAACATGATTATGACATTTACAAACACAATCATTCTATAACTCCATCACAAGTTGAAAACATAGTTGATCTTGGTTATCTTGGCATTGAAAAGGACTTTCCCACTGTAAAGTCTGTACTTGGTATCAAAAAGAAAAAGGGTACATTGCTTTCATGTGATGAAAGAACTTACAACAAGAATCATTCTAGGCTAAGGATCATAGTAGAACATACCATATGTAAGATCAAAAAGTTTGGAATAATGGGTACTAAATTTAGAAACAGATTAAGGAAGTACAATAACGTATCTGATATAATATCCGTCTCCTGAACTTCAGAGTTATACAGTCTGACAGCATTTCAATCTAAGAAGACGGCTAAAACAAGTAGGGTGTTAGACTATAGCTCCTAATTACGCAAGAGATCTATTAATTACAAAAAAATTGACGAATGGTTGGTACTATACGCAAATTTGTTCAATTATGGACCACGGAAGCCCAGACGTGTTAGATATTTTCATGTATATGAGCCATGAATTTAGCTTTTAGACTCCGATATAACCGTTAGCATTTAAAGTTACACTACCGTCGCAAGATGTTTTAATATACAAATATCGGTGCTAATAGAAGGTTTATCTGGCAATAATTTAATCATCGTAGGCACGTTTAAACAAAGAATCGTTAGTTACATATGCTCCGAATGTCTCAATTCAATTATGAGCCCCTATTTTGTACGTTCTAGGTTTTTTCTTTTACCAAGCAGATGGAACATTCATCTATTGACAATTGACAAACACAGTTTGCTATAGTTGAAAACACAATATGGGATTAGAGCGGATGACGAAATGAATACAGATAAAAGAGAAACGGCTGGTCAAACGTTTTACTCTTAAAACTCCGTCAAACTTTATGAGATTCAGGTAGTATGGTCATTTCTCCTTGTTTAATCATCATTCTAAGAAGATTTAACTAATCTACTCAGAATAGATTTCATATGAAAATTTTAGCGATTCTTTACCCTGGCGGAGAGATAGCAAAAAACAACCCAGGCTTGTTAGGTTGTGCGGAGAACGCGTTGGGCTTGAGAGATTTTCTCGAAAAACAGGGCCATGAATTCGTTGTATTGACTGACAAAGAGCATAAGCTTGATGAACATCTATCTACCACAGAGATACTGATCACTACTCCTTTTTGGCCCGCCTACATCACGAAAGAACGAATCTCGAAGGCACCCATGCTACGACTCATTCTAACTGCTGGTGTTGGTTCTGATCACGTCGATTTGCAAGCAGCGGCAGAACGAGGTATAACTGTGGCTGAGATTACTGGAAGCAACGTCGTAGGTGTCGCAGAACAGATAGTAATGCATATTTTGGCACTTGTGCGAAACTATATGCCCGCATACAAACAGGTTCTTGATGGTAGATGGGATATTGCAGAAATTGCGGCTTACTCTCATGATTTGGAAGACAAGGTTGTTGGAATTATAGGGGCAGGTAGAATTGGACAACGGGTGTGCAAACTACTGAAGGCATTTGACGTCAAAATTTTATACTATAACCTCCCTCGACTGACAACTGCAGAGGAATTTGTATTTGGTATACGATATACACCATTACAACAACTAGTTGAACAATCCGATGTCATTAGTATTACCACTCCATTAACACCGGAAACGGAAGGCCTGTTTAACCATGACCTACTTTTCAGCATGAAAAATGGATCATATTTAGTTAATTGTGCACGAGGAAAAATCGTTGATACTTCAGCCTTGGTGGAAGCATTGGAGAAAGGTCATCTGGCAGGCTATGCGGGTGACGTGTGGTTTCCTGAACCTGCGCCAATAGATCATCCCTGGCGGCACATGCCTAATCATGCGATGGTACCTCATTACTCCGGGACAACTCTTGAAGCGCAAAGCCGGTACGCTGACGGAGTGAAAGGAAGTCTTACCCGTTATATGAGAGGACTTCCTATCGAGGCAGAATTTCTTATTGTGGATAATGGCAAGGTGGTGAGTCCCAGTTACAGCTACGCCTTTTTTTTCGTGGTCAGGATTTTCTTCGTAAATACGTAAGTTCCAAGATATCACTAGTTATTATGTTTGTAGACCTAGTTGGCTCTACTAAAATGAGCATGACACTGCCGGCAGATAAACTGGTTACAATTATCAGGGCTTTTTCACATGAGATGTCCTCTGTAGTGGAAAGTTATGACGGATTTGTACTGAAGTACGTGGGCGACGCAGTCATAGCATTCTTTCCTTCCGGTTTTAACAAATATCTTACCTGTGATAAGGCAGTTCGTTGTGCAGAATCAATACTTACTGTTGTAACTACTAGACTTAATCCAATATTAAGTAAATATGATTACCCTGCCTTGAAGTTAAAAATTGGTATAGACGAAGGGGAAAATGTAGTTGTTCAATATGGATACGACAGGAGCTCACAAATTGACATACTTGGTTATACGATGAACGTAACAGCAAAGATAACTTCCATAACTGGTCCTAACAAAATATCTGTAGGGGAGAATGTCTATAAGTTATTACATCCCAATACACAGGAACGATTTGAACTTGTATCAAATCTCGGTGATGATTGGAAATATGTTGCTCCCGATATGGGGGAGATTTACAAAGCTTATACATCCAAATAGAAACATTAGGCCGTCTAGATGCTAGGTAGATAGTCTTGCGGTTCAAACCTATATTCATAAAAATACATCTCACAAAGTTTTGGTTGTGGAAAGGCCTTATGTCCTCCAAACGTAGTTGAGAATTTCAGTGTAGATAATCTATGTCATAATCAGATTTTCATCACAACAATGTTACAAGCAACTCAGGTTGCCGTGCGTTCTCATCATGTGGAAAAATTAAAGATATCCTTGAAAATTTAACCCTTAGCAATGACGAATGGTGCAATTTATATCAAAAATTTTATAATGGCGAGTATAAACGAAGAAGATATTAAGATATAAGAAAGTCCAAAACGTATTTGAGGACTTGTATGCGGATCGTTCAAGGTTGCTTCCAGTAGTGGTCGATACTTTTATTGCGATAATTGAGCAGCAAGGGGCAAAACATGCATTCACATCAGCCTTTGATAACAGTACACCTACACAAATTAAACCAGAAGGATTCAAGAAAATTGAAGATATTCCTTGTTTAATCATATGGGGTGAAGAAGATAAATTGATACCACTAAAACCAATCGATTATGCTGATATATTTCAAAAAAGTTCCAAGCATCTCAATGCACAAAAATACCGGATGCAGGTCACGCACCATTCGTTGAGAAGACAGCCTTAGTATATGAAAGGTTACTTACGTTCTTAAATCACGACTTAAAAATTCAAGGCTTATAGCTGACAGCTACTATTGCTCATATTCACAAACCTTCTTCTATACTGCAATAGAAATTTGAGTTGATATGACAATTTAGGTTGGAAAGATACAGGTTTTGGTGTAATTTTTTAAGATAATTCATAAAACATACTTAGCGAAGTCAACTACACTTAACGTAACAGATTCTACGTCTGTTTTTATCCCTGCCCCTATACTCGCATTGAAGTTATTGAATATGACGCAGACGAAACGGGCAACTCAGGAAAGTAGGAGTGGAAATAGAACACTAATGAGTTACATTACTATATCTTCTGAAATTCTTTTTTTATCATCTAAGTCAGTATTTCATAGAAACTATTATTTGCATGTTGTAAATTATATCAAGATTGTTATCATATGTCTATCCATGGAGTCTGGAGTAACAGGTTTATAATATCTGCAATAATTCAGGGTGCAATAATTACAGGACTCACTATATCAATTGTTTCAATTCAAATACTATTCTCTTCTAAAATCAATATTATCCAGTTCCTCTCTTTGTCATTTGAAGGTCCAGCTAAATGGTTCTTTCTTGGGTATATTTTTTATATGATATTGGTAGTGGCAATAGCAGTCACAGCGACTTTTTACCACCACCTTGCAATCGATATGAGAAAGAGTATTCGTGGATTCAAACTGGTACTTGCGTGGATTCATCTTGTTGGAATGAATGTAGGAGGTGCTGCGCACAACACTAACTATGATATTTGCTGGGTTAATAGGTTCTGGGATTCTTTCAGTCATTACAAGCGGACCTGGTGCTTCTTCTGTTTCTCAGTTACAACCAAATGTTGGAGTCATGGTGCAATTTATTCCACCTATATCTGCATTTGCAGGCT
>CAWGVG010000002.1:0-60283 GCA_963825865.1 uncultured Nitrososphaeraceae archaeon | reverse complement strand
TGAGATAAGACATCTAGATGGCATAAAGGGGAATTTTATGATAAGTGAATCAGAGTATCTTGCTCCTGCGGTTTTACTTGAGAAAGGGAAGGTGGCAGTTAGATTATTTATAGTAATGTTAAGGATAGTGAGTGGAACAAGAGCAATATGTATTCGATACTCTTTGGAGCAAAGCAATTTCATTCAGGAGAGAATAAAAGAAATTGAAGAAGGTATAAAGTCTATCAGAACTAGACTATTAGAGAATCAAGATGAGATAATCAGAGAAATTAAACACCAAAACAATATGGCTAACAATCTATCGATATGGTACAGCAATTGGAGGAATGCAGATGGGACTATAACTACCTTTTTGATTCATACAAGAATATAGTTGATAAGCACAAGAAAGGTGAGAGTAAAGAGGGATTGAGATGGCTGACAAACATAGATGATAAAGAATCTGCAAATTTAGTTGAGATACTTCTTCAGTCAGGGATGCAAGTAAGACACACAAAAAGTATGCTGCCATTGAACTTTGGTGTATCAGATAAAGAAGTGGCTCTTTCAGTACAAAAGATGGAAGGTGGTAAGCTAAGTCAAAGCCCTTGATTAGTAATGAACCGCTTTATGTTAATCATTTCAATTCGTTATTTGAGCAATTATGGAAAAATGGGATAGATGGTACCGATAGAATAAGGGATATTGAAGCAGGAGTTGACTTGGCTGATATTGAAGTTATTCCAAGCTCAACAAGAGCACAGAAAATATATTTGAATATTGTAAAATCAGCAGCAAAGGAAATATTACGGATATTTCCTACTACCAATGCTTTTATTCGTCAGGAGAAGATTGGAGTTATACAATTGGCAAAACAGGCAGCAAAAGAAAGAAATGTAAAAGTTAGAATATTGGTGCCTGCAAACAGTTTAATTGAACAAAAAGTACAGCAACTAAAACAATATTTCCTAACAACATAATAGATGTCAGGTGTATTGAACAAATGACAGAGACCAAAGCCACAATTCTAGTAGTTGATAGAAAGGCTTCATTGGTGATGGAATTAAGAGATGACTCAAAAACAACCTTTTTTGAAGCAATAGGATTGTCAACTTACTCTAATAGCAGAGCAGGTGTTTTATCTTATGTAGCAATATTTGAGAACTTGTGGAAGCAATCTGAATTATATCAAGAGATAAAAGAGTCACATGATCAGCTTAAAATAGCAAATGAGAAATTAAGAATGCAAGATAAAATCCAAAGTGATTTTATTAAGGTAGCTGCTCATGAGTTAAGAAATCCAATCCAACCAATCCTTGGTATGTCACAAATTGTTAAATCCATGATAACACAAAAAAAAGAAGTAAATATAAATCAGACTTGTGATCATTTGGATGTCATAATACGGAATGCAAGAAAACTACAAAGACTTACAGACGATGTTTTAGACATCAATAGAATTGAAACAAATTCACTTCATATAAGAAAAGATACATTTAATCTAAAAGAGTTAATACAAGTTTTAGTAGACGATTATAAAAGCCCAAATAACAATGAGAAGAAATATGATAGCAATATCTACCGTAATATAGAATTGTCCTGTTTATTTCCTTCCATCACTGAAGACCACCAAAATGCAGATCTCTTTCCCATAGAAGCAGATAGAGATAGAATATCACAAGTCATTTCTAATTTATTAAGTAATGCTTTGAAATTTACAAATGAAGATGATACAATATATGTTACTATGGAAAAAAAAGATACCGGCAGCATAGGAGAGGTCACTGTAAGTATAAAGGATACAGGCACAGGAATAGATCCTGAAATATTTCCTAGATTGTTTACAAAATTTGCTACAAAATCTGATAGAGGAACCGGCTTAGGTTTGTTCATATGCAAAAGCATTGTAGAAGCACATGGTGGAAAGATTTGGGCTAAAAATAATACTGATGGTAAAAAAGGATCTACGTTTGCATTCAATATACCATTGGCATTCCAACAACAAGGTCATCGCCAAGAAAGTACAGTTATCAATACTGTCCCCGCTATGATAAATGATACTGATGAAAGAATTAAGAAAAAGCGTGATGATCATAGCGGATATTATAACTCTCATAAAACAAAAATAAAGAGGATATTTTTAGTTGATGATAACTATGATCATACTGTTACTTTCAAGGTGGGATTGGAGCTTGCCGGATTTGAAGTTGATGCATATAATGATTCAGCAATAGCATTATCAAAATTCAAGCCGGATTACTATGATCTAATGCTAATTGATATTAAAATGCCCAAGATTGATGGATTTGAACTATATGAAAAGATAAGTGAAATAGACAATAAAGTTAAAGTATGGTTTATTACCGCATATGAAAGATATGATAAAGCAGTAGAAGGAGTTCCACCAAAATCAAGAGAAAGGATATTAAATCATTTTGTAGAAAAACCTATTGAAATAGATATTTTAGTGAAACAAATAAAATCAGAGCTAGATTGAATCTTAAAAAAGGTAGGTAGGTATCAGCATTTTTTTTATATGATAATATATATACGAACATCATGTAAAACAAGAAAAGGAAAGGAACACAGATGTACGTAGACATAGGTAGAAACTGATGGGATTATCTTTAGTAAACCTGCAGAAAGCATATAGTAAAAATGATGATTAGAGAAACCTTTTTTAATTGTTTTATGACCTGCAAAATTAGAGTCCATTTCAAGCACCGATATCCTTGGGCCCAAGTATTGTGTTGATAACAGTTCACAAACGACCCGACCCATTATAATATTGATGCTTCCCGATTTATTCTCGTATTGTTTTGCGTTAACTATTTCATTTTCCTTCGACTTTACGATATTCTTTATAAGATTTACTATCTATTTTAAATAGAACAATAAAACGACATCCAACGAAAAGAGGCATAAATTAAGTACAGAAGATTTGCTTACTATAAAGAGCGGAGAGTTAATCGCAAAAACTGAAGAATTAAAAGAAGCAAACGATTCTCTTTTAGCCTCAAATGACTCACTTAAATCAAAGATAAAAGAGCTAAATAAATCAAACAATGCTTTGTTGGAATCAGATAATAATCTTGGATTAGTCATTAAAGAATTAGCAGAAACTAATGAAAAATTTGCAAAAGTAAACAAAGAACTTGCTGCTGTTAATAAAGAGCTTGCCTTGGCTAATGAACAGATAAAACAGAATGGCAACATGCAGATAGAATTTATCAATATAGCATCCCATGAATTACGAACTCCTATACAGCCAATACTTGGCTTAACTCAAATTATTCTGTCTAAAATAAAAGACACTGAGCAGATTGAACTATTGGATACTGTTATCAGAAATGCAAAAAGATTGAAGCAACTTACAGATGACATATTTGACGTTACAAGAATCGAAAGTCGTTCTCTAAACCTCAATAAAGAACAATTCGATCTAAATGAACAAATAAAGACTGCAATAAATGATATAAAAAATCAAATCAGTATTCGCTACAACAATAATGCTGTAAAATTAACATTTGAAACAGAACGAAAAGAAGGAAATGGTGTTTTCATAAAAGCAGACAAAATAAGAATCTATGAAGTTATTTCAAATCTGCTTAAAAATGCCATTAAATTTACAAAGGAGGGAACTATATCCATTACAACAGAAGAGAAGAAGAAGAAAAAGAAGAAGACAGGCAAAGGAGGAGAAGTTATTGTAAAGATAAAAGATACAGGCATAGGCTTACCTTCTAATATTTTACCAAACTTATTCTCAAAGTTTGCTACAGGTTCGCCTTTTAAAAGAGGTATTGGGTTAGGCTTGTTTATCTCAAAAAGCATAGTAGAAGCCCATGGTGGTAGAATATGGGCGCAAACCAATCCTGATGGAAAAGGAGCTACATTTGCATTTAGCCTACCATTAAGTAAATAAATGACGTATAGTTAGTCTGCAATAAACATAACACTTCTATCGACTTTGCCATTTTACCTATTTTTAACAATCTGACGTTTGTGTCTTCTCCCTATCGCATTAGCTGTTGGATTAGCTATCTCTCTTGACTTTGAGCTCTGGTAAGTATTACAACTGTAATTTGATAAATACTGCTCATAAGTGTATGGCTCAAGGTTTATGACAAGAAATCTTGACTGTAATGGCAGCATAACTTTTGATACATTATTACTAGTCAAAGACCCACGTCTTGACATTTGTTATTGCCGTTGTCTTTCTATGTTTTGTTTCTGTTACCATTCCGTTTCCATCTAATTAAGTAAAAAGGTTTGATCTTTCCTTGGCATCTTGGCAATTATCGTCTATAGAAATACTTTGGTTTATGCCAAAGATATAGTCATATCATTTCTTAACTTTGTAATCTGCATCAACAAAGTCAGAATCGTTTAGTGTCATCAATGATTTTTTTTTTAGTTAGTTTAGCTTAAGAAAATAGACAGAAGAACACTAACTTATCCCTGTTTAGAAAATAACACTAACTTTCCGATAATGCTTTATATTTAAAAATTATTAGTAAGTTAGAGCATAGTGTTGAAATGTCGGCCATAGGAACAGAAAACCTCAATACTAAAGAAGAAGAAGAAGAAGAAAAAGAATCAGGAGCAGCAGCATCGACACTTGCTAAAAGTAATATATTGGAAAATCCTGAGGAAATTGGCAAACAAATTATTCTATTGGCCAAAACGTCTAATGAAATATCACTTGTTTGTTCCTTTGGAGGAATGCAAGTTATCTATGACAATGATAAATTCTTTGATCAGTACAAGAAGCTATTAGATAGATACAAAAAAGGTGAACATAAAGGCATTAGATGGGTTACTTGCATATCAAGAGTAAAATTAGAAAAGGATGACATAGACTTGATCAAAACGTTTCTAGATTTAGGTATGCAAATAAGACATGTCAAAAACCTGTCACTAATGAATTTTGCTGTATCATATAATATGCTTAATGCCACAATAGAAAAAATGGAAGGCGGTAAGATGGTTCAAAATCTTTTGACAAGCAATGATCCAAACTATGTCAAGCATTTTTATTCTATATTTGAAGAGCTATGGAATGATGCAATAGATGCCGCAGATAGAATTAAAGATATCGAAGAAGGCATTGATTTTGCAGATATAGAAGTCATCCAAAATCCTAAAACAGCAATAACTCGTGCTTGGAGGCTGCTAAAATATGCAAAAGAAGAAGTAGTGATACTATATTCTTCAACAAAGGCCTTTCAAAGACAAATACAAATGGGCGCACTGCAATTGTTAAACGAAGGCAGCAACAAAGCGTAAGGTAAAGGTCAGAATACTATTGCCTAAATCTAAGGATGAAATTAGTAGTAGGAGTGATCTTATTGTTCTTGACCAAACTCTAAAAGAACGAGAAACAGAAAATGCATATCCTAATCAGATAGATGTTAGATTAGTTGAAGAAAGCATACCTATTAGAATAACTATTGTAGTTATTGATAGAAAAGTATGTATGCTTATAGAATTGAAGGATGATACCCAAAATGATTCTTTTCATGCTGCGGGATTATCTGTATACTCCAATAGTAAAGCTATTGCCCTATCTTATGCTTCAATATTTGAAAGTCTTTGGATACAGACTGAAACATATGAAAAACTAAAGGCGTATAGTAAAATGCAAACAGAATTCATTAATAATGCGGCACATGAATTGCGTACCCCAATACAACCGATTTTAGCGATAAGTGAAGTTCTTCGTTTTGAAGAAGAAGAAAAAGAAGAACGAATAGTCAGCAAAAAAGAGCTAAACAAATACCTTGATGTCATACTAACAAATGCTAGAAGACTAAAAGATCTTCGAGATAATATACTAAATGTTTCATTGATAGAAAGTCAATCGCTAAAGTTAGAGAAAGAATTATTCAATTTGAATGATATTATTATCGATAACGTTGAGGCGGTAAAAAGGCAATTCTTGCTAATTGATAATGATAATGATAATACTAGTCTTGAAATATTATATGACAAAAATTCACGAGCTACTGCTGCTGATATATATCTAGAAGGTGATAAGCGAAGGATTTCCCAAGTAATTTATAATTTACTACATAATGCTATTAAATTTACGAATGAATGCAGTATAATTATTAGTGTCAAAAGAAAAGTCGATGATAATAAACTTATTGTTGTTAGTGTAAATGATACAGGCAAAGGAATAGATTCTCAGATATTTCCTAGATTGTTCTCAAAATTTGCGACAAAATCTGAGAAGGGAACAGGATTGGGCTTGTTTATCTCAAAAAGCATAGTAGAAGCTCATGGTGGTAGAATATGGGCGCAAAACAATCGTGATGGCAAAGGAGCAACATTTGCATTTAGCATACCATTAAGTAAATAAATATATTATTATAGTGAATGGGCCGTAACAAGCTCAAAAAATGCAATATTATTACTTTCTTTTCGCGCCCAAAGATTATGTCAAAATTGGCTTATCCTTGCTAATAATATATTTTTTATATAATGTTTTTGAACGACGAAAACAACATCCATTCGAACATTTATAGTTTCAACAAGTATAGAAAATGATGAAATGGATAACACGAGAACATGCAAAAGTTGTATCTTTTATATCTATATAAAAGATATAAAAGATATGCGATGACGACAGTCGACTATGACTACAGTCGAGCTAAAATCGTATTCTGACTTGAAAAAAGAACTCGCAAGTTACGGGATATCTATCAATGATGATCACATCCCAAAATTTGCCAAAGTAGTTTACGGAATAAGTCAAAAGGGTTATGATGTTAGCAAAGTTATCGAAGAATTTTCAGATCTAGAATCAACCCGGAAAGATTATCGGTTTTATCAAGAATCCATACCAGAATTGGTAAGTAAATACAAACAATTAGAGCACGAATGTTCTACTCTTGAAGAGCATGTGAAGTCCTATAACCAAAAACTTTCTTTGTATGATGAGCTACAGACTATGGGATTTGGTCTTAAGGAGCTAAAACTGTTGCGCAACACTATTAACGAGATTGCACAAGCAAATAATATACCTGCGGATCAGGCTCAGCAAAAGTTCTATAAACATATCGAGGAACAGTACCAATGACAAGCTAGGTTTTGAATTGCAGTTAAATAAACTTCGGTCTGAGATTGCTATCGTTAATACTAACCTAAATGTATCACGAACAGCATTGCTTGCCCAGCCACTGGTAGGACCATCGCTCCAAAGACTCTTTTCCAGAGGAATAGTTGAGCAGGATATTGTTGAGCTTGCAAATCTGTTTGAAAGATCTAACGCTGTCAATGGCAACGGCAACCGCACTAAAATGGATATACAATCTCTGATGAGCGGATTACAGGAACATGGCGGCAGAATAAAATCTGCCATACAAGAATTAAGTGACCATGCAGATATATTGAGAAATCAAATAGGTGAATTACAAAGACAAAAGCAAGGTTTAGATGAACAAAACCAAAATATGCTGTCTATTATAGCATATTCAAAGTCGCTTGATGATTTTTTAAATGGGCAGGATCATTTATTTACTAACGACGAAGATAACTTGAAAATCCTTATTATGATTCGACTTATTTTGTATAATTTATACTTTCGTTATGTAGGACTAGAAAAATTGGAAGATGATGATCTTAACAAATCATTCGCACGGTTGTCAAAAGATGCTACAACTACTATTGCTACTGCTGCTGGACGAGAAGAAGAAGAAGCTGTTTCTATACCAGAATTGAAGAAGAATGTAGTAAAAGCCATTAGAGTTTTGATAGCCAAATTAAATCCAAATAACTCGCAGGATAACGAAGATACTGAACTAATTAACGACCAGCAAGACAAGCAATAATCTGTTGTGTCATGTATATCTATACGATTAATGCAACTTTGCGTAAAGTAGGAAACCACTTGAAAAGCTGTTTGGAATTTGGGTAAGACCACATCTTTTCATTACCTTCTTATTGTAAGGATAATCCAATTCTAGGAATTCATGTAATGCGTTATTAGAATCCAGTCCAAACCAAAGTCTGACTATGAAACATCGTAGTATGACAGTAGAAAAATAGACGTATGGTCTACCTCTTTTTTCATCTTTTCTGATTCCGGCCATTGTATCAAGCCTATTAAATACAGAGTACCATGTCCTCGTTCTTTGGAAACAGTACCTAAGTAAACGACAGGTAGTAGTAGGATATTATTATCAGCGAGTACATAGTCAAAACGAAACTATAAGAAAAGATAGACCTTGGCCTCCTTATGGATTTAAACCTGTTTTGACTATACGAAAAAACTTCGTATTACAAGACACTGGCGTCATTTGTTAAAGACTTATCATATCCTTCTAATCACATGGCACTGGTAACAGAATTTGTATTTATTGTTGGGTTTTTGGTGAATTACCTTCAGTCCAAGGTCGGATTGATTCTTTTTCTCAGTATCGAAGAATACGTCGTTAGTATCAATTTCATTCATAGTAGTCACTGATTTTTTCATTTCTGAGTCTTTGCATTTGGAAAAGCTTATGTTCCCTTCGCCGGTTCCTTTGGTTTGCCAAGCGTGCCGCTCGTGCGAAACCCGTCTATTTCCTTGGAATAGAATCCCATTCTATTCGAAGGATATAATGCTCAGGCTTTTCAACACAATGGGATAGTTCATAGTTGAGGCAATGGGAAGATTTTCTCAGAGAAACTGTTGTTTTGCTACTGGCTGTTATCGACTGTTATCCCCTGTTATTTTACATATTTTACTTGCTAGGCTTGCTAAGGAAAAAAGTTACATGGTGTATAATTAATCTAATATTAAAAACATTTAGCGAACTTGTTTCTAAATGAGCTAATAACTTCTAGGATATGCAAGAAATAAATACTGAATTATATGCGAAAAACTACTTCGTTTTCTTGATTACCATTTAGGGTTCAATTCAAGGTAGCCACTCCTCTTTCTTCCATCAAGGTGAAGAGTACAATTTTGCAGGAATAATACTCCTAGAAGGGCAATTTCTCCCATGATTACAGAAGGCATTAAAACACTTTCTCTTAGCCTATAATCTCTAATTCTTATGATCTGTACATCATGAATAAAAGGATGTAGATCTTCGCGATGACCAGTTTTAACAGGCCTTTTTTCGTCGATCTGTTCTGCATATTTACCGAATTCATTTGGTGGTAATGATAAACCGTGACCCGCATGTGAGATATAGCCGGTATCTAAAATCACATCTACCTGTTCTTCCTTCCCTTTTATCAGGATAGTTATTCTTAACGTGGTTACTTTGTCAAATCTTAGGGTGATACGCAAATGCTTCGCAATAGGATCAAAATAAATTCTCTATATTAATAATCCTGCTTTCATCACTTTAGCAATCTCGACTATTTGTAATTATTTTGAGTTCTTTAAAATTAACACGTCTATAAATAAACCTCCATTATTTAATGATTTATGTACTATTTTATTTAATGTGTAATAATAGTCATATATAGAAAAGTAATACAAATAATCAGTTGGAAAGTTACAAAGAACATCATGTTACATGGTTAGAAAACTTTTACGACCTGATTGTTGCTATCATCGTCTTTCAGCTGAGTAGAGATCTCAATCAAGATGTGTCTGTATATGGATTTCTCAATTTTGTAGCTCTTTTTTATTCCAGTGTGGTGGTCATGGGTTGGTGTAACATTTTATTCAACTAGATTTGAGACAGATGATTTGGCACATAGGCTTTTAATGCTATTACAGATTGCTGCGCTGCGTTTATGGCCGTAAGCGTACCTGATGGACTAGGTAAGAATTCAGTCTGGTTTGCACTCTCTTATGCTATAATGCGTACCATTTTAGTAATAGAATATCTACGTACTAGAAGACATGTTCCAGCCGCACGCCAGCTTACCACAAGGTATTCCATAGGATTTTCTATTGGCAGCGGGAATATGGTTTGCATCTATATTTGTACCTCCACCATTTAGATTGTTTTTATGGATAATAGGACTAGGGGTTGATATAGGAACGCCTCTGTTGTTTGCAAGACAACTTTCAGTACAATTTGCACCTCATATACACCATTTACCTGAGCGTTTTGGCTCGTTTACAATTATTGTTTTAGGGATCTCCATACTGGGAGTTGTTGATGGAATTGCAGACTCACAATTGGACTGTACCTTCTATAATATCTGCAGGACTTGGGCTAGGCATTGCATTTAGTTTGTGGTGGGTATATTTTGATACCGTCGATGGTTCAGAAATCAGAGCCCTTCGTGAAAATAAACAAATCGGAATATACGTTACTTGGTTGTACATACATTTTCCATTAATAATTGGCTTTACTGCATTTGGAGTTAGTATAGAACATGTAGTTCTGAGTAATCAAGCTTTAACTTTGCCCTCTTCAGAGAAATGGCTTCTATGTATTTCGACTTTCCTCTGTTTGCTTACACTAGGAGTAATACAAATGACATCCGCAATGACTACTACTAATGCTATTTCATCTTCCTCTTCATCATCATCGTCAGCTAACTCAAAGAAAGCAACAACGTATATGGCTCCATCTACAGCATAGTGGCTGCTATAGTCGTACTTGCAATTGGTGCAATATTAAAAGATGATATCCTAACATTGCCAGCGTTTCTTATTGGTATCATGGCTATAGCATGTACAGGTCAAGTCATATTAGATGTGAAACGTCATCCTCATCATCGTTTTTCAAAATTTTAGTTACTCACTATTTGTGTTTGTGTTACGGCTACAAAAACAAAAGAGATATTTTATTAATTGAGGATTACTTTTCAAAATCTTATCCATGTAGCAAAAAATGCAAATTCAAATCACAACCTTCACAATATAATAAAAGGGAAGGTGTTTTTCTGCTGCTGTATGTATAGCCTATATTCCTGTTGCGAACACTATTCCAGCATTTGCCGAGACTTAAGATACTCACTACTACTATCACTACTGACCAACAGTGTTTGTAACGGTACAGGTTTTGCGATCGCCTGCAACTATTGTGCCAAAACAATCACCAGAAAGTGTGGTACCAACGCTTCCACCACCACAAGCACTTTCACTTCCAGAGAACTGAGATGGTGGCCTAGGATTATTGCCTGTCACCTGTTATGCCAAATTCAGACGGCTCACAACATGAAGATATCATACATATGATTTCTTTTTTAACCAGCAAGGTTCCCGTAGTTGGTTCAGGCGTTGGCGTTGTTGGTATTGATGTTGGTGATGTTGGTGTTACAACAACTCCTTCTTGTGAACAGGTTGTGTTTTCGCCTGTATGTGTACATATCAGATTTGCACCCCCGTAAGTGTTGTGTAACTTGTCAAACAAATATAATCAAATGTGTTGAATATTCATGCTTTTATCTACACAAACAAACATTGATTCTCTTCTTCACATTCGTTTATTGTTGGTTGTTGAATTTATCTATGCGGTATACGCCGCTCTGCCTAAAGACGAAGGAGGTATTGATGATGACCCTTCTTCATTATTTTCTCCATTATCGATACCAGCAAACGAGTCCGACGCTAATCTTCCCACAATCCACAATTAATAAAAACTAATTATAATATATACAAAATAATACAAGGTACATAGTACATATCAGTATAGCACTATAGATATTCTGCAGTCTTTGACGGCTCGCTTTTCAAGTATAGGTTATAACCTACGTTATGTTTTGTTAGCTGAAGTAACGCCTCGTCGTTACACGGTCTTTTGAGTTCAAATATGCTATTTGACGGATCTGACGGCGTATTTGACGGATATATGATAAATATATAAACTGATGTCACTATTTCTTAAGTAGAATACGAATATGCCTGCAGCGATTCCAGAAACTATAAAATCACGAGTTATCATACAATGGCTCCAAGGCCTTAGCCGGGATACCATAGCACGCGACAACAACATAAGGACGGGGGCGGTGAGTAATGTAGTCAACGAGTGGACAAATACTCTTGGTAAATATGAAGCCTTCCCAGCCTTGAATATATGTAATGGTTATCATATCTAATTCATAAAGAGCATAATGTCTTGCTGAAACGGATTTTACACGACCTGCTAAAATATCAGCCTCGTTCAGCTGTTCGCCATGAAGTAAATTCCACTATTTGAGAATGATTCCAATCCATTGATAGAGGTTCTGCTAAAAAGTTCACAACCACATTCCAAGCAATAATACTTTAAATTATGATTTACCATGGGAAATGTCAATCGTAAACAGTACCTAATAAATCGGCTAACTGAGTTATCCTACTAATACCCAGTACTCTAATCCTTTATGTGATCTTAGGTAGCTAGGGCATATCTAATAGCATGCTAGTCCATTTTATTTTACACAGAAAAATAGTTTAAATTGTTGCTAGTATATCTTTAGCTAGTGGAAAATCAGGGCAGTAGTACTAGTTGCGATTCTCGTATCCATGCTTATAAGAATGGCAAATCCATGGAGCAGTGTAGACAAGAAGCAAGAAAAACTACAGAATTATTATCAAAAGAAGTTTCAAAGACAGGACAGATTTCATGGAAAAGAGAATTGGAAGTAACAGACTATGATGAACTGGTGTATAAATTGACTTTAAAGTATCTTCGACAAAAAGGCTATAATATTGGCAATAACACAATCCCACGTATAAAGAACACTTGCATGTAAAACATTTTCCTAAACACAGACCACACACTAATCTGGCCTTTTCTAACTAACCTTGCAAGAAGCTGCTGATACCTCTACGACGCTGTTAATCTCTACACGCTTGCCTTTAACATATTTTACAATTTCTTTTGAATATACGCCTGCATGTTTGCCGCCAAGCTGTAGTGTCTTTAAGTGGTTTCCTGGATTGTATTCTTCCTGGTACATCTTCAATATCCAACCCCAAATCTTCTAGCGTTTCAAAATCTATACCTATTCTATACGAGTCTGGCACTTCCCTTGCAATGGCCAAGCCAGAGTCATCGAAGTCAGTTAAGATAGCAATATTGCATCCTTCTTTAGCAGACTTTTCAGATAGAACTGATGCGTAATCTGTCAGAAAGCCTCTTGTATGAAGTAAAGCAATTCCCTTCTCATAGGCAAAAGGTGCTAGTTGTTCTGCAATGCCTTCTTTTTCTATAATTAGTAGGTCGATTCCATAGAGACTTAATTCTCTGTTTTCTTCCACTTCCCTTTAAAGTAAAGCTGCGCTCTATCTGCTGAGATAATTCCTATGTCTTCGCGTTTTACATCTAATTTGTTCTCGCAGATATCTTTGATCAATTCAGTTATGTATTCTCTGTCGATTTCATCGTTTGTATAACCGCATTCGATCAATCGCTTGCGACTGGCGTAAAATCCATCACTTTGAGTCCACAGATGTTTTTGCCTTTCCGATTCTGTGTATAGTGAATACCATTTCTGTCTCCTTTCAGTCAAGATTTCTAATACGTCCTTTGATGGCCTGTCCTCACCAGAGCGGCCACCACCGCCACTACGTACCTTGTATAGTGTCTTGCCTATTGCATCTTTGAATCCAAAGCATAGATATTGATTCGCATCCCTTCGAGCCCGCGTCAATCTTGTCCCTCTAATTCTGTAAAAAAGTTGTCGGTAGACTTTTTTTACTTTAAACAGTATTCCTGTCATATGTTTGTCTTACATCGTAGGGGCTATTAGCCAATACACTCACAATGTTTCATCATACCGCTCAGAGTCTCTATAAACGCTATCGTTCAACTCTTGTGCCTCAACATGGTATTCAATTGGTAGTAAATACTATGACCAGACAGCTTTTAAAGAACAAACTTTGTTGTATGATAATTATTATTACATGAAAAGTCATGGATTCCTAATCCAACCAGGAGTGAATGTCAAACTAAAAGAATGTAATCCTGATTATGTTGCGAATAAAAAAGATAAAGATAGTGTAGAGTCAGAATTGAGTCACTACTCTAGTCGCATGTCAGAGTTGCAGTACAAGTTGTTTGCAGATAAGAGTCAATCACTTTTGATTATTTTACAGGGTATTGATACATCAGGAAAAGATGGAACGATCAGACACGTCATGGGAGCATTAAACCCTCAATCTTGTAGAGTAGAATCGTTTAAGGCACCTACAACAGAAGAACTTTTGCATGATTATCTTTGGCGAATTCATCGGCTAATTCCATCAAAAGGTGATGTAAGCATCTTTAACCGTTCTCATTATGGAGATGTTATTGAGGTAAAAGTCCATAACCTAGTAACTAAATCAGAGTGGTCTAAAAGATACAGACAAATCAATGAATTTGAAAGATACTTGTCAGAGAACCATATAAAAATAATCAAATTCTTTCTGCATATTAGCAAAGAAGAACAAAAAAAGAGACTTCAGAAGAGATTGAATGATCCTTCAAAGAATTGGAAAATCTCAGAAAGTGACCTTAAGGAAAGGAAGTATTGGGATGAATACATGAAAGCTTATGAGGAAGCTTTAAACAGCTGCAGGTACAGAATGGGCGCCCTGGTACATCATACCTGCAAATACAAAGTGGTTTAGAAATCTCTGTGTGGCTAAGATCGTTACAGAAACATTTGAAAATATGAATATACATTATCCAAAACCAAAGGTAGATGTATCAAAATTGGTTGTTGATTAGATAAATGCTCCAGTGGTAGGAGCATTTATAGCAATACCAATGAGGGACTGCTGAATCAGTAGATGCGATAGCAAGAACAATAGCAACTAATATTGGAAGATTCTCGCAAGCACAAGCTCCATTGACGGTACTAAATTCAGAATTAACCTATTGAATATATTCGAGCCTCGGGTATAGAATACTTTCAGCGTGTGATTGTGATCATACATATCATTGCGAAAGGTTTTCGACATTCTATAACCTATCACTATGCCTGTATAGACCACAATCAAAATATTCACATATAATTTCCAGCTTGTCCTGGTCCTCATCATCTATCGAACCTGAATTAGAAAAACATAAAGTTGATGATCTGTTACTGTAGATAAGAAACACAGCGATAATAACAATGACATAGCAGCAATCAACAGTTATAAGTGATTGTAACTTTCTTGTATATATCTTATGAAAGCCGGAATACTCTTGCCACATCTGGAGACTCTGCCACAAGAGACAATGTTCTTTATATCGCGAAGGAGGCTGAAAAGGAAGGCCTTGATTCTGTTTGGGTATTAGAGCGTCTTTTGTTACCACTCAAGCCCCAGACACCATATGGTGCAACACCTGATGGTTCTTTTCCAGCTGAATACCAAAATGTACTTGACCCGCTGGAGACGCTTACCTATCTGGCAGGTAATACCGAGCAAATTTCTTTAGGAACTTGTATAATTGATATTCTGTTTCATAACCCCGTAGTATTGGCAAGGCGATTTGCAACACTCGATATACTGTCAAATGGGCGGGCTATTGCAGGTCTGGGAATTGGATGGTCAAAAGACGAGTACGAAGTTTCCGGTGTACCTTACAAACACAGAGGAGAAAGGGCAAACGAATTTTTGCAATTACTAAAGCGAATTTGGACTGATGAGGTAGTCGAGTTTAAAGGTAAATTCTACTCCATACCAGCTTCAAAAATTGGGCCAAAGCCTGTACAGAAACCTCATCCTCCAATACTGCTTGGTGGATCCAGTCCAAATACATTATCACGAATAGTAAACTATGCAGATGGATGGTTACCCGTTGCTGGACTTGGACCATTAGAACAGCTTGAGCAGTCTATAAACGGCTTGAGAGAAGGCGCAAGAAAAGCCAACAAAGACCCTTCTAAGATTCGTGTATTTGTGTTGACATATCCAAATGTGCTAGACTCTTCTTCCTCTTCTTCTCCAACTTCCTCCTCCTCCTCCTCAGATCAACAGAGATTGCCCATGACCGGTACCTTTGACCAAATTGGAGCTGACATTGATCAAATCAAAGCGATGGGCGTAGAGCATATAATGTTTGGTCATGTCTTTTCTCCAATAGGCATGGATATGAAGAGGATGATCGAGATAACAAAACAGTTTGCTAGATTTGCAAAATAAACACGCTGAACATTAGCGTAACAAAGATACCTGCGAACAAAGGTATAAGAACAACCCTTAATAGTTTTCCTTTTTTCGGTCAGTCATAAGAACATCGAGATGTACCAATATCAGTACTGCAGTTGTTAAACAGTTTATTATGATTCATAGTGGAGATCATATGTAGGATTCAAGAAAACCTTCAGCAATTTTGACATTTTTGATCACGAAATGTTGTCTGTAATATCATAAAGCTTGAAGTATAAATGATGATGATGATGCATTTGTGATTAATGATGCATGTGTTAAAACGATAATCGATAAAGCTAGAGTAGCTAGGCTAGCAACAGTTGATACAGAATGTAAGCCACATGTGATACCGGTTGTATTTGTATTTGATAATGATTGTTACTTTATACCAATAGACGCAAAGACTAAGCGATCTAGGCCTGAAAAGCTAAAAAGAGCAAAGAACATACAACAAAATCCAAACGTTGCCTTATTGATAGATGAATACAATGAAAACTGGAGAAAACTTTATTTTATTATGATTCAAGGAAAGGCCTCGATAATAGGAGGTAAAAAATTAGAACAACAAAGTGAACTGTTTTTATTAGAAAAAGCTCACAAATTACTGTCTGATAAATATCTTCAGTACCAAGAAATCGGTATTGGAGAATATGTTATAATGATAATTCCACAAAAAGTAATAACTTGGAAGAATGAATGAATGATTGATTGGTTAATCATATACAATTACATTACCATTCATTTTATTTTATTATCTAGCAAACTTTGAAAGCTGTTTTGTTATTTCCATCATCTTGTCAAGATCTATACCGATACGGATAACAAAAACAGCGGTTCACTCCATTATATCAGAACGCCCGGGTACACGTTACGAGATGGCGGAAACTCACCGGCATATGCGCGTCGATGGAGAAATGACATACCTATCTTCCGAGCCGCAATCATCTTGTCGGGATCGACGAACGTGCCCATTGGGTTGGCGAGCGAACTCAGGCGAGCATGGATGTAGTTCCAGTAAGTTTCTCAACTGAGCACAAATCCTCATACAATTTTTTAGATCTTCAACTTGCATAAATGAGTCACTCGAGGAATAGAACTGCACCCACTTTCTATATGTGTCATTTTCTGTATTATACCTTGACAATTTTTCAGCTATTTCGAAATATGTCCAAGGGCATGGCGCCATAGCTGACACAATTTTACCCATATTTTCTGCTGATGATGATGATAATGATAATGATAATGATACTTTTCTTAGATAGTATCATAGTTTGAGGTGCTCGTGCTTGGTATACTACTAAGACTTGAATCTGGCAATATTCCAAAGCAATTAAGTACGTGACTTTGCATTTGCATTTCTAAATTAATTGTACTGCACAATACTTATCAGCCAGATGAACATTTTGTTTTACTGCTTGCAAAAAGCTACAGAATTCAGTAAGTCATAGAGATAGTAACCATTTCATGATATTATTTACAATCTATACTATTTGAAACTACAAATGTTCGAATGGATGTTGTTTGAGCTTAAGATAATGAAGCATTATCAATTGAGTTGAAAAAATACGGCTTTCTATGAGATAAACACGTTTTTTTGAATAATTATTAAAATAGAGAAATTGATTAAACTAAATATTGTTGCTATATACTGTAATTAACGTGTATATTTCCTTTCACTATTCTAAACTAGGTTTCTGTCATTAATTATCGCATTTTTTTCTTTAAAAACAATGCTAATCCTATAGATACTAATGAAATCACCCAAGCTGTAAGAAATATCAAATTATAAGATTCAGCAGATGGATACGATGATAAACCTGCAACGGTGCTTACAGATATCTGGTGCGATTGCATATAAAGGCCTGCGATTGCTGGCCCTATAGCCATTCCAACGTAAAAGAGAAGAACTGTCATTCCATAAGCAACTCCGCTATATTGCTCTGGAGCTGATGCTGCGACAATATTAAAACCCCCAACCCTTGAAAATGATAAGCCAATAGCTATTATGCCTATGTTAATAGATATTAAAATTTCAGTTGAGTGAAACATAAATAGCAAAAAGAATCCGATCGTACTTATCACATTTCCTACTACAGTGATATTGAGATTTCCAAATTTAGATATAATAATGCCAGCGATAGAAGATACTGAAAAAGATATAATCATAAAAGGAAGTTGAACATTTCCTGCTCCTACTGCATCACCACCAAATCCTAATGGTTTTGGACTTCTTACCAATATTGGTATACTCTGATATACCATAAACATTGTAATGCTTACAATCATCAAGTTGATATTAGTTGGAAGTAAAATTTTGTGGATCATTAGATTAAGATTGACTAATGGAGATGGCGATGTTGTTGTTGTGCTTGTGGTTTTTGCAGATGTTGTCACAACTGACATTTTTCTTTCTATTCTTATAAAAAACAAAAGTGAAACTACAGATACAACTGAAAAGCTGATCAGTGGAATCAGATTAGAGGGATTGCTAATATTCTCCAAATACGTCAGTGCAAGCAAAAAGAAGGTTATCGTAACAGCTAATGTTGCTCACCTTTGATATCAACTAAGTTAGCAAATCTACTACTACTATCCGTTCTGCTTATAATATAGATCTCTTGTGTAATTAGAAGCTTAGAGCTATATTCCTCTTCACATAGGATATCTATCTGACAAGCTCTTTGATGTCCTATAGCAAATTATGTAAGAAACCTTTGATATTCAGGTCATTTACCGGAGTAACTGTATCTGAATTTGAATCCATTTGTAACGAAATTGAACATAACTACGAAGAGCACGAAAGAAGACGTCTTCTATCAAGGACGAGAATACGGGATATAGGTGCTGGTAGACCATTTAAGCTTAAAGTTAAAGAAAGATTCGTTATGCTTCTAGTATACTACAGATTATACATTACATATACATTATCAGGATTTCTGTTTGACCTTGATCAAAGCAATGTTTGTAGAGATATATCAATGATGGAACCACTTATCAAGGAGTGTATTCCATTGCCAAAGAAGATATACAAACGTCCTAGGAGATTAAGAACTATAGATGAAGTAGAAGAGTACTTCCTGGATTCAAGGCTTTCATAGACTCTACAGAACAAGAAATTCCAAGACCTAAGAACAAAAGAAGAAGGAAGAGTTACTATTCAGGTAGAAAGAAGAAACATACTGTCAAGACACAATTGATGGTAAACATGAAGGATTGATACTGCATAAGACAGGTCACAGAAGTGGAAGAAAACATGATTATGACATTTACAAACACAATCATTCTATAACTCCATCACAAGTTGAAAACATAGTTAATCTTGGTTATCTTGGCATTGAAAAGGACTTTCCCACTGTAAAGTATCTGTACTTCGTATCAAAAAGAAAAAGGGTACATTGCTTTCATGTGATGAAAGAACTTACAACAAGAATCATTCTAGGCTAAGGATCATAGTAGAACATACCATATGTAGAATCAAAAAGTTTGGAATAATGGGTACTAAATTTAGAAACAGATTAAGGAAGTACAATAACGTATCTGATATAATATCCGGTCTCCTGAACTTCAGAGTTATACAGTCTGACAGCATTTCAATCTAAGAAGACGGCTAAAACAAGTAGGGTGTTAGACTATAGCTCCTAATTACGCAAGAGATCTTATGTACCTGCCCAGCACTTTTTCTTTCAGATTGCAATTGTTCTTGATTTAGCTTTGTGAATACACAGCAATAATCAAAATCAAGTTTTGACTTTGGTGATTCCTGTTCTTCCTTACTAACATAAATTAATCTATGTACCATCACAATTAATGCAACAGCGATAGGTATTATCGAAAAAAATGTCGCGTGCCATCCAAAGTAATTGACTATTGGTCCTCCTGCTGCTAAACCCACCGCAGATCCACCGGCAAAAGTACTTATGAAAATTCCTTGGGCCACGGCTAGTTTTTGTGGAGGAAATTGAGATCGTATGATTCCAAAAGCTATTGGAAACATAGAGAGACCAACGCCCTGAATTATTCTAGCAATAAATAGAAAAGAGATAGAAAATGCCAAACCACCTAAAGTAACACCTATGGTATAGATTATCATTATTATAAGTAGAATCTTCTTTTTACCATAGATATCAGATAACTTACCAGCAATCGGAGTCATAACAGCACCTGAAATCAAGTATGCTGTAAGTATCCAAGATGATGTACTGTAATTAATATGAAAGTCCCTAATAATATCTGGAATAGCTGGTAGCAGCATAGTCTCTGCATGCATGGTTATAAGACCAATAGAACTTAGGATTGCAAGTGTTATCCAAGGGGATTGCTTGATCTTTGCCAGCATATGGTTTCACATTGACATATTGATATTATAATATTTTTAGTAGGTAATGAGGTAAACGGAATCCAATTAGTATCCTACAAAAATTCGCCTAAAATGCATTTCTTCAACAATCCTGATGATGTGTAATAGTCTAAATTTGAACCTCATGATATTTGACTCCTGTTCTATCATATATCAAATTCATGACTTCTTTAACCATCCATCTAATTTAGATCCATAAAGTGACACAATACCTAGTATGTGCATGGCACTGCAATCCTAAAGGTCAAATATCAAAGTGGCATATTAATACTCGTACCATATGGGGAAATAATTAAAAGAATAAGGAAATTATCTCCAAGATTGCAAATAGGAGATTTTGGTTGTGGAGAAGCTAAAAATATGGAATCTATAGGAGAAAATAGAGTTTATAGTTTTGACCATGTGGCAATAAATGTTAAGGTTGTAGCCTGTGATATGAAAAAAGTACCGTTAGCCGATGAAGCTTTGGATGTTGCTATTTTTTCATTTCTACACTATAAGTATATTGGTAAAGAATTAGGATGAAATGAACCATTATCCAAAAAGGACTAAATGCAAAGTGATGGATATCTCGTTACAAAGGTTAGTGCAGATACAATTGACAAGCAAAAAACAGGCTATTTAGGAAATTGAATTGTAATTTTATAATTTGAAGAAGAATTATAAAATCAGATCAACATTAACTTTGATTGTAATTTAAGATTAACTTAATGTTATAGAAGGCGACAACAAAAGTTAGAATTAAATACTGCAATAAAAATTTGAACAAAACAGGCAGTGGAAACAGTCGTAGAAGGAGATTTGATCTATTAGAAAGACTTAACTAAAATAATAGTATCTATTTATATAAAATCAATGTCATCAGCAACACCATCATCATCATCATTTAACTGTCCTATGTGTAAGAATCAGATGAAGCAGATTCATTTTGGTAAGGGTATGCCGAACATCAAATTACAATTTGATTTGGGCGACGGAACACCAGGAACAATTGTTACTTCATTCTTTTTCTGCAATGTATGTAATAATTTACAACTTTTTGTTCCTGCTGAAAAGGTAAACGAGTTCTCTAGGTTATTTAAGGAGTAGAACACTTGAGGCGAAAGTTATTTAGGTTTTTCAATTGAAATTTAAGAATCTAAAAGGCAGTGTTTCCTACTAGGATATACACTATTTCGAACTCTTGTTGTGTAAATATTTCTAGCATGTTGCAAAGATTGGTTCTCAATAATAGTGATTAACCAGGTGATCAATTACTACCAAAGTAGAAAAGCCAGTTTTCAAGCATAGATAATGATGTTGAAATCAATCAGAAGGATTGACGTGGGTTAAGTGCTATCCTTGTGATAGTATTACTAAAAAGAGTTAGACAACCGTTAAATGCAATTGATTACAAGCTAAGAAACCAGAGATCAGATAGAAGATGGTTCAGAGTAAAGCAGATAAGAATAAACAAATTAAAAGAACAAGAAGAAGAAAAAGGAATGTATCCTCAACAAAAGGAAAAGAAATTACAGCCAGCGAGAAGATAACTTTGTACCTAAATGAGACATTAGCTATGGAAAATGCTGCGGTAGAAAGGCTCCAATTGCGAATAAAGCAGACAAAAATTGAAAGTGTAAAACAAAGACTTCGACTCCATTTAGAAGAGACAAGAGAGCAACAAAACAGATTAAAGCAGTTGATTTCAGATGTGGGTGGTAAAAACCCTACAAAGGAAAAGGCACAATTGCCAATTCCATGGGCTACTAAAACAATGGCCAAGATGATTAGAAGAATGATGACTTCTGCGGAGTTGGAATTAAAGGGAGCTAAAGAGGATGCAGTAATAGAAAATGCCGAAATTGTACTTTATGACATGCTAATGCACCTAGTAGAGAAAATGGGTATAACTAATGCAATATCTGTTATATCCCAAAGCTTATCTGAAGAAAAAACTATGGCTGATTGGATCAGGACAAATGCTCCAGATATACTCATGGAGCTATGGCCTGAAATTGAGGCTTCTATTGCTAAACGTGAAGAAGCACAGCGTGTAGAGACTTGAGGGCGGAAATATTATATTATTAAAAAGTTCTTTGAAGTTCGAAAATACTTCCACCATCTCCTCTATTGTTATTTCAGTCATTGAACTTGTGATTAGTCTGCAGTTTTTACATCCTTAGTATCAAACTTTTAGATAAAAAACTGAACATGATATCTATCTTTTTAACCTGGATCCCATTAATATTTTGGATGTTTATTTCTGGCAGCATATTTTATATGTTATTGCTCAAGTAAACTGTGAGTTGAACACTTTCTAAAATCATATTATCTAACTATTATGCTTCGATCAACTACAATTATAATATCTACTAATATGATATTGAATTAAAGCAAAACAAATTTAATTGACTACTGTACTTTTACTTCTTATCAGGCAATCATCAGAAGATTCAGATTCTAATCCATCTGCCAGTTCACCAGGTGCTACCTCAGAACATCTGCTTCTGCAGCTTCTAGCAAGAAGAATTGAGTTCATCACAACTGCTATCATTGTTGTAATCTTTGCTGTCTGCTTTGCTCACCTTGAATATTATTATATCAAAGATCCTGCTTTGCAGATCTCAAATGGTAAAGTACAGAGCAATCACCCTGAATTTGACCAGAGCAGAGAAACAAAGCCAATAATCGGTAATATGTATCAATACCATTTATTTCCTATGCTCTTTATCTTTGCTCTCATAAGCTTTGCTGCCCTTTTTGATGATATGACTTTCAAATTGTTTGGTGGAAGAAAAAGAATAAAAGCCTTTATTCTTGGAGGTGCAAATCTCATTACTGCAATCCTTATAGAGGATTTTGCCTGGTTTGTAAATAGGTGGTTAATTCCATTGCAAGATGATCCAAAAGGAGGTCATTTGATGCAATTTACAGACTGGACATCTATGCATTTAGGGGCAATAGATATTGGTAGATTTGTTATACCAAACTGGTATTTAGTTGCTATTGCTTTGGCTGGAATGGCTTATTATATTGCATTTAGAGGAGCTTATAGCGTTTTTAATGATTAATGAGGCAGGGATTTTAACATAACTTGAAAGCCCCTTTGCACTTGGACAAAAAATATCATATATGTATAAAATATTTGTCGATGAAGATGCCGGTACATAGACCAGTACCAGCAGCAGGCCAGCCGCAATTAAGCTGACCTATAGGTACTTTTCAGTACCAATATAATATTAAAAAGTATTATTTGAATTTTTAATTTTTATGCAAACATTAGAACATATTATTATAATCTTGGAAATTCTGCTTGTTCTTTCTATTTCTTTCTTTTAGAATTTCTCTCTCAGAAGTAGTGAAACCTAAAAAGTCTTCTGTGTCATTTTGAACGTTAGTTGCTCATGGGTAACCCATTAATGGATATCAAGAATCAAAGACTAAGGAAATCAGAGAAGCAGGTCTAAAACCTTTAATTTACGTCTCATAATATATCCATGCGATGGACAGTATTTTTTTCATCGTATGTGAGATAACGATTGCAACAGTATTTTTTGCTTTGTGTACCTGGCTTTATTTCCTTTTCTATATGATTAAGTCCTTTAAGCAATCTCCGATACTAGAAGAGTATAAATTTGATATAAAGAACCATCCGAAAGTCAGTATTATTATCCCTGCACTAAATGAAGAAAATAATATTACAAAATGTCTTGATAGCCTGCTTACTCAAGATTATCCTAACATCGAGATTGTTGCTGTCAACGATTCATCGTTTGATACGACCGGTAAAATAATGCATACATATGGAATAAGAAACTCAAAAAGAATAATGGTTATTAATGCAGAACCTAAACCGGTTGATTGGATCGGGAAAAGTTGGGCGTGCTATCAAGGGTACTTACACGCAAGTGGAGAAATATTTGTATTTATAGACGCAGACACTACCATATGTTCGCCTTCTGCCATATCCGCAGCTGTAATCTATTTGATCGAACAAAAATTAGATGCTATTACTGCAAGACCAAAAATCATATGCGATAATATATGGACTAAGATAATGCTGCCTATACTATGGACGTTTTCGCATATTAAATACTCATCTTTGTGTGTAAATAATCCCAAAAGTAAAACCGGCTATTTCTTTGGCTGCTTCTATCTGATAACTAGAAAAACCTACGAATCAATTGGCACCCACAAGGCAGTAAAAAATGAGATTGTAGAAGATGCTGCATTGGGTAAAAAAGTAAAGCAACAAAAATTTAAATTGAAAATGGTTAGAGGCGAACATTGCATAAGTACAAAAATGACTGGCGATTTTATGACTTTCTGGCAAGGACTAAAAAGGAGTGTTAATATGATTCCCTTCGGCTCTAAGGATATACCTAATATTTGTCTAGTGTTCTTTCTGTTGCTTGAACCATTTATTTTGTTACCATTCTCGTTATACTTACAGTTAATGCAGTCTTCTGAGGATAAAAACTTGTTAAGCCAGATCCTTTTAGTAGTTGATCTCATGAGTATTGTTTTGATTATTTCAGTTATTGTAATACAATTATCGATCGGTCTTTTTCTAAGTCCAGTTTATGCCTTGTTCAGTCCTCTAGCATGCGCAATTATTTCAATTGGTTTTATTTCATCTATTGTGAATTCTAGGCGCAGAGAGTACCATAAAGTGGCGAGGGAGAGAGTATGTTATGACTGAAAAAATATACACTACCGCACGCCCCCAAAATAAATAACATATCGTTTCAATGAAACGAATCCTCCATTTTCAAGTACAACCATTTTCTCTTTTAATCCCAGTCTATTGTTATAATTAGATGCTGTGAATTACTGCAGCAAGTCTCACGAACCTTACATGTTGAATATTCCTGAAGATTTCTACCATCATTATCAAAATAGGTATCAATTCCAAAGAAATAGAAGTTTGAAAAATGAAAGAATATGATGAAGACATTTTTTCTAGGGTAAATTATGTATTAGAAAAAAGAGTACAACAACTCACCTTCTGATCATCCATATTCATGATAATGGAAAATATACATTTACTGTTATTACATCCATATCTATCATACCCATTTACCTCTCGCATATAGTAGCTCGATTTATGAAAAATACCAGTGCTGATACTATTTTATTTGAGACTTAAAAATCTAAGTCATACAATACATAAACTAAATTAAAGGTACTTTGCAATATTACAATAAAACATAAAACCTACATTTATAAGCTCTATTGTAATAAATGCGCCTGCATAAAAGGCACGTACAACTTTAAAAGTCTTTTTAGAACAGTAATGATAAGATAAACTGATGTCTTACCCAAAAGACGTTCTCTCTAGGATGTATGCAAAAGGAAGTAGATCTGATCACGGTCTCCTTTATCCAAAGGACGAGGAAGAGCAGGTAAATCTTCAAGAGGTAGACGATGCCCTCCAAACCAATATCTTTAGCACTATGCTGAGCAGGAGATCTCAAAGAAAATTTGAAAATAAACGGGTTGAAGATTCGAAAGTTGAAATGATATTGGCCGCTGCCGATACAGCACCAACAGCTGGTGGCTTTCAAGGATTCGAGATTTATCATGTTAAAAATCCAGAAATTAAACTAAAACTTGTTGATGCAGCCAATAAGCAGCCATATGTAAATGCTCCTGTTGTTCTTGTCTTCTGTATGAATCCTGACAGGGTAAAAATGAACTTCCCGCCCAATATTCTTAAAAAATTCTCTTTACAAGATGCCACCCTTGCTGCAGCATATTCTCAGCTTGCGCAGCACATGCACTAGGTTTAAGCTCCATATGGATAGGAATGATAGACGAAGAAAAAGTTATGACAACACTAGGCACAAAATTTATACCTTCATCAATTCTATGTCTAGGATATCCTCAAAAAATACTTCAGCCCAAACCAAAAAGAAGTCTGATCGGTTTAATTCATGAGGTTTGATTTCTAAGTAGCATTTTTAAAATTTAGGCACTGAAAAGCTAAACGATGAAAAGTCTTTGAGGTACCTGCATTTTTAATATCTGATCGGTCAAGTTTCAAGATAGTCGCAACTTATTGGATCCTTTATCGTTATCAGCGTTTCTGATATTATCAGGCTTTCTTTGATATAACAAGTCTTTAGGAATATCTATTGAAATTTCCATGAAAAGAAGATATGGGTATGATCAAAATGGAGTTAATATACTCGGTGATAAGATAGGTTATAATAAAAAGTGTTTGATAAATCGAAACAACAGACACTATGTTTAGAGATTTGCTACTAGTTGTTATAGAGGAAGACTCATGACAAATTTTAGAAAATAAGCATATTTCTGACTTTTTTCTCGCTCTTTTTCTATTCTTTCGATGTGAATTTCTCTCCTTTAATTCCAGTTTCTCAGATTGCATTGCCTACATCTGCGCTATTACCATAGTTAGCAATTTTAAGAACGTTAACTACATTGCGGAGTATTTGTTGTACTTCCAGACATGGTTGACAAAAAGATGTACTAACATAACTGACACTTTTTTGTCTTGTTTTAGTGTGTTAGTGTTAGAAAAGAGCTAATATCTCCTTTAATTTCATCATTTGCTTTTTCCAATTGCTATTGCGACGTTTGCTCGTACAAAATAGCTTTCGTTTTGTTCATATAATAATGGCTTAAGTAAATTAATTGATTCTTTCCTTTCAAATTGTCCGATATTTCGAACTATTGCTTGTTTAATTTCAGGATGTAATCTAGAAAATATTTGCTCTTTATTCAGACAAGAGACAAGTGCGCTATATGCTCTATTAGACTTAGCATAATTATTTTTTTCATTGATACGATCCGAGTGTATTTGCAGCTTCTATAGATACTCCATAAAAAGGGTCTGCTAAAACTGCACTTTGTAGTTCGTTTACTAAATCTCTTGAATATTGATTCTTGAGTGCTCAGTGCAGCTTCAATTCTTTCAATTATTGTTTTTCCTTTACGTAATTGATTTTTAAGCATGTCTTTGAGTTGAAATTCATTTGTTTCATTTCTAATTTTTATTGATTTTATCTCTTTTAATATTTTAAATTGTGGATCTATAGATATCCATTCTACTCTTGCATCCTTTGGAATTTCGATTGAATGTTCAGTTATTCTTTTAGATATATGAATCGTTTCTAGATCTATTACCACCAATGTCAGCAGTAGTAGAAAAAACTATTCTTATCTCAAGAAGGAAATCAAATAGATCACTATAATCTTGGTTATCCCCTTCTGTATTACCATATGCCATCATCTTCTGCTTGTTGTTGTATTTGTGAAATTTTGATTCTTATATTATATGAATTTTCTAAGGATTCTAAAGATAACTCTATGTCAAGTTTGGGATGACCTGATCTATAAACCCATTGATCAAAGAATTGGAGCATACTCTTTCCTGAGACGTCTTCAACAATTTTACATAGGTCGTCGGTATCGGCACTCTTATTTTTGTATGCATCGAGGTATCTGTTTATAGATTTTCTAAAGTTATTTTCACCGATATCATTACGTAACATATGCAAAACGCAACCACCTTTTTCATAAGAATGAGTGTCAAATAGATCATCTGGGTGCTTGTAAATTCTTGTAACAAGTGGTCGTTTATAGAGGCATCTGGATCCTTCAAGATATTCATCTGCCATTTTAATTACTTTGTAGCAGAACTCATCAAATCCTTTGATACTCTCCCAATACAACATTTCACAGTATGTTGCAAAACCTTCGTTAAGCCATAAGTTTGACCAATCTCTACACGTTACCAAATCACCAAACCATTGATGAGCAAGCTCATGAGAAATAATATCGATATCTCTTGAGTAGTCAATTGCTGCCTATTTCATCGTGTAGGATATATTTTGTCAATGTAGTGCAATTTGTATTTTCCATACCTCCAAGTTCAAATTCTTCTACTGCAACTTGTGAATACTTTTTGTACGGATATTTGATGCCAAAATATTCTTCAAAGAATTTAATTATATTTGGAGTATTAACAAATGTTAACATGGCGTCTTTTTTTGGTATTTCTTTTGGCCAATAATATAACAAGACAACACTATTACTATTCTTGTTTTCATGATGATCATGATTATCATAAAGATATTCATGTTGTTCTTGAGAAAACTTTCCTATGACAAGTGATGTGAGATATGCTGGAGTTGGATTTTGCTCTATCCATGTCCACGTATTTCCTTCCTTCTGTGCTAATTCACCGTTCGATATAACAATGAGGTCATTTTCTGGAACTATAACTTGAATTTCTCTAGGAAACTTGACCTGAGGATCCTCAAGACATGGAAACCAATATTTTGATTCTATTGCTTCTCCTTGTGTCCATGCCTGTTTAATTGAAGAATTATCGTCGGTAGAAGAAACAAAACAAAATCCGCTCCTTGGTTTGTGTATGGCTATTATACCGTTTTCACGATAATATCCTGCAGAATATCTAATAGCAACCTACAGTTGTCAGGTTCATCTACATTATCGAGTTAATTGTGAAGATAGATATTGTATGCTTGTTTGAATGTACAAATAGAGATTAAGAATATATTCCTCTATATATATATAGATGTTATCACACTTTTTATTAACAACCTCATTGAAAATCCTGTATCATTAAAACCTGAGACCAAAAATTATATCTTTCTTTTGTATAATAAAAACTGCCCGACTTCGTATACGATTCCTAAATCTTCCATAACTGAATCGACGTATGTCATGTGTGGAGTAAATATTTGTATTCTTTTATATCTTTCAATTTCGGTAAGTGCCCAGTCTGTGACAAATTTGACTAAGTATTTTAGCATGAGTGCATTGGAAGCATCAAGATATACTATTTGGAATGTTTTATTATTGTCTTTGTTGATAATCGCCACACCATTCATAATGTAATCGCCATTTCTAATTACAATCACTCTTTCATCCTCAATGAGATTTTGTAAACTGTCAGAACCCACATCTAATGGGCACCATCTCCACGAATTTACATAACTTTCTCCTGCTGACTTAAATATTTGAGACTGTTTAAGATAATTGCATAAACTTTCAATGTCTTTTGAGGTTGCAATTCTAACTGTGGCTATCCTAGACTTCTCGGGAATTTTATCAGTACCATAATAATTCCATTTTGATATTACAACAAAGCCGTTCTTTTCCATCATTAATCGGGATGCAGTATTATTTGCTGATACTATTGCAGCTGCTTCTTTACCTCCTTGCTCTTCGCCATATCTTACCATTTTCTTTATTAATTCTGTTGCAATAGATCTGCGTCTGTAATCTGGTCTGACCCTGATGCCTTCTAACCATATACTATTCTTATTTGGACACAGATAGACATGAGAAACTGCTGTTATTACTGATGACAACAGACTGCTGTTCTTACTATGTCGCGTAGTACAGTTCTCCTTCTTGTCTTCTGCTACCATTAAATATCCCTTCTGATCAGAATACCACATATCCCACACTTGGTCTATATAATCTCCCCATTCAAATGTATCAATACAGAATCTCAAAACATCTCTTTTATCGGATTGTTTTGCATGTCGTATCTTCAGCAATATGCAGTATTAGATTCGAGACAAGTCAAATATGATTCTTTTTCATCTATTAAATTACTAATACTACTCCAAATTCGAAAATTTTGTTGGAAGCAGATAAGTATCATTATTTTTAACTATTAACTGGTTCTGCGCTCCCTAAAGCTAATACCAGTTGTACTATTGCTACCGCTTTGTTACACCTGTTGACATCTGCTACAATGTGTACTCTTTGTACCATCAGGCACTGGTCATTATATTTTGGTAATGAGTTAAATGTCTTATTTAAAGAAGGGGATTATCTTTTTTGCAAGAAAAGAACGATGTTTTATCAATAGCGTTATTAGTAGGAGTTAAAATCCTAATACTCACCTCTCCTCTTAGTTATTCTTTTTGTAAATTCTCTTTTGATAAAGAATTGTTGATGCTTTTTCTCAGTGTATCTATAGTTAATTCCTTGAGTAATCGTATTGCACCAATTCTATATTCCAGCATAATCGTGTTCCTTTTATGACAAATCGGCTTCATCTTTTAACGTTGCTTCGGATTTAACTACTTTAGCCACGTTTTTTTTATTAGTTGGAATGTATTCAAATCTTCAAAACCTTTCTCTTTTAGTGGTTTTTGCTCATTTTCTGCCTCATTACATCGTTTGACTACTTCTGCAGCATTACCCTTAGTTTGCATTCCTTTATTCCAAGTAGCCACATCAGGAGTTTCCATTATATCTATAATCTCTGCGGACATATCCATCGACTTTTGTTATATCGATGGTTGCGAAGTCTTCTCTGTCTTGTGTTGTTGTTGCTGCCGCTCCTGAGGCACCCAATTTAACCAGGGCTTCCAAAATGTATTATACCAATCTTCAGCCATTTTTGGTGCATTTTTAAGAAATTCTCCATAAGCATTAAACCAATATGTCATTATGCTTTGCCAAACTGTGGGGCTTGCAACAAATGGATTAGAATTGTTGAAATTTTTATTATTTTCCTTATCTTGTTCCCTTGTCAAATAAGATGATGGAAAATGTGGCTCTGCTTTAACCTTTTCTTCTATTGGTTTATCAACAATACTATCTTCTTGATTCCTTGTTGTAGGTCTAGAAGATGTTGTAGTAGTTGTAGCAGCCTCTTCTTTTGGAATGTAAATGATTTATAAAGTTAGGCACAATATGAAATTTATTTGATCATAAATTTCATTTTTTTGATCATATGACCAAATATGGAATGTGGGATGGCGCCAACACCTAAATCATTCATAGTCCAACAGAACTATCTGCTTTACAAGTAAAAATGGCTACAAGGGAATCATTGGAAGAGAAGAAGCTGAGTAAAACAATCTATGCGTCTGCACTTTACGAGAAAATAAAGCGAGCGACCATACCATTAAGAGGTGAAACCATGAGTGATTATATTCTTCTTGTATCATTTGATTTAGAAGCGGAACACGAGTCTATAATCTTAAATAAAATACTGTCTTTAGTGAAAAGCAGGCTATCATCATTACCTTGATTAACAGCGATTTCCCTGGTGATATCTGACCCCACTTCTAGCAGTACATATCTGTCTGGTGTTCTTATGCGTTTATTGTTTTGTGGTGATGGTATGACTGTCGTGTATGTCGTATTGCATTCAAATAGTATTGCAAGATCCTCTAGTGCAATCCTCGTGGTTTGTAAGTCGCTTTAAATCTTGAATTCTTACTTGAATTTACTTTTCGAATTTCTGTTGAATTTACCTCTTGTTTGAGCCTTTCGCATCTGTATTCTATTACTGGTAGATTATCATTACCAATTATGAGAAAAGGGACAAAATCTCCTGCTCGCCTTTACGTTTAATGCAACTGCGACTTGTGTTAGGATTTTACCTTAGGAAAAGGGTTTGTAGGCTTGTGTTGATAGATAGTTTTTGCTGCCTCCTGCTTGTTTTTATTAGAAAAATTATCATCAATATATTGTTGATGTTGCTCTTTTCTTTGCTGCAATTCCATTGCCAGATAGGCATGAAGTATTCTTTAAAGAAAAGATTGTACGATAGAAATAATTATAAAAGATCTGTATCCTACATCGAGTAAAGACAGATTGGAGAAGTGTATCTACGGTAGGAACACTATGATACTTGAGGCATGTACTCCTTTAGGATGCAATAAATTTACTGTATGTATAGGATGTAACAAGCAAATCGAAACCTGTCACTGCAGTAAACAGAGGCAGTATTGAAGTATATTTGACTACGCTATCACATATTTTCTCTGTTGCAGGTGTTTTTACTGCGGTTACCTTTCCTGCAGATAACCTACAAGAGAGCCATACATAGTTGCAATAGTTGAGCAAATGCGGCTGCAGGTGGTAATGCTTCAGCAACAGGAATATTTAGAACAGTCCAGCATGACTTCACATGAAAGTCTGATTAGCTGCCTGTTATTGATCTGGAAGACATGACTTTGTTGTTCTTCGATAGATGAGGGTAACAAAGGCAATGACGATGCTGATGGTTTGCTAGACGCGTAATCAGTAATAATTCTGTCTATGCAATCTCTTATTAGTCTATTGTAAAGTTTTTCCGCTTCGTCTACATCATAGATACATTAGCTTCATTTCGAAAAGTAAAGCCCACAAGAAAGGTAAAAACGATAAAGATAAAAGAAGCTTTCAGCGCCTTCTAAAAGCGTCTTTGTTGTTGTTGTTGCTCTTCTCTTTCTACATGAATCCTAGCAGACGAAGTATCATGTCCAGCTACTCTAGCTGTATCTCTTGATGTTTGCTCTAACGTTCTTGCGCTGTTAACGCCTATTCTAGAAAACTCCTTTGCATTATCTCTTGCATTCTGAACAGATGACTTGAATGCTTCTAGGTTTGCAAATATAGTGTTGTTCACTAGTCTAGTTGCAGCTACTGTATTATCTGCAAAGCTGCTAACTATCCTTGCATAGTTGTCAGCCAAATGTCTTGGAGATACCATCCAGTTTGATGTAAATACTCTGTTTGCCGCCTCTATCTGGGGGAGCCATGCTGACTGCAATGAATTTATAATCTCCTTTTGTGATTCTAGGTAGTTATCTGCTATCTCTCTAGCTGCTTGAATTGTTTGTTCTTGGTAATCGCTAACTACTTGAGTGTAACGTGGAATGTCTTTTCTTGCCTCATCTGTTGCTCTTCTAATGTTGTTCTTGGTTTCATCTAATGCTCTATTAACAGATTGCTGTTGTTCTTGCTGCACCTGTGATGTTGTAGTAGTGGTACTTGTTGTTGATGATGATGATGGTGTTACTGTCGTTGTCTCTTCTTGTCTTTCTCTTCTTTGGTCTTTTGTTGTTGACATGAGTACCATAGGTCCTCTAAGGTATATAAATGATGGCATTTTATGGCATTAAATACCATATAAGACCACTAACTTACAATAATCACTCTTTTGTGTTGTTTTTGATAATACTTCACATTTCTACTTCATATGAACTTTTTCTTCAGTAATATTACTTCAAGAATTACATTCAAAAATTAAAGGCTCTTGGCATTTACGCCAGAACTCGGTTTTTTCGAAATATGGAAATAAAAAAACATTCAACGCTAAGACTTCTTTGAATATTTCAGGTCTTTAGCACAGATATCATATATCATTTTATTGTGAAAATTGTCACTAAATAATCAATGTTTTTTATCTGCAAATTATTATTCACTTGAATCAATTGTTGCAATAGTTATATAATAGTATGAACAAATTTAATTCAAAAAACTTAATTGTGCTTGCTATAGAGATGGTGTGTCTTTACTACTATTTGGATAATATTCCTTCTGCTGGCTATCGACAAGTAGTAATAGATAAACCAGTAACACTTCTCTTTCTTCAATATAATAATGATAATATTAAAACACCAGGCGATATAAAAAAACTTATGGATAGGCAACTAACAGTAGAAAAGATCATATAATGATACTATCAGAATAATAATAACAGCAAATTAACACTAAAAGACCATTTTATACGACGAGTACAATAAAGTCTCCTACAACACTGTCCTTTCTCTTTACCATTTCTTAGTTAGACTTTATTGTTCCAGCAGTATTCAACAATGTTCTCGTAATGCTTTTATGGGAACATTGCCATCGGATTTTTAATGCATTTAAGATCAATCGAGATAAACTAACACCGATTCAACTCCTACCACTCTTGCCACCAATCTAAGACACATGTTAATAATATGTGATAACATCAAGCACCTTAAAACAGACGGCAATAGGTGATAGATGCCTGTCTCAAAATAAAGGGTTGGAAATACTTCAGCCATTGACTGAGTATCCTTTTTGCCATATGTATATACATAATTTGAAAGAAATAGCTATCATCATTATTTTTGAGTGTATTAAGATAGGAATAGAGAATTCAATAGTTTGTGTGTCTGCTGATTTGAAGAAGGGCTATTGCAGAGCATTATAGAACAAAACCGTTCAAACTGGGTATAGTCGAGTTTCTCTCTAGGAGTCTATTAAGAATGTTATTTAGTATGGATACTTTTAATCTACCTGTGAATGATTTGCATTATTGCAGCTTTGAGGCGATGTACACCTGGAATTGTAAAGCTTCTTGCTACTATAACCGGAAAATTTATCTGATCTAGCATAGATATGAAATGTTGATTACTAAATAGACTATATTTGCCAATAGTTGCGCCTGTTACGATTATGTCTGGCTGAGAAGAATTAATTGCTGAGATAATCAAATTTACAAATCTCTCACTATTATCTTGAGTCTTCTCATTTAGATAGATCTCACTAAACTCTAGTCCAATTTGCTCCAAATAGCGCCTGCGTTGATCACGTTCTGTTAAAAAGAACCTTTCAACATGTTCCTTGTGCCCTGCTTCGTTTTCTTCTTGTCCTTTTTTAACCCCTTCGTTTTTAATGTCGTCGCTATGCCCAACATCATATTTTCCTTCTACCTTTTTTCTTATTGATAGTACAATAACATTAAACTTACCAGAATGTTCTAGCCAACTGCATGTCTTAAGTACAGCTTCTGAATGATCTGATTCTTCATCGTATAAAACGACCAAATTTTTTTTCCTTTTAGGTAGTTTTGTTTGGCCTGATATGTCTTGATCTTTTGCAATAGATTCTTCAAGTATTAATTCTTCATCACTAGTTCCACCCGTTAAAATGGCCAGTATATTACATGTTACAAGCGTCTGAAACTTTTTATTATTTCTTAATACCTCATAATCTATAATGATAAGATCAATCCTTTGCTCCTCAATTGTAGATAATATGGCCTCCGTTGCATCATGTGAAATCCTTACAAGATAATGATTTAGAATATTTTCTTTTTCTATTATTTTTTCTAATGGTTCAAAGGCTCGCCTTGCAGAATCTGTGAACGCAATTCCAGCAGAAAGGGGTGTTTGATGCGGTACTGTAATAACTCTTAAGATATTAATTTCCCCATCGTTTTCTTTTGCAAATCTAATAGCATATTTTATTAGCCTATCAGGATTGTCTGGAGTATAAGGAATTAAAATCCTGAAATCTTTTCTTGTAAGATCGCCCTCACTAGTGACTATGGGTGAATAGTGATCAATTTCTTTTCTGAAAGTGTATATTCTATATACTGCAAAACCTATCGCGATCCACAATACGCTAATAAGCCAACTCGTAGGCTGAATAATTAGAAGATAAATTGCAAGTCCTACTTTCAAAAACACACCAATGATGGGTATAATGGGAAAGAAAGGAGTTTTAAAGCCATAATCAAGCTTATCTCCGTATATCTTTCTTATAGTAATCACCGATATGTTTACCTGTGTAAATAATAGCAGGAATATCACACCAGATGCAAGAGCTATCTCAGTAAGTGGAAGTCCATAAGCCACAACGGCCATTATTATCCCCGATATTATTGTGGCAATGTACGGTGTTCTAAATCTGGGGTGGATTGCACTGAGTTGATTTGGTAAATTATAATGTCTACCCATTGCAAATGCCACTCTTGATGAAGAATAAGTGGTAGCATTCAATGCAGCTAAACTGGACACAATGCCACCAGCGAGAATAACAAGGGATCCATATGGTAAAAATAATGCAGCAGCTTTTGTTATTCCTAAATCACCATTTTGGCCTATGAATTTCCATGTAGGAATACCACCAATAGTTTTTGGAATAACTGCACCAATAGAAACAAATGCGACAAGGCAATACAATAACACAACAAGAGTTAGGGAAATGAAAATGGCTCTTGGTATATTCTTCTTTGGATTTTTTACTTCTTCTCCTGTTTGGACGATTATCTCATAGCCTTCAAAAGCAATAAATGTCAAACCCATAGCGGCAACAATACCGCCTATGCCTAGAGGAGCAAAATTAGTAACGATATTAGAATACCAATTATGATTACTATTATGTATAGTCAAAAAACCAGCACCTATTAGTGCAAAAATGGTTCCAAGCTGAATGATGGTAACTATTATTCCAATTTTACCAGTTTCAGATGCTCCTCTTATATTGATATAAGTAAATACAGCTATAGATACAACAGCTATTAATTTGTCAAAATGAATGATTCCTAGCAGAGGCTGGTCCCCAATTATTCCCAGCATCTTTAATAAATTAAACTGAAAAGAGCCGTATCCTACAGCATAAAGACTACCTGCAACAATATGAGCAAACCATGCCATCCAACCACTTATGAAAGCATTTGGTCTAGGTAATCCTTCTCTAACCCATAGATAACCACCGCCAGCTTCTGGCATTGCTGATCCTAGTTCAGCATAACCCATTGCAGTAAAAAGTGTGATAATTCCATTAATCATAAAGGCAATAATAACAGCACTTCCTGCTAATCCTATTGCTGGACCTACAAGGACAAAAATCGCTCCACCAATCATGCCCGCTATTCCTATCATAACCACGTCAATAAGACCCAGTGTACGGACTAGATGGTGTTGATGTGGATGTTCGGGAGATGGTGTTTCTGATAGATCATCGGCATTACGATGACGACGATGTGACGCCAAATAGTTTACCTATTGGTAAATCAGTGCTAATTAAAGGTTTGATAAAAATAGAATTTTTTTAGACTATGCGCTATTAGTATTAATAATGGCCTTTTTATTACTATTTACTCAATTCTCTGAAATTATCTTAACTATCGAAGTTATTCATTATAAATATGTACTATGGAATAAATAGAGTACAAAGTTATAGGTATGAGTATATAAGGTTCACGATGGTTTAAGACTCCAATAAGTTACTAATATCAACTACGGACGCTCTTCTCATAAACTCTGAAAGGCTGTCAGCACTAACCAAAAGGCATCTGGTCAACTTTTTAGGAATCCCAACTAAGTAGTATATTTCAAACAGGCTCATATCTACTTAAACACACCTCGTCTAAAAGAGATCTCATTCTATCATTTTACAATTAATGACATCTTAGCATTCATTGGCAATTTAGTATGGTTTCAGTAAAAATATCATCCTATTCTCCTATTCTCTTAATTATAATTTAGATGCTTTAACACTATGAGGATTTCGTAAGTTAAAGTGAAATTTTTTATTAAGCTTAATGGCTTGTTAATACATATTATGAGCAATGATGAGGACAAGGTGGCTGTGGAAACATCCAATTCTAAAGAGCCCGCTACTCTTCCATCTAAAGCATCAGCAGAAGACGGTGACCCGACAAAACCAGCTCATGAAAGAAAGGCCGTTGTAGTTTCAGCACCACCAACCAAGATTGAATATAAATCACTTACAGAAGTGCAATCATCAGCAAAAGCGGAAAAAGATAAAGAGAAGTCATCAGTTTCTGCTAAGGCCAAAGAATCCGCACAATCATTTAAAGGGATAGTCAAATCTGTTGGTAAAAAAACCAAAGCTATAACAGATGAGAAAACTAAGCAACTTAAAGATAAATCTGCTCAGACATTAGGAATTGGCCCTCAAAAGGATGCACATGATATTCAGAATTTGGGTACACGTGTAGATGTAGAGAAGATGGTTGTAGTCTTTGAAGATACAATGGATGAGATCCGCAAAGAAAAAGATTTTAAAACACAGGAAAAACAATTAACAAGCTATAAAAAATTGTTAGAAGAACAGGTAAAAGAGATTAATGCCAGGCTGAATGTGGCAAGGCGGCCTAAATATTCTTACTCCTCCTAAAGACACTTTTGCTATTGTTTACAGCTACACCTACTTTCATGTTATTACGTATAAACTACTTTCAAAAAGAATGTTTGATTAATGCTTCAGATACCGTCAAAGGATAGAAAAACACTTTCATTGATAATTTACTAATACAGATTCAAGAAACTGTTCGGACATAATGTGACGGATGAAAGATGACAAGAGCTTAACATTAAATTCAATCGATAATCAAATAGAGATAATCAATATATCGCCCTCATCAGATGCATCACGCATGTAGTACAGGTTTAGAAAGATGAGGTTTACAGTAATTATTGTAAGATAATCGTTAATTCAATATAAGATAATTTCTAAAAATATATGATAAGAAATATGAAGTATAACATATAAAACAATCTATACGATTGAACATTCATTCAGTTTTTATCTTATCTCTGCTATCTTACTATAAATACAGATCTCATATGAAAAATCGAAGTAAGACGGATATAATAGCATCTATCTTGGAAGTTATCAAGGAAGGAGGATCTAAAAGAGGTAAAATTATGTATGGAGCCTATCTATCTTATACTCAGTTAAATGAATATTTAGCACTTTTGCTTGAAATGGGATTGATAATTAATGATGGAAATAAAGAAGGCTTTACTTCTCCTTCATTTAAAATAACAGATAAAGGAAGGCACTACTTGAACATACACAATCAGATTAAAGAAATGATTACTATAGTTGAAAGTAGCTAAAACAACTATAAGCGTTAGAAAACGATGAACCTTTTTAGGCTTGAAATAACCAATAAACTTAAATTTGTTTAATGATTGATCATTACCAAAATAGACAAAACAAAAATCGATGTCTTCAATAGATCGCATTAGCTTAATAATCTATATAGGCAAACTATTATTGTCAATACATTAACATCAATGAAAATGTTAGCTGGAGACGAAGTTAAGCAAATCTTATATGTGGCAATAGAAGACATAGGAAAGGAAAAAATTCAAGCAGATATTACTTCAAGCATTGAATCATCGCAAAAATACATTGATATAATAATGAGGAATTGTATTAAAAAACTATCTTCTGAATCAAATGATGATTATGATGCAACAATTGCAATATTATGTGAGGCACTACTTCATTTTATGCTTACAATTTGTACTTTACCTTCAGAAAGAAAAATCCAAGTTAAAAACGATATAGTTCTTGATGTAATTATACCGGGTTTAGAAAGCTTGAAGAGAAAACCCGATAAATCAATTATACTAAATGACTCATAACAAACTTTGGTAACTTCATCAAGTCAAATATATAGACCATTATAATGCTTGTGACGAAATCTAACACCTCCCTCAATATTTCGAAGGCTGTTCTTCAGTGATTGGATAATCAGCTTCTGTTGGGGATGGTCTTTTTTTAGGATGAATAACTAAAATCGCATAGCTGGCTACTTTTCGATATTTAACTTCCTCAGCTTCAAAGTCCTTTTGGCATTTCTAAAATATATGTAAGTTCTGCATATACTCTTCCTTAATCCGATACTACTGATATGAGCACATGTATATATAGAGTAAAAGGAGATAGATAAATCGCCTGTTGATAAAAGGCTTAATTTAAATAGATCTCTTGTGTAATTAGAAGCTTATAGCTATATTCCTCTTCACATAGGATATCTATCTGACAAGCTCTTTGATGTCCTATAGCAAATTATGTAAGAAACCTTTGATATTCAGGTCATTTACCGGAGTAACTGTATCTGAATTTGAATCCATTTGTAACGAAATTGAACATAACTACGAAGAGCACGAAAGAAGACGTCTTCTATCAAGGACGAGAATACGGGATATAGGTGCTGGTAGACCATTTAAGCTTAAAGTTAAAGAAAGATTCGTTATGCTTCTAGTATACTACAGATTATACATTACATATACATTATCAGGATTTCTGTTTGACCTTGATCAAAGCAATGTTTGTAGAGATATATCAATGATGGAACCACTTATCAAGGAGTGTATTCCATTGCCAAAGAAGATATACAAACGTACTAGGAGATTAAGAACTATAGATGAAGTAGAAGAGTATTTCCTGGATTCAAGGCTTTCATAGACTCTACAGAACAAGAAATTCCAAGACCTAAGAACAAAAGAAGAAGGAAGAGTTACTATTCAGGTAGAAAGAAGAAACATACTGTCAAGACACAATTGATGGTAAACAGTGAAGGATTGATACTGCATAAGACAGGTCACAGAAGTGGAAGAAAACATGATTATGACATTTACAAACACAATCATTCTATAACTCCATCACAAGTTGAAAACATAGTTGATCTTGGTTATCTTGGCATTGAAAAGGACTTTCCCACTGTAAAGTCTGTACTTCGTATCAAAAAGAAAAAGGGTACATTGCTTTCATGTGATGAAAGAACTTACAACAAGAATCATTCTAGGCTAAGGATCATAGTAGAACATACCATATGTAAGATCAAAAAGTTTGGAATAATGGGTATAAATTTAGAAACAGATTAAGGAAGTACAATAACGTATCTGATATAATATCCGGTCTCCTGAACTTCAGAGTTATACAGTCTGACAGCATTTCAATCTAAGAAGACGGCTAAAACAAGTAGGGTGTTAGACTATAGTGCTAATTACGCAAGAGATCTACTATAAATCAATCGTGATCAAATATTTTCGTCCACTCATACTGCTGGATCAGCGAGGGGGATACATATTCCATATTTTGGATGGCATTTTACATTTTTCTCATTAATACCTGATGTAAAATAAGTACCTATATCAAATAAAGTAAAATAGGATACCTTCTTATTGTATTGATGATGAAAAAAAGAAGTACTAATTTAATAGTCCTTTCCGCATTCTTTATAGCCTCTTTGATCTTGTCAACAACAAATACAATCTATAAAGTAATACCTTCCGCATACGCTCAAACTAATGCTTCAATGCTCACTGCTACTAATACCACTACGTTAGCGGTTCTAATTTCCATACAATCACAAATTCAACTGCTACTATAACCACTAAAAGAGGGTCTACAAATTAATAAAGAAGTCAAATACTTTGACAATGCTTCTGGCTACCTGGTATATCCCTCTACCACGTACCAATACTTCTAGCTGCGTCTACAGGCAAGAAACTTCCAGCAGTAATTATGATTCATGAATTTTGGGGTATAAATGATAACATACGAAACTATGGCACACACTCTTGCTAAGCAAGCAGGATATGTTGTATTGGCAGTGGATTTGTTTAAGGGACAATCAACCAACGATCCAAATCAAGCTTCGCAGTTAGTAAAATCAGTTAGAGTTAACCCGCAAGAAGCTATTTCTAACCTACAAGCAGCTGTAAAATATGTAAGTTCTCTTCCTTTTGTAGATAGTTCTAAAATTGCTTCTCTTGGTTGGTGTTTTGGCGGCGGACAGTCACTGCAACTAGCCTTGCATAGCGAACAACACCCTCTTGCCGCTACTATATTGTCACTATGGAACTCCATTGGTTATAGATAAACAAGAACTCTCAAAGATAAAGTGGCCTGTTTTAGGAATATTTGGAGACCATGACCAAGGCTAATCCATTACCACTGATAAACGCATTCAAAGCAGCGTTGGATGGCGATGGTATTACAAATGAAATTCTCATATACAAAGGATTAGGACATGCCTTTGCAAATCCTTCTGGAGCTAATTATGCTCCGCAACAAACTGCTGATGCGTGGCAAAAGACGTTGACATTCTTAAGCAAAAATATGCCTGGTAAGTATTTCATTTTTTCTATTTCATTTTTTCTATTTCATTTTTTCCTAGTTTTTTATTATGAGTATGAATCATCAAATTACTTCCTACTATTACCATCAACATTGTTAATGCGGGATCGTGTCCAAATCTGAGATCAAGACTCCATGCTTCCGTGTTTTGCAAGTCAACTAAGAACAGGGTTCACCATTTCAAGAGGAATCGCTGCCAGTCATATCGCTGCGATGACCACAGTTGCTACACACATATTCTCTTATGTCAGGTGCTTCTCCAAATGGCTCTTGTGCTATCCCTTGCGTCTTAACGACACCAGTGGCTGTCATAGATCTTTGGTTACATCTTGGACATTTCTCAAGATCATTCTCAGACATATGTAATCATAGATTTAATACTTAATAACACCTGCAGAAGTTTATTTAACGTACCACACTCGAATTAAATATCACTTATAAACTAAATAATACTTACTTATTTGAAGAATTTTCCTCTCAGCAAATGTATACTATACAACTTCGACTAGTAAAATGATTAATGAAATGATACCAAAAGAAAAACGTTAGTCTGCAATGCAACGATAGCTTTTTGAATGACGTGTGTAGCTAAATCTATAAAAAACGCAAATGGTATCGAGCGCTTGAAAGTGTCCAGCAGGCTATTTCAATTATTTGCGTTAACTATTATTTGAAAATTTTTTTTCGTTGTACAATATCTCTCTTTTCTATTGGCTATTTTATTTATTTATTCACCTGTATACTAATAGAAAAAAGATGACGTCATTAGTTACTATATTGTAAAGCACTAATGAATAAATACAGAGTAGATCATGGATTGAAGCTATGAATACTTAGCAGGACGGTTGTTCTTTGTTTTTTGTTAACAGCTACTCTTGTCCTAAATAATATTACACTAAACGATAAGATCATTGTACCCGCTATATTCGTTTAGAGAACTTGTATAGGATCTACTTTCGCAGTGTTAATTAAAACTTACAGACCCATTTTTTAACATGTAACAATTAGTATTTATTTTCGAAGCAATCGATTTATAGTGTCATTTGTTAAATCTTCTTATCACTTTGGAATCAGAAAGTCTTAAACTTGCATCATTTAATCCTATAAAATGTAGGACAAAATGTCTAACACCAATATCTAAATATGTTCTGATACCTTGCAATATCTTTTCAGGTGTTCCTATTGTAATACCATTAACAATATATTGAATATATTGCTCTACACTTTTATCATTTCTTTTATGTTGCATTAGGTCCTTGATATACTTCCTCTTGTGATTCTCTTATAATGCAAGGCAGCACGACAGAATATTGAATATCTTCTTTGTAGTCTCTTCCAAAGGAATTGCAATATATTTTTAAAAGAGAAATTTTTCTTTTCATATCATCAGGAGCTCCACACAGATTGCATTTTTTATTGTATAGTTTTCTCCTTTAAATGAAGCTCTTTTCTGTCCACATTGTTTTGATTATGGTTAAGGATTCGTCAAGTTGCTTAATTCTTGTTACGTTGGATGGCTCCATTACTTATAACGTCCAACGTAGACAACACGTTTGCTAATAATGATGGATTACGATAAGAGTTGCATACAACTACTTGTCCTATCTTTATCCTTTCTGTAATTGCCGCAATAGCAGATAATAAAGTAAAACATTCAAAAATGTTTTTCTCTATATCATCTTTATAATGAGGAATGAGATGATCATACGCATAGATTGAATCAAAGTTCGAATTGTCAGCTGTTGTTGCAATAGTTTTTGAGAATTCATATTGTTTGATAGGGTTATTTTCGTTGCAGAAAAATATCTTATTTGCATAATAATAGGGCTAATGCATGCCAATAGATAGTAGCAATAATTCTGAGAAGCAGAACTTGATAAGCGAAATACCAGAGCTCGAATGCAAAAATGTCATTATTTACTCAAAGTATGAATAAATTCTCTGAGTTTCTCGCACATCTCTACCATGTCTTTTTGTGTCCTAAAATGTTCCTTGATACCATGCTCTGCAGCACTTCTCATAACTTCTTCTTCAGTCTCTCCTGTCACAATGTAATCACAATCGCATCCGACTTGCCGACATGATAGTAATTTTGTCATAACTTGGAGTCAGATAACTTACTATTATAATTTAATAAAGTCTCGTTATTATTTATACAATGAGATTATGATTGGCAAAACGAAGAATCATAATGAAGGAAGAACAAATTTGTGCCACTATTGGTATCATGCTTAATGGAATATCATCGCATTAGATGCGCCATTCATAACAGAACTTTATTCAAATTTGTAAACTTAAAACACCTGTTAATGCTTTCAATTAAACACTAGATTCAGAAAAAGTTTAAAGCTGACTAGCCTTGTATTATCTTAGAACCCATTTTCTGGTGTCTACATAGGGTACGTCATCCATTGTAATTATTAATGGATACAAAAAGAAAAATCACAAGCAATCAAGAGGATAAGCCAGAATTGGCCATCACGTGTATTTCAGAGATTCATACACGTCAATGATAGGGTCATAATTGTTCCATACCACTATTATCCGTTGATTTCTCTGGCTAATGTTGGGGTTTGTTTATTTGAGGACCAGCTGGCATTAGTTTCCCTTAGACATTAGCCAAATCCGCCATTTAACAAACAAACCAGAGATAGTTCATCATCATTACTTTTTGTTAGCCTGGGTTCAATATGAGTTGAACATGCAACAGACCCATAGGTTGGACAGGCGACCTTGTAATCCCAAGGATTTTCGCTACCTATGGAAAGGGGGGAAGCAATAGTGTTATTTGTTTTGCCATTTCCTTTTTCTATGTTAATCAAATATATTCCTGCTATCATAACTACAATAGCAATTATTTGGTGTACACTTATTAGTTCAGCTAGCAACGATGACGCAAAAACAAGCCCAAAGACAGAAGATAATGATAATACCAATACCGACCTGACAATTCCTATTCTTTTCATACTAATTAGAAAAAAGTACAATGATGTACCAAAGCCAACAGCACCAAGCACAACTATCTGTGGTATCGCTACTACACTAATGTTTAATGGAACGTGTAATACAAATGCTGCAAAAATAAGAAGATACCACCTCCAATAACTGATTTTACCTGTACAAGTCTTGCAATGCCCATGCGATAAATAATAAATCTGCATATATTATTATCTATTCCCCAGAGTGCGGTAGCTCCAAGAACAAGCATATTGCCAGAATTTATTCCAAATAATGAACTATGGATTTGGAGGTTTGTTGTGACAACGATAAGTCCTGCTAAGACCATCAGGTACTGCCATATACCCCAATGGCTTTAGCTTTTCTTTGAAAAATAGAATTGCCATTATGATAGAAAAAATAGTTTCCCCATTTGCCAAAAGTGAAGTATCTGATGCTGTTGTTTGTCTGAGACCAAAGAAGAACATGGCTGGCGCTATCGCTGCACCAATAATTGAAGTTGTTACTACCAAGACGTAGTGTCTTCTTTTAGAAAATGAGGCATAATTTTGCAATGATGATGATGATGCTGATGCTGTATTGTTTGTTAGTACTATTATTGCACTGAAGAACATTGCAGATATTAGATAGACTAAAGATGAAAGTAAGAATGAATCTACTGTAGCTAATACCGGTTTAGCAATTGTAGACACCGAACCAAAAAGAGCAGCGGCTATGATTGCAGCTGTAAAGCCTATCGCCATTGACTTTGTTATGTTATGTTGAATTAGCCGCAATACGATTAAAAGGCTTTTAGCTTTGATAATTTATAAACTAAAGCTGGTTATTATTTATTGCATAAAGCTTAAAGTCTTGTCCAGAGATGATATGACACTAGTTGGTCTTGGCTTTTGAGGTTATGGATTCCAGAAACTATTACATATACAACAAAATATTGATAAATATATCTAAAATATACAGTATACTTGATTCAAGGCTGAAGATATAATGAGTCAGCATCGAGTTAATACTTCAATAGTTGCCTTTTATGTCACAACAGAAAGGTGTAATAATAAAATCTAGTGTCTTAACTATATGAATAAAAAAGGGATTTGTAAAAACTGTGCTGACCAAATTGGCGATGAGAGCAATTCCAATGAGTTTTGTTCAGAGCAATGTGGAGTGGAATATCAATTGGAACATGATAAAAAATGATATGTTATGATATTTCTGAATGATCTCAGTAGACTGCTTGATTTTTTTGTCATGGGAGTAAAGAAAGAAGCTTAAGAGCAAAGCCCTGGCAGCAATGTTACATCCTCCTGAAGCCAAAAAACATTTGGATTAGACTTTTTGATAAATTGAGTGATCGAACTACGGAGTATAACTCACCCAGCTACCAAATAGAATCTAGTGGGAAGGTGGAGTAATGCTCACTGTTCGAGATAGATAAATAAAATGGCTTTAGAAAAGTAGCAACAATTTTAATGGAATTTAAATTGTTCTGACAATTAACAATATAATAGAAAAAAATGGAAAATGATAGCCTCAAAAATGGAGATAAAAGTCATATATTGGAAAGGATTATACAGTGTAAATTTGGATCTCACAATTTAATATTATACTCACATATTACTACTCTGGCACAAATTTATTCAAATTATAGCAAAAGCTCATTAGAATCATTAGATGAAATAGTTCTTATTTTAACACACTACCACTCAATAGCAGATCTTCTTAACGACTTAACAAATAACGGTATTAATATAGACAAATGCAAAAAAGAAGGCTCAATTCTAGTTGTAGAATCAAAAAAAGGATACTATAGTTTGACAGATAAGTTTGTTGGAGTAATGATTATGACGAAAATGTTACTTCGGCGTGCAAACAAGCTAGGGAAGGCTGGTGTAACTGTAATTTCGGATGTGGGTTTGTTCTTTGATCTAGATAGAATAGACGATTTAATCAAATATGAAACAGAACTATCCTCGTCAATATATGACATGAAAGTGAAAGTACTATGTGGTTATAATAAAACTGATTTTGTACAACTTAGGGAACACCAAAGACAACATTTACTCAATCTTCATAATAACAAAATCATTCTAACATAAAATGAGTAGCGAAAGAAGCTGAATATCAAGGATGAATGATCACTTCTTAAAATTGTCGATCATCAATGAATGTTTCTGAACAATGTTGCTATAGGAGTGGATGATATTTGATTGATATCATAATACAAAAATAAAGTCAATGATTTTGACAGAGGTAGCGATACACCTGCCTCATCACTATTAATAATATTCAAGTATAAAGTCAGAATACGTATTGATGTATCCATATTGGATAAAGCACAGACTGAAGCAAAATGGCTGATATGAGACCAGATTGCAAATTACTCAGAGTTGGAATCCGCGACAAGGAAGTTACCTTGACCTGGCTGGTTTGTTCTATAACAATATAAGGGGCAAGCCAACCGCCTAATACAATCATTAAATAAAATATTTTCTATTCTAAACCATGTCTAACTCAAAGGCTGATGGACCGGATAAAAATAAATTTATAGAATATTTAAATGAAATTCTATCAGCAGAAAACGCAATAGTGGAAAGATCACGCAAAAGAATACAAGAAACTCAGTTTCCTGAATCCAAGAATATATTACAACAGCAGTTGCAGGAAGAAAAGAATCATCAAAGTAAGTTGAAAAACCTAATTTCCGAATATGGTGGAAAACCAACAGATTCAAAAGCAAAACTACTTTCATTAAACTCAGCGACTGGTCAAACAATCGACATAACTGATAATAGCCCGGAAACTGACAAGAAAATAAAATCTACGTTGCAAAGTTTGCAAGGTGATAATAATGATGATAAAAATAGCAATCATGTTATTACCGTAATGGAGAGCGAGATATTAAGAACAAAAGAAGATGCGATGATAAAAAATGCAGAGATATTAGGATATAAAATGGTATTAAAAATAGCTGAAAAAATGAACGCAAAGGATGCAATAAACATACTAAAGAAAAATTTGCAAGAAAAGGTATTGACATGTAGTAAATTAATAGATTCGGCATCCAAAATGCTCAATCAAATAGAAGACAATAATAAGAAAAACCACCAAAATCGACAACAAAAAAAATCATTCCAATTAGGATCTTCAATTGCTGATATTTTAACATCATCTTGGAATTCAAAAGAAAATCCATCCAAAGTATACATATTTAATAGAAGGGTGCATCACGGCGCAATCGGTGCATTGCTTGGTTTATCTAATTTGTACAAAAAAACAGCCGATCATTACTGGCATTTTGTCTGGATTAGGTGCCGGTCTTGCAAAGGATGATTACAATGATTTTAGGGAATGGTTTTTATTTAAGAAAAAGGAAGACGAAGATGTAAAATAATTAGTACAGATATTCTCCAAGAGCATTTGGACATAATACATTTTATCGGTAGTTCTGCATGTCAACTTAACCTATAATTCAATGGCATATTAGATCTTCTCTAAGAAGAGATGCAGAAATACAAGGTCTAAACTCAAGATCGACTTATACAATTCGGTTGCTTAAAGGTGCTAAAAAATCACATTAACAAATTTAAATGATTTTATTTTAGTATAATATTGCCTGCTATATCAAGCTCCATTAAGTATATCTACAGCAGCAATAAAGATAATTCCCAACTTCCAAGAAGGAACGGATCCAAACTTCTCAAATTCTTTAGCTGCTATGAAATAGAGCCTAGAAAATGATGCATAATATAAAAAGGCAATTGGGACAAGACTGGACTATGAATTTCCTTTTAATAAGGAATGAATTACTTCTTTAAACTCTTCATCATTTAGTGGCGGGATATTTGCAATCTTTAGGTTTTGTTCAACATGTTGTGGCTTCTTGTAACCTATAAGCGGTGCGATAACTGAAGGACTAGAACGTATTACCTGAACCAGTTTCGCTACTTGATCAGTTAAGCCCATATAATCAGGAATTTGGGCTTTAAGCAATCTGCCCTGGAATAATGGAATGCTAGTAAACAGTTTTATCTTTAACCTCTCAGCAGCCTCCAGTATTGTCAATTTTTTTTCAGTGCCTACATTTTGACCTTTGAGTAATAACGCTTCGCTATAAGCTAAGTTATATGGGAGTTGAATAAATCTAAATCCATGTTGCTTGCCCCCCACCTTTTCAGCTAAATCAACAACTTCTTCTAAAGATAAATATTCTTTATTATCTGGCGGTATCTAAAACAGGTCCATGTTGCCATTCCATAATAGCGGATCTTGTTATTTGACCTGTATCTTTCATATGCTTCAAAGACTCTGCTAAGCATTTGCATAAATTCCTCTCTCTTGATGTCCTCATGCCAACTTTCGAATGCATTGTGAATGTATACTAAGTCTATAGTATTCAGATGCATATTAGTTAATGATTTGTCGATACATCTTTCAATATAGTTAGGACTCAAAACATTATAGCCAGAGCTTATGTCATCAGCCCTTATTAGCCCAGTCGATATGAACATTCTTTGCATGTATTCCATTACGTCTATGCTTGGATAGTCGCCATCGTTTGTAATGTAGCCATTCTTCGTACAAATAAAAACTTCGTCCCTTGATATAATGTCATCTTCTCTCAAACGTAACAATGCTCTACCTATGCTTTTCTCTGACTTCATAGCACGATAATTAATAGCTGTATCTATGACATTTACAGCACCAGATTTGATTGACTCATAGACTGCATTTTCCATAGCCTTATCATTTTCTGTGCTGAGGTCGCCCAGATATGTGCCCATGCCAATACTTGATAAGTATAGTCCATCAAAAAGACGAAAGTGAATAGAAGGCTTTCCTCTTTGAACTGCATATTCCATATATCTTTTCGTTCCACTATCAGTTGCATATCCATTTAATACTTCATATGTTCCAGACAATTTTTATCATACGTAACTTTGCAGGACCTCTGAGATTAATGTTTGGTGCTCAATGATTTTTAATATCTAGGGATTATTTTAAGGGCTTATACAATCTTTTATGCAAAAGATTAGCTTTCCTGTTCTATATGATATAGCAAAAAGTTTATTTTACTAGTATCTTAAAATTTTAATGCGGTCATTCATATGTTTGAAGGAGAAATATTAACGTTATATGAAACAACGCTTATAGTATTGCTATGACATTAACTGAACAGGATCTAACTGTTATTTGCGAAAAAATACTGCAGTTAGATAGTTCTATTAGGTTTGTAGCCGTAGTCAATAATCTTGGTAGTATAATTTCTACAGAATATAGACAAAACTTAATGCCTTTAATGACAAAGGAAGAGACTTCATATTATGCCATACAGGCTGTTCTTCGTGCTGCTACACGGGAAGATTTTGAATCAAAAATAGGTAGACTAGAATATTCAATAGGTAAATATGAGAGGCTTATTCGTGTAACTGTCCCAATAAGGTTTAGTGGAGAAGGAACAGAAGAAGAAAACAAATTTTATTATCTCTTGCTTTCATTTGATTTGAAATCTGAAGTCATTGATGTTATTGAAAATAAAGTTATGCCATTTATAGAAAAAGAATGAGGAGTTTTTATAAAATTGTGAATTAGCACTAAATAATGCTCGTCTGTATATGTCAAAATAGTATCTAATTTATAACGACGGCTTTTCAAACTATGTTACTTTGATGAGTAATAACAAATACAATGAAAGGAAATTGCTTGGCTCAGGTGGTTAAATATTTGCCTAACTGATAGAAGACGAACAATAGAAGTGGAATTTAGGTGATCTGAACTATTTATCGATTAAGTTTGGAACGAGATAGATTTGTCAGCCAAATGAAGAATTAGGAGAAGATGTTATCCTTATTGAAAGACAAGAATACACTACTGCCTGCTTCATATAATTAATCATCTTCATCTTAATGTTTCTATATCAAATGGTTCTTTAAGTGAATGCAACATATATAGCATTTTCCTAATATATTTCTCCTTTGACGGAAACTTGATTAAATTCTGTCGATATAATTCAACTAAATAATCTATAAAGCAATCTAGATCTACTGTTTTTCTTTCTGATGATGAATAAGTGAGTACTTTGGCGTACCAGAACTCTATTAGTGCATCTTCACCATACTTTTGTTCTAACTCTAACAGAAATGCAAAATTGGAATGGCATTTTCTACATAGCCCATGGTGTGCATCTGCATATAATTTTTCTTCTACATGACCACACCTTGCTTCCATTATCATAATTATTGTTGTTAATATTAACGATGATGAAAGCAAATATAAACTATGATTGATCGACCAATCACAACTTAGACTTCTGCTGCGAATGGAAGTTATGAGCGTGCTTCATAAATAATAATGCTATTAATAATCTATTGACTTATTAACCCAACAACCTTCTTTACAAAAAAGTGATTTATATATTACGCCATCACTTCCAGCATAAATTATTTTGGGGTTTGTAGAGTCAAAAGCAAAAGCCATCCGCCATTCTTTATATACAACAATAGTTGGGATCACTCGGAAATAATAAGAGTAATAGATGAAATCAGTAATGCATATCGCCATAGTGAAAGCCATGAAGATTAGGAAATTTCATCCTTTTATGACACAAGTTCTTATATTTCATCCTTCTGTATGTAATTTTTTGCACACAATATCCAGATTGTTTACGAGCTCTAATTCAATATTAGACGCGTATTTGGAGTAATAAGAACTACCCACGGAGTTCTTCCAATCATGCGTCGCCAAAAATCAGGAATAATTGTAAATATCAGTTCTGGAGCAGGAAGGTTTGGTTATCCAGGAGGATCTGCTTATGTTAGCACAAAATTTGCACTTGAAGGTTTAAGTGAATCTATGGCGTATGAGTTAGAGCCATTTGGAATAAAAGTTATTTTGGTAGAACCAGGAGTTATTAAAACAAACTTTGCTAGCGGCATGGTTATTGCAAAGAAGTCGCAAAATCCAAATTCGCCATATTTTCAAATAATGCAAAATATGGCTACGAGATTTGAACAAATGTTAGAGAATGCTTCTTCTGCTGACCTTGTAGCAAAAAGTAGTGCTCAAGGATATTAGAAGTGAAAATCCTAGTCTTAGGTATTTAGCTGGAAAGGATGTAGAAATGCGGATAGAAGGAAAGAAAAGCATGTCCGATGACGAATTCTATAAAATGATGAAGCAAAATTTGGTGACAAAATAGATAAATACTAATAGGAACTTTTGCTCTTTAAACATGAATTTCTTGATGCTATCAAGAAACTAGAAGGAAGCAAGAAGTTAGTTGTTGACGCTGTAGATAAAAATTGAATTTGTCTCGCAACAATAATAACTGATGGTTCAAATATTATTATTTGTTAACAGCAATTATTTTATGAAAGTTGAAGACAAATGAAATTAGACGGATTGAGATTTTATTACAAATTGCTCATAAATATTCTTAATTTGAGTGCTTTGTTCATCTCGCATTAAAGGCACATGGATAGTAAGAATTTACAGATTATGTTTGATATTCGAACGTTTTATATTTATGTTCTACACGCGTTTTTCATGGTTAATACAAAATTACTTATATCCTTGAGCATTTCTTTCTTCTTTTTTGCATTCTTTCTGTCAGATGCATAAATCTTCGTCATATTTATGATTGCACTGGCGACTATTATTGCATCTGCACCAGCTTTAATCATGAATTTAGCATGTTCTGGCTTACTAATGCCAAACCCTACTGCTATGGGAAGTAAGGAACCTACAATTCTCTTGGTGTTTTTAATGTATCTTGCCGAAGAGAGATCAAATGAATTACGAATACCTGTTGTTCCATATGTTGAAATTAAATAAAGAAATCCACGGGATTTAGAGGCGATAGAGCGCAATCTTTCTTCATTTGTGTTAGGTGATACTAGAAATATTGTTGCAAGGTTTAATTGTGATGCTTCTTTAACATATTTATCAGATTCTTCAATTGACATATCCGGAAGTATAAAACCATCAACTCCACATTGTTTTGCTTTTTTTATAAATTTACTTAATCCTGCTTTAATGAGAATATTTGAATATGTCATCAAAACTATAGGCGTTTTTGGAAATTCCTTTCTAATGTCTTTAGCAATTTCTAAACTCTTGTCCGGTGTTATTCCATTAATTAAGGAAACAAAAGAAGCTTCTTGAATTATAGGACCATCTGCAATGGGATCAGAAAATGGAATTCCTATTTCAATTATGTCAGCACCTGCCTGTATCATAGTCGATATAATTTCTTTTGTAGTTTTGATATCTGGATACCCTGCAACAGCGTAACAAATGAGTAAGTGATCTTTCTGTTTCCTTGATGATTTGGAGGATGGTGGTGATGGTGATGGTGTTTTTGATTCTGACGCTGAATATAGTTCACAAAATTTTTCCACAAGTCGATTATCCTGTAGATTATTATTGTTTTGCATGATGCTATAAATCATCAAATAGTCTTATACATTGTTATGAAGGTTAGCAAATAAATAAATGAATTGATCTCATGACTCATCTCACTTTGGTGCCATATGAAGAAACTGTCTTATTCACAGTGGTCGTTTTCTTCATTATGTATAGAATCAGGCAAGTCGACATATGGAAATGGAATAATTAATTATATTTAGTAAAAGTAGTTCCCACAGTATATCGCAGACTTAGATTTTGAGGTTTATTACAAGCAACATAACACCAGCAACATAGACCATAGACTTTGTCCAGTGTAAAATAAATTTATTGCAATTTCAATACACAATAAATAAGCAAACTTCATACTTTACCGTTTGGTTGAGGATTATTAGGCGATAAGAAACGTAAAGTGGTCAGAAGATATAAAGAAATATTATCAGGAACTAGGTCCAACTGCAGGTGATCAATCAAACGATGGTTATATTAGACGGCTAGCACAAATACAAAAGAAATTCGTGGAGGGATGAGGTAATTAGTTTTCCTCTATAGAAATATTTTGTTTTCCTATTTGTGAAAACGAAATGGTAATAATGACCCTGATCCAGCGGAGAAGGGATTGTGGGAACCAATTAAGTCGTTTATAAAAGAAATGGGAAAGAAAAAAGATGAGATATAACAAAATATCAGATTCTTTTGTTATAAAATTAATAAGTATCGTTCATTGATAATAAAACAGTATGCAAACATCTAGACCTTTAGGAGTAACTATAATAGCGTTGCTCACAATAATTAGTGGTATAGGATTTCTTGTTAGTATAATACTCATACCATTGGGTATTGCATTTTTGGTCATGGCGTATGGTTTATGGAAAGGAAAAGGATGGGCTTGGACTATAACTTTAGTATTATCATTTATTGGAATTGCTTTAGGTCTTGCTTCAATTGTAACTGGTAATGTAGTATCTATATTGCCTGTTATCATAAATGCAATAATTATTTATTATCTTTATAGGCCAGATGTTAAGGTATTCTTTGGTAAGTAACATTAATCTAATATGGACACCTCAAATATCTTCAAGGCGATATGCTCTCTTTTAATTGGAACTTGCATTTTATGATCATTTGATATTTTGAAACCTATTCTCGAATTGGCAAATTCGCGCTGGTTAAATACTATTTGTGGTATACTCAATTTGTCAAGTTCTCTGGAGATTCAGTAACGATATAACCACATATTCAAAAATGACAAGGTAATTTGCATTCCTAAGACACAATAACAATATAAAAATTGGAATTATTGATGGTAGCTAACCCTCTATATGCAAGGACCAAACCTCCTTGAAATCTTGTTGGCTGCGTTTCTAAATATCAGAAACATCGTGGCATATTAATTGTCAAGTATGATATCTTCTACTGTTTCTTCTCTTCCACTTCCACGTCTATTCCCATAAAATTGCTCAATGCATATAGCAAAGCCCACATGAGAGCAATCGTCTGCTTTGCAATGCTTACAGTAAGGAACACCATTGTCTATCTCTATATATATTTCAGATTGTATATCTGTATCATATAGTATTGTATGTTTGTCATTGACAAACTTCACTAAAACTATGGGATTGTCAGAAGTTAAGGATTTCTTGTCCGCTGAGCTCATCCAATGCATAAATGCAAATGTTCCCTCATCTAAACTCTCACATTTGTTGTGAATTCCTTCTTTATTGTTATCATCGTCACTATGGTCATGGTCGCTAGGTTGATTGCCATCGCTGTCATCGCCGTCATCATTACCTGATGTTCTGACTGTTCCTTCCTTTCGACTGATTTTCACAGAAGCTACCTTTGATATTATACTTGGAAGCATTCTATTACGGATGTCTTCATTGTATATTCACAGGTATTTCAACTTAGTGTATGTATGTGCTGTTAGTAAAAGGAACTTAATCATCTCACATTGGAGCTCAATCTTTTAACTTCATTCCAATCAACGTGATAATTTTGTTGATATAAAGCAAGAAGAGATTCAGTCATTTAAACAGAGGGCTTATTGGATAAGGCTTAACTGACGAGGATTATGGTACAGTTTAAGGAGAGTTAAAGTTTAGGAAAAGGATAGTTATTATTGTTGTTGTTATTACTTGTTAAGCTTGATATGCCAATGATATTTTCATTAAATACCTTCCACCTTGTCATTTTTGCTATTCAACACATTTGTACCAAATAAGTACAGTCATCTGTCTTTCGAAAAAATTTGCAAATCAAATACTATCCTTTACTTCCTTTAAATTTAGTGGTTTACATGAGTTTGATCAATGCATAAATGTAAACACTCATTCCTCCAGTGTATATAAATATAGATGTACGGTGTTTGGGGATGACATGATATAGTAATCCCTATGTCAGCGTTAAAACAGAACCATAGTTGTCGTGGGTTTTCATTGTCCTTTTATTCCTTTTCTTCTTCTGGCTTATCATTTTCATTATTAGATGCAAATGATGATAATGAAGTTGTAAGTTGCCTTCCAAACTTAAGTATATAAGGAGTCATAAAAATTGTTACAATAGTTACTACGCCTATTATTGGGAAGACCGCTGATGAGATAGCACCTACGTCCTGACCTCCTTTAGCTACAATTAAGGATAGCTCTCCTCTGGCCGATGCCATTCCAAATCCTGTTCTTAACGCCGTTACGCTGTTGTATTTTGATGATCTGATCACGATGAGGGTTATTATCAAGAACTTTGAAGCAAACGAGCCTAAAATAAGCACCAAAGCAGGGACGATAAACAAAGGAATAAGAGATACTTCCATCAATGCGCCTATCGATATAAAGAACAAAGCAGCAAACATATCCCTGAGCGGGATAGTGATTACACGGGCTGTTGCTCCATTTTTTGACTCTGCTACTAATACTCCAGCCAGGAATGCTCCAGTAGCAGCTGATAGACCAAGGCCTTTAGCTGCAAAGGATAAACCAAATGCTAGTCCAAGAATAACAATCAAAAGTATTGCGTAATCATTTGTTTTGCTGATTTTGTCAATAATATTTGGAATAAACCTAGAACCAAGGATTAGTATGCTACCTATAAATGCCGCTACTATACCTATTGAAATAGAAATATGTAAAATAGATATTCCACCACTTCCATTAATAGCAATCGATTGAAACACGCCAAGTGTCGTAATGGCTATAATATCTTCTACAACAGAGATACCCAAGAGCAAAATGGTAGACTCATCCTTTATCATACCAAGTTCTTCTAAAACTCTAACAGTTACTACTGTGCTTGTAATAGACATCGCTAATGCAAGAAACATAGAATCAAAGGAAGAAAATCCTAATGCTTGTGCTACAAAGAATGAAAATAATAAAGTTCCAATTGTTTCCGCTAAAGCAACAACAACTGAAATTCTACCTACAGATCTAAGTTTAGCAATAGGGAATTCAGTGCCAATGACAAACAAAAGCATGATTATTCCTAATTCTGCAAAAACATTTACTGTATTGACATTCCGTATCAGACTAAACGGTGGCGTGTGAGGACCTATGATCATACCTGCTAAAATATAACCAACCGCCATCGGCTGTTTTAACTTGTAGGTAATAACTAGCATTATTGCGGCGACTATCATAATTACTGCAAAGTCTTGAACTATGAAATCAGAGGACAATGCAGGTGAAGATGATGAATTAGCATCCTGAAAGAATTGCATAGGAGTAAATAGCTGTTGTAAGGTCATCTACTAAATACCAGCATTAGATAATAATTTACTCTATAAAAATAGAGTAGTTCTACATGTATATATACGGAATGGAATCATAAATTTTTGCCATCCTCGCCGTTTTGATTAAGGTTTCGAAGACGGCAACCATCACCAATATGCGAACTATCTTTTTACATCCACTGATCATAATAACAACTATAGTTTTATTAACGTCCTTATCATGAATAACCAAATACTTGGATTGCCTTTTAGTATTCCAGCCCATTATAGCAGTAATATGAGTGATAGCACAGGAACAACTGCTGTTTAAAGCAATCACCGCTCACATAACAGAGCACAGCATGCCAAAAAATGCGAAAGATTCGGAGGGAATTGATACAAATTGACTCAATTTTGCCACCAGAATAACTGTTCATAGTATCACAGCGACAGGAAGAGGATACTTTCTTCATGAAGGTCTATAGCATTCCTTCTTATAATCTACTGGTTGATTAAAAGAATGGTTAGAAAATGATTGGCACGATGGGTGGAATAGTAGTAATAGTCTCAGACCAACAAAAAGCTGTGGAATTTTATAGTCAAAAACTTGGATTTGAGATTAAAACAGATATATCATTTGTCGGCATAAGATGGATTGAAGTAGCGCCAAAAGACTCTCAATCAACGATTAGCCTTATGCTGCCAAATGTCCAGATGATGTCAAATGAAGGAGTAGTAGAAGCTACAAGAAGGGTATTGGAACAGAAACGGGCATATGGTTTTATTCAGACGATATGCAATCAACATACAAAGAACTTAAGAATCAGGGAGTTGATATCAGTCAACCTGAAAAGCAGGAATGGGGAGGCATAATGTCTAAATTCAAAGACCTAGACGGGAATTCATATAGCATAGTATCATCCCCTATTCCTGAAAATGTAGCCTTGGATAACAAAGTCAAAATTTAAGCTTTCTTTTAGTCAAGCATATTCTACTTTAATCAGAAATTAGTGCATGGAGTCACCATTTTCATCTTTTATTATTAGCTGAATTTATCAGCTTAGTAAATTGTGGATCTAGTTTTAATCGCAAACGGGTATCCCCATCTGCTTCATACTCTGTTACTTTACATTATACCTGAAACAGCTATGCAACGTTAAGGCACTTGTAACCTACTTCACTGGTAAATATGTTTCCATAAAGTTTGATCACGCTCATCATATTGAGGATGTTATTGCTGATAGTAGCTAGGGATACATTATTGTTATTTTTTGTGATATTTGCTCCAATATTATTGTGTTTATATGGAAATAGCTTGCTTTTCAAGTCAAAAAAGAGAAGCAAAAATACCAAGACTTCACAAATGATTAATACTTTGAAGTTAGACTTCATTGTTTTATATTTAAGAAGAGATACGTTTTCCTTCTATTAAAACCATAATCCAAGTAACTTAACATCGATATGGATATAGTTGACTGAGAAAGTAATCTCGCGTCTTCGTCACCAGAGCTTTCAATACAGTTTTTGTTGATGCAGAAGCTGCAGAGAGGAGCATATATAGTGGAGATCATCCTGAAGATTTTCTTCCTGTTGGTTTAGTCAACATTTTTGGAAAGTGCTAATGTACTGGTATAATATCCTAATACTGATATATTAATAGTGAACAGTTATATATCATCTAACACCATGTCATGATCAAATTATTACCTGAGTGTTCCAAATGTGGTTCTTCTATTACCGACTCATTGGAAACTGAAATTGAACAGCAGGGAAAACTAAAGACAGGTCGTTATATCAATGGCTGATGGATATGTCATGATTGTATAGAAAGTGAAGAAGGAAGACTATTACAAATACTTTATCAAGATAGATCTATTGTCTATGCTATGCAAAATTCAAAGAATGATGATGACACAGAAAGAAGAAGGCTACTCGAACTTACATCAAAAAAAGGCCTGAATGTTTTGACAAGACCAGAGTTAGAACACTTACAAACTTTGTTAGAAGTAAAGGATTATAGGACTAATGAAAAAGCTAACAAAGCGAAAAAGAAATTACTTAAAAAAATAAATGTCGCAATATATGAATTATATAATAGTAACACATAGTCTTATTTTCGAGTCCTAGAAGGAATTTTGAAAGATTCAAGATTCAGCTAAATGGTTAGAACTATATGTCACAATTTGATTTTTATTATTATTATTTTTCTATTCTTTGAAAATTTATCGATTACCTGAATGAACCGCATTACAACATACATTCCTGGACAGGTAGCAGTTATGTAAGAAGCAGGATGATGTCATTTTCGCTATTTTTGAACCTATAGATGAGCGTTTTTATAATTCTCTTCTTTTTTGGTTGTACTTTCTCCTCTGGTATAGCATATTCTTTATTATTCAATGTAAAATATCAAATGGCAGAGGGTATATATAGAAACAATATATTTGGAGTATGGTTTTAGAGAGATGGATTATAAATATGGAGCAGAAAGACTATTACGTTGATATCAGAAATCGAGGTATCAGAATTTCATTTTTTGCTACATTTGCGATTATAGTGGTTTTTGCGCTTTATGGTTATATCACATCTCCATTACATATTGGTATCATCTCTTCGAAGACTGTTCAGTCGATGTCCACCCTTGGATTAGCAGTCCTTTTATTTTTGGTTGGATCCTTGGTTGTAATAGGATATAGTGTGTATCGAATATGTTTAGCCGAGAAAATGAAAGTTCAATCAGCCATTGATGTTAAAAAAGGATATAATAGTGGAATGTTATTACCGATTGTTGTAGATATCATTTCACAAGCAAAAAGGTATCGGCTAGTCTTCATTTCTGTATTAATTGCATATGCGCTGCTTTTTGCTTTTATTTCTCAAATTATAATTTTCAGACCATACGTATCATTTTCTCATATATATCAAGTAACCATTCCATCTTGGATAATTACCCCGTGCTGCAATCTACCTGGCCTTGTTCCAACATTTACTGCTTACATATCCGATAATCTAATTGTGTTTGTAATTCCGATAAACCTAATTCTTACAGTAGTGCTGTCTACTCTGGTTAGCGTGAACATGACACTTGCGTTGTATGTATTTCAAAACAAGAGATCTAAAAAAAATACAAAAAATACTTCATGTTGTTTTAGCGGAATTGGAGCCGCAACGGGTCTTTTTACTGCATGCCCGACATGCGCTGGTACATTTTTTTTTACAATAGCCGGCACAATAATAAGTGCTGCTGGTGCACCTAGTAGTTTAGCTGGCAGCGAGCAGTAGCAGCACCTTCAGCAGCAGTAGCAGCGCTTGCACCGTTTCAAGTATTATTTATTATAATAAGCATAGCTGTATTGCTCGTTTCATCCTATCTAACAGTTAACAGTATAAAGAAAAGCTATATGTCTAAGGAGCCTATAAAGTCTGATGTCTAGCCTCT
>CAWGVG010000001.1:0-13494 GCA_963825865.1 uncultured Nitrososphaeraceae archaeon | reverse complement strand
GGAATCTGGTTTGGGATGACCTTCAATTTATAGTGAGCGTGTATGTTTTATTATCCGGTTGGGTTTTGAGATTCTTGTTGCGATAATTGGAAAAATGGAAATCCACTATCGCTTCTTCCAAGAGAATCTGACATCAGTCTATCGTATCTATTGATAAATTGCCATTGCAAATACTGTGGACTTTGTCTAAGCTGTTCGGTAATTATGCTGATTGTCTGTCCTTCACCAAATGCTGTAGCCATATTTGCTCTTGCTTGTGCTTGTGCTTGAACAACTGTCTGATTATCTACTAAATGAACAGCCTTTAGATTGTTTTGTTCAGTCAAATATTTTTGAAATGCTACTACTTTTGATTCAACCTGACCTGCAAATGCTTCTGAGAATTTGAAGTCAGTTATAAATACGTCCTCAAAATTTATGTCTCTTGTTAAGAGAGTATTACGGATAGCAGCCCGTTTCGCGGTTTCTCTTTTTGTTATGAGTTCTTCGGCGTTGAATTTTGCATATCGATGTGGTAATTCAATGCTATAACGGTTGCCACTTCTTTTGGGTCATTTGAAGCAGTCGACGCATCAGCTTGCAACTTTAATGTAAGTACTTCTAGCTGCATCACTTTTTCAACAAATGGTATGATAAAGTGCACGCCTTCTCCTAAAATTCTATTCTCGATTGCCCCAACGTAAAGGACAAACCTCCTCTATGTCCTGCTTATATGATAACTACAGATTTAGACATTACTACAATCATAACAACAATTGTCAGGATTGCTGCTTGGATTTTTAGTTTTTTAAATCGCAGAATAGACCTCGATGAACTGGATGATCCTCGATATTTATATGGATATGCAATAGGGGCTTTGTTGAAATATCAGTCGAGGATAAGCAATGACGATAGTATTTCTGGTTTTCTATCTTCCAATTGCCTTGGATTTTCTTCTGCTATTATATACAAACCATATTAAAAAAACTGCAATTGCTATTACTGCTGCTAAATCTAAATATATAGAGTACTTGTCAATATTTTTCCAATTACTTCCAAGTTTCATACCCACATATGTTAGCATGGAATTCCAGATTATAAATCCAAGAAAAGTATAGATCACAAACTTTGTAAATTTGGCTTTTCCTATTCCTGCTGGTAGTGAAACATATGTTCTAATACCTGGCAATAACCTGCCAACAAAGGAAACTTTATCTCCGTATCTTTTAAATAAATTCTCTGTAAGCTCGAGGTGTTCTTTTTTAAAAAATACGTATCTACCATATTTTATTAAAAAAGCTCTTCCTACATTTATTCCAAAGTAATAGGTTAAGATGGAACCAACAAGATTTCCAAAAGTACCCAGCTAGGACAACACCTACGGAACTCAGCTTTCCAGTTGAAGCAAGAAAACCTGAAAATGGCATTATGATTTCACTTGGTATAGGAATCAAGGCACTTTCTAGTATCATAAGAAAAAAAATTCCGGGATAGCTCATGGTAGATATAATTGAGGTAATAAATTCTACTATGGGCCTAAGTATTTCTATTATTGCCATTTGATAACTTAGTCAGCACAGCAAGTTACTAGATAAGATGTATTTAACTAAATCTATTCTTCTATGACCTATCATTTTAGGCCAATTTAGTTTACAAATATAATTTATGATACAAAGCTGTTGATATGAGATGATATACAAACAGGCTCCTTTCATTAAATAAAATTTCTATCATTTGCTTGTTATAGTACTACGCTCCTTTGCTGCGAAAACAGCACTGGCGTCATATTCAGAAGACAAATGCGAGATATGTGAAAGAAGAAAGCGCTTTTATGAGTTTTGTCAGAAATCTGTATTAATGAGATAAGTGCACCTCACTCTGGATATCGAAGGAATCTAAGTATGTTAGACTAACATATACAATATATCTCGTTTTAAGAAATTCAAGAATACCACTGTTTCTTCATCGAAATAGCAACCTTGGTAGATTTCTATCAATGTCTCAAATCCAGCGAACATCTAGGTTAGCACTTGGGTCTTGTACTCCATTCTTAGCATCTACCCAACCATCATTATATCCGTTGACATATTGTTTATTGTATTCTGCGCTATGTCTGTTACCTGGGTCACTGTCAAAGCCTTTATGTTTTGAGAAGTGAACATGTGCATCTACATATCCCTGATCATATCCGTTATCTCCTTCAGTACCTTCCAGTCCTGCGCAAGCCGACTGTGTTGGCTCTTCTCTAAATCCCAGTGCTTTTCCAGTCTTGAGTTCTTTAGATTGGATATTGTTGTTAATTATTATCTGATTGTTGTTACTTGCACTACTTGAACTAGTACTACCTGAAGCGCTAGAGCTCTTCGATTCCTGAGCTTTTCCCTGATTTTGATCATTATCATTATCATTATCACCTTGTAATAGCTGATCTGCTGGTACTCCTTCTAGAACATTGCTGCAAGCTCTTAATCCAACATTGTAACCAGTATTAAACTCCTTTGTGTGGAATTGTGGACCTCTTGTGGGCTGGGCAATGTATCTATCTGAGAATGGAGAAATCTTTGCATCCTTGCAGCCGTGATCATATCCAGTGACAGGGATGGTACACTCACACGCTCAAAGTGTTATATCCTAGGACATAGAGAGTCATATTTTAATTAGATACGTTTCTGTGTGTTATTACAAAATCAGAAGGCAACAAGGAGGAGATATATTTCAAATATTAAATACAATTACATATATTCAGAAAACCATAGTTCCTTCAAATCATCATATGCGTGTTAAACTTCGTTGTGAATGGGCCGCTAACGGTAGTCCAACTGATATTGAATATCATGACGATGAATAGGGTGTTCCAGTGCATAGTGATAAGAAGCTGTTTGAATTCTTATTACTCGAATCCGCACAAGCTGGTCTAAGTTGGTCGATAATACTCAAGAAGAGAGAAGGATATAGAAAAGCATTTGATGATTTTGATGCAAACAGGGTAGCCAATTATGATCAAAGAAGGATTCAAGAGCTACTTACCAATCCATCTATCATAAGAAATAGATTGAAAATTCAATCTACTATAACGAACGCCAGAGCTTTCCTAAAATTACAGCAAGAATTTGGGAGCTTCGACTCATATCTTTGGAATTTCGTTGATGGCAGACCGAAACATAATGGGTGGAAAAGATGGATAGAGATTCCTTCAAGAACAGAAATATCTGATGTGCTAAGCAACGATCTGAAGAGAAGAGGCTTTGTATTCGTAGGGTCAACCATTTGTTATTCTATGATGCAGGCTGTGGGAATGGTAAACGATCATACTGTCTACTGCTTTAGGTATAAGGACCTCATACAATGATTTAACATTATTATAAACTACATTCTGTGCTTCAGTCATGCAACAGCAAAGGTTCTTTTCCACTAATTCTAGAAAAGTTAGAGGAAGAGAACAGAGCATTGTATGACATAGTTGTAAAGAGAATTGGAAAAGTAAGTTAGGTTTAGAAGCCAGATAATGCAATCTTTCCAATCATTCTACCAGATTCCAGCTTCTTGTGTGCCTTACGCAGATTTTCTGCATTTATTGGAGACAACTGGTCTGTCAAAGTAGTTTTTATTTTCTTACTATCAATAAGATCGGCTACTGCGTTGAGCAAGTGATGTTGTGCTATCATATCGCGGGTTTGGAATAGAGACCTAGTGAACATGAGCTCCCAAACAAACGTAGCACTTTTCTGCCGTAGTATACCACCTAGGTCTACAGGAGCCTTGGTTTCAACAATAGAGCATATCTTTCCTTGTGGAGCAACTAATTGAGCCATACTATCAAAATGACCATCAGTATTGTTCAAACAGAGAATGTAGTCTGTATAATCAATACCTACAACTTTCTTGATTTGAGATTTAAGATCGCCATGATGGTTTACCACGTAATCGGCACCCATTTTCTTACACCATTCTACAGATTCATTTCTAGATGCAGTTGTGATTACATTGATTCCTGAGAATGAAGACGATGAAGAAGGGGAGTGGTGGTTTACAAGGTTTTTTGCAAGCTGTGTGGCTATGGAACCAACTCCTCCTGCACCACCTATGATAAGAATAGATGGACGATATCTCTTGTTGTTGTTGTTGTTGTCGTCAGTACCATTATTTGAAGTTGATAACATTATTGGTGGTGTGGCGGTTTTCCTTCCTATAGTGTCTGAATACAAAGATAACCTATCATATAGAGCCTCCCAGGCTGTTATAGTTGTAAGGGGCATGGCAGCAGCTTCCTCAAAGGAGAGTGAATTTGGTTTTCTTCCAACAATACGTTCGTCTACTAAATGAAATTCGCAGTTTGTTCCTAATGGTCGAGAAATGCTGCCAGCATAGTAAACGGTGTCGCCTTCATCAAAAAGTGTACAATCTGATCCAGCCGCTACTACTTCTCCAGCAGCATCCCATCCCAATATACGCGGCATATTTTCATTTTCCATTGGAGGAATCGTCCCTTTTCTGACCTTAGTATCTACAGGATTTACTGAAATTGCCGTTATGGCAACTAGTAGATCATGACCTGTAGGATACTTGGGTTGTTCAACGTCTAGGTCAACCAGAGAGTGAGGATCTTCTATTGGTAAGTGTTTGTATAAACCAACAGCTTTCATTTTGTAATGTTCTCTTAAAAAAAGATGTGGCAGATAAATTATGAGTTCAAGTAGAAGAGCTGCAATGGGAATGCCCAAACGTATTCATGTATGAACAGCTTTTATGGTGTTATCCAGGAGATGCCTTATATCTGATTATTATTGCAACCTGCCTTAAGCATTTGCATTGTTTACAATGATAAATATTGCCTAATTGTATATCAACAGTTGGTCTGAAAGCAGAGTATGTTTACAATTAAGAAATTTCAATTCTAAGGACTATGTATGTTGATTCACTTCTTTGTAGACTCTTTTTCTCTTATCTGAGTTGGTCTCCAGATCTACATCACATTGCCATTTGTTACTTAGACTTTTTCTTAATAGTACCAAACAGTAATGTGTAGCCACATTTTAGACATTCCTGGGAAGTGTGACAACCACCGATATCAATAAGTCTTCTACTTGACTTACTAGTAAGTTCGTTACCGCATTCCAAGCAAAAGTATTGTAAACTGTGACCAATACTTTGACCAAACATAGTGGGACTTTCTCAATGATAAATAGTACCTAATAAATGCGTCAAAGATTGGACTATATTACGACCACAATAAAATTAGTGTGAATATCTATATACATATATACAACATGTGACCCAGTCACACAGTCACACGTTGAAAGTGTTTTGCCCTCTAGAGAGGCATATATGGAATTTTATTTAGAACAGAACGATACGTTTTACCATATTATGCTAAAGACTATCGATACACATACAATTCAGAAATTCGGTTAAAGCTTGTGTATGTTTGAAACTACTTCACAACAGAATTAAACGGGAAGCAGTCAATATGAGCAATGTTTGATAGAATATCAAATGTCGACTCAGATCCCGAGATAAAAGTGAAGGTTATGAACTATATATTAAGAGAAATTTGCCGTAAATACAAGAATAGAAGAGACCCAACTTTTACTCAAGAAGAGGTACATATGCAGGTTCAGGGACTGGGTCCTGAATATCTTAGTCTAAATATTTGGGATTTATTCAAAGGATCTGGACTAATTGAAATTGATGATAACTTCACTTTAAGACTAAATGCTTGCTAGATTTGCTAAATAAAAAAAGAAGACGTTACCGTTAGTTGTTTACTCCTAAAAATTACGGTAGGTGATTATTATTAGGAATTGCAGGAAATGTAGGTTTCATAATATTACATGTAATAACATGATTCCCTGGGAATCCTGTTACTTGAAGAGCTGGGGATGTTAATGCGATCGATATGGTATGCGAATTAGCACTAGTCGCTTACATAGCGATAACTGCAGTGGTATTAGCCAAGGAAAGAATAATAAAAGTTGCTAAAAGAGAACAGCTAAGGTAAATAGCCAAGAGATACGAGCCTGTATTTTTTCAAATCAGTTATCATGTTAGATTCTTATTTGTTTTATTCTTGGTACAAGTCAACGTTACGTTTTATGACAAATCTACAATTATTATCTTGTTTTAATAACCAAAGACTAAATTTGAGCACGAAAAAGGCTTTGGTGTAGGTAGTGAAGGTAGTTTCTCTATAACTTATTGGATTGATTACAATAATCTTCCTTTATTATTCCCAATCTCAACCAAAATAAATGGAGGCCAGTAATACGGAGGTGAATATTCTTCTAGCCCATTGTAACTTCTAATCTGTTAATGTGTAAAGTTTGTAAAGCCTGCCAGTACGTCTATCAGCGTATTTCCAGTTGTCAACATTATATTTAATTTCTGCGAATTTGCTTTTAATTTCTGGGTGCAATATGTCATAGACATCTTTACCTATTGTAATTTTGTCGGGATTGGTTAATGAAGTTATTTTTGCAGTTATACTCATACCATATCCAAGAATGTCAATTAAGGAGCTTTTATCGTGTCCATACTGTACGATTACATTCTCGCCCTCATCTATGCCTATCTTAACACCAAGTTCCGGATAATCATACTTATTTAATATGGGATTAATTCCGTTTTTAATTACAGTTATCATTGATTTCGCGCATTGGACTGCCTTATCACAGGCCAGTAATTTGTTGTAGCCAGACGGAAAAAAAGCAATTACTGCATCGCCTACATATTTTAGCACATAACCACCATAGCTCCGCACAATGCAAGTCATTTCATATGTGAATGCTCTGATTATGGTAACCATCTTCTCAGCAGGCAATGTCATGCTCATATTAGTTGAGCCAACTAAATCTGCATACATGACTACAAGTGGAATCTTTGAATTTACATGATTAAGAAGGAAACCTTGACTATCCTTTAGAGATGAATCGTATCGATAATGGCCTTCTAATGCCTTCCACATTCTATCTTGTGTCTGAGTTACTAGCGTTTCTGAATCGACTATCTCTACTGCAGCGGTTGCTATTGATGACGATTTAATATTTTTAGAATCATAATTATCGCTATTATTGCCCATTAGCATGTTGGCAATTGATTGGGTGATGATCTGCTGCTTCTCTTTCTCCTCCTCTTCAGGATAAACTAAACCAGATTTTGTTGTTTTTATTGCCTCCTCGTGTTGATATTCTTCTTTAATCTCCTGATGGTCTTCTTCAGGATATGCCTGATCATTTATCTTATCAATAGGCTCCCCTGTTGGTAACTCTGCATTCCTATCTACCTTATATTTTGCAGCTAGTTCTGGAAAGTCCATGTTCAGAATGACATTTCTTCCAACTTCTTTAATCATTGATTTTGGAACATCAAATCTATAGCCATAGCTACCAAATATCACCACCTTGTCATCAGTTTCCTTCATAACATGTCCTATGTGGTCTTCATTTAGCACTCTTACTCCCTTGTTAAATAATGATTTTGGATATTTTCTCTCATAAGTTGCCAAGTCTAGATTTTCTCCTTGGGTCCAATGTTCTAATGGGTACAGTTGTAGGCAATGGTTCTTGACGGTTTACTTTATACCTTTTTGCAATCTCGGATAGATTAAGACCTATTAACACGTTTCTGCCTGTTGTTTGAATTTCAGACTTTGGGATATCGTACCTATCATTTCCTTCACCGAATACAACTATCTTGTCATAAGTTTCTCTTACTACGTGCCCAAGATACGGAGAATCCAATGCCATTACTCCTCTATTAAAGTACTTCCCAGTAGTCATCATTGTTATTATGTATATAATAAGCAATAAAATTTGCTAACAACTTTTGTACTGTTATAATCTTAAACTTTGGAATGTCAAATCTATAGTTAGAATCTCCAAAAACAACTATCGTGTCATATGCTCTTTCATAACATGTCCTATGTGATCATTCTTTGTCCTCCCCTTTATTGAAAAGAGACTTTGAATATTCCCTATCATAATTAAGATCTATTCTATCAGGCCCAGCCATGGGTCTTTGCGACTTGTAGGTAATGGGATCTTTGTACTGACTTTATACTTGTTTATAATGCCATACATTCTAAAACCGATGAGAACACTTCCACCAACTTGTTGAAATAGATATATATATCATATATCTCTCGTTTCCTCCTCTTCCAAATACTATAATTTTAGCAGAGGTTCCTCTTACTATGTGGTCTATGTGGGGAGCATACGGTGCTTTTACTCCTTTGTTGAAATATTTACCAGAAGTCGAGTTTTTATAACTTATTACACTAGTAGTTTATAAATGAAAATTTATTATTAGGCTCACACCATGTTTTGAATATACATAAAAGCAGAATACATTAGTCTGTTGTAAATCATTGTGATAGTTAGCGCTTATTACTCACCTTCTGTAGGCTGATAGCAGAGATGTTTTTTCAAAATATATTCAATTATATCTGAAAAATAGCAATAATCAAATTTTATTATAATAATTTGATTACGATCAGGTTAAACACTAAATATTCTTATATATGAATGTCATCATTATAAACAACTTTTGTCGCCCCAAGTCAAAGTTAATAATAATAATAACTATGATTCCAATAGCAATATCAACAATGATTTGCAACCGTCATCCCCTTCTAATCCTTTAGCCGAGCCCCTGCCCGCTTGGTACCAGTTTTACAAACGACTAAAGCTATTTCCTTGGTGGATACGTTACAATATAGGCATTGCCAAGGAAGCCGTTATCAAAGATAAAATAATTCAACTGGGTACTACAATGGATTTACAAGACAGATGGCTCCATAGAATAATAAGGCATGCAGTATCTGAATTCTCAAAAAAAGGATTAGGATCTGATTATTATGGTTATCACAATATAGATCATGAATTAGAAGCTGCTTACTTTACTTTGCTTGCAGCCAACGGACAGCAGAACAAAGAAGAAGAAGAAGAAGGACTAGGCATAGAGAATGATAAATTCAGTGAAGACATAAAATATCTATTTATAGCCGCTCTTTTTCATGACTATGATCCATTAAAGCAATCTGACAAACCAAATGAAGATGCTGTTGAGTGGTTTATAAGAAATGATGGCAAAATAAGAAAGTTCATTGATGGTGTTGGGATTAATATCGATATAGTAATTGCAATAATCCATAGAACAGCATATCCCTTTAAAGGCAAGATAGCAGAGCATGCAGAAAAGAGAATGGAGGAATTATTTACATATGCAGGTATAGACGAAAGCGATACTGAAACAAGGAAACATTATAAAAATTTAGGCTGGTTCTTGTCTGTTTCGGAACGTATTGCAGGCTATGCTTTAGGTAATCTTGAACATTCTATGGAACTTGCACGCACAAATGCCCATGCGCTTGGTTGGCATCCATCACGTATACATGAAGAGTCTGTCAAGTACTTCAGCATGTTAAAGGAGGAAAAAGAAATGTTCGAAAGTGTAATATATAGTGTACCAGATGAGTATCAGAAAAACTTTTTTGAAAATATAGCAGCGTTCAAACAGGCATGGGCCAAGGAGGTGGACATAAGAAGTTCAATTAGAAGAAATAAAACAAGTCTCATTCCCGTAGTCGAAGAGATAAAAACTGAAAATGACGATGACGACGATAAACATATTCTTGATCCCAATATACGAGAAACTGTGGTTGACATATACAGAGAATTACATCTTCCAATAGGCATTAAGGATGAACAAAGATTCAAGAAATCTCTCAATCATAAAGATACGATCCTACTTACCCTTAGGGTTAAAGACGACAACACATCTATACAAATTGTTGGTTATGTAAAAGGAGGGCCATTAGAGAATTACCAGCTAAGGCGTGGTACACATGATGAGAATTTTGGAGAGAAGAATACTGCGTATATGGAATGGATTAGCATCAAGCCAGGTTTCTGGGGAGAAACTGGTGGGCATATTCTTAGAATAGAATTCCTTAAAGAGGCAAAACGTCGGGGGTATTTGTATGTGTCAAGTTATGTACATCGTAATGTTATCCAACAGAGAGTAAAAAGAGGAGAAAATATCGAGGTAGTACAAAGATACGATCCCGATAAACTTGATTATTATAGAATTGACTTGGCAAGTCTAGTTCTTTCAGTGACATCTGCAACAATAACAACACCATTAATCTACTCTGAGATAGTACAAACCATAAATATTAAAGAAGATACAGAAATAGATAAGAACTATCCAATTATTGATTGATGCGTAGATAAAGCACCAGATGCATCGTTTGAATACCAAATACTTCCAGCAGTAGTGCATTCAATTCCGCTTTTTAAGAAACTACTTGCGTATTCTAATGTGAAGTAGAACCATTGACACAGATTTGTGGCTACATGGCTTAGTACAGCATAGCATGGGTGGGAATCATGATTCCAAAGCAGTCAAAGGTTATAATCACCAAAACAGTCAGTTACAACTTACTAGATATGGTATTAAATACTAACTAAGTTGTATGACACTACTGAAGTTAAATAGTGTATTATTGCTATACCACTAATGTATGACAAAAATAGAAACAACAAGTTTGGATAAACAAGATAAACAACAATATCATTTGCATTCTGTTTCTCGTATTATAGACAGTGAAGAGACAACAGAGGGTGGTGGCTTCGTTGTCCATAGGCCATTTCCAACTAATGCTCTTTTGGATTTTGATCCATTTCTTCTATTAGATGAAATGGGTTCTAAAGATTGGAAGCCAGGTGAGGCAAAAGGAGCACCAGATTATCCTCATCGAGGATTTGAGACTGTTACCTATATGCTTGAGGGAAAGTTTGAACATAAAGATTCTAGAGGAAACTCAGGAAAGCTTGGGCCAGGTGATGTACAATGGATGACAGCTGGAGCAGGTGTTGTTCATTCTGAGATGCCAGAAAAGCAGTTTCTACGTACTGGCGGAAGCTTACATGCATTCCAGTTGTGGGTCAATTTGCCACAGCGTGATAAGATGATAAAGCCAAAGTATCAAGATGTTCTCTCTGCAAAGATTCCTGTAGCGCAGAATGATGATGGTAGCATCAAAGTTAAGGTTATTGCGGGAGAAGCATTAGGTTCTAGGGCGGTAATAGACACGCGAATTCCTATCTTTTATCTTCACTTTACTCTTCAATCAGGAGCTAAATTGATACAGCCGATTCCAAATGAGTATAATACATTTGCTTATGTTATCGACGGTGAAGGTTTATTTGGACCTGCAGAAAAGCAAAAGGTTGCAAAGACAGGACAGATGGTGACGTTTAATAAAGCTGGAGAAGGAGTAGCAATCAATGCTTCTGCTAGTAATACTCAAATCTCCACTCGATTTGCTTCTCATAGGAGGAATTCCATTAAATGAACCAGTAGCAAGGTATGGTCCATTTGTTATGAATACCAAAGAAGAGATTCTTCAAGCAATAGAAGACTATCGTAATGGCAAGATGGGAAATATTAACTTCTAGAAATAGATTTTTCTTTCTTTCTTTGTTACTAATACAACGCAATAACAGTAGGTAATAAAAGTCATACATATATACTTACATAAGTAACTTAACGGAACCGTATTATTTACGTTTATATGCTAAGATAATTCGTGATGAAAAGATTAGATATAATAATTCCTCACGAACGCGTAGGAGAGCTAAATGAAGTTCTCCATAAGCACAATGTCGGTGGTATGACATTTTATGATATCAAAGGTCAGAGGCCGTTCGAAAAATGAACCAATATACGTAGGCACAGGTGTAATGAAATATGTCCCAGAGTTTGGGCTTGGAACAAAGGTTGAATACTGGTTTCAGATTCACAAGCAAAGCAGATTATAGACGATATTCTAAATATTATAAATAAGGCTCAGCTTATGATGGCAAAATATTTGTCTACGATGTTACAGAAGCTTACGACATAGGCACGAAGAAAAGTGGCGATAGTGCAATATAGGGTTCAATTAAGAGGATTGGAAAGCAATTATTTATTATTTGTAATGTAAATATTGGTTGGTTGAAAAATAGGTAGGTAGTCATGGTTCGAATTTGATGACAATGTTATTAAGATGTGGAAAAAATAGGGCCTCAGATGTTTTTATTTTAAACTTTAAATTCTAGATCTTTTCAAAGTCACCTTCATCAGTATAGGCACGCTCAGCATGTTCTTCAATGTCAAGACCCCTTTCTTCTGTCTCATGTGAAACTCTAACGCCTATCAAGACATCTATGGCTTTCATTATTATGAAAGTTCCTCCAAAACCCAATGTTCCTGCGACACCAACTCCTATAGCTTGAACCAGAAGCTGATGTGCATTACCGAATAATAATCCGTTTGGGCCTGCAGGGTTTATTAGGGAGCTTGCAAAAATGCCAATTGCAAGAGATCCGATAATTCCAGCAATGCCATATACTGAGCTTACATCTAGTGCATCATCTATCCTTAGCCTTTCTTTTAAAAAGATTACTCCCATATATGACGCAACACCGATAGCCAATCCAATTGCAAAGGCATGTTCTACGCTTACGTATCCTGATGCAGGAGTTATTCCAGCAAGACCTGCTATAGCACCATTTATTGCAGATTACACTCGGTTTGTGGGTTCTCATCCAAGAAAGTGCAACCCATACCAGAGCAGAGACCGCCGAAGCCATATGTGTAACAATTACAGTATTTCCAGCTACTCCACCAGAAGCCAATGCACTTCCAGCGTTAAATCCAAACCAACCCAACCATAAAAGCGAAAATCCTAGAACAGCAATTGGTATACTATGCGGAACCATGATCGATGGACCATAATTTGATCTTTTCCCAAGACCAGAAGTGCAGCAAGCGCTCCCATTCCTGCACTTGTGTGAATTACAATTCCACCTGCAAAGTCAAAAACTCCTAATTTACCAAGCCACCCGCACCCCATATCCAGTGTACGAGCGGATAGTATATTAGAAAACTCCAAATCTGCAATGAAAAGAACATATGCACTAAACTTCATTCGTTCCTCTTATATTGCTCCAGTTAACAATAATGGAGTAATTACTGCAAACATCATTTCGAATTTTACAAACAGAACTCCCGGAATAGTTGGTGCATATTTAAGCGAACTATCAAAAGGCACACCTTTAAGAAATGTCCAATCTAGATTGCCAACAAGACCTGGCAGAATCAGGTCCAAACGTCAGACTGAACCCAAATATAAACCACATGACACTCAAAAGTGCCATTCCAAAAAAAGATCTGCATAAAGATGGAAACTGTATTCTTTCTCCGTAGTAATCCTGCTCCAAATAATCCGAAGAGCAGGAATCATCAATAATACAAGGCTGGAAGCTATAAGCATCCAAGCAGTATCGCCAGAGTTTATTGGCACGAGTTTTTTAAATATTTGTATTATAAATATAATTGTTCTTATAATAAATGCTAATATTGCTAAGGAAATTCGAGAAATGTTTTTTAACATAAGATAACATGTCATCATATCTATTCCATGATTAAAATAGATGTAGTAATTCCCCAAAATGACATAGAAGCAATAAGTGA